>NZ_BONZ01000013.1 GCF_016862975.1 Rugosimonospora africana
ACCGGCACCCTCAGCGGCGTCACCGGTGTCCTGGGCGGCCAGGACTCGTCCGGTCTGCTGGGCGGCACCCTGAGCAACACCACCGGGGCCCTGAGCGGGACGCTGGGCGACACTGGTGCGCTGACCCACGACCCGACCGGCGCGGTGAGCGGCCTGCTGGGCGGACAGGACACCTCGGGCCTGCTGAACGGTACGTTGAGCAACACCACCGGCGCGCTGGGTGGCACCCTGAGCGGTACCACCGACGGTCTGACCCACGACCCGGCGGGCGCCCTGAACACCACGCTCGGCGGCGTGACGCAGAGCGTGACCGGCACCGTCAACCAGGCGTTGGACGGTCACGGGCTCGACCTGTACGGCGCGACCAACAACGGTCTGGCCGGCGGCCTGCTGTCCGGCGATGGTGGGGTCAGCACGGACGCCAACTCCGCGCACGCCTCGCTGCACGCCGCTGGCGCCCTGTCGCCGTCCGGAGTGACCGACCTGGTGGGCCAGGTCACGCACACGCCGGACGCGACGACCGACCACGGCAGCGACCACCTGCTCGGCATCCCGCTGCTCTGATCGGCTGATTGAGGCAAGATTGCTCCCAGAATCGGCTGATCTATTCGGTAGCCCGATTCACAGGTGTGCGAGCGTGGCACCCCGGCCGGAGTCGACCCCAGTGGTCGGCTCCGGCCCCTGCCACGAGTAGGGATCGATGATGGTACCGCTCTGGCTTGACGTACTGGACGACACCATCCGTGCCTGCGCCGCGCAGAGTCGGGCGGACCTGGTGCACCAACTGCAGCACAAACGCGCGCAACTTCTCGATCCGAAACTGCGCGTGCTGGTCGTCGGCGAGGCCGGGCAGGGCAAGAGCCAGCTCATCAACGCGATGCTCAACGCCCCGATCTGTGCGGTGGGGGACGACTCCACGACGTCTGTCCCCTCGGTCATCCAGCACGCCGACACACCCTGCGCGGCCCTGGTCACCGGGCCGACCGCGGTGCCCGATCGCGACGTGGCGGCCACCGAACGCGTGGCCGTACCCATCGAGCAACTGGCGAGCGGCGTCTCCGGTGCCGGAAAGTACCACCGCGCCGAGATCGGCATTCCCCGCGAGCTGCTGACCGCCGGCCTCGTGCTGATCGACACCCCCGGCCTCGACGCCGGTTGGGCCAACGGCGGCGGCCTCGACGCCGCCTGGGTGGGACACACCGACGCGGTACTGCTGGTGTCCGACGCGAACCGGCAACTGTCCGATGTGGAGCTTGCTTTCCTCGCGTACGCGATCCGGACCTGCCCGCACGTCATCGTGGCACTGAACAAGACGGACATCGCCCCGCAGTGGCGGAAGGTCGCCGAGGAAAACCGTGAGCGCCTGGCCGACGCCGGCATCCCGGCCACCGTGATTCCGGTCTCCGCGACGCTGCGCCTGCTCGCCGCGCGTACCAACAATCGCAAGCTGAACACCGAATCCGGCTTCCCCGATCTGATCGCGCGCCTCCAGCACGACCTGCGGACCAAGTCCGAGTCGCTGGCGCCGCACACCGCGCGGACCATCGCCGGTACCGTCGTGGAGCAGCTGTGCGTGCCGCTGCGCGCCCGCCGATTCGCACTGGATGGCGCGCTGGTCTCGAATGCCGCCTCGGATCTCAGCGAAGCCCAGCGGCAGCTCGACGACCTGCGCCGGCTGTCCAGCCGGTGGCAGAACTCACTGGCGGACCGGATCTCGGACCTCAGCTCCGACATCGAGCACGACCTGCGCGACCGTACCCGCAAAATCATGCGCCGGGTCGACGAGGTGTTCGACTCCGCCGATCCGGGCGCGGTGTGGGACACCTTCCAACCCTGGCTGGAGGAAAACCTCCTGGAGGCCGCCGAGGCCAACTACGGCTGGCTGGTGGAGCGTTCGCACTGGATCGCCGAGAAGATCGCGGCCAGCTTCCCCGGCTACCGGGAAAGCGTCATCCCCGAGTCCGCCTTCCGGATCGAGCACGATGTGTTCGAGACCGTGGCAGACCTGGAGAAGCCGAACATCGGGCGCTTCACGTTCAGCCAGAAGGTATACACCGGGCTGCGTGGCTCGTATGGCGGCGTGGTGATGTTCGGGCTCGCGACCAGCCTGGCAGGGCTGCCGCTGATCAACTTCGTGTCTCTGGGCGCCGGTGCGCTGTTCGGCGGCAAGAGCCTGAAAGACGAGGGCGAGTCCCGGTTGCTGCGGCGCCAGAGCCTGGCGAAGGCCGCGGTGCAGCGGCACGTCGAGGACTTCTTCATCTCGTTCAGCAAGGACTGCAAGGACGTCATCCGTCAGGTCCAGCGCAAGCTGCGCGACCACTTCTCCGCGATGGCCGAGGACCTGCAGGAGAGCATCCTGGAGTCGGCCAGGACCGCGAAGCAGGCGGCCGACCGCGACCTCACGGAACGGGACCGGCACGATCGCGAACTCCAGCGCGAGCTGGAGGATCTGCGCCGGCTGCACGACCGGGCCAACGCGCTGGCGGTGGTACCGGCGCCGGCCGCGAAGGCAGTGGCGGCGTGACCGGTACCCGCCTGGAGAGCCAGGTCTGGGCCCTACTGAACGAAGCCCACGACCTGTACCGCGACAGTCCCCGCGCGTCCCGCTGGCTGGAGCACCACGTCGAGCGGTTCGAGGAGCCGCTGCGAATCGCGGTCGCCGGGCCGGCGCAGGTCGGCAAGTCCACGCTCATCAACGCGATCGTCGGCGAGGGCGTCGCACCCGTCGAGGTCGACGGCGCCAAGGATGCCTTCGTCTGGTACCAGGACGGTGCCGTACCACGCGCCGCGCTGCACTCGGCGCACGAGTCGGTCACCGACCTCGCGGTCACTCGGCTCGACCGCTGGCTGCACGTCGATCCGCCGCCCGGTACGCCGGAGGACCTCAACGAGATCGTGGTGGACTGGCCGACCCGTACGCTGCGCCACACGATCCTCATCGACACCCCCGCCGTCGGTGTCTCCGCGACCGCCACGCCGACTGGGCAGTCCATCATGGACAGAGTCGCCCGGGAGGCGGACGCCGTGCTGTACCTCGCCCGGCGCGCACCCGGTACCGAACTCAACGCGCTGCGCATCATCCCCGAGACACCGGTGAGCCGGGCCGCCCCGGTACACACGATGGTCGTGCTGTCCCGGGCGGACGAGATCGGCGGCGGTCGCATCGACGGCCTCCTGGCCGCGAAGCAGCTCGCCCGCCGGCACCGTCGCGACGTCCGGATGCGCGCGCTGTGCCTGAACGTCGTCGCGGTCGCCGGGCTCCTCGCGGAGGCCGGCCGCACGATCCGGGAGCCGCAGTACGCGGCGCTGGCCAACCTCGCCGCGATCGACCGGGGCGAACTGGACGAGCTGTTGCTGTCCACCGACCGGTTTCTCGGCGGGGCGGACAGCGTCGCGACTCTCTCGGTGCGCCAGGATCTGCTGAACCGGCTGGGGATCGTCGGCGTGAGGCTGGCCACGACTCTGATCCGGCAGGGTTGCGGTGACGTCGGCTCGCTGGCGAGCCAGCTGGTGCGCCGCAGCGGCCTGGCCGAGCTACGCGAGTCGATCAGGCAGCTCTTCGTCGAGCGGCGCGGCCTGCTCAAGGCACGATCCGCTCTCCTCGCGCTGGAGTTCGTACTCCGTGCCGAGCCGCGGCCGGGCTCCGACCGGCTGATGGCGGAGCTCGACCATACGGTCGCCGGCGCCCACGAATTCCGCGAACTGCGGCTGATGGCCGCGTTGCGCAGCGGGCGTACCCGGCTGCCCGCCGCGCTGGAAGCGGAGGCGCAACGCCTGATCGGGATGGAAGGCACGGATGTATCGACGCGATTGGCAGCAGATGAACAGGCAACCGGGGCGCAACTGTGGACACTGGGGGCGCAGGCTCTGGACCGGTGGTTGGAACACGCCGAGAACCCACTTTTCAATCATGCTCAGCAGGGCGCGGCGCGTACCGTCGTCCGCAGTTGCGAGGGGATGCTGGCCGAGCTCGCCGGATGACCGGGCGGTACGCCGGGCCGGGTGACCGCCGGAGCCGCGCTCCCGGCTGCGGGCCGGTACCCACCCCAACAGCATTGATGCCTTGACAGGAATATAACCCATCGGGAATTCTGGTGCTCATGACCGATGGTGAACTCGAACGGATCGACGACAGGTGGCGCCTGCGGTTCTCCCGCAGGCTGGCACACACACCCGAGAAGGTATGGCGGGCGTTGACCGAACCGGAGCACCTGGCCGCCTGGTTCCCCACCACGATCGAGGGAGACCGGGCGGCCGGCGCATCGCTGCGCTTCGCGCATCCGGAGGGCAAGGGGCCGGCCTTCACCGGCACGATGATCGCGTACCAGCCACCCTCGCTCATGGAATTCGAGTGGGGCACCGACACGCTGCGGTTCGAACTGCGGCCGGACGGCGACGGTACTGTGCTGACCCTCCTGGACCTGTTCGACGAGCAGGGCAAGGCGGCGCGGGACGCGGCCGGCTGGCACGTCTGCCTGGATCTGCTGGGCGTCCACCTGGACGGTGAACCGGCACCGGACGACCGGCTCAGCGGCTGGGCACAGGCCAACGCCGACTACACCGCCCGGTTCGGGCCGGAGGCGGCCACGATCGGCCCGCCCGGGTCGGCGGGCGCCTGACCGGGTCTCCGGCCGTACGGTCCACCTTCCCGTTCAGGCTTTCCGGATCTGCCGCCGGGGCCGCCGGCTCCCGCTTAGGCTCGAAACCATGGCTCGCGGACCCCGCGGCGAATCCGGACACCGTCTCATCGGGGCCTCGCCGGAAGACCTCCTGACCAAGCTGCGCGTGCGCTCCGAGACCGGATTCCGCCAGCGGTGGCGGCGCGTCAAGACCAGCAGCATCCTCGCCATCCAGGCCGGTGTCGCGGGGGCGCTGTCCTGGCTGTTCGCGAACAGTCTCCTGCACCACCCGCAGCCGGTGTTCGCTCCGATCTCGGCCGTCATCGTGCTGGACATCTCGGTCGGGCAGCGGCTGCGCCGCACCGCCGAACTGGTCTTCGGGGTGGCGCTCGGCATCTTCATCGGCGACTCCATCGTCTTCGCGATCGGTACCGGCGCGTGGCAGCTCGGTCTCGTCGTGTTCCTCGCCACGGTCCTCGCGGTGTTCATCGGCGGTACCCCCGCCGTGGTGTCGAACGCCGCCTCCTCCTCGGTCCTCATCGCCACCCTGTCCCCACCCGCCAAGGGCATCTACTACCTGCGGTTCGAAGACGCACTCATCGGCGGTCTGATCGCGCTCGGCGTGTCGGCCCTCCTGTTGCCCGCCAACCCGGTGGCGGCCGTGTCACGGAAGGCCGGGCCGGCCTGCACCGCCCTGGCCGACGGGCTGGCTCAGGCCGCACACGCGATGGGCGACCGCAACGCGGACGAGGCGGACGAGGCGCTCACCCGACTGCAGGAGGCCGGAATCACGGTGTCCCAGTTCCGGGACGCCCTCCCGGAAAGCCGGGAGACCGCACGGGTGGCCCCGCTGCGCTGGCGTTCCCGCGGGGCGCTCGGCAAGTACAAGGACGCCGCCGAATATCTCGAACGGGCGCTGAGCAACGCGCGGGTACTGGCTCGCCGCGCGGTCACGATGATCCGGGACGAGGAGCCGATTCCCGAGGAGCTCTGCAGATCCGTCTACACACTGGGAGAGGCGACCAAGGAGGTACGCAAGACACTGCTCTCCGACGTCCGGGACCCCAAAGTCGCGGACCTGTCGGTGCAGGCGGTCGCCGAGGCGGCCGAGGCGTACCGGAAGGGTTTGAGCTTCTCCGGCAGTGCGGTGGTGGCTCAGATCCGGGCGATCGCCACCGATCTGCTCGGTACCGCGGACCTCGGACACGGCGAGGCGAACGAACTCGTGCGTCGCGCCGGCGGCAACCCCGCGAAGCCGGTCGGTTGAGCCACCGCGCGGTCGCGACGCGCGACCGGTGCGCCGCCCCGATCGGGTGACAATGGGCGGATCGCCAGTGCCAGCAAGCGAATCCGCGATGCGACGCCAGCCGGCGGACGGATGCGCGCGATCCTTCGCGACCGCGAACGTGCCACCTCGGCGAGGAAACGCAACACCTCCCGGAGCATCCGCTCCGGCGGTGTACTACGCTTTTCCCGCGAGATGTTGATACCGCAACAATCGCCGGGGTAGGTTGGCGGCCAGCAAACAGGCGTACAAACCCGAGTGCGGTGTACGCCAGCCCCCACAAGCATTCCAGGCACAGCGCGCCCCACGCGCACCCGACCCGAAGGCAGCAACCGTGACCTCCTACACCATCACCATCACTCCCGACGACAACAGCGCGACAACCACCACTCTGCGGCTGGACACGTCCGGCGGCGACGTCACGCTCACCGACCTGCATCTGCACGCCGGCAACATCCTGTCGCAGGGCTCGGTTCCCGCTATCGACTACGGCCTCCTGCTCCAGGCCATCACGCCGAGCATGCCGACCCCGGTCCTGACCGCGTCCGCACCGAAGCACGAGATCGAGGCGGCGCCCTCGACGGTCGTCGACGCCACTGTCACCGACACCGCACCGGCCAGCCCGGCGAAGGCAACCTCCGGCGCGGCCAAGGCAACGGCGAAGTCGGCGTCCGGCGCGACGAAGTCGGCGACCAAGTCCGCGACGAAGTCGGCAGCCAAGGCAGCGAAGTCCACGGCCAAGGCGACGCAGCCCGCGGCCAAGGCGAGCCAGCCCGCGACCAAGGCGGCGGAGGCCCCCGCCAAGGCAGCGAAGTCGACGGCGAAGGCGACGCGGTCGGCCACCCGGCGGGCGCCGGGCAAGAAGGCCACGGCGGCCGAGACCGCTCCGACCGCACCCGCGACCAAGGCACGCACGCGTCGCTCCGCCGGCTCGACGCGGTCGGGCGCCCAGTCGTCGATCACCGACGCGGCCATGGCGAAGAAGAGCGCGAAGGCGGCCCCGGCCAAGAAGGCCACCACCCGCAGCACCACCGCCGCCGCCGCCAGCAACGAGCGCGCGTACCGTCGCATGCCCGACGACTTCGCCACGGTGTACGCGCAGGCGGGCAGCGCCGCCGCCGTCGCGGACCACTACAGCGTGCCGCGGCACACCGCGCACGGCTGGATCCGCCGGCTTCGTGGGCAGGACGCCGCCGCGACCCGCTGAACTTCCGCGGCTGATTCGCACCGCGCCCGGGGTGCCACCGTGCTCGTCCACGGCGGCACCCCGGTTCGCGTCGGGCCTCGCCTCGATCGTCCGGGGCGGCGACCCGTCCCGATGGAGGGTGTAACGCGACGACCCACCGTGGCACTGTTAATACGCGATGCATAGGTGGGGAAACCGTCGGCTTGATCTGGCCGAGACAGACCGGCTGATAGCTGGTGGCACGCCCGACCCCGGGCAGACGGGGTTGGGTGAGCTGCTCGACGCGGTCCGTGCTCCGGCGCTTCCGGAAGAGTTGCTCGGGGAGCAGCGGGCCGTGGCTCAGTTCGTCGTGGCACGCGAGGGCACGCAGGCGGCCGCGGCCCCGGGACGGATCCGTCGCCGGGTGCGCCGGGACCGGGGGCGTCAATCCGTGGGAACGGTCGTGCTGCGGCTCGCCGCGCTGGTCGCGGTGTTGATGACCGGCTCCACGGTGCTCGCCGCGGAGACCAACCGCCTGCCGCCGGTCGTCCAGCAGCGCGCCCACAACCTGTTCTCCCCGCTGGGGGTTCCGGCGCCGAGCACGGCGGCGCGGCCGTCGGTATCGAAGTCGCCGATCCCCGGTGGCACCGGCCGGTCGGCCGCACCCCGGCCGGATCCCAGCGTCACCCATCCGAGCGATTTCACGCCGGTCCAGCTGTGCCAGGCGTGGAACCTGGCGCGGAAGGGCCCGCACCGCACTACCCTGCCGGACCCGGTGCAGCGCGCGCTCGAAGCGGCGGCCAAGGGGCAGCCGAACATCGCCTCGTTCTGTGCCCATGTGCTGTCCGGAAGCGGGAAGCAGGCCACTCCGACGCAGCCCGGCGCGACACCGACGCCGGACCGCACGGACAAGCCCGGCAAGGGCAAGGGCAAGGGGCACACCAAGCGGTAAGGGTCAGGCTCGCGCCGACAACTCGTCGACCGTTGCCGCGATCTCCCCGTACGGGTCGTGCCGGGCGATGTCGGCCCGCAACCGTTCGGCGTTGCGCCGGTACGACGGCGTGCTGAGCACCGCCTCGACCGAGGCGCGGATGTCCTCCTCGGTCGGCCGCTGGGTCGCCAGGTTGATGGCCGCGCCGGTCCACGCCGTACGGGCGGTGATTTCCGCCTTGTCCTCACTCAACCCGGCGAGCACCATCGGTACCCCGAATCCGAGCGCCTGCTGCACCCCGCCGTAGCCGCCGTTGCTCACGAACACGTCGGCATGAGGCAGCAGGTCCGAGTACGGCACGAACGCGGCGACTCTGGCGTTGTCCGGTACGCCGGACAGCGTCGCGTCCCGCCCGAGCGTCGCGACGACCAGTGCGTCGGAGTCGGCCAAACCCCGTAGCGCCGGCTCGACCAGTTCGCTGAAGTCCCGGTTCGCCAGAGTGCCCTGGGACACCACGATCACCCGTCGCGCGGCGAGAACGTCGTCCCACCACGGCGGGAGCGGCCGGGATGTGTCCGCCACGCCGGGCAGCGGCCCCACGTACCGCAGCCCGGGCGGCGCGTCGCTGCGCGGGTACTCCAGTGCCGCGACGGTCAACTGCAGGTACCTGTCGGGCATGAGCACCTGGTTGTCCTGAACGAACGGCGGCACCTCGGTCGCGCCCAGGCCGCTCAGCAGTGCCAGGAAACGCCCCTGGACGTCGCAGAAGACCCGCTCCACCTCGGCGTTGGCCGCGCGGTTGCGGGCCCGCCCCTCCGGCGAACTGTCCGGCGGCAGGCCGAGCCCAAACGGCGCGGTGTCGACGCTGCTCACCGGTAGTGCGGCGAGGCCGATGCCGACGATCGCGGCGGGTGCCAGGCCGGGCGCGCCGTACCGCACCGGCGCGGCCCCTTGGAACGTCGTGTCCTGGAGCAGTACCACCGGCTCGTCGCCGGCCGCGGCCAGCAGCCCTTGCAGCGAGTGGTGCTGGGCCGGGATCGGCTCGACGAACAGCCGCTGCAGGTCCAGCGCGATGCGCTGTGGGCCGGGCGGCGCCGAGTTCCGCCCCGGTACCAGTTCGTCGAGCCGGCCGATGTCGAAGTCGGCGACCCCGGTCAGTGGCTCGAACCGGACGCCGATGCCGTCGAAGCAGTCGCGGTACCGGGAACCGGTCAGGAAGGTGATGTCGTGCCCTCGCCGGCTCAGGTCGGACGCGATGGCCCGCATCGGAGCGACAAATGCGTACAGTGGCGCGGCGGCCACGATCAACTTCGCCATCTGGTCCCTGTCCGGGTTCACCCACTGAGTCCGTTCCGACGCACGGAGTGTTGTGGTCCGCGCGCCCTGCCTACGCGCCGACGCCCTGGCCGGTTCGAGGAGTCCGCGCCGAACGTGCTGAGATCTTCCCCATCGCGGCACGCCGGGTGCGTGCGCGAGCATCGACATTCGGCGTTGTGCGGCCGCACCGGCTGGCTGAGAATGGTCCCCATGCTGCGGCGGCGGGCGTGACGTGTCCGGGCCGGCTGCTGCGACGCCCTGGGTCCCCGCCCGCCGGGGTGGCGTCGGCGGGCTGGAATCGTGGCAGGCCATCGACGGCGGCATGCGGCTGGCCTCGTCCGGGACCGATGGCGTGGTGCAGGTGTGGGACCTGTCCGCCGGCACGTTGACGAGGCTCACCGCGTTCAGTCATGGGGCCGGCGTCCAGCATCTGCGGGCGTGCCGCGGCGACGCAGGAGTCCGGCTGGTCTCAGCCGGTGTCGACGAGTGGATCAGGGTCTGGGATCTGGAGTCGGGCACCGAGGTCGCCTCGATGTCCCCGGTCAACGAGAGCTGGATCCACGCGATGAGCAGTTGGACCACGACCGACGGCGAGAGCCGGCTGGCGGCGGCGGGTTCGGACGGTTCGATCCGGATCTGGGACGTGGAGAGCGGCGCGCTGGTCAGCGAGCGGATCGCCGCCCACACCGGCGCCCTCCACGCGCTCACCACCTGGGTCGCCGCCGACGGCACGAGACGGCTGTGCTCGGCCGGGCAGGACACCGCGATCCGGATCTGGGGCGAGGGATCGGGCGACCTGCTGCGTGAGATCAGCGGGGGTCACGCGCGGGCGATCTGGAGCCTGACCAACTGGCCGGACGCGGGTGGCGGGATGCGGGTCGCGTCCGGCAGCGCGGACGGAACGGTACGGATCTGGGACGCGGAGACGGGTACTCCGATCGGGTCACCGCTGCTCGGTCACACCGGTTGGGTGCACACGATCGTCACCTGGAGCACCGGCGACCAGGTCGACCGTCTCGCGTCCGCGAGTATGGACGGCACCGTGCGGATCTGGGACCCGCGCACTGGCGATCCGCTCGCCGGCCCGGTGCCCGGGAATTTCACCAGTGCCGAGAGCGGCATGACCGCGTGGTCGACGGGCGGACGCAACCGGCTCGCGACGTCCGCGCGGGACGGCATCATCCACATCTGGGACGCGGACACGGGCACCCCGGTCGACTCGTCGCCCACCACCCACATGGCCGCGTTGTGGGCGCTGGCGACGTGGACCGCCAGCGACGGTCACACCCACGTGGCCGCAGCCGGGGACGACGGGGTCCTGTGCGTGTGGGACACCGAGACCGGCGCGCAGGTCGGCCAGCCACTGTCCGGGCACACCGCGACGGTGTGGACGATGACCGCGTTCACCGCCGCCGACGGGCGCGCGTTGATCGCCTCGGCGGGCGACGACGGCACCGTGCGGTGCTGGGACGCGCACTTCGGTGCCGCGGCCGGTGAGCCGATCAACGCGCATGCCGGCTGGATCCCCGCGCTGATCGCCCACCCGGCCACCGGCGGGCCGGTGCGACTCATCTCCGGCGGTGCGGACGGCACCATCCGGCTGTGGGATCCGGCGACCGGCCGGGCCCAGCAGGTACCGAACGTCGCGGTCACCGGGCTGAACTGGGTACTCGCCCTGGCCGCCTGGTCGGCCGAGGACGGCCGGGTACGGATCGCGTTCGGCGGCGACGGCAACGAGATCCACGTGTACGACGCCGGCACGGGCGCCCCCTTCTTCGGTCCGCTGTCCGGCCACGCCGGCTGGATCCGGGCACTCGCGACGTGGACCGACCGGAACGACCGCCGCCTCCTGGCCTCCGGCAGTGTCGACGGGACGATCCGGGTGTGGGACGCGGGCACCGGTGAGCCGGTCGGAACACCGCTGCACGGCCACATCGGCACGGTACGTTCGCTCGTGCCGTGGACCGATCCGCAGGGCAACCCGCGACTCGCGTCGGCCGGCGGCGACGACGGGACGATCCGCTTGTGGGATCCGGAGAACGGGACTCCGATCGGCGAACCGCTGACCGGCCACCAGCGCGGCGTGTGGGACCTGGCCGGGTGGCGCGCCGCCGACGGTTCCGCGCGACTCGCCTCCACCGGCTACGACGGCACCATCCGTCTCTGGGATCTCCACCTGCGGCGGGCGATCCGCTCCATCGAGGTCGGCCCGGTCGGGATCTGGGCGCTGTCCGACGCACCCGCCACCGTGGACCTGCTCGACCGGCAGCGGTGGGCCGACGCCATCGCCGACCAACTGGTTCGCCCGGGCCAACCGTCCGGCTCGGGCCAACCGTCCACTTCGGACGATCCGGCCGACGACGGGCCGTCCGTCGTGAGTGTCGAGGGGCCGTGGGGCTGCGGCAAGACCACGCTGATGCGGTTGGTCCGCCGCCGTCTCGACGAACGCCATCCGCCACCGGCGCGTGCCGACCACCGATCCGCCGCGAGGCAGCGGTACACCGTCCGGGCGGCACTGCGGGAGATCACTCGCCACGGTCGCGCTCCGGCCCAGCCGGCACAGCCGCGACCGGCAACCGGTCCCGCCCGGCGCGTCGGGCGCCGCGCCACGAACCGGACCAGCCGGCCGGGCGGCGCCACGGCGCACCGGGGCGTGCTCACCGTGTGGTTCAACCCTTGGGTGCACCAGTCCGGCGAACAGGCGTGGGCCGGACTCGCCCACGAAATCATCGAGCGCGCCGGCACCGTGCTCTATCCGACCGACAGCGAGCGGGAACGGTACTGGTTCCGCCGGAACCTCGGGCGCAGCGACCGGTACAGCCTGCGCCGCGCCCTGTACCGCCGGGTCGTGTCGCCGATGCTCGGGGTGGCGCTCGGCGCGATCGTCGCGCCGCTGGCGATCGCGCTGGCCGAGTTGAACGTACCGTTCGACGTGCTCGGCCACTCGGTCACCGCGGCGACGATCGCGCTGGTGATTTCGGCGGCCTGCCTGGTCGCCGGCATCGCGCACACCACCACCCGGTTCTGGTTCAGTCCGGCGGCGCACTACCTTCCGGCCGCGCTCTTCCACGGACCGGTCACCGATGCCGACCTGCTCCAGCAGGACAACCAGCCGCTCGAGATCGTCGCGGATCCGTTGCGCAGAGCCCGAGTCGGCGCCCTCTACCTGTACCAGCACGACATCGGCGAGGTCATCACCGACGTCCGGAACGCGGGTTGCGACCTCGTCGTGTTCGTCGACGACATCGACCGGTGCCGGACCACGGTGACCGCGGAGGTGTTCGAGGCGATCAATCTGTTCCTCTCCGGCGTGAACGCGGACACCGGACTGCGCTGCCGGTTCGTCATCGGCCTCGACCCCGAGGTGATCGCGGCGCACCTCGACGGCCACTACCCCGACCATTATCATCGCCAGACCGCACAGCGCGGAGACGATCCGAGCGCGGGCTGGGCCTTCCTGCGCAAGCTGATCCAGTTGCCGGTCGTGCTGCCTCAAGCCGCGGACGACAGCATCCCGCGCTTCATCGATCAGGCCGCCGGATCCGCCCGGACGTCCGCCGACGGCTCGCGGGTGCCGGCGCCGCGGGGGGCCAAGGTTTCCGCTGCCGGGGCTTCCGCTGTCGGGGCCTCCACTGCCGGGGGTTCCGTTGCCGGGGGTTCCGTTGCCGGGGGTTCCGTTGCCGGGGGTTCCGTTGCCGGGGGTTCCGTTACCGGAGCGGCCGGCGGGGCCGCCGCCGACGGCGCGCGGGGAGACGGTGCCAGGCCGTCGCCGGGGACCGCGCCGACTCCGGTCGACACGCTCGCCTGGCGGTCGCTGGAGCAGCATCCGCAGGTACGGTCCTGGCTGACCGCCCGGTTGAGCGCGCAGCCCGGCCGGTCGGTACGGAACGCGAAGCGCCTCATCAACGTCTGGCAGTTCTACGCCCGGGTGTGCCCCGAGCCCAGCCGCTCACCGGATGACGGCCCTGCCGACGTACGCGCGTCGATCTCACACGCCAAGCATCTGCTCATCTTCGCCGAGATCGTCACCCGGTGGCCCGCGCTGCTGCACGCGCTGCAGTGGCGCTCCGACGGCCGGGCCGGCCTCGACCGTCTCGTCGCGTACCTGGCCGACGAGGACCGGTGGAACCAGACCGTCGGGGAACTCGGCATCGAGGTGAACCGGTACGAGCACCAACTGCGCGAGTTGCGGCTGCTGCTGCTCCAGTGCGATCCCGGGCTCATCGGCAACCTGGCCGACACGCTGCTTTGACGCGTATCTTTACCCTTTGGACTCGCGTCCCGAGTGAGCAAGGTCCCCGAGATGCTGACGAGCCGGGCGGTACCAGGAGTCGGACCGGGCAAGGATGCCCACCGGCGACACCTCGGTGCCCTTCTCCGGCACGTACACCTGCGAGGTCCGGCCTCCCGCACCGAACTGGCCGACCGGATGGGGCTCAACCGCAGCACCATCATGGCGCTGACCGCCGAACTCACCTCCGCGGGTCTGGTCCGCGAGGAGTTGCCCGACCAGACCGGCCGGGCCGGACGGCCGTCGCTGGTGGTGCGACCCGAGTCCGACCGGGTATTCGTGCTGGCCTTCGACGTCGCCGTGGACCGGCTGGTCGCCGCGCGCGTCGGGCTGGGCGGGACGATCCTGGACCGCCGCGAGGCGGTACGGCCGCGGGCCGGTGCGGACCTCGACAGCGTGGTGGAGGTACTGGCCGGGTTGGGCCGGCGGGTGGCGGGCACGGCTGGCCCCGGATCGGTGTGCGTCGGGGTGGGCGCGTCGTATTGCGGGATGATCCGGCCCGGCGACGGGATGGTGCGCTTCGGCCCGGACATGGGCTGGGTGGACCAGGCGTTCGGCGCTGAACTCGGCCGGCGGCTGGGTCTCGGCCTGCCGGTACCGGTGGGCAACGAGGGCCACCTGGGCGCCCTGGCCGAGTACGAGCGCGGGGCGGGCGTGGGCTTCCCGAATCTCATCTACCTGCACGGCGACGTCGGCGTGGGTGGCGGGATCATCGTCGGCGGCAAGCTGTTGAACGGCGACGGCGGGTACGGGTGCGAGCTGGGGCACATGCTGGTGAACCCGTACAACGGCCGGCCCTGCGGATGCGGCTCGCGCGGCTGTCTCGAAGCGGAGGTCGGCGAACGGGCCCTCCTCGACGCCGCGCGGCGGCCCGCCGACCTGACCGGGCGGGACGCCGTCCGCGCCGTGGTGGACGCCGCCGATCGCGGCGATCCGCTGGCCCGGGCCGCACTCGATCACATCGGCGACTGGCTCGGCATCGGCGTCGCCAATCTGATCAACCTGTTCAATCCGGGCCTGGTCGTCTTCGGCGGGATGCTGCGCGACGTGTACCGGGGGTCGGCGACCCAGGTACGCACCCGGTTGACGGCCAACGTCCTGGCGGTGTCACGGGAACGGGTGCTGCTGCGCACCTCGGCCCTCGGCGACGACGCGACCCTGATCGGCGCCGCCGAGCTGGCGTTCGCGCCGCTGCTCGCCGACCCGACCGGGGAGCACAGCGGCGGCCGGCACCCGGCGGAGGCGGGCACCGCCCGCTGAGCTCTGTGTTCTCCACCACGGCCGGCTCCGTGACGGCCGGATTCTGTCGGTACCCGCTGGCACGATCCCCCTCGTGACGTGGAACGGGAGGAGAAGGACGTGACGCTGAACTTCGTGGAGCGGGGCAGCGGCATCCCGGTGCTGGCGGTGCACGGCTGGACGCCGGATCACCGGCTGATGCTCGGCTGCCTGGAGCCGTTCTTCTCCGGGCGACCGGGATACCGGCGGCTCTATCCCGACCTGCCCGGCATGGGGAAGTCTCCGGCGCCAGAGTCGATCGCCAGCTCCGATGACGTGCTGGCCGCCCTCGACGACTTCGTCGACCGCACCATCGGCGACGCACCGTTCCTGCTCGTCGGCGAGTCGTACGGCGGCTATCTCTCCCGGGCGCTCGTCCGGACCCGGGCCGACCAGGTGCTCGGACTGGCCCTGATCTGCCCGATCGGCGCGGTGGTCGAGCACGCCGATCGTCACGTGCCCGGGCACCGGGTGCTGCGTGCCGACCCAGACCTGCTCGCCTCCGTCGACCCGCGGACCGCCGAGGCGTTCGCGGAGATCGCGGTGGTGCAGACGCCGGAGACCCTGCGCCGGTTCCGGGAAGAGATCATGCCCGGGCTCGACGCCGCGGACAGCGCCGCGATGGCGCGCATCCGGCAGCGCTGGACGTTGACCGACGATCCCGAGGGTGGCGAGCCGTTCGCCCGCCCGACGTTGATCCTCACCGGCCGGCAGGACTCCAGCGTGGGCTACCTCGACCAGTTCGTACTGCTGCCGCACTACCCGCGGGCCAGCTTCGCCGTGCTCGATGTGGCCGGCCACAACCTCCAGTTCGAGCAGCCGGAGTTGTTCGACACGCTGATGGGCGACTGGCTCGACCGGGTCGACGAGTCCTCACAGCACGGGGCGGACGGACGGCGGACGCGGCGCCTCACGGGGTGACGAAGGTCCCGTGCGAGAACCGGTACGCGGCGACCGCCAGGAACAGCGCGACGAAGACGACCGGCCACACCAGCGCTCCGACGAACACGCCGATGGCGGTGCGCTCGCGGCCCCGCCGCTGGTGCCGCACGCCGAGGAAGGCACAGGCGAGCACGCCGAGGATGGCCGCGGCCTCACCCTGGAGCGGGTAGCCGTGGTCGCGCAGGCTCGGGCCGCCCAACACCTCGACAGCGGCGAACAGCGCCACGGCGCCCAGGTAGATGCCCAGCGGCTGGACGAATCCCACCGCGAAGCCGGTCGGCGTCCTGTCTCTGCGCTCGGAGCCGGACACTGCTGGACCAACCATGCTCCACACCATCCTTGAGACGCGGCGGTATCAGACTACGGCGAACGGGCAACGGGTATCATAGGTAACCTTCTTTACAAACTGCGCGCGCCCCAGGTCCCCGATCACTCCGTCGCGCGGGGCAAACCGGGAAATCCGCCGACCCCGCACAGCACACCGCGTGATGATGAAAGGCGATGAGCCACAGCCGCTCCGCGCCCGATCGACCCAACCAATCGGAGCCACATCGCTACCTGTCCGGCTGCGCGCTCTCGGCCGTCGCCGGTGCCGTGCTGGCCCTCCAGTCCCGGATCAACGGCGACTTCGGGCACCGCGTGCACGACGGCGTACTCGCCGCACTGATCAGCTTCAGCAGCAGCCTGACGCTCTGCACGCTGATCCTGGCTCTCTTCGCGGTGCGCGGGAAGGCCGGCGCGCTCATCCGTCAACTGCGCGCGAACCGGCTGCCGCCGTGGTACTACCTGGGCGGGATCGCGGGCGCCTACACGCTGATCAGCCAGGGCGAGGCGGTGACCGCCCTCGGTGTCGCCGTGTTCACCATCGCGGCGGTCTCCGGGCAGTCGATCGCCAGCCTGGTCATCGACCGGCTCGGGATCGGGCCGTCGGGTCGCCAGCCGGTCACCGCGTTCCGGCTGATCGGCGCCGTACTCTCGATCGGCTCGGTGATCGTGGCCGTGAGCGGGAAGTTCCACACCCCGGAGGCGATCGGCCTGATCGTCCTGCCGGTAGTCGCCGGCATCGTCACTCCGCTGCACCAGGCGCTGAACGGCCGGGTACGGGCGGCGTCGCACAGTACGCTGGCCCCCACGCTGATCAACTTCGTGGTGGGTACCGCGCTGCTGCTGCCGGTGTTCGGGATCGAGGTCGCGATACGCGGCGCGCCCGGCAACATACCCACTCCGCCCTGGCCCGCCTACGTCGGCGGACCGCTCGGCGTGACGTTCATCGCGATCACGGTGACCGTGGTGCGCCAGATCGGTGTCCTGCTGCTCGCGCTGGCGACCATCGCCGGCCAACTGGTCATGGCGATCATCCTGGATCTCATCGCGCCGACCGCCGGCATGCACCCCGGCCCGGCCACCTACGTCGGCACCGCGCTGACGATCGTCGCCGTCGCGGTCGCGGCGATCCACCGTCGCCGCTGACCGCACATCGCACGCGTTCGCGCCGCCACCGTACCGACCTGACCCGTTTCCTAGCGCCGCTAGCAGTTCTATCGTCGCCCTGCTAGTGTCGACCACGTTCCTAGCGCTGCTAGAAATTGGAGACGGGTCATGCTCACCCCCATCGCCTACGGGCTAGCCATCGTCCTCGGTGTCTTCGTGGTCTTCATCGGCGTGCGGTTCCTCGTCGCGCCCCAGTCGTCGGCCGCCGGCTACGGCGTCCCGGCCAAGAAGGACGGAGACTCCGCGTACCTGACCATCAAGGGAGTGCGGGACTCCGTATACGGGCTCCTCGCTCTCGCCCTGATCGCCTTCGCGTCGGCCCACGCGGTCGGCTGGTACATGCTGGTCGTCGCGATCGCCCCGCTCGGTGACATGGTCATCGTGCTGCGGCACGGCGGGCCCAAGGCGGTCGCCTTCGGCGTTCACTTCGCCACCGCCGTCGTGATGCTCATCAACGCCGCACTGCTGTTCGCAATCTGAGATGCCGCACTGCAGTTCGCGATCTGAGATGCCGCACTGCTGTTCGCGATCTGAGATGCCGCGCCGCTGTTCGCCCTCGGGGATCGGGTCAGCCACCCGCGCCAGCGAACGGGGCGACCCGGACGCCGGCCGCGTGCAACGCCCCGCGGACCGCCCGAGCCATGGCCACGGCGCCGGGGGTGTCGCCATGCACGCACAGCGACTCCACCGGCAGCCGGATCGTCGCCCCGTCGACCGCGACCACGGTGCCCTCGGTCGCGACGCGTACGGCCCGGGCCGCGACCTGGTCGATGTCCCGCAGCACGGCACCCGGCTCGCGACGGGAGAGCAGGCGCCCGTCCGGCCGGTACGCGCGATCGGCGAAGCCCTCTGCCACAACCCGCAGGCCGGCGTCGGCGGCCAGCCGGGCGAGCACCGAGCCCGGCTGGCACAGCACCGCGATGTCGTCCCGCCACGCCAGTACCGCGTCGACCACCGCACCCGCCTGGGCGGGGTCCACGGCCGCCGTGTTGTACAGCGCCCCGTGCGGCTTCAGGTACGTCACCGGGCCGAACGCCGACAGCGCGCCGATCTGGTACAGGATGTCGTCGCGCAGCTCGCCGGCATCGACGTCGATGTATCGCCGGCCGAACCCGGACAGGTCGCGATAGCCCACGTGGGCACCGGTCGCCACGCCGCGGGTCGCCGCGTACCCGCAGACCCGCCGCATCGTCGAGGGATCCCCGGCGTGGTAGCCGCAGGCCACGTTGGCACTGGTCACCGTGTCGAGAAGCGCTTCGTCGTCGCCGAGGCGCCAGATGCCGAAGCCCTCGCCGAGGTCGCTGTTGAGGTCCATCGCGCTACCTGTCCTCTCTGTTCCGGCGCAGGCCGTGGACGCTGCCGGCACGGAAGGCGGCCGCCGCGATAGCGCCGATGGCGGTGAGGCCGATCGGGGTCGGGTGCATGAATTCGATGACAATGATCGCCAGGACACCGGTACAGCCGGTCCCGACGCAGATCACCGCGAGGTGGTCGGAGAGCCGGCTGGCCGGGCGCCACCGCGAGGGACCCGGCGGCCCGCCGCCGTCGAGGATGTCCTGCTCCCAGTCGCCGTCCTCGTCGCCGAAGTCGGTGAAGTGGCCGATATCCCTGAGGTCGGCCAGGACGCCCAACTTGTGCAGGACCAGGTTCACCGCGCGCCGCCATCGGTTCCGGGACTGGCCGCCGGGTCTACGCAGGAGAGGCAGGAGAGCCGGCGCGGTGTGTTCGGGGCGGAGGCGGTCCATGGCCGTACCTCTTTTCGGTCCGCAGTGTCACCTTCCGTCGACAGCGGTGTCGAATCCGCTCGCCCGATCCGGGTACCGGCCAGGCGAGCGGGTGGTTCAGTCCAGGTCGGCCGCTCGCGCGGCCGGCGTGACGACGTACTGGCGCAGGCGCAGGTCGCGGAACGTGACCGGCCCACGAGGCCCCGGTACCCGATCGATGTTGATTCCGGTCTCCGGGACCGCGAGCAGTTTGAATCCGTCCAGCAGGCGGGTGGTCGCGTTCCAGAAGCCGCCGGTGCCGGCGTAGCTGCCCAGGAACTCGCCGGCCGCGGCGGAATCCTCGGCCACGATGGCCGCCGCCAGTCCGGAGGTCTCCTCGTTCGCGATCCGAGCGGCGTCGACGGGCCCGTCCGCCGGCGCGATCGTCACCGTCGCGTCCGCCGCGGAGTCGAGGGCCCACTCGTGCCCGATCGGGAAATCGTGCGGGGGCAGCATCGCGCGGATGCTCGGCTGCTGCGCGGCGAGGAGGTCGACGATCCACGGCGTGCTCTGCTCCCAGATCGCCCGGTCGACGAGCAGCAGGTTGAGCCGGTTGCAGACGCCCAACCGGTCCACGCTGGCCACGATGAGGTCTTCCGCGCGGCGCCGGTCGGCCGACGGATGCAGATACATCACCCCACCGCCGTCGGCGTGCGCGAGGGTCTTGACGCCGTTGAGGGCGGCACGCTGAGCCAGCTCGCGGGTGCTGTCGCCGCTGCCGCGCAGGATGACCAGCGGGATCAGGCCGGGCTGGCTCACCAGGGCCGCGGCCGACTCGCGCCCCGGCACCCGGACCAGTTGGATCGCGTCGGGGTCGAGCCCGGCTTCGGCGAGTGCCGGCCCGACCACCTCGTCCATGAGGGCGGCAGCCGACCGCAGCGCCGCCGAGCCGGTCCGCAGCACTCCCGCGTTGCGGGACTTGATGAGCTGGGACGCGATGTCCACCACCACGTTGGGCCGCGCTTCGAAGTTGGCGCCGATCACGCCGACCGGGCGGCTCCACTCCTGAAGCAGGAGCCCACCGGGCAACTCGCGGACGGTGACCCTGGACGGCTCGGGCGCCAGGTCGGCGAGGGCGGTGAGCTGGTCGGCCATGCCGGCCAGCCGGTCCGCACCGAGCCGCAACCGGTCGGTGAGGCCCACGCTCAGTTTGGCCTCGGCGGCGGCCTCGAGATCGGCCCGGTTGGCCGCGAGGAGCGCCTCCGGCGCCTTGCTCAGGCGGGTCACCATCCCGCGCAGGGCCAGGCCGATGGTCTCGTCCGAGGCCGCGGCCAGCGAGGAGGCCGCCTGGTGCGCCCGCCGGGCGGCGTCGGCGACTGCCCCATGCGTTTCGGTCACGTCTGTCATGAGATGCCCCTCGGGGTCGAACCTGATCTTCGGCGACGCTCGCTTTACGCGCCCTGCAACCGACTGTAGGGTGTCGATTGTTGAACAACACAGACGGTACCGGCGTGACTCTGACTCGTGCAACATTTTTGTTCAACAATCTTTCGTAGAACTGTCTAACAGGAGCCGCCATATGACTCGCCCCGAGCGGGCCCGGCCCGGCAGCGGAGCGCTCGCCAGCCTGCCGTCCCTGGCGCCCCTGCCGACCGCCGCCGAGCGAGCCGCGGCCGTGATCCGGGAAAACATCTTCGAGGGGAAGTTCCAGCCGGGCACCGCGCTGCCGGAGGCCGCCCTGTCCCAGGCGCTGCAGATCTCCCGCAACACCGTGCGTGAGGCGTTCCGGGCGCTGATGAGCGAGCACCTGCTGACCTACGAGACCCACAAGGGCGTCGCCGTCCGCGCGCTGACGGTCGCCGACGTCCACGACATCTACACGCTGCGGCAGATGTTCGAGACGAGCGCGATCGACCTGCTCGACTCCGGCAGGGCGGAGCTGGATCCGGCCGCGCTGCTGGAGCCGGTGGCGGCCGGCGAGGCGGCGGGCGCGGCCGACGACTGGGTCACCGCCGGCACCGCGAACCTGCGCTTCCACTCCAACCTGGTCAGCGTGCACGGCAGCACCCGGATGGAAGAGTTCTTCCGGCGGCTCATGA
This sequence comes from Rugosimonospora africana, assembly GCF_016862975.1. Classification (GTDB taxonomy): domain Bacteria; phylum Actinomycetota; class Actinomycetes; order Mycobacteriales; family Micromonosporaceae; genus Rugosimonospora; species Rugosimonospora africana. The sequence goes on from NZ_BONZ01000013.1 coordinate 21,122, forward strand.
CGGAGATGCGGCTCGGCTTTCTGGCACTGGAGGATCCGAAGACCTTTCACGCGCCGTACCTCGTCCAGAACCGCTCCATCGCAGACAAGATCATCGGCGGCCGCTACGACGAGGCCCGTACCGACCTCACGGCCTACCTGGAACAGGCCAAGACGGAGGTCGCCGCGGCGGTCGCGAAACAGTCCACGGTGGACGATGACCGCTGAGGTGAGGGTCCGCCCGGTGGGGCTCTCGGCGTGCCTGCTCGACGTGCCGCCCTCGGTGGTCGGCGGGTTGGCCGAGTACCTGCGGGACTGTCACGACCGAGGGATGCTCGGCGGTGTCGTCGACGTGGTACCCGGTGCCAGCACCGTGCTGCTGGACGGGGCCGGGGCGGCAGACCTGGCCCCGGTACTGGGGCCGCTGCTGGCCGGCTGGTTCGGCGGTGGCCCCGACCCGACCCGGGCGGCGGAGCTGGTCGAGATTCCGGTGGCGTACGACGGTCCCGACCTCGCGGACGTGGCTCGGCAGGCGGGGCTGAGCGAAGCGGACGTCGTGGCGCTGCACACCCGCGCGCCGATGACGGTCGCGTTCTGCGGGTTCGCGCCGGGCTTCGCGTACATCGCCGACCTGCCGGTACCGCTGCGGATGCCACGGCTGGCGACCCCGCGCAAAGCGGTACCCGCCGGTTCGGTCGCCATCGCCGAGGAGTACACCGGCATCTACCCGCGTACCTCGCCCGGTGGCTGGCGGATCCTCGGCCACACCGCGGCCGAGCTGTGGAACCTCGACCGGGAACCGCCCGCGCTGCTGAGCCCGGGCACACGCGTTCAGTTCGTCATCGCGCCGTGAAACCGCCGACTCTCGACGTGCTCCGCCTCGGCCTGCTCGCCACGGTGCAGGATCTGGGCCGGCCGGGGCTCGCGCACCTGGGGGTCCCCCGGTCCGGCGCCGCCGACCGGGACAGCCTGCTGCTGGGCAACCGCCTGCTCGGCAACCCGCCCGACGCGGCCGGGATCGAGGCGACCGCACTCGGTCTCGACGTCCGGCTCGACCAGCCCCGGTGGATCGCGGTGACCGGTGCCACCTGCCGCGTGTCGATCGCCGGCCGTCCGGCCGACCTGCACGCCCCGCAGTACGTACCGGCCGGGGCGACGCTGTCGATCGGCCGCGCGGAGAACGGGATCCGGACGTACCTGGCCGTGGCCGGCGGGATCGCGTGCCCGCCGGTACTGCACAGCCGCTCCACCGACACCCTCAGCGGGATCGGCCCCGCCCCGCTGGCGGCCGGCACCGTGCTCCCCCTCGGGCCGGCTGCCGGCGACCCGGCTCCGGTCGACATCGCGCCCCGCGCACGCATCCCGGAAACGGCCTGGGTACGGCTGGTTCTCGGGCCGCGCGACGACTGGTTCGCGGGCGACACGATCGACGGGCTCTTCGCCGCGACGTACCAGGTGTCGACCGCGAGCAACCGGGTCGGCGTACGGCTCGACGGGCCCGAGGTACCGGTGCGCCACTCCGGCGGCCTGCCGAGCGAGGGGATGGTGCTCGGGGCGGTACAGATTCCGGCCAGCGGCAAGCCCATCGTCTTCCTGGCCGACCACCCGACCACCGGCGGCTACCCGGTGGTCGGCGTCGTGCACCCCGACGACCTGTGGATGATGGCCCAGGCCGCGCCCGGCACCCGGGTACGCTTCCGCCGCGTGGCCACTCCGCCCACCGGCACCGTGCTGCGCCTGGCCGAATCCGCCCGGCACACCGCGCCGGTCAATCGCCGCTGACCCGGCTCCGGTCGAACACACACAGCGCGTACCGGTGCCCGTCAGACTCCCGCTCGAAGTCGTACGCGCGGCGGAAACCGGCCTTCTGGCACGCGCGTACGGCGGCGCCGTCGGCGGCGAGCGGATCCGCGACCACAAACCGCGTCTTCGGGAAGCGCGGCAGCACGATGTCGTGGACGACGCTCCAGATCACCCGCGTCCCGATGCCCCGGCCGGCCAGCTCCGGATCGCCGATCGCGCAGTGGACAGCGACGGCGTCGGCGCCGTCGTCGGTCGCCCAGCGGGCGGCCTCGAAATACTCCTCGTCCGAGGCGAGCGGCGCCGACCGGGCCAGCCCGATGGGACGGTCCGCCATCAGGACGGCGTCCACCGCGTCGGACTCGGGAGCGAAGGAGATCCGATCCAGCGGTACGGACAGGGCCCGCCGCATCCCGTCCGCGACGAACCGTGGCCTGACCCGCGCGTACGCGTCCTCCGGCGGTACCCATTCGAACCGGTCGTGCTCGACGTCGACCAGAGTCACCTGCGCGTCCGACCCGACCCGGGCGGCGAACGAAACCCAACTCCCGCTGAGGTCGACCGGCGCCACCTCGATGCCGGCCAGGCCGGTCTCCTCGGTCAGTTCGCGCAACGCGGCGGGGAGGATCGCCTCGCCCGGCTGGCGGGAACCGGCCGGTGTCGTCCATCCCCACGGACCCGCGTAGTCGACACCCTGGTGCGCCCGGTGCAGCAGCAGCACGGCGCCGTCGTCGCGACCTACCACGATGCTGGCCCCGTTCGGCCATTCCTCGGCGATCGGCAATCCGTCCCACGTCGTGGCCATCAGCAACTCCTCTGGCGATGTGGCGTCGCACTGCCGATTATCGCCGGTAAGGACACCCCGCCCGCGGGAGCCGCGGGGCGGGTGCCGGCCCCCGTCGCCGGCACCCGCCCCGAACGCTTCCGGCTCGACCTCAGGAGGTCTGGCCGACCCGGTCCACGATCGTCACCTTGAGCACGGCCGTCGACTCCAGCACCTGGCCGGCCTTGAGCCCGTCCTCGTTGCGTACCTGGACCAGGCGCTCGCCGAGGAAGGCATGGGTACCCCGATCGAAGATCAGCTCCTGGCGCTGGCCCTGCACCTCGGTGAGGGCCACCGCCACACCGCCGCGTCCGGCCTCATCGGTCACGTTTCCGACCACCGTCACGCCCGGAATCTTCGCCACCGCGTTGAAGACCGCGGCCAGCGACGCCGGGCTCAGGTACGCCTCGCGGATGAGGTCACCGGCCGCGGTGAACGCCTCCTGGTCGCGTGGATTCTTCGTACCGCCCGCGTTGCGGTAGAGCAGGGCGCGCATGCCGTCCGCGTCGGTCGGCAGGTCGCCACGATAGTTGGGGATGGGCTTGCAGGGCTGCGAGACAGTCTGTTCGCCCTTGGTCTGCTTCTCCACCCCGCCGCGGCAACCCGGCAGCGGTATCTCCTGCCAGCCGCCCGCGTCCGACCTCGGATGTTGACGGATCAGGCCGTCACCGGTGCCGTCGACCGACAGCCAGGCCCGGCGTTCGTTCGAGGTGGTGACCTGACTCGAGTCGCCGCCCTGCCCCTGCGACAGCTGGGTCGCGGTGGCGATGGAGTCGGCGTAGACGAACTGGTCGCCGCGGACAGTCAGCATCGGCCCGTGCTGCGCCAGCGAGGCGGCATCGTGGAGGATGTCCGCCGCCGAGGCGCGCGATGCCGGAGCGTGGCCGCCGAAGGGCACCACCTGTGTCACCAGTACGCCTGCGGTCACCACGGCGGCCAGCCCGCCGGCGACGCCCAGCCGCCAGCCCATCGACGGCAGCGCGAACCTCGGTCGCCGGTACCCGCCGCGGCCCGCGACGGTCGCCTCGGTCAACACCCGCTGGCGCAGTCGCGCGGGCGGGTTCGCGCCGGCCGGGTCGAGTTCGCTGCCCAGCACGGCCAGCGCTTCCAGGTCACTCATGAGTTCTCTCCCAAGACTGTTGTGGGGTCGCTCCCGCCGAGCGCTTCCTTGATCTGCCGGCGCGCCCGGTGCAGCCGCGACCGCACCGTGCCCAGCTTGATCTGCAGGGTCTCGGCGACTTCCTCGTAGCTCAGGTCGCCCCAGGCGATGAGCAGCAGCACGTCGCGGTCGCCGCGGGCCAGCCGTCCCAGTGCCCCGGCCAGCGGGGCGCGTACCGCCTGGGCGGTCACCGCGATCGCCACGCGGTCGGCCATCCCGTCCACGGTGTCGTCGACACCGGCGCGGCTGAGCATGCGGTACCGCGCCTGTTCGGCCCGGCGCCGCCCGGCGATTTCCTTCGTGACGATGCCGAACAGCCACGGCCGGGCGTCCGGCCGGGCGAGGTCGTACTCCCGCCGTCGCCGGAACGCCGCCAGGAACGTGTCCGCGACGACGTCCTCCGCGAATTCGGGGCCGATCCTGCGATGGGCGTACCGGTAGAGCTGCGCGGCATAACGGTCGTACAGCACGGCGAACTGCTCGGTGTCCCGCCAGGACGCCTCGATGATGGCCGCGTCGCAGCTGCTCCCGGCCGCCACTGTGGTCACCACGGTGCGGTGACTCGATACAACCGACTCACTCGACTTCCCTCCGTGTTCGCGACATTCGACATCCATGTCTCTGCCGCACGGCCGTTTCGAGTTCACGGTCGTACCGACCCCGGCGGCGTTAGGCCGGGTCTGTCGCCTCCGGCGGTTCCTCGATCGGGAACTGGATCAGGCTGATCAGGCGGGGGGTACGCCCGGGCGCGGGTTGGTTGCGGGACCGGGACGCGAACAGCCCACGGACGTCGCCGATCAGCTCGACCAGCTCGTCTTCGCTCAGCCAGGCGATGCCCTGCCGGTAGCCCACCAGGTCGGTGTGCGGATCGGAACCGGGCCGGTCGAGGTAGGCGTTGAACTCCGCGTGCAGCGCGGCCATGGACGCGGCGAACCCCTGCCGGTGGTCGTTCAGCGACATCGACGCGCCGGCCTCGGCGTCGATGTCCGCCCGGTCCCGGCGCAGCCGGTAGTGGCGCTCCACCGCCCCGCGTACCCGCTGCTCGTCGACGACTTCCAGCACCCCTCCGTCGGTCAGGAGGCCGACGTGCCGGTACACCGTGGTCTTGGGGACATCGGGCAGGCTCGCGCACAGGTCGGCGGTGGTGCGCACGCGCCCGCCGGACATGGCGTACACGATGCGCAGCCGAACCGGGTGCAGGAGCAGGTCGAGGACGTCCATTCCGCCATGTTCCCACATCTGGTACCTTTCCCAAAGTTGGGAACGATGGAGGGGGACGGGGATGACTGACAACACACCGGCGGCGCCACGGCCAAGCGAGGCGGCGACGACGCCGGTAAGCGACGCGACGGCACCACGGCTGAGCGACGCGGCGGTGGCCCGGCTGCGCACGCTCGATCCGGCCGCGCCGCTCGATGACCTGGAATGGCTCGATGCGGCGATCGGCGACGCCCGGGTGGTGGCGATCGGCGAGAGCGCGCACTACAACCACGAGTCCTACCAGCTGCGCCACCGGCTGCTGCGCTACCTGGTCGAGCGGCACGGCTTCAGCGCGTACGCGATGGAATCGGGTTTCACCGAGGGTTGGCGGACCGACGGTTGGGTCCACGGCGGTGACGACCGGCTCGGCGAAGTCATGGCCGACGGGATCACCTCGCTGATGGGGCTGTGGGCACCGATGCGCACCCACCTGGAGTGGATGCGCGAGCACAACCGGCGCGGGTCGCTCGCTTTCTACGGCATCGACCTGGGCGGCTCCAACGCGTCGCTGCTGCCCGGCCTGGACGCCGTCATCGCCTACCTCGCGGAGGCCGACCCCGAGTTCGAAGTGGACCCCGGCATCCGGAAGACCGCCGCCACGTTCGCTGCCCCGTCCGCGTTCTCCGCCCCCGCGGCCATCGCCGGATGCGCCGAGATTCCCCCGGAAACAAGAGACGCGTTGACCGCGGGCCTCGCCGAACTCACCGCGCGGATGACCGCACGGCGCCTCGACTATCTCCAGCGCACCACCGTCGACGCCTACCAGCGCGCGGTGCGTTCGCTGCACCTCACCGTCGCGCTCGACACCGTCGCCCGCGCGATGATTCGCGGCGACCGGCAGACCGTGATGTCCAACCGGGACGCCGCGATCGCGGACACCGTCGAGTGGATCCTGCGACGGGAGGACCGCATCGTGGTGGCCGCTCACAACGGCCATGTCCAGCGCTGGCCCGCCACCATGCCGGGCATGCCGGCGGCGGCTCCGATGGGCCTTCACCTGGCCGATCGTCTCGGCGACGGGTACCTGGTCATCGGCATGACCACCGGTACCGGCCAGGCTCTCAACAACAACGCCGACTTCTACGCCGGCACCCTGTTCGCGGACCAGGAGCCACCGCGACCCGGGAGCCTCGACGCGCTGATGGCGGCGAGCTGCGACGACCCGTTCGCGACCGACCTCCGGCGGCTGTCACCGGAGGACGCCGACACCGTACGGGCCGCCGGCCGGCAGCGGTTCGCCAGCTTCTACACCGAGCTGAATCCGCTCGACGCCTACGACGTGATCGTCCACCTCCCGCACGTCACGGCGGCCGAACCCGACCCGGACGCGATCGCCTGTTCCCCACCGGATGTACGGGAGGCGTTCTCCCGGTGGCGGGACGCGCGCTGATCCGCGTCACGGCCGGCGGCGGCCACCCAGTACCCGGAAGATGAGGTAGGTCGCGACGATGACCACCGCGACCCCGCCGACCGCCAGCGCCTGAACGGCCCGGGCGATGCCGTCCAACGAGGTGGCGAGCAGGTGCAGGACCTCCAGCCCGGCCGCGGCTATGCCGGCGCACCCGACGAGCAGAATGACCGGCGCCAGCGGCCGGGGCATCCGCGGCCGCTGGCGCACCAGCACCACGCAGACGACCAGGATCGCCAGGTACCCGCCGCCGCTCGCCCACCGCCACGACTCCGGCAACGCGTCAGTGAGCCTGGGCAGAACCGGGTCGCGCAGCTCCCCGACCCGCCGGTCGATGAACCGGCCCAGCGCCCGTACCGGTTCGGCGGACATCCGCCCGAACGGCGGGTAGGTGTGCACCCGCCGCGAAAGTTGTGGCCAGTCGCCGAGCGTGTCGAGCAGAGCCAGGACGCAGACGAGTTGCCACAGGGTGACCCAGCGGTCCAGCTTCTCCGCCGTCCGAACGGACCAGCGTACGGTGCCGGACGTCGCCCGCCGGATCGTTGACAGTACCCGCCGGCACGCCCTCGTCACCGGGTTCCGGTTGATCCGCGCCTGGCGGCGCTCCCAGCGCTCCAGCGCCGGAACGAAGACCTCGTCGATGAGCCCGTCGTCCGGTGCCTCACCGGCTTCGGCCAGGTCGCCGGTCATCAGTCCGGGCCAGCGCCGGTGGCGGCGGGCTCCTCCCACTCCAGCCGCAGCACCATGCTGGCCTCGCCGCCCACCTTGGCCAGCACGCTGACCAGCGCGTTGGACTCCACGGCCAGCTTGACGCCGAACTCGACGCTGACCCGGCGCGGTGCGGCCAGCTTCGCGCCGGCGACCGCCTCGGTGACCAGCCGGGTCAGGTTCGTGATGTCGTCGCGCAGGTCGGCGAACCGGACCCGCCGGGCAGCGGTGGCGTCTCCTCCGCCCGTGCCGGCGACCTCGACGCGCAGGACCGAACCGTCTGGCATCTCGACCGGTACGACGCGGGACCGGTCAGTCGAGTCGGGCATGACCGCCTCTCTGTTGGCACTGGTCGGGCGGGACGGTGTTCCGATTTTAGTAGCATGTGGTCAACTCATGTCGATCGGTTGGCGGTGACGTCCGGACATGCCAACGCCGGAGACGGGTCCCGCGGCGCAGACCCGCCGGTGTGCCGTCGCCCTGTTCGCCGGTGACGAGTTTCTGGGCAGTGGCTTCTTCATCCAGCGCGGGGTGGTGCTCACCTGCGCGCATGTGGTGTGGCAGTGGTCCGAACATCTCACCGTGCGGTGGGGCGAGCTTCGGCTGCCCGGACGGGTGGTCGTCCGGGAGCCCGATCGTCCCGACCCGCAACGGTCCTTCTATCCGTTCCCCGACCTGTGTTTCATCAAGGTCGGCGAGTCGGTGAACCACCCGTACGCGCCGCTGCCCGACAACCCCGTCACCCCGGACGAGGTGGAGGCGTACGGGTTCAGCACGTACTCGCCGGACGAGACGGTCGCCGAGGACACCCTGCGCCTGGACGTCGCCGGCTTCACCGGCCGGTACCTGCGCCTGAAAAACGACCAGGTACCGGCGGGCATGAGCGGCAGCGCCATCGTCGATCCGGCCACCGGCGTTGTGCACGGCATCCTGAAGGCGTCCCGCGACTACCAGCAGCCGCAGGGCGGGTACATGGTCGGCGCGGCGAGCATCTTCGAGGCACTGCGCCGGCACGCGGGAACCCTCGACCTGCGGTCACCGCTGGAACAGCCGCTGTCCGCGCCCAGTTCGCCGTGGCTGCGGGAACTGCTCGCCGCCCAGTCCCATGCCGCCGACCGGTTCCCGTACCGGCTCGTCGAAGGCAACCCACCGCCACTGTCCGAAGTGTACGTTCGGCTGCGCGCCCGGCCCCGGGCCGGCGGGGAGACGCCCGGAACTCTCGGCGACACCCTTCCCGGCGCGCGCCGGTTCGCCGACCGGCCGGCCACCGACATGCTCACCCGTCACCGTCACGCGCTGATCATCGCCGGCCCGGGCGGCGGCAAGACGACCCTGCTGCAGAACATCGCCGGGAACACCGCGGTGAACTGGCTCGCCGGCGCCAGCGAGCCGCCGCCGTTCGGGCGCGTGGTCGCGGTGCGGGTACCGGCGGTGGCCCTGACCGCACGCCGGCCGTGGCGGCAGTCCCTCGCCGAGGCGGTCACCGCCGATCTGCGCGGACTCATCAACCATCCGCTGTCCCCCGAGCTGTTCGACAGCCGCCCGATGCCCGGGGTCAACTGGCTCGTGATGGTCGACGGCCTGGACGAGATCCTGGACACCGACCGGCGCCAGGAGCTCATCGACACCATCGCGCTCCGGCTCGGCGGGTACGATCAGGATTTCCGGTACCTGATAACGAGCCGCCCGCTTCCGGCCGGCGAACTGGACCGGTTGGCCGCGCAGATTCCCCGGCACGAGTCCGACCGCCTCGGCGACTATCTGCTCAGCCCGCTCGACCCGCTGGATCTGCGCCGCTTCGCCGGCCGCTGGTTCCGTGCCCGCCATCCGGACAAGGCAGCCGCGCTGGCCGCCGACTTCCTGCACAAGGTGGACGGCAGCGAACTCGCACCGCTGCTGAAATCCCCGCTGCTCGCCACCATCACCGCCGTGGTGTACGAGCACAATCCCGGCGCGTCGCTGCCCGCGGACCGCACCGGCATCTACCGGGAATTCGTCGACTACCTCATGCACCAGCGGCAGGACCGGTTGCGCCTGGCCGATCAGCTGCGCGAGCAACTGTCCGGCCGGCTCACCGACGACCAGGTCAGCCAGTTGCTGCGCGACACCGAACCGTGCCTCGAACATCTCGCCGACCTGCGGCTGTCCCTCGACGAGCTGCCCTCGGTGCCGAATGCCGTCACGTACCTCACCCGGCGGCGGGCCGCGCTGCACGCGGTACGCAACCTCGGCGACCACGTCTCCGGCCTGCTGACCAGTACTGGCATGCTGGTGCCGGTCCGCGACCGGATGGACTTCATCCACCAGAGCTTCGCCGAGTACCTGGCCGCCGCGCCCGCCTCCGACCGGTCCCGGTTCTCCTGGCGTTCCTGGGTCCGTGCCGCCCGCCGCGACGGCGGCGTGCGCAGCCTGGCCATGTTCACTCTGGCCCGGGCGATCGGCCGGGGCTTCGAGCCGCTGCCCCTGCTGCGCCGGCTGCTGCTGCCGCGCTGGAACCTGCGGCACACCGGCTTCCCGATCGTGTCCGCCATCCTCAGGGACGGCATGTCGCTGGGGCCGGACAACGGCCGACGGTTCTTCCGGACCGCGCTGCGCCTGCTCCGGCTGCGCCCGGCGTTCGCGCTGGGTACCTTCCTCGAACGCGACCTTCCGGAGATCGTCGGCTGGCTACTGGCCCGGTCGCCGCGGCCCACCGACCTGTACCGGTTGGCCAACAGCCGCTGGGTGTCCCGACCGAAGCGGCTGGCGGTGGCCGCCGTCCTCGCCGAGAGCGCCATCGACGACGTGGCCGAACACGGCCGTGAGGCGCTGCGGCGGCTCGCCGACCGCGGCCGGCTGGACCATCGGGTGATCGCCTGTGTGGTACTGGCCGAGTACGGCACCGCCGACGACTCGGAGCTGATCCTCCGGGGACTGCGCGACGCGCTGATCGACCGGCGTCACACCGCGGCCCGGTCCACCGCCCTGAACCTGCTCAACGAGTGGGGGTACGGCCGCCTCGCCGTGCTCACGCTGCTGGCCGTCGCGCTCGATCCCGGCCGCGGCCGGCGCGCCCGACGCAGCGCACTGGGCATGCTCGCCTTCGCCGCGAACAACACCCTGTCGCGCGTCGGCGACTGGCCGAACCGCTCGGACCGGATCGGGCACTGGCTGCGCACGGCACTGTCCGGGCCCCGGTTCAGTCCGGTGTCCCCATGGATGGGCGACATCCTGGCCAACGACCGCCGGGCGCTCGTCGACCGTCTCGCGGCGGCGATAGCGACCTGGTACTGGCTCGACGAGGAACGGCTCGGTCGCGCGCTGGTGCTGCTGTTGCGGGATCCGTCGTACAGCCGCGCGGAACGGTTGCGGGTGGGCGATCTTCTACGGGTACGCGCGGACGAGGACGTCGCCCGGTTGGCCCTGCGTACCTTGGCGGCGGACGAGCACCTCGGCCCGGCCCGGCGGCTCGCGGTCGCGAAGAGCCTCGCGAGCCTCGGTGAAGCCGGCGAGCGCGACGGGCTGCTGGCGGCGTGGCGCGAGCGGTCGGGCCGGCACGGCCGGCTCGCGCGTGCGGCCCTCGATGAATAGCCGTCTGCACCTTTTGTCTGACTCACGGCTCCTTTTGTCGGACTCACTGCCTCGACTTGCATGATCATGCATCCGTATGCATATACTCCTACTCGTGTCCAAGGTGCTCACCTCTCTGCCTGTCGGTGAACGTGTCGGAATCGCCTTCTCCGGGGGCCTCGACACCTCGGTAGCGGTCGCGTGGATGCGCGAGAAGGGTGCGGTCCCCTGCACCTACACCGCCGACATCGGCCAGTACGACGAGCCGGACATCGCCTCGGTACCCGGGCGTGCCGCCGCGTACGGCGCGGAGATCGCCCGCCTGGTCGACTGCCGGGCCGCCCTGGTCGAGGAGGGGCTCGCGGCCCTGGCCTGCGGGGCGTTCCACATCCGGTCCGGCGGCCGCGCCTACTTCAACACCACGCCGCTCGGGCGGGCCGTCACCGGCACCCTCCTGGTCCGCGCGATGCTCGATGACCAGGTGCAGATCTGGGGAGACGGCTCCACCTTCAAAGGCAACGACATCGAGCGGTTCTACCGGTTCGGCCTGCTCGCCAACCCGCACCTGCGCGTCTACAAGCCGTGGCTGGACGCCGACTTCGTCAACGAACTCGGTGGCCGCCAGGAGATGTCCGAGTGGCTGCTCGAGCGCGGGCTGCCGTACCGGCACAGCACGGAGAAGGCGTACTCGACCGACGCGAACATCTGGGGCGCCACCCACGAAGCCAAGGCGCTCGAACACCTCGACGCGGGCATCGAACTCGTCGACCCGATCATGGGCGTACGGTTCTGGGACCCGACCGTCGAGATCCTCACCGAGGACGTCACGATCGGCTTCGAGCAGGGCCGGCCGGCGACGATCAACGGCAAGGAGTTCGCCTCCGCTGTCGACCTCGTACTGGAGGCCAACGCCATCGGCGGCCGGCACGGCATGGGCATGTCCGACCAGATCGAGAACCGGGTCATCGAGGCCAAGAGCCGGGGCATCTACGAGGCACCCGGCATGGCTCTGCTGCACGCCGCCTACGAGCGGCTGGTCAACGCCATCCACAACGAGGACACACTGGCCAGCTACCACAACGAGGGCCGAAAGCTGGGCAGGCTGCTGTACGAGGGCCGCTGGCTGGACCCGCAGGCGCTGATGCTGCGCGAGTCGTTGCAGCGCTGGGTCGGGATGGCGGTCACCGGTGAGGTGACGCTGCGACTGCGGCGGGGTGAGGATCACTCCATCCTGGACACGTCCGGGCCGGCGTTCAGCTACCACCCGAGCAAGCTGTCGATGGAGCGGACCGAAGATTCCGCCTTCGGGCCGGTCGACCGCATCGGTCAGCTGACCATGCGCAACCTGGACATCGCCGACTCCCGCGCCAAGCTCGAGCAGTACGCCCGGCTCGGCATGATCGGCAGCCCGCAGCCGAAGCTGATCGGTGCCGCGCAGGCCGCCTCGACCGGACTGATCGGCGCGATGCCGGAGGGCGGGGCCGAGGCGATCGCCTCGCGCGACATCCCGAGCGAAGAGGAGCTGCTCGACCACGTCGCGATCGAGTCGGGTAGGGACTGATCCGGCTTTCGCTTCTGCTGCGGCTTCGCGTCTCCTGCCGCTTCACTTCTCCTGCCGCTTCGCTTGTTCCGCGGCTCTCGCTTCTCCTGCCGCTTCGGGCTGCCTACCCGGCCAGCCGCTTGGCCGCGTCGTATCCGAGGTGCAGAAAGTCGGCACCGGCGATGGCAGAGGCGATGCCCATTCCGAAGCGGGTGAGCCTCGGCACGAAAACCAGCCCGGACGCCAGCCCACTGGCCACCCACACCGCCGTGCAGAACGGGCAGGTCAGCAGCTCACCGATGGCGTGGCGGGCGCCCCGGCCACGGGGGCGCTCGTTGAGTTCGGCCTCGCCGGCCGGACCCTCGAACGCGGTGACCGGAGCGCGCAACGGGCTGGTGACGGCGTCCTTGGTCAGCAGGCGGGAGAGCTTGTGCGTGGCCAGCGCCAGCAGCAGCAGGTCGCCCGGCGCCGGTCGCTCGGGCAACCGCCGGCCTAGCAGGCGCGCGGCCAGCGCCACGGTACCCGCCGCGCCCGCGTAGCCCGCCAACACCAGCGCGTACCCCTTCAGTGGCCGCTCGTCGCTGGCGCTGTCGGCGTACCCGCGCACCAGCGTCGACGTGGTGTCTGTCGATCCCATGCGCATCTCCTACCCGGCACGTTCGGCGCGCAACCGTCCCACCTACGTGTGACGGAGACCTCGGTACCTTGCAATCCACGGCACGGCGCAGAGGATTGATTCGCACGGTGCGTACGGGTGGGGGCGATTCGCGTGGAGAGTGATCTCGACGAGGCCGTGGCGGTCTTCACAGAACTCCGGCCGCGCCTGTTCGGGATCGCGTACCGCATGCTCGGCAGCGCCGCCGAGGCCGAGGATCTGGTACAGGACGTCTGGCTGCGCTGGCAGGCTTATGACCGGAGTACGGTGACGAATCCCGGCGCGTTCCTGGCGACCACGACCACGCGGCTCGCCATCAACGCGCTCCAGTCCGCGCGGGCCCGCCGCGAGACGTACATCGGGCCGTGGCTTCCCGAACCCGTCGACACCAGTGCCGACCCGTCGCTGGGCGCGGAGCGTGGCGAGGCACTGGAACTCGCGGTCCTGATCCTGATGGAAAGTCTCACCCCGCAGGAGCGCGCCGCCTACGTGCTGCGTGAGGCGTTCGACTACCCGTACTCCCAGATCGCCGAGATCCTGCAGTCCAGCGAGCCGGCGGTCCGCCAACTGGTCAGCCGGGCGCGCAAACACCTGGCCGGTCAGCGGCGCACACCGGTGAGCAGCGCGGAGACGAAGCGGCTGCTGACTGCCTTCCTCGCCGCCGCCCGATCCGGTGACCTCGCCGCCCTGGAGAGCCTCTTCGCCGCCGACGTGATCAGCTACGCCGATGGCGGTGGCGGCCGGGGCGCCTCGCGGATCCCGGTGGTGGGCCTGGAGCGGGTGGCGAAGTACCTCAGAGCGTTCGCGGACCGGTTCTGGATCGGCGTCGACGTGGCATGGACCAGCGTGAACGGGCAGCCCGCCGCGCTGTTGTCCCGAGACGGCACGGTATTCGCGGTGCTCGCCGTCACCGCGTCCACCGAGGGGATCGACCAGCTCCTGTGGGTGATGAATCCGGCCAAGCTCACCGGGGTGTCGGCACCGCGGTGAGTCCCCGGCGGCCGAGACCTCGACGAGGAGTCGGCCGCCGGACTCGGGCGCCGCGGGGGGTCAGCGCTTGAGCCAGTCGCGGTACGCGGTGGGCGCGATCACCGCACCCTCCCTGGCGATCAGGACATCGCCCTGTACCGCGGCGAACATCCCGGCGCTGTCGTCGGTGACCACGGTGCGGGAGTCGCCGCGAGCGGCAAGGGTGATCTTGCCCAGCTCGTCGAGCGGGAACACCTCGGGACCGGCGACGTTCCGCGTCCCCTGCAACGGGGCGCCCATGGTGACATCCGCCACGGCCTGCGCGACGTCGGCCGAGGCCATCGGCTGGACGGGCGTGGCGGGCAGGCGCACGGTGTTCTCGTCGGACGTCCAGGACAGGACCGCGTCCACGAACTCGAAGAACTGGGTGGCGCGGACGATCGAGTACGGCACCGGGCCGGCCTTGAGAATGTCCTCCTGCAGCACCTTCGCCTGGTAGTAGACCAGGTCGGGCACCAGCTCGGCACCGACGATGGACAGGATGACCGCGTGGCCCACCCCGGCCTTCGCGGCGGCGCCCAACAAGTTGTCCATGGTCGTCTGGAAGAAGGCGGGCGACGCGTCGTCGAACGTCGGCGAGTTCGTCAGGTTCACCACGACATCGGCGCCGTTCAGCGCCTCGGGCAAACCCTGCCCGGTAAGCAGATCAACACCGGTGGACGGCGAAAACGGCACCGCTTCGTGCCCGGACCGCTGCAGGATCTTGACGACCTGCGACCCGATAAGCCCCGTTCCACCCATCACGGCGATCTTCACGTCAGTTCACACCTTTCCCAACAAGGCCAATCCTCTGATCCGCCGGCGGCCTTCCGCATCGAGTGCGGCCGCCTCCGGCAGGCAAGACCGGATAGGGGGCTCGGTTGTGACAGCCGCCGCGGACTCGGCCGTGACCGGTGACCGTGCGTGTCAGGGGTACCGGGTAAAACAGGGCTATGAGCAGCATAGGCGCGGAGCTGAAGCGCTGGCGTGGTATTCGCCGGCTCAGCCAGCTCGAACTGGCGACGCTGGCCAGCACCACCCAGCGTCACGTCAGTTTCATCGAAAGCGGGCGGTCTCAGCCGGGACGCGTGGTCGTGATCCGGTTGGCCGAATCGCTCGGGCTGTCGCTGCGCGAGCGCAACGACCTGCTCACCGCGGCCGGCTACGCGCCTGTGTTCACCGAGTCGAGTCTGGATGAGGCGGCACTGCGCCCGGTCCGGTCCGCCCTCGACCAGATCCTGCGCGGCCACCTGCCGTATCCGGCGCTCATCGTCGCGCCACACGGACGAGTGGTGGCGGCCAACGACGCCATCGACGTGTTCACCGAGGGGGCGTCACCCGAACTGCTCGCGCCTCCGGTCAACGTGCTGCGGCTCATGCTCCACCCGGAAGGCATGGCACACCGGGTGCGAAACTTCCCCGAGTGGGGACGGCACGTCATCGAGGGGCTGCGCGCCCGGGCGCGACGCAGCCCGGATTCGCGCCTGGACGACTTCGTCGACGAACTGGCTCAATACGTCCCCGAGGAACCGCTCGGCGCCGAGCATGTCGGGTTTGCCGTACCGATGCGGTTGGCCTCGGCCGACGGTGAGCTACGCCTGATCACCACGCTGACCTCGTTCGCCACCGCGACCGACATCACCCTCGCCGAACTTGCCCTGGAGGCGTTCCTGCCCGCCGATGAGGCCACCGCCGAGCTGCTTCGGATCCGGGCGAAGCGATAGCCCGCCCCGGCCGGCGGTTAGGGCCGGGGCGAGTTCACGGCCGGTAGGAGGGCACCGGCGCACCCACCTGCTTGGCCCTGTCCAGGAGCATCGGGGCGAACTTGGTCGCGTTCGGCCCGTCGAAGTGCAGCCCGTCCTCGCGCTGCGGCGCGCCCGGCTTGTCCACCGCGCAGGTCGGGTCGGCGCACAGCAGGTCCCACAGCGACATGGTCAGTACCTTGCCGCCGAAGCCCTTCGCGACCTGGCTGAACAGTGCGTTGTAGGTGGGCATGAGGGAGTTGGAGACGTTGCTGTCCCGGCAGGTCTTGGTGTCCGGGCCGCCGACCCGCTTGCACAGCTCCGGGCCGGCCGGCGTCAGGTCGAGCCACACCACGGTGGCCCCGCGACTGGTCAACCGCGTCAGCGCGGTGCGCCAGTGGTCCTCGATCACCTTCTCCTGTTCGGCGGTGCCGCCCATGAGCGCGTGGTCCGGGCCGTACGCGATGTCCAGGTCCCACCGCGAGTACACGAAGATCACCGACGGGTCGTAGGTGTCGACGAGCTGGCGCTGCGCCGCCTCGACCTTGCCGGGGCAGCGGTTGGCACCGATGACGTCCTGCGCGTCGGATCGCTCGAAACCGCCCACGCTGCACCCGTCGAAGGCCGCGCTGACCAGCCCCCACCCGTTGCG
Source organism: Rugosimonospora africana (assembly GCF_016862975.1). Lineage (GTDB taxonomy): Bacteria > Actinomycetota > Actinomycetes > Mycobacteriales > Micromonosporaceae > Rugosimonospora > Rugosimonospora africana. Next base: position 37,404 of record NZ_BONZ01000013.1, read on the forward strand.
CTTGGCGATGTCGACCAGGCCCGGCGCGGTCAGCCGGGCCACCGAGTCGCCGGCGAAGCCGACCGTGTACGCGCCCAGTCGCGGCTTGTCGACGAGCACTCGGAACTGTGACGCGTCGTCGGTCAGCAGCGGCTTGGTCGCGTTGGCGGTGCTGCCCAGCACCAGTACGGCCGCCACCCCGATGACCACCGGCGTGGCCACCACCAGCCGCCGAGGTGACAGCCGGAACCCGAACGGCTTACCCCGCCGGATCGGCTGCTCGATCAGGTAGAAGGACGCCACCGCGATGAGCAGCGAGACCGCCACCCGCACCATGTCCAGCGCCGCGCCACGAAGCCCCGAGGAGGATTCGGTCAGCGCCTGATATACCGGCCAGTGCCAGAGGTACAGCCCGTACGAGATGCGGCCGAGCCAGGCCAGCGGTCGCAGCCCCAGCAACCGGGCCAGCGGCGAGCCGACCGCCCCGCCGGCATAGGTGCCGGACACCAGTACCGCGGCCACGAAGCCGAACACCAGCCCGCCGCCCCGGTAGTACCACGGCCACGAGTCCGGCATCACTACCAGCGCGACCAGCACCACCAGTACGGCCGGCACCGCCAGCCGGCGCAGCCACGGCCGCAGCCGATCCCCGAGCGGGCCGGCGACCAGCAACGCGAGCGCCGCACCGGCCAGCAGTTCGTGCGCCCGGGTGTCGGTGCCGTAGTAGACCCGCGACGGATCGGACGCGTGGTAGTAGTGGCGCATCAGCACCGCTGAGCAGAGTGCGCCGACAACGGCGACCGCGGTCAACAGCCCCACCCGGCCGCGCCGCCACCGCAGCAGCACCAGCACCACCAACGGCCACACCAGGTAGAACTGCTCCTCGATGGCGAGCGACCAGGTATGCAGCAGCGGCGACGGCAGGTTGAACTGCGCGAAGTAGGACTGCCCGGAGAGCACAAAGTGCCAGTTCGCCAAGTACCCGAGGGTCCACCACGCGTCGTGGCGCACGGACCAGATCCGGTCCGACGGTCCGGTCAGCGCCGCCCAGACGCAGACCGCCAGGATCACCAGAAGCGCCGCGGGCAGCAGGCGCCGCACCCGGCGGGCCCAGAACGTGCCGAGCCGGATCGTGTCCCGCACCTGATACTCGCGTACCAGAAGGGACGTGATCAGGAAGCCGGACAGCACGAAGAACAGGTCGACGCCGAGGAAACCACCGCGCACCCAGGGCAGCGACAGGTGGTAGAGCAGCACCGAGACCACCGCGACCGCGCGCAGCCCGTCCAGTGCCGGGCTGTAGGCCAGGTTGGTGTTCGACGCGGTGGGCGGGGCGTCCTGTGAGGTGGTTATTGTCTGCGGTTCGGTTTCGAGCGCCATCGGCTCGGCAGTATTCCACAGCCCTCCCGGACATTCCATCCATGTGATGGTTCGGTCGCCGTGGAGCCGGTGCGGGCCGCGCGCCCCTGACTCTTCGCAGTCCACCGCACACGCCACGCATCCGGTGTGGCTTGCCGGCTACGGAGTCATTCGTCGCTTGACAGCAGATGGTGGAGGTAACGGGCGGGATCGTTCAGGAACGCGCGGGTCAGCGCGACCGTCTCGGCCTCGTCGTAGGCGACCTGCCGGATCGAGCCGTCGCCGTCGATCTGGAGGATCCGGGCATCGGGCGCCGAGAGCAGGATCGGCGAGTGAGTGGCGACCACGAACTGGGCGCCCTGGTGGACAAGCTCGTGGATGCGGGCCAGCACCGCCAGGCAACCGTGCACCGACAGGGCTGCTTCCGGTTCGTCCAGCAGGTACAGCCCGCGCGGCCCGAACCGGTGGTTGACCAGGTCGAGGAACGACTCACCGTGCGAGCGCTCGTGCGGGTTGTGCCCGCCGTACGCGGGAAGCAGCGAGCGGGACACGGTATCGAGGTTCAGGCGTTCGATCTCGGTGGCCACGTTGTAGTACGACTCGGCCCGCAGGAAGAATCCGGTACGTGGTCGGTGGACGTCGCGCACCAGCCGCAGGTAACCGCCGAGGGACGACTCGGAGGCACGGGTACTGAATCGGAAGTTGGTCGATCCGCCCTCCGGGTTGAACCCGGCCGCAACCGCGATCGCCTCGACCAGGGTGGACTTGCCCGCACCGTTGTCACCGACCAGGAACGTGACGCCCGGGTCCAGGTCCAGCCGTCCGGCCGCGCGCAACCCGCGGACGACGGGCAGCGTGAACGGGTACCCGGTCAGGTCCGCGTCGCGTTCGTCCAACTCCACCCACCGGACGAATCCGCCACCGTCGCGGCGCCCGGTTGACGTTCGACGTTCAGCCGCCAACGGTCCCCCCACCACTCCGGGGCGACGGGCACCGGATCTTTGCCACGGTACGTCCGGTCTTCACGTCGATGAGCAGAGTCTCGCCGGCGAGAGCAGGCGATGACGCGTCGTCCGGCGGCATCGTCCGGGCCTCGCACACCGGCGACAGTCCAGCGGGGGCGAGCGCCCCTGGCTCTCCGCCGATGCAGGCAACGCCGACGACCGCCGCGACGGCCAGAAGCGGGCGTACGCCCGGCGCCCAGCCGCCACGCGGTGGCGTACGCGGAGCGTCAAGGTCGATCAACGTCATCCCGGCAGGTTACCGGTGCGTTGGTTCCTCGACGCACCGCCTTGACTTCCCCCATGTCGGTTCCTTGACGCGTTTACGACCAGTTCGGCTCGGCGCGACTGACGCCGCACGACGACCCGAACCAGTCGCCGTGCGGGCCGCCCGGGGAGGGACGGCCCGCACGGTCAGACCCGGCTGAGTTCCGAGCACCGGGTTCAGGTGTGGTCAGAACTTGCCGGCCTCGATGTTGGCCAGCGTCACCCGCGAGGACTGGTAGGTCTCCAGCGACGGCGGAGTCGCGTCCGCCGGGTCCTGCCCCGGGGCGGGGCTGACCGCGGAGCTGACCGGCAACCCGGTCGTGGCGTTGATCGTCAGCACCTCTTGGGCGCTGTCGCCGAAGATCGCGGGCCCGGCCGTGATGGTCAGCGTCGGCTGCCCGCCGGTCGTCGAGTCCGCGACGGTGACCTCGGGAATGGTGGAGAGCAGACGAAGCACGCCCGCGCGGACATCCGGGTCCTCCGCCCCCCTGGCCAGCGCGTCGACGCTGTTGGTCCAGAGGACGTTGTTGATGCCGTCCTCCAGGGCCTTGCCGGTGGGCCGTGGCCGCGGCGACCTCGTGACCCCCTTCTCCCGCAGAATCCGCTGCTCCTCGGCCATGGCCTTGTCCCACGCCTCCTGCGCCGCGGCGGGGCTCAGGCCCAACCCCCACGGGTTGGCGGTGGCGTTGACCATCTGCTCCCGGGCCTTGGCGAGGTCGCCGGTCGCCGCCAAGCGCGCCGCCGCCACCTCACGGGAATCCTCCGGCTCGGCGAGGTTGTCATGGTGAGCAATGGCCGCCGGAAGGGCGCCCTCGGTGTCCGTCACGTAGACGTCGCCGCCGTCCGTGTACAGGTTGTAGGTCACATATGGCGCCCTGTTGGCAACGGTCTGGGTCCTGATGACCAGCGACGCGTCTCCCGGCAGCGGGCCGTCGGTCGCCGTGATGTCGGATGCCAGGGATACCAACCGGGAACTGACCGCGGGCGCCTTCGACGCCGACCCGGCGGCCGCCCCGGCCGGCGCCGCGGACCGGGGCGTCGACGTGGCGACGGTCGCGACGGCCACCGCCGCCGCCACCGCACCGATGGCACCAATGCCGACCTTGCCCAGAACGCCCACGCGGAAGTTGCGCACCCAGGAGAACCTCTCCGCTCGTACCGGGGCCGCCCCGGACTCGACCATCGCCGACCGCAGCGTCGCCCGCGCCTGCTCGTACGCCTCAGACCGCAGCGGCGGGACATCCTTCAACTGACTGAGCAGGTCCATCTCGTCCACAATCACAAGCTCCCCTTCACACTGTTGAAATCGTTCAAGAGCGCGGCCACTTCCGGCGCGTTTCGCAGCGCCATCCGGGCCTGATGCAGAAGACGGCGCGCCGTTCCGGCCGGCATGCCGAGCGCCCGCGCGGCATCGGCGACGGTCAGGTCCTCCCAGGCGACGAGGGTCAGCACCTCTCGCTCCTCCGACCTGAGCTCTGCCAGGGCCGCCCGCAGTACCGCCTGGATGTCCACGCGGTCGTCCACCGCCGGCCAGGGATCCCACCCGGTCGCCATGCTCGTCACGTCCGGTACGAGGTCCTCGGCCGGCCGGGACCGCCAGTAACGCCGGAGTCGGTTCAGCGCCACGCCGTACAGCCACGGCCGTGCCTCGGCGAACGACCGGTCATAGGTCTTGCGGGACTCGAAGGCCGCCACCCACACCTCGCCGAGCAGGTCCTCCGCCGCCTCCCGCCCCACTCGCCGCGCGAGGTAGGCCCCGACCGCGGCTTCGTGACGGCAGATCACCTCCACGAAGGCGTCCCTGTCGCCGGTCAGCGACCTGCCGATCAACTCCGCGTCTGACGTCATGACCCTCCTCGTCCCTGCCTCGCCTTCCACACAGGGATTGCCAACCCGCCCCCCAAAGCGTTCAGGGCCGGAACGAGCGAGGTTCCGCCCCGGCCCGTCGACCCACAGCCTGGAGCGCCGCCGGCAGTCCCCGCCTGACCAGCAGAAGCGCCCCCGGTTTCATCACCATCCGCCGTTGAAGAGGGCCAGGAGCGCCGGCGCCGGGTCTGCCGCGGTGGTGGCGTTGGCCACACCGACAACGATCACGACCAGCACCAACAACACCGAGAAAGCGCCGAACGACCCCCATACCCGTCTCGTTCGCCGGTCGGATGACGTCGTTCGCACAAACCTCCGCCACCACAGCGCCACGCTCGTGCCGATGAGAACGACCACCACCATCGCGGCGAGCACGGCCATGACCACGTGGTACCGCGTGAAGTCGTTGATCATCACCCCGACGGCGGGCGGTGTCCGGCCACCCGCACTCCGAGAGTCGGACAGTTGCTGCCTGACCTGCGCTAGCGTATCGGCGAGCGGTCCGTCGGTCGCGCCGCCGGTGAGCATCGGCATCAGCGAGGTGAACGGCGCTACAGCACCCTGGATGTTGGCCATCACGGCCGCCAACGAGAGCAGCGCGAGCATCGTGACAAGAACACCGGCCGATGCCAGGAGTACCTGCCTCGCCGCCCCGATACCGCCGGCGTTCACGAACGCCCGCCAGAGAAGAGCGCCGAGCGCGATGAGCACGATCAGCAAGATCCCGGCGATCACACCCTTGGCCACGTGAAAGCGGAACCAGTAATCGACCACCCTGTCCAGGTCCGGGGAGAAATCCCGGTCGCCAGAACGCCAATACTCGACGAACGCCCGGCGAACGGCTTCGGTGAGATGGTGCTCGTCGGCGAAGCCGCCGCCCGGCCCCCTCGCCGCCAGCGCGGGCGGGCCTACAACGAAGGCGCCGATCAGGACGGCAGCGATGGCGGTGAGCGTGGCGATCGCGCGACTGCGGACACCTCGCGCCACCGCCCTGAGCAGGGTGGGAGCCGACATCATGGGCCCAGGCTAGGAGAGCGTGGCGGGCGCGAACCAGGACGCTGGTTGGAGTCTTCCGGGTAGTGGTAGCCATACCCGGCACGCGGCGCTTGCATCGCATGCACCTTCAACAACCTCGGCGTACCGATCGACCGCGAGGTCAGCGGCTGATTGGCGAAACTGGCGCCAGCTTGTTAGGTGGACGAAGCCTGGGACAGACTGTGGTCGTGACCGTGGAGACGCCGGAACAGCGCAGGACGCGGGAGCAGCAGCGCGTCCTTTTCGATGGCGTGGCTGGGCTGTACGACGCCACCCGCCAGAGTTATCCCGCTGAGATTGTCGACGCCGTCGTCGCGAACGCCGCGATCGGCCCGGGCGCCGCCGTACTGGAGATCGGCTGCGGCACCGGCCAGCTCACCCGGCAATTGGCAGGGCAGGCGTTCAACCTGACCGCCATCGACATTGGCGCGGCGATGGTGCAGGCCGCCCGGCGCAATGTCGCGGACGCGACCGCCCGGTTCCAGGTGTGCTCCTTCGAGGATTTCCCAGACAGCGGTCCATTCGATCTGATCGTGTCCGCCACGGCCTTCCATTGGATCGATCCCAGCGTGGGTCTGGCCAAAGCCGACCGGCTGCTGCGGCCCGGCGGCTGGGTTGCGCTGCTGACCACCGGGGAACGTTATCCTGAGCCGCTCCAGGGAAGGCTGCGCGATCTGTGGGTCAGGTACAGCCGCCAGGCCGGGAAATGGGGCGGCCAGCCTGCTTGGCTGACCGCACTGCGGGAGAACGGGCGCTTCGGCGAGACGGTCGAGGCGAGCCACACCAGGGCCCTCCGCCTTCCCGCGGAGGCCATCGTCGGCGTCGAACGCACCCGCGCCACATTCCTCAGCTACGCCGAGCAGGATCAGGCGGATTTCACCGCGGACCTCAAGGCGCTGCTGGAGCCGGGCTCGCATGTCGACCTGATCCAGGAGAGCTTCCTCGCTATGGCACCAACAGTCTCCTGATCCCGTCGTCCGCTTCGGCGAGCACGTAGACCCATCCCGAGGGCCACACCGTCAGGCTCAAGCAGCCCCGAGCCCCGGCCAGATCACCTGTCCGGTCATTGTCAGGGCTGCCGCGTCGGGCACCGGACGCTCCGACAACCGGCACAGTTCACGCAGAGCGTCCGCGAAGCCTTCGTCGTCCTCGTGTATCTCGAAGTACTCGCCCCAGGTGACGTCCACCGTCAACTCGACCCAGCGTTCGCCGTCGGGCGGTAGCTCGATCGCCGAGACCTCGACACGGGAGATCTCGTCCCACGTCAGCGCATAGACGCTGGTGGCGCCCGGCCGCATCTCCTTGCCGTACATCGAGACCAGCGGCTCGATGACGGACGTTATCGTGATGCCCTCGTCCGTCACCTCGACTCGCCGCACGAACGGATCCTACGCGTCGACACCCCCTGGTCCGGACTTCACAGGCCGCCACGGGCCTGTGGGGCCCCAAAAGTTCGGGGCCCCACAGGATGGGGTTCTCAGTGGGAGTTGGACTTGTTCCCGCTGTGCGGATGTCGACTCAGAATGTGCCGAGGGTCAGCGCAGTCATGGAACTCCAGCCGCTGCCGATTTGGCTCCGACCGCCCAGGGTGTGAACACCGGCGATACCCGTGTTCGGGTAGAGCCAGAGGAAACCGGCGCTGTCGCGGGCCACGACGTCCGGGTGGCCGTCTCCGTTCATGTCACCCAACTGGAGCGCGGTCATGACGTTCCACCCGTTACCGAGTTGGATCTTGGAGCCGAAGGTCGAGGTGCCGGTGCCTGGGTAGAGCCAGAGGTAGCCGCTGGTGTCGCGGGCGACGAGGTCGACCTTTCCGTCGCCGTTCAGGTCGGCTGGCTTGATGGCGTTCATGACGTTCCAGCCGGTGCCGATCTTGATGGGCGCGCTCAGCGCCGGGCTGCCGGGGGTGCCGGTGTTGACGTACTCCCAGAGATTGCCGGACGCGTCCCGGGCGACGACGTCGGCCTTCCCGTCGAGGCTGAGGTCGGCGGTCTCAATGATGTTCATGACGTTCCAGCCGTTGCCGGCCTTAAGTGGTGCCCCGAACGTCGGGATGCCCGTGTCACTGGTGTTCGGGTAATCCCAGAGGTTGCCGGACCCGTCACGGGCGATCACATCATCGTGGCCGTCCCCGTCGACATCGCCGACGTCGATGGTGTTCATGACGCCCCAGCCGGTGCCGACGGTCGACGGCGAGCCGAAGGTGGACATGCCGTGCCCGTGGGTGTTGGGGTACATGGCCAGGGCGTTCTGCGGGGTCCGGGCCAGAACGCTGTCGAAGGCCGGGTTCAGCGTCTGGTTCGGCCTGGCGAAGGCCGCCAGATCGGCCAGTGACCCGTTGAATACGTCCTTGTCTCCGGGCCAGGGGCTGTCGGCGTACTGCCAGAAGGTGAACTGGTTCCAACCGGCGGGCAGCGGCGGCGGCTGGGTGGTGTAGCCGCCGATGTCCAGCGGCAGGTTGGCGAAGGAGGCGTCGTTGCCGGTGCACGGGTTCCACCAGTTGGTGTTGGTGTAGATCATCGGCGGCCGGCCGATGTGTGCCTGGACTTCGTTGACGAAGCCGGTGATCCAGGCGGACATCTGGGTGGTCGTCAGTCCCCAGCAATCGGAGAGGCCGAGTGCGGAGTAGGGCCACTCGATGTCCAGGAACGGCACCAGAGTCTGACCGTCGGTCGACCACTGCGCGGAGTTGAGGAAGTAGTCCGCCTGCCCGACCGGGTCGCCGAGGTCGGGTCTGGCGTAGTCGTACGCACCGACGTACAGGCCCTGATCCTTCGCCGCATGGTAGTCGGAGTCGAAGTACGGGTTGATGTAGTCGTCGCCTTCGGTGGCCTTGACGTAGGCGAATCGTACGCCGGCGTTGTACTGTCCGGCCCAGTCGATGGCCTGGCCACCCGGGTGGTCATTGCTTGATACGTCGATTCCGGCCACCGGGTATCCGGTTGGTGTGGCTGTCGGGCTGGCCAGCCGCGAGGTGGCTCTGTCTGGTCGTGCGCCCGCGTGAGCCCAGCCGCCTCCGTCGACGACCGTGGCCTTGGCCAGCGCCGGTGAGGGTGCCGCCGCGACTGCCGTGCCGGCCGCTAGCAGTACGGCCGAGGCGAGCGCGGTCAGGTACCGGGATGTCATGGGAATCCATAATCCTTCCGCCGAACGATGCATCAAGGATCTTCACGGACGGCTTCCCGGCGCACAAGACCGGAGCGGTGTGCGAGGTGTGGACTGACCTTCCGCGTTCGGACGTTTCCCGCCGGTGACCGCGACAACTGATTGCACCAAATCTTGTCAACCACGCGGCCGTCCCGGCGCTCGCATTCCGCGCACAGTGGCCGGCTTCGCGACCATTTTTCGTCATCGGTAGGTGAGAGTGCGGAATCGGTGTGATTCACAGTGGTACGTGGCAGTTTTGGGGTCGACCTCGGTTCACGGATCCGGGATGAGAACTCAGCTGCTTCTGGCCCCAGCCTTTCGCGCAGTTTCGCGCGGATCTGGTCGGCGTTGGGATGGCCGTGATGGTCGAGGATGTCCATGGCGTACTGCCAGACGCGGCGTAGCAGGTGATGGCCTGGGCGTGATCCCCGACGGATAGCACAGCACCACGCCCGCGTACGCGGTATGCAGATAGTCGTCCAGGACCTGGCGCAGCGCCCCCCGCACTTCGCATCCTCCTGCCCACTTGGTCGCCCGTACCAACGCGGAGCTGCTCGCCGCATCACGCCGCGCGGAGCGCCTCGGTCGGTGGCAGCCGGGCTGCTCGGGCGCTGGGGTACAGGCTGGCGATGACTCCGGACAGGATGCTGGCGGTGATGCCCGTCACGACGACCTCGGCGGGAACCCGGACTTCCCAGTCCTGGATGGTCGCGTAGACGATGGTGGTGAGCACACCGATGACCGCACCGGCGACGCCGCCGATCGTGGAGAGCAGGACGCCCTCGACAAGGAACTGCCAGCGGATGTGGGCGCGGGTCGCGCCTAGCGCGCGGCGCAGCCCGACCTCACCGCGGCGTTCGAGAACGCCGATCACCATAACGTTGGCAATGCCGATGCTGCCCACGAGCAGGGCTACCGCGCCGAGCCCGAGGAATAGCCCGGTGTAGGCGTTCTGCGCCGCGGCGCGCGCGGCCAGCGCGTCCGAGGGCCGGGTGACGTTGACCTCATCGGGGTGGTCGGGATTGGTCATGAGCGCCAACTGCGTACGGACGGACTCCACCGTCTCATCAGTGGAACGCTCGTAGATCGTCGTGGGGTGGCCGTCGAAGTTGAGCAGCGCCTGGGCGACTGGAAAGCCGACAAGTACCCCGGAGTTGATGGTGGGGTCGAGCACGCTGGGGCCGAGTATCCCGATGACGGTGAACCACTGGCCAGCCACGTAGATCTGCGGCGAATTCTCGACCTTCTCGACACCGAGCCGTCTGGCCGCGGTAGCGCCGAGCACCGCCACCGGAAAGTTGGCGGTGGCGTCGCTGAGCCACTCGCCGGAGAGAACTGGCATGTCGAGAGTGCGTGGCAGGGTCGGGCTGGTCGCGAGAATGGTCAGGCCGCTGGTCTGGCCCGCGGGCACCCGCTGGTTGCGGTACGCCGCGCCGTCGACGATGCCGGTCGAGGCGACGTTCTCTACGCCGTGGATGCGGCCGATCATCGCGGGCGCGGTGGTGGGCAGCGCGCTGGCATCGCCGCTCATTGAGGTGCCAGCCGTGACGGTGAGCAGATTGGTACCCAGCGCGTCGATCTGAGCGAGCAGTCTGGCCTGGCTGGAAGCGGATATTCCCAGAACGGCGACGACGCAGGCGATTCCGATGGCGATACCCAGGCCGGAGAGCACCGTGCGCGTCGGGCGACCGCGCATGCCGAGCGTTCCGAGGGACATGACGTCGCCGAGCCGGAGCCGAGAGCGCGCCAGCCGGGGGGCGGTGGGTTGCGCGAAGGTCATTGCTGGGTTCCTCGATGAGTGGGAGTCTTCTCTGCGACTGCGCGCGGCGTGTGCTCATCGGAGACGATGGCGCCATCCCGGAGGTGGACACGACGGGGCAGGCCCGCGGCGATCTCGGCGTCGTGCGTGATGACGACGATGGTGGTGCCGTCGGCGTTCAGCTCCTGCAGCAGTTCCAGAACGGCGCGGCCGGCCGCGGAGTCCAGGTTTCCGGTCGGCTCGTCGGCGAGTACGACCGCCGGTGCGCCGACCAACGCGCGAGCGATCGCGACGCGCTGCCGCTCGCCGCCGGAGAGTTGGTCCGGGCGGTGGCGCAGCCGGTGACCGAGCCCGACCCGTTCGAGCGCGAGTGCGGCACGCCCGCGCCGGTCGCCGCGTGGAGCACCGCAGTACAGCAGGCCGGTCGCGACGTTGTCCACGGCGGACAGCGTGGGGCTGAGGAAGAACTGCTGAAAGACGAAGCCGATCCGGTACGCCCGCAGCGCGGCAAGCTGGGTGTCGCGCATGCGTCCGGTGTCGTACCCGTCGATGCGTACCGATCCGCTTGTCGCCTTGCCGAGCGTTCCGGCGATCTGCAGCAGGGTTGTCTTGCCCGACCCGGACGGCCCGACAACGGCAAGGAACTCCCCGGCACGTACCGTCAGGTCGAGGCGGTGGAGGACTTCGAGTCCACCGTAGCTTTTGGTCACCCCTCGCAGTTCGATGACCGGCGCTCGACCGCTCCCGAGGTGTGATACCGCCGCGGTCACAGGTCGGGCACCTCCACCCGGGCGCCGGCGGTTATCCCGTCGCCGCTGATCTCGACGGAGCCGGAGGCGAACAGCCCGGTGGTGACTTTGACGGTACGGCGTTGCGTACCGTCGACGATGACGACGGCGAAGCCGCCGTCGGCAACGGTCAGGGCCGAGACCGGCACGATGAGGACGCCGCTGCGCTTCTCGCCGTTGAGCGTGACGGAGATGGGCGCCTGGTCGACACCGCCGAGGTTGGCGTGGCTGTCGATGGCGATCTCGACTGAGACCGACTGCGGGCAACTGTTGCCCTGGCAGGCGTTGGGCCGCCCGCCGGTCTGCTCCGCGGTGCCGTCGGAGTTGCCGCCCTGCGTCGCGCTGGCTGTGCCTATCGTGGCGACGCTGCCGGAGACGGTCTTCCCGCTGGGCAGCAGTACTTGGACCGTCTGACCCTTGTGCACATAGGCGAGGTCGGCCAGCGGCACGTCCACGTACGCGTCATGCCCGGTTCCGGTGCCCGTGGCGATCGTCGAGGCCGGTGCCGCCGGCCCGCCCGTGGTCGCGGAGACAGTTGCCACCCGCACCGCGCCGGGGGCGACCACGGCGTCGCCGGCCCTGACCAGACCGGTGTCGTTCTCATCCAGCGCCCGCTGCCACCGCCGGACCGCCTGCGCCGTCGCGTCCGTGTAGCTGTCGTCGACGGTAAGGCCGCTCGGGTTCGCGTAGCCGAGGGCCACCAAGTTCTCCTCGAGTTCCCGGACGTCCTGGCCCTCGGTGCCGATCGTCAGCGTGCGGTAGAACGGCACCGTCCCGTACAGCAGGGGAATCGGGTCCTGGTCGACCGAGTAGACCGTCTGGCCCCGCGTGATGACCGCGCCCGGCACGGGTACCGCGGTGATGGTGCCCCGGCGCTGATTGACCAGGGTGTAGCTGCCCGAAAATCCCAGCCGCCCCGGCACCTGGACCGTGGCAGCGAGGTCGCCCTTGGTCACCTCTGCCGTGGCCAGCGCTACCGGCGTCTGCGCCTGGGCCACCTGCGTGCGGGGCCGGTGCGGGTACCACCAGGCGGCCGCGGCACCCGCGCAGACCGCCACCACGACCGCCACGGCTGTCAGCCCACGTCGCCTCACTTCTGAGCTCCGGGAAGCTGTACCCCCGACGGCAGCTTGCTGGCACACGCGGTGCTCGCCCGCTTCCAAGCCGGAGAACTCATCAACTCCTTGCTCAGCGACCAGTTGCCCGACGGGTCTGGGTCGGCCACGTTCACGCCGTTCTGTCGCAGGCACTGCGCGTAGGCAAGCAGATCCTGGGAGCTCTGCGTCTTCTCGTTGGGCTTGCCCGCCGCGACCCAGGCTTCATTGAACGGTTTGCGGCAGATGGTACGGGCAGCCTCGTAAGCAGCATTGCCGCGCGCTGCCGGATCCTCGTGGAAGTTCGGTACGCCGTCAGCGTCGAACGTTGGATCCGGCACGTCGAAGCCCTTGCCGCGCATACACTTGGCGACTTGCAGGGCGGCCGCGCTCAGGTCCGACGCGGCGCCCGGGCTCGCCTTCGCGGTCGCGCTGCCGTGCGACGAGCAACCGCTGGTCGCGGTCAACACAAGTAGGCCCGACAGCATCGTCGACAGCACCACTGCACGTTTCATAGTCGGTCGATCCCTTTCGGCTGGCTGGGTGCGTTCGGACAGCCAGGTTCCCCGGCCGACCGTCAACAGGGCGTGCGCAAATTCCTTGATCCCGTCTTTATGCCCGCTGGTGTTTACTGACCAGATGCGCGTACTCGTGGTGGATGACGACCAGGTACTGGCCGAGACCGTGGCCCGCGGCCTGCGACGTCATGCCCTGTCCGTGGATGTCGCGTTCGACGGTGGCCAGGCGCTGGAGCGGGTGGCCGTCACCCGGTACGACCTCGTCGTGCTGGATCGCGACTTGCCTGAGACCCACGGTGATGACGTGTGCCGGCGGATCGTGGAGACCGGCTCGGGAAGCAGCCGCATCTTGATGCTCACCGGGGCGACCACGGTGCGCGACCGAGTCTCCGGGCTCAATCTCGGCGCCGATGACTACCTCAACAAGCCCTTCGCGTTCGACGAACTCGTCGCGCGCGTACAGGCGCTGCTGCGACGCGCCACCCCGGCCCGGCCGCCAGTGCTCGAACGGGCCGGGATCCGCCTCGACCCCTCGCAGAGGGTCGTCACCCGGGGCGGCCAGTTCGTCCGCTTGGCACCCAAGGAGTTCGCCGTCCTGCGCGTCCTGCTCGCCGCGGACGGGGCCGTGATCAGCGCCGAAGAACTACTCGAGCGCGCCTGGGACGAGAATGCCGACCCCTTTTCCAACACAATGCGCACCACCATCAGCACACTGCGCAAGAAGCTCGGTCAACCGGAAGCGATCCTCACCACCGTGGGCGCGGGATACAGCATCCCGTGAAGAACCTCCGTCTGACCGCACAGACTCGACTCGCCGTGATCCATGCCGGACTGTTCCTCGCCGCGGGTGTCGCCCTGGCAGTCGTCATCATCACGTTTACCTTCTGGCCGGACACAGCCACCCACCCCCCGACCGTGCTGATCGACAAGATCAGCGGCAGGGTCCGCCTCTCCGGGAACTTCCAGAGCGTGCTGGCAGTCAAGCAGCAGGCACGCCACGAACTCGAGATCCGGCTCATCACCGTGTCCGTCATCGGCATCGTCGTGATGACCGCCGTCGCGGGGTTCATGGGCTGGGTCATGGCGGGCCGGACACTGCGACCCGTGCACGCTGTCTCCGGCGCCGCGAGGCGCCTCTCGCAGACCAACCTGCACGAACGGATTCCTGTCGCGGGTCGGGACGACGAGATGCGCGAGCTCGCCGAGACCTTCAACCAGATGCTCGCCCGCCTGGAGAAATCCTTCGAGGCCCAGCGCGCTTTCGTGGCGAACGCGTCACACGAGCTGCGCGGGCCGATGACCACTCAGCGTGCGCTCACCGAGGTCGCCGCCGCGGACTCACCGGACAACGCCGAGCTCAGGGATCTCGCCGAAGCGATGCTCCGCCAGCTCGATCGCCAAGACCGACTCGTCAACGGCCTGCTCGCACTGGCCACGAGCGACGGCGGCGTCACCGAGACCGCACCGGTCAGACTCGACCGTATGGCCACCGAGTGCCTCGACGGACTCGCCGGGGAGATCGATCAGCGGCGGCTCACCGTGCGGCTCGCGCTCGAACCCTCGACGGTGGACGGCGACCGCGCGCTGATCGAACTGCTGTTGAGCAACCTGATCCGCAACGCCGTCCTGCACAACGTGCCCGGCGGCGAGCTGCGGGTGAAGACTCGGGGCGGCCACGTTGTCATTGACAACACCGGCGCCCTCGTCGACGCACACCGGCTCGCCGAACTCGCTGAGCCGTTCAGGCGAGGACAGCGGGACCGCACGTCACAGACAGCCGGCAGCGGACTCGGATTGGCGATCGCCCGAGCCGCCGCTCACGCGCACGCCGCTCCGCTGCGTCTCGCGCCGCGGCCCCGCGGAGGGATCATCGCCGAGGTCGATTTCCCTCAACGAAAACCACTCGCGGACAGTCGAGGGACTGCAGGGGCTACTCGGGAACGATGGAGAACCCGAGGATGACCGCGGCGGAGACCACCACGTGCCCGGGGGCCAGGTCCTCCGCCGACGCCGCTCCGCCCGAACCGTGGCCGCGGTAGCGCTCGTGGCCGACCTGCTCGGGGTCGACGTCGTCGATGTGTAGAACACTGCCGAGCCGGACGCCGGCCGCGTCGGCATAGAGTTCCGCCTTCCGCCGCGCCGCCACCACGGCCTGACGCCGAGCCTCGGCCCTCATCTCAGCCTTGCCCAGGACGTCGAAGTCCACTCCTTCGATCTCATTCGCGCCGGCGGCGACCAGGTCGACGAGCAGCTCCTGCACGTCGTCGAGGTTGCCGGATTCGACGGCGAACGAGGCTTGGCACTGGTATCCCAGGAACTTTCGGTCGGGCCCGTAGTTACTCCACGCGCTTTTCAGATCCAGCCGCGACCGTTCGACGGCAGCGTCGGGGACAGCGTGCCTGCGCAGCGCCTGCCGTACCGCGTGCACCGCGTCGCTGGCCACGGCGAACGCCTTTGACGGAGTCTGCTCCACCCGCTGTACCCGGAACCTGGCCCGGACCAGGTCCGGCATCGCCTTCACACTGGCCGCGCCGTAGGCGGTCACACCCCAGGGATTCTCTACCAGCTGCATAGCGACGATCTTATGAAGCTCGCGCCACGAGCCGCTGCCCGGTTATGTGCCGATCGAACAGTCGCAGCTGAGCCGCACGGGTGTCCGCGCCACCGATCGCCAGGTGTACTCACGAGGTCAAGCAGCGGGCGATCCCGGTCCGGGACGGTTGTGCCGGTGTCGCCGGTCAGCGGTGTAATAACCTTCCCTGCGTCGATGTATGGACGCTGCCGGAAAGCCAGGAGGTTCAGTGAGGTCACCCGACGGCGCGGATCCGACTGACCGCCTCGGCAAACGCTCCCGGCGCACCTGGCTAGGAGCACTGATCGTCGTCGTGGCCCTCGGGCTGTCAGTCGGCCTAGTGAAGATTGCCGCAGATGCCGGTTCCGCGGCCGCGAACTATCCCGCCGTTCGCAAGCCGCCTATGGGCCCCGAAGGGCCGAGCCCGACAGCCACTTGGCTGAGCAATCCCGTTCTGCCCGGCGTGAGCCTGGCCAGCGTCCAGCGTGACCTGCCGGCAGCGTGGCACGTCACGCTGTATCACCTCGGTAGTTCGGCAGTCGGCAACTTCACCGATCCGGTCACCGGTAGCTCTGGGCAAGCCGCGCTCAGTCTCTCGGACACGACAGGCAAGGACTCAAGCCACGTCATCGGGATCGTATGCACCTTCAACAAGGTTGGGGTGCCGATCCGCTCCACGGTCCTCCCCGAGGTTACGTCGTGCGTCGACACCGTGCTACCGAAGACCCAGCAGCAAACGCTGGCGACATGGCTAACCGCGACCGTGCACACACTGGGCACCCCAATGGATAACCCGCAGTACGAAGAGAGCACCGACAAGTCGCCGTACCACGCGAGGGCCGTACTGACCGCCGGCGGCGACCTCACGGTCGTTATCACCGCAACCAGCCACTGACAAGCCGTACGGACATCGCACTGCCTCCTGGGCCGACGATTCCTCAGCCTCCAGCGGCACGCTGGACGTGTGATCGGCTTCGGTGACGCGATTCTGCGTGAGCGGCTGGCCAGGCGCGCGTCCCGTCGAGGAACACCGCAGCGATGGCCGCAGAGGCATCCTCGACGCCCGCACGTCCGGCGGAGCTTATCTGCAGCGCTGCCTTGACGAGGCCGCCTTGCGCGGCGCGCCGTCCGTCCAGATCCCCCGCTTTTGCCCTGAATCACGATGTCCCTAACCCCTTCGAGCGTGAAGGGATTAATGATCCAGAGTCTTCGCTCCCGGTGGCATCCGGATCTCCTGCGCCGATCGGCGAAGGTGCAGCTCAACCGCCATCTGTCGCCTGAAATGGCGAGTCACGGGCGCGGCTCACACGTGACTCACATGAGTCAGGAATATAGTCAGGCGGCCATATTCCCTGCTCAGAGGAGGTGGGCCGCCAGGGGCTCGAACCCTGAACCCGCAGATTAAAAGTCTGCTGCTCTACCGTTGAGCTAGCGGCCCGCGGGGCCCTACATTACCCGACCGGCGCCCGCTCAGTCCTCCGACTTAAGGGCCGCCCCGTACCTCTGTGGGGACCGTCTCGGGTGTTGAGAACCGATGGTGGCTACCGGTAACCCGCCGGGAGCCACGCCGGGCACCTGAGCGTTGCCGATGCCCGGCGTGTCGGAGACAAGGGTCGGGCACTACGCACCGATCCCCGCTTGGATGATCAGCTGACTGGCAATCTCGACGTACTCCCGCCCGGGGCGCTGTTATCGGCTCGGGAGTGATCGCGGTAGCCCGAAGGATGGGAGCACGCTGTTTTCGAAGCGGGTCATGGCGCAGATCCGGTCGCCGGTGAGAGTGAGGACGAAGAGGCCGGTCCCGTGGCGGATACCGGTAGGGGCGTGCAGATAGGCCCCGAACGCCGGTTGACCGTTGGCCCGCGTCGGCACGAGGTCGAACCTGCGGCCGGAGCCGAACATGCCGGCGCAGAAGCGGGCCACAAGGTCTCGGCCCTCGTATTCGAGGGGCAGCGGTGGCATGGACATGAAGACGTCGTCGGTCAGCAGGGCCACCAGCGCGTCGATGTTGGCGGATTCGTACGCGCTGACGAACTTCGCCACGATCGCATCCTCGGCCGGCGAGTCGGCGACGGGTGGCGGTTCGCGGTCGGCGACCGGCATTCGCCGGCGCTGCAGGCCGGCACGCGCCCGTTTGAGGGCGCTCTTGACCGATTCGATGGTGGTGTCCAGCATGTCGGCTACCTCGTCCGCGTGGAATCCGAGGACGTCGCGCAAGATGAGGACGGCGACCTGGCGAGGTGGCAGGGCCTGAAGCGCGGTCACGAAGGCCAGCGAGATGGATTCGGTCTGCTCGTAGCGTGCCTCCGGGCCGAGCGGCAGATTGATCGCGCCTTCGAGGAGGGTGTCGGGATATGGCTCGAGCCAGACGACTTCGCCGAGCCGGGTCGGCTCGGGCGGTTCGACCCCGGGGATGTCCCACTCCTTGACGGGACGTCGGCTTGCCGAGCGAAGCGCGCTGAGGCACTTGTTGGTGGCGATCCGGTAGAGCCAGGTGCGAATCGAGGCGCGACCGTCGAACCCTTCCAGACCTCGCCAGGCGGCCAACAAGGTGTCCTGAAGGGCATCCTCGGCGTCCTGGAACGACCCGAGCATCCGGTAGCAGTGCACCTGTAGCTCGCGGCGGTGCGGCTCGGTCAGCGCACGGAACGCCTCTCCGTCCCCGGCCCGCGCCCTGCTGATCAGGTCGGCTCTCACCAGTTCCACCCTCGTCGCCTCTCTCGCACTCTGTCGCGCTTCGACTGTACGGACGCCGGCCGAGGGCCAAAGGGGGCGGCGTCGAGCGCCCCCTTTCCCGATCTGGCGGCGTCTAGATCGGTGGCAGCCGACAAGGCCAACGAAAGGGAATCGACATGGGAAAGATCGTGATCAGCGAGAACATCTCGCTGGACGGCGTCATCCAGGCCGGCGAGGACGACTTTGAGCGTGGCAGCTGGGTCACTCGGATCGGGCAGAAGGACCACGAAGAGTGGGCCAAGGTCGAGTTCGAGGAGGCGCTGGGGGCCGAGGCCCTGCTGATGGGGCGACGCACCTACGCGTGGTTCCTCGCGCGTGGTTGGGCTTCCCGCACGGGCGAGTGGGCGGACAGGTTGCGAAGCCTGCCCAAGTACGTTGTCTCCTCTTCCGCGCTCGAAGGCCCCGATTGGTCCAACTCGACGGTCCTGAAGGGCGACGTGGTGGAGGAGGTCTCGAACCTGAGGCAACAGGGGAACGGGGACATCGTCGTCTACGGCAGCGGCCGCCTCGCGCACACGCTGATGGAGCACGACCTCGTCGACGAGTTGCGCCTGATGACCTACCCGTTCGTGGTCGGGGCGGGCGAGCGGCTCTTCGGCGAGACCAGCGGCGTGAAGCCCATGCGCCTGGTCGACACCCGCGCCGTCGGTGACGGCCTCGTCCTCCTCACCTATCAGTCCGTCCGGGACGTCTAGTCGGCCGGCGAGCGGCCTTCTCGACGGTTCGCGGGACGCGCCTCTACAGGCCGCCCCGCGACCCGGCGGGCTCGGGGTGCTGTACGCGCTACCGTTCGCGATCGTCCGCTAGCGGTACGCACCAGCCTCAGTTACAGTCACTCCCATCGATCTCTTAGACGTGGGAGCGACTATGAGAAATCGGTGGAGCCGTCGTGCACGTCGACTGGTGTCGGCCGCACTTGCCGCGGTACTCGCCACACTCGGTGTTGTCATGGTCGCCGCCCCGGCGTCGGCCGACGGGAAGAGGGACTTCAACGGCGACGGGCGTGGTGACCTGCTCGCGCTGTTCGACTACGGCAATGGCGACACGGGGCTGTGGGTGTTCCCCGGCGCGCCGAACCGGCCGGACGGGCAGCCCGGGCAGATCGGGGCCTACGAGGCGTGGGAGACCGGGCCCGGCAACTACTGGATCAGCGCGACGAAGAATGTCGCCGGTGACTTCAACGGCGACGGGCGCACCGACATCATGAGCCTGTACGACTACGGCAACGGCGCCGCGGGGCTGTTCGTCATTCCCGGCACGGGCGGCTCCGGACCCAGCGCGACGGACGCGTACCGTGTCTGGTACACCCCGCCGGGCAACTTCTGGCTCAGCGACGTGAAGTTGGCCGCGGGCGACGTCAACGGCGATGGCAAGGACGACCTGATCGCCGTGTACCACTATCCCGACGACACCATGGGAGTCTGGGTGTTCCCGGGCACCGCGAGCGTCGGCGACGGCTCGAGCGAGCCCTACGAGAGCTGGCAGTCGCCCAGTCACTGGTATCCGCTTTCGCAGGTGGAGTTCACCGCCGGCGACATCAACGGCGACGGCCGTGACGACCTCGTCGGTCTCTGGGACTACCCCAACACGACCGCCATCCTGTGGGTCTGGGCCAGCAGCCCGTCCGGACCCGGGAATCCGTACCAGATCTACTACAACCAGAACTGGGAGCCGAATGTCGGCCAGCGTGCCCAGTTGACGACGTTCAACCAGAACAACGACGGCATGGACGACATCGCCGTGGTCAGCAACGCCGAGATCAGGATATTCAACGGCACCGCCCAGCAACAAACGGGTTACTCCACGCCGTACGTGCTGCCACTCGAACTCCCCACCGACAGCGCGGTGCTCACCCGGTCGGTCATCACCTCCGCCGACATCGACGGTGACGGCGAGGGCGAGATCATCGGCATGTTCGACAACTTCAACGGCGGCACCTCCATGTGGGTACTGAGCGGCTCGCCGGACGCCGTCTTCGAGTGGTATCTGGCGCAGGTCTGGTCAGCGATCCCGGGCGACTTTCCGATGAACCGCACCAAGGTCGCCCGCTAGCGGCGACCATCAGGACTCGTTCACCAGCGACCGACCGAGCCAGGCGCGGACCAGCGCCTGGCTCGGTTCCGTCATGCCCCGACAACCACGGCCGGGGCGACGGTGAAACTCGTCCGCCAGGCACGGCAACCTTTGGCGTAGTCGTCGCATCTTAGGAAGGTGAATGCGGATAACGAGTTCGTGCGGCGCACACCGGCGCTGACCAGACTCGCGTTTTCTTCCGTGGCCTGTTCTGAACGCCGGACGGCCGCCAAGGCCAAGGAAGGAAATTCCGCATGCCGCGCGTGTTGGTTGTCGAAGACGAGGAACACGTGTCGGATGCGTTGTCGTACCTGCTGCGCAAGGAAGGCTACGAGGTGTGCCTCGCGGCCACCGGTACGCAGGCACTGACCGAGTTCGACCGGACGGGCCCCGACATTGTGCTGCTGGACCTCGGGCTGCCGGACATATCGGGTCTCGACGTATGCCGCGGAATCCGGTCGGAGTCGACCGTGCCTATCGTCATGGTGACCGCCCGGGACTCCGAAATCGACAAGGTGGTCGGGTTGGAGATGGGCGCGGACGACTACGTCACCAAGCCGTACTCGTCGCGGGAGCTGTTCGCACGGATCCGGGCGATACTGCGCCGACGACGTGGCGAGGTCCGGAAGCCGACGGCGGCGATGCTGGCAGCGGGGCCGGTACAGGTAGACGCGCAGCGGCACGTCGTGACCGTCCGCGGCGACGAGATTGACCTGCCCCTGAAGGAGTTCCAGATCCTGGAGACGCTGCTTCGCCATGCCGGCCGAGTGCTGACCCGGGCGCAGATCATCGATCAGGTATGGGGTCCCGACTACCCATGCGACTCAAAGACCCTGAACGTGCACGTGAAGCGACTTCGGCACAAGATCGAGGCGTCACGCTCAACGCCCCGCCACATCATCTCGGTGCGGGGCGTGGGCTACAAATACGAGCCGTGAAAGGCCCGAACCGATGCGGGTCGGGGGGTCTTGTCATGCCTGCCGGACAGCGGCGACCTCGAACTCCAGCGACACCGTCCTGCTGATGGAGACCCCGGTCGCCGCGTTCCAATTCACGCCCCAGTCCGCGCGGTTGATCGTCGCGTTGCCCCTGAGGTGAATCCGCGCGATGCCACGCGGGTCGTTCTCCGCACCGGTTCGCTCGAAGGCGACGGTGACCGGCTTGGTGACGCCGCGGATGGTCAGGTCACCGGTGAGTTCGAAGGTGGCCTCGTCGACCTGCTGTGTCCCGGTCGAGGTGAAGGTGATGGTCGGGTGGTCGTCCTCGTCCAGGAACTTGCTGCGCAGCAGGCCGTCGCGCTGTGAGTTGCGGGTGTGGATGCTGCCGGCCCGGATCGTGAGCTCGACGCGCGACTTCGACACGTCGTCGCCGTTCAAGTGCCCTACGCCCTGGAACTCCTCGAAGTGCCCGCGCACCCGGGGTCCGAACGTGTGCCGGGCGACGAAGCCGATCCGGGTGCGGGCGGTGTCGAGGGCGTAGTCGCCACTCAGTTCGCCGAGCGTGGCTGTGCCTGTCATGCTGGTCGCTCCTGTGAAGACAAGTGCCGCCTGTCGGGTGGTCACGTGTCCAGCATCGAGGCAGGCCAGCGGCGGAACAATGTAAGCTTCGTGGAGCGATCCATAACGCTGGAGTTATCGGTGGAGATACGGGAAATCGAGATCTTCCTGACGTTGGCCGAGGAGTTGCACTTCGGCCGCACCGCCGAACGGCTCCACGTGTCCCAGGCCCGCGTCAGCCAGGCCATCAGCAGACAGGAACGGCGCATCGGCGTGGCGCTGTTCGACCGCACCAGCCGACGCGTAAGTCTGACCCCGGTCGGGCGGCGCCTCCGCGAAGACCTGCAGAAGGCCCTCGACCTCCTCCGGGACGGACTCGCCCGGGCCGAAGCGGCCGGCCTGGGCGCGGGCCAGACCCTCCGACTTGGCGTCTTCGGCCATGCCGGCTACGAACTGCGCCCCCTCGTCGATGTGTTCCGCACCCGCTACCCCGGCAGCGACGTTCAGTTCAACGAAATCACCGGCGGCCACCCGTTCACCGCCCTGCGCACCGGAGACAACGACGTGAACGTGGTGTGGCTGCCTGTCGCCGAACCAGACCTCACGGTCGGCCCCACCGTCTATGTCGGAGGTCGCGTGCTGGCCGTGTCGGCCGACCATCCACTCGCCGAGCGCGGCACCGCATCGCTGGAGGACCTCGCCGACTACCACGTCGTCGACCTCGGCCCCGATGCCCCCGAATATTGGGTCGCGTCGATGGTTCCGACGCGTACACCGAGCGGTCGCCGGATCCCCCGCGGGCCCGCCGCGCGAACCTTCCACGAGATTCTCTCCCTGGTCGCCACCGGGCGGTGCGTCCACCCGCTGGGCGAAATCGCCGCCCGCTACAACAGCCCCCCAGGCATCGTCTTCCTGCCCATGCCCGACGCTCCCGACCTCCACTGGGCCCTGACCTGGCGCTCCACCGCCGACAGCGCCGCCATCCGCGCACTGGCCCAGACCGCCGCCGACCTCGGCCCCATCTCGCTGGACCGGTCCTCGGCGGCTCCCGTGGCCGGCTGAAGCGTGGGCAGCCGGTCGGGGACCGGCTGCCCACGTCGTTCACGTCAGCTGTTGACGAGGTACGCGCGGATGATGGTCTGGTCGAGCTCGTTGCCGTCCGTGTCCTGAGCGTGCGCACGCAACGAAACGCTGCCCCCACCTGGGTTGTCGACGGTTGCCACCCAGCCACCGCCGTTACGGGCCAGTGGCGCCTCGCTCCAGGTCTTGCCGTCATCGTCAGAGGCTTCGACCGTGAGTTTGGCGATGGTCGCGGTGCCGGCTCCCGGCTGCCGGGACACCGCGACCGGGATTAGGTAGTGCTCCCCGGGCCTGGCGTGGTTGTGGGCGTCGAGGGCCGGGGTGTACCGCACATTGAGCAGCGGCAGCACCGCCGCCTGATCGCCATCGACGTGCTCGGACTGGAAGGTCCAGTCGCTGGTGATGGTGGTGGAGATCTGGGAAATCGGAGAGGTCACCGTGGCCGCGAGGCGGTAGGTGGCCTTGTCGGGAGGCAGGTCCGCGGAGACATAGGCGAAGCTGGGCCAGTCCTGGATGAGCTGGCCGTCGCGGTACAGCTGTGCCGTCGCGCGCTGAGCCTTGGGCTCGCTCAGGTGGTCGGGAGCGGAGTCCACGAACATGTCGACTCCGGCGGCGAACTGGTCACCCCGCCGCAGCACGCCGTGGGCAAAGCCGTTGGCTATGAGCTGTGGATCGCGGAAGTTCGGTCCGAACACCCCCTGGCTCCAAGGGACCGGATGGTATGTCTGGCCGGGCCGGTAGGAACGCCATTGGCTGTCGGACAGTATGAAGTCGAGTGCACCGCTCTGGACGTCGCCCTGTTGCATCGACGACAGCCACTGCAGTCCCTCGGCGAGGTAGTACTCGGTGCGGTGGAATGGCGCCTTGGCGAGCAGTCGCTGCGCCCCGAAGTCCGAGAAGAACTGAAACAGCCCTTCGGGACCGCTCGCTGGCCGGGCAACGTGAGCGGTTTTGACGTCTCGGGGCTGGTCGGTGACGGCGTCGTACTGCGCGTCGACGGTGGCAAAGTCCTTCTGCGCCGGTTGGAGCCGCAAGCCGGTGAACAGTTGGCCGAAACTGGTGCCGGCGAGTTCGTACTCGTAGGGGCTGTCGGTGTAGTCGTCGGCCGGACCCGGCTCGGCCAGGCGACCCTGCACGAAGCCGACGAACTCGTCCTTGCCGGCGGGAGGGCCGCCGAGGTCGGCGGTGTAGAGCGGCGTCGAATAGTCGCCCGACACGGAGTAGGTGAGCACTTGGCCCAGTCGGTGAACGTCACGGACGGCGTTCAGGTCCCACTCCATCAGCCGGGCCGAACTCCTGGGCGCGGTCAGCCGCACCGGTTGGGCCCGGCGCGCGTCGACCGTCAGGGAGACATCCCTCTCGACATCGAGTACCGGCTGCATGAGGAGGTTCGTGTCGTTGCGTCCGGCGGTCGTACTGAACTCCGCGAGCGTGTACTGCCCGGGAGGCAGTCGCAGAGTGGTCTGCCCGGCCGATCCGCTGACGACCCCACCGCAGGACGGATCGGTACCGCAGTCACCGATCCGGTCGAGATAGGTCACGTACTCGCCCGGAGCGCCGCCGTCCCGGCCGATGTGGGTGATCTGGACGTTGTAGTGCTCGCTCTCCTTCTCGACCGCGACTGGGGTCGTCAGGGAAGAGCCGCCGCCGGTGGCGATGAGCCGACCGCTGTAGCGCCCAACGGGCACCTGGTCGGAGCGGGTGTCTACAGCGACGGTGACCTGCTGTGTTCCACCGGCCGGTACCACGGTCCGGGCCGGGCTCACGGTGAACAGCCCTGCCGGTGCCGGGGTGCCGTCCGGGCCGGTCGCTTCCAGCGCGAGGTCGAGTGTGACATCGGCGGTACCCGTGTTGCGGTAGGTGACGGTCTTCGACAGCACCGCGTCGTCCCCGTGCGGCCAGAGAGCCATGCCGAAACTCAGGCTCGCTGGCTGCGCCATGACGGACTGGGTGATCGCCTTGGCGATGTCGACGCGCCCGGCGCCCTGGTCGAAGACGCCGACAGTCCCACCAGTCGTACCGAGGGTCTTGGCCGAGGCCATCAGCGCGTCCTTGACCTGTTCGCCCGTCCAGTCGGGGTGCTGCTGGAACAGGATCGCGGCCGCGGCTGAGACGTGCGGCGTGGCCATGGAGGTGCCCGACAGCTTGACGTACTGCTGGTCCACGACCTCGCCGAGTTCGGTCCCGGCCGCGCGGGCGCCGACGATGTCCACGCCGGGGGCGGTCAGATCGGGCTTGAGCGTGTCGCCGGCCGTCGGGCCGCGGCTGGAGAAGTCGGCGACCACATCCTGCCCGTCGACCGCGCCGACGGTGAGCGCCGCGTCCGCGCTGCCCGGCGACTGGACGGTACTGCCCGTGTTGCCCGCCGCGACGACAAACAGCGTCCCGTACTGGGCGGACAGTGCGTTCACGGCCTGCTCCACCGGGTCGACGTCCGGGGTGTCCGCGCCGCCCAGGCTCACATTGGCCACCGACGCGTGCTGCGCCGCGGCCCATTGCATGCCGGCGATGATCGCGTCGTCCGGGCAGGAGCCGTACTGATCGCAGACCTTCGCGTCGAGCAGCCGTGCGTCCGGTGCGATCCCCTGGTACTTCCCGCCGGACGCGGCGCCACTGCCCGCCACCGTCGAGGCAACGTGGGTACCGTGGCCGCCGAAGTCACCCGCTGGTTCGCTGGTGAAGTTCGCCGATGCGTCGACCTTCCCCGCCAGGTCCGGATGGGTGGTGTCGATCCCGCCGTCGATGATCGCTACCCGCACGTTCTTGCCGGTCAGCCCGGCTTGCCAGGCCACCGGGGCGCCGATCTGCGTCGCGTTCGCATCCTCAGCCAGGTGGCGCCGCCCGTTGAGCCACACCTTGGTCAGGCCGGAACCCAGCGTGCGCGTCCCACGGTCGAGGTGGGTCGCGGCGTTCCACCAGGTCGGCGCGTCCTTCTTGGACACCGCTATCGAGGCGCCGTGCACGCTGGAGAGCTGCCGGACGGTGTTCTCCGCGGCGGTCAACGGGTGCGGGGTGCCGGGGTCGTACTGGACGATCAGCGACAGGTCCTTGCGCTGCGTGTCGCCGTACCCGTCCTCCAGGAGTGTCGTCACGTCGAACAGCCGCTGGTCCAATCGACCCGTGGCGAGAAGCGTCGCAGCGTCCCCCGGGACCACCTGGATGTGGCCCTTGTCCGCGCTGACGCGGAACGGCATCGATCGCCTGCCGGGTCCCGGGGTGATCTGGGGCGGCGTGCCGCCGTTCAGTTCGACCCGATCCCCGGTGATCAGGGTGACCGATCCGCTCGGCGATGCGACCGCAGCCGGTACCGTGCGCGCCGATGCCGGGGTACCGGCGGAGGTCCCCACCGCGCCGGCCGCGGCGAGGATGACCACCACCGGTACACCCACAAAGCGTTTTCTCATGGGCAACGTCCTTTCCTGGGCAACGTCCGGCCCGGCCGGACGCCCGTCGGTTCGGGATGGCAGCGGACCCGGCATGCCTCACCTGCCGGGTGCCTCCGGTGAATGCCCGCGGCCGCACGATCCCTTCGCGACAGCCATCCGCTCGACCGCCCGCCAGCACCCGTGCGGCCTCACCCGCGGCCGGAAGGCTCGTGAAGGGAACCGATGGCATCGGGCATCAACGCGGTGACCAACGCCCATGACGAATGGAGGCTTGATGGTGAGAATGAGTCCGGCATGACGATGACCGCCCAGTCCGCGCGCAGCCCGTCCGATGCCGACATCCTGCGGGAATCGCGGGATCGCCCGGGGCGCTTCGCGGACCTCTTCGACGCCTACCACGGCCAGATCCACAGGTACATCGCGAGCCGGCTCAGTGCCGGCCACGCCGACGACCTGGCCGCCGAGACATTCCTGGTGGCCTTCCGCGGCCGCAAACGCTTCGGCGGCCAGGGCGGCCACGTACGGGCCTGGTTGTACGGCATCGCCACCAACCTGATCCGGCGGCACCGGCGGGACGAGGAGCGCAAGTACCGGGCACTCGGCCGGATCGCCGCATCGGACGGCACCGACGTTCACGACAACGACGAGGACCAGATCGCCGCCCGCCTGGACGCGCTGGGCGTCCGGCGCGACCTCGGCGCGGCACTGCGGTCTCTCAAGCCCGCCGATCGCGATGTGCTGTTGCTCATCGCCCTCGCCGAACTCAGCTATGCCGAAGTCGCGGTGGCCCTCGGCATCGCCGAAGGGACCGTCGCGTCCCGTCTCAACCGCGCACGCAGGACCGTCCGCGCCGCCCTCGCCGACGCGGATCCGGCCCGAACTCGACAGGAGCACGAGAATGGATGACTTGCAGCTGATCCGGCAGACGCTGGACGCCCCGCCGCCCTCGGCACGCGCCACATTTCAGGCGCGCGGACGGCTCGACGCCGCCATCGGGGGTTCGGCTCCCGTGTCCGCACGTCGCTTTCCCGTGCGGTTGCGCTGGTCCTTGAGCGGCGGCGTGGTACTCGCCGCGGTAGCCGGCGTCGTCCTCGCGACCACGGCAGCTCACCCGGAACACGCCGACCGCGGCGGCACTACCCAGGTTCTGGGCGACCGGTCGGCACAGACGATACTGCTCGCCGCGGCGACCCGCGCCGGCGCCGACAAGACCGGCAAGTACTGGCACGTGGAGACCATCGCCGTCGCCGGACCGCAGAGGGTGGGGACCGCGCCCGACCAGTACAACCTGGTCGATCGTTCGGCGACCGCGAACTGGATCGCGCGGGACCCCGAGGACACGAGCTGGACGGGCACCCGCGATCTGGGTTGGCGCCCCGACACCGAGGCCGACCAGCGGGCGTGGAGCGAGGCGGGGTCCCCGAAGCAATGGGACCTGTCGGTGGATGGGTCCGTGGACGGGTCCCCCGCGGGCACACGGCGGTTGACCATGACGGCTGGCAAAGGCCAACTTTCCCCGGTCGATAGCCGGACGACGTACCTGCAGGATCTCGGAGGATTCGACCTCACCCAGATCCAGCAGCTGCCAACGAACCCGTCGAAGCTGCGGGCGCTGCTCCTGTCCCGGATGGCCGCGGCCGGGCTCACGGCCGGTAGCTCGGGCGCTGACACCTTTCTGTTCGGCGCGGTGAGCCAGTTGCTCCTGGACGTTCCGGCGCCCCCCGCGGTCCGGGCCGCGGCGTTCACCGTGCTCGCCGGAATCCCCGGCGTCGACAGCGTGGGTACGGTGAAGGACGCCGACGGAAGGCAGGGCCTGGGCATCGAGATGAACCGCACCTCGCCCGGCGGCTTCGTAGAGCGCCACCAGCTGATTCTCGACAGCTCGACCTACGTGATCATGGGCGAGAGCTTTTCCGGCAGCCAGGGCGCGGCCGCGCCGATCAAACATGGGGAGAGTGTCGTGGTCGCGGCGGAATGGACCGACCAGAAGCCCGAACCGCCGGCCGCCTCATAACCCGGATCCGGCGGGCCGGGCACTCGCGAGGCTGCCCGGCCCGCTGGCGACCACGTAGGCGAGCGCCCGTGTCAGGGGCCGTGTCAGGGGCGTGACAGGTCGGTGGCGGCCCGGGCGCCGATGGTGGTCGCATGACAAGTTCAGCGATCGCAGTTTCGGGACTGCGGAAGGCATTCGGGGACAAGACCGTACTCGATGGCATCGATTTCGATGTCCCCGCCGGTACGGTTTTCTCCCTACTCGGCCCGAATGGCGCCGGTAAGACGACAACGGTGAACGTGCTGACCACGTTGATGAAGCCCGACGGCGGCACGGTACGGGTCGCCGGGCATGACATCGCGACCGAGACCAAGGCGGTACGCGCGGCAATCGGGGTCACCGGTCAGTTCGCGGCAGTGGATGAGCTGCTGACCGGGCAGGAGAACCTGCAGTTGATGGTGGACCTCAAGCGCCTCGGCTCCGGCGAGGGCAAGCGCGTCGTCACGGAGTTGCTGGAACGGTTCGACCTGGTGGAGTCGGCCCGGAAGCGGGTGTCCACCTACTCCGGGGGTATGCGCCGGAAGCTGGACCTGGCTATGACGCTGGTCGGGAAGCCCCAGATCATTTTCCTGGACGAGCCGACCACGGGACTGGATCCCCGCAGCCGCCGGACGATGTGGGCGATCGTCCGCGAGTTGCTGGCCGACGGCGTCACCATTTTCCTTACCACTCAGTACCTTGAGGAAGCCGACCAGCTCGCCGACCGGGTGGCGGTGCTCAACCAGGGGCGCCTGGTTGCCCAGGGCACTCCGGGCGACCTCAAGCGGCAGGTGCCCGGCAGTCACGTCCGGCTCCGGTTCGCCAGCACTGTCGAGCTCGACGCGGCGGCGCGGGTCCTGACCGGTTCGACCCGGGATGACGAGGACCTGACCCTGCGGGTGCCCAGCGACGGCGCGACGAAATCGTTGCGGGTCCTGCTGGACCGGCTCGATGAGTACTCGATCGACGCCGAAGAGTTCTCGGTGCACACACCGGACCTCGACGACGTTTTCCTTGCCCTGACCGGCCACGCCAGCACGGAGGTAACCGCACGATGAGCACCGATTCTGTCACCATGTTGCGTCGCAACTTCAAACACATCGCGCGGAATCCGACCTCGGTGTTCAACGCGGTCCTGATGCCGATCCTGATCATGTTTATGTTCGTGTACATGCTGGGAGACGCTTTCAACGTCGGCGTCGACTACATCGACTACGCGACGCCGGGGCTGATGCTGCTGGCCGTCTGTTACGGGCTGGGAGCCACCGCGACGTCGGTGAACTCCGACATGACGAGGGGCATCATCAACCGGTTCAAGGTCATGGACGTGCGTCGCGGTGCGGTGTTGACCGGTCACGTCGTCGCCAGTCTGCTGACCAATCTGATCGCCATCGCGGCCCTCATCGGAGTGGCCTTCCTGCTGGGATTCAGCCCGTCGGCGAGTCTTCTCGACTGGCTCGGCGTGGTCGGCATGATCGTGCTGCTCGGTTTCGCGGCCGCCTGGCTCACGGTCGCCCTGGGATTGGCGGCGAAATCTCCGGAAACGGCGGGCATGGCCGCTGTACCGCTGGTCTTGCTGCCGTTCTTCAGCAGCGCGATCGTACCGGCGGACAAGATGGGGGCGGGCATCCGGCAGTTCGCGGAGTACCAGCCCTTCACGCCGATCATCGAGACCATGCGTGGGTTGCTCAACGGCGCACCGTCCTCCGGTGACGCGATCGCCGCCATCGCCTGGTGCATCGGAATCGCTCTCGTCGGGTACCTGTGGGCGCTTGCCACGTTCAAGAAGCGAGTGTGACCGCGACAAGCTGGGACCAGCTCGTCTGCGAGCCCTCCCGCGTCGCCTCGGCGAACCTCGTGTCGCCGAGGCGGCGCCGCGCGGCCTGCTCGATCCGGGCCACATCCGGGTCGGACCGATCCGGCAGGCCGCGCACGCCGGCGCTCGCCGCGAGCAGCCGCGCGGCCTGCTCGTGCTGGTCGCGACGCAGTGCCAGGTCCGCGACCCCGACGAGTACCCGCGCGATCATGGGTGCGTACCCCGCCTCGGTCGCCGCTTCGCAGGCCGCCACGCGGTGCGCCCGGGCCTCGCCGAGATCGTCGGCGAGGTAGCCGAGCAGGTCGTGCGTCACCGCCCGGATGCTCGCCCGCTCCGCTTCGTCGCGCAGCATGGTGGTCGCGATGCCGAGGTGCTGGTGCGCCTCCCCGGCGTTGCCGCGCCAACGCGCGAGTTCCGCCTTCACCAGGGCCAGCTCCGCCAGCGCATCGGGCCAGGTGACCCGTTCCGCACACCGTTGCGCCTCGGCCAGGGCGGCCACGCTGGAGTCCTCATCGCCCAGCAACCAGTACAGCTGAGCCTGTCGCGACCGCATCCGGATGACATCCTCAATGGCGCCGAGTTCGGTGACCACCGCGATCGCCTGTTCGTAGTGCTCGCACGCACCGGCGAACTCACCGCGCACGGCGGTCCGCTCCGCCAGTTCGCTCAGCGCGAACCAGATCCCGAACCGTTCGCCGAGCGCCCGGAACTCGCTGAGAGCCAGCTCGAGATGCGCGTCCGCGTCCCGCCCCTCATGGCCGAGCGCGATCCGCATCTTGCCGAGCTGGAGCCGGGCCAGTGCGCGTACCCAGGCGTCCTCGTCGTCCAACAACGGTTCCCAGACGGACAGGAGGTTGTCCGGCCCCTGCAACATGCCTTCCAGCGGGGCGATCAGTCCCAGCCGCGGGTCGCGGGACTGAGTGCGCTGGCTGAGCCGGTACGCCTTGTGGATCCACTCCGCCGCCTTCTGCTCATCGCCTCGCCCGGAGCCCAGGAAATGTACGACAAGCGCGTACACGATGGCGCGGGCCTCATCGGTCACCTCGCCGGGAACTTCGGTGGCCGCGGTGAGCAACTCGATGCCTTCGGCCTTGTACCCGCGGAGCCACCAGTACCAGCCGGCGGCCCCGGCGAGCCGCATCGCGCCCTGCGCCTCGCCGGCCGCGAGCGCACCACGCATCGCGGAACCGATGTTGTCGTGCTCGACATCGAGTACGGCGAGCCATTCCAGTTGCTCGACGCGGCGAAGACGCGGGTCCGCGGTCTCGGCGAGTTCGGTGACGTAGGCGAGATGCGCGTGGCGCACCAGGTCCGATTCCCCCGCCTCCGCGAGCCGGTGCCCGGCGTACTCCTTGATGGTGCCGGTCATCCGGTAGCGCGGTGCGCTGTCGCCCTCGGCGAGCAGCAGCGACTTCTCGGCCAGTGCGGTGAGCGACTCGAGCACCTGGTCCGGCTCGACCCCATCGCCGGCGCAAACCCGCTCGGCCGCTTCCAGGCTCGCCCCGCCCGAGAACACCGAGAGCCTGCGCAGGACCATCCGTTCGGCGTCGCTGAGCAACTCCCAGCTCCAGTCCACCACCGCGCGCAGCGTCCTGTGCCGCGGCAACGCGGTGCGGCTGCCGCCGGTCAGCAGGCGGAACCGGTCGTCGAGCCGGTTGGCGAGCTGATCGATGGACATTGTGCGCAACCTGGCCGCGGCCAGTTCGATCGCCAGCGGCATCCCGTCCAGCGCCCGGCAGACGCGCGCCATCGTCGACAACGTGTGGGCGTCGGCCGTGAGATCCCTGCGCACCGCGCCGGCCCGG
Organism: Rugosimonospora africana; assembly: GCF_016862975.1. Classification (GTDB taxonomy): domain Bacteria; phylum Actinomycetota; class Actinomycetes; order Mycobacteriales; family Micromonosporaceae; genus Rugosimonospora; species Rugosimonospora africana. The sequence goes on from NZ_BONZ01000013.1 coordinate 69,213, forward strand.
TCCCGCAGCAACCGCACGGCCGGGGAGGACTCGATCTCGCCGGGGCCGGCGTTCCGTTCCGGCAGGTCCAGCGGCACGACCGGCCACAGCGCCTCACCGGTGATGCCGAGCGGTTCCCGGCTCGTCGCCAGGATCCGCAGCCGCCGGCATTCCCCGAGCACCCGATGAGCGAACGCGGCCGCCGACTCGATCACGTGCTCACAGTTGTCCAGGATCAGCAGCGCCTCTCGCTCGCGGATCGCGGCGATGAAGCGGTCCGTCAGATCCGCGTTCAGTGCCCCGCCCAGCAGGGAGTCCCGGAGGCCGAGGCCGGCGATCGCCGGCTGCGCCACGTCGTCGTCCGCGCCGATGGCAGCGAGTTCCACCAGCCAGGCCCCGTCGGGCAGGTCGTCGAGCAGCGTGCGCGCGGTCTCCGTGGCCAGCCTGGTCTTGCCCGAGCCGCCCGGCCCGATCAGGGTGGTGAGCCGGTGTTCGGCGACGAACTCACGAACCACGGCGAGATCGGCGTCCTTGCCGACAAAGCTGGTCAGCTCGGCGCGCAGGTTGGTCTTCCGGCTCTCCTCCGGCCGTCCCAACTCGCCGCGCAGCAGCGCGACGTGCAACGCGGACAGCTCCGGTGAGGGGTCGACGCCCAGCGTGTCGGCCAGGGTCTCTCTCGTGCGCTGGTACACGAGCAGCGCCTCGTTGTTGCGACCGGTCGCGACAAGGGCACGCATCAACGCGGCGACAAGCCGTTCCCGCACCGGATGCGCGGCCACCAGATCGGTCAACTCCGTGACCAGCTTCACACCGTGGCCGGACTCGATCTCCGCGTCGAACCGATCCTCCATCGCGGCCAGGCGCAGTCCCTCAAGCCGGGTGACCGCCGCGTCAAACGCCCCACTGTCGGGCAAAGCGACGTCCTGCATGGCCGTACCGCGCCACAACGCCAGGGCCTCGCGGAGCCGCCGTACCCGCCGCGGATCCTCGTCACCGCGGGCCTGGCCGACGAGGCGCTCGAACCGTACGGCGTCGACGGCGTCGGGTTCCACCCTCAACCGGTAGCCGTCCGGCTGCCCCTCGACCGACCCGTCGGGCAGCACTTTCCGCAGCCGGGAAACCAGGCGTTGCAAGGCATTCGCCGCGTCCGACGGCGGGTGCTCACCCCAGATCCAGTCGACGAGCGTCGCCTTCGGGACCGCGTGACCCGGTTCGAGCGCGAGGGCGATCAACAGCCCGCGCAGCCGGTCCCCCGGCACGTCGGCGAGGACGCCGTCGTCCGTACGAACCTCGAATGGCCCAAGCATCCCGATCTGCACCTGGCAGATTTTGCCACGGGCGGCTGGCGGGTCAGCGGCTGCCGACCCGGCGCCGCCATGGGGAGTCCCCATGGCGGTGAGCCGGCTCAGCGACGCCGAGAGGTCGGCCCCGCTGCGGGATCGTCAGGTCCTTCCGGTCTGCGCGTGCCTGTAGGTCAGCCGGCGCAGCAGGTGCTCGGCGGGCCCCCGGTACCGCCAGCGGTCCATCGCCCAGGCGGCCAACACCGAGACTGTCCACACCCCGAGTCCGGCAAGGAGCGCCGGGTAGGTGGAGCCGCCCAGATCAAGGGCGAACGGGGCAAAGAGGATCATCCACGCCACCGACTGGAACAGGTACCCGCTCAGCGAGCGCTGGCCCAGTGCGGCGATGGCGTTGACGACCGGCCGGCGACGGTCGGACAGGCGCAGCGCCAACAGGCCGATCAGGGCCACATAACCTGGGCCGCCGTACTCGCCGCTGACGTCGTGCAGCAGCGACAGGATCTTGATGGTCCCGGCGTCCGCGTGCACCAGGCCGGCAGCGATCAGCGCGTACGGCAGGGCGCCGAGCACGACGATGGTGAGGCATCCGATCGCGGTGCGGCGCAACAGGACCCGGTGCGCCGCCGGGTTCTCCAGGATGCGGCGGCGCGCGGCCCACATGCCGAGCCAGGCGATGACGATGATCGGAATCACCGTCAGGGTGTGCTGGGGCCACTCCGTCAGCCGATCCAGCACCGAGCGGCCGTACGAGGTCGCGGCCAACGATGGGTCGGGGATGTTGGTGAGGATCGCCCGGCCACTCCTGCCATGGACGAGTACCAGGACGGGCAGGACGATGAGGTACGCGAGCTGCGCGGTCCACAACCACAGGACGACGCGGTGGAACCGGTCGCCGCGGCGCAGCAGGATGAGCGTGGCGATGACGCCCACGATGCCGTACGCGCCGAGGAAGTCGCCGAAGTACAGCAGCGTGCCGTGGAGGACTCCGAAGCCGAGGAGGAACGCGTTGCGGCGCAGCAGAATGCGGCGCGCGTCGGTACCGGCGGCCTCGTGGCGACGCGCCAGTTGCACCAGTCCGTAGCCGAACATGACCGCGAACACCGGGTACGCCCGGCTGTGCACAAAGGTCACCATGAAGAAGTTGACGACCCGCTCCCACCCGTGCGGGGTACCGTCAATGCCGGGCTGACCGGCGAAGGCGCAGTTTGCCGCGTTGGCGAGCGCGATGAACAGCAGCATCGCTCCGCGGGCGAGGTCGGGAGCGAGTGCCCGTTCGGCGCGCTGCACCGGCCCCGCCACGGTGGTCCGGGCGGCCAGGGTTTCTGTCATACACCGAGGCTCGGCCATGGAAGCCGCGAAATCGCTGGGGCCCGACCCCGTCTTCGACGTAGGTCTACACCCCCCACCCGTCCCTTGCCGGCACCGCGCGAACCCTGGGCGGGCGCCGTCGCGGGTATGGCTGGCCATACCCCACAAGACGATGGCGCGCTGTGTGTCGGGCGGGGCCGCGTTCCCGAAGGCTTGATGGCATGCGGAACACGGTGGTTGACCTGTTTGACGTGGTGAAATGTTATCCGGGCGTGCGCGCCCTCGACGGGGTGTCGGCGGGGTTCGCGGCGGGCACGTTCTCGGCGGTGATGGGGCCGTCCGGCTCCGGCAAGTCGACGCTGTTGCACTGTGCGGCCGGTCTCGACCGGCCGGACAGCGGCCAGGTGAAGCTCGGCGGACACGAGATCGGTCGGCTGCGCGAGCCGAAGCTGACCGAGACGCGGCGGCGTCTGGTGGGGTTCGTCTTCCAGACCTACAACCTGCTCGACTCGCTGTCGGTGTGGCACAACGTCCTGCTTCCCCAGCGGTTGGCCGGGGTGCGGCCGGACCGGGCCTGGGCGCGCGAGGTCGTGCGCCGCGTCGGCCTGAGTGGACGCGAAAACGACCGGCCGGCTCAGCTTTCCGGAGGCCAGCGCCAGCGGGTGGCCCTTGCCCGGGCACTCGCCGCCCGACCCGAGGTGATCTTCGCGGACGAGCCGACCGGTGCGCTCGATCTGGCCACCGGCCGCGAGGTGTTGGGTCTGTTGCGGGAGGCCGTCGACGAGTTGGGTACGACGATCGTCATGGTGACCCACGACCCGGCAGCCGCCGCCTGGGCCGACCGGGTCGTGTTCCTGGCCGACGGCCGCGTGGTCGCTCAGCTCGACAACCCGTCGGCGGAGAAGGTCGCGGCGCAGATGACGGCGGTGAGCGCCCGGTGATACGGCTCGCGATCGGCTCCCTGCGGCGGCACCGCGGGGTGTACGCCGGCACCTTCCTGGCGGCGATGCTCGCCGTCGCCCTGCTCGCCGGCGCGGGCATGTTGCTCTTCTCGGTGCTGACCGCGAAGCCGCCGGCCGACCGGTTCGCCGCTGCGCCGCTCGTCGTCTCCGGTGCCCGCCAGGTCAGCGTCGCGACGGAGACCGTCAAGCACAAGAAGGAGGGCAAGACCAAGCTCAAGCGCAAGGTGAAGAACGAACGGCTCACCGGCGCCGGCACGCTGCCCGCCGACCTTCCCGCACGGATCGCGGCCGTGCCGGGCGTCACCGGCGTGGTGGCCGACGCCGCCTTCCCGGTCCAGGTCGCGGGGCCCGATGGCATGCCGCTGCGCGGCACAGATGGCGCCCCGGTCATCGGTCACGGCTGGCGGTCGGCGGTGCTCACGCCGTACCAGCTGAGAAGCGGCCACCCACCCGCGCACGGCGAGGCGGTGATCGACGCCGACCTGGCTGCCCGCGGCCGGGTCGCGGTGAGCGACACCCTGCACGTCACCACCCGGACGGGCGAGTATTCGGTACGGGTCAGCGGCATCGCCGCGCCGGCCGGACGCGACGGCCTCGCGGCACAGGGTGCGTTGTTCCTGGCCGACGGCGACGTGGCCGCGGTGTCCGGCCTGGCCGGCCCGACCGCGGTGGGCGTGTTCGCCCGGCCCGGCGTCGAACTGGGGGGCGTCGTCGGCGACGCCGAGGTCTACACGGGCGACGACCGCGTGCGTGCCGACCTTCCCGGTGCGCTGCCCGACTACGTCGGACCGATCTCGATCTTCGGGTTCGTCATCGGGATCACCGCGTTCGCGGCCGTCTTCGTGCTCACCGGTACGGTCGCCCTCGGCGTACGGCAACGGCTGCGCGAACTGGCTTTGCTGCGGACCGCCGGCGCCACGCCCGGCCAACTTCGTCGCCTGCTGGGTCTGGAGAGCGTCGTGCTGGCCGCGCTCGCCGCGCTGCCCGCCGCGCCGCTCGGGATCGTGTTCGCCCGGGTCGTCGCCGCCCGGTTCCGCGCCCTCCACGCCGTCCCGGCTCAGTTCTCGGTGCGGGTGAACCTGCCAGTCATGCTGTTGGGCGCTCTCGCCGGGGTGCTGGTCACGTTCGTGGCCGCGCGGATCGCCGCACGCCGCTCGGTGCGCATCGCCCCGACCCAGGCACTCACCGAGACTGCCACCGCCCCGACCGGCGGCCTGGTACCGCGTGTGCTCGTCGCCCTGGTCACGACCGGCGGCGCGACCGCGATCCTGACGTTCGTGCCGCTCGGCGGGCCTCTGGGGATGGGGATGAGCTTCGTGTCGTCGGCCCTGTTGCTGTGCGCGGTCGCGGCGCTGGGGCCGTATCTGGTCCGCCCGCTGACCATTGCGGCCCGGCCGCTCGGGCTGGCGGGAATGCTGGCCCGGGCCGAATACCGGCGGGTCGCGGCGCTCGCGGTGCCGCTCGTGCTGATGTTCGGCATCAACGCCACGATGCTGCTCAACAGCACCCTGCTGGGCAAACTGACCGAGCAGGATCAGGTGGCGCGCGACGCGGTGGCGACCGCGCAGGTGACCGGTCCGGGTGGTCTTCCGCTGTCCACCGCCCGGAGGCTCGTTGCCACTCCGGGCGTCACCGGCGCCGCGGCGTTGCTGCCGACCCGGGTGATCGCGGTCAAGGGCGGCAAGCCGGAGGACTACCCGGCGCAGGGCCTGCTGGCCGCCGGGCAGAGCGCGCTGGACCTGGACGTCCGGTCCGGGGCGTACGCGGCGGACGGCGTGGGCGCGAGCGAAGCGATGGTGCGGCAGTACGGCTGGAAAGTCGGGCAGGTCGTGCCGTTGTGGCTCGCCGACGGCGTACCGGTCCGGTTGCGACTGACCATGGTGTACGCCCGGGCACGCGGCTTCGGCGATCTGGTGCTGCCGGCCGGACTGGTCGCGGCGCACGACCCGAGCGGGCTGATCAGCACGGTCGGCCTGCGCTACACGCCGGGGACAGCGCAACGGTTGCTCGCCGACTTCCCGAGCCTGCGCGTCACGCCGGCGGTCGGTGCCGCCGCGACCGGGGACGCGTCGGAGCAGCAGGGCGCCTGGGAGCTGATGGTGGTGATTTCGCTCGGGTTCACCGCGATCGCCGTGGTCAACACGTCCGCGATCGCCACCGCGAGCCGCCGCCGCGAGTACGCCGATCTACGGCTGGCGGGCGCGACAGTCGGACAGTTGCACCGTATGGCCGGGGCCGAGGCGTTGGTGACAGTGTTCGCCGGGCTTCTGCTCGGCGCGGCGGTGACCGGAGTGGTCGTCGGCGCGTTCAGCACGGCCCAGGACGGCGCGCTGAGGTGGCTCGTCGATCCGGCGACATACGCGGCGATGGCCGGTGGTGTCGCGGTCCTCGGCCTGCTCGCGGGTACGCTGCCCGCCCGCCTCCTGCTGCGCCGGCGCGGCTTGGCCACCGAGGCGTGACGGGATGAGCGGCTACGCTCGGCAGCGATGCGCCACGTGATCGCGAAGACCGGACGGGCCCTCGCCTACGTGGTGACGGGCCTGTTCGCCGGCGTCCTCGGCTTCGCCTGGAGCCTGGCCGCCACCCTCGCGGTCGTCGTGACCTCGGTCACCCACCTGGGCGGGCACGTCTTCCTCGGGGCCGCCTGGGTGACCCGTCGCTTCGCCGGTCTTGAGCGGCGCCGTGCCGGTTGGGTGCTCGGCGTCCCGATCGCCGCGCCGTACGTGCCGGTCACCGGCGATCGGGTCCGCCAACGGGTCGGCGCGGTCGCCGGGCAGCCGGCCACCTGGCGTGACCTCGCCTGGCTGGTCCTGCTCTTCCCGGTCGGCCTGGTCACCGGCGGGGCGGGACTGGTCGTCGCCCTGGTCGGCGTGGGCGTGGCGGTCGCGCCGACGTGGGCGTGGGCGGTGCCGAATCCGCACGCGCCGTTCCCGATGAAGCCACTGCTCACCACCACGCCGGGGCGGTTCGGGCTCGCCGTGATCGGCTTGGCCCTGCTCCCGGTGGTGCTCGGGATCGTGCGTACCCTCGCCGCCGGACCCGCCCGGCTCGCCGCGGCGCTGCTCGCTCCGGGCGAGCACCGGCGGTTGGTCGACGAGACGGCCCGTCTCGCCGAGACCCGCCGCCGGGTGGTCGACGCGCAGGCCGCCGAGCTGCGCCGCATCGAACGGGACCTGCACGACGGCGCCCAGGCCCGGATCGTGGCGGCCGGCATGACCCTCGCGCTGGCCGCCCGCAAGCTGCACGCGGACGGCGACGCCGCGCCCGACGTCGACCTGGCCCGCCGCCAGCTCGACGACGCGCTCGGCGAGCTGCGCCGGCTGGTACGGGGCATCCACCCGCCGATCCTCACCGACCGTGGCCTGCACGCCGCGCTGGCCGCGCTCGCCGGCGACAGCCCGTTCCCGGTGCAGTTGCGCGGCGACCCGGACGCCCGGTACCCCGCGGCCGTGGAGTCGGCAGCCTATTTCGTGGTAGCCGAGGGGCTTGCCAACGCCGCCAAGCACGCGGCGGCGACGGCCGGCACGATCGACGTCCTGCGCGCCGGCGACGTTGTGCGGGTCGAAGTCCGCGACAACGGCCGGGGCGGTGCCGACCCGACCGGCGCCGGACTAGATGGGCTGCGCCGCCGTGTCGAGGCGCTCGACGGCGGCCTCACCCTCACCAGCCCGGCCGGTGGGCCGACCGTCCTCTCAGTGGAGCTGCCGTGCGCATCGTGATCGCCGAAGACCTGTTGCTGCTGCGCGAGGGGATGGTGCGGCTGCTGACCGAGACCGGGCACACCGTGGTCGCCGCCGTCGACACCGCCGACGCCCTGGTCGCCGCGGTCGGCGAGCACCGGCCCGACCTGTCGGTCGTCGACGTGCGGTTGCCGCCCGGCTTCCGCGATGAAGGGTTGCGCGCGGCGTTGCGGATCCGGGCCGCCGACCCGGACGCTCACGTGCTCATCGTGTCGCAGTACGTCGAGCGGGCGTACGCGGCGGATCTGCTGGCCGACGGGCGCGGCGGGGTCGGGTACCTGCTCAAGGACAGGGTGACCGCACTCGACGACTTCCTCGACGCGGTGGAACGCGTCGCGGCCGGCGGCACGGCGATGGACCCCGAGGTGGTACGGCAGCTGTTCGCCCGCACCGGCGGGCGGCAGGGCATCGAGGCGCTCACCCCGCGAGAGCGGGAAGTGCTTGCCCTGATGGCGCAGGGGCTGTCGAACTCGGCCATCTGCACCGAACTGGTGTTGGCCCCGGTGTCGGTGGAGAAGCACATCGGGAACATCTTCGCCAAGCTTCAGCTGCCGCCGTCGGACGACGCCCATCGACGGGTACGGGCCGTCCTGGCCTATCTCAACGGGTGAAGAGCGGTCGGCGGCAGAAGGACCGCGGCGGCGCGCTGAAGCGCCGCCGCGACATCGGTGAAGGACGGTCAGCGGCGCCGGAAGCGGCCCAGGAGGCTGTGCGGGTACGGCAGCTCGCGGTCGCTGGCCGAAGTCAGCCGGTCCAGCTGCTCCGGCGACAGGGACCAGCCGGTGGCGCCGAGGTTGTCGTCAAGCTGGTCCCGGTTGCGGGCACCGATGATCGGCGCGGTGACCGCCGGCCGTTGCAGCAGCCAGCGCAGGGCCACCTGGGCAAGCGTGCGTCCGGTCTCGCCGGCCACCGCGCGCAGGGTGTCCAGGATGCTCCAGGTGCGCTCGTTGGCGTACGCGGCCCACTGCTCCGCCCCTCCCTGGCTGGCGGCCCGGTCCACTCGCGTGTCCGGCGGCGGGGCGCTCATGTCCCGGTGGTACTTGCCGGTCAGCCAGCCCCCGCGCAGCGGGCTCCACGGGATGACGCCGACGCCCTCGTTGCCGCACACCGGAATCAGGTCCAGCTCGGTGCCCCGGTCGAGGAGGTTGTACAGCGGCTGCAGGCAGGTGAACGGCTCCCACCCGTGCCGCATGGCGACGTCGATCGACTTCTGCAGCTGCCAGCCGGTGTAGTTGCTGGCGCCGAGGAACCGGACCTTGCCGCTGGTGACCAGTTGGTCGAGCGTGGACAGCGTTTCGGTCAGCGGGGTGGCGTCGTCGAAGACGTGCACCTGGTACAGGTCGATGTAGTCGGTGCCGAGCCGGCGCAGGCTCGCCTCGACCGCGCTGCGGATGTGTTTACGGCCGGCTCCGCTGTCGTTCGGCCCGGTGCCCATGGCGCCGTAGACCTTTGTCGCGATGACCAGGTCGTCGCGTGACCTGGTCTTCAGCCAGCGGCCCACAATCCGCTCGGACTCACCGGCGTGGTACACGTCGGCGGTGTCGATGAACATGCCGCCGGCGTCGACGAACCGGTCGAGCAACTGGTGGGAGGTACGCTCGTCGGCCTCGCGGCCGAAGGTCATGGCCCCCAGGCACAGTTCACTGACCTTCAGCCCGGTGGCGCCCAGAAATCGATACTCCATGGTCTGACGCTAGGTCTTCGAGTGTGCTCGAAGGCAAGCACGCGGAGACCGTAGTCCACTGTGGACGGCGCCTCAGCCCCGCTCGGCGAGCAACTGGACTCCCGAGCGATCGATCAGCAGCAGCGACGGGACCAGTTCACCGGTCGGGTACGGCGACGAGAGGACCATTTCGCGCAGCGTCTCCGGCCAGCCCGACGCCGCCCCGGCGACGGCCAGCTCATCGGGGCTGGGCAGCCCCACGACGATCCGCTCGTCGCCCAGCAGCTGCGACATCCGCTGGTAGAAGTCGGGCAGCGCCACGGCCGAGGCACACATGCCGCCGTCCCGCCGCATGGTCAGCAACTGGCCCCGCTCCGAGGAGTGGGCGTCGATCTGCAGGCCGCGCCGCAGCCCGTCGGCCGCCCGGGCGAACAGCTCGTGCAGCGGCGGCGCACCGAGCCGCTGATGGCCGTCGTGGGTCAGGTGGTCCATGCCGATGTTGCCCGTCGGGGTCGGCCCGACCGTGGCGAGCGCGAAGAACAGCCGCTCCTGAACCAGGGCCCAGTGCGGCATGGTCGAGCGCATCAGCGGTGCGTTCGGCGCCGACGCGCTCCACAGCACCGGCAACAACTCACCGTTCTGCCGCACGTGCTCCATCCGGCCGGCCGCGTCCTGCGCCTCCCGCCGCTGTTCGGCATCCGCCATCGCCTGCCGCGCCGCGGCGAACGCCGGCTCCCAGTCGCCGTCGGTGGGTCGGGTGAAGCTGTGGCTGAGTTCCGCCCGGGGAAAGGTTTCCGCGATGAAGCGGTTGTCCTTGTCCGACGCCTCCCACTCGGTGTAGATGGCGGTGACCTCGTCCGGCCGCGCGCGGTGCTCCCGTGACGCGCGGTCCCAAGCCTGCCGTACGCAATCGTCGGCCTGGGTCGGCGCCCCGGCGATCGCGTGCTCGCCCTCGCCGCGCGCGAGCAGGAAGACCACCATGTTCGTAGTGGGATCGGCGTTCACAGGGAGCCTCCTCGTCGTCCGGTAGAACCTAACCGACGCCGAAGACACGCGGGCCGCTCGGCGTGGCAGGGCCGCACCCGGTACGTGCGGCCCTGCGGTGCGGGCTCAGCCGCAGTTGCCCCAGCTGTACCGGCCGGCACCCTCCCAGTTGGTGCCGTACAGAACGTCGCCGTCGTACATCACACACTTGTCCACAGCGGAGCGCTGGATCGTCTCGTAGTACTTGAAGTTCCCGGACGCGTAGACCCAGGAACCGCCCTCTACCCGGATTCCGGCCTCCACACCGGTCGCCGAGCCCACAGCCACGCTCTTCAGGGTGGCGACACAGTTGTACCCGGTGCCGCTGTTGTACATCAGGTAGACGTCGCCCACCTTGGTGCCGTCCGGCGCGGTGATCGCCTGGTGGCCGCCGGTGACGCTGGCCCACGAACCACCGAAGTCGTTGCTGCATGCCTGTGCGGCGCTGTACGGGTTCGAAGCGGCGTGTGCGGGCGAAGCGAGAGCCACCGCCGCGACAGTCGCGGAAGTAATCGAGATGGCCAGTCGTTGCGCCAATTTGCGCACAAGGTCCTCCAAATGCTCTGGCGCGAAGATCGCGCGCATGAGCCGTCATGATCCCACAAGGCACGAGTGGGGCTGATTGCACCGTCACGACGGCTTGCGCCCGGACCACACACCACTGGGTCGCCACAGCACTCGGTTGTCCGAAGGAAGCGCGAGCACGCGCGCATGGAACTCGCGGCGGTGCTCCTCCGGCAGATCCTCGACGAATGCCCGGTAGCCGTGGGACATCGCCCAGCGCCACAGCGTCTCATTGTCCGCGAAGTGCACAGTGGCCTCGGCCCGATGCTCGCGGAGATCGACGAAGCCGGCCTCGGTCAGCAGGTCCGCGGCGTCTACTGGGTGGCCCATGCTGCCACCGGGCGGCAGGAACTCATCGAACTCGAGGAACAACGCGTTCAGGCGCGCGCCCAGTGACTGGCTCTCGGACAGTGCCGGCCCAGCCTCAAACGCGCCTTGACTGCGCGCACTGCCACCGGTGAAGGCGAACCGGCCGCCGGGTGCCAGGACCCGGTACGCCTCCGCCACACCAGCCGCCGGGCGGCCCAGGACGTGGATGACGAACGACGCCGCGACCAGATCGAAGCTCCCGGACGCGAACGCCAGCGCCTCGGCGTCCATCAGGCACACCCGCGCGGCGGGGTACGACGCGGCGAGCCGGCCGGCCATCCCCGGCGCCGCGTCGACGGCCGTGACAGCACAGCCGCGGTGCAGAGCCGGACCGGTCAACGCACCTCGACCCGCACCGAGGTCCAGGAACCGGGAACCCGGGGGCGGAGCGAGGGCCTCGACGATCGCCGCGCCGAACTCGGCGAAGAAGGGAACGACCTCGTCGTACTGCCCGGCTACCCGATCGAAGAGCTGCCAGGTCGGACCGATCACAGTGATCGATCATGATGTGGGCATCGCCACCGGGCAAGCGATTACCCGCCTGCCGCATCTCCGCCGCAGAGGTGTGGGCGGCCCGTCGGGCGGGTATTGGAACTGCTGTTCGAGTCAGTCCGACAGGGATGAGGGAGTGGCAGTGTCCAGGACGGATCGGGATGGCAAGCGCGGGCGGAACCCGGCCGCCAAGGATCCCAGCGACTGGGTGACCGGCGAAGAGCCGATGACGGCGGCGCAGGATTCTTACCTGCACACGCTGGCCCAGGAGGCGGGCGAGGACGTGCCGGACGACCTGACCAAGGCACAGGCGTCGGAACGCATCGACGAGTTGCAGGAGGAGACCGGGCGGGGCCGCTGAGCGCGGTGGCCGGCGCCGCCCGGCCGATCCCGCGCGGCGTCGCTCCGACTCGACCGAGCACTCCGGACGCACCGGCATCAACAAGTTGTTGACAAACAAGTTGTTGATGGACAGGCTGGGCGCGTGAGCGGAGAAGCCGAGGACCAGGCGGCCGGCGCCACCGAGCGTCAGGCCCGGAAACGGTTGATGACCCGTGGCGGCGACGAGCTGCCGCGGCTTCCGTGGTTGGCCGACAGCCAGCCGCACGATGCCGTCACGCTGATCCGCCAGGCACTGTGGCGGGCCAACACTGACCGGAGCGCGCTGGAATTGCCCGACGACCTGCTGGCCGCGATCGCGTTGCTGGCCGCGGGGCGCGGCGAACTCGACCAACTCGAGGCGGGGCTGCTGTTCGTCGCCCGCGCGGAGGGGCTGACCTGGGCACAGATCGCCGAAGCACTGGGCGTACGGACGGCCCAGGCCGCACAGCAGCGACACGAACGGGTTGTGGCCCGGCTCGGTGAGCGTTCGTGAGCATCGTCCGGCTGATCGAAGCGGACGCGGCCTGCGGCCGGAAGGCACAGGCCCTCGCCGTCCTGATGCGCGCCGGCCTTCCCGTACCGGACGGGTTCGTCGTCACCGACCCAGGTACCGACCGGCGACGGGTTTCCGCGCACCTGAGCCGGCTGCCGGCCCGGGCGGTCGCGGTCAGATCGTCGGGCCTGAGCGAGGACTCCGAGAGGGCGTCCTACGCCGGGCAGCTGGAGACCGTCCTCGGGGTTCGGACCGTCGACGATGTCCTGGCCGCGATCCGGCACTGCGCCGCCTCGGCCGGCACCCCGCGCGCACGGGACTACCGGACGCGCGTCGACCCGCACGGCGACCCCACCGGCGAGGCGGCCGACCCGGTGATCGTGCAGGAACTCGTCGAGGCTGACCACGCCGGCGTGCTCTTCACCCGCGACCCGCGGACCGGCGACGACACGATCGTGATCAACGCGTCCTGGGGACTCGGCGAGTCCGTCGTCGCCGGCACCGTGGTGCCAGACGAGGTCACCGTGACCCCGCCGGCGGACACGATCCGGGTGACCCTCGGCACCAAGCAGACCCGAGTCGACCTGTTCGACCACGGTCTGGTCCGCATGCCAGTCCCAACGGCAGACCGGGCGCGGGGCTGCCTGACAGTCGACGGGATCGGCCGGCTGGTCGCGCTCGGCCGGCGGTGCGAAGACCTCTTCGGCCGGCCCCAGGACATCGAGTGGGCGGCGCGCGACGGCCTGATCTGGCTCGTGCAGTCACGCCCCATCACCGCGCTCGACGCGCCGCGTACACCACCAACCGAGCAGGGCTCCGGTCACCTCCTCGTCACCGGCGTACCGAGCAGCCCCGGGCGGGCGCTCGGGCCGGCGCGCCTGGTTCGTTCGGTCGACGAGTTCCGTCGCGTACGGCGCGGCGACATCCTGGTGTGCCGCACCACCGACCCGGCCTGGACACCGCTGTTCCGCCTCGCCGCCGGTGTCGTCACCGAGACCGGCGGCGTCCTCAGTCACGCGGCGATCGTGGCGCGCGAGTACCGGATCCCCGCCGTCGCGGGCGCCCGGGCCGCGCTGACCAGCATTCCCGACGGAACGCAGATCACCATCGATGGAGCGCGCGGCACGGTCACCGGAAGGCGCTCCTGATGGCCCACCGGTCGCCCACCGACCTCCTCGTGCTGCACGCGGTCCGGCTCAAGGGATTCGCCGACACCGGAGCCGTGGCGGCGCGGTTCGACCTCGACACAAGGCAGGCGGCCGAAGAACTCCTCGACGCTCAGGCATACGGCTGGGCGACCAGGTCCTCCTTCGCCGACCTGGTCGGGTGGTCGCTCACCGAAGCCGGCCGCCTACGCGACGAGAGCCTGCTCCGCGATGAACTCGACGAGGTCGGCGCGCGCGACATGGTGGCTAGCGTCCACGAGCGGTTCCTTCCGCTCAATGCCGAGGCCGCGCGGCTGTTCACCGGCCTGCAGCTCGGCACCGGCCTTGGGCAGGATTCCGCCACCCGCCGGTTCGCGGAGATCGCCGAAGCGCTCCGCGACCTCGAACACAGCCTGACCGCGCACCTGACTCGTTTCACCGGCTACCACAGTCGGTTCACCGGAGCACTCGCCAACGCTCAAAGCGACCCGGCCTGGATGACCGGCATGGAGGTCGACTCGTGCCACCGGGTCTGGTTCGAGCTTCACGAGGATCTTGTCGCCACGCTCAACCTCTCCCGATGAGCTGGCTGCCAAGCCTCTCCCGATGAGCTAGCCGCCAGGTGCGGACGGTCTCACTCGCGCAGCCGCGCTGCGAGTTCGCGGGTCGCCTCCATCGCGTACCGCTGCAACCTGGGGCCGAAGGTGATACGCGTCGCGCCCAGCCGACCCAGCTCGGTCACCGACTCCTTGTCCGGTCCGGCAGCCAGATTGATCGGGCCCTCGATACCCTCCCGCAGCACCGGTACCACCTCGGACGGCGCCATGATCGGGTACACGCAGTCGGCGCCGGCCGCCACGTACAGGCGGGCACGCGCCACGGCGTCGGCCGGATCACCCGTGCCGATCAGGAAGGTGTCGACGCGCGCGTTGATGAACAGAGCGTCACCCGCCTCCGCCCGTACCTCGGCCAGCCAGTCCGCGTGCCGATGCGGGTCCTTGAGCGTGGTGTGCTCCTCGGAGTCCTCCAGGTTGCAGCCGACCGCGCCCGTCTCAAGGAGCCGCCCGACCAGTTCCCCCGGGGCGAGGCCGTAACCGCCCTCGATGTCGGCGGATACCGGCACGGAGACGGCTCGGACGATCCGCGCCACCGCGGCGAACATCTCGCCGGGCGGGGTCGAGCCGTCCTGGTAACCGAGCGAGGCGGCGACCCCGGCGCTCGGAGTGGCCAGCGCGGGGAAGCCGGCGTCGGCGAAGACCCGGGCGCTGGCCGCGTCCCAGGGGCCGGGCAGGACGAGCGGGTCGCCGGCGGCGCGGCCGTGGTGCAGGGCGCGGAAAGTGGAAACGGTCATGCGCACACGCTACGTCCCGGGTGGCACTGGATCCTGGTCCATTTCGGCGACAGCTCTGTGGGCCAATTCATGCCGAACGGCCGGCTTCTCTAGTACCGGCTGAGGTTCTGGCTGGGCGCCATCACGATGCGCGGGGAGGCGGCCGGATCCAGCCAGTCCAGCACCCGGGTCAGATCGGACTGTCCCAACGAGACACAGCCGGCGGTGCCGCCGCTGCCCATCTGGTGCAGGAAGATGCCGCTGCCGCGCGCCGGTGTGGCCGATACCGCCGGGATGTTGTAGTTGATGACCGCGAAGTAGTTGTACTGCGGCACGGTCTGCCACAGCGCCTCGCTGCCCCCGCCCGGGTTCGTGCCGTGCACGAAGCTGTTGTACGTCGACGAGCTGGGGTTCTCGTTCCAGTAGTCATTGGCCACCAGTTGGTGGTAGCTGTACCTGACGCCGGGATTGCTGTTCACGCCGTACATGGTGGAACCGATGCTGTAGACCCCGGTCGGCGTCGTGGGGTCATTCTCCACGTGGTTGTCGCTGAATCCCTTGGTGCCGATCCGCGCGCTCATCGCACCGGACTTCGGCCGCCACACGCCGCTGACCTTCTCGAACGTCTCGATCGTCGCGACGCTGGTGCCGTAGCCGTTGCTGTAGACCACGATGAGCTGGCGGGTACTGGCCGGGATCGTGTGCAACCGGGAGGCGAGATTGCTCGATGTGGCCGGCGTCGCGGCCTTGGTGGTCGAGGAATGCCCGCCCGACGGCGTCCGGGTGGTGGACGGCTTGGCGGACCGGCTCGGCGTGCGGGACGGTGCCGCGCTCGGAGACGGTACGGGCGACTGGCTCGCCGACGCGGACGGAGTCGTGGAGCCGGTCAGTCCGGACGCCGAGGTGCCGGCCGGGATCAAGCCCGCGTCTCCCGCGCTGTTGCGGGCCGAGGATCCGCAGGAGGTCAGTCCGAGCCCGCCGAGTAGCACCACCGCGAGAGCGCCAACCGCAGTCCGCCCCAGCGGGGTTCGCATCCGTACTCCTCCAAGCGGCCGGCGTTCGCAAGCCGCGTGACGCTACCACGGTGGTTGTAGATTTCGAGGAAAGATCGGGGCGTCATCGAACTCCAGGTTGATCATGCTGGCCGAACGGACGACTCCCCGGTGGTCGCGTTTCGGCAGAACTCCAGGCGGGTCGGACGATTCGCCAGCACCCGGCCGCGTAGAGTGCGCGCGTGACTGTGCGCCGGGTGAGCGGGCGGAAGGCGGTTCTGGTCGCCGGCCTCGTGCTGGCCGGCTCCGCACTCGCCGGCTGCGGCCACGGCTCGGGGCTGACTTCGGCGGTGTGGCACGGTTCCGGCGTGGCGTCACCGTCGCCGAGCCCGTCACCGGTACCGTCCGCCACCCCGACCGGCGGCCCGGCGCCGTTCGTCGGTACCGCGTCACCGGTCACCGCGGACACCGTGGCGCACACGTGGCATTCCGGATGCCCGGTCGGCCCCAGCCAGTTGAGCCTGCTGCACCTGAGCTACTGGGGCTTCGACAACGCGCCGCACGTGGGCACGATGGTGGTCAACAAGTCGGTGGTACCGGATGTGCTGAAGGTCTTCGAAAGCCTGTACCGGCAACGGTTCCCGATCCGTCAGATGCAGCCCGAGGACGTCTACGGCGGCAGCGATCCGGCATCGATGGCGGCGGACAACACGTCCGGCTTCAACTGTCGCAACGCGGTCGCGGACGGCCCTCCACAGTGGTCGGTGCACGCCTACGGCGAGGCGATCGACGTCAACACGGTGGAGAACCCGTACGTCTTCGGTGGGCAGGTGTTGCCGGCGGCCGGCTCCGCGTACCGGGACCGGTCGAAGGTGCGACCGGGCATGGCGGTGAAGGGCGGCGTGCTGGTACGGGCGTTCGCCGCGGTCGGCTGGCAGTGGGGCGGCCGGTGGAGCGACGGCCCGGACTACCAGCACTTCAGCAAGACCGGCGGCTGAACCCCTCGCGACAGCACGTGTCCACATGGACACTACCCGTGACCTCTCGCCATATTCTTGACTGATTCCAGAAAACTGGCCAGACTACGAGGCGTGGCCACGACCCTGGAACTCCAGCGGATGCTGCGAGGGGCCGCGCTGCGCGCCACCACTCCCCGGGTGGCGGTGCTGAACGCGGTGCACGCGCACCCGCACGCTGACACGGACTCGCTCATCGGCGCCGTGCGCGAAGATCTCCCCCGGGTCTCCCACCAGGCCGTGTACGACTCGCTGCACGCGTTGACCGCCGCGGGTCTGGTACGGCGCATCCAGCCATCCGGCTCCGTGGCTCGCTACGAGTCCCGGGTCGGCGACAACCACCACCACGTCGTGTGCCGTTCGTGTGGCCGCATCGCCGACGTCGACTGCGCCGTCGGCGAGGCGCCCTGCCTGGTCGCGTCCGACGACGGGGGCTTCGCGATCGACGAGGCCGAGGTCACCTACTGGGGTTGGTGCCCCGACTGTTCCACCCCAGGCAACCCCTGATCCCTCTGATCCGCCCAGTCAAGTCACGGAAGGAACCCGATGTCCGAGAACCACGACGCCGTCGTTCACGACGCAGACGCGGGAAGCGAGTCTCGCTGCCCGGTCGCGCACGGACGCGCCCCCCACCCGACTCAGGGCGGCGACAACCGCGGCTGGTGGCCGAACCAGCTCAACCTGAAGGTCCTGGCCAAGAACCCCGCCGTGGCCAACCCCCTCGGCCAGGAGTTCAACTACGCCGAGGCATTCAAGACCATCGACCTCGCCGCCGTGAAGCGGGACATCGCTGAGGTCCTCACGACCTCTCAGGACTGGTGGCCGGCCGACTTCGGGAACTACGGCCCGTTCATGATCCGGATGGCGTGGCACAGCGCCGGCACCTACCGCATCAGCGACGGTCGCGGCGGCGCCGGCTCCGGGCAGCAGCGCTTCGCGCCGCTCAACAGCTGGCCGGACAACGGCAACCTGGACAAGGCCCGCCGCCTGCTCTGGCCGGTCAAGAAGAAGTACGGCCAGAACCTCTCGTGGGCCGACCTGCTGATCCTCACCGGCAACGTCGCCCTGGAGTCGATGGGCTTCAAGACCTTCGGGTTCGCCGGCGGTCGCGCGGACGTGTGGGAGCCCGACGGAGACGTCTACTGGGGTCCCGAGACCACCTGGCTCGGTGACGAGCGCTACACCGGTGACCGGGAGCTGGAGACGCCGCTCGCCGCGGTCCAGATGGGCCTCATCTACGTCAACCCCGAGGGCCCGAACGGCAACCCGGACCCGATCGCCTCGGCCCGGGACATCCGCGAGACGTTCCGCCGCATGGCGATGAACGACGAGGAGACGGTGGCGCTGATCGCCGGCGGCCACACCTTCGGCAAGACCCACGGCGCGGGCACCGCGGACCACGTCGGCGCCGAGCCGGAGGGTGCGCCGCTCGAGGCCCAGGGCCTGGGTTGGACGAACTCGTTCGGCACCGGCAAGGGCCCGGACGCGATCACCAGCGGGCTCGAGGGCATCTGGACCAACACCCCGGTCACCTGGGACAACAGCTTCTTCGAGATCCTGTTCGGGTACGAGTGGGAGCTGACCCAGAGCCCGGCCGGGGCAAACCAGTGGCAGCCGAAGGACGGCGCGGGTGCGGACACCGTCCCGGACGCGTACGACCCGGCCAAGAAGCACGCCCCGACGATGCTGACGACCGACCTGGCGCTGCGATTCGACCCGGTCTACGAGCAGATCTCGCGGCGCTTCCTGGAGCACCCGGACGAGTTCGCGGACGCCTTCGCCCGGGCCTGGTTCAAGCTGACCCACCGCGACATGGGCCCGATCGTCCGGTACCTCGGCTCGGAGGTCCCGACCGAGACCCTGCTCTGGCAGGACCCGATCCCGGCGGCCACGTACGAGACGATCGACGCGCAGGACATCGCCACCCTCAAGGGTCAGCTCCTCGCCTCCGGGCTGTCGGTGTCCCAGCTGGTCTCCACCGCGTGGGCGTCGGCCGCGTCGTTCCGCGGCAGCGACAAGCGCGGCGGCGCCAACGGGGCGCGCATCCGGCTTGAACCGCAGAACGGCTGGGAGGTCAACAACCCCGAAGAGTTGGCGGCGGTACTGCGCACCCTGGAGGGCGTCCAGGAGTCGTTCAACGCATCCCAGACCGGCGGGAAGAAGGTCTCTCTCGCCGACGTGATCGTGCTCGGTGGGGCCGCGGCGGTCGAGCAGGCCGCCAAGAACGCCGGCTACGACGTCGAGGTCCCGTTCACCCCGGGGCGCACGGACGCGTCGCAGGAGCAGACCGACGTGGAGTCCTTCGCCGCGCTCGAGCCGGCCGCGGACGGGTTCCGCAACTACCTCGGCAAGGGCACCCGCCTGCCGGCCGAGTTCCTCCTGGTCGACAAGGCCAACCTGCTGAACCTGAGCGCGCCGGAGATGACCGTCCTCGTCGGCGGTCTCCGCGTCCTGGGTGCGAACTACCAGCAGTCGTCGCTGGGCGTTCTCACGAAGACCCCGGGTTCGCTGACCAACGACTTCTTCGTCAACCTGCTCGACCTGGGTACGACGTGGAAGCCCGCGGCCGAGGACGGGAGCGCCTTCGAGGCCCGCGACTCCGCCACGGGCGAGGTCAAGTGGACCGGCAGCCGCGTCGACCTTCTCTTCGGGTCGAACTCGGAACTGCGCGCGCTCGCCGAGGTTTACGCGAGTGACGACGCCCGGGAGAAGTTCGTGCGCGACTTCGTCGCGGCGTGGGTCAAGGTGTCGGACCTCGACCGGTTCGACCTCGTCTGACCCCGACCAGTCTGGCTCGGCGCGTCTGACGCCGCGCCACGACCCAGACCAGTCGCCCAGCGTCTCCGATCACAGGTCCGGGCCGGCTCGTGATGAGCCGGCCCGGACCTGTATCAGTTGCCGAGCATCTGCATGCCCTTGCCGCCGTACCGGTCGCCGGACACCAGCTCGCGCGGCACGACCTCGCCGATGCGGGCCAGCTGCCGCGCCGACAGCGAGATACCTTCGGCCGCGACGTTTTCTTCGAGGTACTTCACCCGCTTGGTACCCGGAATCGGGATGACCAGTTCGTCCTGAGCCAGCAGCCAGGCCAGGGCGACCTGCGCTCCGGTGGCGCCCAGCTCATCCGCGAGGGCGCGGACCGCGTCCGCCAGCCGCAGGTTGGTGTCCAGGTTGGCGCCGGAGAAGCGGGGCAGGCCGCGCCGGAAGTCGTCGGCCGCCAACTGGTCCGGCGTGAGCGGAGTGCCGGTGAGCATGCCGCGCCCGACCGGTGAGTAGGCGACCAGCGCCACCCCGAGTTCCCGGCACGCCTGAAGCATGCCGTCCTCGACATCGCGGGTGAACAGCGAGTATTCCATCTGTACCGCGGCGATCGGGTGCACGGCGTGCGCCGCGCGCAACGTGTCGACGCTGACCTCGGACAGTCCGAGGTGGCGTACCTTCCCGGCCGCGACGAGTTCGGCCATGGCGCCCACGGTGTCCTCGATGGGTACGGCCGGGTTGCGCCGGTGGGCGTAGTACAGGTCGATGGTGTCCATTCCGAGCCGGGTGAGGGAGGCGTCGCACGCCTCGCGTACCCACTCCGGAGAAGTGTCCACATAGGACGTCGGTGCGTCGGAACGGGCCGGGCCGTCGCCGCTGCTGCGCAGCCCGAACTTGGTGGCCAGGATGAACTCGTCACGCCGGCCGCCCAGTACCCGCCCGATCAGCCGCTCGTTGTCACCGGCGCCATACACGTCGGCGGTGTCCAGCAGGTTCACACCGAGGTCCAGCGCCCGGTGCAGGGTACGGGCGGATTCGTCGTCGTCACGCACCCCGTACGCGTGACTCATGCCCATGCAGCCCAGCGCGATCGCGCTGACGGCCGGTCCGGACGCGCCCAGTTGTCGTTGATTCATGGGTACCAGCCTGGCGCTTCGAGTGTGCTCGAGGTCAAGCCCGGGCACCGCCGGTCAGAACGAGCGCGCTCGGCGCATCACCCGCGGGCGCCCGTCGGGGTCGCACAGGTACCGGTACATCGGAACGGCGAGCAGCCGCCCCAGGCGCCCGAGGTGGGGCGGGTGGTAGGCGCGCAGCCGCCCGCGCGGTCGTGGTGTACCGTCCGGGAGCCGGTGCCAGTCGTCGAGTGCCCCGGCGGCGTGCCGGTACGCGTCGAACAGCCCGCGCGGGTCGCGCAGATCGGCGTCATCGCCGGCCGCCCGGTCCAGATGCTCGTGGGCCAGCCGGAGGCGCAGCGCCCGCCCGAAGCCCGTACCGGCGTCCGTGTCCATGACCGCGCAGCTGAGTTCGGAGTCGTGTGTCCAGGACCGCAGGTTGAGGTTGTCGGAACCGACACAGGTCCACACGTCATCGATGACACACACCTTCGCGTGGACGTAGATCGGCCGGCTCTCGTGATTCTCGATCCCGTAGACGGCGACCCGGTCCCGCCCGGCGTCGTGAAGCATCCGCAGGGCCCGGGCGCGGCCGACGCACTCGGCCCGTGCGGTGCTGCCGTCGGTGTCTGGATGCAGCGGGATCACCGCGACCATGAGCAGCTGCGGCTCGCGGCGGAGCGCGGCGGCAAAGACCTCCGTCACCTCGGTCGACCAGAGGTACTGGTCCTCCAGGTAGATGAGCGACCGGGCCCGCCCCACAGCTTTCAGGTACGCGCGAGCGATGCTGCGTTCTCCCGCCCGGGCGAACGGATATCCGGGGTATCGGCGAGGGTAGGTTCGCAGCACCTGCACCGCCTGGGAGCCACACGCACCGGGATCCGCCGACTGCTCCGGCAGGCGATCGGCGCTCAGGTCGTCGTGGTCCACGATGCTGCCGAGCAGCCGGATCGGATTGTGGGACAACGCGGCGGGATCGGTCCACCGTTCCCGGAAGGTGGCTTCGACGTCGCCGACCGCGGGACCGCGCACGGCGAGTTGGATGTCATGCCAGGGCGGCGGATCGCCGTAGACCGACGGCATCTCCTGCTTCCGGGGATCGCCGTGGTGCCGCTCGTCATCTCTGCGCGAATGACATAGATCGATGCCGCCGACGAACGCGACGTCGCGTGAGGATCGGTCACGGTACCGTACGACGACCATTTTCTGGTGGTGGGAACCGCCCCACCGGATCCGCATGTCCAGCAGGCACTCGCCGCCCGCCGCCTCAATCTCGGCGCCCAGGCGCCGGTTCTCGGCGCTGCTGAAACGTAGCAGGTCCAGATGCGAGCGCCAGATCAGTCCCTTGACGGTGACTCCGCGCGCCGCCGCGTGACACAGCAGGGACGAGATGGAGGTGCCTTCATCGTCGACCGGCTCGTCCGGGTCGCCCCGCCAGTCGGTGAACAGCACCAGATCGCCGGCACGGGTGGCCGACACCGCTTCGCGCAACGCGGCGAAGTATTCCCGGCCGTGTACCAGTGGAACCACCTCGTTGCCGACCGTCCAGGCCTCACCGCCGGCGTGCCGGCGGTCGATGCCGGTGTCGGGATTGCCCCGCTCCTCGGCGCTCAGGAACCAGTCGGCGGGGCACGGCGGTGGCTGCGATACCGCGCGGGATCCGGTCGCGGGAATCCGCGAAAGCTGATCGTCGGGGTACGGCAGCCGGGGAGCGGGCAGCACCGGTCCCGGACGGGTTCCGGACTCGCCCCGCTCATCCTGTGGTCGTGAGCGTGTCGGCATGCCCGATGCTGTTCCCCGTGGGGTGATCAGCTATGCCCCGCCCGACTCGGTCGATCTTGGCACCGGATCTCGCGGTGTCCCCGGTTGGCGACTTCGTCTGATCCGCGCCACGGGTAGCATTATGAACCGGAGGCACCTCCACCTGGGGTTCTCCACCGCCGCGACCCGAAACAGCCACCGCGACCCGAACAGCCACCGCGACCCGAACAGCCACCGCCAACCGATCGGCCAGCCGCAGACCAGGAGGAGCCCGTGTCCGCCCCCGACAGCCGGCCACTGCGCGCGGACGCGCAGCGCAACCGCGACCGGTTGCTCGAAGCCGCGGTGCGGGCTTTTTCCACCGACGATCCCGAGGTGACGCTGGACGGGATCGCGAAGGACGCGGGTGTCGGGATCGGCACGCTGTACCGGCACTTCCCCACCCGGGAGGCGCTCGTCGAGGCGGCGTACCGCAATGAGCTGGCGCGGCTGTGCGACGCCGCCGCCGACCTCTTGCGCGCCATGCCCCCGGACGAGGCGCTGCGGACCTGGATGGACCGGTTCGTCGAGTACATGACGACCAAGCGGGGCATGGCGGCCGCATTGCGCGCGGTCATCGCGTCGGGTGGGAATCCGTACGCGCAGAGCCGGGACTCGATGATCGCCGCGATCGGGTCGTTGTTGCGCGCCGGGGCCGAAGCGGGGACGGTCCGGCCCGATGTCGACCCGGGCGATGTCCTGGTGAGCCTGAGCGGTGTGACCCTCGCGACCGCCGAACCGGCGCAACGCGAACAGGCCGGCCGGGTTCTGGACCTGCTGATGGACGGGCTGCGGTACCGGGGCGCATCGGCCTGACGCCGTCCGGGGCGTACCCGACCGGTTGTCCGGTCGGGGTTCCTGCCGCGACCGGTCCGGTACGCGAGGTGTGCGCCCGGCCGCGCCCGATCCGTCCGCGAATCCCCGGCTCGGCGGCGGCCAGATCCCGGAATGGCCGGCCCCGGCGGTTGGTTGTAACCCGGTGACGCCGACACGTTCACTGGCGCGCTCCCCTAAAACCCTTATGACACAAGGCTTTTAGCCTGCGCGTCGCCAACCCGGAAGGCTTGGAATTGAAGACCAACTTCACCCGCTGGCTGCCGTCGATCGCCAAGACGCCGACCCGCAGGACGGCCCTCGCCGCGGTCGGAATCGCCGCTGTCTGCGGTGGTGTCGCCGGCCCGGCTATCGCCGCCGAGAGCGGAACGACGCCCACGATCACCGGTGGGACCACTGTCACCGCCGCGGAGATCAAGACGGTAGCCGCGAGTGAGCCCGCGAAGGACGGCAAGTCCGCGCCGGCGAGCAAGCCCGCGCCGGCCGACAAGTCCGCGCCAGCGGGCAAGCACGCCTCGAAGGGCGATCACGCTTCGAAGGGCGACGCGAACCGGCACGGGGATTCCGGCAAGAACGACCACCGGTCCGCGCCCAAGAAGCCGGCCGCTCCGGCCTACCCGGCCGCGAAGCAGTTGAACTACCAGTACCAGGGGCAGATCAACTTCTTCTACTGCGGCCCGGCAGCGACCCGGATCGCGCTGAGCGCGCAGGGCCACTCGCTGAGCCAGGACGACGTCGCCGGCAAGCTGGGTACGACCATCAACGGCACCCCGTCGGCGGTGGACACCACCCGCGTGCTGAACAGCATCGATGGTCCGAACACGTACCACACGACCGACGTCCCGCATAAGCTCGTCACCTCGAAGCAGGTCGACCAGTTCCGCGGTGACGTGATGCGGGCCATCAACAACGGCAACCCGGTGGTGGCCAACATCGCGGGTACCGGGGTCGACACGCTGGGCGGGGCCCACTCGTACGACGGCGGTCACTACGTGACCGTGGTCGGGTACGCCGACGACGGGCACACCGTACTCATCGCCGACCCGGCTGACACGGTGGCCGACGGCTCGTACTGGATGAGCACCGGCGACGTGACCACCTGGATGGGGAACCACGGGTACTCGTCCTGACGGACTCGACACTCCTTTCGCACCGGCCCGGCCCGGCGGTACCTCACCGCCGGGCCGGGCCATTTCCGTCTCCTGCCACGGATTGCCGGGGTCGCGACGGCAAGGCTGGCCGGCGGTTTGACCGGCACCACCGCCAGACGGGCCGGGTATCCGGTTTGACCGCCACCATCACGGGCATGCCTGGTGCATGGACGAGCGCCAAGACCAGCCGGACCCGGAACTCGACCTCGCGGCGATAGACCGGGATCCCGATCTCAACGCGACCCTGGACCGGGACACCGACCTCGACGAACTGCGTGACGGCGGCCCGAGCCGCACGCCGGGTACCCGGACGACAACCGCCCGGACGACGCTGATCGGTACGACGACCGGGCGCGCCGGCCGGGCCATGACCCCGGGCAAGCGGCACCCCCGACCCGGGGCGGGCCCGACCACCACCGGCGATGCCACCACCGGCGGCATGAACACGCCGACCGGAATGGGGACCAGCGACGCCAACTCGACCGGGCAGGTCGGCGGCGCCCCGGAGACCGGGGCCCGGGCGCGGCGCGAGCAGGATCGCGAAGAGCCCGAGCGCTGATCCGGGGACCCGCCGGACCGATCCGAGCCCCAGCTCAACCCCTATACACAATGTGTATACCTCTGGGTGTAGAGTTCGGGCATGTCAATCGGACAGGTATTCCTCGGGCTGCTTGAGTCCCGGCCGAGTTACGGGTACGACCTCAAGCGCTCCTACGACGAGCGTTTCGGCCAGGACCGCCCCCTGCACTTCGGGCAGGTCTACTCCACGCTGTCCCGGCTGCTGAAGCACGGCCTCATCGAGGTCGACGGGGTCGAGCCGGGCGGTGGCCCGGAGCGTAAGCGCTACGCCATCACCGGCGCCGGCGTGACCGACGTCCAGCGGTGGCTCGCGCAGCCCGAGAAGCCCGAGCCGTACCTGCAGAGCACGCTGTACGCCAAGGTCGTGCTCGCCCTGCTCACCGAGCGCCCCGCGGCCGAGATCCTGGATACCCAACGGACCGAGCACCTGCGACTCATGCGCGAACTGACCCAGCGCAAGCTGGACGGCGACTTCACGGTCCAGCTCATCAGCGACCACGCGCTCTTCCACCTGGAGGCGGACCTGCGCTGGCTGGAGCTGACCTCGGCCCGGCTCGACCAGCTCGCGACGGTGGTCCGGTCATGACCGCTTCGGAACGGCCGTCCGGCGACGCGCTGCTGGCAGCCATCGACCTGCAGAAGTCGTTCGGGGCGACCGCCGCACTGGCTGGCGCCACGCTGCGGATCCGGCCCGGCGAGGTGGTCGCGGTGATGGGTCCGTCCGGGTCGGGCAAGTCGACGCTGCTGCACTGCCTGGCCGGCATCGTCCGGCCGGACGCCGGCAGGGTGGTGTACGCCGGCCGTGAGCTGTCCGCGCTGTCGGACAGTGAGCGCAGCGCGCTGCGCCGCAGCGAGTTCGGGTTCGTGTTCCAGTTCGGTCAGCTGGTACCGGAGCTGACCTGCCTGGAAAACGTCGCGCTGCCGCTGCGGCTGAGCGGGGTACGGCGCCGGGAGGCACAGCGCCGGGCGACCGGCTGGCTGGACCGGTTGGAGGTCACCGACGTGGCCGGCAAGCGGCCCGGTGAGGTGTCCGGCGGTCAGGGGCAGCGGGTCGCGGTGGCCCGTGCGCTGGTCACCGACCCCCGCGTCATCTTCGCCGACGAGCCCACCGGCGCGCTCGACTCGCTCAACGGCGAGCGGGTGATGCGACTGTTCACCAAGGCCGCGAAGAGCAGCGGTTCGGCCGTGGTACTGGTCACCCACGAACCGCGGGTGGCGGCGTACTCCGACCGAGAGGTGGTGGTCCGCGACGGCCGTACCCGGGCTGAGGAGATGGTGGCGTGACGCCCGGGGGAACGCAGCCGGAGCTGGGTTTTGGCGGAGGCGAGCACCCCCCACGTTTCCCCAGCCGGTGGACGCGCGACCTGACTCTCGGCGCTCGGCTCGCGTTCGCCGGCGGTCGCGAGGGCTGGCTGCGTACCGCGCTCACCGCGATCGGCATCGGGCTCGGCGTCGTGCTGCTGCTCGGCTGCGCCGCCGTGCCGAACATCCTGCGGGCGCACACCGGGAGGGTGGCCGCCCGGGCCGACGATTTCTCCTTCGCGACCACCGACCTTCCGCGCGGCGACGCGACGCTGCTGGTCGCCGACATCGACACCCGGTACCGGGAATGGAACATCCGCGGCCAGCTCCTCCAGCCGGAGGGTCCTCGGGCACCGCTACCTCCGGGGCTGTCCGCCCTGCCCGGCCCGGGGCAACTGGTCGTGTCGCCGGCCCTGGCCAGGCTGCTCGACTCGCCGGACGGCGCGCTGCTGCGTCCCCGGTTCGAGTACCCGGTCGTCGGCACGATCGGCGAAGCCGGCCTGCTCGGACCGAACGAGTATGCCTTCTATCTGGGCAGCGACCAGTTGGAGGAGGTTTCGAGGGGACCGATCGGCAGGCGGATCGACCACTTCGGGGCGGTCCACGCGAGCCAGCCGTTGAGCCCGATGCTGATCCTGCTGGTGCTCATCATCTTCGTAGTCCTGCTGCTGCCCGTCGTGGTGTTCGTCGCGACCGCCGTGCGCTTCGGGGGTGAGCACCGCGACCGCCGGCTGGCGGCGCTGCGGCTGGTCGGCGCGGACGGTGCGATGACCCGGCGGGTCGCGGCCGGCGAGGGGCTGCTCGGCGCGGCGCTCGGAGTCGGGCTGGGGATCGTGGGTTTCCTCGTCGCGCGCGAGTTCGCCGGGGTGGTCACCCTTTACGACCAGAGTGTGTACCCGGCGGATGTGCGCCCCAGCCTCGCGTTGGGCCTGCTCGTCGTACTCGCCGTTCCGGCCGTCGCGGTCGGCGTCAACCTGCTCGCCCTGCGCCGGGTCGTCATCGAACCGCTCGGGGTGGTCCGCCAGGCGGCGGGTACCCGGCGCCGGCTGTGGTGGCGGCTCACCCTCCCGGTGCTCGGCGTCGCCGCGCTGTACCCGCTGTCCCCGGGGACTGACCTGCGGGACGGCACGGTCGCGCAGATCCAGGTGACCACCGGCGCCATCCTGCTCCTGCTCGGCGTCGCGGCCCTGCTGCCGTGGCTCATCGAGGTGGTCGTCGCCCGGCTCGGTACCGGCTCCGTGCCCTGGCAACTCGCCATGCGCCGGCTGCAACTGGGCGGCGGCACCTCGGCCCGGGCTGTCGTCGGGGTGGCCGTCGCCGCGGCCGGCGCGGTCGCGCTGCAGATGCTGTTCGGTGCGGCGGCACGTGCGAACACGGTGTCGACCGGCCAGGATCCCAGCCGGATCCAGGTCGAGGTCAGCCTCATCGGGCAGGACAGCGCGCAGGAGGTGACGCTGCTGCACCGGCTGCTGGCCACGCCCGGGGTGACTTCCGGGTACGGCATGACGCACTTCAGCATCGTCGATCCCGCACAGCTCAAGCCGCACAGCCAAGGCAGCCAGCCGGGAATCTGGGACCTGACGGTCGCCGACTGTGCCTCGCTGCGCCAGATGCTCGTCATCGACGAGTGCGCCGACGGCGACGTGTTCCAGGCCAGTCCCACCGGCGCACCGGATCCCACGGATCCCCACCCCGGCGAGCGGGTCCTCATCGGCGACCCGGACCAGCCGAATGCTCCACATTGGACGATCCCGGCGACGGCCCGCGCGGTGCGGTCGGCGACCGATGCCAGCGGGTTGACTTACACCGGGCTGATGGCGACGCCCGGCGCCATCTCCGGATCGGCGCTTCCCCGGCCGGGGATCGTCGTCGACCTGCGGGCCGACGACGACGATCCGGACGCCATCGAACGCGTCCGCAACACGGCGGCGGGCGTCGACCCGCTGGCCGACGTCACGTCGCTGCGGGCGACCGCCGAGAACCACAACTTCGCGGTCATCCGGCGCGGGCTGGCGATCGGCGCGCTCGCCACTCTCCTGCTGGTCGGCGCGAGCCTGCTCGTCGGCACGCTGGAGCAGCTACGCGAGCGGCGGCGGCTGCTGGCGGTACTGGTCGCGTTCGGTACCAAGCGGACGACCCTGAGCCGTTCGGTGCTCTGGCAGACCGCGATCCCGGTCCTGCTCGCCATGGCGCTGGCCGTCCTGGCCGGCGTCGGACTGGGCGCCATCCTGCTCCGGATGGTGCACGAGCCGGTGCGGATGGACTGGTCCGGCATCGGTCTCATCACTGCGGCGGCGGGGCTGGTCGTGCTGCTGGTGACCGGGCTGAGCCTGCCGCTGCTGTACCGGTTGATGCGCCCGGACGGCCTGCGTACCGAGTGAACTCGGCAGACGGGTACCGGCACGGTCGGGTATCGTCTCGGCCATGGCGTGGTACGGCGCGAACCTCCGACGAGGGCGAACCCTGGCTCGTTCGCGAGCCTTCCCGTCCGCCTGAGCTGACCACCCACGTCTGATCGACGGCGGATCGAATCCGCCGTTCCCTTCGCATCCGCGCGATCGATCCGCTTCCGAAGCCCCGCAGGTGATCCGGGCGAGCCCCGGACCGGAGCCGATTGGTACGCGCTGATGAATCTGGAGAAGTTGTTGTCCGGCCGGCTCGGCCCGGCCTTCTCGGCGGTCGCCGGACAGGCCGCCGGGAAGACCGCTGGGCCGGCCGCCGGCAGTTCCGCTGAGCCGGCCGCCGGAGAGGCCGCCGAGCCGGCCGCTGACGATGCCGCCGAGCCGGCCGCACCGGACGGGCAAGCGATCCCGGTCGACCCCGCCGTCCGGCGCTCCCAACGCGCCGACTTCCAATCCGACGCCGCCCTGGCCCTGGCCCGCCGGCTCGGCCGCCCGCCCCGGGACATCGCCGCCGAGGTGCTCGGCCTGGCCGACCTCGGCGACCTGTGCCGGGCCGAAGTCTCCGGGCCCGGATTCATCAACCTCACCGTCGCCGACTCCGCGCTCGGCACCCTGCTGTCCGGCATGGCGGCCGGCGAGCGGCTCGGGGTGGTGCCGCCCGAGGTTTCCGAGACCGTGGTGGTCGACTACTCCGGCCCGAACGTCGCGAAGGAGATGCACGTCGGGCACCTGCGGTCGACGGTCATCGGGGATGCGACGGTACGGCTGCTGGAATGGCTCGGCCACCGCGTGGTGCGGGTGAATCACCTGGGCGACTGGGGTACCCCGTTCGGCATGCTCATCGAGCACCTGATCGACGTCGGCGAGTCCGAGGCGGCGCACGACCTGTCGGTCGGGGATCTGGACTCGTTCTACAGAGCCGCCCGGGTCGCCTTCGACGCCGACGAGGCGTTCGGTGAGCGCGCCCGGTCGCGGGTCGTCGCGTTGCAAAGCGGCGACGCGGACAGCCGGCGGCTGTGGCGACTGCTCGTCGAGGAGTCGGAGAAGTACTTCCTGGCCGTCTACGACCGGCTCGACGTGACGCTGACCGAGGCGGACTTCTACCCGGAGAGCTTCTACAACGACCTGCTCGGCCCGGTGGTCGACGAGCTGGACCGGTTGGGGTTGCTGACGACCAGCGCCGGAGCGGCGTGCGTGTTCCCGCACGGGTTCCCCGGCCGGGACGGCCGGCCGCTGCCCATCATCGTGCGCAAGAGCGATGGAGGGTACGGGTACGGGGCCACCGACCTGGCCGCGATCCGGCACCGTACCCAGACTCTCGGCGCCACCCGCCTGTTGTACGTCGTCGGCCTGCCGCAGCGGCAACACCTGGAGATGGTGCACCAGACCGCCCGGGAGGCCGGCTGGCTGTCACCACCGGCCCGGGCGCAACACGTCGGATTCGGCTCCGTGCTCGGTGCGGACGGCAGGATGCTGCGCAGCCGCGCCGGTACCAACGTCAAGCTCATCGAACTGCTCGACGAGGCCGTCGCCCGTGCCGCCGAACTGGCCCGGAGCAAGAGCCCGGACCTCGACGAGCGCACCATCGCCGAGGTGGCGCGGGCGGTCGGCATCGGAGCCGTCAAGTACGCCGACCTGTCCACGTACCGGGTCAAGGACTATGTCTTCGACTGGGACCGGATGCTGTCGCTGGACGGCAACACCTCCGCATACCTCCAGTACGCCCACGCCCGGATCCGGTCCATCTTCCGCCGGGCCGGGGCCGTGACTGCCCGCGGGGACATCACCGTCACCGAACCCGCCGAGCACGCCCTCGCCCTCGAACTGCTCGACTTCGGCGACGCCGTCGCCAGCACCGCGGAAACGCTGGAGTTCCACCGGCTCACCGGCCACCTGTACACGGTGGCCACGGCGTTCAGCGCGTTCTTCGAGCAGTGCCCGGTGCTGCGCGCCGGGGACGGGGTACGCGACAGCCGGCTGGCACTGTGCGACCTGACCGGCCGGGTACTGCGGCAGGGCCTGGCATTGCTGGGCATCGCCACCCCGGACCGCATGTAGCCGTCACCTACCGGTCTGGCTCGGCGCGTCGGGCGCCGCGCGACGAACGAGACCGGTCGCCCTCACAGCCAGCCGCGGTCGTCGGCGATGCGTACCGCCGCCATCCGGTTCTGCGCACCGGTCTTCGTGATGGCGGCCGAGAGGTAGTTGCGCACGGTTCCTTCGGACAGGTACAGCTTGGCGGCGATCTCGGCGACCGTGGCTCCGGAACGGGCTACGGTCAGCACGTCGCGTTCCCGTGCGGTCAGCGGGGAGTCGCCCGCGGCGAGCGTCGCCGCCGCGAGCGCGGGATCGACGACCCGCTCGCCGCGCATGACCCGACGGATAGCGTCCACCAGTGCTTCCGGGGGCGCGTCCTTGACGACGAAGCCGACCGCGCCGGATGTCATGGCCCGGCGCAGATAACCGGCACGGCCGAAGGTGGTGAGGATGACGACGCGACACTCGGGCAGCTGAGCGTTGAGCACCGCCGCCGCGGCCAGGCCGTCGAGGCCCGGCATCTCGATGTCGAGCAAAGCCACGTCGGGCCGGTGCGTGCGAGCCGCGTCGACCACCTTGTCGCCGCGGTCGACCGAAGCGACCACTTCGAAGTCGTCCTCGAGTTCGAGCAGCGCGGACAGTGCGCCGCGGATCAGGTCCTGGTCATCGGCGAGCAGCAGGCGGATCGTCATGCGGCAGTGTCCTTTGTGGTCTTCGATGTGGGTGCTTCGGATCGGTCGAGCGTGACGCGCAGGCTCCAGCCGCGTGGGCTGGCCGGGCCCGCCTTCACCGTGCCTCCGGCGGCGGCGACCCGTTCACGTAGTCCGGTCAGGCCGTTCCCGCTCGGGGCCGCCGCACCGGTACCGTCGTCGCGGATTTCCACCTCTGCCGCCGACAGGGTCACCGCGCACCGGGTGGCGCGGGCGTGGCGTACCACATTGGTGATGCCCTCCCGCACGATCCAGCCGAACAGTTCCTGGTGGCTCGCGGGGACCAGATCGGTGGCCGTCGGCAGGTCGGCCACGATGCCCGCCGCTCGCAGCAGTTCCCTGCCGCGGGCGAGCTCGCCCGCGAGGGTCACTTCGCGGTAGCCCGACACGGCGGCCCGCACGTCGGTGAGCGCCTGGCGGGCCAGCCCCTCCACGGCGGTGATTTCCTCGACCGCGCGCGGCGATCCGCTCTCGGAGAGGCGGCGGGCCAGGCCACTCTTGACGGTGATGACGGTCAACGAGTGGCCGAGCAGATCGTGCAGATCCCGCGAGATGCGGGCCCGTTCGGCCTCGGAGGCCAGGCGCGCGACCTCGGCACGGGCCTCCAGGAGGGCGCGGTTGTTGGCGGCGATGTCGGAGAACCCGACCACCGTGAGGCTGGTGAAGACGATCAGGATCGCCTCGGTCAGGCCGGGTCCGAGGTGCCAGGGCCGCACCGCCCAGGGAACCACGAGCGCCGCGAGCGTGCCGCCCGCGACGATCGGCGCGAGATGGCGGCGCGACACCATCGCGGCGAACGACACGATGACGACGGCGAGGAAGAACGCGTAGTCCCGGGCGATGGGTAGCTCGGCCGCGAACAGTACGACCATGACGCCGAACAGCGACCACATCCGGACCGACCGGCGCCTCCCGTAGGCGAGCGCGGTCAGGATGTAGCTCAGGCAGAAGGCGGCGACGATGACGTATCCGGCAATCGCCTCGACGCCGGTCGCGTACCGCGGGATGCCGGAGACCGTGACCGCCGGGTAGACGAGCATTCCGGCGGCGAGCACGATGCGGCGCCAGCCCCGGGCCCACCGCAGCGGGTCTTCGTGGAGCGAGTCTTCGTCCGGCATGACCACTCCTGATGTCTGTGTTTCCAACAAGTCTGGCTCGGCGCGTCTGGCGCCGCTCCGCGACCCAGACCAGTCGTCCGACCAGTTGCCTGGCTCTTCACGTCTGGCGCCGCGCCGCGACCCAGACCAGTCGTCCGCCGCGCCGTTGACGTTAACAACGGCGTGGCGGACGGGACGGGTCGGGATTTCCCAGTTCACGCGGTGGCGAATACGGAGCGCAGGTGCCGGCCGTTGACCACCGCGACCACACCGAGCAGCAGGAGCCCGCAGACCGCCTGTTCGGTCTTCATCCACAGTGGAAAGGTGCCGGGCAGGGCGATGATCACCGTGATCGCGGCGACCATGACCGCGGCGATGATGCGCAGCCGCCGGTAGGCGCCGCGGGATCCGCGGGCCGCACGGGTGGCGAAGGTGTACGTGAGCGCCGAGCTGACGGCCACGATGATGCCGCGGATCCAGACGGCGGAGTTGACCAGGGTGGTGTGGTCGCGGAGCAAGACGATGACCGCGACGGTCAGCACGCTGAGGAGCAGGTAGCCGCCGGTGAGCATCCGGATGGTCTGGAACGCCTTGCGGCCGCTGGGGTGCGTGAGGTTGGCGGCGGCTGCGGTTGCGGTGAGCTGTGTGTTTGTCATGTCCAATATGGTGGCCGGCGGCACCGGCACCCGGGCAGTGTGATCATTCCCCAGTCATCCATGACATTCGTCATGGATGGTCGACCGACACGTCGGGGGCGCGGGACGTGACCGTCCCGCGCCCCCGACCAGCACCCCCCAAGCTCAGTCGATACCGTCCGTGACTGTGCTCGCCTCCGCCAAACGGCGGCTCCGGCTGTGCTCAGTCGATGCCAACCAGCACCGGCTCCTCGACCTCCACCAGCGCCTCGGGCGCGTCGGCGGGGGCCGGACGGCGCAGCCCGGTGAGCGCCACCAGCAGGCCGAGCCCACCGATCAGCGACACCAGGACCAGGCCGGGCCGGAACGAGGCCAGCGTCTGGGCCGCGGACACCGGGCCGTGCTGGCTGTGCGCGGTGACCACCGCGGTGACCGCGGCGAGCACGATGGCGCCGCCGAGCTGGCCCGAGGTCTGCACGAGCCCACTGGCCAGGCCCTGCTCCTCGTCCACGATGCCGGACGTGGCCTGGATGTTCAGCGCCGAGAAGGCCAGCGCGAACCCGATGCCGATCAGCACGATGGTGGGGAGGATGGCCACCGCGTAGTGCGGCGTGATCTGCACCCGGAGGAACAGCAGGTACCCGGCCGTCAGAGCGACGAACCCGAGCGCGATCAGCCGCGGCGCTCCGAGCCGGCCGACCAGCGTGCCGGCCCACGGCGCGCTCAGCGCGACCAGCAGTCCGGTCGGCAGGAACGCCAGGGCCATGGTCAGTGGCGACCAGCCCAGCAGGGACTGCATGTAGAGCGTGCCGATGAACTGGAAACTGAAGTACGAGCCGAACATCGCCATCATGCCGAGGTTGGCGCGGACCAGCGACCCGCTGCGTAGGATGCCCAGCCGGACCAGCGGCTGCCGGGTGCGCCGCTCGACCGTCACGAACCCGACCGCCAGCACGGCGACCAGCACGAGCGAGCCGATGGTGCGGGCGCTGGCCCAGCCGACCGTCGACGCCTCGACCACCGTGTAGACCAGCAGCAGGGAGGCGACGGTGGACAGGGCGGCGCCGGCGAGGTCGTAGTGACCACGCTGCCGGGCCGAGTGGTCCGCGCGCGGGATCAGCGGGATGCCCGCCAGCAGCACGGCGAGCGCGACCGGTACCGGCAGCAGAAGCGCCCAGTGCCAACCGATCTGGGTCATCAGCCCACCGAGGATCAAACCGGACGAGAAGCCGCTCGCGCCGAACAGCGTGTAGATGGACAGGGCGCGGTTGCGGGCCGGCCCCTCGGGGAACGTCGTCGTGATGATCGACAGCCCGGCCGGAGCGGTGAACGCGGCGGCCGTGCCCTTCACGAAGCGGCTCGCGATGAGCAGCGCACCGTTGTCGACGACGCCGCTGAGCAGCGAGGCCGCCGCGAAGGCGGCGACCGCGATGAGGAACACCCGCCGCCGGCCGAGGAGGTCGGCGGACCGGCCGCCGAGCAGCAACAGGCCGCCGTATCCGAGCACGTAGCCGCTGAGGACCCATTGCAGCGCCGAGGTGGACAGGTGCAGATCGGCGCCGATCGAGGGCAGCGCGACGCCGATCATCGAGACGTCGAGCCCGTCGAGGAAGAGCGCGCCGCACAGGACGAACAGCGCCCCCCAGAGCCGGGGTGTCCAGACGCGTGGATCAGTTGATGCGGTAGCCATGGCGGCCAACTTACATGCAAGCGCATTGAATGCACAAGCATTAAATGCAGTTGCAAATTTTGTACCCGCATGTGGTAGAATCCTGCTCAATCTCGACGAGGAGGGGACTATGGCGCGGCGGACCATCAAGGCCGGACGAGCTGATGACTCCGCGCTCGTCGCCGATTGGCGCGACATCTCGGCGTGCTACAGCTCACTGCGCTGCGACCTCGACCGGGAGCTGGACGATCATCACGGCCTGGGGATGAGCGAGTTCGAGGTCCTCGACCGGTTGGTCGAAGCCCCGGCTGGTGAGTGCCGGATGCACACGCTGGGCGACGCGATGTATCTCAGCCAGAGCGCCCTGTCGCGGGTGGTGGCCCGGCTGGAGCGCGAGGGCCTCCTGGTTCGGGACATGTGTGCCGACGACCGCCGCAGTGTCCGGGTTCGGCTTACCGAGGCCGGCGCCGACCGGCACGAGAAGGCCCGACCCACGCAGCTCGCGGTGCTGGCCCGGCACTTGCGCGAGGAGCGGCAGCCGGCCGGCGACGGCCCAGCCTGATCCGCCCGGCCGACGGCCCAGCCTGATCCGCCCGGCCAGCCACGGCCCCACCTGATCCGCCCAGCCGGCGACGGTCCCCGCCTTCTCCCCCGGGCCAGCAGCCTCGCCGAAAATTCGTAACAGCACTTATATAAGTACTGTTACTGTGGGCCCGTGACAGCAGACGATGCCTCGGATCCGACAGCGCAGAGCCTGTGGCGACCACTGCGCCTGCTGCAGGCGAGGATGGACGTCGACATCGCCCGGATCTACGACGAGGCCCACATCGAAGGGCTGAAGCCCAGCTTCGTCATGGAACTCATCCGCCTGGACGCCCTCGGTCCGATGACCATTACCGAGCTGGCCGAATCCGTTCAGCGCACCCACTCCGCGATCAGCCAGAAGGTGGCCGCGATGCGCGGCGCCGGCCTGGTCCGCACGACGTCCGGCACCGATGCCCGCAGCAAGAAGGTCACGCTCACCGCCAAGGCACGCCGCATCGTCGACCGGTTGAAGGCCGAGTGGCGGGCCACCGAGGCCGCCATCGCCGACATCGAAGCGGAGATCCCGTACCCGCTGAGCCGGATCGTCGGCGACATCGAGGCGGCACTGCGACGCAAGAGCTTCCACGACCGGATCGCCGAAAAGCTGGCCGGGGACGCCGCATGGGAGTGAGGCATTCACTGATCGACCTGGGGCCGCTGCGCTCGTCGCCGCGGTTCCGGCGGCTGTGGATCGGCCGCGCGTTCTCCGGATTCGGCGGGCAGATGACGCTGGTCGCCGTCATGTTCCAGGTGTGGCAGCAGACGAGCAGCACAGTCTGGACCGGCCTGGTCGGCCTGGCACAGGCCGTGCCGCTCATCGTGTTCGGGCTCTTCGTCGGCTCCCTCATCGATCGCAGCGACCGGCGCAGGTTCTACCTGATCACCACCACCGGCCAGGCCGCGTGCTCGCTACTGCTGGCTGCACAGGGGTTCTCCGGGCACGTTCCGGCGCCCGGGGTGCTGCTGCTCCTCGCGGTGCAGTCCTGCTTCGTGGCCGGTGGCGGGCCGGTCTCCCGTACCTTCATCCCGCGGCTGCTGCCCAAGAATCAGCTGGCGGCCGGGCTGGCGCTCAACCGCATCTCCGGGCAGGCGGCGCTGCTGCTCGGGCCGGCGCTGGGCGGGCTGATGCTGGGCTGGCTCGGCGTCGGCGGCTGCTACCTGGCCGACGCCATCAGCTTCGGGCTCGCGTTCTACGGCGCGTTCGGGTTGCCGCCCATGCCGCCGGACGGTGAGTCGTCCCGGCCCGGCCTGAGGGGCGTCGCCGATGGTCTCGCGTTCCTGGGCCGTAACGCCACGGTACGCGGCGCGCTGCTCACCGACCTGGCCGTCACCGTACTGTCCATGTCGACCAGTCTCTTCCCGCTCATCAACGCCGAACGGTTCGGGAACGACCCGCGGACCCTCGGGCTGTTCCTGACCGCCATCGGATCCGGCGGCGTCATCGCGTCGCTCTTCTCCGGTACGTTCACCCGGCTGCCCCGCCCCGGCCTCGTCATGCTCTGCGGTTCGGCCACCTGGGGCGTCGCGATGGCGCTGTTCGGCGTCTCACCGAATCCGTGGGTCGGACTGGCCTTCCTCGCGCTCGCCGGCGCGGCGGACACCGTCGCCGTGGTCTCCCGCAGCACGGTCGTGCAGCTTCACACCCCGAACGCGCTCCTCGGCCGGGTCTTCGCCGCCGAACAGATCGTCGGACAGGCCGGTCCCGACATCGGCAACCTGCGCGGCGGCCTGATCGCCGGCGCCACCTCGGGAGCGGCGGCGTTGGTCAGCGGCGGCCTGCTCAGCGTCGCGGCTGTGTTGCTGATCGGCGCGACAACGCCGGCGTTCCGCAGGACCGCACCGGTCACCGGCGGCGACACCGCCGACGATCGGACGCCGGTCGCCTCGCAGCCAGCCCCCACAACCTGACCTCGGCCGCTGTGCGCGAGACCGAGGCCAGGTCGTCGGAGGTCAGGTCGTCGGAGGTCAGTAGATGGCCTGGTACTTCTGGAAGCCGGATCCCTCCAGGATCCGAGCGGAGAAGCTGCCCGCGCCGTTGCCCGGGTATTCCCACAGCTTGCCGGCACTGTCCCGGGCGACCAGGTCGTTGTTCCCGTCCAGGTTCAGATCCCCGATACCGATGATGGCGTTGTACCCGCCCCACCCCGGACCGATCTGCACCCGGGCACCCAGCCCGCCGTTACCGGTGCCGTTGTAGCGCCACATGACGCCGGACGCGTCCACGGCCAACAGGTCACCGATACCGTCACCGTTCAGATCCCCGGCACCGATCAAGCGACTGTAGATGTTCCACCCAGGGCCGGTCTCGACTCGGCTACCCACCGAACCCTTACCCGTACCGGGATACAACCACAGACGACCGGCACTGTCCCGCGCCAGCAGATCCGCCTTCCCATCCCGGTTCAGATCGCCGGGAGAGGTCAGCGTGTACCCACCCCACCCCGTACCGATCTTGATGCTCTTCACGATCTCTGTGTTGAAGTAGGTCTGGCCGAGGCCGAGGTACGCGTGCAGCACACCCGCCCCGTCACGCGCGAGGATGTCTGACAACCCGTCGCCGTCGAAGTCGCCGAACGGCACGATCGCATTGAACTGCCATGACCCCGAACCGAGCAGCCAGGTGTCGGTGAACCCGTTGTCGCGCAGAGCACCGTCCGATGTGCCCTCGTACCAGTGGGACTCGCCCTGCCAGTTTCCCATGACGCCGAGCAGCGCGGGCGAGCCGTTACAGCCGTAGCTACGGAACGGCATCTGTCCACAGTAGACGCTGAAGCTTCCGGTGCCGGCCGGCTGCGGGGCGCTGCCACCCGCCGGCACAACCGTCAGGTGCCAGGTGTAGGCGCCGGAAATCGCCTTCGCACCCGAGGAGAGCAGACCGGTCCAGTAAGCTCGGATGCTGGTTCGTGCCGGGCCGTCCGACGTGGTGAACACGGTCTGGTCACCGATGTCGCGGGTGATGCTCAGAGTCCACGACGCGACCGGACGGGTGACTGCGTAATAAACCTGGAAGTCTGGGTAGGTGGAGCCCGGATAGACCAGTTGCGGGACGTACATGTCGGCAAGGTCGGTCGGCGACGGTGGCACTCCGGTGTCCACCACGTGCACCGCACCGTCCGCGGCGACGTACGCGACATCGCCGCCGTACTTGTCCACGGTCCAGTCGATGTTCCGGTCATCGGCGACCGGGCCCGCCGGCAGAGACGCCAACTTCACCGGCGTCGGCGGCGCGAACCTCGGCTCCGTACCCGGCAGGCGCCGACCCAACTGCCCGGTGTGGAAGTCGAACATCTCCAACGAGCCCGCATCACCGTCATGCCAGACCAGGTAACCGTCGCCCAGCATCGCGGGGCCGGCGAGATGCGGCAACGAAACGGCGGTGTCGTACTGGAGATTGACCAACCCGGCCGCCCCCGACGCGCACGACCAGTACAACCAACGGGCACTGGCCTGCACCTCGCTTGGCACACACGACGCGCCGGTCGAGACCGTCTGCGTGGTCTTGCCCGTGGGCAGGTCAATCGCCGCGAGCTGGCCGGGGGTCGTGGTCGCCGTCCACAGCGTCGAATACCACAACGCCGCCCCGGTAACCGGCCCCGACCGCACCACAGAGCCGTAGCCGGGCTCGACGACATACTGGGTCGCCGGCGACGTGGCGTCCACGATGGCGTAGTTGGTGGAAGCGTCGACCAGAGTGCCGCCGGTGGCCGGCAGCGTCATGTGCACAGTGCCCGTATAGAGGTCGATGCTCCCCGCGGTGGACGTGCTGACGTATGCGACGCCGTACGTGTTGCCATCGACCATGCTGACGCAGCGGACACCCGTAGCGCAGGTGACCGCCTGGTCCGACAGCGTTCCCCCGTTCTCCGACGGAGCGGTCTCCCCGCTGTCCGGTGCCACGAGCAAGTGGTTCTGTAGCACGAAATGTGGGCCTCCACTGGGCAGCAGTCCGCTCTGCGCGTGCCGCAACAGCCCGTGGTCGAGGGTCAGGCCGGCGTTGGTCAGCGGATCGCGCAGCGGCAGCGCGTGATCCGTCAGGGACCCGCCGCTGGCCGCCGAGAACCGGTGCACAGCCCAGTCGGAGATCCCCGAGCCCCCGATCACCAGGACCGAACCGTCAGATGCCTGTGCCATCACCCCCTGGGTCGGGTACGGCACTGCTGGCACTAGCGTGCTGCCGCCACCTCCGGAGAGCGGGAAGTCCCGCGCGGGGGTCTCGGCGTTGGCCTGGACGGCAGACGCTATGAGGTGGTCTCCCGTGAGCCCGATGTGGAAGGTGGCCGCGCCGGACAGCACGACGTCCTGCGACGTCGTGTCGGTACCGGTGGTCAGCCCGCTGATAGAGAACACGTGCACCGTGCCGGCACCGGATGGGGCGCAGGCGACATGGTCACCCGAAACCAGGAACTGAGTAACGGAAGACTGGGGGACCGGGATGCTCGTCGCCACCCCGCTCGTCAAGCTCAGTAGCGAGTAGTACCCAACGCCGTTCGAGGCGTATCTGACCACCGCCCAAGGGGCGCCGCCGGAGGTTGTCGGCGGGCTGACGGAGATCGACGCATCGGCCGGAAGCCCAGTAACCGGCTTTACCGTGAACGTGCCGTCCGCGGCGAAAGTCCACAATTGTATTGCCGTCACTGCCGAGTTCTGTACAGCGGTTACCAGGGCCGTTGATCCATATACCGCGTTGACCTGGTACCCCGCCGGCACCGCCCACTGTTGCCAGCTCTGGTTCGCGAGGTCGACAACGCTGACTGTGCCTGTCGGCGCCGGATGGGAGGCGACCTGTCCCTTGATGACGATGGCGTCGCCGCCGGCCGGCCGGATCGCGTTGTCACCAACCTTGGCGAGGTCGCTCACCACGGTCGTGGCACCAGTGTCGTAACGCGTCCAGAGGAAGTCGGTGGAGCCATCGTGATGATGCAGGAAGCCAGTGGCTCCGGCGACCACGATGCTGTCCTGCGGGTGGTTGGCCTGGCCGAGCGGCGCGACGACCGCGACCTCGGCCGGAGGCTTGCTCGCCGGAGGCGCCTGCGGGCCGGTCCCGGCGACCGGGTCGGCGACGGCGGGGCTGGCCGCTGTCAGCGCGACGAACGCCGTCATAACGGCAATGGCATATCTGGACGAATGGCGGCGTAGAACCACGAGAGTCTCCCCCGAAAGCCGGACCGCCGGTGCGCGCGCCCACTTGATCATCGCGCCCGGGCAGCGGCAGCGTATCAGCCAGCCGAGCGCGACGAATGGACCGAAGGGATGGCGCCAAGCCGTCCTACCGGCCACACTCGACGGCTCCAGACCCGCGAAGCAATAAGATTTCGGGATCCGGGCGAATCTGTCCAGTGTTGCGCCGCCCCGAGGGACTCGAACCTATTGAGGGCGTGGCTTCGCCTTCAGCCGACGGCGAAGGTCAGGAACCGGCCGTTGGCTGACGCGAGCGGGATGGGTTGCGCCGTCTGAAACTCGACCAGGTTCGCGCCGGGGTTGCCGTTGTTGATCGACCCGTTGGTGAAGGCACTGACCGCGTGGTTGGCATCGCCCAGTCCGTTGAGTTGCTGCCCGCTGTATCTCCCAATTCGCCCGTGATGTGACGGCTGGTGGCATAGCGACTACACATCGTAGATAGGCGGAATTGGGGAACAACCTCCGTCAGTACTGTCCGGCTGGCCGCCGAGCGTCCCACTCCGGCGTGCCGGAACAGCTACCGGGACCGGGAGAGGCCAGTCCTGACGATTCTTCAACTAAGCCTTCGACCTCTGCCGTCACCTCATACGCGATAGTCGTCCTCGTCGGGGCTCACCGCATGCCGGTGGTCCGGGACGTCGACCGGAGCAGCCTCGAACGGGGTCCGCAACTGCCGCATCACCTCGTCGTCGACCCACGGCCGAGGTTGGACAGCGACGTCAGGGTCCAGCCCGTCCAAGAACGGACTGCCAACATCGGATCCGCTGGCGTTCATCAGGCAACACTCCCGTACCTCGGAACGGAATCAGAACCAGTGTCGGAGGATACGAGACAGGACCGACACTTCTACCGACGCGGGTTTATCCCCTCGGACTGGATCAGCGTCGCGGAGGCAGCTCGCCTGGCGTTCCGGCGTCGCGCGGACACCCGGGTTCCCACCGAGCCTGCGATTGCAGCCGACCACTGTCAGGGACCAACTGCCAGGACCAGGGCAAACTGAAGAGCAGGATCCCGGGCTGCGGGAATCCGTCCCGCCGGCCGGAACGACTCAAGGCCGCGACCCGCATCTCTGCTGATCACGGCCTTGAACTCTGGCGCGCCCGGAGGGACTCGAACCCCCAACCTTCTGATCCGTAGTCAGATGCTC
The DNA here is from genome assembly GCF_016862975.1 of Rugosimonospora africana. Taxonomy (GTDB): domain Bacteria; phylum Actinomycetota; class Actinomycetes; order Mycobacteriales; family Micromonosporaceae; genus Rugosimonospora; species Rugosimonospora africana. Next base: position 110,969 of record NZ_BONZ01000013.1, read on the forward strand.
TATCCGTTGAGCTACGGGCGCCAGAACCTGAACCAGTGTACATACCGCGTTTTGCGCGGAGGCTCCGGGATTCGAACCCGGGAGGGGCTTTAAGACCCCAACCGCATTAGCAGTGCGGCGCCATAGACCAGACTAGGCGAAGCCTCCCGGACGGCCCAGTGGACCGCCGCCGGTCGAGGATACAGGGCAGCCACCTCTGCGAGCAAAGCAGAACCGCGACCGATTGGTCCGGCAGGACGCGAGCAGGGCCCGCGAAGGCTACGCTCGGGGCGCATGGAGGACGACAGCAGGACACCGCGGCGCGGAAACCCGCCCAGGGATCCGGCGGCGAAGCGTCCCGACCAGCCCCGGAGTGCCGAACGATCCAGGTCTCCGGAGCGGCCGAGAACCCCGGACCGGCCGCAGACCCCGGACCGGCCGCAGCCAGCCGAGCGGCCCAGGCCCCCGGCGGCCCTGTTCATGGAGCCGGTGATCCCACCCCGACCACCGGCACCCGAGCGGGACGAGAGCGCACCGGCCGGCGAGCCCGCGCCCCCGGCCACCACGCCGGCTGCCACGGCAGCCCCGACCAACGCGCCGGCTGCCGCCGCGCGAGCTGCCATGGCGGCCCCGGCCACCGAGCGCGCCCCGACCGAGCAAGCCGCCACCGAGCGGGCGGCCACCGAGCCCACCTCCCCGGCCGCGGAGGCAGCCCGGGTGGCTCCGACCCGCGGCGGCATCCCCGGCCAGCGCTCCGGACCCCGGCGCACCCGCGCGGCCGAACCCGGCACGGGCGCCGCGGACGCCGACGAGCCGGAGGACACCACGGGCGCCGACGAGCCGGGGGTCGTCGCCGCGGATACCGATGAGCCGGAGGTCGCCACGGACGTCGAGGCCCAGGCGAGCGGCGCCGCCGGCCGGGCAACCCCGGCCAAGAAGGTGCCGAGCAAGGCGCCGAGGAAGGCACCGGCGAAGAAGGCGCTTGCGAAGAAGCTCCCGTCCCGCAAGGCCGCCGCCCGGAAGGCCGCCCCGGCGGAGCCCACGGACCTCCCGCCCGCCGACCAGGCACCCACGGACCTGCCACCCACGGACCAGGCACCCACGGACCTCCCGCCCGCCGACCTGCCGCCTGCGGATGTGGCGCCCGCGCCCGCCGAGACCACCTCCCCGGGCGCCGCCCAGCCCGCGAGCCCGCCGCAGCCCGACCAGCCCGCGAGCCCGCCGCAACCCGACCAGGCCGCGAGCCCGCCGAAGCCCGGACAGGCCGCGAGCCAGACGGCGCCCGGACAGGCCGCCGGGCCCGCGCCGGCCGGCCCTCCGGAACTCACCCTCTGGGATCGGCTCCGGAGCGACCCGGCCCACGTGCCCGAGGTACTTGCCCTCGCCGCCGTCGAGCGGCTCGGCCCGGAGGCGGCCCGGTACACCGGATGGGTCCGGGCCACCTATCCCGGTGCCACCGACGACCGGCTCGCCCAGGCCGCCGGCCGGCGCTTCGCCGCACAGGCCAGGTCGGCGGCGCTCGCCGGGATGATCGCCCCGGAGATCGGGCAGCTCGTCGCCCTCGTCACCCTCGGCTGGCTCCAGGCCCGGCTGGTACTGCACATCGCCGCCGCGTACGGGCGGGATCCGTCCGCCCCCGAGCGCGCCGCTGAGCTGCTGGTTCTGCTACGGGTACACGACGATCTCGCGACGGCGCGCGACGCACTGGCGACCGCCCGGGACAACGGCGTACCCCTGCGCCGGCCGGCCCACCGGCTGCTGTCCGGTGGGGCGCGCGGCGCCGGCCGTCGGCTGGCGGCCCGGCTCATCCCCGGTGCCGGCGTGCTCATCGACCTGCTCGTGAACGACGCCTCGATCGAGGCCGTGACTCGGCGCGCGATCAGCTACTACCGGACTCCGCCGGCCCCGGTGTCCGGGGCACCGGCTGGCACGGCGGAGGGAGCCCCGGTGTCCGGGGCACCGGCCGGAACGGCGGAGGAAGCCCCGGTGTCCGAGGCACCCGCCGGCACGGCGGCGGGAGCCCCGCTCTCCGGGCCACCCGCCGACACGGCGGCGGGGACATAGGCCCCGACCGGTCAAGCGGGCGAACGAGTCGACCCGCACGAGACGGGCCCCGGCCGCCGTGGCGGCAGCCGGGGCCCGTCCGGTGTGACGTGGCTACGGGTTGACCGAGACGATCGTGCCGCCCAGGCCGCTGGTCCCGTCGCTGTACTCGACGAGACCCAGGTAGTGCCGGCCGGCTGTCAGCCCGGTCCAGCTCGCCGTCACCGTCGCCGCCTTGCCGAGCGTCACCGACTGGCTGGCCGGGCTCACCGCGAAGTTACCCGCGTTGGCCCCGGTGACCACCCAGCTGTGCAGCTGCGTGTCGACCGGACCCGTGACCGGGCTGGCGAACAGGTCCACGAACACCGCGTACCTGCCGGGGGCGGTAAACGTCATCGTCTCGTCGGCTGTACTGCCGGAACTCTGGCCCACTTGCGCAACCAAGTTGCCCGACGCATCCTCCGAGTACGCGTACAGGTCGATGTCCGTACCCGCGGCGTAGTCCGACGCCAAGGTCGAGAACCTGGCCAGCTTGGTTCCCGCCGGAACGGTGAGGTCGACCCGCGCGGTCCGGCCCGACGCCGCCGGGTTGGCCGGGTTGAACGGGGTACTCGGGTCGAGCGACAGCGCGTTGTGAGCGACCTGGTCGGCGACCAGCCCGGAAGCCGTCGCCTTCAGGGTGCCGGTGTAGCCGGCCTGCGTGCTGATCGCGGTCGAACCGCTGGTCCCGGTGCCGGAGATCGCGGGCGGGGCGGACAGCGCGGTCGACTGCACCGCGATCGGGCTGTAGACCTTGTGGCCCTCAAGGTCCCGCCAGGTCAGCGAGCCGAACGAGTACGAGCCGAGGGCGGCGCTGGTCCGGGTGACGCTCACCGTGAAGCTCGCGGACCTTCCCGGCCCGATGAGCAGGAGCGGCGGGTTCACCGAGACCTTGTACCCGCTCGGCGCCTTCACGTCGGCCAGGTACAGGCCCCACCGGTTGGTCACGTTCGTGACCGTGCGGCTGACCGAGCCCTTGCCGGCCAGGGCACCGAACGCGATCGACGGGTAGTTGAGCTGGTTCGGCGCGATCGATCCGGTCTGGTCGCACACGTCCGAGCCGTCGCTCAGCTGCAGGTGCACCCCGATGCCGCAGGTGTACTGGAGCCACTGGGTGGGCGTGGAGTCGTACACCAGGCCGGGGTTGAAGGTGGCCGCCGGTACGACCTCACCGGAGCCGTAGTCGAGCGGGTTGCCGTTGCCGTTCTGGCCCTGGATCGGCTTGCCCTTGTTGTCGACCGTGGTCGCGGTCGTCATGATGGCCGACTTGACCCAGGTCGGGGACCAGTTCGGGTGCTTGCTCAGGATCAGCGCGGCGATGCCGGCGATGTGCGGAGCCGCCATGGAGGTCCCGGACTCGGTGTCGTACAGGTTGCCGTTGTGGTTGAGCGGTGAGACCGCCGCCACCACGTCGTTGCCGGGTGCCATGACGTCCGGCTTGAGCAGGTCGCCGCCGCTGGACACCGAGGGTCCCCGGCTGGAGAAGGATGCCGTGGCCGGCGCCTCGACCTTCACCTTGGTCCCGGCGGACAGCGACGCGGTCGCGCCGGGTGTCGCCGCGTACGCCTTGATGGCCGTGCCGGCCGGGGTGTCGACGTGGATGCTCGGCACGAAGTGGAAGTCGGCGTTGAGCGAGTTCGGCGACGGGTTCCACTGGATCATGCCGACGCCGCCGGCCTGCTGTACCGCCTTGCTCTTGTCCGTACGCGCGTTGACGCCGCGCTGGCAGAGCACGATGTGCCCGGTTACCTTCGCCGGGTCGAGGGAGCCGACGACGCACAGCGTGGCGTCGCTGGCCGAGTGGCCGGCCAGGGCCGCGGTCGCCGAGTCGATCAGCGGCGAGCTGGGCACCGCCGCGCCCACGCCGACGCCGCTGTAGCTGGCGCCGTTGCCGAGGGTCACGGTCTTCGTGTAGTTCACGTCGTGGGTACCGGCGGCGACCGTCGCCTCCCACGGCATCGCGTTGTCGACGGTGCTCGGGCCTGGACCGGCGTTGCCGGCGGCGGCCGAGACGAACACGCCCGCCGCGGCGGCGTTCAGGAACGCCAACTCCTCCGGGCCGAACCCGTCGACGTTGTCGCCGATCGAGAAGTTGATGACGTCCGCGCCGTCGCTGACCGCCGCGTCGACGGCGGCGACGATGTCGACGCTGCTGCCCGACGCCGTGGTGCCGTCGGCCGCCTCGTAGAGCACCTTGTAGATGGCCAGCCGGGCGCCGGGAGCGACACCCTCGACATCATCGACCGGGGTACCCGTGACGACGACGTTGTTCACGTGCTCACCGGCCGCCGTGCTGGCGGTGTGCGAGCCGTGGCCGTCGAAGTCGCGCGGCGACTTGAACTCGCCCGGGTTGGCCTCGGAGTTGCCGGCGGCGTCGAAGTATCGCGCACCGATCACCTTGCTGTTGCACGTGACCGGGTGGTCGGCGCCGGCCTGGCAGGTGCCGTGCCACTTGGCGGCGATGATGGCATCGTCCCGCCGCGGCTCCGGCAAGGGCTTGAAGCTCGGGCTCTCTGGCCAGAAGCCGGTGTCGATGTCGGCGATGATGACGCCGTCACCGGCGTCGCGGTCGCCGCCGAACTGCTTGTCCCACACGCCGTTCTTGCCGGTCAGACCGATGAAGGACGGCGTGACCGGAGTGTCGATGGTGAGCGTCGAGTTCTTGAACACGGCCAGCACGCCGGGCGCCGTGCGCAGCTTCTGCGCCTGGCCCGCGGTCAGGCTGACCGCGACACCGTTGAAGGCGGTGCTGTACTGGTACACCGCTTTCTTCGTGTCCACGCCGTTGGACCGCAGGACGTCGGTCTGCTTGGCCCTGAGGTGGTCGCCGTACGCCTTCGCCCGCGTGCTGTGCGCGTCGAGCCGCTGGCCCGCCGCGGGTTTCGTCGCGGCGTAGCCCTGGACGCCGCCGTCGTACGACGCGAGCGGCGCGCCCGCCATTTCCACGATGTAGAGCGCCGTCGGGCCCGCGGCACTCGCGGGTGCCGCCTGGGCGCTGCCGATTGTGGTGAGGGTGAGCGCGATTGTCGCCGCGCCGCACATAGCGATAGTCGCCGAACGTCGCCGTCCGGCCAGCCGTGATAGCAACACTGGGTACGAACCTCCGTGCCATCTCACGCGGGCGCCGGGGAAAGGCCCACGGTTGTGGGCAGCCTAGGGCCTGTTACGACTGCTGAGAAGCACTGCGGAATGGCGAATCGGCCCAGTTGGCGGGATAGACCGGCCGGTAGAGGGTGAAGTCAAGGGTCAATTCAAGAACGACAGGTGATTGTGCAGCGTGGCGTACCCGACGAACGCCACGGAATCAATAAGAAAGTGCGCAACTATGAGAGGAACAACGCGGCGGAACCGGAGAAAGAAAAACACGAAAATGACGCCCATGACGGCATTGCCGAGGAAACCGCCGAACCCTTGATAGAGGTGGTACGAACCGCGGAGCAGCGCACTGGCCACCACGACGGCCGGTAGCCCCCAGCCGAACTGCCGCAGCCGGGTTACCAGGTACCCGACCACGACCAGTTCCTCCAGCATCGCGTTCTGAGCCGCGGACAGCACCAGCACCGGGATCGCCCACCACACCTTGGGCAGCGCCTCCGGCACCACGGTCGCGTTGATGCCGGCGGCATGCGCGGCGAGGTAGAGCCCGAGGCCGGGGATGCCGATCAGGGCGGCCAGGCCGGCGCCGGTACCCAGGTCGAACCCGGCGCGCCGCGGTTCCAGCCCCAGGACCCTCGGCGCCGGGCCGCCGTCCCGGTTGAGCAGGTACACCGCGAGCAGCGCGGGTACCACCGCGAACCCGATCTGGGCGAGTTGGAAGGCGAGGTCGAGCCACGGGCGGCCGGGCGCGGCCGAGCCGTTCAGGGTGGCGGTCTGCTTGGAAAGGGACTGGGTCGCGGTCAGCCGGCCGACGATGTCGATCATCGCGTACACGGCGCTGTAGCCGAGCGAGACACCGAGGACGAGCAGGACCTCGTTGCGCAGGGCCGCCCGGCTCGCCGGGGTGCCGGGCCCTGCCGGCGCCGCCACACCAGCCGACAGATCAGTCTCCACGCGGCCAGATTATCCGGCGACCGGCGCGTCCCGGTGCGGACGACGGGATCAACAAGTACAGGGGCGCGGGGCGCGGATCGCTCCACACACGCCCGGAGGTCGCACAGTCTGTGCGATACCGGTCAACGCACCGTATCCACTCTGGTACGGCACACCTACAGAGCATCACCGAACGCCAACGCAGCGCTAACCTTCCCCGAGCGTAGAGGGCGTCATGAGCGACTTGTCACGGTTACTGAAAGAAAGCTGGGCGCTTGTCGAGGACAAGCAGGACAAGGTAGCGGGCTATTTCTACGCTCGCATGTTCCTGTCCAACCCCCAACTCCGCGACCTCTTTCCGGTACAGATGGACGTCCAGCGCACCCGGCTTCTCAGCGCGATCGTCACCGCGATGCAGACCATTGAGGATCCGGAACGGTTCGCCGAGTACCTGGGGTCGCTCGGCCGGGACCACCGCAAATTCCAGGTCGTTCCGGAGCACTACACCGAGGTGGGCAAGGCGCTGGTGGAGGCGCTGCGGACGTTCGCCGGCGAGGACTGGTCCCTGGAGTACGACCAGGCGTGGCGCGACGCGTACCAGGCGATGTCGGAGCGCATGATCGCGGCGGCGGAGGCCGACACCAACCCGCCCGTGTGGCACGCCGAGGTGCTCACCCACGAGCGGCGCGCCCTCGACGTCGCCGTGTTCACCTGCCGGCCGATGGAGCCGCTGAACTACCGGGCCGGCCAGTACGTGAGCCTGGAATGCTCGTACCAGCCCCGGCTGTGGCGGCCGTTCTCCATCGCCAACGCGCCGAACAAGAGCGGCGAACTGGAGTTCCACGTCCGCTCGCTGGGTGCCGGCTGGGTCTCCGGCGCACTGGTACGGCGCCTGGTGCCGGGCGACATGCTCCGGCTCGGCGCCCCGATGGGCACGATGACGCTGGACCGGAAGTCCACAAGGGACATCGTGTGCGTCGCCGGCGGCACCGGCCTGGCGCCCATCAAGGCACTGGTGCAGGAGCTGACCCAGTTCAACCGCACCCGGTGGGTGCACGTCTTCTTCGGCGGCAGGACCCGCGACGACCTCTACGACCTCGAAGAGCTCAGCGAGCTGGCCGCAGCGCACCCGTGGCTGTCGGTGGTGCCGGCGTGCAGCGCGGACGAGGGGTACGCCGGCGAGCAGGGCGACATCAGCGACGTGGTGGACCGGTACGGGCCGTGGCGCGAGCACGACTTCTTCGTGGCCGGGCCGATCGCGATGGTCCGCGCGACCCTGCGCAAGCTCACCGAGCTGGGCGTCCCGTCGGTACGCGTCAAGTACGACTCGTTCTCGAAGTAGAGCTGTACCGCCACGGGTTGCCCGTGCCCCGGTACTCCTCCACCGGTACCAGCGCGTTGTCCGGTGCCATCCGGTCCACGTACAGCCGGCCCTCCAGGTGGTCTATCTCGTGCGCCACCAGCCGGGCCAACCCCTGCTCGTACGCGGTGATGACGCTGGACCCGGCGAACGTCGCGTTGCGTACCTCCAGCCACAGCGGCCGGCGTACCCGGCCGCGGACGTCGAAGAACGACAGGCATCCCTCGAACTGCTCGTCGGCCTCGGACGACGCCGCCACGATGCCGGGATTGAGCAGCACCACCGGCGGCGCGTCCGGCTCCGGCGGGCGCACGACCGCGGCGGCCCAGTCCAGGCCGAGCTGAGGGGCGGCCAGCCCCATGCCCTTGCCGAACACGTGCAGCTCGTTGATCCGGTCCAGCGCGGTGAGCAGCCGGTTGACGACCTCGCGGGCCATCGGCTCCTCGGCCGGCAGGTCGAACTGCCGGGCCGGCTGGCGCAACTGGTCGCTGCCGCGCTGCACGATGCCGACCGCGCGCATGCGCTCGCTTGCGCGCAGCCGGCTGAACTGGTTCTCCACCGAGATGCGGGGGGCCGGCACCCGGCCGCGGAACCGCCACTGCAACCGGTACCGGGAGGACAGCGGCGGGTTGTTCGTGGCCCACTCGAAGACCGTCGTGTCGCCGTCGGTCGTCTGCTGCACCGGCGTCCGCAACGGCGACTCGGCGGTCAGCGACGTCTGCACTCCCCAGACCGCGGGCGCGGCCTCGGCCGGGAACCTCAGCCGGACCGTCAGCCGCCGGGTGGGCAGCCGGACCGCCCGCTGGAACCAGCGCCCCCACTTGTCCTCGCCGACCTGGTACGAGTACCGGATGACGGTGCGCTGCCCGCGGTACAGCGGGAAGCGGGACTGGTCGTTCTCGAACAGCACCCAGATCTCTTTGAACGAGTCCCGGTCGTGCGTCGCGCGCCACTCCATCGGCTCGCCGGGACCGTCCAGCCCTTCGCCGTGGAACGCGGCCAGGTTCAGCTCTTCCCAGGTCAGTGGGTTTTCCCGGTAGTACCGGTTGGAACGCTCCGGTTCACCCGGAAACCGGTCGACCGCCACCCGCACGGGGTAGCGGGTGACCGGTTCGGTGCCCGCGTTGTAGAGGTGGCGCCGGATCTCGCAGCGGTACATGCCGTCCACATAGGACAGTGTGGCGATTTCGTGCTCGACAATCAGCCCGGCGCCGGGCGGCAGCCACTGGCCGGACACACCGCTGGACTGCTTCGGACCGACGCGCTCGCGGCGCAGCTCGTTGTACTCCGCGAAGCGGGCCCAGATGGCGCCCCCCGCCTGCAGTACCGCCTCGGCGCGCCGGGCGAAGTCCTCGGTCGGACGGTGCCGGCGACCCTCGACATGGCTGACGTAGGACGGGTCGAAACCCATGTCGGAGGCCAGCTGCTTCTTGGACATCCCGCGTTCGGCTCGCCATTGGGCAAGCTCAGCGGCGAAGGCACCAGCTGCCCCGTCAAGGGGTGAGGTGGTCATTCGATCGCCTCATATAGACCGGGCTCCTGATATGGACCGGGCTTCCAGTCTCTGTCGACCGCCCAAGAAACTCCAGTACTGTCAGCTACCTGACAGTTACTCACGGATGAATTCCTCCGACCGAGATCGCCGGTACCGCCGGTGTTGCCCGCCAAGAGTGGTTAGCCTTGCCTTAGTCAGCTAGGGTGGGCGAGTTGCCCGCAGCCGGGAAGGGGAGACGTGTCCGCGCTCGCGCACGCCACACACCCCCTATCCGCGAACTCGCTACCGGCCCGGCCCGCCGACCCCCTGAGCCCGATCCTCGACTGCCTGGCGGCCGTACGGCGCCGGCACGGCGAGGCACCGGTGCACGGACTCGCGCCCGGCCTGGTGGTCCGCGACCCGACCGGCTGGCTGCCGGCCACCTGGTTCGCGGACGGCACGGCGCTGCCGGAGTTGCTCGACGCCGCCCACCGGCGGTGGAATGCCAGCCCGCACGCCGCCGCGGCGCTGGCCTGGAAGTCCTACACGTACTGGCTGGCACTGCCGGCGGTGCTCGGCTACGCGTACGCGCGCCGGATCCCCGTCATGTCGGCGGAGAACACGCTGGTCCGGCTGCACGTGAGCGCGCCGTTCCTGGAGATCGGGCTGCGCCGCCCGCAGGTCGCGGTGCTGCCCGGCGACCCGCTGGCAGCCGACCCGCCGAATCTCGGTGGAGTCGAGCGCCCCGCGCGCCCGTCCGGCGTCCGCGTGGTCGAAGACCTGGCCGCGTTCCTGAAGTCCACCATGGTCGACCAGCACCTCGCGCCGGTACTGGACGCGCTGAGCGCCCGGGTGCGCGTCGGCCGCCGTACGCTGCTCGGTTCGCTCGCGTCCGGGGTCGGGTACGCGCTGGTCCGGGCGCACCACGCGCTGCCCGAGCCGGCACCGGAGACGGCGAAGACGCTGCTGGCCGCCCTCGGCGTCGACGACCTGGCCGAGGTGTCGGCCGACGCGGAGGTGCGGCGACACACCTGCTGCCTGGCGTTCACCCTGCCGGAGCCGAAGGTCTGCCGGGGCTGCTGCGTCCCGCCCCGGACCGACCGCGCCGCCGCTCGCTGAGCCGGGCGCGGCCCGCTACGAGCCGTCGAGCGCGCTGGTGTCCCAGATCGTCACGTCGTCGACCTGCCGGCCCGGGCCCACCAGCTGATCCAGCGTCGCGCGCAGGTCGTCGGCGTGCGGCGCTCCCGGCCCCAGCACGATCAGCCCCGCGTCCCAGAACCGCACGTCCTGCCGGGCCTGCTCGCGCTGTTCGTCGCCGACCGGCGGTACCCCGCCGTTGTACCCGACGTTGCTCAGCAGCCCCGCAGTCGGCCGGGTCTGCGGCCCGTAACCGCCCTTGCCCGACCAGTCCGGGCCGAGGAAGTAGCCGCCCACTGCCCGGTATGCCTGCCCGGTTGCGTTGTCCCAGTTCATCGCCGTGATGTTGCCGTCCCAGGTGGTGTCGGCGGACAGCACCGAGCGGTCGCCACGCAGGTACCCGCGCCAGTCGCCGCTGGTGAAGAACGCCGGTACGGCGGGCCGGGGCGCCACCGGCAACTGGCGCGGGATCACCGGTACCAGGGCGAGGGCGAGCGCCAGGCCGCCCACCCACCCGTACCGCTGGCGAAACAGCTGTTCGACCGCGTACCCGAGCAGTACCGCCACCACCGGCACCAGCACGAGTCCGAGCCGGGTCGGCACCACGCTGTCGAACAACGGCAGGTGGTTCAGCCAACTCCACGGCGCGTGCTTGACGACCGTACGACCCCGGTAGGTGACGCTGGCACCCAGCGACAGTACGAAGAACACCACCCCGACCACGGCCAGCGCGCGCACCGCGGCGCGCCGCCACAGCCAGATCACGATGATCAGCAGAGCGACCAGCAGCGGCCAGCCGAGGAAGGTGTTCTCCTCCGGCTGCGGTGCCAGCTGCCCGTCCGCGACCGGCTGGCCGATCAGCGACAGCTTCGCGAACGCCGGATAGCTGGCCAGGTCGGCACCGTACCCGAGGACGAAGTCGGGCAGCCCGTGATAGTGCTGCGGACCGAAGAACTGGTACCACAGCGGGTACGCCAGCAACACCACCGCGACCGCCGCTCCGGCTGCCGCCCCGCGCAGGAACGGCAGCACCGCGACCCGCACCTCGTTCGGCCGGAACACCGCGTACCCGGCCACGAACAGCCCGGTCGCCAGCGCGGTCAGGAACAGCAGCTCCTCGTTGATGAACGCCTGCCAGGTGACCAGCAGGCCGAGCACGATGCCGTGCCGCACGGTACGCGTCGACAACGCCCGCCACACGATGACCGGGATGAGGAACTGGGCTACCAGGTTCGGGTGCGCGTTGGTGTGGTTGACGATGCCGGGCGCGAACCCGGCGAAGGCCCCGCCGACCGCGGCGGCCAGCCGGTTGGACACCAGATGCCGGGACAGCACCAGATACCAGGCGGCGGCGGTGGCCGTCATGCCGAGCGTGAGCATCAGGACGAACGCCACCGACGGGCCGAACAGCAGCGTCACCGGTACCAACGGCACAGTCAGCCCGAGCAGACCGGTGTTGGCCATCAGGTTCACGCCGTACGGCGCGTTCAGCCGCGGGGTGAGGAACGGGTTCTCGCCATGCGTGAAGATCCGGACGGCGTGCCGCAGTACCCACTCGAAGAACGGCGGATCCGAACTGTTCGCCGCCGGGTTGAGCTGCCCGAAGCCGTGCCAGAGCCGGGCCAGCACGGTGGCCGCCATGGCCAGGTAGATCAGGATGACCGCGACATCCACGATCCGGTCGTCCCAGCCGCGCGCGACCTCGGTCTCGCCGGACGCCTCGGTCTCGCCGGGCACGGTCTCGGCAGGCAGCGCCGCCTCGGCGGGCGCGGTCTCGACCCCGTCGGTGGCGGGGCCCGCGGTCGGAGGCTCGGTCTCAGGCATCGAGCGCGAGCTTAGCCGCCGACGATTTTCCGGACGTCCCACAGCCAGACTCCATTGACCCAGGTGGGCTGAAAGCCGAGCAGCGCGCTGGTGGTCCGGCTGAGCAGCGCCTCATTGCGCCCGGGCGCGAGGATCACCACCGCCGCCCGCCAGTAGCGCAGGTCGGCCAGCGCGTTCCGGCGGTCCGCCGCGGTCACCGTGGTCGCCCGGGCACGCGCCGCCTCCGGGTCGCGCGGCTTCACGACGGTACCCAGCGGAGTGTCCCCGCCCACGTACGGGCTCGGCTGGTACGGCAGGAGGTACACCGCGTACAGCTTGGTGGCGGTCGGACGGGGCGGTGCGCCGAACCGGGCGGCCCGGTTGGTGGTACCGCTCGGGCCGAGGAAGTACCCGCGCGGGATCTGGTACGCCAGGCGGGTGCTCGCCTGCCAGAGCATCGGGTCCGGAAACCGGTACGCGGGCAGCGGTACCGACACGATCGTGCGCCCCTCCGGCACGTACCCGCGCCACTGGCCGCTGGCGATGAACCCGGGCACCGGCGCCCGACCCACCGTCGGGATCGGCGTCGGCAGCACCGGAATCAGGGCGCCCAACAGGACGATCAGCCACAGCGGCGCCCAGTGCAGCCGGGTGCGCCGCGACCCCGACGTCAGGTCCAGTACTCGCTGGATTCCCAGTGCCAGCAACATGCCCAGCACCACGATGACGGCGAACGCGTACCGGCCCGGTACCGACAGGTCGACCAGCGGCACGTAGAGCAACAGCCGGTACGGCCCGGGTACCCCGGTGTGATGGTTGCCGATCTCGATCTTCGGCCCCAGCGAGAGCACCGCGAAGATCAGCGCGGTCACCGCGCCGGCCCGCACCAGCGCGCTGCGCCGCCACAGGTACACCGTGACGACCACGGCCAGCGCGACCAGCGGCCAGCCGAACGACGCGTTGTCCTCGTTCGGGCTCTGGCCGAGCGCGGGCGCGGCGACCCGGCCACCGACGGATTCCCGGGCATAGGTCACGTAGGCCACTGCGTCCAGCTGGTAGGAGCCCGGCGGGAAGGGCAGCCCGTGGTACGCGTGCGGGCCGAAGAACTGCCAGTACACCGGGTACGCCAGCAAAACACCACCGGTGAGCGCGGCGACGCCGAGCCCGATCAGGAAGCGCCGCACCTCGCGGCGTGCCCGTTGCCGGTCGAACAGGGCGTACAGCACCACGAACGCACCGATCGCCAGCCCGGCGAGAAAAAGCACCTCTTCGTTCAGAAATGCCTGATAAGTAATCAATAGCCCGAGCAGAATCCCGCGGCGTACCGGCCGACCGGCGAGCCGCAGCGTGGCCAACGCCATGAACGGGATGGCGAACTGGGCCACCAGGTTGGGCTGGCCGCTGGCGTGCGCGACCATCGCCGGCGCGAATCCGCACAACCCGGCGCCGACGAAGGCGCCGAACCGGGACTCGACCAAATGCCGGCTGAACACGTAGTACCAGGCCAGCGCGGTCAACCACAACGCGAGCGTCAGCATGACCGCGAACGCCACCACCGGGCCCCAGATCAACGTCACCGGCGCGAGCGGGATGGTCATACTCAGAGCAGATGTATTGGCCATCATGTTCACGCCGGCCGGTACGTTCATTCGGTGGGTGAAGAACGGGTTCTCCGGGTGAGTCACGAGAAGCGCACCGCGCGCCAACATCCATTCGAAGAGGGTGTGGTCACCGTGGTTGCTGGCGAGTAGCCTGCCCGAGACGTCTCGCCAGAGGTGCGCGGTGGTCTCCAACGCACCCAGCAGGAAGACCACGCAGGCAGCGACATCGGACCGGCCCGGTCGGGCACGGCGGGGCGGAGGCTCGGATCGCCGCACCGCCGTTCCGTCCCTTGGTGTGCCCGGACTCGAGTCAGTCATAATCACTGTTCCGGTGATTTTCAGAAATGGGAGGCCCCCTTGGTCCCATCCTCATCTCTGGCAAATCCCCGTGTTGTCGTGAGAGCACGTATTCATCCCGTAGAGTGCTTGGTAGGTGACCTGCCGAGCAGTCAGAGGAGTTCGCTCCATGCCTGAGATCACCGGAGACCAGCGGATCCAAGCGGAGGTGCTGGAAGGGCTCGCCACGGCAGTCAACCACCGGCGCTGGTTCGTCGAGTTCGCCCTGGAATACCTCGGCGACAACCCGATCGAGATCGGCAGCGGGCTCGGTGACTACGCGCTCGAGTGGGCACCGCACTTCGCCCGGTTCACCGCGACCGAGGCCGACCCCGACCGGCTCGTGCTGCTGAAGGAGCGCCTGACCGGCCACTCCAACCTCGAGGTGCGGCAGATGCTGCTGCCCAGCGACGATACGGACACATACAGTGGCGCGGTCTCCTACAACGTGCTGGAGCACATCGAGGACCACGTGAGCGCGCTGCGGAGCATGGCGCGACTGGTGCGGCCCGGCGGCGCGATCGTGCTGATCGTGCCGGCGTTCCCGTTCGCGATGAGCCCGGTCGACGTGGCCACCGGCCATGTCCGCCGCTACACCAAGCGGACCATGGCCGAGGCGCTGCACGCCGCCGGGCTCCGGATCGAGCGCCTGCACTACGCCAACGCGCTCGGGCTGATCGGGTATTACATGGCCACCAGCGTGTTCCGGCTCACCCCGAGCGAAGGGCCGATGGTGAAGTTCTACGACCGCTTCGTACTGCCCCTGACCAAGGGCGCGGAACAGCTGGTCCGGCCGCCGTTCGGGCAGTCGGTGTTCGCGGTCGCCCGGGTGCCGGAGATCGCCGGGTAGCGGCTCACGCCGCCAGAAACCCGCGGACCGATTCCCGCAACTGTTCCGGAGTGAGCCCGTGATACCGGGCGTGGTCCTCGACGCTGCCGTACCGTCGCGGATCGGTGCGCGTGACACCCAACGCCAGCAGGCGATGCGGTACGGCGACGAGAGCGTCGGCCACCTGTGCCGCGGAGGTACCGGCGAAGTAAGGCTCCACCAACACGACGTCGGCGCTCCCCGTACCCGACACCAGAGCGCGCAGGCCGACCTTGTCGAACGGGCGGGGCGTGTGCGTGTACGCCACCGTCACGTCCAGCCCGTCCGTGGCCGCCAGTACCGGGTCCAGCATCGGCCCGACCGCGACGACCGTGGCGGCCTTGCCGTGCCTGATCGGCACCAGCCCGTACCCGTCGTGCGCCCGCTCGTTCGCCTGCGTGGACAGCCGCAGGTACACCGGATCGTCGTGCCCCGCCGCCGCGCGCAGCAACGGCTCCACCTCGGCCGGGTGCCCCGGCACGTGCACCGTCCAGTTCCCCAGCGTGTCGATGAGCGCCACGTCCCCCGGCGCGTGGTGGGTACGGCCGACCCGCGACGAGTCGTACGACGCGCCCACACTCACCAGGATCGCGCCCGCCCCCTGGTGGTCCAGGTCCAACTTCACCTGCTCGAACGCCCGCTCGACCAGGAACGGCGCGTACGTGTGGGCGATCGGGCGCAGGCCCGTCTGAGCCAGCCCGCCGGTGACGCCGACCAGCAACTGCTCCCGGATACCGACGTTGATGACCCGGTCCGGATGCTGCCGCGCGGCACCGACGAACTCGGCCGCCGAGATGTCCGCGAGCACGACCGCGACCCGCGGGTCCTCGTCGAGCAGGGCGGTGGCGGTGTGGATGAACTCGTCACGCATCGGACTCACCATTTCCTTTCCACAGTCGCGATGACGGCGCTCGGTTTGCCAGTCTCGGATGCCCGCTTGCCCGTCTGGGATGCCGGCTCGCCTGTCTGCGATGCCGGCTCGCCTGTCTCGGATGCTTCGGTGAACGCGCGCTCCAGCGCGTCGTGGTCACGACCATCCACTGTGGACGTATGCCACCCGTTCACCGCGAACCGCGACGCGATACCACCCGGCCAGCCGTGCGTCGCCGACTCGTTGTCGACCACCACCGCCGTCAACGAGTCCAGCCCGACCGCGCCGGCGTACGCGATCGCCTCGTGATTCGAGCCCTCGTCCAGCTCCGCGTCCCCGAGCAGCACGAAGACCCTGGGCCGCGTCAGGCCCTGAGCCCGGAGGCCGAGCGCCATCCCCACGCCCAGGCCCAACCCGTGGCCCAGCGATCCGGACCCGATCTCCACGCCCGGAATCAACGTGCCGTCCGGGTGGAACCCCAGGCGGCTGTCCCTACCGCCGAGGTCGTCCAGCCAGTCCACAGGGATGAACCCCTTGGCCGCCAGTACCGCGTAGAACGCCGCCGGCCCGTGACCCTTCGAGAGCAGGAACCGGTCCCGCTCCGGGTCGTTCACAGTCTCCGGCCGTACCCGCAGGATCCGGTCGTACAGCACCCACAGCACGTCCAATGTGGACGTCGCGCTGGGACCGTGCTTCTCGTCACCCGTGATCCGGCTCAACAGCCGGTACAGATCCCTCGTCGTTGCCGCTGTTGTCGTCATGCGGCTAGTCTCGGACCTGAAGTTAACTTCAAGTCAAGGAACACATCGATGCAGTTGCTCACCATCGGCGAACTGTCCGCCCGCAGCGGGGTGGCCCCGTCCGCGCTGCGCTACTACGAGCGGCTCGGCCTGATCCGGTCCACCCGTACCGGCGGCAACCAGCGCCGGTACGAGCGGGCCGAGCTGCGCAGGGTCGCCTTCATCCGGGTCGCCGGGCAGGTCGGCGTACCGCTGGAGGAGATCGGTGCCGCGCTGGCCGGCCTGCCCGACGGGCGTACCCCCACCAAAGCCGACTGGGCCCAGCTGTCCCGGCAGTGGCGCGGCCGGCTCGACGAGCAGATCCACCTGCTCGAACGGCTGCGCGACCGGCTGTCCGGCTGCATCGGCTGCGGGTGCCTGTCCATGGCCAGTTGCACCATGTTCAATCCCGCCGACCGGCTGGCCACCACCGGGTCCGGGCCGCGGCGTTTACTGGCCGAGGACCAGTAGCACCTTCCCCGTGTGCGCGTTCTCCGCCACGACCTCGTGGGCGCGGGCCGCCTCCGCCATCGGGATCCTACGGTCGATGATCGGACGGATCGCACCCGACTCGATCAGGGGCCACACTTCCTCTCGTACCCCCGAAACGATCTGAGCCTTCTCCTCCGGCGGCCGTGCCCGCAGCGCGGTGACCGACACGCTCCCGCGCTTGGCCATCAACGCACCCAGATTCAGCTCCCCGCTGCGACCGCCCTGCAGGCCGATCACCACGAGCCGGCCGTTGGTCGCCAGCGCCTCGATGTTGCGCTCCAGGTACGACGCCCCCTGAATGTCCAGGATCACGTCCGCCTTGCCCGTCATCGCCTTCGCGAAATCCTCTTCCGTGTAGTCGATGACCTGGTCCGCACCCAACTCCAGCAGCCGCGCGTGCTTCGCCCGGCGGGCCGTGGTGACCACCCGGGCGCCCAGCGCCTTGGCGAACTGGATGGCGAACGTGCCGATGCCGCTGCCGCCGCCGTGGATCAGCACCGTCTCGCCGGCCCGCAGGTGCGCCACCTGGATGAGGTTCGACCAGACGGTACAGGCGACCTCCGGGAAGCCGGCCGCCTCGATGAGATCGCCCGGTACCGGCAGCAACTGGCCCACCGGCACCGCGACCCGCTCCGCGTACCCGCCGCCGCCCAGCAGGGCGCACACCCGGTCGCCGACCTGCCAGCCGGTGACCCCGTCGCCGAGTGCGCTGATGGTGCCGGAGCACTCCAGCCCCGGGTACGGCGGAATGCCCGGGGGCGGGTCGTAGGCACCCAGCCGCTGAAGGAGATCGGCGCGGTTGACGGCGCTGGCGGCCACGTCGACGATGACCTCACCGGGGCGCGGCTCGGGGTCGGTTACCTCGGTCCAGGTCAACACCTCGGGACCGCCGGGCTCTCGAATGATGATCGCGTGCATGGGGTCCATTCTTGCCTCGTGGCTTTTGGGTCGCGGTGGCCGGTCTCCGGTTCTTCGCTTTGGTCTTTCCGTCTTCCTTGGTCCGGTCCCCCCTTTGGTTCGGTCCTCCCTTTTGGTCCGGTCCTCGCGGCCGGAGTCTCTTTGGCTCAGCCGAAATCGGACACGGGTGATTGTCAGGCAGGAAGGCCGCGGGTTTCGGGGTAACCCTTATGGTCGAACGTATGTTCGACTACGGTCCTGGGACATGGAACGGCGCAAGCACTGGTGGAACGGCAAATGGGGCCGGCTGGCCCGGGAAGACATCCTGGTGTCGGAGGACGCGGGCACCTGGTGGGTGGAGGCCCGGGAGGGCGGGGCCGAGGGCCGCAGCCGCTGGTTCGAGCTGCCGAATGAGGACCTTGCGCTGGACTGTGTACGGGATCTGATGACCGTTTCGCAATTCGAGGGGTGGCGGGAGTTGCCGGTTGGTTGATTGCTCCACTGTGGACAATGCCGTCGCGTTCTTCGCGGGAGGCGCCGCGCTCCCGGCCCGGCGGCAGTCACGTCGGCGGGCTCGGCGCTGACGGCGGACGCGGGTCATGGCACACTTAGCACGGCTGCGACCGGCCGCGTGATCACGATCGTAGATCTTGCGGGTACGGGAAGCGGCCGAGGAGGGCTCGCCTAGTGGCCGATGGCGGCGGTCTTGAAAACCGCTATGGGTGGTGACACTCATCGTGGGTTCGAATCCCACGCCCTCCGCCCAGGAGCAGCGAAGATGGCCTCTGACCAGAAAGAACCCTGGGCAAAGGCCACCTCCGGTCCAGGCCGGCGGGTCTCATACGGTCTCACCGGAACCCGCTCAGACTCATGTGCTGAGTCGACCCGGTCACCGGATTGCTTGGCGAGAGTTGACCACTACCCACCGGTCAACCTCGTCTTCTGACTTCGGCGCGACCCACTGCACGTTGCCCATCGAGTGTTCGCTTTCATCTAGATCACGAACCTAAGTCCGCCTAGCGTGTCGATACGTTCCTACCCGGTATTTTCACCGCCCTCGTGGTCTGGTCGCAGGCACGCCCGGCCGAGGCCGGCGAATCCCCGATCGCCGATCGGGACTGCCCCGAGGGAGAGGTGAGATACCGCCAAAAAGGCCGTAGCCAGCGGCCCGATCAACACCAGCGCAGCGGGGGGATTAATACCGGCGAATCTTTGACCTGACCGGCTCGCGGCGCTTCACCCACCGCCGAAGCGATGACAGCGAAGTGGCAGGGGATGACCCAGACATTGGCAAGCATCGTGCGTAAGGTACCGTCCGCTCAAGAAACATCGCTGCCTCAGGAGGTACATATTTCATGCGACGCCGACGCCAACCGGCTATGTCGATCGTGAAGCGCACTACAACCTGGCTTGCCGTCATGGTGGCCGCGGCAGCTACGGCCACGGTTGTGGCTACCAGCCCATCGTTCGCCGCCACCGTTCCCACCAGCGCCACAGCGACATCATCGTATGGTTGGGTCCATTTCGACGCGGATACCCAGATACTGAGCATTCACGATTCGCACGCGGACGGCTACGGAATCGCGGCCCTAAACTGGCGGTATGACCTGGCCAATACAGGTCCATATATTGGGTGGAACCGCGAGGGCAACGGCACCACTACCTACTACTACCTGCACATGCCTTACCTGGGCGAGATCAAGTTTTACGCATGCCCCGAGCAAGACGGCGTATACATAGACGTGAACCACTCATGTGGTGAGGCTGCGTTTGGGTTCGCCGGCGGAGAAATTTAGCATAGTAGTCCAGCCGGGTCTACGAGACGTAGGCGTTTCTCGCTGTCGCGCGAACGCGTATCACGCTTGAGAACCGCTATGGGTGGTGACACTCATCGTGGGTTCGCGAATTCCATGCCCTCCGCTCGGCGACGGCGTCGGTGGGGCGCGGGTGGGGGCCGGCAGCGGACTGCGGGGGATCGTCGAGCGTCCGGGTGCCTTCGACGGCACGGGCGACGTGGAGAGCCCCTCGGGTGGTCCGACCGCGGTGCGTCTTCACGTGCCCCTCGACGGCGTATCGGCCACGGTGCACGCCGGCTGAACACCTGACCGGCGGCTGGCGCGAGGAGTGCGACCGTACGCCCGGGATCGTCGGCTACCCCCGGGCCGCCGAGGCGCCTCGGGCGCGGCCGAGCTATTGGTGTACGTGAGCCTCGCCAGCGGGCTCCGCCGCTCCTGCATCGGGTGCAGACTCGGCCTCCCGTACCGCCGGCTCATCCGAATGAGCGATCCGCGTCAGCTCACGCCACAAGGCAACCACGAAGATGGCCGAACCGACGAATGCGAACCAGAAGGGTGCCGTCACGCCGTACCGGCTGGCGATCGTGCCGCCCACCGCGGAACCGATGACGAGTCCGCCGAACACGCTGATGGTGTTCAGGCTGCCCACCCGGCCTTGCAGGTGCGTCGGCACAGCCCTCTGTCGGACCGTGATCGAGGTAGTGCCCCAGATGAACGCGTGCGCGCCGAACACGAACAGGATCGACGCCGCGACCCAGGCTGACCGGGTCAACGCCAGACCGAGGTGGGTGAGCGTCTCCAGGATCAGCCCAACCCGCATGACGTTGCCGAGGCTGACGCGTTTCGTGATCCAGCCGTACACCGCCGTCCCCAGCAGGCCACCGACCGCGGACACCGTGGTGAGCAGCCCGTACCCGACCACGCCGAGGCCCAGTCGTTGGTGCACGTAGAGCACCAGGACGGACCAGGCCGCCCCGAACGTGATGTTGAAGATCAGAATCGTCAACGAGAGGGTACGCACGGCGGCGTGGCGCACCGTCCACCGGAACGCCTCGGCGATGTCCTGCCGGAGACTGCGCGCTTCATCGGCGTCGCCACGGCCATGTGCGGGCAGCGTGACTCGCGAGATCAACACGATGCCGGCAGCGACCAGGATGGCTTCGGTCGTGGACGGCCAGACGCGGCCGATGGCGAACAGCGCGGCGCCGATCGGCGGCCCGGCGAGCTGATTCAGCGTGATGAAGCCGGTCTGGAGCCGGGAGTTGGCCAGCGCCAGGTCGTCACGCCGCACCAGCATGGGTGCGAGCGTGCCGGTCGTGTTGTCGGAGAACACTTCGGCCGTGGCCAGCAATCCCAATGCCACGAGGACGACGACCACGGTTACCCTGCCGCTCGCCATCATCGCGATGAGAGCGGCCAACACGATCACACGGGTAGCGTCCGCGACGATCACGATGCGGCGCCGGTTGAGGCGGTCGGACAGGACGCCCGCGTACAGGCCGAACGCCAAGGGCGGCGCCCAGCGCAGGAGAGCGGCGAGCGATACCAGCAGCGGGTTCTGCGTCAATGACGCGACGAGGAGAGGACCGGCCGCCGAGGCGACGCCGTCACCGAGGCTCGTCGTCCAGGAAGCGGCCAGCAACCACCGGAAGGCGCCTCCAAGGCGAGCCGGGATGAGACGCTCCAGGAGACTCCGCATAGCGGAACGAGCCTATGGACGGTCGGTACGGACCGCAAGGCAATTGACTACGTGCCGTTGCTGGTGGCCGGATCCCCTGGGCCGGCCGGCAGGGCACGGGGCGTCAGCTCCCCACGGCGTAGCGCCTCGTAGGCATCCCGCACCTGTGCCGCCTCCGGAAGCCCGGCCGCCTCCAACGCGCTCACGACCTCAAGCGCCCGCCAGTGATTCGACGGGACGATGCGCCCGGACAGGATCGCCACCTGCGTGACGCCCGCCGCCTCGTCAGGCCGGTTAGCCGCGATCAGCGCGAGCCCCAGGTCCACCTGTGCCGCCGCCACCCGTCGAGGCCACCCGCCTACGTGCTCCAACTGCGCGATGACCTGTCGGGCGTACCCCTCCGCGGCCGGGTCGCCCACCCAGGCCAGGGTTGTCGCGAAGTACGCCGTCGCCTTGCCCGGATCGTACTGGTAGTGGTGCTCGGGACGGTCCGGACGCGCGAGCCCCGCGACCAGGTGCTCCACCCGACCGATCGCCTCGTACGTCTCGTCGGCCCGCCCCAGCCGAGCCCACGCCCGGCCCTCCTGGGCGGTCGCCTGGATCGCCACCGAACTGTCGCGCGGGGCGACGCTCCGCGCCGCCTGGGCCAGCCGCAGAGCCGCCGGGTAGTCGCCATTGGTCAATGCGCTCCACGCGCGAGTCTCCAGAACCCACGCCTCGATCTCCCGATGCCCGGCATGACTGGCCAGGCTCGCCGCGGTCAACAGGCGCGCGTCGGCCATCGCCGGTTGCTTCAGATCGATGTGGAGGGTCGCGGCCAGCAGAGAGAGCCAGGCAGACACCACCACCAGGCGGCGGTGCTCGTCGAGCGTCTTGCGGACAGCATGGTCCAGCAGATCCGACGAGTACGCCAGGTACCGGCGTACTCGGACCATGAGCTGCGCGGGCGGGGTCACCGAGTACCGCATAGCGAGGTCGTCCACGACGTGCTCCAGCCGGCCCACGGTCTCGCCACCCACATCGCTCGCGGCCACCCGGCGGACCAGCTCAAGGGCCTCGATCTCATCCGCTTCGTCGTCAACGGGCGCCATGATGGGGGGCGAGACAGTGGCCGGTCTCGCCAACTCGTCGCCCCGTGCCATGGCGAGGCCCCCAGTCGCAGGCTCGGCGCGGGCCACCTCTGTCATCCGACGGCCCGCCGTACCAACCAGGCTAACCGGCGGCGCTGTCGCCGGACCGGTCGTCTGGTTACCCGCGGCCATGCCGATGTCCGCGGTGGTGATCCGGCGGTCGAGTGCTTCGCTGAGGACCCGCGCGATGAGTGCCGGTACCGAGCCGCGGGGGCACTCACCCTTGCGGACCCAGCGGTACACGGCCGTGTAGTCATAGGCGAGGCGTTGAGGTCCACCGAGTCCGTTGACTCGGCGGGCCAGCCCGGCGGCGGACATGCCGGCCTCGCTCATCAATGCGGCCAAGGCGTTGTTCGGCTGGCCCATCACGCCTCCCGAATGGTCGCGATGGCGCATACCGTACCGATCGGCGGCACACGCAGTCATCAGATTAGGGCGCTCCCACACATTTCACATGGGTGTTCACATGGTCTGCCCCGCGGATGCGACCGAGTTTGATCAGACCCCAGACCGCGTCGGGGTGGGTGCTGAGGCGAGGCTCCGCTCGCTCCGGCGCATTCCCAATCAGAAGGAGCGTGCGAATGAGCGCCTTGCGAGTACTCAAGCCAGGCGACGTAGACCATCCGCGGTGGTGCTCACCGGCTCACTGTCGGGCGGACCGCCTTGGCAGAAGCCATGAATCGGCACCGGTGCGGGTCGCCGACCTCACGCTGACCGTGGCACAGTCCACTTCGGAACGTCCGACCGAGACTGTGGTCATGATTGATTCATGCCCTGACGACCAGGAGATCGCCGCCGTGGTCGTGCGGCTCGACGACGTACCGGCGTTCGCCCGGACGCTCCTCGACCTCTACACCAGATAGGTCCGATGGTCCACATTGGACCTATCGGTCGTCCGGCTGCCCCGACTCATGCGTCGCGCACGCACCATCGCGGAAGAGCAGGATCGTCAGCGTCTGCTGAAGTTCCTCCCGGAAGAAGCCCGCATAGCCGTCCTCGTCCGCCCATGGTGCCAGGAGTTCGGCGAACCGCCACCAGCAGTGCGCCCACAGATCGTCCACCAGTACACCCGGGCGTGCAGACCCCACGCGTAGTGGTCCCCGCCCGAAGACGTGTACCGGTACTGCCGGTTCAGCGTCGCCGTCTCGCCGCCGGGCAGGTAACTGGGGGTACCGGGGCTGAGTAGCGGCTCGTCGTCGTCGATGGTCAGCCGGGGCGACCGTTCCGGCGAGAGGCCGAGGTGCCAGCGAAGCTCAGCCAGCACCTCGGCAGGCGTGTCATCGCGGAGGAACACGGAGAAGACGACCTCGAAGTGCCCGCTCATGGCGCCCTCCCGTTACCGCCGACCTCCGGCGCGGTAGCGAGCCGCCGGCCTCCGGCACAGTAGCGGACAAAGGCGAAAGCGGAGGCGCCCTCAGGAGCGCTGATGGAGGCCGAACGGTACCCCCGCCGGATCCGTACCCGACGCGAACCGGCCGAAGCCCTCCCGCACCGGCCCCGCGTCGTCGATGGTCGCACCCAGCTCCCGTGCCCTCACCACCGCCGCGTCGATGTCCGGAACCGAGAAATACACCACCACGTGGCGGTCGTCGTCGCCCGCGTGCAGGCCGGCCCGCAGCCCCGGACCCGTGAAGTTGTTGTTGGTGCCCGGCATCGGCTCCACCCGCCAGCCGAACAGCGCCGCGAAGAACTCCCGGGTCGCGGCCGTCTCCGGTACCCCGATCTCCAGCCACCCAGGCGAACCCACCGGCGCCGGCGGGCGGTAGGTCCCGACGTTCCACGCGTTGCCTTCGGTGTCGGCCACCGTGAATCCGAGGCCGCGATCCTGCTGGGTCAACGGCCGGCTCACACTCGCGCCGGCCGCGGTGACGCGGTCGAACGCCGCCCGTACCCCGGCTTCGTCGGAGACCAGATACACCTCGCCGCGCGCGTAGCGGTTCCGCGGTCCCTGGTCCTCGCCGCGGGAGTGCTGGCCGAGCATCACGGCGCTGTCGCCCCAGGCGAGTTCGGCGTGTGCGATCTGCCCATCCTCGCCGCGGACCACGAGCAGCTCGCGCAGGCCGAGCACCGTGGTCAGCCATTCGATGGCGGCCGGCGCGTCCAGGTAACGCAGCGCGGGATACACATCGCTCATGCGCCCCACGCTAAGGGCGTCGCCGGGCCGAGGCTTCGAAAACTACCGGCTGTCTCCATAGGAGCGGAGACAGCCGGTAGCGGAGCGGGTCGTTCAGTTCCGCGGGAACCTCGACGATCCGGTCGTGACCGGGACCGACTGCCGCGCCGCCTGGGCCGCTCCCAGGATCGGCAGCCCGGCCCGGCGCGCCAGCATCAGGTTCTGCACCACGAGGGTGACGCCGAGGAAGAGCAGGATCTCGCCGGTACCTTCGGGAGCGTGCAGCGCCGAGCCGAGGGCGGCCATGCCCACCCGCACCAGTACGGTTGCCACCCAGAGCGCCATGGTCCAGCCGGTACCCCTCGTGTAAACCACCCCGTCGCGCCAGATCAGCCGCTGGCTGGCGGCCCGGGCGACGCCGCCGATCGCGCCGATCAGCACGCCGCCCACGAGCAGGAGGATGGCGGTTGGCGAGTTCAGCCGGTCGAACATGGTGCGGTCCTCCACCAGTCCGATCAGGACCAGCAGTACCGGAATCGTCAGCATCCGCGTCGTGCTCAGCCGCCGCTCCGTCATCTGACGGCGGATCACCCAGACCAGCACCAGTACCGCGATGGTGCCGGTGATCAGCCCCTGCTGCAGCCCGCTCATGTCGAAACACTCCCCTGTCGATCAGCGATGTCATCGACGCTACGGCGCGACCCAACGGCAGGGCGCCGGAGCTGGGATGGAACGCGGATGGAAACCGGCCTCCACCCATGGGTGGAGGCCGGCGACGAGGGAGCTGGCCGGGCTCGGACCCGAGGATCAGCGGCTGTGTGTCTCTTCCAGCTTGAGCGCGTTGCCGATGCCGAAAAACGTCGGCGCCCATAGCCCGACGTAGATGCCCCACCGGTCGGCCCGGTCGACACCCGCGCGCTCCGCCTTCTTCGAAACCGCCCACGACGCGATGGACATCGCGATGGAAGCGACACCCGCGGTGTAGGCGATCGAGCTGGTGATGCCCATCTCCTGCATCTTCTTGATCACGAGACCCCCTCATGTGTGCTTGCCTGTCGCAGCTACCCATCGGGCGCACCGGTAATCCCGGGCGACCAAGCCGGTACCGGCCCTCCGGAACCGGTCGCCTCGCACAGGAATCACCCATCCGGCGTAAGGGGCTCGGGTTCCGGCCGCAGGTCACTCAGACCGCCCAGCCGTGAGCCTTCGATTAGGTACTCTCTGCTACAGGACCAAATGCGCCATACGCTCAGCTTCTACGCGAAGTGTCAGCAAGACTCGGGGCACCCCTGGCTGGGCGGCGGCGCCTGATTCTTGGCCCGGAACCCTTCACCGGGGTCGCGTTCGACGTGCCGCCGACCGGTTCGGCTTCGCGATGACGAACGCCAGTCCTCTCTCGCGGAGGCGAACACAGTCACCGACAGGTATCCACCGAGAACGCAGATCGACCGAGACTGGGAGACCTTCGTGAAATCGTTCCGGCTGACCCTGGTCGCCGTGGGCGCCACCGTGGCTTTGCTGGCAACGGGTGCGGCGATCGGCGCCGCGACGTCATCCGGTACGCGTCCCGAGCGGGCGGCCGACACTCACAACGTCAAAGCCGCCGCGGCACAGCCCACCCCGACCAAAGCGGCCAAGGCCGCCGGCGACCCGACCGCCAGCCAGTTGCTCGCCATGACACAGGTCTGCGATGAGGTGTCGGACGGCAAGTACGCCATGCACGAGGGTGGCCTCGCGAAGATCTCCGTGTGCAAGAAGAAGTCGGCCTATTTCTGGACGTCGGACATGGCCATCGACTGCGATGGGGAAGTCACCGACGAATGCAACCCGGACACGGACTCGACTTTCTCCGAGGGAACCAACTTCAAGACCTCGACCGGGAAGTACTTCACCGCCGACGTCACGCACTACTTCGTGATACCGCTGCCCAGTTCCCGGTTCGACTACCAGAACGCCGGCATCAAGCCGGGCAATGTCGGCGCGGTCATCTACAACGGCAAGCTGGTGTACGCCGTCTTCGCCGACCTCGGCCCGTCGGACAGCATCGGCGAAGCCTCGTACGCCACGGCCCGGTCGCTCGGTGTGGAGACCGACCCCAGCATCGGTGGGACGGCCGGCCCGGTGACGTTCATCGTGTTCCCTGGCGTGGTACCGGATCCGGTTGAGGACAACGACGTGATCGCCCGGGTCGGGAAGACGGCTGCCAGATCGTTCCTCGGTATGAGCGATCCAACCGCGCCGCCGGCCCCGGTGAACGAGCGCAAGCCGGCGCCGAAGCCGACCAAAGTGCTCGCCGACGGCGCGAAGAAGAACGACTCCAAGAAGGACGACGCCAAGAAGAACGACGCGAAGAAGAACAGCGCGAAGAAGAACGACGCCAAGAAGACGCCGGCCGCCGGCCCGACCAAGGCAAAGGACGTCAAGAAGGCGCCCAATCCCAAGCCGACCAAGGCGCAGGCTCAGGCGCCCAAGCACAAGCCCACACCGAAGCCGACGAAGGTACAGGCCCAGGGCCCGAAGAAGGCGCCCACCCACGCGCCGAAGCCGACCGGTACCCACACTCCCAAGCCGCCCACGACAAAGCCGGACACCGACGCGCAGCAGCGGGACGACGGGTCGGGCGACGACACGCCGAACGAGAAGGCGACGCCCGACGAGGAGGCCAGTGATCGCGGAGAGTCGGAGCCGGATGGGACGCGGGCCGGGGACGAGACGCCGCGCCACCGCAGCATCCCGCGCGAGGATCAGACCCCCGTCGAGCCGGACGGCGTCACCGGTCAGATCACCGGCGCGGCGGGCAGGTGCGTCGACGTGGTGCCGAGCGGCCCGAACGCCGGCACGGTGCAGCTGTACGGATGTAGCGGCGCCGAGGAGCAGGCCTGGACTCTCCGCGACGACGGCACCATCCGGGTCCTCGGTGGCTGCCTGGCGGTCAGCGGCGGTTCCGCGCAGGACGGAGCTTTGGCACAGGTGCGGGACTGCGACGGCTCGGAGTCGCAGCAGTGGGCCACAGACAGCGGCCGACTGGTCAACGTCAACGCCGGCAGGTGCCTGGACGCCGTCAACGGTCAGGTCGCCGACGGTACGCCCCTGCAGATCTGGGCCTGCTCGTACGGCGACAACCAGCAGTGGAGCCTGCCGGACGAATCCACGCGGTGAGGTATCCACGTGAACCCATTCCGCCTCATCCACGTGGAGGGTGGTTAGGGAACCTCTGGAGGAGGTTGCGTGCGCAGGCATCGACGGATGGTTGGCAACATCATCCAGGAACGACTCGCGAGGCTCTCCGAGCTGTCGCGGTCCGAACTGGAGCAGCAGCTCGGGTTGCCGGCGGAGCACCTGGTCATGGGTGAGGACCAGCGACCGTACCTGATGACGTCCGTGCTGATGCGCCGGCCCGACGGGTCGATCTGGGCGCACGTGTACGTGGCGACCGGCGGCTGGGACGAGGTCGAACCGGTTATCCGTTCCGCGGCCCTGATCCGTTGACCGGCACCGCTCACGGTCGGCTCCCGATTTCTGTCGTAGGGCGCCCCTAGCATCCCCCCATGGCTTACGAATTCCAGGTGGTCGTCGACGCCGCCGATCCGCACACCCTCGCCGACTGGTGGGCCGAGACGCTCGGCTGGGCGGTTGAGCCGTCCAATCCCGGGTTCATCCGGAAGATGATCGATGAGGGCCGCGCCACCGAGGCCGACACGACCACGCACCGCGGGCAGTTGGTCTGGAAGGAGGGGGCGGCCATTCTTCACCCCGACGAGCCGGCGCCCGGAGTCCATCGGCGGCGCATCCTGTTCCAGCTCGTGCCCGAGTCAAAGACCGTGAAAAACCGGCTCCACTTCGACCTGCGGGTCGGCGCGGACAACCACGAGGCGGAGCTTCGGCGGCTCACCGAGCGGGGCGCCACGTTCCTGCACCGGGGCCAGCAGGGGCCGAGCAGCTGGATCACGCTCGCCGATCCCGAGGGCAACGAGTTCTGCGTGGCCTGACGCACTGGTGTGACGGGCGCGGGACGCCCGGGAAGTGGAAGCCGGGCGCGGCGTGGGACGGCCGGAGGCGGAAGCCCGGTCGCGGCGGGAACTGGGCTCGGCACGACCGAAGGCGGGAGCCGGTCGCGGCGCGAGCTGGGCGTGGGACGACCGGAGGAGAGAGCCGGCTGCGGAGAGAGCCAGTCGCGGATCAGGCTCCGAAGAACTCCCGGGCCCAGCGCGCCAGCGCCGAGCCGGAGTTCGGACCCTGACTGCGCACCTTGATCTCGCCGAAGTAGGTGTTCACCTTCACCCGTACGACCGGGGTGCCGGGCAGCCGGGGCACCGGAGCGAGGGCGAGCGCCTTGGAGCCGAACATCGTCGAACCCTGGAGGTCGACCTCGACACCCTCCGGCACGATCACCTTGAAGCTGCCGAACACGCACCGACCGTTGATCTCTACGACCTCGGCGTCGGTCTGCGCCTCCCGGAGGTCGAGTTCGCAGTCCCCGAAGACGGTCAGCACCCGGAGCACGCCGGGCATCCGCCACCGGCCGCGCCGCTTGTTCTCGCTGAAGACGCAGGTGACCCGCTCGACCTCAGTGATGCCGACGACCGGTGCCGGCGCCAGGTCTCCGGTGGCGCGCTCCAGCTCGGCGGACGAGTCCGCCGCCCAGACGGCGCCGACCCGCACGGTGAACTCCTCCAGCGTGAGCCGGCCGTCGCCGCAGGCGTGCTGAAGCCGCTCGGCGGCGCGCTCACGATCCACATCGGAGATGGGGGTCGACATGGTCCGCAAGATTACTCGTACTTCCGCATCTCCGGCATCCGGCCCGAGGCCGGGAAGGTCATCGGTGACGGCGTGACCGCTCGCGACCGAGAATCCACAGCGCTTCCACCCCGTCACGCCAGGTGATCTTCTTGCCCTCCGCCCGGGATCGGGCCCGGTAGCTGATCGGCACCTCGTACGGGCGGATCTGCCGGCGCAGCAGCTTGCCGGTCACCTCGGCCTCCATGCCGAACCCGTTCGAACGGATGTCCAGCGACCGGTACAGGCTCACCGGCATCAGTTTGAAGCACGTCTCCAGGTCACCGAGGTAGCAGTTGTAGAGCATATTGGCGGCGGTAGTCACCGCGCGGTTACCCATGACGTACCAGAACGAGAAGGAACTGTGGCTGCCGAACGTGCGGTTGCCATAGACCACCTCGGCCCGCCCGTCCATTACCGGGTCCAGCAAGCGCGGAATGTCCTGCGGGTCGTACTCCAGGTCGGCGTCGAGAATGACCATGAACTCGCCGGCCGCGCTGCTCACCGCGGTTCTGATCGCCGCACCCTTACCCTGATTCCGCGGATGTGTGACCACCCTTACTCTTGGGTCATCGATACGATCCAAGATCTCCGCAGTGCCGTCGCGGCTACCGTCGTCCACCACGACCAGCTCGATTTCGCACGGGTAGTTCACGTCCAGCGCCTGCTTGAGCGCATTCGCGAGCCGAGCCTCCTCGTTGTACACGGGCATGAGGATCGACAGCTTCACGGCGGACTCCGGGATTCGGGTACAGGTTCGCAACAGACTACGTCCTCATCGCCCTCCGGTCATCTAAACGGCGCGCGGTAATGCTCGTCGTTCTCGGGCTGCTGCCGGCAGCCACATACGTGCTGACCGGGTACGCGGTCCGACCAGCCGGTCAGGTGTTCGCCCCGCTGCGACTCGCCCTGGTACGGGCGGCGGTCCTGGTCAGCGCCGTTGGAGCGATCCTGGTCGAAGTCCTCGGCGCGGCGCACGCGCTGACCCACGTGGCGCTGGTGCTCACCTGGTCGGTCGCGACCCTCCTCGCGCTGCTCGGCGCCGCCGTGCGGTACCGGCGCGACCGCCGCCGGGCCGGTGACGCCGCCCCGGTTCGCCGCCTGCCGGATTTCCGGGGCTGGGCGCGCGCGATGTGGACCGGCGCCGGGCGACCCGAACGGATCATGATGATCGCATTGGCGGCGCTGCTCCTCGCGGAGCTGCTGCTCGCGATCATCTCGCCGCCCAACAATTACGACTCGCAGACCTACCACCTGCCCCGGATCGAGCACTGGGTACAGCAGCGGGACGTCGAATTCTTCCCCACCCGGATCCACCGGCAGCTGACCATGGCGCCTGGCGCCGAGTACCTGCTGCTGCACCTCAGACTGCTCACCGGCGGCAGCGCGTTCTACAACCTGCTGCAGTACTCGGCCGGGATCGGCTGCGCCCTGGTCGCCTCGCGGATCGCCGGGCAGTTCGGCGGTTCGGCCCGCGCCCAGGTGCTCGCCGCGTTCGTCTTCGGTACCGCGCCGATGGTGGCGCTGGAGTCGACCAGTACCCAGACCGATCTCGTCGTCGCGGCGTGGACGGCGTGCGTGGCCACCCTGGTCCTGGACGGGCTGCACCGGCGCGCCCGGGCGGTGGACGTGACCCTGCTCGGCCTGGCGACCGGCCTCACCGCGCTGACCAAGGAGAACGGCCTGCTCGCGGCGGGTCCGCTGCTGGTGATCTGGGGCGTCGCTCAACTGCGCCAGGACGCCCTGCGCGCCCGGCGCGCCGCCGGGGACGCGGAACCGACCCGACCGGCCGCGTCGCGGTGGCTCCGGGCTCCGCTACGGACCGCGGGCGGCACGGTCGCGATCCTGGTACTCGCCGCGGCGGTCGCGGGTCCGTTCCTTCTCCGGGTCGACGACGAGTACGACAACTTCCTCGGTCCCGACTACCTGCGCGACTCGATCTCCATGCAGCGGCACGATCCGCCGTCGATCCTGGTCAACGCCCTGCGCATCGGTCACACCGCTCTCGAAACGCCGATCACCCCGCTGAACGAAGCGGAGGCGCGGGGCATCAAGGGGCTGTCCCGGGACATCGACGTCGACCCGAACGACCCACGGACCACCTTCACCCGCACGTCGTTCCCGTCGATGAGCTGGATCCCCGACGAGGACAGGGCGTCCTTCCCCGTCCAGGCGGTACTGGTGCTGCTCGGCGCCGGGTTTGTGCTGGTCCGGCCGAGTCGGCGGGTACCGGCGGGGCAGGCGTGGCCGGTACGCGTCTACGCGTCGGCATGGTGGCTGTCGGTGATCCTGTACGTGTCGACGATCAAGTGGCAGCCCTGGGGCAACCGGCTGATCATGTACTTGCTGGCACTCGGCGCCCCGCTGGCCGGACTCTGGCTGGACGCGTTGTTCCGGCGGCGAACCGCCCCGGGCAAGCCGGCCCCGCAGACGAGCGGCAACCCGGCCCCGGAGGCGAGCGGCAAACCGGAGGCGGGCGGCGAGGCGGCCTTGCGGGCCAGCGGCGAGGCCGCCCCGCACGTGGGCGATGAACCGGGCCGGCACACGCTCGGCCGGCGCATCGCCGCCGGGGTCGCGGTCGCCGCGCTCGTGATCGGCGGTTGTGCCGGCGGGCTCGCGGTCGGGTACGGCTGGCCACGTCGCCTGGTCGGCACCGGCTCCGTGTTCACGGACGGCGACATGAAGGCGCTGTTCCAGCGCCGGCCGAAGTGGCGGCCCAACTACGAGTGGGCGGCGGCCGCCGTACGGGCGTCCGGTGCCAAGCGGGTCGGCCTGGTCCAGGATCAGGACACCTGGGAGTACCCGTGGTGGCTCCTGCTGCCCGGCCGCGACATCGAGGCGGAACAGAGCATGGCCCCCGACATCCCGCCGGTGAAGCCGGACCAGGTCGACGCCATGGTCTGTGTCGAGGCCCCGGTCGTGTGCGCGCAGTACGTGCCGCACGGCTGGAAGCTGCACATGCGCAACGGCATCGGCTACGCCCTGCCGCCGGGCAAATAGAGCCGTCCGGAAAGTGAGCCGCCTGGCAAATAGAGCCGTCTGAAAAGTGAGCCGCCAGGCAATAAGCCGGCGGCAAGCCCGGCAAGCGAAAAACTACTACGTCAGCGTCGCCAGGTCGCTCAGCAGGACGTTCGAGAGCACCGCGCCGTCCGGCCGCACCTGGCGCAGGTACCAGGTCTGCAGCGGCGTGCGGTTCTGGTTGAACTGCCAGGTGCCCCGCGGGCTGTCGATCTCACCGATCTGCGCGATCGCCGCGTTGATCGACTGCGGGCTCAGGTCGCCGCCGGCCAGTTGCAGCGCGCTGGCGAGCACCCCGCCCGCGTCGTACGAAGCCATCGCGTACGTGCTCGGGTCCCGGTCGTACGCCTTGCGGTACTGCGCGGCGAACAGCTGGTTCGCGTCGTTGTCCAGGTCCGGTGAGTAGTTCAGCGACGTGTAGACGCCGTTCGCCGACGACTTCTGCTCGGTCAGCAGTGCCGTTTCGGTCATGAAGCCGGGGCAGTACAGCGTCACCCCGGACAACCGGTCGTGGAACGCCTTGATGAACGCGACCGCCCCGGGATCGGCGAAGTACGCGAAGACGGTGTTGGCACCCGACTCTTTGATCTGCTGCATCGCCTGCGTGAGGCTGGTGTCCGGCTTGCTGTGCAGCGGTACGACCAGCGGGTCCGCGGCAAGTTCGAGTTGCCCCGAAGCGTCCTGGTACGCGCCGACGAACCCGTTCACCTCGTCACGAGCGCTGGGCGAGTCGTCCGAAATGACGAAGACTTTCTGGTTGCCCGGAACGTTCTGCCCGATGTACTGACCCAGCGACTGACCCGGCTCGTTGTCCACGTAGCAGGTCCGCCAGATGTACTTCGGGCTGCTCAGTTCGAGGGGCGAGCCGTTCGTCCCCAGCAGCGGCACCTGCGCCTTCTCGATCTGGTCCCGCAGCGCGCTCATCGTGCTGGCCGCCGCGACACCCGTCATGACCTGGACACCGGCCTGCTTGACCAGCTTGTCCGCGGCGCTCTTCGCGACGTCGCCGCCGGCACCCTCGTCCGCGACCGTCAGAGTCACCGGATGGCTGCCCAGCTTGTTGCCGTTGAGCGAGAGGTAGAGGTTGAAGCCGTTGGCCAGCTCGTCGCCGATCGCCTTGTTCGGCCCACTCTGCGGTACCAGCAGCCCCACCCGGACCGGAGCGGTGTTCGCCGCCGTGGACGATCCCGAGTCGCATGCCGCGAGCATCGGGGCGGTGACCCCGGCAGCGCCGGCGGCGGCAATGAGGCGTAGCAGATCTCTTCGAGCTAGCTGGGTCACGTCGCGCAGTTCCCTTCCGCCACCACGGTGATCATATTTTTGTGGTACCGCTGGGGCCCACGCACGTTCGCGTTCCTACCGCGTATGCCGGATCTTCCGACCAGTCTGGCTCGACGCGTCTGGCACCGCGCCGCGACCCAGACCGGTCGGCGTCAACCGACGGCAGCGTACCGTAACCCCAGGCACAGGCCGGTGGCCATGGCGCCGGCCACACTGGTGAGAGCTAGTCTCGATCGGTGCTCAGAATTCAATCGCGCGTCGCTCGGCGGCCATCGCGACCGCACGCGAATTCGAGAGCCATTCGACGCCCGTTTCGGGCCAATCGGCACCCATTTTCCGGGCTGTCGCCATCCGTTTCACAGCCATCGGGCGCGGAAATCCGGATACTGATCCGGGTTCGGCGGGACGGGGTCGGGTCCGGCTCGGCGCGTCTGGCGCCGCGCGACGATCCGGCCCAGTCGGTACTCGCCGGCCGGCAGTAGGGAAGGATGAGGGTATGACCGACGCCCCTGAGGAGAAGCGCACCGTTGTGGTTGTCGGGCCGGACGGCCAGCCGGTCGGCACGATGAACCTGCCGGAGGACGGCGAGGGCAACCAGGAAGACCCGTCGAGCCTGGTCGAGCAGCCCGCGAAGGTGATGCGCATCGGCAGCATGATCAAGCAGCTGCTGGAAGAGGTTCGGGCCGCGCCGCTCGACGAGGCGGGCCGGCAGCGGCTGACCGAGATCCACCGCCGGTCCATCCACGAGCTGGAAGACGGCCTCGCCGTCGAGCTGCGTGACGAGCTGGAGCGCCTGTCGCTGCCGTTCGAGCAGGGCACGCCGTCGGAGTCCGAACTGCGCATCGCGCAGGCCCAGCTGGTCGGTTGGCTGGAGGGCCTGTTCCACGGCATCCAGGCGGCGCTGGTCGCCCAGCAGATGGCCGCGCGGATGCAACTGGAGCAGATGCGCGGCGGGCGGCCCGCGCTGCCGTCCGGGCTGCCCGGGATGCCGGGCGTGACCCAGCCGGGCGAGGGCACCAACCGCACCGGTCAGTACCTCTAGCCACCGGAGGGCAGGACAATTGTCCTGCCCAACACCGGATCGCTGATTCTGCCCGGCCGGAGGCGCCGTCCGTAGCGTCATCGGCATGACAGAAGCAGTCAGACTCACCGACGTCTCGAAGAGTTTCGGGGCGGTACGCGCGGTCGACGGGATCAATCTCACGATCGCGGCCGGCGAGACGGTGGCCCTGCTGGGCCCGAATGGCGCCGGCAAGTCCACCACCATCAACATGATGCTCGGGCTGACCCGCCCCGGGCGCGGGACCGTCGAGGTGTTCGGCACCAGCCCCGATCGGGCGGTACAGGGCGGCAATGTCGGCGCGATGCTGCAGGATGCCGGCTTCGTACCGAACGCGACCGTACGCGATCTGGTCGAACTCGCCCGCGCGCTGTACCCGGCGCCGCTGCCCACGCCCCAGATCCTGCGCACCGCCGGGCTGACCGAACTGGCCGACCGCCGCCTGGACAAGCTCTCCGGCGGCGAGGCGCAGCGGGCGCGCTTCGCATTCGCGCTGGCCGGCGACCCTCGGCTGCTGGTACTCGACGAGCCGACCGCGGCCATGGACGTGGTCACCCGCCAGTCGTTCTGGGCCGCGATGCGCCGGTACTCGGCGGCCGGGCACACGGTGCTGTTCGCCACGCACTACCTCGAGGAGGCCGACGACTACGCCGACCGGGTGGTGGTCGTCGCCCAGGGGCGGATCGTGGCGGACGGCACCGGAGCGGACATCAGGAGCCTGACCGGCGGTCGTACCGTCACCTTCGATCTCGCCGGCGAGGGCACCGCGGGCCTGGACCGGCTGCCCGGGGTACGGGCCGTGGAGGTCCGTGGCGATCGCGCGAACCTGCGCAGCGACGACTCCGACGCCACCGTGGCCGCACTTGTCCACAGTGGACGTTCGTTCCGCAACCTGGAGGTCAGTGCGGCCGGCCTCCAGGAGGCGTTCCTCGCGCTGACCGCCGAGAGTGGACCGGCCGGCACGACGACATCTTTCGCCGCCGCGGGCGGCACGACGACCACGGGGGCCTGACCATGTTCGCGTTCTTCCTGTTCGAGCTGCGCCGGCTGGTCCGCGAGCCACGGCTGTTCATCTTCACGGTCTTCATGCCCGTCATCTCGTATGTCGTCTTCACGGGGGTAGGCGACACGAGCGGGCAGAGCGAGGGCGTGTCGCTCGCGACCGCGATGACGATCGGGATCGCCGCGTACGGCGCGGTGCTCGGCGCGATGTCGGTCGGCAGCGGGGTCGCCAACGAGCGCGTCTCCGGCTGGCTGAGGCAACTGCGCCTCACCCCGCTGCCACCGATCAAGGTGGTCGCGGTCAAGGGCGTGCTGACCACGCTCGCGGCGATCCCGTCGGTCATCGCGGTGAGCATCGCCGGACGCATCCAGCACCACGTCACCATGCCGATCGGGCATTGGGCGCTGCTGGTACTGGTGCTGTGGCTGGGTACCATCCCGTTCGCGCTGCTCGGTCTCGCCGTCGGGTACAGCCTGCCGCCGCAGATCGCTCAGCCGGCCACGTTCATCACGTTCTTCACCCTCTCCATCCTGGGCGGCCTGCTCGTCCCGGTCGAGGTGTTCCCGCGCTGGTTGCGACACTTCTCCGAGACGCTGCCCAGCAACCGGTACGCCGAACTGGGTTGGAAGGCGGCGGCCGGCCACCTGCCGTCCGCGGCGGGCGGCACCATCCTGGCCGGCTGGACGCTCCTGTTCGCCGTGCTGGCCGCCGTCGCCTACCGTCGCTCGACGGCCACCCGCTGACATACGGTGGCTCTCGTGCAACCCGACCCCCAATTCGGCCGCGCACCCAACCGGCTCGGCATGTACGCCTGGGCCGCGGTCTGGATGTGGCCACTGGTCGCCCCGATCAGTGCGATGGCTCACGGCCAGGTCCACCCGATCGTGCCCGCCGCGATCGGGTTGGCCGCCTTCGTCGCGCTCTACCTGTTCTGCGTGGGCCGCGGCTTCGGCAACGAGTTCCGCAAGCCCACGCCGATCGAGCTGGCCGGCCTGATCGGTTTCGCGGCACTGGGCATCGCGCTGGCGCTGGCTTACGGCGGCAACGACGAGGGCTGGCTGGTCCTGCCGCTGTACATCGGCGCGGCCGGAGCCTCGCTGCTGACCAACCCGCTGGTCGTACCGTGGGTGTTCGGCGCCACGATCGTCCAGATCGCGTTCAGCGTCGGGTACAACGAGGGCTGGGGCGACGGCTGGAGCAACGTGTTCGGCACGTTCATGGGCAGCCTGCTGGTCCTCGTCGTCAAGCGGCTGATCTGGTACGTGCGCCAGCTGCACAACGCCCGCGCGGAACTCGCCCAGGCGGCGGTCGCCGAGGAGCGCCTGCGCTTCGCCCGCGACCTGCACGAGCTGCTCGGGCACACGCTCACGCTGATCGTGGTCAAGGCCCAGGTGGTGCGCCGGCTGGCCGCCACCGACCCCGTCGCGGCGGGCGCGGCCGGGGCGGACATCGAGCAGATCGGGCGGAAGGCTCTGGTGGAGGTACGCGAGGCGGTCACCGGGTACCGGGAGAGGGCATTCTCCGACGAACTGGACGGCGCCCGGTCGGCGCTCTCCGGAGCCGGAATCGACGTGAGCATCGAGACGGCGGGCACCCCGCTGCCGGCTATCGTCGACTCCGTATTCGGCTGGGCGGTACGGGAGGGGACAACGAACGTGATCCGGCACAGCGGGGCCCGGCACTGCGTGATCGCGGTCCGCCGGGCCGGCGACGAGGCCACCCTGGAGATCCGTGACGACGGCTCGGGCGGTTCGCCGGACGGTACCGGCACCGGCAACGGGCTGCGCGGCCTGCGCGAGCGGCTGGCCGCGGCGGGCGGGACGCTGGCCGCCGCGCCGCAGCCGGGTGGCGGGTTCCGGCTGGTCGCGACGGTACCGGTGGCCACCGCATGATCCGGGTACTGCTCGCCGAGGATCAGGGCATGATGCGCGGCGCGCTGGCCCTGCTGCTGCGCCTGGAACCGGACATCGAGGTGGTGGCCGAGGTCGGCTCGGGTACCGACGTGGTACCCACGGCGTTGGAAACCCGGCCGGACGTGGCGCTGCTGGACATCGAGATGCCCGGCTGCTCCGGGCTGGACGCAGCCGTGGCGCTGCGCCGGGAGCTGCCCGCCTGCAGGGTGCTCATCGTCACCGCGTTCGGCCGCGCCGGGTACGTGCGCCGCGCGATGGAGGCCGGCGCGAGCGGGTTCCTGGTCAAGGACGGCCCGGTGGAAGACCTCGCGGCGGCGATCCGCAAGGTACTGGCCGGGGAGCGGGTCATCGATCCGTCGCTCGCGGCGGCGGCCCTGTCGGCCGGCCCGAACCCGCTGACCGAGCGGGAGCGCGGCGTGCTGGCCGCTGCCGCCGACGGCTCGACGATCGCGGACATCGCCAAGCGGCTGCACCTGTCCGAGAGCACGGTGCGCAACTACCTGTCGGCGGCGATCGGCAAGACGAACTCGCGCAACCGGATCGAGGCGGTACAGGCGGCCCGCGCGAGCGGCTGGCTCTAGGCCAGGTCCGGCTCGGCCGGCAGGAACCGCTCCAGGTAGGCGGCCACGCCATCGTCCTCATTGGACAGTGTGATCTCGCGGGCCGCCGCGCGGGCCGCCGGGTGCGCGTTGCTGACCGCCACCGAACGGCCGGCCCAGTGCAGCATCGGCACGTCGTTGGGCATGTCGCCGAACGCCAGCACGTCGGCCGCGTCGATGTTCAGCTCCGTGGCCACGGTCGCCAGGCCGGTCGCCTTCGTCACGCCACGCGCCGACATCTCCACCAGGCCCGTGCGCGACGAGTGGGTGGGTACCACCTCTCCATCCACAATGGACTCGGCGAGCGCGACGAACTCGTCCGGCCCCATCCCCGGCGTACGGGCGAGCAGCTTCACCGCCGGTTCCGCGGTCAGGTCCGCGAGCGACCCCGGTACCACGCCGGGCTGCCCCTCGTCCCACTTCACCGGCCAGGCCGGCTCGTACCGCATCACCCGCCCGTCGTCGACCTCGACCGCGAACAGGACATCCGGGATGGCCGCGCGCAGCCGGAGGCACATCTCGCTCAGGAGGCCGGGCTCGATGGTCCAGGAGTCGCGCACCTTGTCGGTGACCGGGTCGTAGATCACCGCACCGTTGGCGCACACCGCCAGGTACGGGGCGCCCAGCTGCTCGTACACGATGTGCAGCCAGCGCAGCGGTCGGCCGGTCACCAGCACCACCGCCGTGCCCGCCCCGGCCAGCCGGGCCAGAACCCGGGCGGTGTGCGGGCTCACCAGTCCCCCGGCCCCCACGAGTGTCCCGTCCAGGTCGGTCGCGACAAGCCGAGGAACACTCACATTCATCCAGCCGACAATAGCCGGTCGAGGTAGGCGGCCACTCCGTCCTCGTCGTTGGCGCCGGTGACCTCGTCGGCGATCGCCAGGATCTCCGGGTGCGCGTTGGCCACGGCCACCCGGCTCCACCCGGCCCACCCGAACATCGGCAGGTCGTTGGGCATGTCTCCGAAGACGAGCACGTCCCGCGGGTCCACCCCGAGCGACGCGGCGACCACCGCCAGGCCGCTCGCCTTGGTCACGCCGGGCGGGCAGATCTCGATGTACCCCAGCCCCGCCTGGGTCACCGACAGCCCGTCCGGCGGTACCAGCCGGCGGGCCACCGCGAGCAGCTCGTCCGTCTGGCGCGTCGTGGAGTGTGCGAACGTCTTGAGTACCGGGCCGGCCAGCGCGTCCTTCCGGGACCTGGTCACCACCGCCTCGGGCCACTTCCAGATCACGTGCGGCTCGCCCCACAGCGGGGCGTTCGGCGCGTCCAGCGCCTCCACCATGATCGACAACGGTCCGACGACCGCCTCCAGCGCCTCGATCAACCCGAGTACCTGCTGGCCCGGCACCGTCTTGGAGAGCAGCACCAGCGGCTCGTCCGGATCGGTCAGGTCCACTACCCGGCCGCCCTGGGCCAGCACCAGGAAGCTCGCCTCCGGTATGTCCCGCCGGCATAGGTCGATCAGCCGGGGACCGCGCCCGGTGATCCCGACGATCGGGATTCCGGCGGCCCGTACCCGGCCCAGCACTTCATGCGAGTAGGCGCTGACCGTCTCGTCGGATCGGACGAGCGTGCCATCAAGGTCGGTGGCGATCAGCTTGGGCAGTCCGGGGCGTACCGTCACGTCCGCCTCACTCTCCGGCCGTAGTTACCCTGCGGATCCATCCCTTCCCGGAGCGGAAACGCCCCAGGTCGGGCCAGCAAGGTTACTCCGGTCGGACCAACCCAGGGGAGTGATCACCCCAACAGATCGCGACCACCGAGGAACGGCTGGAGGGCCTTCGGTACCCGTACCGTGCCGTCCGGCTGCTGGTGGTTCTCCAGAATCGCGACGATCCACCGGGTGGTGGCCAGGGTGCCGTTGAGCGTCGCGGCGACCTGGGGCCTGCCCTCCGCGTCCCGGTACCGGACGCCCAGCCGGCGGGCCTGGAAGGTGGTGCAGTTCGAGGTGCTGGTCAGCTCCCGGTACCGGCCCTGGGACGGTACCCACGCCTCGCAGTCGAACTTGCGGGCGGCACTGGTACCCAGGTCGCCACCCGCCACGTCGATCACCCGGTACGGCACCTCGATCTTGGCGAGCATCTCCTCTTCCCAGCCGAGCAGCCGCTCGTGCTCGGCCGCGGCCTCCTCTGGCCGGCAGTAGGAGAACATCTCCACCTTGTCGAACTGGTGCACCCGGATGATCCCGCGCACGTCCTTGCCGTACGAGCCGGCCTCCCGCCGGAAGCAGGACGACCAGCCGACGTACCGGCGGGGCTCCTCCAGCCCGTCGAGGATCTCGCCCGAGTGGTACGCGGCCAGCGGCACCTCGCTCGTACCGACCAGGAAGACGTCGTCCGCCTCCAGCCGGTATACCTCGCTGGCGTGCGAACCGAGGAACCCGGTGCCCTCCATCGACTCCGGCTTCACCAGCACCGGCGGGATCATCGGAATGAACCCGTGCTCGACCGCCTGCTGCATGGCCAGCTGGAGCAGGCCGAGCT
This sequence comes from Rugosimonospora africana, assembly GCF_016862975.1. Taxonomy (GTDB): domain Bacteria; phylum Actinomycetota; class Actinomycetes; order Mycobacteriales; family Micromonosporaceae; genus Rugosimonospora; species Rugosimonospora africana. The sequence goes on from NZ_BONZ01000013.1 coordinate 151,530, forward strand.
GGAGCAGCGCGCCGACCCCGGTGAGGTAGTAGAACCGGCTGCCGGAGACCTTGGCGCCGCGCTCCATGTCGATCGCGCCCAGCGCCTCGCCGAGTTCCAGGTGGTCGCGCGGGTTGTCGATCGCCGGCGGAGTGCCGACCTCGCGCAGGACGACGTAGTCGTCCTCGCCCCCGGGCGGCGCGTTCTCGATCAGGTTCGGTACCGCCATCTGCGCCTTGCGCAGCCCGGCCTCCGCCTCGTCGACCCGGGCCTGGGCCGCCTTGACCTCCGCCGACAGCTCCTTGGTGCGGGCCAGCAGCGCGGCCCGCTCGTCCCCGGTGGACTTCGAGATCCGCTTCCCGAGCTGATTCTGCTCCGCGCGCAGCACCTCGTAGGCACCGACCGCGGCGCGGCGCTCCTCATCGGCCGCGAGCAGCGCGTCCACCACGTCATCGGACTCGCCCCGGGCCCGTTGGCTGGCGCGTACCAGGTCCGGATCCTCGCGAAGCAGGCGCAGGTCAATCACGAATGGTGAGACTACCCGGCGCGGCGGCCGCTCCGCGCTCGGCTTCGGAGCCTGCTACCGGGAGGCGCCGTCGGGCCGGCCGAAGTAAGGCGTCACGCTCGCCTCCACCGGGCTCACCGGGGTGACGGTGAGGTCCGGCGGCTCGTCGGTGAACTGCGCGTCGACGGGTTCGGCGGCCCCGGTGACCAACCGAACCCGGACCTGGTCCGGCAGTACCGAGACGGCCAGCGCGGCCAGCAGCAGGGCGAGCGCGCCGAAGGCGAAGAACGTACCGGGGTTGACCGTGGTGGACGCGGCCAGGACGGTGTCCGGCACGTTCGTGAGCGTCGACCGGAACGACGATGTGCCCCCGGTGTAGGTGGTGGTCGGCAGGAGCGTGTTGAAGGAGTGCACCATGCCGACCACGACGACGACCATGCCGGCCAGTACCCCCAACCCGAGGCCGGTCGCCAGCCTGCGCTGCGCCGGCCGGGCCAGCAGCGCGGCGCCGACGAACGCGAACAGCAGCAGCGCGCCGAGGTGGTAGACGAGCGTGCTGCCGCTGGCGATCTGGCCGAGCCCGACCGTGTACGGGTCGGGATGCAAGGTGCTGGGCGGCAGGGCGACGCTGAACCGCCCGCTGCCGCTGTCGAAGCCGCTGATGCTCCCCACATCGACAGTGCTCGCGCCGTCGACGGCGCCGCGCAGGGTGGCCCACGGCAGCAGTTCCGCGGCCACCAGTGCGACGAAGGCGAGTACGGCGAGCACGATGGCCATCCGCCGTCCGCCGGTCAGCGCCGCCATGGCCCGAATGCGAGGAGCACGCTCCGACCGCGTATCGGAGTTGCCCCACTCCAGGGTGTCCACGGCCGCATCATGACACGGCCAGCTCAATGGGCCGAACACTCTTCACGGATCTTTGCCCGAACCGCGAACCGGAGCCGCAACGGTGGACGACGCCGTCGAGTACGTCTCCGGGTGCCACCCAATCGTCGCGACCCACGCGCCGGTCGGCTAGGTTCGAGACCATGCCGACTCGTACCTCAACTGCCCACTGGCAGGGCTCGCTCAAGGAGGGCTCGGGCGAGATGCGCCTGGCCTCCGGGGCGTACCAAGGCTCGTTCTCCTACCTGTCCCGCTTCGAATCCGGTGAGGGCACCAACCCGGAGGAGCTGATCGCGGCCGCGCACGCCGGCTGCTTCTCGATGGCCCTGTCCAACATCCTGGGCAAGGCCGGCGTCACGCCGAACTCGATCGAGACCAACGCCACCATCCACCTCGACATGCCGGCCGGCATCACGAAGATCGAGCTGTCCACCGTCGGCGACGTGCCCGGCCTGGACGAGGCCGACTTCGTGAAGTACGCCGAGGAGGCCAAGGCCAACTGCCCGGTCTCGAAGGCGCTCGCCGCCATCGAGATCACGCTGTCCGCCAAGCTCGGCTGAGCATGCCGGTCCAGATGGACCGGGAGCGGTTCGAGGAGTTGGTCGGTGACGCGCTCGACGCGGTACCGGCTCAGCTCCTCGAACTGCTCAACAACGTGGTGATCCTGGTCGAGGACGATCCGCCGCCGGACGATCCGGACCTGCTCGGCGTCTACGAGGGGTACGCGCTGACCAGCCGCGGCTGGGACTACTCGGGCGTACTGCCCGACCGGATCATCATCTACCGCAACCCCATCCTGAGCATCTGCGACGACGAGGCGACCGTCGTCGAGGAGGTCTCGGTGACCGTGGTGCACGAGATCGCGCACCACTTCGGCATCGACGACGATCGGCTGCACGCGCTCGGCTGGGGCTGACCCCGTCCCGCGTCCGCCCCTATAGGGCCGGCCTTCTGCCGCGCGCCCGAGCCGGAACCGGCGGCCTTCCGTCGCGCGCCCGAGCCTGAGCCGGCGCCCTTCTGCCAGGCGCCCGAGCCGGGTCAGGCCAGTTCGCCTGCCCGAATCCGGGCCAGCCAGGCCGCCGAGTCCGCGTAGTCCGCGTCCGCCGCCGCGACCGCGGACGACGCCGGGCCGTAGTGCGCCTGGGCACGAGGGTACGAGCCGATGAACCGCACGTCCGCGCAGATGCGCCGCAGCCCCTGGAGGGCCTCGCCGACCCGGGCCTCGGCGACGTGACCGGAGCAGTCCAGGAAGAACACGTACCGGCCCAGCCGCTCTCCGGTCGGGTACGACTCGATGCGGGTCAGGTTGACGCCCCGGACGGCAAACTCCATCAGCACTGCCAGCAGCGCCCCGACCCGGTCGTGCGAGATGTACACCGCCAGCGACGTGACGTCGTCGCCGGTCGGCGGGGGCGGCGGGCCCGGCCGGGCGACCAGCGCGAACCGGGTCACCGCGTCCGGATGATCGGCGATCTTGTCGGCCAGCACGGTCAGCCCCACCCGGCCCGCGCCGACCGGTACGCAGATCGCCGCGTCGTGCTCACCGGCGGACACGCTGATCGCGGCCGCCGCGTTGGACAGCACCTCCACCACGGTGGCGTCCGGAACGTGGCCGCGCAGCCAGTGCCGGCACTGGGCGGCGGCCTGCGGGTGCGCGGCGACCGACCGGATCGAGTCGAGCCCTACCGGCCCGCGCGCCGCCAGGACGAACTCCACCGGGATCACCACCTCACGGGTGATCACCAGCGGACTGCCGTTGGCCAGCTCGTCGAGGGTCACGCCGACCTGGCCGCCGATCGAGTTCTCCACCGGGACCAGCGCCGCGTCGGCGTCGGCCGACCGCACCGCCTCCAGCGCCTCGGGCACGCTGCGGGCCGGTGTCCGGGTGCCCTTCGCCGCGGCCGGGATCGTCAGCAGCGCCTGCTCGGAGAAGGTGCCCTCGGGCCCGAGATAGATGAAGCGGGTCGGTGGTACGCCTGGCATGCCCCAAAGACTAACGGGATCAGGCCGGTGGCACGCCGAGCCCACACTGCGCGACCGAGAGGATGCCGGCCGGAGCCTGAGCGGACACCTGGGTGCTGCAGACGTTGGTACCGGCGGTCACCAGCGTCAGCGCCCCCGGCTGGCCCTGGGTCACCACCTGCAGCGGCTCCCGCCCGCTGACCGTGAAGACGGTGTACTGCCAGCTGCCCGCGCACATCGGAGCGACCTTTACCGTCAGCTTCGCGTTGCCGCTGACCAGTCCGGCCGCGCGCACCTTCGTCGCCACCTGGTCGGCGGACGGGTGGCCGGCACAGCTGACCGCGGTGGTCTCGCCGAAGCTCGCGCTCGGCCGCCCCGAGGCGGGTGGCGGGGGAGGCGGCGGAGGAAGGTCCGGCGACGCAGAATCCGACGGCGCGGGGGACGGCGAGGCGGTCGCCGGACCCAGGCTCGGGGCGACGTACGGCTCCGGCGCCCGCGAACAGGCGGCAAGGCAGCAGGCGACCGCGACGATGGTCAATGCGCGGCAGGCCGTGGGGGTGGTACGGCGGGTCATCGCGAACCCTTCTCGACCGGTCTGGCTCGGCACGTCTAACGCCGCGCAACGACCCAGACCAATCGCCGAGCCCGGTGAGGGACGCGACCTATCGTAGGTGGATCAGCTCGCGATCCGGTGTCCGGCCGCACCCAGTGCGGTGACGGCCTCGGCCAGCCGGACCGCCGGCACCAGAAGGTAGTCCGTGTCGTACGTGGAGAACGCGAAGACATTGACCCGGGCCTCGGCCAGCGGGCCGGTCAGCGAGGCGAGGATGCCGGTGAGGGTCAGGTCGACCAGTCCGGCCACCCGCAGGCATCGCCACGGCGTCTCCACGGTCGCCTCGGCCGGCGCCTGATCCCGGGGACAGATCACTGAGACCTCGTCGGGTGTCCAGGTCACCGAGACGACTCCGGCCCCCGGATCGAGCCCGGCCGGAAGCGCGGTACCCGCGGGGAGGCGACAGATCGCGTAGTCGCCCGGCAATACCTGGAGATCCGGCATCCCGCGACTGTACGCAATCGATCGTTTACGCGGTACTCCAGTCCCAGATCGTCGGATCGGGCGGCCGGCCCAGGTCCTGCGCGAAGTCAGATTCGCGAGAAGAACGTGAGCGACCCGACCGGCTTGTCGCCTTCCAAGATCGGGGTCGCCACCGCGTCGATCGTGTGCACCTCGGTCTCGGTCTGGACCCGCAGCAGCCCCCGGGCCAGCCGGCCGGAGGAGTAGGCAAGCCTGGGCGGCACCTTCTCCAGATCGCCCTCCGGCAACGGCACCGGCGGGGAGGTGAAGTCGACCAGCGGGATCACCGACAGCCGCTGGCCGATCGCCGACTCCTCGTCGGGGAAGCCCAGCAGCCGGGACGCCGCGGGTGAAACCGCCACGATCTCGAACACGCCGTCGAGCACGAGGCAGGGCTCAGCGGCCCCCGCCACGGCACGGGCCCACCGACTCAGGGAACCTTCCGGCTCGGGCGGGGCGTCCCGGTCCGGGCCGGCCAACGGTTCGGAGACGGAGAGTTCGACATGAGCCACGGCACCTCCTCAACGCTGCGCACCAACACCATAACCCTGGGTTCCAACGGGCGCCGCCCGCGCCCGAGGAACACCGGGCCAACTGTCCATAGTGGACAATATGGCATCGGTCAAGGATGGCACCCCGCAGACGTTACCGCCCGCTGCCCGTCTTGTCAGTGGCCGTCGATCCCGCGTACCACTTGTACGACTCGACCTGAGCCCGCTGTTCCGGAGTCGCCCAGGTCACCGGGTGCCGCGCGATCGAGTACAGCTTGCTGACCGTACTGGGCGCGATCCGCTCGCCGTACGCGCCGAGCAGGTAGTCCAGCTCCCGGTACGAGGTGACCACGCAGCCCTTCGGCAATCCGTGCACGTCGATCACTCCGGTGCCGGACAGCGCCACCACCGGGGTCACCGGAACCATGCTGCCCGCCGTCCGGGACATCGCCTTGCCGGCCTGATCAGCGAGCTTGCGTGCCTCGGGGATGTAGGTCAGGCGCCGGCCGTCGATCTGGACGACGTCTCCGGCCAGCCGCACCCGGGTGCGGCCATGCTCTTTCACTGTGACCAAGAACACACCTCCCGGCCCAATGGTGAGGAAGGTGTTCTTCGCCGGCAGACCCAACTCGGCGATGTCGATCACCTTCCACTGCACGCCCAACCGCGACATCCTGGTCACCGCGCGCTCGCGAACCGCCTCGGCGCGCCGGGCGTCCCGCTCGTTACGACGGCGCCGCGCCCACTCCAACGGAGTCGGGCGCGGCGCTTGGAGCAGGGAGTTCTGGTTGTTGCGATCCGTCGGCATCAAGCCTGGTGGGCGGCCGGCGTCAAGAAATCCGGTCATCGGAAACCTCCGAGGGGGGTTCGATGCAGTTGTCCTTGTCACTACGTTACGTGCTCGATCGGGTACTCAAACAGTCTGAGTCCACGGAGTGAGCGAGAGTGAGCGGGGATGAATCTGACATTCACGTCCCCGCGCTGGTCCTAGGCTGTCGCCGTGGTCCACTATGCGGACAGCGAGGTCGGCCGGCTGCGTACCGTCGTGCTCCATCGTCCCGGCCGGGAGCTCCTACGTCTCACCCCACGCAACAATGGCTCACTTCTGTTCGACGGTATCCCCTGGGTCGGCAGAGCGCAGGAGGAGCATGACATCTTCGCCGGGCTGCTGCGCGACCGAGGCGTCGAGGTGCTGTACCTCGCCGATCTGCTCACCGAGGCGCTCGCCGTACCGGAAGCCAGGCATGAGCTGTCCGCCGGTGTACTGGCGGACATCCGCCTCGGCGAGACCCTGCGCCGCGAGGTCGGCGACTATCTCGGGTACCTCGACCCGGCCGGGCTGGCCCGCGTGCTGATCGGCGGGCTGGCGCACGAGGAACTGCGTACCGGCTCCGGCCTGGTGTACGCGATGCTCGACCCGCACGACTTCGTCATCGACCCGCTGCCGAACCTGCTGTTCACCCGGGACTCCTCGGTGTGGATCGGCGACCAGGCCGCGGTGACCAGCCTCGCCATGCCGGCCCGGCGCCGGGAGAGCACGCTGACCGGAGCGATCTACCGGTACCACCCGCGGTTCGCCGGTACCCGCCTGCTCTACAAGCCCGGCATGGAGCACCTGGAGGGCGGGGACGTGCTGCTCCTCGCCCCGGGCGTGATCGCGGTCGGGGTCGGTGAACGGACCACCCCGGCGGGCGCCGAGCGCCTGGCCCGGCGGGTCTTCGCGGCCGGGCTGGCGCACACCGTCCTGGCCGTACCCGTGCACCAGCAGCGCGCCACGATGCACCTGGACACGGTGTGCACCATGGTCGACGTCGACGCCGTGGTGATGTACCCGAACCTGGCCGAAGACCTGATCGCCTACCGGGTCACCGGTGGCGGCGACGACCCGCGCGTCCACGGCCCCCAGCCGTTCCTGGACGCCGCCGCCGAGGCGATGGGCATCGATCAGCTACGGGTCATCGACACCGGGCTCGACCCGGTGACGGCCGAGCGCGAGCAGTGGGACGACGGCAACAACACGCTGGCCGTCGCCCCCCGAGTCTGTCTCGCGTACGCCCGGAACCGGGAGACGAACGCGCAGCTCGAACGCGCCGGGATCGAGGTGATCCGGATCCCGGCCTCGGAGCTGGTCTCCGGCCGGGGCGGTCCGAGGTGCATGTCGTGCCCGGTGAGCCGGGACCCGGTGGGGGCGCCGGGCTGACCGACGCCGGATGGCTCAGCGCAGGGTGATCTGGCGGCCGAGCAACCCCTGACGGGCCCGGCGCTGCTCTCCGGTGAGCGGATCGGACGCGGCGACCGCCTCCGCGTACCGCTTCGTGAAGTCGGCCAGCGGTGCCTCCCACTCGCCGGCGTCCGGCTCCCGGGGCAGGTCCCAGACCGGTACCAGCAGGCCGTGCGCGCGGAACATGCCGGCGAACTTCGTACCGTCGCCGAGCAGCAGCAACCCCTCCGCCGACAGCCGCGCCAGGGCGTCCATCGCGGAGTCCTCGTCCTCGGAGAGCACCCAGCGCACGTGAGACTTCTCCGGCACCCGGCACCAGTAGGCGGCGTGGGCGGCGGACATCCGTACGGTCGGGTAGATCGAGGCGTTGGCCCGGTCGAGCGAGGCGGCCACGTTAGGGTCCTCGTCCGCGCCCTCATCCAGCCAGTACCCGAAGCCGTCGTGCACGGTGATGTCCAGCGGCCCGTCGTCGAGCACGTCCTGCAGGCGCGGCCCCTCGTCGGGCAGGGCCGGGATCGACACCTGCTCGCCCGGCTCGGTCTCCAGCGCGCGCAGCAGCGCCACCGACAGGTCCCGGGACACGTCGCCGGACTGCACGTGCCGCTGGAGCCCGATGAGGACCCGGCCGTCCGGCTTGGTCATGGCCGGCAGCGCCATCGGCAGCACCGTGGACAGCGTGACCGGACGGTCGCCGTACTGCTCCACGAGCGACGCGGACAGCTTCAGTGGCGCGGACGCGGCGGGGACCAGCTCGCGCAGCGCGATCCACTCCGGCTCATCGGCCAGGCCCTGGAACGGACGGGGGACGAAGACGTCACGCAGCTTCTGCCGCTTGGGCTCGCCAGTGCGCTGGGACGCGGTGCGGGAGGACTTCCGACGCTTGCTCACGGGCGTTCAGCTTAGACACCCGCGGACGGCTCCGGTGTGCGGTGCGGGAAACTGAGTTCGGCCCAGACGCTCTGGCCGAGCCCGTCGCGCTCGACACCCCACCGGTCGGCCAGGGCATCGACGATGGTCAGGCCCCGTCCGTCCACCGAATCCGGGCCGACGATCCGCTGGCGCGGCTCCTCGGTGGCGCCGCCGTCGGTCACCCGGACCTCCAGCAGCTGGTGGCTGACACCGGCCCGGATCCGCCAGGCCACCCGGATCACATCGCCGGGCAGCGGGCGGGCGTGCCGGATCGCGTTGCCGACCAGTTCGGCGACCACGGCGACGGCGTCGGCCAGGAGCTCAGAGCTGATCGCGCCGGCGAGTTCGCCGGCGATCCGGTGCCGAGCCTGCCGCGCCCCCCGGGCATGGTGCGGCACGACGACGCACCATGCGCGCTCCGCTACCGCCGTCACCACGCTTTAGCCTCCCCCGGACCCTGATCCGCACGTGGTAGCCGTACTTCTGCGACCGTACCTCCCAGTTCGCGGGGACGTAAGGACACCCATCCGTTTTGTCGCTCGACGAGCCGCCTGACGAGGTACAACCCGAGGCCCACGCCCCCGTACCGACGGTGATTACCCGACTCCGCCTGCCAGAATCTATCGAAGGCCCGCTCAACGTGTTCGGGGGACAGTCCGATGCCCCGGTCCGAGACCCGGAAGCCCACAGAGCGGGTTTCTGCCAGCGTGGACAGTTCGACCGGGCTGTCCGGGTCGGCGTACTTGACCGCGTTGGTGACCAGCTCGGACAGCACCGTCGCGACCGTGGCGCGCTCACCCAGCGCTTTCGGCAGGGCGTCCGGGATGTCGACCTGGACCGTTGTCCGAATCTCGACAGGCAGCTCGGCGACCGCGTCGCGGAGCGCTTCTCCGAGGTCGAACGGCAGGCCGGCGGCGGGACCGCCGAGCGCGGAGCCGTCCCCGACCGCGGAGAGAAGCCGCTCCACCAGGCGGGCCAGCTCCCCGGAACGCTGGCCGAGCCGCTCCGCCGCGTCGCGTCGCGCCGCCTCGGGCAGGTCGTCCCAGTGGTCGGCCAGGGTGTCCGCGTACCCCTTGATCACCGTCACCGGCGTGCGCAGCTCGTGGCTGGTGACCGTGACGAACAGATCCCGGGCCTGCTCGCGGCGGTGAGCCTGAGTCACATCGCGCAGGGTGACCAGCCGGTCGCCGGTGCCCGGCAGGTCGGTGGCCAGGACCTGCAACCAGCGCCCGTCCGGCAGGCGCTGGTCGAGCACCTGCCCGTGGGTCGGCACTCGGACCGGCAGCGGGCGACCCAGGGCGGTGGCCGCCGGGCGGCCGGTCACTGTGGCCGCCGCGTCGTTCCAGGATCGGACGGTCCCGTCCGCGTTGACCACCGCGATCGCGTCGGCCGGCATGGCCGTCACCGGTTCGCCGCCGTAGACCGGCAGCCCCTGACCGTCCAGGTAGAGGTGCCCGAGCAGCGAGGCGGACAGCGCCATCGCGTTGCGCTGGACAGCGGTGGCCGGCCCCTCGCCGGAGAAGTAGGTGTGCAGCGTGCCGACCACCCGGCGGCTCAATTCGATCTTCGCGGCCAGCATGTGGCGCACGCCGGCGTCCTTCATGTGCTCGGCCAGCTCGACGGGCATCTCGTCGAGGCCGACCTCGATGAGGCTGTCCGACGACATGAGCCGGACGATCATCGGATGCGCGGGGTCGACGTGACGGCCCAGCCCCCAGACCGACACACCGCTTCCGGCGATCACCCGACCGCCGACGGAGCTGTATTCGGCGAAGCCGGCACCCTCGGCACCCGCGGCGGCCTGGGTGAACTCCACCATCCGCTGCACCGCCGTCAGGCCGGGCGTCCCCGCGTTGACCATGTCGGCGAGCGCGGTCAGCTCGGCGAAAAGCCCCTCCATGTCCGACGCCACGGTTGAAGTCTGCACAATCGAACCGCCGAGGGGAACCCATCGGAGCCCCTCGAATGGGACTGGGGGCTACCGGGATTCCCTCGTCAGCGGCCCAGCCGGTCGAGTACGAACCTGGGTCGGTCGGAAATGATCCCGTCGGCGCCCAGCGCGAGCACCAGGTCCACGTCCGCGGCCGTGTTCACGGTCCACACGTACAGCCGGTTGCCCTGGTTGTGCAGCCGCTCGGCCAACCGGGGATGGTTGCGCAGCAGCCGGACCCCGGGGCCGGCGATCCCGATCCCGGACGGCAGCCGACCGTCCCGGAGCCAGGGCGGCAGCAACTCCATCAGCAGCACCGTGGGCAGCTCCGGCGCCAGTTGCCGGAGCCGGCGCAGCGCACCGGGCGAGAACGACATGACGGTCACCTGTACCGGTCCCGGCCCGGGACGCTCCAGCCCGTACCGGCGCAGTACGGCGACCAGCCGCTCCTCCACGGCGTGCCCGAACCGGGTCGGGTGTTTCGTCTCGATCAGCAGCCGGATCGGCCGGCCGGCGCCCAGCGCGGCATCGAGGAGCCGCTCCAGGGTCAGCACGCTGGCGTGCGCCTCACGCCCGCCGGGCCGGTCCAGGATCAGGTCGTCGGCGCTGTCCGGCCACTGCGGGTGCCACGACCCGAAGTCCAGCCGGTTCAACTCGGCCAGCGTGTGCGCGCTGACCACACCCCGGCCGTTGCTGGTGCGCTCCAGCCGGCGGTCGTGCAGGCAGACCAGGTGACCGTCCCTGGTCAGCCGGACGTCGCACTCCAGCCCGTCGGCGCCCTCGTCGACGGCCCGCAGGTAGGCGCCCAACGTGTGCTCGGGCAGGGCCTCGGACGAGCCCCGGTGCGCGAAGACCAAGCGGCCCTGTCCGTTCACGGGAGGAAGCCGTTCTACAAGATGACCGGGTCGCCGCCGTCCTCGCTGACCAGCGGGCGCGACGCCGCGGCCCAACCGAACATGCCGTCGGTCAGGTTGCGGACGTTGTCGTACCCCTGCGCGAGAAGAAACCGCACCACCTCGGCCGAACGGTGCCCGGAGCGGCAGACGATCACCACGTCGCCCTCCCTCGGTACCTCCGCCAGCCGCTCGGGTAGCTGCATCATCGGCAGGTGTACCGCCTCCGGGGCATGCCCGGCGCGCCACTCGTCGTCCTCACGCACGTCGATGAGGTAGGCGTCGGCGGGAAGTTGCGTGCAACTCACGTCAGGGATGCGCATTTGGGCAGCCTAAATCGCGTTCACCCAACTGGGGTTGGCCGCCACCCAATCTTCGAGTGTGTCTGAGGCAATCGCCTGGTAAAGCGAAGTGGCTTCGTCCTCGGCCACCACGTAGCTGACTCCGCCGATCATCTGCGGCTCGGAGGGCAGCTTGATGCCGACCAGCGAACCCGCGTTGATGCCCTTGAGCCCGAAGACGAGGTTCGCCAGCGGTACCCCGTTGGTGTCGACGGTCAGCGCGCTGCCCACCGCCCGGATCAGCTGGTCCAGCTTGATCGGGTTGGTGGCGATGCCCTGGTCGATCGCCTCCTGGAAGATGGCCTTGAGGAACTGCTGCTGGTGGCGCTGCCGGTCGTAGTCGCCTTCGGGGAGCAGTTCGCGCTGGCGGACGTAGTCCAGCGCCTGCCAGGGGGCCATGTGCTGGCAGCCGACCTGGTACGTGACTTTGGTGTGGATGGACTTCGTCTTCTCGTCCACGCACAGGTTCACGCCGCCGAGCAGCTTGACGGCGTTCTGGAAGCCGTCGAAGTTGATGATCGCGGCACCGTCGAACTTGATGTTGATCAGCTGGTTGAGCGTCTTGGAAAGCAGCTGGAAGCCGCCGACGCCACCGCCGCCGTAGTTGAACGCCGCGTTGATCTTCTGGCGGCCACCCTCGAACCCGGTCGCCGGATCGGCGGGGATCCGCACCCGCAGGTCCCGGGGGATCGAGATGAGGTACGCCCGGTCGAGGCTCGCCGGGATGTGGACCAGGATGATCGTGTCCGACCGCTGGCCGTTGCTCGGATCGGTGTCCCGGGCGTCCGAACCGAGCAGCAGGAAGTTCAGCGGGCCGGTGACGGCCGGGCCGATGAACGGTGCCGTGAGCCCGCCGTCGTCGGTCGGCTGCACCCGGGCGCCAGGGTCGATGAGGATCGCCTTGTGTACCGACTTGTCGTACCTGCCGGCGAGGTAATGCAGTCCGGCCACGGTACCGGCGGACAGCAGCACGAGGACGGCCCCGACCGACACGAGAACCTTGGCCCACAGCGGCCTACGGCGGCGAACGGCGACCGGCGCGACCGGCGCGACGGGATCGGGACCGAGATCGGTGCCGGCGGAGGCCGGGCCGGCGGAGTCCGCGTCGTTGGAGTCCGCGTCGGCGGAGTCCGGATCGGCGGGATCCGGGGCCGCGGGATCGGGGGCGGTCTCGACGGCGGGATCCGGGGCGGTCGCCGGCTCGCCCACCGGGGCGGTATCGCTCGAGCTCCGCTGGGACGGGATGTGCGGGCCGCGGACGGAGTCGTCCTGCTTCAGGTCCAGCGCCGCGGCACCCGTGGCCTCACCGGCGGCGGCCGGCCTGGTCGCCTCGGCCGGGGCGGCGGGTGGCTGCTCGACCGGCGCCTGTGGCTCGATCGGCGGCGTTACGTCGGAACGACCGGTGGTGGACGTGGTTCCTCCAGGAGCGCCGCGGCCGAAAAGGTTCCTCAACTGTACGAACAGCCTTCACGAATCGCGACCCCGTACGGCGGCGGATCAACTCCGTCAGCCGCACGTATCCGCGCACGGCTGTCCGGACGACCCACAGTCGTCCGGAAGATGCCGCATTCTTCGGAGGGAGCCGGTCAGCTCGCCGCGACCCAGTCCGGGTGGAGCTGGACGAAGCTGGATACCGAGTCGGTCACGACGGACTGGAGCAGCTGCATGCTGGTGTCGTCGAGTGTCTGGACACTCTGACCGTTGATCATCTGGGTGCTGAACTGACCGCCGTTGGTCTTGATGGTCAGCAGGTCGTTCGCGCCGATGTTCCGCATAGCGAAGATCCAGTCCTCGATCGACACACCGCCGGTGTCGACGGTCATCGCCTTGCCGACCGTGTCGAGAACCTTGGTCAGCTTGGCCGGGTTCGTCAGCGTGCCGCTGCTCAGGATCTCCTTGAAGACCGCCTTGATGAACTGCTGCTGGTGACGCTGGCGGCCGTAGTCGCCGTCCTGGTTCTCGAGCAGGTCGCGCTGGCGCACGTAGTCCAGCGCCTGCCACGGAGACAGGTGATGGGTGCCCTTGGTGTACGTCTCCGGCGTCACGCCGGGGACCGCGCGGCCGACCGTGCCGTCGGAGTTGACGTGGAACGGCTCCTCTTCCTTGCCGCTCTTCGTGAAGCCGACGTGGATCGACCTTGTGGTCTCGTCGACGTACATCGTCACGCCGCCGAGGACCTGCACCACCTGCTGGAAGCCGGTGAAGTCGACGATCGCACCGGCGTCGAACTTGATGTCCGACATGCCGGGCAGTGTCTGGATCGTCTTCTCCAGGAGCTCGAAACCGTGCTGCCGGGCCGCGTTGCCGGTCAGGCCCCGGCCACCGAACGCGAACGCCGCGTTGATCTTGTCGTGACCGCCGTCGTACTTCTGTTTCCCGTTGTCGTACTCCGGGATCTCCACGTACGTGTCACGCGGGATCGAGATCATGTAGCCCTGATCGTGGCTGGCCGGAATGTGCAGGATGATGATCGAGTCCGAGCGGACCAGCTCGTTCGGGTCCTGATTCGGCCGGGAGTCGACACCGACCAGCAGGATGTTCTTCGGCCCGTTGACCGAGGCGTGAGACCGGTCGGCACCGGCCGAACCGAGCAGGTTCTGCTGGGTCACGCTCTTCGTCGCCGCGGCGAGCAGCGCCTTGGTGCCGAAGATGGCCACGCCGCTGGTCAGCATGAGCAGCGCCCCGAACACGACAAAGAGCTTCGCCCAGAGCGGGTCCCGACGCTTGCCGCCCTTCTTCGGGCGCCGGTTGCCGCCGCGCTGGCGGGGCGGTCCGCCGCCGCCCGGGCGGCCACCGGAACGCCGGCTACCGGACGACCGGTCATCGTCGGACGGGTCGAAGGCCGCGCTGGAGGCGTATTGCACTACCGGCTCCTGTCGCGAGAAACATTCGAGAACAACATGCACTGTACGTATGGGTCACGACAGATGCGAGCCTGACTTAGGTGCAAGTTAGAGGGAAAGGTGCACTCGGGCACAAGCACGGCACACCTTTCCTGCATTACTACGGTTGGTTAACGATCGACTACCGACCCGGGGTCGGTGACGAGGACGTACTCGCCAGATAACTGGCGACCGTGTCTTTCGCTACCGCGTCGTAAAGGGCGGATGCCTTGTCGTGGTCGGCCAGCACCACACTCTGCCCGTCCCGGGTACCGAATCCGCTGTACGGGCTCGTCATGAACGTGAGGTCGCTGCTACGCAGCCCGTGGAACTGCCAGGCCATGTCGGCCAGCGAGAAGTCCTTGTCCACGGTCATCGCCTTGGTCACCGCCTGGAGGAAGCCGTTGAGTTTCCCGGGATTGGTCAGCGTGCCGGTGCTCGCCGCCTTGTCCATGATGTCCTTGAGGAACTGCTGCTGGTGCTTTTCCCGGGTGATGTCGCCATCGGAGAACTGGTACCGCTGCCGTACGTAGTCCAGCGCCTGTGCGCCGTTGAAGTGGTCCAGCCCCTTCTTGAACACCCGGTGCGGCGGGTGGATCGAGGTGATCGTCTGATCCACCTGCATGTCCACGCCGCCCAGCGCGTCGGTCACCTCTTGAAAACCGCCGAAATCGATCAGTGCGAGGTGGTCGACATGCACACCGGTGAAGCCCTCGACCGTCTGGATGACCAGCGGCAGCCCACCGAACGCGAATGCCGAATTGATTTTGTTGTTGCCGTGCCCGGGGACGTTGACGTACGTGTCACGCGGAATCGAAATCAGATACGCGTGCTTATGGTCCGCCTGCATGTGCATGAGGATGATGGTGTCGGTCCGCGACCCAGCGTTGGCCTTCTCGTCCGGATCACGCGAGTCGCTGCCCAGCAGCAGGATGTTCATGGCGCCCTTGGCGAGCACGGGCGGCCGATCGCCGGTGATCTTGCTGAACGGGTCGGTGCGGCCGATCTGCGAATCCAGGTGCCGCGAATACAGGAACACACCGAAGCCGGCAAGCACCGCGATCAGCGCCACGGCCGCGCCGGCGACCAGCGCGATCCGACCCCAGTGCGGCCGTCTCCGGCCCCGGTACTGCCGCCCGGGCGAGCCACCCGGGCCCTGTGGTCCTCCCGGACCGCGCCCACCACCGCCCGGACCGCCGCCGCCGGGCCCGCCACCGAAGCCGGGATCGGCCTGCCGGCGGGTCGGCGGAGCCGTCGCGGAGCCGCGGGTGCTCGGCACACCAGCGCGACCGCTGGCTCGGGCTTGCGGACCGGAGACGTGAGCTCGACCGGAGGGCGTCGTCATTCACCCAGGGTACGTAGCCCCTGCTAGTCGTCCCTGCCGCCACGACGGCGACGGGTACAGATCGGGACTATCGGACGCGGTCGGCGAAGTACTCGATGGTCCGTCGCAGACCCTCTTCGCTGCCCACCATGGGCTGGTAATCCAGCTTGGTGCGGGCGAGCGTCAGGTCGGGCCGGCGCTTCTCCGGGTCGTCCGCGCTTCGGGTGATATAGGTAACAGTCGACGCGGACCCGGTCAACTTGATGATTGTCTCGGCGAGGTCCCGCATGGTCATTTCGTCCTCGGTGCCGCAGTTCACCGGGCCGGTCTCGGTGGAGTCGAGCAACGCGACGATGCCCCGCACCAGGTCGTCGACGAAGCAGATCGACCGGGTCTGGTTGCCGGTGCCGGCAACCGTGATCGGCTCACCGTGCAGCGCCTGGTTGACGAACGTCGGGATCGCCCGGCCGTCGTCGGGGCGCATCCGGGGACCGTACGTGTTGAAGATCCGGACGATCCCCACGTCCACGCCGCGGGAGCGGTGGTAGGCCATCGCGGCGGCCTCGGAGAACCGCTTGGACTCGTCGTAGACGCTGCGGATGCCGTTGGGGTTGACGTTGCCCCAGTACGTCTCGGGCTGCGGGTGCACCAGCGGGTCGCCGTACGCCTCCGACGTGGACGCCATGATGAACCGCGCGCCGTCGGCCTGGGCCCGCTCCAGCAGGTGCAGGGTGGCCACCGAGCCGACCCGCAGGATCTCGACCGGCAGCTGCTCGAAGTCGGTCGGGCTGGCCGGCGACGCGAAGTGCATGATCGCGTCGAAACGGCGGGACAGGGCCGGCTCGTGATCCGGCAGCCCGTCGGTGATGTCGGCCTCGACCAGGCAGAATCGGGGATTGTCGGCCAGATGGGCCACATTCTCCTTGGCACCGGTGACGAAATTGTCCAGCGCCACCACCTCGCAGCCCCGAGCGACCAGGGCGTCTACGAGATGGGAGCCGACGAACCCGGCGCCGCCCGTTATCAATATCCGGTGACCCTCGCCGTATCGCTGCACAACCGCCATACCGCTCAGGTTAATGGATCGGTCGCGGGTCGACCCCGCCGACTCCAGGGGATGCCCGATCGACGGCCGGACGGCGCCAGACCCACTGGGCAGGCGCCGTCCGGACCGGGATTCGCGGCAAGGTACGGCGACTACACCGAACCCGCCCCGGTGAGCGAGCGGACTTCCAGCTCGGCATAGCGTTCCGGGTCCCGCTCCCGGGAGGTGCGGGCACCGATGTAGGCCGCCAGGAAGCCGATCGGGATGGAGATCAGACCCGGGTTGCTGAACGGAATCGGCGCGGGAGTGGTGCAGCTGAACAGCGCCGTCGCGTTGTTGACCTCGGTCGAACTCGTCGGTACCCCGCAGTCCGCGGCCTGCGTCGCGGTCAGCTTGACCGCCGGCAGGTTGCTGTTGGAACCGCCCCAGCAGATCGGCGAGAGCAGCACGACCAGTACCGCGGAGATCAGGCCACCGTAGATGCCCCAGACCGCGCCCCGGGTGTTGAACTTCTTCCAGAACAACGAGAACAGGATCGCCGGCAGGTTCGCCGACGCCGCGATGGCGAACGCGACCGCGACCAGGAACGCGACGTTGAGGCTGCGGGCGAAGACCGCCAGCACGATGGCCACCGCGCCGACTCCGAAGGCGGCGTAGCGGGCGACGTTGACCTCCTCGCGCTCGCTGGTCTGCCCGCGCCGTAGCACGTTGGCGTACAGGTCGTGCGCCACGCTCGACGAGGAGGCCAGGGTGAGCCCGGCGACCACAGCCAGGATGGTGGCGAACGCGACCGCGGCGATGACCGCCAGCAGGACGGCCCCGCCGGTCGAACCGCCGAGGTAACGGGCACCCAGCACCTGAGCCAACTGCGGCGCGGCCGTGTTGCCGCCCGGGTCCTGCGCGGCGATCGCCTTGCCGCCGACCAGGGCCGCCGCACCGAAGCCGAGGGCCAGGGTGAGCAGGTAGAACACGCCGATGATGCCGATCGCCCAGAGGACGCTGCGGCGAGCCGCCTTCGCGTTGGGTACCGCGTAGAAGCGGATCAGCACGTGCGGCAGGCCGGCGGTACCGAGGACCAGCGCCGCCCCCAGCGACAGCAGGTCGAGCTTGCTGACCAGCGTCGCGCCGGAGTTGCCGGCGATGTCCTTGCCGTACTTGAGCCCGGGTTCCAGGAACTCCGCGCCCTTGCCGGACTTCGCGGCCGCGTCCCCGAGCAGCGACGACAGGTTGAACCGGAACGCGATCGCGACCAGCAGCGCCATCAGGATCGCGCCCAGCATCAACATGAACGCCTTGACGATCTGTACGTACGTGGTGCCCTTCATGCCGCCGATGACCACGTAGGCGATCATCAGGATGCCGATGAGCACGATCGTGAGAATCTTGGCGGTCGTCGGGGTCAGGCCGAGGAAGGTCTGGCCTTCCTTAATGCCCAGCAACAACGCCACGAGCGAACCGGCGCCGACCATCTGAGCCAGCAGGTAGAAGATCGACACCACGATGGTGGAGACCGACGCCGCGGTACGCACCGGGGTCTGGCGCATCCGGTACGCCAGCACGTCGGCCATCGTGTACCGACCGGAGTTGCGGAGCAGCTCCGCGACCAGCAACAGGGCCACCAGCCAGGCGACCAGGAAACCGATCGAGTAGAGGAAGCCGTCGTAGCCGGACAGCGCGATGATTCCGGCGATGCCCAGGAAGCTGGCCGCCGACATGTAGTCGCCGCCGATCGCCATGCCGTTCTGGAAGCCGCTGAACGACCGGCCGCCGGCGTAGAAGTCGGTGGCATTGCGGGTCTGCCGGTTGGCCCAGATCGTGATGGCGAGCGTGACCAGCACCAGCACGAGGAACAGGACGATGGTGAGGGTACGGGCGGTGCTGCTCACTGCTGCTCACTCCCCTCGATCTCCTGCCGCAACTGGTCGGCGACCGGGTCGAGCCGGCGGCTCGCGAACCGGGCGTAGAGCCACGCGATCAAGAACGTGGAGACGAACTGGAGCAGCCCGAACACGAGGGCGACGTTGATGTGCCCGACGACCTTGGTGCCCATGAAGCCGCGGGCGTACGCGGAGAGCACCACGTACAGCCCGTACCAGACCAGGAACGCCACGGTGGTGGGGAACACGAAGCCACGGAACGCCTTGCGGAGCGCACCGAAGCCGTCAGAGTCTTGGAGAGCGCGGTATCGACCTTCGTCCGGCGGTGCCGGGGGGGCCGGAGTCTCGGTAGCCATGGCCGGACGGTATGGGCTACCGCCCAGTTACCGAGGGTGCCGGTCGACGGCTGCGCCGAGCGGCTCCGGCGATGCGCCGAACGAGAGCCGCGATGCCGCTCAACGCAGCTGCCGGTACCGGCCCCGGAAGTGGGTGAGCGGGTCGAGGTCGGGACCGATCTCGACGTACTCGACGGTGCCCTCGACCAGCAGGCCCCACCCGTACGGGCGACTGCCGGTCAGCCGGCAACCGGCCCAGGTGTCGAGGCCGTCGAGTACCGGCCCGTAGTCGGTCTCGCGCCAGGGGTCCGCCCGGAACAGCCCGCCCGGCGCCGGCATCAGCCCGGCGAACCGGTCGGCGAGCTGCCGGTCAGAGTCCCGCAGCGGGGCCACCGTGAAGCGGCCCGCCTCCTCGACGGCGCTCCAGAGCTCCGACTCGTCGTCGATGAGGCCCAGCACCAGGCCGGGGTCACCGTCCGCGACGAGCGCGGAGGACACGGTCAGGCCGGCCGGGCCGGGCGCGGTCCACAGGGTCACCGGGGAGGCGAGCCGGCCGCGGAGCCGCCGTACCGGCGAGCGGTCCTCCTCGGGCGACGCGAACGGGTCCGACGCGTGGATCGTCATGCGCGCGCGTCAGGCGGCCGGGTCCTCATGACGGCAGCGTAATCTCGCCCAGCAGGTCCGGTCCGCGGCGGTCCAGTTCGTCGCCGACCAGCCGGGTGGTCACCAGTACGCCGGCGATGCCCCAGGCCAGTCCCGCCGGCAGCACCAGCCAGGACAGCGCACCGGGCAGGGCGAGGGCCGCCATCAGCACCGGCGACGCGGACACCACCGCGGCGACCATGCCGATGAACGCGAGCAGGCCCTTGGCGCTCGCCGACCCGCCGGCCGAGGCGAACGCGTTGCGGCTGTCCGGCACCGGGTAGGCGACCAGCACCGACAGCACCGACGCGACGGCCATCGAGGCGCCGTACATCGCCGCGGCGGTCCCCAGAGTCGCGATGAGCTGCCCGCTCTCCTCGCCGAACACCGCGACCGCCACGACGATCACCAGCAGCACCGGCACCATGATCACGGACAGCGCGGCGGCCCGGGCCCGCAGTTCGGTGCGGCCCGGTACCGCGGCCAGCAGGTGCGCGGCGTACGCGCTGCCGTCGAAGCCGAACTGGTTGGCCAGGATCGCGGCGCCGGCCACCGAGGTGAACGCCACCGCCAGCGGCAGCGGTACGCCGGCCGAGTGGCCCGGGGCCAGCCGCAGCGCGACCGGGACCACCGCACCGCCCACAATGATCGAGATGAGGCTGGATCGCCGGCGTGGGTCTCGCGACCAGTACCGCAGTTCCCGCGCCATGATCCCGGAGAACTGTCCCGGCTGGGCCGCCGGCCGCAGCACGGCGGGCAGCAGCGTGCGGACCACTCCGCCGCGTACCGGCCGGCTACCGCCCAGCCCGCCGGACACGCCGATCATGGCGGACTCCAGGGTCACCGCCCACCACCAGGTCAACAGCGCGACCGTACCGGCGACGATCGCCAGCCGTACCAGTGCCAGCAGCGGCCGCCCGTCGGCCAGGTCGTACGGCGCGACGAACCCGGCCGACAACGGCGTCCAGGCGAGTACCCCGGCGATCCGCAGCACCGGCGCCAGGCTCGCGTGCCCGAGCGTCGACGAGATCACCAGCTGGAGTGGGCCCATCGACGCGGCCAGCAGGGCGATCACCACACCGGCCAGGTCACGCACCCGCCGGGACCGGAGCAACGCGGCGAACCCGCTGGTCACGGCGCGGCTCAGCACGATGCACAGCAACAGGTTCAGGGCCCCGCCGAGGATGGCTACGCCCACCCCGGCCGGTCCGGCGCGCAGCCCGCCGGCCACCGCCACGCCGAGCATCGCCAGCGCGGTGGCCACCCCCGGGATGCCGACCACGGCACCGGCCAGCATGCCGGTGGCGAGGGTGCGCCGGGGCAACGGGAGCAGGGCGAACCTGGCCGGGTCGAGGGTCTCGTCGACGCCGAAGAACAGCAGCGGGAGAAGCAGCCAGCCGAGCACCAGAGTCGCGCCGCCGAACGAGGCCATCACGTACCCGATGTCCCGGCCCACCGCGCCGCTGGTCAGGAACAGCAGGAATCCGGCGATCGCCAGCCACAGGCCGACCGCGAGGCTCACCGCGAACGTGACGACCCGCCGCCGCCGGCCGCGCAGCCCGTGGCCGAGCATGCGCAGCTTGAGCCGTACGAACACGGTGACACGCACCGGCCGGACCGGCATCAGAGCCACGTCAGCTCCTCGCCGGTGGCCACCCGCCCGCCCACCACCTCGACGAACACGTCTTCCAGGTCGCGGCCGGCACGTACCTCGTTCAGCGTGCCCACCGCCTTGATCCGTCCGTCGGCGAGGATCGCCACGTGGGTGCAGATCTTCTCCACCACCTCCATCACGTGGCTGGAGAAGATCACCGTGCCGCCCGTCTCGACGTACCGGTGCAGGATGTCGCGGATCAGGCTGCCCGCCACCGGATCGACCGACTCGAACGGCTCGTCGAGTACGAGCAGCCGCGGGGCGTGCAGCAGAGCGCAGGCCAGGCCGATCTTCTTCTTCATCCCGGCCGAGTAGTCGACCACCAGGGTCCGGCCGGCGTCGGCCAGGCCGAGCACGTCGAGCAACTCCCCGGCCCGGGTCTCGATCAGATCCGGCGGCATGCCCCGCAACAGCCCCTGGTAGGCCAGCAGCTCGGGACCGGAGAGCCGGTCGAACATCCGGACCGAGTCGGGAAGCACACCGAGCCGGCGCTTGGCCTCGACCGGATCGGCCCACACGTCGTGGCCGAGCACGTAGGCCCTGCCCTGGCTCGGCCGCAGCAGCCCGACCGCCATCGACAGGCAGGTGGTCTTGCCGGCGCCGTTGGGGCCGAGCAGCCCGTAGAACGAGCCGGTGGGTACGTCGAGGTCGACTCCGCCTACCGCCAGCTTGGCGTCGAACCTCTTGACCAGGCCCCGTAACTTCAGGGCCGGCACAGTACCGTCCAGCACGAGATTGACGCTACCGGCTCACGCCGTCCCAGGGGCTCCGCCCGGTTAACCGGATTCCGGCCCTGCCGCCGGCGCTCGGACGGCTACAGGCGCAGCGGGTCGGGAGCGTGCAGGCGCAGCATGGTCAGGCCGACGTTCACCGGTACCCGGCGGCGGGTCGCCAGCGACACCGAGACCATCACCAGGAACGCCAGGGGGACCGTCCACGCCGCCGGCTGGCCGATCAGGACCGCCGGCCAGCCGGTCAGCGGCGGCCCGACCACCGTGGTGATCACCGCGGCCAGCGAGATACCCCCGCCCAGCGTCACGCCCGCCGCCGCTCCCATCGCGGTCAACCCGCGCCACCAGATACCCAGCACGAGCAGGGGGCAGAAGCTGGACGCGGCCACCGCGAACGCCAGCCCGACGACCTGGGACACGTCCAGCCCACCGGCACGCAGCGCCAGGACCAGCGGAACCAGGCCGGCGAGCACCGCGGATACCCGGAAATCCCGGACCGACCCCCGGCCCAGCAGGTCCGTCGACAGCACCCCGGCGACGCTGGTCAGCAGCCCCGACGAGGTGGACAGGAAAGCCGCGAACGCGCCCGCCGCCACGAGCGCGCCAAGCAGCTGACCGGTCAGCCCGGACAGCGCGGCACCGGGCAGCACCAGCACCACGGCGTCCGTGTCGCCGGTCATCAGCAACTGCGGGGTGTAGACCCGGCCGAGCACGCCGTACAGCGTCGGGAGCAGGTAGAACAGGCCGACCAGGCCGAGCACGACCAGGGTGGTGCGGCGGGCCGCGGCGCCGTCCCGGTTGGTGTAGAAGCGGACCAGCACGTGCGGAAGGCCCATCGTGCCGAGGAACGTCGCCAAGATCAGCGAGTACGCGGCGAACAGGCCACGGTCGCGCCCGCCCCCGGTCTCGGTCGAGCCGGGCAGCAGCCAGTTCGCCCCGGAACTGCTCTCGACGCCGCGTACCTGCGGAATCGGCGTACCCGCCGGGAAGTCCATGGACGCGTGGGCCGGCACGTCCACGGTGGACCCGTCCGGACGCACCAGCGTCGCGGCGTGGTCGAACACCACGGTGGTCGAGTGGGCGAACGTCGCACCGGACGGCGGGGCCAGCGGCGGGCGACCATCGGCCTGCCAGTGCAGGACCAGGAAGATGATCGGTACGGCCAGCGCGGTCAGCTTGAGCCAGTATTGGAACGCCTGCACGAAGGTGATCGACCGCATCCCGCCGAGGGCCACGTTCGCGACCACCACGCACCCGACGAGCAGGACTCCGACCTGGTACCGGCCCCCGGCGACCGTCTGCATGGTCAGCCCGGCGCCCTGCAGCTGCGGTACCAGGTACAGCCAGCCAATCATGATCACGAACAGCGTGGCGAGCTTGCGCAGCCGCACCGACCCCAGCCGCAGCTCACAGAAGTCCGGCAGGGTGAATGCCCGGGACCGGCGCAACGGGGCGGCGACGAACAGCAGCAGCGCGAGGTATCCGGCGGCGAACCCGACCGGGTACCAGAGCACGTCCACGCCCTGCTTGAGTACCAGGCCGGCGACCCCCAGGAAGCTCGCCGCCGACAGATACTCCCCGCTGATCGCGGCGGCGTTCCACGCCGGGCTGACCTCCCGCGAGGCGACCAGGAAGTCGGAGGTCGTGCGGGCCACCCGCAGCCCGTACGTGCCGATGACCACGGTCGCGACCGTGACCACGACGATGGCCGGGATGGCGTAGCCGTTCAGTGCTTCTCCACCAGGTCGGTGAAGTCCCGCTCAGTGCGCTCGACCAGGTGCACATACGCCCAGCCGACACCAAACAGGAACGGGTACGCGGCGACTCCGAGCAGCAGCCAGGGCAGCACCACGCCGAACGGGCGGGTACCGGCGACCGCCGGCGCGATCGCGAACAGCAGCGGCAGGCTACCCAGCCCGACCGCGACCACGGCGGCGCACCGCAGGGCCAGCGCCAACTGGGTGCGCACGAGGCCCTTCACCAGCGCCTCCCCGATGCCGGTCTGCTCCTCCAGCTCGGCCCGGGTGTGGTCGCCACCGCCCCGCGGCGCGGCGGCGTCGACGAGGACGACGCGGACTCGCTTGGGCGGTTCGGGAGGCATGGACCGCAGTGTGTCGCTCCGCGCCCTGGTGCGCAATGGTCACGAGGGCGGGGTCAGCGGGCCGGCAGCGCCACCCGGATGCGGCAGCCCGGCTTCGGCGCGTCCACCACGGCGATCTGCCCGCCGTGCAACTCGACCGCCCACCGGGCGATGGCCAGCCCCAGGCCGGTACCCGCCTGGCCGCCGGTGCGCTCGCCCCGGGTGAACCGCTCGAACACCCCGGCCCGCTGGTCCGGCGGGATCCCCGGCCCCTGGTCGGTCACCTCGATGATGAACCGGTCGGCCTCGCGGCGGGCCACCGCGGTGACGATGCCGTCGTCCGGGCTGTGGCGTGCCGCGTTGTCCAGCAGATTCGCGAGTACCTGGTGCAGCCGGGCCGGGTCGGCGACCGCGACCAGCGGGAGGTTCGACGCCTCGAAGCTCACCGCGCGCCCGGCCGCCACCGCGGACACCTCGGCCTCGCGTACCGCCTCCTGCAGGAACTCCGTCACGTCGAACTCGGCCAGTTCCAGCGGTACCGCGCCGGCCTCGATCCGGGACAGGTCGAGCAGCTCGGTGACCAGCCTGCCGAGCCGTTCGGTCTGGGCCAGCGCGGTTCGCAGGGTCTGCGGATCGGAGACGCCGTCGACGACGTTCTCCAGTACCGCCTGGAGCGCGAAGATCGGGGTACGCAGCTCGTGCGACACGTTCGCGATCAGCTCGCGACGCTGCCGGTCGGCCGCCGCCAGGTCGCCGGTCATCTGGTTGAACGCCGCGGCGAGCTGCCCGACCTCGTCGCGCGAGGTCGCCCGTACCCGCCGGGTGTAGTCCCCGCGTGCCATTGCCCGTACCGCCGCGGTCATCTCCCGCAGCGGCCTGGTCATCCCGTGCGCCAGCACCTGCGAGGTGAGCAGGGCGACGCCGATCGCGGTCAGTGAGGCGGCGATCGGCAGCGAGCCGACGACGACCCCGAACACGACAAGGCCGGCCGTACCGCTGGCCAGCACGACGATGCCGAGTTTGAGCTTGATGTGCCGGACGAAGTCCAG
Source organism: Rugosimonospora africana (assembly GCF_016862975.1). Lineage (GTDB taxonomy): Bacteria > Actinomycetota > Actinomycetes > Mycobacteriales > Micromonosporaceae > Rugosimonospora > Rugosimonospora africana. The sequence goes on from NZ_BONZ01000013.1 coordinate 176,340, forward strand.
CGGCCGGGGCATGACCTCACCCAGCCGAGCCATCGCCACGCGTACCCGGCCGGTGCCGTCCACGCCGAGCTGACCGGCCGTCACACCGCTCTCCTCTCCGGCAGGCGTGCGAGTTGCTCGCCGCCACCGTCGCCCGGCTCGGGCCGCGATTCCCCCGCTTCCGCGACATCGAGGGAGTAGCCGACGCCGTGCACGGTGCGGATCACGTCGGCGCCCAGCTTGCGTCGCAGCGCCTTGACGTGACTGTCGACCGTGCGCGTCCCCGATGCGTCGGCCCAGCCCCAGACCTCGGCGAGCAGCCGTTCCCGGGGCAGGACGGTGCGCGGCCGGCCGGCCAGGTGTACCAGCAGGTCGAACTCGGTCGGCGTGAGGTGAACCTCGACCCCGGCCCGGCGTACCCGCCGCTCGGCCCGATTGATCTCCAGGTCGCCCAGCGCGATCGGCGCCTGGCCGGCGCCGGCGACCGCGCGCTCCATCCGGCGCAGCAGCGCGTGTACCCGGGCGGCCAGCTCCCGGAGGGAGAACGGCTTGGTGAGGTAGTCGTCCGCGCCCACGGCGAGGCCGACAAGCAGATCGGTCTCCTCGTCCCGCGCGGTCAGCATGATCACCGGTACCGGGCGCTCGGCCTGGATCCGCCGGCACACCTCCAACCCGTCGAAGCCGGGCAGCATGATGTCGAGGATGACCAGGTCGGGCGCTACCCGCCGGGCCGCCGCGACGGCGTCCGGTCCGGTGGCGGCGAGGTCGACGAGGAACCCCTCGGCCCGCATCCGCGCGGCGACCGCGTCGGCGATGGTCGGCTCGTCTTCGACGATGAGGATGCGGCGTGTGCCCATGGGCACGAGCCTAGAAGCCGGGCGTGGACGGGTCGCGGGGGCGATGTGAAGGAGTGATGGAGGCGTCTGCGGCACCCCTCGAGCGCGGTCCTGTCAAGCCCGGAAATCGATCCTGTGGATGACTAAACTGGCCTGTGGATAACCGACCACGGCCCTTGCGATCTCGACAAGATGGGCGGCATGACAGTGACCGATCCGCTCATACAGCACGGGAGCAGGCCGTGGACGATCGACGACCTCGCGGACCTGCCCGAGGGCAACCGGTACGAGCTCCTTGGAGGGAGCCTGCTGGTGAGTCCGCCCGCCGACAACTTTCATTGCCGCACTAGCCAGGATCTGACCGACGTTTTGAAACGTGGCGCGCCCAAGGACCTCTACGTCGCCGGTTCGGGCTTCGGCGTCGGGTTCCCCGACGCCGGCACCTACTATGTCCCCGACGTGATCGTCTTCCAACGCTCAGCGCTTGGCCGACGGGCGAAGTCGGTCAAACCGGCCGACGTGCTGCTCGTCGTCGAGGTGCTCTCGCCAAGCAACGCCGGTCGCGACCTGGTGATGAAGCGGTATGACTACGCCGCCGCGCGCATCCCGCAGTACTGGATCGTCGACCAGGACGGGCAGGCGATCACGGTCCTGGAGCTGGACGCGTCCGGCCAGCACTACGAGGAGTCGATCGTCGTCAAGGCGGGCGAGCGGCTCGTGACCGACCAGCCGTTCCCGATCGACTTCGACCCGGCCGAAGTGTTCTGACCGGCGAGGCTCAGCGGTTCCAACTCTGCTTGGCGGCTCGCACCAGGCGGTCTTTCAGGTCACGCGTGTGCCGGCGGGCCACCGGTAGCTCCTGGCCGTCGATAGCGACCACGTACGCGCCCGAGATCAGGCGCAGCTCCGAGATCAGGCGCAACTGCACGAGGTACGAGCGGTGGATCCGGACAAAGCCCGCGTCCGCCCACCGCTCCGCCAGGGTGGCCAGCGACACCCGTACCAGGTGGGAGCCCTCCGCCGTGTGCAGTCGGGCGTAGTCGCCCTGCGCCTCCACCCACCGCACCGATGAGCGGGGCAGCAGCTTGGTGACACCGGCCAGCTCGACCGGGATCGTCGGGTCGTCCGCGCGTTCCCGGCGACCGGCTACGGCCGGATGGGTCGGCACCAGGCGGGCTCCGGCCACCCGGCGCAACGACTCGGCAAGCCGCTCGACCTGTACCGGCTTGCGGATGTAGTCGGCGACGGCCAGCTCGAACGCCTCGACCGCCCGGTCGTCGTACGCGGTGACGAACACGATCGCGGGCGGCTTCGCGAACCGGCCGAGGATCCGGGCCAGTTCCATCCCGTCGAGCCCGGGCATCCTGATGTCCAGGAAGACCGCGTCCACCTCGGAGTCGTGCAGCACCCGCAGTGCCTCGGTCGCGTCCGGCGCCGTGTGCACAGTGGACACTCGTGCGTCGGCGCGCAGCAGGTACGCCAGCTCGTCGAGCGCCGGGGGCTCATCGTCGACGGCCAGCACCCGCAGCCCGGTCACGACCGGCCCGCCCGTACGCCCGGGTGGAACTTCGGCACCCGCATGCTCACCTTCGTACCCGCGCCCGGCGCCGTCTCCACCACGAGACCGAACTCGTCCCCGAACACCGCCCGGAGCCGATCGTCTACGTTGGACAGACCGACGTGCTGTCCGGCATCGGTCGACTCGTCGCCGGCCGGGCCACGGCCACCCAGGTGTCCGTTGTCGCCCGAGCCGTCGCCGGAAGCGGCACCCCGGCCAGCGACCGGGACGGCGACGGGACCGCCGTCGACGTCCTGGCTGCCGGTCAACACCGAGGGTTCCATCCCCACTCCGTCATCTTCGACCGTGATGTGGCACTCCGCACCCGCGTCGCGGGCGACGATGCTGACCGTACCGACTCCCGGCTTGGCCGACAGCCCGTGCCGTACGGCGTTTTCGACCAGCGGTTGCAGGCACAGGAACGGGAGTCCGACCGGCAGCACCTCGGGCGCGATCTGCAACCGCACCTGGAGCCGTTCGCCGAACCGGGCCCGTTCGATGGTCAGGTACCGGTCGATCGAGCGCAGCTCCTCGGCCAGAGTGGTGAACTCGCCATGCGCCCGGAAGCTGTACCGGGTGAACTCGGCGAACTCGAGGATCAGTTCGCGGGCGCGCTCCGGATCGGTACGCACGAACGAGGCGATGGCAGTCAGCGCGTTGTAGATGAAATGCGGGCTGATCTGCGCCCGGAGTGCCCGCACCTCGGCCCGGGCCAACCGTGCCCGCGAGGTGTCCAGCTCGGCCAGGGCCAGCTGGGCGGCTACCCACCGGCCGGTCTCCCGGGTCGCCTGCACGAATCCGGGTGCCGGCGGCCCGTCGGCGAGTGCGACCAGCGCACCGCCCCGGAGCGGTACCACGACGGCACCCCGGATCTGGCAGTCCATCAGGTCGCAGGGCAGCTCGCGGGTCGCCAGTACCGCCGGGCGACCGGAACCCACCGCCCTCGCCGCCGCCGCCAGCAACTGCTCCCGGTGGTGCTCCCCCGTCCCGTCGAAGGCCAGCACCCGGTTCGTGTCGGTGACGGCCAGGCCGGCCGCCCCGATCAACGCCCGCAGGTGCCGGACGGCCTTGCCGGCGCTGCCCGGGGACAGCCCGGCGCGCAGCGGCTCGGCGGCCAGCCCCACGGTGTGCAACACGTCGTAGGTGGCCCGCTGGGTGGCGGTGGCGATCCCCCGCCGGGCGCGCAGCCGCGCCACCCCGTACACGGTCGCGCCGAGCGCGGCGAGCAGCGCGAGTACGGCCAGCGCGGCGGAGAGGTTCGCCCTCACGGCGGACAATCCTTTCGGCCAGCTCGCCGGATGTCCAGACAGGGACCCCCTGGGCTGCTGCAATAAGTCGAGTGGACGGGGACGACGGACGCGAGTCACGCCGTGCGCGGGAGCGCGGGGCGGACCCCCGTGAGACCTGGGAAAAGGCCCGGAGTGCCCGGTTCGCCGAGATAGCGGAGCCGCCGGAGGCGGACGGATCAGGCGAGGGTGCGCCGGCCGAAAACCCGAGCGAGACCGCCGCAGCGGGGGCGGAAGGCGCCCAGCGCGGCCAGCCGAGCGGAGACGGTCACCGGAACCGAGACGGCGGCCAGAGCAGGGACGGCGGCTGGCCGTTCGGGCGGCCGCAGTCGGGCGCCACACTGCGCGGCGAGGCGGACAGGCGTACCAAGTGGGATAAATGGGATTCCGATGAGCCCACTGCTCCGATTCAGCCGATCGAGTGGCAGCCACTGGCGGACCAGGCGCGCGAAGGCCCGCGCGGGGAAGGCGCCGATCCCCTGGCCGGAGAGCGGGCCGGCGGGAATCCGTCACCCCGGCCCCCGGAGCCGCAGGACGGCAGCCGAGTCGGGCACGGCGGCGAGAGCGGCTCAGACCGTCGCGACCCCGACTTCGACGGCACCGAACTCGACACGATGGGTCAGGAGCCGCCTGTTCCGGAACCGGACTCCGAGGACGTCGACCCCGATCACCCCTTCGACTGGCTGACGCCGGCCGACCCGGCCGACGCCGGCGAACCGGAGGATCCCGGGCGTCCGAGGCGCGCGCCCGCCGCCCCGCCGCGCGGCACGACCGCCTGGGGCGGCACACAAGCGGGCGCCCGAAGCCCGGGACAGACAGCCGCCCGAGGCGGCGCACAGGCGGGCGCCCGAAGCCCCGGACAGGCGGCCGCCCGGGGCGCCGAACAGCCCGAGCGAGCAGCCGGCCGGGGCACGGAACAAGCCGGCGAACCGGCCCGGAAGCAGGGCCGACGCTGGCCCTGGCGCCGGAAACGGCGCGACAGGGAAGACCCCGGCCAGACGGGCCAGAACCAGACCGGCGCAGACCAGATCGGCCCGGAACGGCCAGACGACACTCGGGCGGACGAGGGCGCGGAGCCCCCGCTGCCCACCGAACCGGGCGGCTCCGGCCAGCTCGACCCCTGCCCGGACGGCGACGTGAACCCGGCCGACCAGGCGGTGTGGGCGGACGAGCCGGTACCGGCGGTACGGGCGCCGGCCGGTGCCGCCGTCGGCGCCGATGCCGCGGCCCGTGCCGGTACGGCGCCGACCCGGGCCCGGCCGGCGGAAGGCGGCCAGCCGGCCGGCGGTCACCCCGACCCGAGACGCTCCGGAGCCGGCCAGAGGCAACCGGTCGGAGTCCGGTGGGGTACCGGCCGGCGGCAGGCGGGCCGGGGCAGGCGCGCCGGCCGGCGTGGACCGTCGGCGGCGAGGCGCAGATGGTGGCGGATCCGGTCCGACGTCTACGCGGTGACGATCTACCTTCTCGGCGCGGTGTACGTGCTGGAACGGCTCCTGCCCGACCCGGTCGGCCGGGTCCAGACCAACGTTCCGGACCAGACGTTCTTCCAGTGGATGCTCGCGTACGGCGCCCAGGTGGTGTCCCGGGGTGCCGACCCGCTGTTCACCACCCGGTTGGGCAATCCGATCGGGGTGAACATGATGGCCAACACGTCGGTGCTGGGCATCAGCATTCCGCTGGCACCGGTGACGCTCCTGTTCGGGGCGCCCGTCGCGTACGTGGTGTTCTCCCTGCTGGCGCTCGCCGGCACCGCGGCCGCCTGGTACTACGTGCTGTCCCGGCACGTGGTGCGGTCACGGATGGCGGCCGGCATCGGGGGCGGCCTGGCCGGCTTCGCCCCGGCGATGATCTCCCACGCGTACGGGCACCCGAACATCGTGGCGCAGTTCCTGGTGCCGTTCCTCGTCTGGCGCGCCATCTGCCTGCGCGAGCAGGGCCACTGGCTGCGCAACGGAATCCTGTTCGGGCTGCTGGTCACCTGGCAGGCGTTCATCAACGAGGAGGTCCTGCTGATCGCCGCCATCGGCCTGATCGTCTTCGTACTGAGCTACTGCGCCATGCGGCCGTCGGTGGTGCGCCGGGACGCGCTGACGTTCCTGCGCGGTCTACTGGTGTCCGTCGTGCTCGCCGGGGTGCTGCTGGCGTACCCGCTGTACGTCGAGTTCCGCGGGCCGCAGCACGGTACCGGGGCGAACACCGCGGGACCTCGCCCGTACCCGGCTGACCTGCTGTCCTTCCCGGCGTTCTCCAGCAGCTCGCTGGCCGGCAACCCGAGGGTCGTCGGACAGCTGGCGCAGAACATCTCCGAGCAGAACGCGTTCTTCGGCTGGCCGCTGCTGGTCCTGCTCGCCCTCATGACGGTCCTGATGCGGCGCAGCCGGGTCTACCTGTCCGGGCTGATCGTGGTGCTGGTGCTGACCGCGCTGTCGCTGGGCTCTCACGTTCACCTGGGTGGTCAGGACACCGGGGTGTCCGGCCCGTGGAGCCTGGTCGCGCACGCGCCACTGTTCCGGCAGGTGGTGCCGACCCGGGTCGCGGTGGACATCGCGCCGGTACTCGCCGTGCTGGTCGCGCTGGCGTACGACCGGGTCGCGGCCATCCATGCCCGGGATCCGCTCGGGCCGGGGAACCTGGTCTGGCGAGGTGCGCTGATCGCGGTCCTGTTACCGCTGGTACCGCTGCCGCTGCGCGTGAGCGACCTGCCGCCGGTACCGCCGTTCATCACCCAGGGCGTCTGGCACGAGTACGTGGACGACCACCATTCCCTGGTCAGCGTCCCGTCCGCGCAGATCGGCCGGTTGGAACCGATGCGCTGGTCGCTGCTCACGAACGTCGGATTCACCATTCCAGCCGGGTACTACCTCGCCCCGAACGGAGCCTTCGGCAGCCCGCCACGAGCGACCTCGACGCTGCTGGACGCCGTCGCGAACACCGGGCGCATCCCGGAGATCGGGCCGGAGGAGGAGGCCAACGCGCTGACGGACCTGCGGTACTGGCGAGCGTCAGCGGTGGTCGTGGTGCCCGGTTTCCACACCGATCAGGTCAACGAGACGGGTAGCGAGCTGTTCGGCTTCCGCCCCCGGTTCGTGTCCGGAGTATGGGTGTGGGACGTCCGGGAGCTGGTGAATCAGTAAGCGCCCCTGCTGCCCAGGACGACGCCGACCGTGCGCCACAGGATGGTGAGGTCGAACGTGAGCGACCAGTTGTCCACGTAGTACAGGTCGAGCCGCACCGCGTCGTCCCAGGACAGGTCGGAGCGCCCGGAGACCTGCCACAGACCGGTCATCCCCGGCCGGACCAGCAGCCGGCGCCGCACGTCGCCCAGGAAGTCGCCATCCTCCGCCGGCAGCGGCCTCGGGCCGACCAGCGACATCTCACCGAGCAGCACGTTGATCAGCTGGGGCAGCTCGTCGAGTGAGCTGGCCCGCAGGAACCGGCCGACGGGAGTGACCCGAGGGTCATTCTTGATCTTGAAGAGAAGTCCGTCGCTCTCGTTCTGGTCGACCAGCGCGGCGAGGCGTTCCTCGGCGTCGACGTACATGGTGCGGAACTTCCACACCTTGAACGTCTTGCCCTCGCGACCGACCCGGCGTTGGCGGAAGAAGACCGGACCTTTGTCCGACGCCCAGATCGCGATGCCCACCCCGGCCAGCACCGGCAGCAGGATGAGCAGGCCGATGGCCGCGACCAGGCGGTCCATCAGCGTCTTGAAGAGCCAGGCCACCCCGGACAGGGTGGGCTCTTCCACGTAGAGCAGCGGAAGGCCCTCAACCGGTCGGATATGTACCCGCGGGCCGGCGATGTCGGTCAGCTGCGGCGCCACGATGAGGTCGACCCCGGTGCCCTCCAGCTGCCATGCCAGCCGGCGCAGCTCGCCCGGCTCGGCGCTGGCCGAGCCGCACACCGCGATCGTGTCGGCGCCGACCTCGCGGACCAGCGGCACGACCTCGCGGTTGGAGTAGACCGGCACCGGTGTGTCCGAGTCCGAGTTGGACGAATAGCCCTCGGTGACATGAATCGCCACCGGTACCAGGCCGGCACCCTCGTTGCGGCTGACGGCGGTGTGCACCTCCAGCGCCTCCGGCAGGGTGCCGACCAACAGCACCCGGTGCGTGGCCACACCCTTGCGCCGGACCAGGTGCAGTGCCTTACGAGCGACGTACCGCATGATGCTGATGTAGACCGCGGCGCCGACCAGGGCGACCGCGACCGAGAGCCGGGACAGCTGCGCCTTGTTCGCGAACGCGATGAACGACGCGACCGCCGCCATCGCCAGCGCGGCACGGGACACCCGTTTGAACTCGTCCGTGCCGATGCCCAGGTACCGGCGGTCGTAGGCGCCGTTGCCCCAGAGCACGATCAGCCAGGCCAGCGGCAGGAGCAGGTACACCAGCAGGTTGAACAGCACCGGCGGCTTGATGCCCGAGGTGGCCTTGTTGAGGAGGGAGATGGCGGTGAGGTCGGCGAGAATGACGGCCGCGTAGTCGAGCACCAGCAGGATCCCGGCGTACGAGCGGTGCCAGGTCGACAACCGGCGCGTACGGAACCATGCGGAGCGCGGTACGCCATTGGCCTTCGACATGATCTCGAAGGTGTCACCGTAACGCGTGTCGGTCATCGTTCTCCGGGTCGGCTCGGTGGCCGGTGGGTGGAGGCTCGTCGTCACTGTTAGTGTGTCCTCCCGCGCCGCGATGGTACGCATGTCACCACGCTCGCCGGCCCGAACGCGCTGCACTCTCCACCGGCGTGTCGCCCACTTACCGACCCTCGATGATCATGCCGAAGGTGGGCTGGCCAACCGCCAAGCGAACCGCTCCACCTGGGAAAGCACCCAATCACGGTGTCCCCAGTGTGCCACGGGCCGCCCGCGCGTGCGATGTCGACCGGCTGACATTAGTGCGTAGAAGGGACACCTGTCGAGTCCCGGTCCGCGGTTTTCGCGGCGTGATCCGATCTTCGGAAAAGACGGGTCAGCCACCGCGGACCACGTACCCAGAGTAACGGATCCGATGACTTCCGTGGTGACCGCTGGCAGCGGGCCGCGCATTTGACAGTTCTCACCGGTCAATCTGCGCCAATTGACCGCCATGACCAGTGCGAAAACGAGTCATTATGGCGCCGGGGACTTTTCTGGCAACGGAATGGTCACAGTGCGGTGAGGCGGACCATTCACCGCAACGGTTCCGTAACTGGCGAGGCCCGGCGACCGGGCCGGAATCGCCGGTTACCACCCCTGCATTGACCGGAAAAGCGGACCCTCGCGAAAATCCGCCCGGACGGGCAGGTGAACCGGACCGGACGACTGCAGAACCTTGGCTGGTCGACGCGTGGATCCGGCCCGGTACCGGCCGCAACCGGCCCGGACGGCTCAGCGCACCAGCCGGGACAGGCGCCGGTCGGCCAGCGGCTTTCCGTTGGTCTGGCAGCCCGGGCAGTACTGGAGACTGGAGTCGGCGAATGACACCTCGCGGATGGTCGTGCCACACACCGGGCAGGGCAGGCCATTCCGGTTGTGGACGGCCAGACCGGACCGCTTCTCGCCCTTGAGGGTCGCCGCCTTCTGCCCGACCGATCGGTTCACCGCGTCGGTCAGGACCGACCGCATCGCCGCGTACAGCCTGTCCAGCGCTTCGGCCGGCAGCCGGTCGGTGATCGCGAACGGCGACAGCTTCGCCGCGTGCAGGATCTCGTCGGAGTACGCGTTACCCACGCCGGCGATCACCTCCTGCTCGGTCAGTACACCCTTGACCTGCCCACGCCGGGACTTCAGCCGCTGCTCGAACTCCTCCCTGGACACGGCGAGCGCGTCCGGGCCGAGCCGGGCGACGCCGGGGACCTCGGCCGGGTCGCGCACCAGGTACGCGGCGAGCTTCTTCTGGGTGCCTGCCTCGGTGAGGTCGAATCCCGAGCCGTCGTCCAGCCGGACCCGCACCGCGATCGGGCTCTTGCCCGGCTTGAGCGGCGTGGCCGAGTTGAACGCGTCCCGGTAGTGCAGCCATCCGGCCCTGGCCAGGTGGACGACCAGGTGCAGGTCGTCGCCCAGGTGCACGTCCAGGAACTTGCCGTGCCGGCCGGCACCGGTCAGGGTGAGGCCGGCCGCGGCCGAGACCGGCGGGTCGTAGGTCTTCAGCGCGCTGATCGCGGCGACTTCGATCCGCGACACGGTGTGGCCGGCGGCGCGCTCGCGCAGGTACGCGGCGAGCGCCTCGACCTCGGGCAGCTCCGGCATGACGACAAGTTAACCTCAATCCACCGGCATCAGCTCATGTCAACAGCTGGAACAGGACATCGCGACCGCTCACACCCGTCGGAGGCTTGCCACACCATGAAGGTGGTCGTCGCGCACAACCAGTACTCTTCGGCCGCGCCGTCCGGGGAGAATGTGATCGTCGACGCCGAGATCGCCCAGCTCCGGGCGGCCGGCGTCGAGGTTGTGCCCTTTCTGCGCAGTTCCGACGAGATCGGTTCGCTGCCCCTGGCCCAGAAGGCCCTCCTGCCGGTCGCGCCGATCTGGGCGCCGGCCGCACAGCGGGCGCTCGCCGAGCTGATCCGTGCCGAGCGCCCCGACCTGCTGCACCTGCACAACCCGTACCCGCTGATCTCCCCGTGGATCGTGCGCACCGCACACGCCCACGGCCTGCCGGTGCTACAGACCGTGCACAACTACCGCCAGGTGTGCGCGCCGGGCCTGTACTTCCGGGACGGGCACATCTGCCACGACTGCCGGGGCCGGGCGTTCGCGCTGCCGGCGATCCAGCACAGCTGCTACCGCGGCTCGAAGGCGCAGAGCGCGATCATGGCGACGTCGCTGGCCGTGCACCGCCGGACCTGGCGCAGCGTCGATCACTACCTCGCGCTCACCGGTGGGATCGCCGAACACCTGCGCGACTACGGCATTCCGGACGATCGGATCACAATCAAGCCGAACGCCATCGCCGACCCGGGCCCGGTTGCCCCGATCGGCTCCGGCCTGCTGTTCGCCAGCCGGCTGTCCGCCGAGAAGGGCCTCGCCCTGCTGCTCGACGCGTGGTCCCGGCACCCGGTCGGGTCGCTCGGCGTGCTGCGCGTCGCGAGCGACGGGCCGCTGCGCCCGGTGGTCGAGGCCGCGGCCGCGGCCCGCTCCGACGTGGTCTACCTCGGCCCACAGGACCAGGCGGGGGTACGGGCGGCGATGCGCGAATCGGCCGTCGTGGTGGCCGCGTCGACCTGGGACGACGTGCTGCCCACGGTGATCATCGAGGCGCTCGCGAACGGGCGGCCGGTGCTGGGCACCAAGCTGGGCGGCATCCCGTACCTGATCGGTGACGCCGGGTGGACCGTGGCGCCGACGGTCGACGAACTGGCCGCGGCCCTGCCGGTGGCGGTGGCCGGTGCCGCCGGGCTGACGAACGCCGCCCGCGCCCGATACGAGGCGAATTTCACTCCCGACGTGCTCGTCAAGCGGTTGCTGGACGTCTATTCCAACCTGGTGAACAGGGGGCACCGGGAAGGGGACCAATCAGTGAACGGATATCGTTCAGGGCCATGGGCCACTCCTCAACCGTGAACTCACGACGGCCAGAAACCCCCTTCGACTCGCCCGACCAACCCGCGACGAGGCGCAGTGGTTCCGGCCGGAAGATCCTTGACCTTGTACTTCACCCGGTCACGGCGGCCGGTCAGGGCGAGCCCATCCTCAACCCCACCCGGTGGACCTCACGACACCGCTGGTTCGTCCTCGCCGGGCTGATCCTGGCCGGCGCGGCGGGCCTGCTGGAGGGGATCCAGCGGGGCACCCTCGGCGCGAACGGGTCGGAAGCCACCCGCGCCTTCGCCGCCGCGCTGATCGGCGTCGCGATGATCGGGCTGGCGCTGTCCCTGCGCGGGATCACAGTGCCCGGCTTCCTGCTCGGCGGATTCTTCATCGGTGCCGGCATCCTCAGCTGGACGTACACCGACATGGGGTGGGTCGTCTGGCTACTGCTGGCGATCGAGGGAATCGTGTTCGCGATCTGGACCATCCCCTGGCTGCGCGACCTGGCGCGCCTGCCCCGGTTGGGGTCGGCCTGGATCGGCCTGGCGTACTGGGTCTTCGGCGCGATCAGCGCGGTACTGGTCTGGAAGGTCAACGTCGCGGCCGGCCGGATCGTGTACTCCGGGTTGTTCATCCTCGGCGCGCTGGCGGTGGTGAACGCGACCCGCAAGTCGCGGCGGGACATGTCCGTCGGCGTGGTGGCCGCCTTCCTGGTCGCGGTCGGCGCGCTGTTCATCGTCGGCTCCGGGAACGCCCTGGACAACGCGCACGACGTGCCGGGCAACGAGTGGGGCGCGCACCAGCAGGGCCGGTTCTGGGGCGGTCCGCACCTGCTCTACCACCCGAACTCGTTGGCCGTCGCGGCCGTCACGATCGCCATCCGGATCGCCGCGGACAAGGCGTTCGAGCGCTGGCAGCGGTACGCCGCCCTGGCCGCGGCCACGATCGTGCTGCTGCTGGTCAACTCGCGTACCGGCTGGGGGTACTTCGGCGCGGCGACCGGCCTGTGGGCCGTGATGATCGCGTACTCGCGCTGGTTCAAGCGCCCGATCGAGGGCATGGACACCTTCCGTACCGCGCGGGGTGCCTGGGCGGCGGCGGTGCTGCCGGTCCTGCTGGCGTTCGCGATCATCCTCGGCTCCGGCGGTGTGCACTTCCTGAGCCAGCAGCGGTACGGCGGCGGCACCACCAGCACCGCCAGCGCGCTCACCAGCGGCCGCTCGTCGACCTGGAGCGTGGCCTGGTCGGAGTTCAAGCAGGACGGCATCTCCCAGAAGTTGTTCGGCGACGCCAAGTACGTCCGCGGCTACGTGCTGCGCGAGGACAGCAGCGAGAACGGCCTCCAGCAGCCGCAGCTGACCACCGACGACGCGATGGTCGGATCGGCGCGGCGGGGCGGCATCCTGGGCGGGCTGGCATTCGTGATCGGCCTGCTGGTGATGATCTGGCGGTCGCTGTTCGGCGTCCGGCGGGGCTCCGGCCGGCGGCGCCCGCCGGTCTGGTTCACGCTCGCGGCCAGTTGCTCGGTCATCACCATCGCGACGGCGGACTGGCTGCTCGGCGGCACCGGCGGCACGCTGTGGGTGTACCTGATGGCCGGCGAGGCTTTCCTGCTCTTCGGCCCGGTTCAGACCCCGCTGACCTCGGTCGACAACGGAGTCGACGCGGAGGCGGGAACCAGTCGGGCCGCCGCCCAGGTGTAGATCGAGATCATCGCGACCAGCCCGGCGGCGGCTCCGATCGTGAGTCCCCACGCCGCGCCCTGAAGGTGACCCTGCGAAGCGCCCAGTACCAGGCCGGTGAGGCTGGTGATCGTGAAGATCAGGTACTGGGCGAAGAGCAGCCGGGCTCGCTGCATCCCCCGGATCGCCGCGGTGAACGGGATCTGGAGCAGGTAGATCCCGGCCTGAAGATTGATCGGAAGGGCTAGCGGGACGATCGCCGCGTACCGGCCCAGGTGGGGCTGGAGCACGTTGGCCAGCGGTACCACCACGGCGATCATCACGACCGCGAGGCCTGCGAACGCCGCCGCCAGGCGCAGCGTCTGCCTCCGCAGGCCGCGCTCGTTCCGGCTGCCGGCCAGCCGGGACGAGCGCGGTACGAGCAGCCCCATCATGGCCGTCACGAAGTTCTGTACCGGTTGGAGCAGCGCGGTCTGCCCGGAGCGCAGGACGGCCAGCTCGGCGCCGCTCATCCGGCCGGCGACCAGGAACCCGACGGCCTGCACCTGGATCTGCCCGACCAGCGTCGTCGCCGTGAACCAGCCGGACAGTTTGCGCGTCTCGGCCAGCCAGCGCCGCGGGTCGCCACGCCACGGCCGGGCTCCGCTGCGCGCCAGGAAGGTCGCCGCCCCGGCGCACGCACCCAGCCCCCAGCTGGCCAGCAGCAGGCCCGGCGACGTCGACCCGGTGGTCACCATCAACACGATGATCAGCGCCTGGCTGCCGGTCCAGACCAGGTCGATGATGAGCGCCTGCGCCGGCTCGCGCTCGGACAGATAGGTGTACCGGCCGGTGTCGTGCAGCAGGATCACCGGGAGGAACGGAGCCACCCAGATCAGGTCCTGAAGGTCGATCGTCCCGGACGGATGTCGCCACAGCGCCCAGACAGCGATCAGGATCGCACCCGCCACGCAGCCGACGGCGACCGCGGCGGCCAGGGCATGCCGCACCAGCCGGGCCCGTTCCTCCCCGTCCAGCCGGGAGACCTGGGCGAGCATGGTGTCGCCGATGAACGCCCGGTTGACAGACAGCACCAGATAGCCCAGGCCGACCGAGAGCACCAGAGCCCCGGCCCGGGTACGGCTGGCGAGCAGTCCGATCGGGAGAAGGGTGTTGGCGGCATTGGCGGTAGCCATCACCACCTGGTCGGCCAGGCCAGCACCGACCCAGCGGGCGCCCCGCATCGCCATCGGCCGTCAGGCTCCCTGGCCGGTCTGTCCGGGAATCCCCGCGTGTGGCACGGTGACGACCGACTGCGGGGTGACCGGGGCCGGGCTCTTCGGGCGGACGCTGGCCCTGGCCGCCATCCCGATCGAGGCGATCAGGAACAGGCCGTTGACCAGGCCGAACGCGACCATCACCCAGACCGTCCACTGTGGGGCGAGCGCGATGATCAGCGCGATCGCCGTGATCACCGCGCCGTAGTCGCGGATCAGCTTGACCACGCGGATGACCGGGGAGGAGGACGAGACCAGGCTCTGCGCCGAGTTGCCCTGCTGGAGGACGGAGGTGACCAGGTTGACCATCCAGGTGCCGGCGAACACGCCGTACCACCAGACCGGAGTGCTGGGCCGGTACGCGTGGGCGACGCTCGCGACCGCGGCGACCAGCGAGATCTGCAGCGCGACATCGCACAGCACGTCGACCCTCGCACCGGCCGGGCTGGACTGGCCGGTGACCCGGGCGAGCTGACCGTCGGCGCAGTCCAGCGAGTATGCCAGCTGCCAGACGACCAGCGCGGCCAGCCCGATCGCCAGGGCCGGTACCCGTCCGCTGTGCAGCGATCCGGCCAGGCTTCCGACGGCGACCGAGGTCACCACGCCGAGAACCAGGTTGAGCAGGGTCAGCGCGGTCGGCGGCAGTCCGAGTCGTGCCGCCGCGACGGCGAGGTAGGAGCCGAGGTACTGGTTGACCGACTCGGTGAACAGGCCGCTGGACCGGTGCCGAGCCCGGAAGTCGGCCGAGGTGGGAACGCTGGCGGCGGTCACGGACGGGCACCCAGCAGGTTGGCGCGGTCCAGGTCCGGTTCGAAGTCGACCTCGACACAGCCGTACTGGCTGATGTCGACGGCTGCCACGCGCAGCCCTTCCTCCCCGATCGCGGTCTCCAGGCCGCGCTCGAAGTAGTCCTGGTCACCGCATCGGTCGAGGTGCTTGACCAGGACGGCCCGGTCCTCCTCGGTGACGTAGTTGATCCCGACGGCCTCGCCCAGCCCGCCGACCACCTGCTTGGACAGCTCCTTGATGTACCCGTCGTCGTCGAGGGTGTATTTGACCTCTTCGTCGGCCACGCTGTCGGTGTTCACGGCGACGAAGCTCTGGCCCGCGTCGATCTGCGCGGTCAGCTCGCCCAGCAGGCCGGGCACGAAGACCACGTCGCCGTTGAGCCAGAGGACTCCTCCCGGCGGTGCCAGCCGCAGAGCCTTGAGCAGGCTCTTGCTGGTGTTGGTCTGGTCGTAGAGCTCGTTGTAGATGAATGAGGCTTCGTCCGCTGCGGCCTCCATGATCAGGCTCATCTTGAAGCCGACGACGACTGTCACCTGGACCTGCGGACCGAATGCGTCGCGCAGGTGGTCCAGTTGCTGGCGCAGGATGCTCCGGCCGTCAGCGAGAGGGGTGAGTGGTTTGGGGTACGGCCGACCCAGCCGAGTACCCAGGCCGGCGGCCAGCACGACCACGTTCACGATTCCCATACTCCTTCCGGCGGCGGCATGGACCGTCGCAGAATAGCGCGCGTACACGAGATTAATTCCGGGGTACGTGCACCCTAAAAGTCAGCGACATCAGCCGGCAATCCACGTAAATCAGCAGTTGGTCGGCCTCCCCGGACTCCGCTCGCGCCGCGACCCGCGCGCATCCGTCGTGGGTACCCGCACCCGCGCCCGGCAGTCATGGATCGATCACCGCCACTGAGGCAGGTACCGGGAGCAGGGAGATCATCGAGGGGGCGTATCGAAAACAGGTCTTGAGAAGTTATCCCAGCACGCGGACGATGTCCGTAACGTCCGTTGCTATCCGGTAGCCAGCGACGCCCGGTAGGGGCGGCGTCGCGGTCCGGCGCCGGAACCCGTTGCGAGGGGTGGTGCGCGGTGCAGGTACGCGACGCGATGACCAAGTCTGTGCTGGTGGTCGGGCCGGATCACACCATCAGGCAGGTCGCCAGGCAGATGGCCGATCGCCGGGTGGGTTCAGCCGTCGTTCATGATCCGGACGCCGAGGGCTTCGGCATCATGACCGAACGGGACATCCTGTACGCGATCGGTCGCGGCCTCGATCCGGACACCGAACGGGCGGCCAACCACCTCACCTGGGAGGTCGTCTACGCGACCCCGGAGTGGACGCTGGAGGACGCTGCCGCGGCGATGGTCCGGGGCGGCTTCCGGCACCTGGTCGTCATCGAGGGCGGCGAGGTTCTCGGCGTGATCTCGGTGCGCGACATCCTCCGGGTCTGGACCCAGCACCGGATGCCCGTTGCAGCACCTTGACAGGCCCGGTTACCATGACCCGCCGCCGAACCGGGGCAAACGCCTCCGTAGCATACGGGCATGACTCCCGAGCAGCTCATCTCGTTCGCCCGTGGCGCACCGTCCATCGACATCATCGACGTCGCCGGGCTGAAGGCCGCCGCTGGCCGCGCGTTCGACGCCGACCCGGTCGGGATCACCGCGTACGGGACCTCGGTCGGCTACGGTCCCCTCCGCAAGTGGATCGCCGACAAGCACAGCGTCGCGCCGGAGCAGGTGCTGATCACGAACGGCTCGCTCCAGGCTGACGCGTTCCTCTTCGACCACCTGGTCAAGCCCGGCGACGCCGTCGTCGTGGAGAAGCCGACCTACGACCGGACGCTGCTCGGCCTGCGCAACCTCGGAGCGGAACTGCACCAGGTGAGCCTCGACGAGGACGGCCTGAACGTCGACGAGCTGCGTGCCCTGCTGGAGTCCGGCGTACGCCCCAAGTTGGCGCACGTCATCCCGAACTACCAGAACCCGGCCGGCGTGACCCTGTCCCTGGCCAAGCGCCGGGCACTGCTGGACCTGGCCAACCAGTACGGGTTCACCATCTTCGAGGACGACCCGTACGCCGAGATCCGGTTCCGCGGTGACGCGCTGCCACCCATGTTGTCGATGGATATCGCCGGCGACGCCGGCCAGCGCGGTGTCGTGGTGCACGCGTCCAGCTTCACCAAGACGGTGTGCCCCGGCGTCCGGGTCGGGTACCTGGTCGGTCCGACCGAGATCATCGGCGCGATCGCCCGTACCGCCACCAACCTGTACATCTCCCCGGGCCAGGTGTCCGAGGCGATCGTGTACCAGTTCTGCGCCTCGGGCGACATCGACCGCTCCATCCAGACGGTCTGCGCCGCGCTCGGCGAGCGCGCGCGAGTGCTCGCCGCCTCGTTGCGCGAGCACATCCCGGGTGTCCGGTTCACCGAGCCCGACGGCGGCTACTTCCTGTGGATCGACCTGCCCGAGGAGGTCGAGGTCGACCTGGTCGTACCCGAGGCGGCCGCCCGTGGGGTGGCCGTGGTCAAGGGCAGCGACTTCCTGCTGGAGGGCGGCAACCACTCGCTCCGGCTCGCGTACTCGGCGGTGACCGTGGACCAGATCGACGAGGGCGTACGCCGGCTGGCCGATGCGATCCGCGCGGTGGCGAAGCAGAACTGACCCGTACCCCGGTGAGCAAACTGTCGGGTTTCTGACACGAAGCCGACTTGCTGGAGAGGTTCCCTCGTCAGCTCCGGATGGATCAAAATCCACCCGGCGTATCTATCCGCCCCAAGGCATAACCCCCCGCCCCCCAACGGCACCGGGTGGGCCGACCGCTCCCCCCACCCCCACCTGCGGCCGGTCCGCCCGGTGCCACCTCTATGGGCGTAGCTTTGCCCCGAGCCCCTGGAGGTTGGTGATGTCGGAGCAGCGTGATCAGCGTGAAGTCGGCGGGCTGTCGCGAGCCTTGACCGCGGTGACCCGGCGGATGCTGGGCGCCAATCGGATAGGTGACGATCATCCGCATCTGCACCATGAGCACAGCAGCGCGATCGTCGACTGCGGCCTGTATGTTGACGGTCGCCGCCAGCCCGGGCACTGGCACTACCCAGAGGCGTTGGCCGCGGCGAGGCGCCGGGAAGACGCCTTCGTGTGGCTCGGGCTGCATGAGCCCGAGGAGTCGGAGTTCGCCGACATCGCGTCGGTCTTCGACCTGCACGAGCTGCCCGTGGAGGACGCGATCAAGGCGTTCCAGCGGCCGAAGATCGAACGGTACGGCGACATGGTCTTCGCCGTGCTGCGCACCACACGTTATGTCGAGCACACCGAGCTGACCGAGTACTCCGAGGTGGTGGAGACCGGCTCGGTGATGATGTTCATCGGCGACCACTTCGTGATCACGGTCCGGCATGGCGCCCCGATCGCGCTGAGCGGCGTGCGGCACGATCTGGAGGACAAGCCGGATCTGCTGGCCCGGGGACCGTGGGCGGTGGCGCACGGCATCTACGACCGGGTCGTCGACTCGTACGTGGACTGCGCCAACGCCGTCGAGCTGGACATCGACGCGCTGGAGGAGAGCGTGTTCGGCCGCCAGGGCCAGGGCCGCATCCAGCGCATCTACCAGCTCAAGCGGGAACTGGTCGAGTTCCGGCGCGCGGTGGTCCCGCTGCAACGGCCGGTGGAGTCCATCGTGGCCGGCCGGATGCCGGAGGTACCCAAGGAAGTGCGCCGGTACTTCCGGGATGTCGGCGACCACCTGACCCGTACCGTCGAGCAGGTCCAGTCCTTCGACGAACTGCTCAACTCCATCCTCCAGGCCCGCCTGGCACAGGTGAGCGTCGAGCAGAACAACGACATGCGCAAGTTCGCGGCCTGGGCCGGTATCGCGGCGGTGTGGACCACGGTGGGTGGCATCGAGGGGATGAACTTCGAGTTCATGCCGGAACGGAACTGGCGCTACGCCTATCCCGCGATGCTGCTGCTCTGCCTGGCCGTCACGGCGGTGCTGTACCGCTTCTTCCGGAAGAGCGGCTGGCTCTAGCAGTCTCCGGCGGCTCGGCTACCTCTCCGGCCACCCGGCCGGCTCTCCGGCGGCTCGGCGGGCGAGCATGCCGCACCGGGCCCGAGCCGTGCCCGGACCCGGTGCGTGCGGCGTCAGCCGCGGCTGTTCTTGGTGGCCGTGCCGGCCTTGTCCGCGGTGCCTTCCGGACCCTGGCCGGGCCGCGGCGGCGCCGGATCCTTGCCGTTGCCGAGCTGGTCGCTGGGCGCGGTGGCCGTGTCACCGCCGCTGGTCTTGCCGGCGGCCATGTCCATCGCCGAGCGGGTGGAGTCGAGCACGGCCTGAGCCTGGTCGCCCGCCATGCTGTAGCCGCCCGATTCGTACTCTTCCCACCGGGAACGGCTGCGACGGCGGGCGGCCATCGCGCCCACCGCGCCGGCGGCCACGCCGACCGCGAGCAAGCCCACCATGATTCCCGTGCGCTTGCCGGACATCCGCGACGTCTTCTTCTTGGTCATCTTCTTCCTTGCCCGAGCGGCGGTCTTCCGGCCGGCCTCGGTCGCACCGGTACGAGCCGCGTCCATCAGTGGCGTCAACGCCGCCACCGTAGTGTCCCAACCCTGGGACGCGACATCGCGTACCCGGTCGGTGCCCGGACCGACCAGATCCATCGCCGAACTCAACTTGGGACCGACCGCCGCACCGACACCGTCCGCGGCGTGTGTGGCGGCCTGGCGGAGGTGATCGAACCCCTCGCCCAGTTCGGCACGCGCCATCTCGCCGTGGGTCCGGCGCCTGGCCTGGCTCCGCTTCAACACGTGTCCCACCTCCTGCGGGCATCGATGGCCGTAGGGCGATGCCCCACTCGACATACTGCCCTTTCCGAGGGCGTCGCGCGGGTGGAACGGACAGATGGCAGGATTGCCAACAGATCAGATCACGGAAGTGAGGAGCATTCGCGTGAGCGTCGCGATTCTGCACACCAACGCCGGACCCATCCGGATCGAGCTGTTCGACAACCACGCCCCGAAGACGGTGCGCAACTTCGTCGAACTCGCCGAGGGGACCAAGGCGTACACCGACCCGCGCACGGGTGCCCAGGGCAACGGCCCGTACTACGACGGCACCATCTTCCACCGGGTCATCAGCGGCTTCATGGTTCAGGGTGGGGACCCGACCGGCACCGGCCGCGGCGGCCCCGGATTCCAGTTCGGCGACGAGTTCCACCCGGAGCTCCAGTTCGACCGCCCGTACCTGTTCGCGATGGCGAACGCCGGTCCGGGCACCAACGGCTCCCAGTTCTTCATCACCGTCGGCCCGCAGCCGCACCTCAACCGCAGGCACACGATCTTCGGCGAGGTCACCGACAACGACAGCAAGAAGGTCGTCGACTCGATCGCCACCGCGCCCACCGCTCCCGGCGACCGCCCGCTTAACGATGTGGTCATCGAGCGGGTAGAAATCGAGCGCTAACCTCGTGGCATGACGAACGTCCTTCCGACCGGTGTGCCGGTCTGTTATCGGCATCCCGGTCGGGAGACGTACGTCCGCTGTACCCGCTGCGAGCGTCCGATCTGTCCGGACTGCATGCGATCGGCCTCGGTCGGGCACCAGTGCCCCGAGTGCGTGGCCGAGGGCCGGCGCACCCAGCGGCCGACCCGCACCGCCTTCGGCGGCGGGGTAAGCGGTCGCCGGGGCTACGTCACCATCGGCTTGATCCTGATCAACGTGGTGATGCTCCTCATCTCCCTGGCCTCCGCGAAGAACGGCGCCCACGCGCTGGGCGGCCAGGGCTTCGCCGGGCTGATCGGCGGCGACACCCCGCTGCTCGACAAGCTGGGCGTGATCGGCGAGGTCAAATTCAGCCAGAACGGGCCGGCCGTGCCGTTCGGCGTCGGTGACGGGCAGTATTACCGCCTGTTCACCGCCATGTTCATGCACTTCGGCATCCTGCACCTGCTGATGAACATGTACGCGCTGTGGATCCTCGGCCGGACGCTGGAGAGTTTCCTCGGGCCGGTGCGGTTCCTCGCCCTGTACCTGGTCGCCGGGCTGGGCGGCAACGTCGCGGCGTACCTGTTCCAGCCGGCCGACCTGTCGGCGGGGGCGTCCACCGCGCTGTTCGGCCTGTTCGCGGCGCTGTTCCTGGTACTGCGCCGGCTCGGGCTCAACGCGACGTCGGTGCTCCCGGTCATCCTGATCAACCTGGTCTTCACGATCAGCGTCCCCGGCATCTCGATCGCGGGACACCTGGGCGGTTTCGTGGTCGGAGCGCTCGCCGGTGCCGGACTGGCGTACGCGCCCCGCCAGCGGCGGAGCCTGGTCCAGGCAGGGGCACTGGTCGCCATCGTCCTGGTGCTGCTTGTCCTGACGATCTACCAGACGGGCCACATCAGGGGTTGAGCCCGTCGCCTCTTCGGCTGGAGGCTGCTCGCCCGTCGCCGCTTCGCCCGGAGGCCGCTCAGCTCGGCCGCAGGCGATCGAGCGCGTCGGCGACATCCTGCGGGTGCGCGCTCAGGTCGTACGAGCTGAGCAGGTACAACTGCTCGCTACCGTCGATCTCCAACAGGTTGGACCGGGTACCGAACCGGCGGCGCTGATCGACCCGTACCTGCTCGATCTCGTCCCAGGACAGCCGGTGGCGCGCGGCGTACCCGGAGACCACGGTCACTCCCTCGCCGTCCGCGAACAGCCGGACCGGCGCGATCACGTCGCGCAGCGCATACACCCCGAGGATCACGGCGGCGAGTCCGGCGAACGCGACCGTGGCCCGGTCCTCGTGAAACCCGAGCGCGACCAGCGCGAAGATCACAAAGCCGACCACCTTGACCGCGAGGAGCCGCCCGTCGACCCGGTAGCTCAGGGAGTCGACCGGCGCGGGGGGCTCGCCGTCCCGCGACTGCTCTCCCCACCGCTCGCCGCGCCGCGCCCGTTCGGGGCCGGGCTCATCCGGCATCGCCGCACCACGAATCTCCACGGGCCAACGGTAGCCGCGCGACGGCCCGCCCGTGGGGCGTGGCCGTGGGGGCCGCGGTACAGCGCCGGCAGCGGGCGCCCGACGGCCGACGCCTCGCCCCCGAACCGGCGTGACCGGGCGGTGCCCCGGCGCCCGGAGAGCGACCCTGCCGGCGGCTGGGGGCCCGGGGGTAGCATCGGGCGCAGCCGAAGCTACTGAGGAGTAACAGATGCGCGACGCGATGATCGTGGGAGCCGTCCGGACTCCGGTCGGACGGCGCAAGGGTGGCCTCGCGCAGGTACACCCGGTTGACCTGTCCGGGTACGTGCTGCGCGCGCTGGCCAGCCGCACCGGCTTCGACCCGGCCGATGTCGACGACGTGCTCTGGGGGTGCGTGTCGCAGGTCGGCGACCAGGCGTGGAACGTGGGGCGCAGCGCGGTGCTCGCCGCCGGCTGGCCCGAGTCGGTTCCGGCCACCACGATCGACCGGCAGTGCGGGTCGAGCCAGCAGGCCGTGCACTTCGCCGCCGCCACCGTACTGTCCGGCCAGGCCGACCTCGTGGTGGCCGGCGGGGTCGAGTCGATGACCCGGGTGAGCATGGGTTCGTCGGCCGGCACCGGCAGCCCGTTCGGCCCGCTGGTCCGGGCCCGTTACGCGGGCACCGAGGGCTTCGAGGACGGCGCGGCCATCCCGTTCAACCAGGGCGTCGGCGCCGAGCTGATCGCGCGGCGGTGGGGTCAGTCCCGCAGCCAGCTCGACGAGTACTCGCTGGCCAGCCACCAGAAGGCGGCGGCCGCGCAGGACGCCGGTGAGTTCGACGGCGAGATCGTGCCGGTCGAGGTGCCGGCCAGCGACGCCGCGACCGCGGTGGCGCAGTCGAGCGGCCGGGAAAACGAGTTCATCATTCGGCGCGACGAGGGCATCCGGCGGGACACGTCGCTGGCGAAGCTGGGCGAGCTGCCCACCCCGTTCCGGCCGGGCGGCGTGGTCACCGCAGGTTCGGCGTCGCAGATCTCCGACGGAGCGGCGGCGCTGGCGGTCACCACGTCCGACTGGGCTGCGGCGCACGGGCTGACTCCGCTGGCCCGGATCCACAGCGCGGTCGTCGCCGCGGACGACCCGGTCACCATGCTCACCGCGCCGATCCCGGCCACCGCCAAGGCGCTGCGGCGCTCCGGCCTGAGCATCGACGACATCGACGTCTTCGAGGTGAACGAGGCGTTCGCGCCGGTACCGCTGGCGTGGCTCACCGAGACCGGGGCGGATCCGCGGCGGCTGAACCCGCGTGGCGGTGCGATCGCCCTGGGTCACCCGCTCGGCGGCTCCGGCGCCCGGATCATGACCACCCTGCTCGCCCAGCTCCGGGACCGGGGACTGCGGTACGGGTTGCAGACCATGTGCGAGGGCGGCGGCATGGCCAACGCGACCGTCATCGAGCGGCTGCCGGCCAGCTGATCGGCGGGGTGCGCGCCGTGGTTGAAAGGTGAAACCGGCCCGACCAGGGTGTTTCCCCAGAATTCATTCACCCGCCACACCGCACCGCACCTTGAC
Organism: Rugosimonospora africana; assembly: GCF_016862975.1. Classification (GTDB taxonomy): domain Bacteria; phylum Actinomycetota; class Actinomycetes; order Mycobacteriales; family Micromonosporaceae; genus Rugosimonospora; species Rugosimonospora africana. The sequence goes on from NZ_BONZ01000013.1 coordinate 199,725, forward strand.
ATGCGTCGTTGAAACAGGCATGGATCTGTTCGCACGGACGTTCCTACCTGCCGCCGGCGACGCCGGCCTGTCCATGCCGACCATCAGCCGGCACATCCCGATCTTCCGTCGCTGCATCGGGCCCAACGACGCCGTCCTGCTGGTGAGCCGGTGCGTACGTCCCGACCGGCCGCTGGCCGGGGAGCACCTGCTCGTACTGAGCCGCGGTCGGCTGGTGGTGACCCACGAGGGTCGGCTCGCTCACCGGATCCGGCTGCACCTGGACGCGCCGATCCACGAACTGTCGTACGTGACCTGGGCACCGGACCACCGGGTGTCCTCGCTGGAATTCGCCGCCACGGCGATCGACGGCATCCGGGAGCGGTTCTGGATCAAGGCACGCCACCCGAAGGCGATGTCGATGCTGGAGGCGACGTTCGGGTACGTCTTCCACGCCCGCCCCGGCGGTGCCGCGCCGGCCGGCTCCACCCACTCCACGGGTGGCCTCGCCCCGGTCGCCTGACCTGCGGTCCGTACATTTCCCTGACCTGATCCGTACGTCGGGTTGATCCGCGATCCGCCATCATTGGCGGGTGATCGAGCAGACGCCCGCGGGCAAGGGGCTGGTCCTCGTCGTGGAGGACGAGCGGCCGATCGCCGACCTGGTCCGGATGTACCTGGCCCGGGAGGGTTTCGGGGTCCAGGTCGAGCAGGACGGAGCGGCCGGGCTCGCCGCCGCCCGCAGAGTCCGGCCGGTCGCCTGCGTGCTCGACATCGGGCTGCCCGGCATGGATGGCACGGAGATCTGCCGCCGGCTGCGCGAGTCCGGCGACTGGACACCGGTGATCTTCCTGACCGCCCGGGACGATGAGGTCGACCGGATCGTGGGCCTGGAGTTGGGCGCCGACGACTACCTGACCAAGCCGTTCAGCCCGCGTGAACTGGTCGCCCGCGTCAAGGCGGTACTGCGGCGCACCGCCGGGCCGCCGGAGGGCGCGCGTACCCGCCAGGTCGGCCCGGTACTGCTCGACCCGGAGCGCCGGTCGGTGCGCGCCGGTACCGAGCCGGTCGCCCTCACCCCGACGGAGTTCGACCTGCTCGCCCACCTGATGAACCGGCCCGGCCGGGTGTTCAGTCGGGAGGAGTTGCTCGCCTCGGTCTGGGGGTACGCCGCCCACGCCGGTACCCGCACCGTGGACGTGCACGTGGCCCAGGTTCGGGCGAAGCTCGGCCGGTACGGCGGCGTGATCCGCACCGTCCGCGGCGTGGGTTACACCGCCGATGCGTAACCTGCTGCGCACGCTGACTGCTCGGGCCGTTCTCGCCGGCTGCCTGGTGGCCCTGGTGTCGGTGATCGTCACCGCGCTGGTCGCGATCCCGCTGGCCGTCCGGGCGGCAAACCGAGCCGAGCGCTCCGGCCTGGCCAACCAGACCGAGATCGTGGCCGCCGCCATCGACCTGCGGCCGGGCAGCGCCGCGAATCTCGTGCGTGACCTGCACGCTCAGAACATCGACGTCTATGTGGTCCGCGCCGGCCGGCCAGACCGCACCGCCCTGCCGGCCCGCTTCGTCACGGCGGTCACATCCGGCCGGCCGGTGAGCGGGACGGCACTGGTCGGCGGCAAGCGGGTCATGGTCGAGGGTCGCCCGCTGCCCGGTACCGGCAACGGGGTGATCCTCACCCAGCGGGCGGGCACCCGTACCGCGCCGGAAGTGCTGCAACGGCTGTACCTGGCGCTGGTGGCCGGGCTCGTCGCCGGTGCCCTGGCCGGCGCGCTGCTGGCCCGCAGGCTGGCGCGGCCGATCCGGCACGCGGCCGGCGCGGCCGCCCGGCTCTCCGCCGGGGACCGGTCCGTGCGCGTGGAGCCGGAGCCCCCGATCGAGGTCGAGGAGTTGGCGCACGCCCTGAACGAACTCGGCTCCGCACTGTCGACCAGCGAGAGCCGGCAGCGGGAGTTTCTGCTGTCCATCTCGCACGAGCTGCGCACCCCGCTGACCACTCTCAAGGGATACGCGGAGGCTCTGTCGGACGGGGTGATCGGGCCGGACGGCGTCGCCCGCACCGGTCAGCTCATGCTCACCGAGGCCGAGCACCTCGACCGCCTGGTCTCCGACCTGCTCGCGCTGGCCCGGCTGGACGCGGTGGACTTCCCGCTGTCCGTCCTGCCGGTGGACCTGACCGCGCTGGTGGACGAGGCGGCACAGGCGTGGGCCGGGCGGTGCGCCGGGGTCGGCGTGGTGCTGAGGACCGACCTGCCGCACGGCCCGGTCCCGGTGCCGACCGATCCGGGACGGATCCGCCAGGTGATCGACGGGCTGATGGAGAACGCGCTGCGCGTCGTGCCGCCGGGCGCACCGGTGGTGCTGGCCGTCTATCCGCCGGTACCGCCGGGGTTCGCGATCATCGAGGTACGCGACGGCGGGCCGGGGTTCACCGACGCGGATCTGGCGGTCGCCTTCCAGCGTGGCGCGCTGCACGAGCGGTACCGGGGGGTGCGCAAGGTCGGCTCGGGGCTCGGCCTGGCCCTGGCGGCCGGCCTGGTACGCCGGCTCGGCGGCACGATCGAGGCCGGCCACGCGCCCGAGGGCGGCGCCCGCTTCACCGTACGGTTGCCGGTTTACCAAACCCGTACATCGCGCTGATCCGGCGCACGTACCCGGCGTCGATGCTGGTGGGCGTACCCAGCCGACAGGGAGGAACCATCCGATGAAGGTGCGCGTCGCACTGGTCACCGTGGCGTTGGGCGCGGTTGCCGCGATCGGGCTGACCGCCTGCGGGCAACCGGGCGCCACGACCACAGCCGACTCCAGCACGGCCATGACTCCGGAAGCCTCGGCGCTGTCCGAACTGGGCTTCTCGGCACAGGACCTGACGCTGGTCGACGACCCGTCGCCACTGGTCGACGACCCGTCGCCGAGCCCGAGCGGCCATCCGGGACCGGGCTCGCGGGCGCGGGCCAAGCACCCCGCTCTCCGCGCCCTGACCATCCGCCGGGCGCTGGCGAGGAACGTGGAGCACGGTGAGGTCGTCGTGAAGACGAAGGACGGCGACAAGACGATCGACGTCCAGCGCGGCACGGTGACCGCGATCAACTCCACCACGGTCACCGTGAAGTCTTCCGACGGCTTCACGCTGACCTGGACGTTCGGCAGCCCGATCCGGGTGATCGAGCACCGTAGCTCGGTCCAGCCGCAGAACGTGGCGGTCGGCGCGGACGTCGGCGTCGCCGGTACCAAGTCGGGCAGCACGGTGACCGCGTCGCTGCTGGTCATCGCGAAGAGCGGCTGACCCTCGCCGGGTCGCGTCCGGTGTGGTGGCCGCCCCGCGCGCCACCGCGCCGGACCTTCGCAGCCTCGCCCGACGTTCGCAGCGCCGCCCGCCCGTGTCCGCCGCTCGCACCCGGGCCGGTCGGGCCGGCTCAGCCGCGGGGCGCCTCAGCTACGCAGCTCGGCCACGCAGCACTTGACGCTGCCGCCGCCCTTCTTCAGCTCGGTCAGCTCCACCAGCCGCGGCAGGTACCCGGCCGCCGCGAGCCGGTCCGCCAGCGCGGTCGCCTCGCTGCTGAGCACCACGTTACGGCCGTCGCTGACCAGGTTCAGGCCGAACGCCAGGGCGTCGGGCTCCGACGCCAGTACCGCGTCCGGGAACAGTTGGCGCAGCACCGCCTGTGACGACGCCGAGAACGCGGCCGGGTAGTACGCGATCGTGGTGTCGTCGAGCGGCGCGAGCGCCATGTCCAGGTGGTAGAAGCGCGGGTCCACGAGCCGGAGCGAGATCACCGGCCGGCCCAGCACCTCCTGCGCCTCGGCATGGGCGGTCGGCTCGGTGCGGAAGCCGTACCCGGCCAGGATCAGGCCGGGACCGGGGACGTAGGTGAAATCGCCCTCGCCCTCGTTGATCTCGGTCGGTGCGACGAAACGCCACCCGGGCTCGTCCTGGATCGCGTAGAACGCCTGGTGCGCGGCGGCTTCGGCGGCTCGCTGCGGGTACCGGAACCGGGCGCCGTACACCGTCCCGTCGACCGAGAAGGCGCCGTTCGCCGCGTACACCATGTCGGGCAGCCCGGCCTGCGGCGTCAGGACGTGTACCCGGTGTCCCAGTTCGACCAGCGTCTCCCGCAGCCGTTCCCACTGCTTGCCGGCCAGGTCAGCGTCGACCGGGGACGTGGTGTCCATCCACGGGTTGATCGCGTACTTGACCGTGAAGTACGCCGGTGGGCACATCAGGTATGTCCTCGGCATGATCCAAAGCGTAGGTACGCTCGAACAAGCGAAACAGCCGGAAGGCTTGCGTGAAAGGAGCGATCCGTTGCAGATCGACGCGGTAGACCAGCGGATCATTGCGTCCCTCGCGGCGGACGCCAGGGCCACGTACGCGGACATCGGGGCCCAGGTCTCGCTGTCCGCGCCGGCCGTCAAGCGCAGGGTCGATCGCCTGCGCGCGGGCGGGGTCATCAAGGGCTTCACCGCGGTCATCGACCCGGCCGCGGTCGGCTGGACGACCGAGGCATTCGTCGAACTGTTCTGTACCGGGCGGACGACGCCGGCGCAGATCGGCGCCGCGGCCCGGCGGCACCCGGAGGTGGTCGGCGCGTACACGATCTCCGGCGAGGCCGACGCGCTGGTGCACCTGCGGGCGGCGGACATGGCTCACCTGGAGCAGGCGCTGGAGCGGCTGCGCGCGGAGCGCTTCGTCACCTCGACCCGAAGCATGATCGTCCTGTCACGCCTGGTCGACGGCGTGCCATCCGCCGCCGGACCGGCCGGCACCCCGGCGAAGCCGGCCGCCACCCGGTCACGCTGACCGCGGACACGGCGCCGGCGGCTCACCGGCATCGCGGGACCGGACGGAACCGGGACCGGACCGGCGGCGTCGAAGGGGCATGGATGTCAACCGGGGTATCGCGGGCAGGATCCGTCCCCTCATGGCCGGCGCCGTGGCCGCCGGGCTGCTGCTGACCGGGTGCGACGCCGGTGGGGCGGCGCACCGGACCTCTCCCGTGCCGGTCGGCACGTTCGCCCTGGTCGGCTTCGGCTCCTGCGCCGATCTGCTGGCCGGGCTGCGCGCTGCGGCCAACGCCAGGGTGACCGCGTACGGGTTGGGTGGCGCGACGCCGGTGTTCGCCGGCGGCGGGCCGGTGCCCGACGCCGTGGCGGCCGGCAGCGGCACGAACGCCGGTGGGCCGGTCGCCGGCAGGGCCGACGCCGCGGGCGGGACGAGCGCCGACGCGGCTTCGACTCCGGCATACTCCGGCACCAACACGGCCGAACCCGGGGTCGACGAGCCGGATCTGGTCAAGACGGACGGGCATCGGATCGTCGTGATCAGTGACGGGGTACTGCGGGTGATCGACGCCGCGAGCCGCAAGGTCACCGGCAGCCTCCCGCTCGGCGAGCAGAACGGGAACGGCACCGGCACCGGCTCCATCGGCGGCTTCGACGACATCGGGTACGGCAGCGGCGGCGACGCCGGCCTCCTGCTGGCCGGCGACCGGGCGCTCGTGTTCACCCGTACCGGCGGGATCGACGACATCACCGGACCGGCACTGCTGCTGGTCGACCTCGCCGGTCAGCCCAGAATCGTCGGCTCGTACGCGATCGACGGAAACTTGGTCGACGCGCGGCAGGTCGGCGCGACCGTGCGGGTGGTCGTGCGCTCCGCGCCCCGGATCAACTTCCCGCGCCTCGACAACGCGACCGACGCGCAGCGGCTGGCGGCCAACCACGCCGCGATCGACAAGTCGGGGCCGGCCGACTGGCTGCCCGGGTACGCGGTCACCACGGGCGGCAAGACCACCCGGGGTACCGTGCCCTGCGACGCGGTGAGCCGACCGGCCGAGTACTCGGGGTCGTCGATGCTGACCGTGCTCACCTTCCCGTTGGGCACCGGATCAAAGGGCACCGGGGCAACGGGCACCGCACCCACGGGCACCGCGTCGCTGGGCACCGGGAACCCGGTGACCGTGGTCGCCGACGGGACGACCGTCTACTCCAACGGTTCCAGCCTGTACGTCGCGGGCGACAACCGGTGGCGCCTCATGCAGCCGATGATCGCCCTGCCGTCTGGCGGCCCATCGGTACGGCCGTCGCCGCCGCAGCAGCGCACCGAGCTGTACCAGTTCGACACCGCCGGTACCGGGCGGCCGGGCTTCGTCGGTGCCGGTTCGGTGCCCGGGTACCTCATCAACCAGTACGCGCTGTCCGACTGGGGCGGCAACCTGCGGGTGGCCACGACCGAGGGGGACTCCTCGGCGGTGTACGTGCTGCACCGCTCGGGCTCGGCGCTGCGGACCATCGGGAAGGTGGGCGGCCTCGGCAAGGGAGAGCGGATCTACGCGGTCCGGTTCGACGCCGGCATCGGGTACGTGGTGACCTACCGGCAGACCGATCCGCTGTACGCGGTCGACCTGCGCGATCCGGCGCACCCATCGCTGAGTGGCTCACTGGACATCGACGGGTACTCGGCGTACCTGCATCCCATCGACGGCGACCGGCTCATCGGCGTCGGGCAGGCGGCCGGCCCGGACGGCCGGATCCAGGGCGCGGCGGTTTCGCTCTTCGACGTCTCCAACCCGGCCGCGCCGAAGCGGCTCACCCAGTACCGGGTCCGCTACGGCCACTCCACCGCCGAGTTCGACCCGCACGCGTTCCTGTACTGGCCGGCGACCGGTCTGCTGGTGCTGCCGATGACGACGGTGAACGTGGGGCCGCTGCAGAAACCGCGCGGGCCGATGCCGCCGGTGGCCAAGCAGACCGCCGGTGCCGTCACGCTGCACGTGACCGCGAACGCGATTCGCGCGCTGGCCACCGGTAGCGTGAGCCACGAGAACCAGCCGATCAGCCGCTCGCTGGTCGTCGACCGTACACTGTGGACGGTCTCGGCGAACGGCCTGGCCGCGTACGACCTCTCGTCGCTCGCCGCGCAGGCGTGGTTGCCGTACTGATCAGAGGTACATGCCGGTGTGCTCGCCCTCGGCACCGGCCGCCTTCTCGTCGCCGAAGAAGCGCTTGCCGCCGAACTCGCCGGCCAGCCGGTCGTCGAGTTCGTCGGCTAGCCCGGTCATGACCTGTACCGCCAGCATCAGGTGAGTCGCCTGGAAGTCGCGGCCGAACACCGGCACCGAGGCCCACACGGTGTCGTCGGTGCAGTACAGCCGCCCGATCGGCATGCGGTTGGTCAGCTCGGACAACCGCACGTACAACTGCTCGGTCGGGCGCACCTCGGTCAGTACCGGTGAAAAGACATCGACCAGCGGCGGGTTGTCGCGCACCCGCACGAAGACCATCGCCGAGCCGGCCCGGATTCCGATGTCGCCGTCGCCGTCCACCTGCAGGAGTTCGGGTTGGGTCTTGAGCAGCCCGGCGACGACCGCGGCGACCCGGTCACCGAGCGGCAGGTCGATGTTGCGGGCGGCCGAGCCGGTCCCGGACAGCACCCGCGCCTCCGCGCCCTCGTCGGTCGCGGCGCCCGCGTCCGGACCCTCGCCCAGCAGCACCGGACGGGCCGTACCCAGCGGGCCGACGGGCAGCGGCTTGTCGTCGTGACCTCTCGCGGCGTAGGTGACGAACGCCGGGTGCGGGGCTCCGTAGATGTCGCGCAGCGTACGGGTGACGATCACCGCGATCCGGGTGGCTTCGGCCGCGGTGCCCGAGTATCCGAAATCGTCGCCGGAGCCGGCCATCACCCCGGGCGGTGACCAGCCGAGCGCGACCAGGTCGGCCACCTGGCCACGGTCGAGGCGGTAACCCGGCGGAAGCGTCGAGTTACTGACAGCGAGAGCCCCGAGCCTCCCCCCGTCGTTCGACTGCACGGTGACCGCGTAAACCGCGTCGCCGGTACCGGAGGCGGTCGGGTCGAGGGTCAGCTCCAGCTGAGTACCGGGTGGCATTTCCGGCGCACAATCGGCCAGCGCCTTGGCGAAGTCCCGCCAAGCGTCGGTGACCTTCGACTTGAGGTCGGCATTCACCGCGAGGTCATCCAGCAGGGCTGCCTCTGGTGGAGTTTCAGCCGACATCTCGTCTACCTCCTACACGCCCCGCTCCTGCACGCGACGCATCACTGTCCGGTTGGCGAGCCGGCCGGTCCAGGGACGGTTCGGCCCGCTCGTCGCGCCCACCTTAGCTCCCTGGCCCGCCAGCGCTCCGCCCATGCCGAAGCTGCCTGGCCTGCCAGGGTTCCGCCGCGCGAAAGCTGCCCGGCCCGCCCGCGCTCCGCCCATGCCGGAGCTGCCTGGACCGCCCATGCCGAAGTGAACAGGATCTGGACGCTCCGCTCTCGCCGACTATGGTCGGAAGCATGGTCCGTAAAGCGCCGCGCGAGGACACCGGAGACGAGAATCTGACCGTTCGCCGCCCGGAACGCAGTGCCGCCGGGGTCGGCGGGGTCATTCACGGGCTGGCTCCCGGGCTGGCCCAGATGGGCGTCCGGCGATCCGCCCGTACTCTGCTGAAGCTCAACCAGGTCGGCGGGTTCGACTGCCCGGGCTGCGCGTGGCCGGAGCCCGCACCGGGCAAACGGCACCACGCGGAGTTCTGCGAGAACGGTGCCAAGGCGGTGGCCGAGGAGGCGACCCTGCGCCGGGTCACCGCCGAGTTCTTCGCCGCGCATCCGGTGTCCGAACTGTCCGAACGCAGCGATCACTGGCTCGGCCAGCAGGGCCGGCTCACCACACCGATGGTGCTGCGACCCGGCTCAACGCACTACGCGCCGATCTCCTGGGACGACGCGTTCGAGCTGGTCGGCTCGACGCTGCGCGGGCTCGACTCGCCGGATCAGGCCGCCTTCTACACCTCCGGCCGCACGTCGAACGAGGCCGCCTTCCTGTACCAGCTCTTCGCCCGGGCCTACGGCACGAACAACCTCCCGGACTGCTCCAACATGTGCCACGAGTCGTCCGGCGTCGCGCTGACCGAGACGATCGGCATCGGCAAGGGCTCGGTCACCCTCGACGACATCCACCGGGCATCGCTGCTGGTGGTTGTCGGCCAGAACCCGGGGACCAATCACCCGCGCATGCTCACCGCGTTGGAGACCGCGAAGCGCAACGGCGCGAAAATCATCGCGGTCAACCCGCTGCCGGAGGCCGGCCTGCTGCGCTTCCGCAACCCGCAGCGCCCGTCCGGGGTCATCGGCGACGGCACCGCGCTCGCCGACCGGTACCTGCAGATCCGGGTTGGTGGGGATCTGGCTCTGTTCCAGGCGTTCGCCTCGCTGCTGCTCGAGTGGGGCGCGATCGACAAGTCCTTTGTGGACACCTACACGTCCGGCTTCGCCGCCTACCGCGCGGACTTGGAGGACCTGGACTGGGCGGACGTGCTCACGGCGACCGGGCTGAGCCGGGAGGAGATCGTCGAAGCGGCCCGGATGCTGGCGATGTCGGACGCCACCATCGTCTGCTGGGCGATGGGCCTGACCCAGCGCCGGGACTCGGTACCGGCGATCCGTGAGATCAGCAACGTCCAGCTGCTACGCGGCATGGTCGGCAAGCCGGGTGCGGGGTTGTGCCCGGTGCGTGGGCACTCCAATGTCCAGGGCGACCGGACCATGGGCGTCTGGCACGAGACGCCGAAATGGCTGCCGGCTCTGGCGTCGCGGCTGGACTTCGAGGTGCCGGCCCGTCGCGGGTACGACACGGTGGAGACGATCCGGGCGATGCGCGAAGGCGCGGTACGCGTGTTCTTCGGGCTCGGCGGCAACTTCGCGGCGGCGACGCCGGACACCGAGGTCACCCGGGCGGCCCTCGCGGCGTGCGAGCTGACCGTGCACGTGTCGACGAAGCTGAACCGGTCGCACACGGTACCGGGCCGGACCGCGCTGATCCTGCCATGCCTCGGCCGTACCGAGCGGGACGCCCAGCGCTCCGGCGACCAGTTCGTCACGGTCGAGGACTCGATGTCGGCGGTGCACGCGTCGCATGGCACGCTGCGCCCGGCCTCCGAACACCTGCTCTCCGAGGTGGCCATCGTCAGCCGGCTGGCCCGCGCCACCCTGCCTGGGTCGACGATCCCGTGGGCAGCGTACGAGGACGACTACCGGGCAATCCGGGAACAGATCGCCGCGGTGGTACCCGGCTTCGGCGACTACGAGGCCCGGGTCGCCACCGGCGCCGGATTCACGCTGCCGCACCCGCCCCGGGACCGGCGACAGTTCCCGACGGCGTCGGGGCACGCGAACTTCGTGGTCAACCGGCTGGAGGTCACTGAGATCCCGGCCGGGCGGCTGTTGCTCCAGACGGTTCGGAGCCACGATCAGTACAACACCACGATTTACGGACTAGACGATCGATACCGGGGAATTCACAATGGGCGTCGCGTGGTCTTCGTGAACCCGGACGACCTCGCGGCACTGGGTATCGACGACGGCACGCTCGTGGACATCGTGTCCGAGTGGACGGATGGCAGCGAACGGCGGGCGACCGGCTTTCGGGTGGTCGGCTACCCGAGCGCGCGCGGGTGCGCGGCCACCTATTTCCCGGAGGCGAACGTGCTGGTACCGCTGGAGTCCACTGCGGAGCGGTCGAACACGCCGGCCTCGAAGAGCATCATCGTCCGCCTCGAACCGGCGCCTGTCGGCCCCGTCGTCGGATCGGCGTCCTCGTCCTCGTCGGCGACGAGCACGCCGGCCGGGCCTGCGTGAGGTACGCCCGGCTCGTCTTCGCCTTCGCCACCTTCATCCTGATCGGCGTCGCCTCGGGCGCCTCGGGCGTGTTGATCCCCAGCCAGATCGCTGACTACCGGGTCGACAAGGTCACCCTCGGAATGATGTTCTTCACTTTCTCGGCCGGCTATGTGCTGTCCGGGGTGGCGAACGGATCGCTGATCCGGTGGTTGGGCGCACGCGGCCAGCTGTCTCTGGGCGCGGCCGTGTTCGTGGGCCTGTCGTACGCCATCGGAATGCGACCGCCGAGCTTCGCGCTGCTGCTGATCGCGAACCTCGGGCTCGGATTCGGTACCGGCATCCTCGACGCGGGCCTCAACGCGTACCTGACCACGCTGCCCGGGCACACTCCGCTGCTGAACCTGCTGCACGCCTTCTTCGGCGTCGGGGCGCTGATCGGGCCGGTACTGGCGACCGGCCTGCTGCACGATCACCGGCCCTGGCAGGACGTGTACCTGCTGCTCGCGATCGCCGGGGTGGTGTCGCTCGTCGGATTCCTGGCGCTGTTTCCCCGCCGGGCCGCCCCGGTCGCCGAGGATGACCAGAGCGCGCCGTTGGGCGCGGCCCTGCGGCGCCTCGCGGTCTGGTTGGCCGCCGCCTTCCTCTGCCTGTACGTGGGCATCGAGGTCACCGTCGGCAACTGGAGCTTCAGCCTGCTCACTCAGCAGAAGGGGGCGGGCGAGTTGCTCGCCGGGTACGTGGTCAGCGGGTACTGGCTGGGCTTGACGCTGGGCCGGTTCCTGCTGAACGCGGCCGCCACCCGGGCCGGGATCGGCGTGCTGGGAATGATGTACGGCTGCCTGGCCGGAGTCGGCGCCGCCACTGTGCTCACCTGGCTCGGGCCGGGCGACGTGGTGGTCATGATCGGCTTCGGGCTCATCGGGTTCTTTCTCGGCCCGGTGTTCCCGACTACGATCGCCGTGCTTCCCCGACTCGTCCCGGTCCGGCTGGTACCGACGGCGGTGGGCCTGCTGGTCGGCGCGAGCGTGATCGGTGGCGCGGTGTTCCCGTGGCTCGCCGGTGCCCTGGCGCAGGGGCTGGGGTTGGGCTCGTTGCTGCCGTACACGCTGGTGCTCTCCGCGCTGTTGCTCGCCGTGTGGACGACGATCGGGCGCCGGATGGGATCAGTCCCGGGACCAGGAGCCGGCGAGGTCCTTGATGACGGCAGCGGCCTGCGCCGGATCGGCGCCGCGGCCGACGGCCAGGCCCAGTAGGTACGCGGTCAGCGGTGCGGCCGGGCGCATCACCCCGTGCGCCACGTCCCGAGCCAGGTCCAGGACCAGGTTCACGTCAACCGGGTCGAGGTGCAGCGCTTCGCGGACCGAATCGGTCCAGTCGTCGAGTGCGGACATCAGGTCCATTCCTCCGCGCGGTGAAGGTCGTCGGGTTCATCGCAGTCGTACCACGGCGGCGGCCCGCCGGTACCGGCCGACACCTCGCCGATCCGCAACCCGGCGAGCAGTACCCGCAGCGGTACCCCGGCTAGTCGCACGCCCCCTGTCGCCGTCTCCGCAGGCGTCGACGCCAGTCGAGCGCCCCCGGTCGCCGTCTCCGCAGGCGTCGACGCCGGTCCGATCCGGGCGAGCGCGTTTCGTAACGAGCCGGTCCGCCAGACGCCGCACAGCGTCTGGCGCTTCCCGTCGCCGTCGAGGAACACGACGCCGTCGAGACACTCGACGCCGCTCCCGGTCGGGGTGGACGCGGCCAGAGTGACGCGCAGAGTGTGGATCGCCGCTCGGTCGAGGAACGGCAGGTCGGCGGCGAGAAGGACGACTGTGTCAGCCGTGACGGCAGCGAGCCCGGCAGCGGCGGCGGCGACCGGCCCGCCGCCCGGGGGCTCCTCCCGTACCCGCCGCACCCCGTCGGGTACGTCCAGGGTGGGTGGGCCGACCACGATCCGGTCGACCGCGTCCGGTACGGCGTCGAGAACCCGGTGCAGCATGGGCCGTCCACGCACCGTGAGCATCGGTTTGTCGACACCGCCGAACCGGCGGGCGGCACCGCCGGCCAGGATCACGGCAGCGTAGGGATCCACGCACCCGACGCTACCGGCCGCCGGGCCCGCTGCGGGAGCAGCCCGGCCGCGAGCGAGGCAGGGGTGGCCCGCTGCGGGAGCAGCCGGGCCGTGAGCGGGGCCGGGGTGGCACGCTGCGGGGGCAGTCCGGCCGCGAGCGAGGCAGGATGGAGGCATGGCAAGGGTCACGGCGCGGCGCAGCATTGTGCGCATCGACACGTCAACCGGGCAGCAGAGCCGGCGCCCCGACTCCCTGGCGGCCGAGGAGCCGCTGGAGATCCGGGTGGACCACTCCGCGCTCGCGGTCACCATGCGTACCCCCGGCAACGACATCGACCTCGCTCTCGGGTTCCTGCTGACCGAAGGGATCATCGGGTCCGACGACGACGTGCACACCGCGCAGCTGTGCGCCGGTACCGACACCCCGAACACGTACAACGTCGTGGACGTGAAGCTCACCCCCGGCGTACCACCGCCGGTGACCGACCCGAGTCGCAACTTCTACACCACCAGTTCCTGCGGCGTGTGCGGCAAGGCGAGCATCGACGCCGTCCGGACCCGGTCGCGGTTCGCCGTCGACCAGGACTCGGCCAAGATCGAAGCCAGCACCCTGGTGACCCTGCCGGACACGCTGCGCAAGGCCCAGCGCACCTTCGAGGCGACCGGAGGGCTGCACGCCGCCGGTTTGTTCACGACGGACGGCCAGCTCGTGGTGATCCGGGAGGACGTGGGCCGCCACAACGCCGTCGACAAGGTGGTCGGGTGGGGCCTTCGGGAGCGGCGGCTCCCCCTGGACGGGCACGTCCTGTTGGTCTCCGGACGAGCGAGCTTCGAGCTGGTGCAGAAGGCGTCCATGGCCGGCATCCCGATCATCGCCGCGGTCTCGGCTCCGAGCACGCTCGCCGTGGAGCTGGCCGATGAGGTCGGGCTGACCGTCGTCGGTTTCCTGCGCGGGTCGACCATGAACGTCTACACCCGCCCCGACCGCATCGGCTGAACTCCGCGCGTCGCCTCCCACGCCTGTGGCGGCAACCCGCCCGCCACCACCTCCGCGAGCAGCCGCGCCAGCGAGTAATCCGGGTCCACGGTCAGCGCCCGCTCCAACGCCATCGACGCGATCACTCCGTCGCCGGCCCGCCAGGCGGCGAAGGCGAGCAGGGTCGCGGGCGCCACGCTCAGCTCCGTCTCGGCCCGGCGCAGGACCTCGGTCCACAGGCCGACGTGCACTCCCAGGTCGCCGTCGACCGCGTCCCAGGCGTGATCGCGAACCGGCAGATAGACCAACACCACGGTCAACCAGGCCAGCTCGTCGTTGTCCAACGGGCCGCCGGACCGCTGGCGCTCGATCGCGGCGTCGACCGCCGCGACACCCGCGCCGCGGAGGGCATCGCACGGGTCGACCGACGACTCGACCAGCTCGACCAGCCGCCGGTCGGCCCCGGCCGTGGCCCGGGACATGTCGGCCCTGGTCAGCCCGCCGATCGGCGCGAGCCGGCGCTGCACCGCGGCCCGGGAAGGCAGCGCGACGTGCCCGGCGACCACCGCGGCGGCGGCCACCGGCCCGGTCACCGGATCGAACGGCGTGCCCTCGGGCGGGCAGCAGTCAAGTGAGTCGCAGACGTAGGACCAGTAACGGCCGTCGGTGACGCGCAGCACGTCGAGCACGTTCACCTGCACCGCCGCCAGTGCCCGATCGATGGCCAGCACGCCGGGGGTGACCTCGGCGGCCGGGCCGTAGCCGACGATGATCACGTCGGTCACCTGCTGCCGGGTCACCACCGCGGCGTAGTAGCCGGCCAGATCGGCGGCACCGAGCAGATCACCGCGCACCTGGAAGACCATGCGGCCGCGGCGCAGGCCGAGCAGCACGACGCTGTCGGAGGGATGGAACCCGAGCAGGTACGGAACCATGCTCAGGATGTCGGCGGTGCTACGCAGAGTCAGGGGCGAGGCCATGCGGCCAGAGTGGCGAATCCGGCCAGAGATCGGAAGAGGCGAGTTCCAGCCTGTGGACGACACCCGGGTTATCCACAGGCCGACTACGTTTTCCCACGTCGGATGGGGTGCCGCCGGGTCCGGCGATATGCCCGACACGCCGGAGCGCGACACCCGGAGCGATCACCGCACGGCGCTCACCCGGCTCGCCGGAGCCGATCCGGCGGTACCGTTTCGGAGTGGATCTGGCATACCTCCGGCAGCATCCGCACCACCTGCCGACCTTCCTCACTCACCAGCGCATCCGCGAGACGCCGGTGGCCGGCGGCAGCATCTGCCAGGCGTCCCGGCTGACGCTCGATGACGGCACCTCGGTCTTCACGAAGACCTGGCCGTCCGGGAGCCAGTCCGGTGAGCCCGCCGGGAAAGCGCCGGACGGCTTCTTCGCCGCCGAGGCCGCGGGCCTGAAGTGGCTGCGGGACGCCGGTGCAGTGCCGGTTCCCGAGGTCATCGCCGACCTGCCGGACATGCTCGCGGTCGAGTGGATCGACGGCGGCACGCCGAGCCCGGAGGCTGCCGAGGACTTCGGCCGCGGCCTGGCCGCCCTGCACCGCAGCGGTGCGGACGCGTTCGGCGCGCCCTGGCCCGGGTACATCGGGGCGCTGCCGATGCCCAACGCCCCGTCGCCCGGGCCGTGGCCGGAGTGGTTCGCCGAGGCCCGGCTCGAACCGTTCCTGCGGGCCTCGGCCGACCACGGTGCGCTGTCCGCGGCCGACGTCGCCGCTGTCTCGCAGGTGCTGCGCGACATCGACCGGTACGCCGGCCCGGCAGCCGGTGAGCCACCCGCCCGCATCCACGGTGACCTGTGGCCGGGCAACGTGCACTGGGCCGCGTCGGGCCGGGCGTACCTCATCGATCCGGCGGCACACGGCGGGCACCGGGAGACGGACCTGGCGACCCTCGCCCTGTTCGGCGGCGCCCCGCAGTTAGACCGCATTCTCGCCGGGTACCGGGAGGTGTGGCCGCTGGCACCGGACTGGGAGCGACGGGTACCCCTGCATCAGCTGCACCTGCTGCTGGTGCACACCGCGATGTTCGGATCCGGCTATCGGGAGGCCGTTCTGTCGGCGGTTCGCGCTACGGTCAGACAATGACCTCCTCGACGCTCGCCGATCGCTACGGGCGGGTGGCGACCGACCTGCGGGTGTCGCTGACCGACCGGTGCAACCTCCGCTGCACCTACTGCATGCCCGCGGAGGGCCTGCCCTGGTTGCCCACCGCCGAGGTGCTGTCCGACGACGAGGTCGGCCGGCTGATCGAGATCGCGGTGACCCGGCTCGGCGTCACCGAGATCAGGTTCACCGGCGGCGAGCCCCTGCTGCGGCCCGGGCTGGCAGACATCGTGGCCCGTGCCGCCGCGCTGACCCCGCGACCGTCGATGTCGCTGACCACCAACGGGATCGGGCTCGACCGGCACGCCGCGCGGCTGCGCGCCGCCGGGCTCGACCGGGTGAACGTCTCGCTGGACACCCTGTCGCCGGAGAGGTTCGTCCAGCTCACCCATCGCAAGCGGCACGCCGACGTGCTCGCCGGGCTGGCCGCCGCGGCCGAGGCCGGGCTCGGACCGGTGAAGATCAATTCAGTGCTGGTCCGCGGGATCAACGACGACGAGGCGGCACCGCTGCTCCGGTTCGCTCTCGACCACGGATACCAGCTGCGGTTCATCGAGCAGATGCCGCTCGACGCCGGGCACACCTGGGCCCGGGACCGCATGGTCACGGCCGACGAGATCCTCGCCGCACTCGAAGCGAGCTTCACCCTGCTGCCCGACCCCGATGACCGCGGCGGCGCGCCGGCGGAGACCTGGCTGGTCGCCGACGACCCGGGCACGCCGGCTGGTCCGGATCCTCACGCGGCGCCGGACGCGCCGACCCGCGCCGGTCGGAAGGTCGGCGTGATCGCCAGCGTCACCCGGCCGTTCTGCCGCGACTGCGACCGCACCCGGCTGACCGCCGACGGCCAGGTCCGCAACTGCCTGTTCGCCCGGGAGGAGAGCGACCTGCGCGCGCTGCTGCGGGGCGGCGGCTCAGACGATGAGATCGCCGAGCGCTGGCAGGCGGCGATGCGGGGCAAGTTGCCCGGTCACGGCATCGACGATCCCGCCTTCCTGCAGCCTGCCCGCCCGATGTCGGCGATCGGTGGCTGACGTGCCGATCGTGCGTTATTTCGCCGCCGCCCGCGCCGCGGCCGGTGTCTCCGAGGAGTCGCTGGACGCGGCGACCCTCGACGAGTTGCTGGACGAGGCCGGCCGGCGGCACGGCGAGCGGTTGACGCTGGTGCTGAAGTCTTGCTCTTTTCTGGTCGACGGGCTGGCCCGCCACGACCGGACGGTGGCGCTGGCCGCACAGTCCACAGTAGACATCCTGCCCCCCTTTGCCGGAGGTTGACATGCTCGTCGCGTTCTCGGTGACCCCGTTGGGAGCGGGTGAGGCGGTCGGCGATGTGGTCGCCGAAGCGGTCCGTGTGGTCCGCGAGTCCGGCCTGCCCAACCGCACCGACGCGATGTTCACCACGCTGGAGGGCGAGTGGGACGAGGTGATGGCGGTGGTGAAGCGGGCGGTCGACGTCGTGTCCGAGCGGGCGCCGCGAGTGAGCCTGGTACTCAAGGCTGACCTGCGACCGGGCGTCACCGACGCGTTGACCAGCAAGGTCGCTCACGTCGAGGAATACCTGTCCCGGTGAGGCGACCCCCGCGGTCGCACTGATCAATTGCGCCGCGCGTGGCGGTGCGCGTCTTGCGGCGCGCACGTGAAAGGATGCGTCGTGCCCGCAAAAGCACCCGACCGCGGCCACGACACGACGTTCGTGGCAGATCTGCACATCCACTCGCGCTACTCCCGTGCCTGTAGCCGCGATCTGGACCTGCCCAGCCTCGCGTGGTGGGCCCGGCGCAAGGGCGTCACCCTGCTCGGCACCGGCGACTTCACCCACCCCGCGTGGTACGACCACCTGCGAGACAGCCTGGTCCCCGCCGAGCCCGGCCTGTACCGGCTGGCCGGTCCAGTCAAGCCGCTGCCACCCAGCGTCGCGGACCGCGACGTGCGGTTCATGCTGTCGGTGGAGATCTCCACGATCTACAAGCGCGACGACCGCACTCGTAAGGTGCACCACCTCATCTACCTGCCCGACCTCGACGCCGCCTCGCGGTTCAACGCGCGGCTGGGCCGCATCGGCAACCTCGGCTCGGACGGGCGGCCCATTCTCGGCCTGGACTCCCGCGACCTGCTGGAGATCACGCTCGAATCCAGCCCGGACGGGTACCTGGTCCCGGCGCACATCTGGACCCCGTGGTTCTCCGCGCTGGGCTCGAAGTCGGGCTTCGACGCGATCGCCGACTGCTACGCCGACCTGGCGGACCACATCTTCGCGGTGGAGACCGGGTTGTCCTCCGACCCGGAGATGAACTGGCGAGTCTCCAGTCTCGACCGGTACCGCCTGGTGTCCAACTCCGACGCGCACTCCGCGCCGGCACTCGCCCGGGAGGCCACCGTCCTGGCCACCGAGCTGGACTACTTCTCGGTACGCGAGGCGCTGCGCACCGGCACCGGACTGGACGGCACCATCGAGTTCTTCCCGGAGGAAGGCAAATACCATGCCGACGGCCACCGCGCCTGCGGCGTGAACTGGGAGCCCGCCCGCACCCGGGCAAACAGCGGCACCTGCCCGGAGTGCGGCAAGCCGCTCACCGTGGGCGTGCTGTCCCGGGTCGAGGACCTGGCCGACCGCCCGACCGGCTCGCGCCCCGACGGAGTGGCCCAGCGGGTCACCCACCTGATCCAGCTCGCCGAGATCCTGGGCGAGCTCCATGGCGTCGGTCCCCGCTCTAAGACCGTCGAGGGTCGCCTCGCCACACTGGTCAGCACGCTCGGACCTGAGTTGTCCATCCTGCGCGAGGTACCGGTCGACGACATCACCCGCGCCGGCGGCGAACTGCTCGGCGAGGCGATCGCCCGGCTGCGCCGTGGGCAGGTGCACCGCACGCCCGGGTTCGACGGCGAGTACGGCGTGATCCGGCTCTTCGAGCCGGCCGAGCTGAGCGCGGCCACGGCCGGCACCGCCGACGCGCTGTTCGACGTGCCGGAGACGGCGCGGGTACCGGTGCCGCGCAGGGCCACGAAGGCCGGCGCTCCCGCCGCCATGGCCGCCTCCCCGAAGCAGGCCGGCGACGAGACACCCGGCGGCAAGGCGGGCGGCGGCAAGGCGAAGGCCGCCAAGGGCACTACTGCCAAGGGCACTACCGCCAAAAGCATCACTGCCAAGAGCACTGGCAAGGCGGCACCGACCAACGAGGTGGCACCGCCGATCGCACCCGAGCCGTCGCCGCACGAGCCGTTCGAGCCGATGCTGTCCGGGATGGAGGAGGTCGGCACCGGGCTGCTGGACCGGCTCGACGCGCTTCAGCGGGTGGCCGCGTCGGCACCGGGCGGGCCGATGCTCATCGTCGCCGGCCCTGGTACCGGCAAGACCCGCACGCTGACCCACCGCATCGCATACCTGTGCGCCGAGATGGACGTGTACCCCGAGGAGTGCCTCGCGATCACGTTCACCCGGCGGGCAGCCGACGAGCTGCGCCAGCGACTCGACGGGCTCCTCGGCGAGGCCGCGGAGGACGTCACCGTGGCCACCTTCCACAGCCTGGGCCTGACCATCCTGCGCGAGCACGCCGAGCTGGCCGGACTGTCGCCGTCGTTCCGGATCGCCGAGGAGGACGAGCGGATCGCCGCGCTGACCGCGGCCGGCGCGGCCGACGAGTCCGCCGCCCGGCGGATGCTGCGCGAGGGCGTGGACGACGAACTGCGCGAGCGCTACGTCAAGGGGCTGCGCGCGAGCGACCTCGTCGACCTGGACGACCTGGTCCGGCTGCCGGTCGCCCTGCTGCGCGACGATCCGGAGCTGACCGAGCGGTACCGGGCCCGGTGGCCGTGGGTATTCGTCGACGAGTACCAGGACGTCGACCCGGTGCAGTACGAGCTGCTGCGGCTGCTCGCCCCGGCAGACGGCAACCTGTGCGCGATCGGCGACCCCGACCAGGCCATCTACTCCTTCCGCGGTGCGGACGTGTCCTTCTTCCTGCGGTTCAGCCAGGACTTCACCGATGCCCGGGTGGTCCGGCTGACCCGCAACTACCGGTCCTCTGCCCCGATCGTGGCCGCGGCGGTGCAGGCGATCGCGCCGTCCTCGCTGGTACCGGGGCGGCGGCTGGACCCGGCCCGGCTCGACCCCGAGGCCGTACCGATCGGGCTCTACACCGCTGCGTCGACCGCCGACGAGGCCGACTTCGTGGTGCGCACCATCGACGAGCTGGTCGGCGGCCTGTCCCACCGGTCGCTGGACTCCGGCCGGATCGACGCGCACGCCGCGGCGGGCTCGATGAGCTTCGCCGACATCGCGGTGCTGTACCGCACCGACGCGCAGGCCGCCGCCGTCATGGAGGCGCTGTCCCGGGCCGGGGTACCGGCGCAGAAACGCTCGCACGACCGCCTGCGGGACCGGGCCGGGGTCGCGGCCATCGCCCGCGAGCTGCGGTACGCCACCGGGCTGGCCGGCTCGCTGGCCGCCCGGGTCCGGCTGACCGGGCAGCTGCTCGCCGAGCGACCCACCCTGGACGCGGACGGCGGCCTGTCCCCGCAGGACGTGCACATCGCGATCGAGCTGCTCACGCCGCTCGCCGTGCGCTGCGGCGACGATCTGGAGAAATTCCTCGCCGAGATCGCCACCGGCGCCGAGGTGGACGCGCTGGATCCGCGCGCCCAGGCGGTCACGCTGCTGACCCTGCACGCGGCGAAGGGCCTGGAGTTCCCGGTGGTCTTCCTGGTCGGCTGCGAGGACGGCCTGCTGCCGCTGCGCTTCCCCGGCGCCTCGGCGAGAGAGACAGACGTCGACGAAGAACGCCGGCTGTTCTTCGTCGGGCTGAC
The DNA here is from genome assembly GCF_016862975.1 of Rugosimonospora africana. Classification (GTDB taxonomy): domain Bacteria; phylum Actinomycetota; class Actinomycetes; order Mycobacteriales; family Micromonosporaceae; genus Rugosimonospora; species Rugosimonospora africana. The sequence goes on from NZ_BONZ01000013.1 coordinate 220,285, forward strand.
CCGGGCACAGGATCGGCTGTACATCAGCCACGCCCGGCGGCGCGTCCGGTACGGCGCCGAGCGGGAGATGGTGCCGTCGCCGTTCCTCGCCGCGATCGATCCCGGGCTGCTGGAACGGCGCGGCAGCGAGGAGCCGCGGCGCCCCCGCGACCGGCAGCTGCGCCTCATCTGACCAGCAGGATCGCCAGGTACGCCCCGGCCAGCAGCGCGGGACCGAACGGCAGCACGGTGTGCCGGTGGACCCGCCCGGCCAGCATCAGGCCGAGCACGACCGGCCCGTTGCACGCGTACGGCAGCGCGAGCCCGAGCAGCACCGCCGGCCAGCCCAGCCAGCCCAGCAGGAACCCGAGGAGGCCGGCCAGCTTCGCGTCGCCGAGGCCCAGCCCGGTGCGCGGTACCGCCGCCACGACGCAGTAGGCCGCGGCGCAGCCGAGCCCGGCCAGCAGCGACCGAAGCAGCGGGCGGCCGTCGCCGTCCACGATCGAGGCCGTGCCCAGCACCGCCGCCGTACCGGCGAACGCGGCACCGACCAGCGCGTCGGGCAACCGCAGGCAGGCCAGGTCGGTCGCGGCCAGCACCAGCCCGGCCGCCGCGACGACGAGGGCGGCGCCGAGCAGCGGTACCGGGCCGAGCGCCCAGCCCAACCCGCCGAAGGCCGACGCCCCCACCGGTACCCACAGCCACCCGGGCGGCTTCCGGCCGCACCGGTCGGTGCCGCACAGCCGGTACGCGACCCTGGGCACCAGGGTGCCGGTCAGTCCGCCGAGTACGGCGCAGGCCATCGCCAGCATCGCGCGATGCTAGCGGCACGGTGGGGTCGCCCGTCGCCCGTCGACACCGCCGGTGGGATGAGCGCGGCGGGCGCTCACGCTACGGTGTCGACAGCGGGAGGTGCCCGCACGGTCGCGGCGGTGACCGCGCGGGTCCCGACCCTGGAGGAGTGGATGTCAGAGCATGGGCGCGGCGATCGCCAACCGGATTGGCCGAGCGATCCGTGGCGACGGGACGACAACTCCTACCGCGACGATCCGCCAACCGTCTCCGCGGCGGCCGGCCCTCGTCGCGCCGCGAACGGGTCGTCCGGGCTGGTCATCACGCTGGCCACGGTCCTCGTCCTGGTGCTGTGCGGCGGCGGCGCGCTCGCGCTGTACCTGATGCACTCCAAGAACTCCGCCAGCGACGCGCGGTCCACGCAGGCCGGCACGGCGTCGGGGGCTCCCGGTGCCCGGGCGAGCGCGACCCCCAGCTACGATGCGAGCGGCATCGTCAAGGGGCAATGTGTGGCCAACGATGGCACCGAGGACGCCCCGAAGCTGCGCGTGGTCACCTGCTCGCCGGGTTCCTTCCTCGTTCTGGCCCGCCTGGTTGGCACGGCCGATACGAACAGGTGTACGATGGTCCCCGGCTCCACGCACGACTTCTTCTACCAAACGACGCAGAGCACCCGCGACTTCGTGCTCTGCCTCAAGAAGCAGTGAATTATTACGCTGTCTAGCGCTGACGCTAGACAGCGCTAGAGCGACCGATAAGTGCGTGGCGTTTCTAGCGATGGCGCTAGAGAGCCCGATACGGTGCCATCGTGGACCCGGTACGTAACCCCTATGCGCCCGGCGCCGGCCAACGGCCGCCGGAGCTCGCCGGGCGCGACCGTGAGCTGGAAGTGTTCGACGTCGTGCTGGAGCGGGTCGCCCGCAGCCGGCCGGAACGATCACTGGTCCTCAGCGGCCTGCGCGGTGTGGGCAAGACCGTGCTGCTCAACACCCTGCGCTCGCAGGCTATCGGCCGGCTGTGGGGCACCGGGAAGATCGAGGCGCGGCCCGACCAGCCGATGCGCCGCCCGCTGTCCGCCGCCCTGCACATGGCGGTACGCGAGCTGGCCCCACGTCACCGCGCCCCGGACCGGATCGACGAGTTCCTGGGCGTACTGAAAGCCTTCGCGCTGCGCGCCAACGCCGGCGGGAAGATCCGGGACCGGTGGCAGCCCGGCATCGACGTACCGGCCGCGAGCGGCCGCGCCGACTCCGGCGACATCGAGATCGACCTGGTCGAGTTGTTCACCGACGCGGCGAGCATCGCCACCGACGTGGGCACCGGGGTCGCCATCTTCATCGACGAGATGCAGGACATGGCCCCCGACGACGTCTCGGCGCTCTGCGCCGCCTGCCATGAGCTGTCCCAGACCGGCGCTCCCCTGATCGTGGTCGGTGCCGGGCTGCCGCACCTGCCCGCTGTGCTGTCCGCGGCCAAGTCGTACTCGGAGCGGCTCTTCCGGTACCAGCGGATCGACCGGCTGGACCGCATCTCAGCCGACTTCGCGCTGTGCGCACCGGCCGAACGCGAAGAGGTCGAGTACGAGCCGAAGGCGCTGGACGCGTTGTACGAAGCCAGCGGCGGCTACCCGTACTTCGTCCAGGCGTACGGCAAGGCCACCTGGGACCACGCGCCCCGCTCCCCGATCACCGCCGCGGACGTCCGGGTCGGCGCGCCGGAGGCGGAGGCCGAGCTGGCGGTCGGCTTCTTCGGTTCCCGGTACGAGCGGGCCACACCGGCCGAGCGGGAGTACATGCGCGCCATGGCGTCGCTGGCCACCGCCGACACCGAGGGGGAGGCGGTACCCACCTCCGAGGTGGCCCGGGCGCTGGATCGCAAGCCGGCGTCACTGTCCCCGGCACGCGACGCTCTGATCAAGAAGGGCCTCATCTACTCCGGCGAGCGCGGCACGGTCGCGTTCACGGTTCCGCACTTCGGCCGGTACCTTCGCACACAACCCGCGTAGTTTTCGCTTACTCGGTGTAAAGCGTGCCCGGCTGGGTAGTACCGGCGCATGAGTTCCGTACGCACCGCTGCCCGCGCCATGCTCGCGGGAATCTTCGTGGCGAACGGTGCCCAGGGACTGACCGACCCCGACCGGCTCGTACCCGAGGCCAAGCAGGTCACCGACCGGGTCGTGCCGGCGCTCAAGCGCATCCTCCCCATGCTGCCCGACGACCCGCGCGCGCTGGTTCAGCTGGACCAGGCGGCGAAGCTCATCGGCGGCCTGCTGCTGGTCACGCCGCTGCGGCGCCCGGCGGCGATCGTGCTGGCCTGTTCGTTGGTTCCGACGACGCTCGCCGCACACCGGTTCTGGGAGTTGGACGATCCGTCCGCCCGCAGAGCCCAGAACAACAACTTCCTCAAGAACGTCGGACTGATGGGCGGCCTGCTGCTGACCGCCCTCGACACCGAAGGCCGGCCGGGCCTGCGCTGGCGGACCACACACCTGATCTCCGATGCCAACCGGTCGATGCACCGGGCGGCTCACGACACGCAACTCCGGGTCCGCCTCGCGGCGCAGGCGAACCCGGTCACCCGTCGGCTGTCCGCCTGAAGTGGAGGATCCCTTCCCTCTTTCGTAAGCATCCGCTGAGGTTGCGCTGATCTCGGCGGCACACAATTAGCACATCAATCACCTGAATCCGCCGGCATGCGTTAACCCCTATGAAATATGACGAAGCAGTGTGGGATCAGACACGTTCGGATAACGCGGGAGGTGCGCCCTTGGCGCGCCGCTCTAGGCTCCTCGATAGACCGGGGTGGGAAGCACGCATGGAGCACGGGGGTGTCGAAAGCATGCCGGCGACCGTCAAGGATCGACCGCGTATTGCCATTGAAGACCACCAACGCCAGGTCGTCGGCCGGCTCCGTCGGCTTGGTCCGGTCTGGGTCCACCGTGGCACGCTGATCCGGCTCGGCATCCTCGCCCTCGCCGTGTACGCCGCGGTGAAGGCGGTCGACAAGTGGGGCCGCCACTACACGTTCTTCGACATGAACATCTATCACGGCGCGATGGTGTGGTGGACGCACGGCGGAAACCTGTACGACTTCGTGGCCCCCAACACCACGCTCGGTTTCACGTACCCGCCGTTCGCCGCGCTGGTGATGGCGCCGATGGCCGTGCTCCCAGCGCTCGCCGCGGGCTGGGTGAACACGGTGATCAGCCTCGCCGCGTTCACCGTGCTGCTGGCCTGGCTGCTGGTACCGATCGCCGACCGGTACGGCTGGCGCCGCTGGTTTGTCGTCGCCCTCGCCGTACCGCTGGCCGGCGCGACCGAACCGATCCGAGAGACGCTCGGCTTCGGGCAGGTCAACATCCTGCTCGCGCTGCTCATCTACGCCGACTTCGTCGCCCTGCGCAACCGGGCGAAGCTCGCGGCAACCCCGTCGCGCCTGGCGGTCACCGTCGGAGCCGCCCGCACCACCGGGCCCACCAAGACAGCCAGCCCGACCGAGACAGGCGGCACCGTCACGGGTGACGCCGCCGACGACACCGAAGGGGCGGAGCCGATCGGCACGGTCGCCGCCGCGCTGCGCAGGCTGTGGAACTCCGGCGCGCTGGCCGGCCTGGGCGTCGGCCTGGCCACCGCGATCAAGCTGACGCCGGGCGTGTTCATCGCGTACTTCGTGGTGACCAAGCAGTGGCGCGCCGCGATCGTCTCCGCCGCCACCACCGCGGTCGTGACCCTGCTGACCTTCGCGGTCGCGGGCAAGGCGGCCACCCAGTACTTCACGTCGGTCGTCTTCGACACCAGCCGGGTCGGCGCCGTCGACGCGACCGCGAACCAGTCCCTGGCCGGTGTGCTGGCCCGGCTCTACGACTCGACCACCACGCCCACGCTGATGTGGCTGGCCTTCGCCGCACTGCTGTTCGCGGTCGGCATGATCCGGGGTAGCGGCGCGCACAGCGACGGCGACGAGTTGGCCGCGTTCACCATCGTCGGGCTGACCGGCAACGCGATCTGCCCGATCTCCTGGTCGCACCACCTGGTCTTCCTGATTCCGGCGCTGATCGTGCTCGGCGACTCGGCACTGCGCCGGCACCAGGCCGCGCGCGGCCTGTCGACCCGGGACATGTGGTCCTGGGGTCCGGGTGGGATGCCGGCGATGGCCGGCCTGACCAGGGCCGCCGCCGCGATCGGTGTCTACGTGCTGTTCGTCGTGTCGCCGATCTGGAAGTACGAGCACAAGTTCCCGGCCGTCTCGCACTACGCCGACGGGCTGCACGGCGCGTTCTGGGAGAACTCGCTGGCGCTGGCCGTCATCGCGCTCGTGGTGCTGCTGCCCTGGCGGCCCGGTGCCGATCCGGCCTTCTACCCGGAGCCGGCCCTGGCGCGTCGCGCCACCCTGCGCAACCGCTGACCCGGTCCATCGTCCGCCCGCCGGCGAGGAGACCGGTCACGGGCTGTTGACCCACTCCTCGGTACCGTCCGCGAAGACCTGCCGCTTCCACACCGGGAGCCGGGACTTCACCTCGTCGACCAGGTCGGCGCAGGCGGCGAACGCGGCCGCCCGGTGCGCGGTCGACACCGCCGCGACCAGGGCGATGTCGCCGACCTTGAGCAGCCCGACGCGGTGCGACACCGCTACCGCGTAGACCTCCGGCCGGGCGGCGATCTCGTCGGCGACCTCGGCCAGTACCTTTTCCGCGCTCGGGTGCGCCTCATACTCCAGCTCGGACACGCCGCGCCCATCGTCGTGGTCGCGAACCACACCCTGGAACGACACGACCGCACCGGCCGCCGGGTGCGCCACCGCGCGCTCGTGCGCCGCGAGGTCGAGCGGTTCCCCGGTCACCGAGATCATCATGGTCGCTCCCCGGCGAGCAACGGCAGCGGTACCAGCGCCACCTCGTCCCCGGCCACCGCGTCGGAGTTGGGCGGGATCACCGCGAAGCCGACCGCCCGGGCCATGCCCCGCAGCATCGACGACGCGGCATGGGAGACGGCGACTCCGTCCGAGTCGACGAGCGCGAGATGGGTGAACCCGCCACGGGCGCCGACCGGAGCGGACAGCCGGATGGTCGGCAGTGCCGGCATGGGCCGGCCGGACAGCCCGGCCACCGCCGGGGCGACCAGGGACACCAATGCCACGACCGCGGACTGCGGGTTTCCGGGCAGGCCGGCCACCAGGGTGGTACCGCCGCCCGGACGCGGCACGCTGGCCAGCAGCATGGGGAAGCCGGGGCGTACCTCGACGGTGTTGACCAGGTACGCCGCGCCGAGTTGGGCGAGTGCCGGGTGCAGGTGGTCGACCGGGCCGCTCATCGTGCCGCCGGTGGTGCAGATCAGCTCGGCGCCCCCGGCCAGCGCGCGGTTCAACGCCTCCACGTGCGCCTCGAGGGTGTCCTCGACCGGGCCGAGCACCGGGCCGGCGGCGGCACCGAGCCGGCGCAGCCAGGCCGGTACCGACGGACCGAGCGAGTCGCGGACCCGTCCGTCGCCGGGCAGCCCGCTGGTCAGCAGTTCGTCCCCGAACACCAGTACCGCGGTGGTGGGCGCGGCCCGTACGCCGAGCGTGTCGTACCCGCACGACGCGGCCAGGCCGATCACCGCCGGATTGACCGCGGTACCCGCCGGCAGCAGTTCCTCACCGAGGCGGGCCTCCTCGCCCGGCTCGCGCCACTCCGGTGTGGAGCGCGGCGTGCCACTGACCCGACCGTCCTGCTCACGGGTCGAGTCCTCGGTGCGCACGATCGCCGTGGTATCCGGCGGTACCGCGGCGCCGGTCGCGATCTCGACGCACACACCGTCTTCGGCGAGCGGCCGCGCCAGGGTACCGGCGAGCACCCGCCCGATCACCCGCCACGGGCCGGGGCCCCGTACCGCGAAACCGTCCACGCTGGACGTCGGGAACGCGGGCAGGTCGGTACGGGTGAGCAGCGGGTACGCCAGGGTCGCGCCGTCGGCGTCGGCGAGCGGCACCTCGACCGGCGGTGCGGCGGCATCCACCCCGGCCGCGTACGCCACCGCCCGGGCGTCTTCCCAGGGCAGCGGGCCGGTCTGCCCGGTCGGATTCGCCGTTGACGGTTGAACGGTCACCCCGACAGCCTATCCGCGAACGTGGTCGGAGCGGATCACTGTGATCGAGGATGGTCGCCGCCGCGCAGTTGGTCCACGGCGTGAGTCAGGATCGGGCCGAGGACGGCCAGCCCGTCGCGCGCACCGCCGGTGGAGCCGGGGAGGTTGACGACCAGCGTACGGCCGGCGACCCCGGCCAGCCCCCGGGACAGTACCGAGGTCGGCACCCGGTCCCGGCTGTGTGCGCGCAACGCCTCCGCGATGCCGGGTACCTCGTAATCCAGCACTGCCCGGGTCACCTCTGGGGTGCGGTCGCTCGGGTTGAGCCCGGTACCCCCGCTGGTGAGCACCACGTCGAATCCGGCCTCGACCGCCTCTCGCAACGCCTGCCCGACCGGCTCCCCGTCCGGTACCACGACCGGCTCGCCCACCTCGCAGCCCAGCTCGCGCAGCCCGGTGATCAGCAGCGGCCCGCTGGTGTCCCGGTACACGCCGGCCGACGCCCGGTTCGACGCCACGATCACCCTCGCCCGGATCATGTTGGCCGTTCCCAGAGGCCGGTCTTCCCGCCCTCTTTGCGCAGCACCCGCACCCGGTCGAGCGTCGCCGCCGGATCCACCGCCTTGATCATGTCGATGAGCGCGAGTCCACCGGCCGCCACCGCGGTGAGCGCCTCCATCTCCACGCCGGTACGGTCGGCCGTGCGCGCGGTGACCTCGATGGAGACCGCTGACTCGCCGAGGGTCAGCTCGACGTCCACCCCATGCAACGCGATCGGGTGGCAGAGCGGCACCAGATCGGGTGTCCGCTTGGCACCCATGATCGCGGCCACCCGGGCGACCGCGAGCGCGTCGCCCTTGGGCAACGCGTCCCGGCGCAGCAGATCGATGACCTCACGAGTAGTGCGCACCTCGCCGGCGGCTAACGCACGCCGGACTGAGACCGCCTTTTCCGATACATCCACCATGCGGGCCGCACCTTGCTCGTCCACATGGGTCAACTTCGCGTCCACCACAACTCAACAGCGTACGAGCCGGAAGAGGATGACCGAACCGGTGGTCGGACCGAACCCGTGCGACTGAGCCGGCGTGTCTGGATACGCGTACCGTGAGAACGGACCCTTGACTTCCAGGAGGGTATATGAATGACGCGAGAGACGAAAAGATAATGATGTCTCCCGATTCTGGCGATGCTTGCGGGCAATAGGCGGCTAATGCCTGATCTCCCCCGGAATGCCTGCTCAGTGGCATCGCAAACCGCGATTATGCGCTCACACAAAGTGGTCAATTGTGTCAAGCTTCGCGCATCATGAAATGAGCGACATTTTTGATATGCAAATTGCGTTCTGCATCTTAATCTCATCCCATCGAGGCCAACTTTGATGGGAGAGAACAATGGCGAAGAACAGCAACTGCGACCACGTGAACAACATCAACCGCAGCAACGACTGGTACTGAGAGATCCCGTCCGACGACTTGCGGATTTGCGGTACTCATAGCCGCAGCGGAACTCGGACCGAGCACTTGATTGTCGAACGGACTCAGATGCACCTACGCTGAACCGCATGCCCACCATCGGCAGCCAAGGACGTTGATTGGTTTACGCGGGAACCGATGAGACCGACCGGCGGTTGAATCTGACCGTCGGTCTCGTCGTCGTGATCGGATCCTGCTGCGCACTCGCCGCTGCCGTGGCCAGTGTCCGCGCTGGCGAACCTCCGTCCTGGTTCCGCATCGCCTCGACCGCGGTGATGCTCGGTCTGGCCAGTCGCGTCATACTCCAGGTCCGGGTCAAGGACAGTCACCACGGCGTCGGAATTCAAGAGGCCGTCACGCTGGTCGGCCTGATGCTCGTTCCCGGCCACTGGCTGGTGCTCTCGACCGCGGTCGCGGTCGCCGTGGCCAAGGCCACCACTCGGATGTCGCCAGTCAAGCTGCTGTTCAACACCGCCAAGGCGACCACCGTCGCCACCGCGGCCGTTGTCACGGCCAGCGCATTCGGACTGGACGGCCCGTTCTCGATCACCCGCGGCGATCTCCCGGCGATCGTCGCCGCCTCGATCGCCATCATCATCGCCGAAGAGGCACTCGCCCTTCCCGTCATCGCACTGGCGAACCGGATGCGACTGACGACCCTGTTCCGCACCAATGCCGACGTCCGGCTCGGTGGCGCGGTCATCCGGCTCGCACTGGCCACTTTCGGACTGTTCTGGTTCTCCAAGTACCAGGCCCTGATCATTGTGGTCCCGTTGATCATCGCCGGCATGCACATCGTCGCGGCCAATCAGCTGCGGGCGCGTGCGGAGCGCGCCGCCTGGCAGAAGCTCGCGCAGGCTACCGACGAGTTCAACGAGGTCGACTTGGACGCCGTACTGCGGTCGGCGGTCACCCGGGCCTCGGAGCTGTTCTCCTCCGACGACGTCGAGGTAGAGGTCACCAATCTCGCGGTACCCAACCAGTTGGTCCGGGGCGGCCCCCACGGGCTCGGGTACACCGGCGATCCGGACGGCGCCCCTCCGGCCGAGGGGCACGTGATCGCCACTCCGCTGGAGAGCCGCGGTGGCGCGAGTGCGATCGGCGAGCTGCGGCTGCGGTTCCGGCGCAAGGTGACGCTCAGCGAACGCGAGGAGTACACGCTGCGTACCTTCGCCGCCGCGCTCTGTACCGCGGTACGTAACGCGGCCGCTTTCGCCGAGGCGCAACGGCTGGCCGAGCACCACGCCTACGCGGCGAGCCACGACCCGCTCACCGGGCTGGCCAACCGGCGGCACCTGTACGAGCACGGCGCCGCGCTGCTGTCCACCGGCGCGAAGGGCCAGATGGGTCTGCTGCTGGTCGACCTGAACCACTTCAAGGAGATCAACGACACCCTCGGGCACGCCGCCGGCGATCAGGTGCTGGCCGAGGTGGCCCGCCGGCTGGCCGCCGCGGCCGAGCCCGACGACCTCGTGGTGCGGCTCGGAGGCGACGAGTTCGCCGTGCTGTTCTCGAAGATCGCCGCACCCGCGCTGGCCCTGCCCCGGGCGAACGCCGTGCTGGCCGGGCTCAACCCGCCGATCGAGGTCGACGGCATGCGGATCGTCGTCGAGGCCAGCGCCGGAGTGGCGCTCGCCCCGTTCCGCGGCGGGGTCGAAGAGCTGCTGCGGCGCGCCGATGTGGCCATGTACCAGGCCAAACGCGAGGGCCGCACGGTCGAGATGTACGCCCGGTCCCGGGACACCGCCGATGTCGGGCGCCTGGCGCTGTCCGCCGAGTTGTCCCGGGCCGTCGCGGAGCACGAGTTCACGGTCAACTTCCAGCCCGTGGTGGATCTCGGTACCGGCGAGGTGATCTCCACCGAGGCCCTGGCACGCTGGCACCACCCGAAGCGCGGCGACCTCAACCCGAACCGGTTCCTCGACTACGTCGAGCGGTCCGGCCTGCTCTCCGCGTTCAGCGAGGCCGTACTCGACCAGGCGCTGCGCGCCGCGTCGGCGTGGAACGCGGACGGCTTCGCGCTTCCGGTCGCGGTGAACGTCTCACCCCGCAGCCTGCTCGATCCGGGCTTCCCCGAGGTGGTGCAGCGCCGGCTGGAGCTGGCCGACGTACCGGCCGAGACACTGATCATCGAGCTGACCGAGTCGCTGACGCTCAGCCAGCTCGACGTCGTCGACGAGGTCCTCTGCGCGCTGCGCGACCTCGGCATCCGGCTCGCGCTGGACGACTTCGGCACCGGATACTCGTCGCTCGCGACGCTGGCCCGCATCCCGGTGCACGAGCTGAAGATCGACCGGGAGTTCGTCGCCGCGATGGAGGGCTCCGCCGAGGCCGCGGTCGTCCGCTCGACGATCGAGCTGGGCCGCAGCCTGAACCTGCTGGTGGTGGCCGAGGGCGTGGAGAGCGAGCAGCAGCGCGGCCGGCTCTGGGAGCTGGGCTGCCCGGCCGGGCAGGGGCACCTGTTCGCCCGGCCGATGCCGCTTCACCGGCTGCTGGCGACGCTGCGCCGCGGGTACGACGGCCGGCCCGGCGCGCTGGCGCCGTCGCTGCACGAGTCCGGGGCGGTGATCCGGATGCCGGTACGCCGGCCCGGAACCCGTACCCGCGAGGATCTCGGCTGACCGGTCCCGCCCGTGGGCCGGATACGCCACCGATCCAGGCGCGCTAGGCTGACCCGTGCTCGACGCCCCCGCACCGGTACAGACCAGTCGCCGGTCCCGGCTCGCAGCCGCCGACCAGGCCCGCGGCGGTCTCGCCGTCGACCTCGGCCTGTACGCGATCTCGCTGCTGTTCGCGGGCTTCACCGCGCTGACGGCCACACTGCCGCCGCACGGCGCGTGGGGGCGCATCGCGATCTGGGGGTACGCCGCCGCCACGCTTCTGGTGCTCGTCCAGCTGACTGGCCGCCGCCGGTGGCCACGTTTCGCGGGTACCGCCGCCCGGACGGCGCTGACCGTGCTGACCTGGTGCGCCACCGCCCTGCTCCCGCTCGTGATCGAGGCCGCCCAGCGCGCCGCCGGGCGCACTGACCGGGCGCAGGAGGAGGTGATCGTGGTGGAGCACGGGGCGCAGCGGCTCCTGGACACCGGAACGCCGTACCTCGGCCACGACGCGATCGCCGCCCTGCCGCTCGACCAGCGACTGCTCGGTTACCTGCCGTACCAGCCGGGCATGGTCCTTCTGGGCCTGCCCCGGGCGATCGCCGGCGCAGCCTGGTGGACCGACGCCCGGGTCTGGTTCGCGCTGGTCACGGCGGCCACCGTGGGCGCGGCCCTGGTGCTGCTCCGACGGTCCGGGGCGAACGCGCCGCTCCTGGTACGGGCACTGCAGGCGGCCACCGTGGTGCCGGTGTGCACGCTCACCCTCGCGGTCGGCGGCGACGACCTGCCGGTACTCGGGCTGTGCCTGCTCGCGCTCGCCTGCGCGGCGACCCGCCGGTACGGGCTGGCCGGCGTGGCCGTGGGCGTGGCCGGGGCGATGAAGCTGTTCGCCTGGCCGGTGGCGCTGGTGCTGCTCGCCCTCGCGATCGTGCACCGGCGCGGCGGACGCTACGCCCTGGGGGCGCTCGGGCTGCCGGTGCTCTCCCTGATCCCCGCGTTCCTGGTCGACGCCGGAGCGGCAACGGAGAACGTGATCCGTTTCCCGCTCGGCAAGGGCCTGGTGCAGTCCCCGGCGGAAAGCCCCTTCCCTGGCCAGTTGATCGCCGCCCACGCTCCCGGCGGCCACACCGTCGCCACCGTGCTCCTGATCCTGGCTGGCCTCGGGATCGCCGGGTGGCTGCTGCGCCGGCCGCCACGCGACGCGGGCACGGCCGCGCTGATCTGCGCCGCGGGCCTGCTCATCGCGATCCTGCTGATGCCGGCGACCCGGTTCGGGTACTTGCTGTACCCGATCGCGTACGCGGTCTGGGCACCTGCGCTCCGGACCCGGACCACACTGGAGGAGTGAGGGCATACCGGGATCGGGAACACGCCGGTGACCAGTTGGGCAGGGAGCTGTCCGGCTACGCGAACCGTGCCGACGTCACCGCGCTGGGACTGGTCCGGGGCGGGGTACCGGTGGCCGAGCGAGTGGCCCGGTCGCTGAACGCCCCGCTGGACGTGCTGGTGGTCCGCAAGCTCGGAGTGCCCTGGTCGCCCGAGGTCGCGTTCGGCGCCCTGGGCCCGGGCGGGGTACGGGTGCTCAACCCGGAGGTACCCGACCGGATCGGGCCGGACCAGATCGATGCGGTGATCGCCTACGAGCAGGCAGAGCTGACCCGGCGGGAATCCCGGTACCGGGCCGGCCGGCCACCGCTCGACCTGCTCGGGCGTACCGCCATCGTGGTGGACGACGGGCTTGCCACCGGCGCGACGGCGGCGGTCGCGGTCACGGTGGTACGGCAGTTGGGCGCGGCCCGGACGGTCGTGGCGGCCCCGGTCGGCGCGCCGCAGGCGATCACCTGGCTGCGTGGACTCGCCGACGAGGTGTGCTGCCCGCTGGTACCCGAGGACTTCGGCGCGGTGAGCCGGTTCTACCGCTCGTTCGAGCAGGTGTCCGACGACGAGGTCGTCGCGCTGCTGCACTGAGGTCATCGCACTGCCGCACCGGTCGTCGCGCCGCTGCACCGGTCGTCGTGCCACTGCACCGATGCCGGCCGGAAATTCGGTTGCCCGGGCGCGGCCGGCCCGGGCAGCATGGTCGTCGCAGCTGTTCCCGCCAGAAGGAGCCCGCGCAGACATGAGCTGACACGCAGCCATCCGGTTTCCGGGGGACGCGTCGCGTCCTCGGCCGGGTATCTGGCTGCGGTCGGGCTGCCGTTCGCTGCGTCGCACCCGTCACCTCGCCGTACCCGGCATCTCGTTGCCCTGCGCGCTGGAGGTGAGCGGACTTGCTCAAGGCTGTCGATGTTGCACACACCTACGACGACGAACTGCTGTTCCGGGAGGTGTCGCTGCTGCTGGGCCCGGGTGACCGGGTCGGGCTGGTGGGGCCGAACGGGGTCGGTAAGTCGACCCTGCTGCGGGTACTCGTCGGTGAACTCAAGCCCGATCACGGGCAGGTCGTACTCGGTCCGGACGACCGGATCGGATACTTCGCCCAGCAGGTACCGGACCCCGAGTCCACGGTCGGCCGGTTCCTCACCGAGGCACCCGGTGAGCTGGCCGCCCTCGCCCGGAGGATGGACGCCCTGATCGCGCTCCTGGGCTCCGGCGGCCCGGATCCGTCCACCGTGGACGAATACGCCGCAGTCCAGGAACGGTTCGGCCAGCTGGGCGGCTGGGCGTACGCGGCCCGGGTGGACGCGGTACGTGGCCGGCTGGGTGTGGACCTGATCGACCCCCAGCGGCGGCTCGGTACCCTCTCCGGCGGCGAACAGGCCCGGATCATGCTCGCCCGGCTCCTGCTCGCCGAGCCATCGGTACTGGTCCTCGACGAGCCGACCAACCACCTGGACGCCGCCGGTACCGCCTGGCTCGGCGGGTACCTGGCCGAGTTTCCGGGCGCGGTACTCGCGGTCACCCACGACCGCGGGTTCCTCGACCGGTTCGCCAACCAGATCGTCGAACTCGACGGCATCGACGAGCGGCCACAGCACTACGAGGGCAACTACACCGCCTACCGGGCCGAGAAGCAACGGCGCTGGGAGCGGCTGCTGCTCGACTACGAGGCGCAGGAGAAGGCCCGCCAGCGGCTCGCCGAGGACATCGAGCGGACCAAGGAGCAGGCCAGGGGCGTCGAGCTGACCGTCCGGAGTGGACTGGGTTCGGATCAGATCCGGCGGTACGCGAAAAAGGTCGCCCGCAAGGCGAAGGCGCGCGAACGCCGGCTGACCCGGCAGATGCTGGCCGTCTCCTGGCTGGCCGAACCGCAGACCCGGCCGCCGCTGGCGCTGGCGTTCCCGGATGTGGCCGGCTGCGGCGAGCCGGTCATCAAGGCCGCCGGCGTGTGCGTACCGGGTCGGCTCCACCCGCTCGACCTGGACGTGCGCGGCGGGGACCGGGTACTCATCAGCGGACCCAACGGCGCAGGCAAGTCCACGCTGCTCGGGATCCTGTCCGCCCCGTCGGGTCCGGTGGCGATCACCGGAGGCGTCGCGCTGCTCCCGCAGACGCATGACGACCTGCCGGCGCGGATGTCGGTACTCGACTTCTTCCGATCCCGGGTGCCGATGTACGTCGACGAGGCCGAGGCGACGCTGACCTCGTACCTGTTCGACCCGGATCAGCAAGCTCAGCCGCTCGGTACCCTGTCGGCCGGTGAACTGCGCCGGCTGCTGCTCGCCACGATGGTCAACGGGGGCGCCGCCACGCTGCTGCTCGACGAGCCGACCAACTACCTCGACTTCGACTCGCTGGACGTCATCGAGGCCGCCTTGCGCGAGTTCCGCGGCACGATCCTGATGGTGACGCACGACGGGTACTTCGCGTCGTCCGTCGGGTACGGGCGGCACCTGGAGGTACGGGACGGCACGGTGACGGAGCGGCGGGTCAGTTGATCGCCATGTCGACGAACCGGGACAGGTGCAGCTGGGCGGCGACGGTGACGGTGTCGGTCGGCCCGTTACGGTGCTTCGCCACGATGAAGTCGGCCTCGCCGGCCCTGGGCGACTCTTTGTCGTAGTAGTCGTCGCGGTGCAGCAGGATCACCACGTCCGCGTCCTGCTCGATAGATCCCGATTCACGCAGGTCGGACAGTTGCGGGCGCTTGTCGGTCCGCTGCTCCGGACCGCGGTTCAGCTGGCTGACCGCGACGACCGGGCACTCGACCTCCTTGGCCAGCAGCTTCAGGCCCCGGGACAGCTCCGCGACCTCCTGCTGCCGGCTCTCCACCCGCTTCGGCGACGTCATGAGCTGGAGGTAGTCCACGATGATCAGCTTGAGATCGTGGCGCTGCTTGAGCCGCCGCGCCTTCGCCCGGATCTCCATGAGGTTCATGTTCGGCGTGTCGTCCACGAACAGCGGCGCCTCGCTGATCTCGCCCATCCGCCGGGCGAGCTTCGTCCAGTCGTCGTCCGAGAGTTGGCCGGAGCGCAGCACGTGCAGCGGTACCCGCGCCTCGGCGGACAGCAGCCGCATGACGATCTCGACCTTGCTCATTTCCAGCGAGAAGATGGCGCTGGCGTAGTTGTGCTTGAGGGACGCGCTCCGGGCGAAGTCCATGGCGGCCGTGCTCTTGCCGAGACCGGGCCGGCCGGCGACGATGACCAGCTGACCGGAGTGCAGCCCGTTGAGCAGCCGGTCGAGGTCGGTAAACCCGGTCGGTACGCCGGTCATCATGCCGGCCTGCGCGCCGACCGCCTCGATCTCGTCCAGCGTCGGCTGCAGCAGGTCGGAGAGGATCGCGAAGTCCTCGCTGACCCGCCGCTCGGTGACGTCGTAGACCGCCTGCTGCGCCAGGTCGACGAGGTCGTCGACGTCGCGGCCACCGCCAGCGGCCGAGCCGAACCCAAGCTGCACGATCCGGGTGCCGGCCTCGATGAGACGGCGCAGCACGGCACGCTCGCTCACGATCCGCGCGTAGTATGCCGCGTTCGCCGCCGTAGGCACGCTCGCGATCAGTGTGTGCAGATACGGTGCGCCGCCGACCCGACCCAGGTCGCCCGCGTCGGCCAGGGCCGCGGCCACGGTGATGGCGTCGGCCGGTTCCCCTCGCCCGTAGAGGTCGAGGATCGCGTCGAAGATGGTCGCGTGCGCCGGCCGGTAGAAGTCGACGGGCTTGAGGATCTCGATGACGTCGGCGATCGCGTCCTTCGACAGCATCATGCCGCCGAGCGCACACTGCTCCGCGGCGACGTCCTGTGGTGGCGACCGGTCGAACTGACCCTCCGCCGATCGGGGCTCGGAGCCCGAGTCGGGGTAGCGGGGCTCTGCGCTGCGTTGCTCGGGTGGGCGCGGGTCACGGTCAGCGCCGCCACTTCCCAGGCGTCCGCCAGCTCCCGTGCTTTCGCTGATCGACAAGCCGCCCCCCCAAACCGCCAGAGCCCCACTGTCGATGGTCCGCACGGGTACGACAGTTCCCCCGGGGCTAATCAGATCACGGTACGGAAGGCTGGGCCGGCCTCAAAATCGATCGGTGGATGACGCTCGGGAAAACCTGTGGACCAGCCCGTCCGAGCATGTGCGCGACGCTGTGCACATCCTGTGGACAGTGCTGGGGATTGCCGGGGAGATACGCTCCTACATGCGGAAACCTTGCCCACACGATGTGGAGCGGAGAAAGTAGGGCCGGCGTGTCGCGATCGTACCGGGATCTGTCATTTCACTCGTGGACACAGGATCGCGATGACGATGACGCTCCCACCGTGGACTACGACACCTGGCTGGGCAGAAACTCGTTCGGACAGGGCGACACGCCGGAGTCGGAGAGCGAGAGCCTGCCCGAGACCGAGCAGCGTCGCCGCGACTGGCGCGTGGTGCGGCACTCGATCGACCGGACCGACCTGGACCCGGTCGAGGGCGAGAAGTCCTACTTCGCGACGGTGGTCTGGACTCTCGCCTGGTACGTCGTGCCGTTGGCGCTCATCGTCGGCTGGGTGCTGGTGTTCGACAACGACTCGGGTACGGCGTGTGCCACACCGGTCCACAACGTGTGCCCGCCGATGCGCACCGCCGTACTCAACGGGATGATGGACGGCCTGCCCCGGCTCTGCGCGGCGCTCGTCATCAGCCTGGTGCTGGCGCTGCTCATCCGGCTGGGCAGCGGCGCGTGGCGGCCCGTGACGGCGGCGTTCGCCGCGGCCATCATCGGTGCCGGTGCCGCCACGATCCTGTTCACGGTGATGGCGTCCTGACCCCACGAGTGGGCCGGCCCGCTCCGGCGAGGCCGCTCACCGGCACTGCTCGCCCTGGACCAGCGGTTCCTCACCCGAGGATCGCTTGCCCCGGACCGGCGGTTCCTGACCCGGGACAGCGCGGCGCCCCACGCGCGTTTCGCGCCACAAACGACGAACGGCCGGAGCAGGCGCGATGCCTGCCCCGGCCGCCCGGGGAACTCGTTACTTGCCCGCGAGCACGTTGAGAGCGAACTTCGCGGTGACCTCCGGGTGCAGCTTGACCTGCACCTGGTAGGAACCGACCGACTTGATGTGGCCGGGCAGTTCGAGCCGGCGACGATCCAGGTCGGGACCGCCGGCGGACTTGACCGCCGCGGCGACCTCGGCCGGCGTGACCGACCCGAACAGGCGGCCACCGTCTCCCGCACGCGCGGAGAGGCTCACCTTCAGCCCCTCGAGCTGCGACTTGACCTCGTTGGCGTGGCCGAGGTCGCGGATCTCCCGGGCCGACCGGGCCCGCTTGATCGACGTGACCTGCTTCTCCCCGCCCTTGGTCCAGAGGATCGCGAACCCCTGCGGGAGCAGGTAGTTACGGCTGTAACCGTCCTTGACCTCGACCACATCGCCGGGGCTACCGAGACCGGAGACTTCCTGCGTCAGGATGATCTTCATGTCCGGGCCTCCCCTCAGCGAGCCGTGGCCGTGTACGGCAGCAACGCCATCTCGCGGGCGTTCTTGACCGCACGTGCGATCTGGCGCTGCTGCTGGGCGCTCACACCCGTGACCCGGCGGGCACGGATCTTGCCCCGGTCCGAGATGAACTTGCGCAGCAGCGCGGTGTCCTTGTAATCGATGTAGGTGATCCCGTCCTTGTCGAGCGGGTTCACCTTCTTCTTCGGCTTGCGAAGCGCCGCAGCCTTCGGCATGACTCTTACTCCGTAATTACTTAGAAAGGTGGCTCGTCGTCGAAGTTGCCCCCGCCACCGCCGCCGGTCGGAGCCGGCGCGGCGGTCGCCCACGGGTCGTCGTTGGCGAAGCCGCCACCGCCGCCCTGGCCACCACCGGAGGAGCCGAACCCACCGCCGCCGCCCGAGCTGCGCGACATCTTCTGCACCTTCGCCGTGGCGTAGCGCAGCGACGGGCCGATCTCGTCGACCTCCAGCTCGATCACGGTGCGCTTCTCGCCCTCCCTCGTCTCGTACGACCGCTGGCGCAGCCGACCTGAGACGATCACGCGGGCACCACGCTGCAGCGACTCGGCGACGTTTTCCGCCGCCTGCCGCCAGACCGTGCACGACAGGAACAGCGGCTCGCCGTCCCGCCACTCACCGGAAGCGCGGTCGAGAGTCCGCGGCGTCGACGCCACACGGAACTTGGCAACCGCCGCCCCGGACGGGGTGAAGCGCAGTTCAGGGTCATCGGTCAGGTTGCCGACGACCGTGATGGTGGTCTCTCCTGCCATCGCCTACTCCTCGTTTCGGGCCGCGTCGTCGTGGACCGGCATTCGGCCGGGCCTGTGGGATGACAGTCGCCAGACTGTCACACCGGTACGACAGATCGCGGGAGCGCCGGGCGCCTAGCGGACGTCCGGCCGGATGACCTTGGTACGCAGGACCGACTCGTTGAGTCGCAGCTGACGGTCCAGCTCGGCAACGGCCTCCGGCGATGCCTGGAGGTCGATGACCGCGTAGATACCCTCGGTCTTCTTGTTGATCTCGAACGAGAGGCGCCTGCGGCCCCAAACGTCGAGCTTCTCCACCGAGCCACCCGCGGTACGAATCACGTTCAGGTACGTGTCGAGCGACGGGGCGACGGTGCGCTCCTCAAGGCTGGCATCGAGGATCACCATGATCTCGTAATGACGCAAGACGTGCTCACCTCCTCTGGGCTAGCGGCCGCGGTCCTTCCACGGCAGGAGGTCTGGCGTCCGTTCACCAGGCCGGCGCCGGCCTGCCGGCGCCCGTCATCGATGAACTCGGCAAGGATACCTGGCCTGGACACGGAGCCGCGGGGCGCCCCATCCGCCTACCTGGGTGGGACCTGGGGAGGAACGACCACACCGACGAGCTGGATGACTGACGCCCCGCGGAGCTTATGGCTGAATGCTACGCCGTGGCTACCCGGATTGCACGTTGAGTAACGATAGCGCGGATTAGGGCGATAGTGACGCCGATTATGCAAACTGCCGCGATTACGACCAGAAGTCGGGCTGGTCCCTGATGCCCGGATGTCGCCGGCGTTGCCGCACCGACCGAGGCGACCATCGGTCCGCTACTCGGATCCGTCACGACGCCGCCGGCGGCGGCGGACGGTCCGGACGGCCCCACGAGACCGGGCTGATCGAGGCTCGGCGCGCCCGACGGGACAATCGTGCCGCTCGGCGAGGAGGACGGACGGCCCGGGCTGGGCGAGTTGGTCGCAGACGCCTTGACCGTCGGCGAGGCGTGGGTGGGCGCGCCGGTCGTCGGCGCGGGACCGACCGGGCTGCCAGTCGGCGAGGACACCCGGACGGACACCGTTCCGGCGCCCCCGGTGCCGAGCAGGCACGACGGCACGAGGGAGACCGACGCCGACGAACTGAACGACACGCTGACCTGATAGTTGCGGTTCAACGTCGTGCGAGAAGAACCGTTGATGAACAGCTGCGCGGAGCCGTTCAGGTGATTGACGAAGGTCACCGATGAATTGGCGGTGATCTTTACCGATCCGGTACTGGGCTGTGATGACGCACCCACGCCGAGTAGGCCACAGCCACCACTGAAGCTAACCGTGGGTGTCGACGCGGCGACGGCCGCGATCGGCGCGAGGATTGGTCCCGCCGCGACCGCCAAGCCCAGGGTCGCAGCGATTTTCCATCGGGATAACACCCGCATTTGTAGAGACTCCCCAGGTTGATTTGGGCACTGCCCCGGACATATCAACGAGCAGCGCAACGTGATGGTGATGCTCGTGGAGATTGTGGTGCAGGTCGTCGTATTGCGCCAGGGCTGGACGATATCGTCGGGGCCACGACGTAGGCTCGGCGGCATGCGAATCGGAGCCCACGTCGACCCCGCCGACCCGCTCGCCGAAGCCACCGCCCGGCACGCCGAGGTGGTCCAGTTCTTCCTGGCCGACCCTCAGGGCTGGAAGGACCCGCAGGCCCGCGCCGACGCCGACGCGTTGCGGGGTGCCGACGTCGATGTCTTCGTCCACGCTCCGTATGTCATCAACGTGGCCACGACGAACAACCGGATCCGGATTCCCAGCCGCAAGCTGCTGGTGAAGCACGCCGACGCGGCCCGGACGGTGGGCGCCCGGGGCCTGATCGTCCACGGCGGACACGTGGACAAGGGCGATCTCGCCACCGGCATCGACAACTGGCGCAAGACGTTCGCATACGCCGAGGAGAGTGGCGGCTTCGCCACTCAGATCCTGATCGAAAACACGGCGGGCGGCGAGAATGCCTGTGCCCGCCGATTCGACGCGCTGGCCCGACTCTGGGACGTGGTCGGTGAGTTCGGCGTCGGCTTCTGCCTTGACACCTGTCACGCCCATGCCGGCGGTGAAGACCTGGTGGACATCGTCGACCGGGTGAAGGCGATCACCGGGCGGATCGATCTGATCCACGCGAACGATTCCAAGGATGGCTTCGATTCGGGACGGGACAGACACGACAACCTGGGGTCAGGCAATATCGATCCAGATCTGGTCGTGGCGGTCATCCGGGCCGCCGACGCTCCGGTCGTCGTGGAGACGCCGGGCGGAGCGACCGGCCAGTCGGCCGACATTGCCTACCTGCGGAAGCGGTTGAACGGATGAGCGTGGATCAGGAAGGCTCGGCGGTCGTGCCGACCGTCGCGCCTGGCCCGGCGGCTGCCCAGGACCCTCCCGGCGAGGCCCGCACTCACGCGGAGGACACCGGCATGGCGGAGAACGCCGACGTGTCAGCGGACGCGACCGAGCCCGACGGCGACTCGAGCAGGGCGCCCGGGACCGGTCCGGCCGGCGAAACTCCCAGCGGGTCGGCGCGCGCCGACGCGTCCGGGGAAGACACCGCCGAAGCCACGGAGAAGTCGGCCACCGCGGGCGCGAGTGCCGGTGAGGCGAGCACCACCGACGCGAGCACCACCGACGCCGCCGGGACCCCGGACGCCGCCACGGCAGCGGCAGGCCCCACCACCGGGTCGGACACCGCCGCGGGCACCACGGACGCCGCCGGCGACCCGACCACGGAGACCGCCCCCGACGCCGCCGACCGCTGGACCCTGTTCGGCCCCGAGCCCGCACGGCGGGTCGGCCGGCTCCGCCGCGCCGTGGGGGGCACCGGGCGGTTCCTGGTTCACGAGTGGACCGTGGTCAGCCTGGCCGCGATCGCGCTCGCCGTCGTGATGACCTGGCCGAGCGCGTGGCATCCGGCCAGCACCATCCCGTCCGACATCTGGGACCCCACCCTGCAAGCGTGGCAGCTCGCCTGGTCCGGGCACGCCATGCTCACCGACCCGCTGCACGTGTGGAACAGCAACTCGTTCTACCCCGACTCGTACAGTTTCGCGTTCTCCGACACCCTCTTCGGGTACTTCCCATTCGGCCTGGTCGGCACCGGACCCACCGCCGCGCTGATCCGGTACAACCTCCTATTCATCCTGCTGGAGGCGCTCGCGTTCGTCGGCGCTTACGCGCTGGTACGGCAGCTCGGTGCCCGGCGTACCGCGGCGGCCGTCGCCGGTGCCGCCTTCGCCTACGCTCCCTGGCGGTGGGGGCAGGCCGGGCACATGCACGTCCTGTCGGTCGGCGGGATCGCGCTGTCCCTGGCGATGATCGCGCGCGGGCACGGGTTCTCGTTCACGAAGGGGCACCGGCGGGAACTCACCCGGCCGGGCTGGGCGTTCGCCGGCTGGTGCGTCGCCGCCTGGCAGATCAGCCTCGGTTTCGGCATCGGGCTCCCGTTCGTCTACGTGCTGGCCCTGGTCGTCATCGTGTCCGCCATCCGCTGGCTGCTGAAGGGCCGCCGGGCTCTCGGCCGCCGGCTGTTGCTGGCCGACGGCGTCGGGATCGTGGTGTTCGGCGCGGTCGGCCTGTTGATGGGCGTGCCGTACCTGGAGGTCATCAAGCAGCACCCGGAGGCGAAGCGCGGCCTCGACGCGATCGAGGCGTTCTCACCGAACCTGCACTCGTTCATCACCGCGCCCGCCCAGTCGCTGCCCTGGGGGGCCGCGCACGCCGCCGCCCGGGCCACGATGATCGCCCCAGCCGAGACCACGCTGCTACCTGGTTTCATGCTGTACGGCCTCGCCGCGGCCGGCCTGTTCTTCTCGATCTGGTCGCTGCGCACCCGGCTGTGGCTGCTCGCCGGCACCCTGGTCAGCATCGTCCTGGCCGAGGGCACCGAGTTCTACGGCGGCGGCAAGTACACGTACGTGTTCCTCTACAAGTACCTGCCGTTCTTCTCCTCCAGCCGCACCCCCGGCCGCCTGGTCATCTGGACCACCCTGCTGCTCGCGATCCTCGCGGCCGGCGCGGTCGGGGCGTTGGTCGGCCGGTCCTATGACGTTGCCGCGGAGCGAGGACCGGTGGCCACCCGGCCCGGCCTGCTGCTGCGGGTGGCCACCCTGCTGCCGCTGCTGCTGGTACTGGCCGAGGGCACCAACTGGCACACGCTTCCGCATCCGGTCGTGCCCGCCCAGCCCGCCGCCCTGCGTACCGTCGACGGGCCGATGCTGGTGCTGCCGAGCGACGCGCTGATCGACGAAAACGTGATGCTCTGGTCGACGACCAAGTTCCAGAAGATCGTCAACGGCGGCAGCGGTTTCTACCCGACCGATCAGCAGGAAGTGCGCAACGTCGCGAAGTCCTTCCCGGACCAGGCCAGCGTCGAGTATCTGCGCAACCTCGGGATCCGCGCCGTGGTGGTGCTCAAGCAGCAGGCGGCCGGCTCGACCGACTACTCCAAGGCCGCCTCGCCGGACGTGCCGTACCAGGACCTCGGCATCACCCGTCAGGATCTGGGCGACACGTTCGTCTACCGGCTCAGCTGACGCTCGCGGATCCGGCGAGGGCCGTCTGGCCCCCTGCCGCTTGGCCCCCCGTCGGCTGGCCGCCGGCGGGGACGGCGTCTTCCTCGTCCTCCGGCCCCCCGCCCCACCAGGCGATCCACGGGGCGTCCGGGGCGCCGTCGAGCACGCCGCCCTCCGGGTCGTCGGAGTAGGTGTCTCGGACGACGTCGCGCTCAGGGCGCACGATGTCGCGGATCACGTACCCGGCCAGTACGCACACGGTGACGAGGCGCAGCAGGGCGGCAAGATCGAAGACGCTCTCCGGGAAGATGCCCTTGCCCGAGGCGCCGAGCAGCTCTCCATAGAAGGCGCAGAAGTAGATGACCTCTGCCGCCTGCCAGGCCAGGAAGGCTCCCCACCGGGGCCGGGCCAGTACGGCGAGTGGGAGCAGCCACAGCACGTACTGCTGCGACCAGACCTTGGAGAAGACCAGGAACGCGGCCACCACCAGGAAGGCCACCTGCCCGAACCGGGGCCGGCGGGGTGCCATGAAGATCAGGAGTGCGATCCCGATGCAGCACACGGCGAAGAGCCCGTACTGCAGGTAGTTGACCGATGGGATGTTGGTCTGCAGGCGGTTGAAGCCGGGCAAGGCACCCAGGAACGGGAAGTGGACCCCCAGGTACCAGAGCGTGCCCCAGTCGATCCCCCGGGTCCGGTTGAGGCTGAAGAACTGGTCCCACGACTTGTGGTAGAGCAGGTACACCGGCGCGTTGACGACGATCCAGGTGATCAAGCCGACCAGGCTGGCCGTGAAGGCTTGCGAGAACCGGCGTGCCCGTAGCCCGAGGAACAGCAGCGGGATGAACAGGAAGCCCGGCCACAGTTTGGCCGCCGTACCGAGCCCGAGCAGGATGCCGGCCGCCACCGGATGTCGTTTGGCCCACGCGTACACGCCGAACATCGCCAGCCCGACGGCGAGCAGATCCCAGTTCACGCTCGCGGTGAACAACAGTGCCGGGGCCGCCGCGAACAGCGCGGCGTCCCATGGTCGTCGTCGGCGCAGCGCGAGGATCACCCCGACGGTGGCGATCGCGAGCCCGCCGAGCACGACCAGGTTGACGATGTAGAACGCCTCGCCCTGGTTGAAGCCCGGCCGATTCTCGCCGATCGCGTGCACCGGGAGACCGATGAGCCCCATGAACGCGCCGGTCAGCACCGGGTACTCGACCGCGTGGTCGCGGTACGGCACCTTGCCGTCGGAGAGGCCCTCCGCGTAGTACAGCGCGAGCACGTCGGTGTAGCACATCTCGCGGTACTGCTTGTATCCCGTCCAGGCGCCGTTTTCACACGGCGACTTCTGCACCCAGTGCAGCGCGAGGGTCAGGCAGACCAGGGCCATGACGATCCGGCCGGCGGTCCAGAACCGCCCGGACCGCCGGGGCACCGCGTGCGAGCCGACCGGGCCACCGACGGCCTCGGACAGCCCGCGCACGAACTCATCGGACCGGGACGGCGCATCCATCGATGACCGTTCGGGCTCTGCGCTCAGCGTCACCGGTACATCCTGCCCCGGGACGTGGTGGCTGCATAGCCCGACGCCCATCTGAATTCCGTTTGAGGTCCGTCGTGCCGCTTTGACCTATCCGTTGGGCGGCGCCTGCTGCTGGTTCGTCGGTGGCACGTTGTTGTTGCCGCCATGCCCGCGGCCCCCGTTGTCCCCCTGGCCCGGGCAGAACGGCGGGGTCAGGCACGGCTGCTGTTGCTGCTGCTGTTGCTGCTGGTCTGGCGGTGGCGCCTGCGGCTGCGGCGACTGCTCGTTGCCCTTGGTCGCGTCACCGACGTGCTTGGGATCCGGCAGCTTCACCTTCTTCATGCCCTTGGACGCGAGATCCATGTACGTCTTCCAGACCGTACCCGGAAGGTCGGCGCCGTTGATGTCCTTCAGATTGCCGTTGTCGTCCTTCCACTTGACGATCGGATTCTTCGGGTCACGGCTGCCGATGTGCACCACGGTGGCCAACTGCGGGGTGAAGCCCGCGTACCAGCCGTCCTGGTTGTGGGCGGTGTTGCCGTACTGCCAGGTACCGGTCTTGGCCGCCGCCTCCCGGCCACCCGCCAGCTTGTTCTTGGACAAGCCGTTCTGGATCACGCTCTGCATCGCCCAGGTCTCGTCGTCGATCTCCTGCTGGGTCAGGTGCGCCGTCTGCGCGGTGTTGGTCTGCCGGAGCCGCTCCTCGTAGACGAGGTTGGAGCCCTGGTAGACCTTTTCGACGAAGTGCGAGGGCGCCGAGATGCCGCGCGCCGCCAGGGTGGCGACACCGGTCGCGTTGTCCAGCACCGTGGTTCCGTACTGACCGATCGAGAGCTCGTTACCGAAGTACTTCGGCGACAGCTGCGCCCCGGTGTAGTTGGCGAGGTCGAAGCGCTTGTCGATGGTGCTCTTCGGGTTGGCGGGGTCCGGCACCGGCGCCCACAGGTGCTCGATGCCCATCGCCTTGGCCATGTCGATGATGTTGCTGGCGTGCACCACGTCGCCAACGCCGAAGAACACGGTGTTCATAGACTTCTGCAGCGCCATCTGCAGGGTGCAGACGTACTTGACGGGTTGGGTGTTCGCCGGGCAGCTGTCCCCGGCGCCGTCCGCGTTCGTCACCGGGCCGGCGGGACTCTTCGCCGTACGGTTCTGGTCCGGGAACTCCACCTTCGGTGCCCCGTTCCAGTACGAGTCGATCGAGATGCCCTGACTCAGCGCGGTGGCCAGGGTGTAGAGCTTGAACGTCGAACCCGGCGGGAAGTGGGCACCGGTCCAGTTACCGTCGCCGAGGACCGGGTCGTCGTAGATGCCCGCGTAGTCGAGGCCGGAACCGTCGTGGCCGCCGAAGTAGGCTTTCACCCGGCCGGTCGAGGGTTCGATGGTGACCAGGGACGCCTGCAGGTTCGTCGGCTGGCCGCTCATGACCGACCCCTTGACCTTGTCGTCCGCGGTCTTGATCGCGTCCTGCTCCATGTTGTAGTCGATCGTCGTGATGATCTTGTAGCCACCGGTCTTCAACGTCTTCGTGTTGGCCAGTGCCTTGACGTCCGTCTGATGGCTCAGCTCAGCCATCACCTGGTGCAGGATGAAGCCGGTCGGCAGGTCCAGGCCGTACTGGCTGGCGTCCATGGTGTCGGCCGACGGCTTGACCCAGTCGGTCGGGTACGTCAGCTTGCTCGCATCCGCCTGCGACATGAACTTGAGCTTCACCATGTTGGGCAGGATGTAGTTGCCCCACCGGTCCTTGGACTGGGCCAGGCCGTACGCCGGGTCGTAGCCGGGCGACGCGCTCGGATTGTTCAGGTCCGCCGGCTCGGGCTGCTTGATCACGCCGGCGATCAGAATGCCCTCGGCGGGAGTCAACTGGCTGACGCTCTTGTGGAAGTACGCCTGTGAGGCCGCCTCGATCCCGTACGCACCGCGTCCGAAGTACACGGTGTTGAGGTAGGCGTTCAGGATCTGGGCCTTGCTGTAGTCCTTCGTGAGCTTCATCGCGATCACCGCCTCGCGCAGCTTCCGCGCGTACGAGATGCCCTCCAGGTCGGCCATCTTCCGCGCGTACTGCTGGGTGATCGTCGACGCGCCCTCGCGGTCGCCACCGGTCACGTTGTTCACCAGCGCGCGCATGATGCCTCTGAAGTCCACGCCCTGGTTCGTGTAGAAGGTGTTGTCCTCGGCGGCCACCACCGCGTCCTGCACGTACTTCGGGATCTGGTTGATCCCGACGTTCGTCCGGTTCTGATCGCCGATCTTGGCCATCTGGTGCTGGCCGTCGGCGTAGTAGATCGTCGTGGACTGTGCCGGCGTCGGCAGGGCGTCGGGCATCTTCACGCTGTCGAAGTAATAGGTACCGCCGACGACGATGACGCCCGACATCATGATCAACAGAGCGGCCGCGGCCAGGATGATGTTCCGCCGGCGGGTCCGCTTGCTCGTCTTCTTCTTACCGCCGGCGCCTCCCGCGCCGGCGCGGCCCCGACCCGGTCCGTTCGGGCCTCCCGGCCCGCCCGGCCCCGAACCGTCCGGGCCGACCGACGCACGGCCGACGGTCGCCCGGCCGGCCGGGGAGCCGCCCACCGAGGCGCTGCCCACAGAGGCACTACCGACAGAGGCGCTACCTACCGAGGCGCGGCCGGCGGACGCCCGGCCCGCCGATGCCCGACCCGACGAGGCGCGTCCGGTCGACGCGCGGCCGGTCGAGCCGTAGTAGTCGTCCTGAGAGCTGGCCGGCCGGACCGAGGCACGCCCCGATCGCCCGGACCAGTCGCCCTCGTCCGCCCGCCCCGTACCTGGGACGCTCGCTGAGCCGCCGACCGACGCGCGGCCCGCGGAGGCACGACCGGCCGAGGCTGAGGCCCTTCCGGCACTCGACCGTCGCCCGGAGTCACCGTACGAGTCGTATCCGCTGCGGGAACGGTCGGCGCGATCGTCGTACCCATCGTCGGAACCCGGGGGACGGGCCCGACCGTGGGCAGCATTGTTCGAGTCGCCGTAGGACGGATTCATCTGTCACACCCTGCCGGTCGGGGTGGCGAGGGGAGAGACACCACCCGGTTGCCATGAGCGATGCTGCGAGGCTGCCCCATTCGTCGCGCGGACCTGCACCGCGATGTCGGGGTAGCACCACTCAGGCGGATCGGACGGACGCGGCGACGGTGCCACGTCCGAATAAACGGGACAAATTAGGTTTCGATCGTGCGACTCATCCGCGGTCCGTGGGTTCCGGAAGCCGGCCGGGTGAGAGAACGTCATTCCGCGGCCTCGCGTCGCCGTCGAGTCGACGTGGGCGCGTTCGGGCCAGACTCGTCGAGCCCGGAACGGCCAAGCAGGTACTGCTCGACGAGATGGTTCCATCCGCAGCCGCGGCACACTTCCACCACGAACACCTGGAACTCACGGAACGTCATGGCGAGGACGGGCAGTTCGGTCTTGGACCGGGCCTGTCCGGCGGACTGCTTGAGTTCGTCGCCATAGATGTAGTGGACGTGCGTCAGATTCTCCCGGCGACAGACCGGGCATCGGTCGTCGGTCAGTTCGCCGTGGAAGCGAGCAGCATTTTTCAGGTATGGCGAGGCATCGCAGACCTCGTAGATGCCCACCCGCCCCGAGTGCACCTCACGCAGCAGCGCTCGCTTCTGAAGCGAGTAGTCCACCACCTGCCGCTGCGTGCGCATGCGCACGAGGGTACGCGCCTCCGGCCGGACGGGCGAGTTCGTGACTGTCCGTAACGCGACCGTGTGCGAAGTGGAATTGCCGGAGTCCGGGTCCGCGAGTAACGTACCGATGTATCGGTCCGATACATCGAGAGGAGGCCGCCGGTGCTTGATCTCGCCATTCTCGGCCTCCTGCACGAGACTCCGATGCACGGATACGAGCTGCGCAAGCAGCTCGGCACCAAGCTCGGAGCGATTCGGGCGGCGATCTCCTACGGCTCGCTCTACCCGACCCTGCGACGGCTGCAGGCCGCCGGGCTGATCACCGAGGGGGCTCCCGCCGAGCCGGTGACCGCCACCGAGGTACCGGCGCTGACCACCCGCCGCGGCCGGGTTGTTTACAAGATCACAGCCGAGGGCAAAGAGCGCTTCCAGGAGATGCTCGCCCAGGCCGGTCCGGAGACGTATGAGGACGCCGGCTTCGGCGTGCACTTCGCCTTCTTCGCCCGCACGGATCAGGACACCCGGTTGCGGATCCTGGAAGGCCGGCGGCGGCGGATCGAGGAGCGCCGGGAGGGGCTGCGCGACGCGCTGACCCGGGCCGCCGAACGGATCGATGCGTACACCCTTGAACTGCAGCGACACGGCCTCGACGCCTGTGAGCGCGAGGTTCGCTGGCTGGAGGAGCTGATCGCTACAGAGCGCTCCGGCGGCCAACCCGGTCAGAACAGTCGGGCAACGCAGCCCGCTGGGCCGGGCGAGTCCAACACAACACCGCCTCCGCCTGGATCATCCAGACATCTGCCGGAGCGGACCGAAGATGAAGAAGGAGGCTGATCAGATGGGTTCGATCCGCGTGGCCATCGTCGGCGTCGGAAACTGTGCGTCATCCCTGCTCCAAGGGGTGGAGTACTACCGCAACGCCGATCCGAGCGAGCGCGTCCCGGGTCTCATGCACGTCAACTTCGGCGGCTACCACGTCTCCGACGTGGAGTTCGTCGCGGCGTTCGACGTGGATGCCAAGAAGGTGGGGCAGGACCTGGCCGAGGCGATCGTCGCCAGCGAGAACAACACCATCAAGATCTGCGACGTACCGCCGACCGGGGTGCTGGTCCAGCGTGGGCCGACGTACGACGGCCTGGGCAAGTACTACCGCGAGACGGTGACCGAGTCCGACGAGCAGCCGGTCGACGTGGTGCAGGCGCTCCGCGACGCCCGGGTCGACGTGGTCGTGTCCTACCTCCCGGTCGGTTCCGAGGAGGCGGACAAGTTCTACGCGCAGGCCGCGATCGACGCCGGCTGCGGCTTCGTCAACGCGCTGCCGGTCTTCATCGCGTCCGATCCCGCGTGGGCGGCCAAGTTCGAGGCGGCCGGCCTGCCGATCGTCGGCGACGACATCAAGAGCCAGGTCGGGGCGACGATCATCCACCGCTCTCTGGCGAAGCTGTTCGAGGACCGCGGTGTCGAGCTGCAGCGCACCTACCAGCTCAACTTCGGCGGCAACATGGACTTCATGAACATGCTGGAGCGTGATCGGCTGGAGTCCAAGAAGATCTCGAAGACCCAGTCGGTCACCTCGCAGATCCCGCACGAGATGGAGAAGGCGAACGTCCACATCGGACCGTCTGACCACGTGCCGTGGCTGCTCGACCGCAAGTGGGCGCACATCCGGCTGGAGGGCAGGGCGTTCGGCGACGTACCGCTGAACGTAGACCTCAAGCTGGAGGTGTGGGACTCGCCGAACTCGGCCGGCATCATCATCGACGCGCTGCGGGCCTGCAAGATCGCTATGGACCGGAAGATCGGCGGCCCGATCATCTCCGCGGCCAGCTACTTCATGAAGTCCCCGCCGGTCCAGTACGCGGACCCGGACGCCCGGGAGGCCGTGGAGAAGTTCATCCGTGGCGAGGTCGAGCGCTAGTCCTCTCCGCTGCGTGACGCGGCGGGATCCGGGTGCACCGGGTCCCGCCGCGTCGTCGTGTCGGTGGGTTCCTGTCGCGATCGTTTGCCGGCCCGCGGGCGAGCCCGACGCCGTCGATTTTGGCTTATGTCCTGATACGCGGAGAAACGCCCGTCCTATTTGCGGCATAGGTACTCTGGACCCGGCAGGCTCTGCTGTCCATAGTGAGGGAATGGCCAAGGCCGATGTATTTGACAGGGTCGCCGCCGACCTCGCGGACGGCCGCACCCAGCCCGCGATCCAGCGGCTGGGAAGCCTGGTCGCGACCCACCCGACCGACCTCGACCTGCGCCGTCGATTGGCCTCGGTGCACCGGATGACCGGCAACCGCATCGAGGCGGGCCGCTGGAGCTACCTCTACGCCGACGCGGACCCGGAGGAGATCCAGGCGTTCGAGCGGGCATTCCCGTCCCCGGCCGTCCGGCTGCGCAAGCTGCGCTGGCCGGCGCGCAACGGGTACGCGGCGACCGAGTTCGCCCGCCGGCGCCTCACCGAACTGGCGGAGGCGGCCGCCATCACGGGCAGCCCGGACGCGCGGACGCGGATGGCTCGGGTACTGCTGCGGCGGCGCCGGTACGCGATCGGCGCCACCGTCGCGGCGCTGCCGTTCGCGGTGCTGGGTGCGGTCACCGTGGTTCAGTGGATCGTGGGCTGATCGTTACCGTCGCTACTGGCGTCCTTGGATACGGCTGTCCGACCATCGATATGTGGCAAAACCCGACGTGCTTGCCCGGGTACAGAGCGACCTCGCACACGGTCGCACTCACCAGGCCACCCAGCGGTTGCGCACCTTCCTCGCCAACCAGCCGGATGACCTGGAAATCCGCCGAGCACTCGCCGCGATCTACCGGCGCACCGGCAACCTGGCGGAGGCCGGTCGCTGGTCGTACCTCACCGACGAGGTACGGCCGGAGGAGATGGCGGCGTTTGAACGGGCGAACCCGTCACCGTGGCTTCAGCTGCGACTGCTTCAGTTCACCGCCGATCCCCGGATGCTGTGCGAGGCTGCCCGGGCACGGCTGATGAGCCTCGCGGAACGGGCGCAGC
This sequence comes from Rugosimonospora africana, assembly GCF_016862975.1. Classification (GTDB taxonomy): domain Bacteria; phylum Actinomycetota; class Actinomycetes; order Mycobacteriales; family Micromonosporaceae; genus Rugosimonospora; species Rugosimonospora africana. The sequence continues at coordinate 251,520 of NZ_BONZ01000013.1, forward strand.
GGGTCGGCCCGCCGGACATCTGGTCGGGACCGGCGTCGCTGGAGCACCCGGCCCGCCGCAGCAACACGGTGCCCTGTCTGTTCGTCATCGTCGCGCTGACGGTGTTCGCGGTGCTGGCGGTCATCGGGGTCTACCGGGCCGTGGTCTGGATCTGGCAGTTCTGAGCCGACGCGAGGGCTGTAATACATAGCCTCTGTTCGCCTCTTCTACACCGGCTCGGCCAGGCCCAGGCAAAAGCCCAGGCTGTAATACGCGGCCTGTGCTCGCCTCTACCAAAGAGCGGCTCCGGCTCCGCTCAGGCTGTAACACGTGGCCTGTGCTCGCCTCCACCAAAGAGCGGCTCCGGCTTCGCTCAGGCGAAATCGCGCTCGATCCGCACCCGCGCCTCCAACTCCAGCAGGAACCGCTTGCGCGGCAGGCCGCCGCCGAACCCGACCAGCTTGCCGCCCGCTCCGACGACACGGTGGCAGGGGACCACGACCGGCAGCGGATTGTGGTTGCACGCCGTGCCGACCGCCCGGGCCGCGTCGGGTTCGCCGACGTCGGCAGCGATCTGCCCGTACGTGCGCATCTGCGCGTACGGGATGGCGGCGATCGCCCGCCACACCGCCCGCTCGAAGGCGGAGCCCTCGTTGACCGACAGCGGCAGGTCGAACTCGGTCAACGCGCCGGAGAAATACCTGCCCAGCTGGTCGGCGGCGTCGTCGAACAGGGGATCCGCAGCGGGGGTCCGGGTCGGCGGCGCGCCACCGAACTGGACCCGGCAGATCCCGGTGCCGTCCACGGCGATGCCGAGGCCCCCGATCGGCGTGCTCAACTCCTGCCAGCGCATGTTTCCATTGTGGCTCGCGGATCTGACAGTTTCACCGGGCGGGCCAGACGCGGTAGTCAGCCAAGGGCCCAGCCGCGAAATCGAGCCACGAAGCCCGGTTGCGAGGCCCCGCTACGCGACCCAGCCACGAACGGTACGTCCGGCGGAGCTTCGGACGTGCACGACCGGTTTACCCTCGGATCACGGACCGGATGGACTCGTTGACCACCGGCCCGGGCGCGGGAGGCGCCACGGGGATGAGCGCGCTCGTCGTCACGTTCCTGATCATCGGCGGATTCGCCCTGCTCTTACTGATCCTCGCCCTCCTCGGCGGCGGTCACCTTCATGTAGGTCACCTGGGCTTCGGCCATCTGGACGGCGGGCACCTGCACCTCGGCGACGCCGGAGGGGGCCACGGCGGCGCGGACCTGTCCCTGCCGGTCATCGCCGGGTTCCTCGGCGCGTTCGGCTTCGGCGGGGCGATCGTCGCGGCTGTACTGCCCGGGCACGGCGCCGTCACGGTACTGGCGGCGGTCGTGGTGGGGCTGCTCGCCGCCGTACCGACCGCGTGGCTGGCCGGCCGTCTGGTCCACGCCGCGATCAACATGTCCACGGACGCCACGCTGGAAAGCGACCACCTGCTGGGTGCCACCGGCGTCGTCGTCACTCCGGTTCCGTCCGCCGGGTACGGCGAGGTGCGCCTGTCCGTCGCCGGCCAGCACATGAAGTTCAACGCGCGGTGCGACCGGCCGCTGCCGCTCGGTACCCCGGTGTTCGTCATCGGGGTTCCCAGCCCGAGCAGCGTCCAGGTCGAAGAGACCCCGCCGATCACGGACGGCACCCTGTCCGCGCCCTAGGCATGCCCGCGTGGGCCCACTCGCGCCCGGGCATCCCCGCTACCGACGCCGGCGATGCCGAGATGCCGGATCCTCCCGGCACGCGCCGTCCCACGAATCGTCCCGCAGGCCGCCGGCCCGCCGGGAAGGTCAGTCATCGAAGCAGGAAGAAGGGAAATGTCACCTCTCCTCATCGCGATCGGCGGCGCCGTGCTGCTGGTCCTGCTGATCATCATGTTCGTCCTGTCCAGGATCAGCGTTGCCGGACCGAACGAGGCATTCATCGTGACAGGCCGGAAGGGGCGCGCGGTCCGGGCCGCGGATGGCTCCACGGTCCTCGACCTGTCCGGGCAGAAGGTGGTGATGGGCGCCGCGGTGTTCGTGATGCCCGTTGTCCAGCGCCTGTACCGGCTCTCTCTGTCCAGCCGGGAGATCCCGGTCTCGGTCACGGCGGCGGTGAGCGCCCAGGGCATCCGCTGCGACGCCGACGCTGTCGCGATCGTGAAGGTGGGCGGCACGGCGGAGATGATCCGGCCGGCCGCGCAGCGGTTCCTGCACCAGCAGGACCGGATCGAGGGCTTCACCGGTCAGGTGCTCTCCGGCGCGCTGCGCGCCGTGGTCGGCCGGCTCACCGTGGAGGAGATCATCCGTGACCGGGCGGCGTTCTCGGCCCACGTCGCCGAGGAGGCGGAGCGGGCGCTCACACACCAGGGCCTGGTCCTCGACGCGTTCCAGCTGGAGGACATCCGGACCGCCGGCTCGTACCTGCAGGATCTCGGCCGGCCCGAGGCTGCGCGGGTACTCAAGGCCGCGGCGATCGCCGAGGCGCAGGCCCGGCAGACCGCGGAGACGGAGCGGATGAAGGCGGAGGAGGCCATCGCGTCGGCCGAGCGCAACCTGGCGCTCAAGAAGGCCGAGGTACAGGCCGAGATCGACGCGGCGAAGGCGCGCTCCTCGGCGGCCGGCCCGCTGGCCGAGGCGGAACGCCAGCAGGCGATCCTCTCCGAGCAGCAGAAGGTCGCCGAGCGCAACGCCGAGCTCAAGGAGCGGCAGCTGGACACCGAGGTCCGCAAGCCGGCCGACGCCGCCCGGTACAAGACGGAGCAGGACGCTGAGGCGGCGCGCAACGCGGCGGTGCTGAGGGCGGACGCGGAGCGGCAGGCCACCATCGCGGCGGCGCAGGCGCAGGCGGAGCAGGACCGGCTGGTGGGTGAGGGCGAGCGTGCCCGGCGCGCCGCGCTGGCCGAGGCGGCCGCGATCGAGGGTGCCAAGCAGGGTGAGGCCGAGCAGCGGCGCCGCACGGCGATCGCCGACGCGGTCGAACGGGAAGGCACCGCGGAGGCGTCCGCCATCCAGGCCCGGGGCCGGGCGGAAGCCGAGGCGATGCAGGCCAAGGCGGAGGCGTTCGAGCAGTACGGCGAGGCAGCGGTACTGGACCTGCTGGTCCGGATCCTGCCGCAGGTGGTCTCGGCGGCCTCGGCACCGATGAGCGCCATCGACAAGATGACGGTCATCTCCGCCGACGGTGCCTCGTCGCTGACCCGGTCGGTGGCCGCGAACGTGGCGCAGGGGCTCCAGCTGGGTACCGACCTGACCGGCGTGGACCTGGGCGCGCTGCTGGCCAAGCTCGGCGGCAAGGTCGCCGGTAACGACACGGACGACGACCCCAAGGTCATCTCTCCGGCGCCGAGTCGGTAGCCGGCAACGCGGGTGCCGCCCGGTGCGAACCGCCGGGCGGCACCCGCGCGCTACCCGGGCGGTTCGTACTAGATCGCCCGCTTGGGGTGGATACCCCCCGTAGGCTCGATCCGTGCCATCGTCCGGTACCAGGGGGAACCTCCGCGCGATCATGCGCAGTCGAGGGTTCCGCCGGCTCCTGGCGGTACGGCTGATCAGCCAGCTCGGCGACGGCGCGTTCCAGGCGGCGCTGGCCGGCAGCCTGCTGTTCAATCCGCAGCAGGCGACCGACGCGCTGTCGGTGGCCAGCGGTTTCGCGGTGCTCCTGCTGCCCTATTCGGTGATCGGGCCGTACGTCGGCGTGGTACTGGATCGGTGGAGCCGCCGTACCGTGATCTTTACGGCCAACCTGATCCGCGCCGTACTCGTGCTTCCCGCCGCGCTGCTCATCTGGTGGGGGCAGGAGGACGTGCCGTACATCCTGCTCGCCCTGCTGATCATCGGGATCAACCGGCTGTTCCTCTCCGGGCTCTCCGCGTCCATGCCGCACGTGGTACCCGAGAACCGGCTGGTCACCGCGAACGCGCTGGCCAGCACCCTGGGTACGTTGATCTACTCGCTCGGCCTCGGGCTCGCCGCGCTGGTCCTCGAGGTCACGATGCACAAGGACTTCCACGGGTACGGGGTACTCGCGGTCGCCGGTGCCGCCGGGTACGCGGCGTCCGCCCTGCTGGCCCGGTACTCGTTCGGGTGCGACGAACTGGGGCCGGACGACGCCTGCCGGCAGGGTACGTTCGTCCGCGCGCTGGTGGACGTCGCCACCGGTACCGTGGCCGGCCTGCGTCACCTGGCGTCGCGGCGCACCGCCGGGTACGCGATGCTGGGCCAGTCCCTGCACCGGGGCCTGTATGGCGTGCTGACCCTGGCCACCCTGCTGCTGTACCGCCACTACTTCTACGGCGGTGACTCGGGCAAGGCGCTGGCCGGACTGGCTCAGATCGTGGTGGCGGGCGGCTTCGGCTCACTGCTCGGCGCGTTCATCACCCCGCGGGTCGTCCGGCTGATCGGCGGCCACCGGTGGATCGCCGTACTGTTCGCCGGATCCGGCATCATGGTGCTCCTCGGCCTGCCGTTCCAGCCGGCGTTGCTGGTGGTCGCGACGTTCGGCGTCAACATCGCGTCGCAGGGCACGAAGATCGTGGTGGACACCTCCCTGCAGCGCGAATGCGCGGACGAGTACCGGGGTCGGGTGTTCAGCGTCAACGACACCACGTTCAACCTGTTCTTCGTGGTCGGGCTGTTCATCGCCGCGCTGACGCTGCCCGGCAACGGGCACTCGATCCCGGCGATCGCGCTGGTGTCGGGCGGTTACCTCGCGCTGGCCGGCTGGTACGCGCTGGCCGCCATTCGGGGACCGCTGGCGGTGGCGTCGGGCTGATCGGAGTCATGGGACCACCGGCAGATCGGGAGACCGGTACGCCCGGCCGTCGGAGGTGATCGCCGCGCTCCCGTACCCGTCGAGCCGGGCCAGCCAGGTCAGCCCGGCCTCGCCCATCGCCATGGCGGCCGTCGCGTAGGCGTCGGCGGTACCCAGGTCCGGCCCGACGACGGTGACCGAGGCCAGTGCGGTCGCCGGTCGGCCGGTACGCGGATCGATGATGTGATCGCCCCGCGCGTACCGGCCGGAGGTCGCCACCGCCAGGTCGGTCACCTCCAGTACCCAGGCCACCCGGTCGGGCTCGAACGGATGCTGAATGCCGACCCGCCAGCCGCGGTCCTCGGCCCGGCCCCGGGCGCACAGGTCACCCCCGGCGTTCAGGAAGTGATCGGTAGCGCCCGCGGCGACCAGGCGGTCAGAGGCCACCTGCACGGCCCAGCCCTTCACGTACCCGGACGGGTCGAGCCGGCCGGTCGCGTACACGTCGAAGTACCCGTCGGTCTCCCGCCACAGCTCGGCACACCGCTCGAGTACGGCGGCCAGCTCCGGTCCGGGCGAGCGGAGGGCGGCACGGTTCAGCCGGGACACCTCGCTGTCCTCCCGGTACGTGCTGAACACCGCGTCCACCTGCCGCAGCCAGTCGAACGCCTGGTCGGCCAGCGCGCCGGCCTCGGGCAGGTCGGGCAGCTGGAGGCTGACCGGCATGCCCATGACCTGCTCGACCCGGCGCACGGTCGGATCAGTCGGGGTCGCCGGAGGCGGAGGGTTTCGGCTCGATGCCCTGCTCGCGAGCCCACCGGTGCAGTTCGGCCACCGCCTCGTCGTGCTCCAGCGGGCCGTGCTCCAGCCGCAGCTCCTTGAGGTGCCGCCAAGCCTTACCGACCAGCGGGCCGGGCGAGATGTCGAGCAGCTCCATGATCGCGTTGCCGTCCAGGTCGGGCCGGACCCGGGCCAGGTCCTCCTCCGCCTCCAGCCGCGTGATCCGCTCCTCCAGCGCGTCGTAGTCCGTGGCGAGCGCGGCCGCCTTGCGCCGGTTCCGGGTGGTCACGTCGGAGCGGGTCAGCAGGTGCAGGCGGGGCAGCAGGTCACCGGCGTCGGTCACGTACCGGCGCACCGCCGAGTCGGTCCACTCACCCCGCCCGTACCCGTAGAAGCGCAGGTGCAGCGCGACCAGCTCGACCACGGCGGTGATGACGTCCTTCGGGTACTTCAGCGCCTTCATCCGCGCCTTGGTCAGCCGGGCGCCCACCATCTCGTGGTGGTGGAAACTCACCCGGCCGTCCGGGCCGATCGCCTTCGTCGCCGGCTTGCCGACGTCGTGCATCAGCGCGGCCATCCGCAGGATGAAGTCGGCGCCGTCCTTCTCCTGCCGGATCGCGTTGCGGAGCACGATCAGCGTGTGCTCGTACACGTCCTTGTGCTGGGCGTGCTCGTCGATCTCCAGCTTGAGCCCGGACAGCTCGGGCAGGAACTGGTCGGCCAGCCCGGTGTCGACCAGCAGCCGGAGGCCGGCGACCGGATCGTGCCCGGCCAGCAGCTTGGTGAACTCGTCCCTGATCCGCTCCGCCGTGATCCGCCCCAGGTCGGTGGCCATCTCCGTCATCGCGGTCACGACCGGCGGAACGACCTCGAACTCGAGCTGCGCGGCGAACCGGGCAGCGCGCAGCATCCGCAGCGGATCGTCGCCGAAGCTCTGCCGCGGCGTGCCGGGGGTGCGCAGGACGCCGGCGGCGAGGTCGTCCAGGCCGCCGTACGGGTCGGTGAACGTGTGCTCGGGTACCGACACGGCCATCGCGTTCACCGTGAAGTCGCGGCGCTGCAGGTCGTCGACGAGAGTGGTGCCGTACTGGACGACGGGGTTGCGGCTCACGCCGTTGTACGCCTCGGACCGGTACGTGGTGATCTCCAGGCGCAGCCCTCGGCGCGCGGCGCCGATGGTGCCGAACTCGCGGCCGGTCTCCCAGGTCGTCTCCGCCCAGCTGCCCAGCGCCTTGAGCGTCTGGTCTGGGGTGGCGCTGGTGGCGAAGTCGAGGTCGTTGCCGAGCCGCCCGAGCAAGGCGTCGCGGACCGAACCGCCAACGAGGTGCAGCTCGTGGCCGGCGCGGGCGAACCGCTCGCCGACCTCGTCGATCACCGGGAAGACGCGCACGAGTTCGCCCAGCGCCCGGCGCTGGGCCTGGGACAGGGCGCGGGCCTGGTTGGCAGCAGAGGACTCGGACATAGCGCGGGCAAGCCTATCCGTAGCCCGGCCGGCCACACCCGCCCCGGTCCCGCCCGCGCCGCTGGTCGGCTCCGGCTGCGCCCAGTCAGAGCCCACGCGGACTGTGCTCGCCTCCGCCACAACCCGGCTCCGGCTGCGCCCAGTCAGAGCCCAGCCTCAGCCCTTGTTCGCGCCCAGCGTCAGGCCGGAGACGAACTGCCGTTGCAGCGCGAAGAAGACGATCAGCGTGGGTAGGGCGACCAGCACCGATCCGGCCGCCAGCAGGTTGTAGTCCGTGAAGAACTGGCCGCGCAGGTTGTTCAGCGCGCTCGTGATCGGCAGCTTGTCACCGGTCGACATGAACACCAGGGCCCACAGGAAGTCGTTGTAGATCCAGGTGAACTCCAGCGTGGCCAGCGCGCCCAGGGCCGGCCGGGCCAGCGGCAGGATCACCCGCCAGTACTGGCGCCACACCCCCGCCCCGTCGACGACGGCGGCCTCGGTCAGCTCCGACGGGATCGTCTGCATGTAGTTGTAGAGCACGAACACGCAGAAGCCGGTCTGGAACGCCACGTGGATGGCGATCACGCCAAGGTACGAGTCGTACACCGTGCCCGACTCCGACAGCCAGTACGGCAGCGGAATCTTGGTATACAGCGTGTAGAGCGGCGTGACCATGACCTGGGGCGGCAGCAGGTTGCCCGCGGTGAACAGGATCAGCAGGAACTTCCGCCCCGGAATCTTGAAGCGTGCCAGGGCGAATGCCACGAACGAGGCGAAGAACAGCGTCAGTACCAGCGCCGGCGCCGTGATGATCAGAGTGTTCAGGAAGTACTTTCCCATCCCACCCTGGCTGAACGCCTGCGAGTAGTACTTGAACGACAGGTGGTGCGGCAGCGACATGTACCCGTACTTGGCGGTCTCCTGATACGGGCGCAGCGACGCGTACACGGCCAGCAGCAACGGGGCCAGCCAGCCCAGCGCCACGATCGTGAGGACGATGTACAGCAGGATCCGGGCCGGGCGTACCGGCCGGCGGTTGGCCTTCCCGGTCGCGTCCCGCCGCCGGTCGATCACATCCCGGGCCGCGGCCGAGGTGGTGGTGGTCATCGCCGGTCCTCCCGCAGGATCTGGGTCAGGTACGCGATCACGAATCCGAGCGAGGTCACCAGCAGGATCACGGCGATGGCCGACCCGAAGCCGATCCGGCTCGCCTCACCCACGATGTTCGCGGTCACCAGGACGGAGAGCAGTTCGAGCCCGTTGCGGCCGGAGTTGACCGCGTACACGATGTCGAACGCGCGCAGCGCCTCGATCACCGTGATCACCAGGACGATGATGTTGATGGGCCGCAGGGTAGGGAAGATCACCCGGAAGAAGGTCTGCCGCTCGTTGGCACCGTCGATCGTCGCGGCTTCCTTCAGCGCCGGGTCGACCGACTTGAGGCCCGCCAAGTACAGGATCATCACGTAGCCGACGTGCCGCCAGGCTGCCGCGGCGAGGATGGCCCAGATGTTGATGCTGGGATCGCCGAGGAAGTCGATGGGGTCCGCGGTCCGGCCGAGCAGTGAGTTCAGTGCGCCGTAGTCGCGCGAGTACACCAGTTGCGCGATGAAGCCGACCACGGCCAGGGACAGCACCACGGGCATGTAGAAGATGCTCTGGTACACCCGGGTGAACCTGATCCGCTTGTCGAGCAGCACCGCGAGCAGCAGCCCGAGCGGCGTGGCGAACACCCCGAGCGTGGCCAGCCACAGCAGGTTGTTACGGACGGCCCGCCAGAACGGCTCGTAGATCGTCACGATCTCGTGGTAGTTGTGCAGCCCGACCAGCTGCGGCGAGCTGAAGCCGTTGTAGTCGGTAAACGACAGCCCGATCGAGGTCAGCGTCGTACCCCAGATGAGCGCGATGTCCAGCAGCACCGGGAGGCCGATGAGCACCGCGAGGATGATGATGTCCCGCCGGGTGAAGCGGCTCAGGCGCCGGCGCCGACGGGCCACGGAGGCCTGCGGAGCCGGCGCCTGGGCGCTGACTTGAGTCGACGTCACTCCGACCTCAGTTGTCCGTGGCGAAGATGCTCTTCGCCTGAGCGTCGATGTTCTTCAGCAACGAGTCGATGTCCGAGGGCTTGTTGATGAACGACTGCAGGCTGGGGATCATCACCTGGGAGGCGAAGTCCGGCCGGGTGTCGCGGTCCATGAACTGCGAGATCTGCTTGGCGCCGGCGATGTACGCCTGGCACTTCTTCTGGAAAGCCGAGAAGTTCGAGGTGGACGCGCCGGAGTTGGTGGGGATGTTGCCGTTGTCCTTCGACTGGTACGCGTTCTCCGCATCCGGCGACGCGAGGAACTTGATCAGCGCCTTGGCGGCTTCCAGGTTCTTCGCCTTCTTGGAGATCATGAAGCCGTCGATCGGTGCCTCGACCGCGTCCTGACCGAACTCCGTATTGATCATCGGGTACGGGAAGAAGTCCAGGTCGGCGGCGTCGGCCCCCTGGAACGACTGGGCGATCTGGCCCGAGCCGCAGACCATCATCGCGGACTTCTTCTGATATACCGAGTTCGCCGCGTCCTGCCAGATCCGGCCGTTGGCACCCTGCTGGTGGTACGGCAGCAGGCTGGCCCAGGTCTCGAAGACCTGCTTGACCTTGGGATCGGTCCACGACTCCTTGCCGGCCATCAGGCTGATGTGGAAGTCATAGCCGTTGGTCCGCATGTTGATCTGGTCGAACGTGCCCATCGCCGGCCAGCCGTCCTTGTCGGCGAACGCGAACGCGTCCATCCCGGCACCCTTGATGGTCTTGCACAGCGCCGTCAGCTCGTCCAGCGTCTTGGGGGGCTGCCAGCCCTTGGCCTGCCAGACGCTGGGCCGGTAGAAGACCGCCCACGGGTAGTTGTAGATCGGCACGAAGTACTGCTTGCCGTCGTCGCCGGTGGCCGCCTTCTTGAGCGCGTCGCTGAATCCGGTGAGCCCGGACCAGACGTCGGAGATGTCGGCGGCCAGCCCCTGTGCGGCGAAGAACTTCATCCGGTTGCCGGCGAACCAGCTGAACACGTCGTCCGGGTTCCCCTTGAGGTACCGGCTGATGTTCTCCTGGAAGCTGTTGTGCTCCTGAGTATTGATCTTCACCGTGACGCCGCTCGACTTCTGGTACGCATCCATGACCGCGGCGATGCCGGCCTTCGGGATGGCGTCCGAGTAGTTGGAGCCAAAGGTCACGGTCTTGCTGTTGCCCGAGGAGCCACTGTCCTTGCCGCAGGCGGCGAGAACACCGGGGATCGCGAGGGCGCCGGCTCCTAGGGCAGTGTTGCGCAGCACGGTGCGACGCGAGACGGTCGACGAGGCCAAGCGGAGCGGCTGGTCGGGCGTTGACTGCGTCATGTGCCCCTCCTAGTCGTTGACGGGACGGAGTTGGATCAAAGATTCCAACGGAACCGTTCAAAACTCACCACAGTCCAGCCCCGGTATCGACGCGTGTCAAGACTGCCCATCCATTTGTTTCGACACCGTGACGCAGTCGTGTCAGGCCAGCTATTGACGGTCATAGTGGCGTCGCGCGGGTTCGTCGCGGCCGCGTTCATGGGCGGAAGAGTGTCGTCTCGTGTTGACTAGTGGTGAAACGAGACGGCACTCTGTGGGCATGCCGACGTTCACTTACCGGATCGACGGACTCCGTCTCGGTAGTGACTCCAGCCATGAGGAGCGCGCGCCGCTATGGCGGGCGGGGGGTCCGGTGCGTCGCGGGAGCGTGCGCATTGATCCAGCCACCGCGACCGATGTTTCCTCACCCCAGTTTTCGCACAGATATCCACAAGCTCTCTCGCCGAGCCACCCCGTTCCCCGTACCGAGGTGGGGTGATGCTCGCGCAGCAGCGCCAGCAGATCATCCACGAGATGGTCCAGCGCCTCGGCGGGGTCCGGGTCGGCGACCTCGTGCGGGAGTTCGGCGTATCGGACATGACGATCCGCCGGGATCTTGAGGCGCTCGCCGAGCGCGGGCTGGTCGCCAAGGTGCACGGCGGCGCTACGACCCTGGACCAGCACTCGACCGACGAACCCGGGTTCGCGGCCAAGCTGGTCCGCCAGCGGGCCGAGAAAGAGGCCATCGCCGCCCGGGCCGCGGCGCTGGTCCCGTCGGGCACCGCGATCGCGCTTTCGGCCGGCACGACCACCTGCGTACTGGCCGGGCTGCTGCTGGACGTGCCCGGACTGACGGTCGTGACCAATTCGGTACCGGTCGCCGACGCGTTCTACAAGGCCCGGCGCGCTGACCAGACGGTGGTGCTCACCGGGGGCATCCGTACCCCGTCCGACGCCCTGGTCGGCCCGTTCGCGGTCAACGCCATCCGGTCGCTGAACGTGGACATCCTGTTCATGGGGGTGCACGGCATGAGTACCCACGCCGGGTTCACCACCCCGAACCTGATGGAGGCGGAGACGGACCGCGCGCTGGTCGCGGCGTCCCGGCGGCTGGTGGTCTGCGCCGACCACACCAAGTGGGAACTCGTCGGCATCTCGACAATCGCCGCGCTGCACGACGCGGATACTTTGATCACTGACTCGGGTCTGTCCGTCGCCGCCCGCGATCAGCTGGGCACCGAGGTCGGCGAGTTGGTCATCGCGGACTGACCGGGCCCGCTAGGCGATCGTCCGTTTACCGACATATGCGGTGAGAGCACGCACACTCCGAGAAGCCGGTCATCGGACTGGCACTCAACGGGCAAACAGCGAAGAATGGCCACCCAGGTGCGTCACTCAACCCAGGTAAGGTCGTACTCGGCACTGGCTTCGAACGCCTAGGCTGGTGTCTGGGCAACGCGCAGCGAGTTTCATCCGGGGAGGGGAGGACTGGTGACCCAGGTCGACGAGGGTCCCGACTCGCCCGGCGTGCCGGGGATACTGACCTTTGGTGTGCCGACCGTCGGTGAAGTGCTCGCGGAGCGGTACGAGCTGCAGGAGCACATCAACGACGACGCGTTCGGCCGGCAGGTCTGGCGCGGGATCGACGTCATCCTGCGCCGGCCGGTCGCGGTCGTGCTGCGATACCCGGGCGGCGAGGCCGCGGTCGAGATGCTCGACGCGGCGGTCGCGGCCAGCCGGGTGGTCCATCCTCACCTGGTCGACGTGTACGACGCGATCGACGAAGGTAACCGGGCATACGTCGTACGGGAGTGGGTCGACGGCAGCTCGCTGCGCGAGCTGGTCATGGAGTCCCCACTCGACCCCGACCGGGCGACGTCGGTGGCCAGCGCTGTCGCCGGCGCGGTGGCCGCCGTTCACGCCACCGGCATGGCGCACGGCAACGTTCACCCGGGCACCGTCCTCATCGGAGACGACGGCCGCGTGGTGCTCGCCGATGCCCGGGCCGACGAGTCCGCCACCATCGATGGCGACGTGCGGGCCATCGGTGGGGTGCTCTACTGCGCGCTGACCGGGCACTGGCCCAAGCAGGAGGCCGGGTCCAACAGCCTGCCCGACGCCGTGCGCGACCCGTCCGGAGTGTTGGCGGCTCCCCGCCAGGTCCGCGGCGGTGTTCCCGGACACCTGTCCGACCTCGCCACCGACGTGCTCGACCCGGAACTGGCGCCGCCGTCGGCCGACGTGCTGGCCGCGGAGCTGGGCCGGCTGGACAGCGAGCAGCGCGACAGCGAGTTCTTCGGCGATGGTGGTCCGCTCGACTTCAACCAGACCCGGCTCGCCGAGCCCGTCACCCCGGAAGCGCGCCGCTCGGTCGGCCGCAAGCTCGCGGTCGGCGTCGCCGGGCTGGTCGTGCTCGCGCTCATCGGCCTGCTGATCGTGACCAAGGTCTTCTCCGGCCCCTCCGGCGGCGGCCAAGCGCAGTTGCAGCCGCCGTCCAACGGGCACACGAGCGGCGCCCCGACGCCGGCCGCTGGCCAGCCGACTCAGGTGAGCCTCGGTGCGGACCAGGTCCGGATCGTCGACCCCCAGGGCGACGGGCAGGAGCGGCGGGACGCCGACAAGATGGTCGACGGCAACAGCGACACGGCGTGGGAGACCCAGCACTACAAGCACGGACCCAACTTTGGCAACACGAAGTCCGGCATGGGTGTCTGGATCGACCTGGGCGCGGCCAAGAAGGTCAGCCTGGTCAAGATTGACTTCACGATTCCCGGCGCCACGGTGCAGCTGAAGGCCGGCAACACGGCGTACCCTTCCACCTCGGCCGGCGATGCCCAGACGGTGGCCAACTACACACCGATCGGTTCGGTGAGGGCGGATGCCCCAGCGACGACGACCCTGCTCGACGGCAACGGTCAGTCCGTCCGCTACCTGCTGGTCTGGATCACGTCCCTGCCGCAGTCGACAGATCAGTCCGATCGCTGGCAAGTCGGCATCGACGAGATCCAGGTTCTCGCGAGCTGACGCTGGGGAGCCGTGATGGTGCGGCCGGTCGACCGGGTGCAGTCTGGCGGTGAGCCGGCCGCGTCGGATGACAAGGCACTCCTCGCCGCACACGTCGCCGGTGATCCCGACGCGTTCGGTGAGCTGATCAGGCGCCACCGCGACCGGTTGTGGGCGGTGGCCCTGCGTACGCTTGGCGACCGGGAGGAGGCCGCCGACGCGCTCCAGGACGCGATGATCTCGGCACTTCGCGGGTCGGACCGGTTCCGCGGCGACTCGGCGGTCACCACCTGGCTGCACCGGATCGTGGTCAACGCCTGCCTGGACCGGATCCGGCGGCGCCAGGCCCGGCCGACGGTGGCGCTGGCCGACTCCGACCCGGTACCGGCGCCCGCCGTCGACTCCGACACCGCCCTGGACGTACGCGCCGCCCTGGCCCGGCTGCCCGACGAGCAGCGGATCGCCCTGATCCTGGTCGACATCGAGGGCTACCCGGTCGGCGAGGTCGCGGCGATCCTGCGCGTGGCCGAGGGCACCGTGAAGAGCCGCTGCGCCCGCGGTCGGGCGAGACTCGCGACACTCCTCGGGCACCTGCGGAACCCGGCGCCGGACCGAGCCGTCCCATCGCAGAGAACGACGAACAGCGAGGAGGCGGGGTGAGTCCGATCAGCGAAGATGACCTCGACCGGCTGGCGGACTACACCGCGGGCGTACTCGACCCGCCGGAAGCCGCGGAGGTGGACCGGCTCATCGCCACCGAACCGGCCTGGGCCCGGGCGTACGACGAGCTGACCGCGGCACAGCCGACGCTGGACGAGGCGTTGTCCGAGCTGCCCCGGGAGCCGATGCCGGCCGATGTGGCGGCCCGGCTGGACCTCGCCGTGGCTACCGCGTCCCGGCCCGGTACCGCGAAGGTCGTCCCGTTCCCGCGACGGCGCTGGCCCCGCTTCGCCCTGACCACCGCCGCGGCCGTCGCGGTCGGGGTGGCCTGTGTCGGCGGCATCGCCGCGCTGAACCGCTACGGCGGCACCAGCAGCACCTCGTCCAGTGGGCTCGCGAAGGGCGACAGCGCCACCGCGCCCAGCCCGTTTTCCCGGGCACCGGTCCTCCCGAACACGGGTGCGGGTGCCGGCGCCGCTGGCGGCACGGTCCCCACGACGGCGAGCGGCGTCGACTACACCCACGGCACCCTGACCATGGCGGCCAGCACCACCAGCAAGGCACCGGCCGCGGCACACGCGGAGTCCGTTCCGGATGGTCCCGGCGGACTCGGCCGCCTGTCGGCTCCGTCCGCGCTCGACGCCTGCCTGGTGGCGATCACCGGGGCGGAGGGCGGCCGGGCGCTCAGCGTGGACTACGCCCGGTACCAGGGGCAACCGGCCCTGATCGTGGTCCTCTCCGGCGGCTCCGCCAGCGTGGTCGCGGCCGGCGCCGGCTGTGGCCTGCCGGGCGAGGGCGCCGCGCTGCTCGACAGCGTGGGTTAGCCCCTATCTCGTCGATCTTGTCGGGACGCGCCGGGGTGAGCTGGCGCACCGCCCATGTGCACATGGGAATTTCCTGTTCGTACGATGGCGTTTGCGCGTGTGCGAGCGTCATGACAAGGAGCCGAAGTTGACTGACATCCGCAATTTGATCATCGTGGGCTCCGGGCCGGCCGGGTACACGGCCGCGGTTTACGCGGCCCGCGCCAACCTCAAGCCCTTGATCATTGAGGGTGCCGCGTCCGGCGGTGCGCTGATGACCACCACCGAGGTCGAGAACTTCCCTGGCTTCCCGGACGGGATCCTGGGGCCGGAGCTCATGGACAACATGCGCAAGCAGGCGGAGCGCTTCGGCGCCGAGTTCATCACCGATGACGTCACCCGGCTCGAGCTGTCCGGTGACGTGAAGCGGATCTGGATCGGCGAGACGGAGTACCAGGCGCGCGCGGTCATCCTGGCCACAGGCTCGGCCTGGCGGCACATGAACGTCCCCGGCGAGGACGAGCTGCTCGGACGCGGGGTCTCCTCCTGCGCGACCTGTGACGGCTTCTTCTTCCGGGGGCAACCGATCGCGGTGATCGGCGGCGGCGACTCGGCCATGGAGGAGGCCAGCTTCCTCACCCGGTTCGCGGAGAGTGTGACGATCGTCCACCGGCGCGACGAGTTCCGGGCCAGCAAGATCATGGCCGAGCGGGCGCTCGCCAACCCGAAGATCAAGGTGTCCTGGAACTCGGTGGTCACCGAGGTGCTCGGCACCGATGGCAAGGTCAGCGGCGTGCAGCTGCGCGACACGGTCACCGGCGACGAGACCAGGCTCGACGTCACCGGTGTCTTCGTGGCGATCGGTCACGACCCGCGCAGCGACCTGCTGCGCGGCCAGGTGGAGCTGGACGAGTCGGGGTACGTCGTGGTGGACGCCCCCAGCACCCGTACCAACGTGACCGGTGTCTTCGCCGCGGGCGACGTCGTGGACCACACGTACCGCCAGGCGATCACCGCTGCCGGCACAGGCTGTGCCGCGGCTCTCGATGCCGAGCGGTTCATCGCCTCGCTGGAGGCTTGAGCACCACCAGCCGGGCCGCCCGATCCGGTAACTCCGAGGACGGCGGCCCGCTGCGTGATCACCGGGCGCAGGCCACCCGGTGACAGCACGGATCGGCGATCCCGGATCCGACAACATACCTGGCAGCTCGCGGGGACGGGGGGCGGCGACGTGCGACATCGAGAGGACAGTTCATGGCAGCCACCAGAGCGGTCACCGACGCGACCTTTGTCGACGAGGTGCTGCGATCCGAGACACCGGTCCTCGTCGACTTCTGGGCCGAATCCTGTGGCCCCTGCCGGCGGGTCGCCCCGGTACTCGATGAACTCGCCAGTGAGCTGGGCGACCGGGTGAAGGTCGTCAAGGTGGACATCGATGCCAACCCGGACATCGCTCGCGATTACGCCGTCCTGTCGGTGCCGACGCTGACCGTCTTCAAAGGTGGCCTGCCGGTACGGTCGGTCACCGGTGCCCGGGCCAAGGGCGACCTGGTTCACCTGGTCGAGTCCGTACTCTGAAGCCGCAGGTGACAGCGGGCGCTACTCTCGGCGAGGGTCCCCGCGCCGGGCACGGCGTGTGCGCCGGACGCCGCCGGGTAAGAGGTCTCGCGGACTCGCAGCCGGTTCGGCGGCCCGGACGGCTGGTGAGGATTGCTCCGCAATGCGGGGCGGCAGCGGTGGGACCACGGTAGGCTCCGGTGGGTTTGCGGGTACAAGGGCGTAGAAGGGCCGGTGGCGCGGGCGAGGATCGGATCGCGCCCGGAACGCGGCGACGAACATCCAGAGGGGAGCAGGATGCGAGCGATCAGGCGTGGCGATCGTGGCAACGCGGTCGCGGAGATCCGCTCGATCCTGCGCAGCCTGGAGCTGCTGCCACCCATGCGGGAGCTGGGCACCCGGGCTGAGTTTGATGAGCAGACCGAGGTGGCCGTCCGGGCGTTCCAGCAGAGCCGGGGACTGTCCGTCGACGGCCAGGTCGGCGACGAGACGTGGCGCGCGCTGGACGCGGCCCGGTGGCGGCTCGGCGCCCGTACCCTGTACCAGTCGGTGCCCGACCCGCTGGTCGGCGACGACGTCCGTCAGCTGCAGGAGCGGCTGCTGGAGATGGGATACGACGTCGGTCGGGCGGACGGCATCTACGGCTCGCGTACGGCCCGCGCGGTGGCGACGTTCCAGCGGGAGGTCGGCCTCCCTCCGGACGGCGCCTGCGGTCCGCACACCATGCACGCGCTGCGCCGCCTGGGCCGCAAGGTTGTCGGTGGTGCCCCGCTGGCCCTCCGGGAGGCGGCGAAGCTGCACCAGTCCGGCCGGGCGCTCATCAACAAGACCATCGTGATCGACCCGGGGCACGGCGGTCCCGACCTCGGTGTGGTGGTCCCCGATGGGGTGCTGCGGTGGACCGAGGCCGATCTCGCCTTCGACCTGGCCAACCGGCTGGAGGGACGGCTGGCCGCCGCCGGCATGCGGGTACACCTGACCCGGGGACCGGCACCGGCCGCGGAGTTGGGCGACCGGGAGCGGACGCAGCTCGCCAACGACCTCAACGCCGACCTGTTCATCTCGCTGCACATCGACGGGTACGACAACCCGGATGCGAGTGGGGTGGCGACCTACCACTACGGCTCGGACAACGGGGTGAACTCGACGGTCGGCGAGCGGCTGGCCGGCCTCGTCCAGCGCGAGATCGTCATGCGTACCGGCATGCACGACTGCCGTACCCATGCCAAGACCTGGGAGCTGCTCCGGCTGACTCGGATGCCGGCGGTACGGGTGGAGGTCGGGTACCTCACCTCGTCGGTGGACCGGGCGCAGCTGATCGACCCGCTGTTCCGGGAACGGGTCGTTGAGGCGATCGTGGCCGCGGTCCAGCGCATGTATTACCCGGTCGAGGACGACGTGCCCACCGGTTCGATCGACGTTTCCTCGCTGCGGGCCACGGTCGCCGCCTCGACCTGACGGTCGCTCGAATCCCGGGCGCCGGCGGCCGCTAGGAGGACGTCGACCTGGTGGCCGGGCGTACCGGCCGAAGCAGGGACTCCGGGCTCATCGAGCCGAGCAGCTTCTCCAGCGCGTACTCGACGTCGGACTTCCAGGACATCGCGGTGCGCAGTTCCAGCCGCAGCCGGGGGAACCGCGGATGCGGCCGGACCGTCTTGAAACCCACGGACAGGAAGTAGTCGGCGGGCGCCAGGCAGCCGCCGCCCTCGGCCAACTCACCGAACTTCGCGTCGCCGAACGCCTCGATCGCCTTGATCCCGCGCTTGGTCAGATCGCGGGCCACCCCCTGCACGAGCATCCGGCCCAGCCCGCCACCCGCGAACGGCGGCACCACGTGCGCCGTCATGAGCAGCGCCGCGTCCGCCGAGACCGGCGACGTGGGGAACGCCATGGACCGAGGCACGTATGCCGGCGGCGCGAACATCACGTATCCGGCCGGCATCCCGTCCACGTAGACCAACTTGCCGCAGGAACCCCACTCCAGCAGGGTCTGCGACACCCACGCTTCCTTCTCCAGACCCGGGTCACCCGCCTGGCAGGCGCGCTCGGCGGCCACCGGATCGAGTTCCCAATAGACGCACAGCCGGCACGGACGCGGCAGGTCTTCCAGCGTGTCAAGGGTCAGATTGACCAGGCGTCGCGACATTGGCAGATCCCTCGAGACCACCTGAGTTCGGCCACGCGCCGCCCTCTTTGTCCCAAGTCCAGAATCGTACGCTGGAAACGACTGCTGTGGGAGATGTCCGCGGGAGTACGATCAACGAACCTGGCGCCTGGTCGCCGGTCGGGTGGCAGCGCGGCCGCTGACCAGCGCGGCGCCGCAGCGCCGCAAGGGAGGGCCCGTGACTGGCACGACGCTCGACGACTATACCGATCGGTACGCCCAACGCGTCCGTGGCATGACGGCGTCGGAGATCCGAGCCCTCTTCTCCGTGACGAGCCGCCCCGAGGTGGTCTCCCTGGCCGGCGGCGCACCGTTCGTCTCCGCGCTTCCGCTGGACGCTGTGGGCGAGATGCTCGGCCGGATCGGCGGCCCGGAGCACGGCGCGACCACCCTCCAGTACAGCGGCGGCCAGGGCGACATCGCCCTGCGCGAGCGGATCTGCGAGGTCATGTCGCTGTCCGGCATCGACGCCACGGGCGGTGCCTCTCCCGACGACGTGGTGGTGACGGTCGGCGCGCAACAGGCGCTCGACCTGGTGTCGCGCGTCTTTCTCGACCCGGGTGACGTCGTGCTCGCCGAGGGGCCGAGCTACGTCGGCGCGCTCGGCGTGTTCCAGGCCGCCCAGGCCGACGTGGTGCACGTACCGATGGACGAAGAGGGGCTGATCCCGGCGGCGCTCGCCGAGGCCCTGGTCACGGTCGCGAAGGCCGGCAAGCGGGCCAAGTTCCTCTACACGGTGCCGACGTACCACAACCCCGGCGGTGTGACGCTCTCCGAAGACCGGCGCGAGGAGATCCTGGAGATCGCCGAGCGAGCCGGTCTCCTGGTGATCGAGGACGATCCGTACGGGCTCCTGGGCTTCGACGGGGAGCCGGTTCCCGCGCTGCGTTCCCGCCGCCGGGACGGCGTTCTCTACCTCGGCACGTTCTCGAAGACGTTCGCGCCGGGCATGCGGGTCGGCTGGATCCTGGCTCCGCACGCGGTACGCGAGAAGCTGGTCATCGCGTCCGAGGCGCAGATCCTCTGCCCCAGCATGTTCGCGCAGACCGCGATCTCCACGTACTTCGCCACGATGCCCTGGCTCGAGCAGATCAAGTCGTTCCGGGAGATCTACCGGGAGCGCCGGGACGCGCTACTCACGGCGCTGACCGACATGATGCCGCCCGGCACCCGCTGGACCCAGCCCAAGGGCGGCTTCTACGTGTGGCTGACGCTGCCCGAGGGGCTGCACTCCAAGGAGATGCTGCCCCGGGCGATCGCGGCGCGCGTCGCGTACGTTCCCGGCACCGGGTTCTACGCGGACGGCTCGGGTGGCTCGCACCTCCGGCTGTCGTACTGCTTCCCGACTCCGGAGCGGATCCGGGAGGGCGTACGGCGGCTCGCCGGCGTACTGGGCGAAGAGATGAAGATGCGCGAGGTGTTCGGTACCGCCGCCCCGGGCACCCGGCCGGCCGTGTCGTGGACGCCCGCGGGCACGTACAACGCGGCCGCCGCGAACCATCCGGCCCCCGGTCTGGAATGATCGACCCCCGGTCGCCCGGGGCGCGCCGAGTGGGCATGCCGCCGAACGGGCAACCGGAATCAGGAGAGCCATGGACACGCATGTTCTGATCCTTGCCGGCGGTCTGTCGTACGAGCGGGAGGTGTCGCTGCGCTCCGGCCGTCGGGTACTCGACGCGCTGCGCGCAGTCGGCGTCGACGCGGCGCTCAGCGACGCGGATGTGACCCTGCTGCCGAGGCTGGCCTCGGAGCGTCCGGACGCCGTCATCATCGCGCTGCACGGAGCACCGGGCGAGGACGGTTCGTTGCGCGGCGTTCTCGACCTCTGCGGGGTGCCGTACGTCGGCTGTGACGCGCGCGCGTCCCGGCTCGCCTGGGACAAGCCGTCGGCCAAGGCGGTGCTCCGCGAGTCCGGCATCCCGACCCCGGACTGGGTCGCGCTGCCGCACGACCGGTTCTCCGAACTCGGCGCCGTCGCTGTGCTCGACCGCATCGTTGACCGGCTCGGGCTGCCGTTGATGGTGAAGCCGGCACAGGGCGGTTCCGGTCTGGGGGCGGCCGTCGTACGCGACGCCGCCGAGTTGCCGGCCGCGATGGTCGGGTGCTTCGCGTACAACCAGACGGCTCTCGTCGAGCAGTACGTACCGGGTGTGGACATCGCGGTCTCGGTGGTGGACACCGGTGAGGGCCCGACGCCGCTGCCGGCCGTCGAGATCGTTCCGCAGAACGGCGTGTACGACTACGCCGCCCGGTACACCGCCGGGCTCACCACCTGGCACGCGCCGGCCCGACTCGAACCGAAGGTCGCCGCCACGGTCGCAGACCTGGCCGTGGCCGCGCACTCGGCGCTGGGACTGCGCGACCTGTCGCGCGTGGACCTGGTCGTCGGCCACGACGGTGAGGTTCGAGTCCTGGGAGTCAACGTGGCGCCCGGCATGACCGAGACCTCGCTCCTGCCGCTCGCGGTCGGCGCGGCCGGCCTCGATCTCGGCAAGCTCCTCGCGACGCTCGTTAGCCACGCGATCGAACGCGGCTGAACAGTCTCTACGAACGAAACGGCCCCGCTCCGTGGAGCGGGGCCGTTTCACGTGAAACGAGGCGCGGGGAGCGACAACTACGAGGCCGCCGATGAGGTCGCCGGACGCGCACCGGGGCTCGAGCCCTCGGGCGACCCGGGAGGCGCGGCCGGGACGCCGTAACCGGGGGCGGTCCGCGCAGCGGCGCCGACAGACTGGTCGACCGGCGCCGTGCCGACGAACGTGCGCGTCTCCTCGACCGGCTGTGGCCTCACCCCGGGCGCGGCCGCCGGGGCTGTACCAGACACCACGGCGGTCGGCTGTGCGGACTCGGCGAACTGTGCGGGCTCGCGGGGCTGTGCCGGCTCGGCGGGCGGAGTAGGCGCGTCGGACAGCAACGGCGAATCGGTGGTGCCGGCGGCGACCGCTTCGGACTGGCTCAACAGCGTGGACGGCGCCTGCCACTCGATCCGTGGCGGCTCGGCGAGTGGGCGACCGCCGAACTCGGCGAGCCAGGCGGCGACGAGCGCGAGATTCTCCCGCCACTGCGACTCCGGTATCGGCGGAAGGATCTCGTCCCAGAGCGACAGGAACGAGCCGCGCAGCTGGAGCCGGCCGGTCGGCCGAGCGAGGAACCACAGGTGCAGGTGGGCCGAGCCGTCGCCCCAACGATTCACGTGAACCCGGGCAACACCGTCCAGTGACCGGATCGCCCGCTCGAGCCGGACCGTCATCACGCCGAGTTCCGCGGCGAGGAGGTTCGGCAGATCGCCGAGATCGAGGTGCGAGCGCGACTCGAGGATCAGGACCATCGGCAGGCCGGTCGGGCGATCCATCGCCCGCACCCGCCAACGTTCACTGACCCAGATGTAAGCCTCGTCGGGTGCGCTGCACGCGAGGCAGCTACCGGCGTCTTCACCTTGCCGTGGAGGCTCATGGTCGGCGATCGGCTCCAGCGGCTTGACGCGCAGATCGCCCTCGAAGGGAAAGCTCGGCCAGGAAACGAAGTCGGGAAGATTAGCAGGGGTGTCGGGCACGAGACAAACCTAGCGGAGCCGGGCGCCGCTGTCGTCATCCGATGGGGCACCCGCTAGGGGATGGAGCCCACCAGACCGCCTCACTGATCGCGTGGAATCCGAGACTCTCGTAAAGCGGGCGGCCCTGATCGGTCGCGGTCAGCGTCACCGGTACGTCCGCGTGCGCGGCGAGGATGCTCTCCATCACCGACCGGGCGACTCCGTGGTACCGGTGCTCCGGGAGCGTGGCGACCTGGTACACGCCGAGGCTCTCCCCGTCGTGGTACGTGTACGCCGCCCCGGCGGGTACGTCGGAGCGCCGGCCGAGCCATACCTGCCACCCGGGGATGTCGAGAACCCGGGACGGCATCGTCCGGCCGAACATGTCCGCCTCGACCCGAGCGGGCGGGAAGACCGCGGCGATGACCCGCTCGGCGATCCCCAGCGTCTCGGTGTCCCGGGCGACGGACACCAGGCCGGGCTCGTCGCGAGCGGGTGCGCCGACGGCGCCCGGGGGCCGGAGCATCACGGTCATCCGGAAGCGTGGCTCGAACCCGTAGGGCTGGAGGTCCAGGGTGCCGCTCGGATCCTCGACGATGCGGCGCGGAAGATCCGCCCGGGGGAGCACCAGAGCCCTGACTCTTTCCATCGTCTCCTCGGACGTGGCCCCCGCGTCGAGGACGATCGCGCGCAGCGCGTGGTACGGCGACGCCTGCAGGATCCGAACCTGCCTGGTCCACGCCAGAAGCTCACC
Source organism: Rugosimonospora africana (assembly GCF_016862975.1). Taxonomy (GTDB): domain Bacteria; phylum Actinomycetota; class Actinomycetes; order Mycobacteriales; family Micromonosporaceae; genus Rugosimonospora; species Rugosimonospora africana. The sequence continues at coordinate 274,315 of NZ_BONZ01000013.1, forward strand.
ATGACCGTCGGCGAGGGCCCACCACATCGCCGCCGCGTTGCGCGCGTGGATCATGTAACCCACCATGACTCGGGAGTCTCCCATCCGTCGTCCACAGGGGGCCACCCCCTCCCACGCGCTGTTTCACGTGAAACGAGCCAGCCTGTGGATAACTTCTGTGGATAGAAAAGGCCCGCCGTCGACGGCGGGCCTTTTTCGTGGATCGGGTGTCAGGCTTGGCCGCCCCGGCCCTCCACGCCGATGATGCCAACGATCCGCTCCAGGTCGTCGACCGTCGCGAACTCGATCGTGATCTTCCCCTTGCTCCGGCCGATGTCGACCTTCACCCGGGTGTCGAACCGGTCGGAGAGCCGCTCGGCGAGGTCGGTCAGCGCCGGAGCGTGCGGCTTCGCCCTACGCTTGACCGTCGTCGGCTTGGTCGGCCCGTCCGCCAGAGCGAGCGCGACCAGCTCCTCGGTCGCCCGCACCGACAGCCCCTCGGCCACGATCCGGGTAGCCAGCTCCTCCTGCCGCTCGCTGTGTTCAATGCCGAGCAGTGCCCGGGCGTGGCCGGCCGAGAGGACACCGGCGGCAACGCGTCGCTGCACCGGGGCCGGCAGGTTCAACAGCCGGATCGTGTTGGAGATCTGCGGACGACTGCGTCCGATCCGGCGGGCCAGCTCCTCGTGCGTCGCGCCGAACTCGTCGAGCAGCTGCTGGTACGCCGCAGCCTCTTCGAGCGGGTTGAGGTTGGCCCGGTGGATGTTCTCCAGCAAGGCGTCGCGCAGCATGGCATCGTCGCGGGTGTCCCGGATGATGGCCGGGATCGCGTCCCGCCCCAGTGCCTGGGCCGCACGCCAGCGGCGCTCGCCCATGACGAGTTCGTACTTCTGCGGCCCGAGTTCGCGAACGACGATCGGTTGAAGGAAGCCGACCTGCTCGATCGACACCTTCAGCTCGTCGAGCGCCTCGTCGTCGAAGACGCTGCGCGGCTGCTTCGGGTTGGGCACGATCGCGTCGACCGACACCTCGGCGAAACGGGCACCCGGTACCGGGGCCAGATCGTCGGGCCCGACGGCCGGATCGGCAGTGGCCGCCGGGGCGGCCGTGCCGGGTACAGCCGCCGGCTGAGCCGGTGCGTCGGTCTGGGCGGGCGGTACGGCGACGGGCTGCGCGGGCACGTCCGACTGCGGTACCGGCGGGACCGGCACAGGGGCGGCCGTAGGTATCAGGGCACCCAGCCCTCGGCCCAAACCACCACGCGGCTTGCTCATGCCAGACCCCCCACCCTGGCGCCACGCTCGGCGATCTCCTGCGCGGCCTCGAAGTAGCTGATCGCCCCCCTGGAGCCCGGATCGTAGGTCATCACCGACTGGCTGTAGCTCGGCGCCTCGGACACCCGCACGTTGCGCGGGATGACCGCATGGAGGACCTTGTCTCCGAAGTGCGCCCGGACGTCCTGCTCGACCAGGTCGGCGAGCCGGGTACGGCGGTCATACATGGTCAGCAGCACGGTCGTGATGTCGAGCGCCGGGTTGAGGTGAGACTTCACCAGCGCGATGTTGCTCGTGAGCGCCTGCACACCTTCCAGGGCGTAGTACTCGCACTGGATCGGGATCATGACCTCCTGCGCGGCCACCAGCGCGTTGACCGTCAGCAGGCCGAGGGAGGGTGGGCAGTCGATGAAGATGTAGTCGTACTCGGTCGAGGACGCCTGGATCGCCCGGGCCAACCGGGATTCGCGAGCGACCACGGAGACCAGCTCGATTTCGGCGCCGGCGAGGTCGATCGTCGCCGGGACGCACGAGAGGTTGGGGATCCCGTCGACCTGCTGGGCGACATCGGCGAGCGCCGTGCCGTCGATCAGGCAGTCATAGACGTCGGGCACGCCCACGTGATGCGGCACGTTGAGTCCGGTGGACGCGTTGCCCTGCGGGTCCAGATCGATCACGAGTACCCGGTTGCCGTGGAGCGCCAGAGCCACCGCGATGTTCACCGCTGTGGTGGTCTTGCCCACCCCACCCTTCTGGTTGGCCACGCACACGACCCGTCGCCGGGTTGGACGAGGCATCGTGATCTCGCCGCTCGGGTTGAGTACTTTCACAGCCCGTTCGGCCTCCTGAGCAAGGGGCGGGTCTTCGGTTTCACGTGAAACATCGGCCTCCGGTTCGGGGGGCGACGCGGCGAGGGCACCGTCCGACGCCTCCGCCCGGGGTGACGGCACCACAGCCGGCGCGCCCGCCGCCGGCTCGCCCTCGTAACCGGAACCGGGGCGGGATCGGGAAGCCGTTTGCTGCTCGGCGGCGGCGCCTACCGCCCAACCGTCATACTCCGGCTCCGCGGAGCCGGCGCCATGTGAGCTGAAAGAACCAGTCTCGTGCACGCTGTCATCCCTGCCCGCTGTGGATGGATCTGACCGACGATCTCGTAGACCACGCCGGAAATAAACGCGGCGGTGCGCGGCAAGCCTACGGCGTGACGGACTCGCTAAGCCACCGATGTCCGAGAGTCGGCCGTGTTCGACACCGTCATTCGATTCACCGGGCCGCCTCGAGCGGTCAATTCCACCCGATCCGTCCTCCGCGTCGAGCCCGCCACTCAGCGCGTCCACGCCACTCCCGCTCCGCTCTATGGCTCGACCAGTCCGGCTCGGCGCGTCTGACGCTGCCGGCGACCCGGACCAGTCAACAGGACGGGCCGCCTCCGGTTCCGGATGAAAGAGGGGGCGTCCGCCCATTGTCAACAACGACCGTCACCAACGTGATCGAGTCGAACCGCCCCGCCGCGCACGCGGCCGTTCCGCGCGACCCGCCGGAGCGCGGGTACCCCGCCGTGACGTCTCGACCTCGCGTTCCCGGACGACTTCCACGACCGTCGCCGGCTGTTCGAGGAGGCCGGCTCCGCATTCGCGGATCACCGGCGTACCACCGCCGAGCCGACCGATCGCGTCGCGATGCGTCTCCACCTCATCGGCCGCCGAGGCGCCCTTGAGCGCGAGCAGCCTGCCACCGACCGAGGCGAGTGGCAGGCACCAGGCGGCGAGCCGGTCCATCGGTGCGACCGCGCGGGCGGTGACGACGTCGCCGGGTGATACCTGTCCGGCCAGGGGGCCGCGGACGAGTTCCTCAGCACGTCCCCGAACTACCGACACCCGCTCCTGCAGATCGAGTCGGGCCACCGCCTCGGTCAGGAACAGGGTGCGCCGGGCGAGCGGCTCGACCAGGACGACCGTCAGGTCCGGACGGGCTATAGCGAGAACGACGCCCGGCAGTCCCGCTCCCGAGCCCACATCCACAACGGCTGCGCCGGCCTGGACCAGCTCGGCCATGGCGGCGCAGTTGAGCAGGTGCCGATCCCAGATCCGGGGCGCCTCGCGCGGCCCGATCAGACCACGAATCACGCCATCGGTTGCGAGCAGGTCGGCGTACTGCCGCGCCAGGGGAAGCCGGTCGCCAAAGAGAACCCGAGCCGCCGGTGACAGCGACTCGGGTAGCGGCGACGGCGACTCGGGGATGTCAGATGTGGACACCGGCTATGCCGACGGCCGAACCACGATCCGCCGGCTGGGCTCGACGCCCTCGGATTCGCTCTCCACCCCGGCCAGTGCGTTGATCACATCGTGTACGCACTTGCGCTCGAACGCGGACATCGGCTCCAGCCGTACCGGCTCGCCGTACTCCTTGACCTTCTCTGCCGCGTTCTTGGCGATCGCGCCGAGTTCCTTGCGCCGGGCCGCGCGGTACCCGCCGACGTCGAGCAGGAGACGGCTGGGCGAGCCGGTCTGCCGGAAGATCGCCAACCGGGTCAGTTCCTGCAGCGCCTCTAGAGTGGCGCCGCGCTGCCCGACCAGGGCCTGCAAGCGCCCGCCGACCACCTCGACCACCGGGCGACCGTTCTGGATCAGCTCGTCGATGTCGCCGTCGTAGTCAAGGATGTCCAACAGGCCCTCGACGTAGTCCGCGGCGATCTCGCTTTGCCGGAAGAGATCGCCCTCGCTGGTCGGCGCCGCGGTCTTCTCCTCGGTCGCTTCCGCTACTTCCGCGATCTCCTCGTCCCCCGCGTTTTCCGTCCCCGTCGCGGCTGGGCTGCTTGTTTCGGTCACGTTGTCATCTCCGGATTACTGAGATCCACTTCCCCCGGACGCCGATCGAGCATCGGTTCGAGGATGTCTGTTCACTCGGGGAGCGTCGCTCGGCCCGCGGGTCCACCGAGGACCCGCGGGCGGCGTCCGCATCAACCCGAAAGGCGTCTCGCCGTCCCCTTCTTCGGGTTCACCGGCTTGGCTCCGGGCTTCGGCGCGAGCGTCGGGCCATCGTCATCGACTGGAGTGCCGTTCGATCCCGACGCGCCGTTCACCGGCTTGCCGTTGGCGCCGTTCGGCGTGGCAGCCTTCTTCGCCCCGGGGGTGGGGACCTTCTTCGCGACCTCGGGAGTGCCGGCCTTCTTCGCGGCGGCCGGCGCACCGGCCTTCTTCACACCGGGAGCACCGGCCTTCTTCGCCACCGGCTTCGCACCCGGCTTCGGGGCCAGGGCCTTGGCAGCCGCGCTCGGAGCCGCCTTGACGCCCGGCTTCGCGGTCTTGGCCGCGGTGCCCGACTTCGCCGCACCGGTCGTGGCCTTGGAGGCGTTCGGCGGCGGCGGGTACTTGCGAAGCACCCAGAACTGCTGGCCGAGCGAGAACAGGTTGGTGGTGGTCCAGTAGATGACCACACCGATCGGGAACAGGCCACCGGAGATCAGCAGAGACACCGGGATGCCGAAGAGCATCAGGCGCTGGATCATCTTCTGCTGCGGATCCTCCGACCAACCGGTCTTGAGGATCATCTGCCGGCTGGTCATGAACGTCGTGATGATCATGGTGGCGATCAGCACGCCGGCCACCAGCTTCACGGTCGTGCCGTTGGCGTGCATGTTCGCGAGGTCCGTCGAGCTGGACCGGAACGAGGCGGCGATCGGCGCGCCGAAGAGCTTCGCGTGCGAGGCGCTCTCGAACTGCGCGGTCGTCCAGCCGTACAGGGTCTGGAGCCGTACCGGCATGGTCGGCTTGAGGTGGCGCAGCACGTGGAACAGCGAGATGAAGACCGGGATCTGGACCACCATCGGGAGGCAGCCCATTAGCGGATTGGCCTTCTCCTTCTTGTACAGCTCCATCATTTCCCGCTGGAGCGTCTCCCGGTCGCCCTTGTGCTTGGCCTGGAGCTCCTTGATCTGCGGAGCCAGCGCCTGCATGGCACGCTGCGACTTGATCTGCTTGACGAAGACCGGGAACAGGATGGCGCGGATGCTCAGCACCAGGAAGACGATCGCCAGGACCCATTCCCAGTTGGTACGCAGGAACGAGCTGCCGTGGAACGCCAGGTTCCACAGAGCGTGCCACTCCAGCAGGATCCAGGAGATCGCCCTGTAGAGGGGATCCAGCACGTCAATACTCCCGTTACGTCAAGGTCGAGTCGGCGGCACCGGGTCGTACCCGCCGGGATTGAAAGGTTGGCACCGCAGCAGCCGCCAGACCGCCAGCCGGAGTCCACGCACCGCGCCGTGTGTCGCAATCGCCTCAAGGGCGTATGCGCTGCATGACGGGTAGAACCGGCAACGGGCCGGCAGTGCCGGGCTTATCCAACGACGGTACGCGATGATGGGGGCTGTCAACACCTTCGCGCCGAGCGTGGTCGGCCCGGACCGCGCGTGCACGTGTTGAACGCTCATCGCCGCACCGCCCCACGAGCGCGAGCGGCGCCTAACGCGCCGTCGAGATCGGCCGCGATCTGCGGGTACGGCCGGGTCGCCGCCCCGGGCAGCGCGCGGACCACGAGGTCCGAACCCACCGGCAGGTCACCGAGCCGTTCACGGACGAGTTGCCGCAGGCGCCGTTTCACCAGGTTTCGGGCAACGGCCACGCCAACGGACTTTGGCACGACAAAACCGGCACGCGGGGAGCGCGCCGGTTCACTGCCGACCTCCGGGGACATCAGATGCACGACGATCACGCCACGACCAGCACGCCGACCGCCACGGATCGTCGAGGCGAACTCACCGTGGCGACGGAGCCGCTGCGCGGCGGCCAGCACCCGATCCCCCCAGCGGCCCTCAGGCCGAAAGGCGGGCGCGGCCCTTGGACCGGCGCGCCGAGATGATCGCGCGCCCGGCGCGGGTGCGCATGCGCAGCCGGAAGCCGTGGGTCTTCGCGCGCCGGCGGTTGTTCGGCTGGTAGGTGCGCTTGCTCACGTCGAGCTCCGTCTCAGAACTGTCCGGCGACGCGCGCCGAACCAGGATCCAGAAAGTCCACAAACAATTCTGCGTGACCGACTTGCGGGCACGCTTCCGAGCCAGCCTACCAGCCGGACGCCTGATCAGCCCAAACGGTACCGGCGCGGACCCGTGCCCCGGCGCATCCGCATACGTCCCGTGATCCTCCGGAAACGGTGGGTATGACCTGGAAGAAACTTGGCGCAGCCGCATAGACCCCAGGTGTGGACAAGCGTGACACAAGCATGTGGACAACGGTTGAGAGGGTGTGGACAACGCTGTTAACCTGCCCGCTTGCCGGTGATGTCGACGAGGCTGGCCACGCGTAAAAACGACAAGCCGGACAAATGACGAACGGAACGGAATGGCGTGGTGCCGTCACGCGAGGCGGCAGGGGGTGCGCGGCGAGGGAGATCACTCTCCCACCGCTCCTAGTAAGTCGATTCACAGGCTGTGGAAAAGCTGTGGATGACGCGCGTGGGCTGTGGACGCGATGTGTACCCGTGGGGGACGGGCCTGGGAACAACAGGGGGTGCGGCGGTGGCGGATGCGTATGACCTCGGTGCTGTGTGGGCGGCGGCGACGGACGAGATCGGCTCGGCTCAGCACCGCGCCTACCTCCGGCTGACCCGGCTGCGCGCGATCGTCGAGGACACCGCCCTGGTGGCCGTTCCGGACGCGTTCACCCGCGACGTGATCGAGTCCAAGCTGCGGCCGGCGATCACCGACGCGCTGTCCCGGCAGTTGGGTCGCCGGATAGATGTCGCAGTCACCGTGCGGGCGCCCGAGGAGCCTCCCCGGCCGGTGTCGCCGCCGGTCCCGATGTCCGCGCCCGTGCCCGAGGTACCCGCGTTCATCGCTCAGGCGCCGGTGACCCGGACGGCCGAGCCGACCCTGTTCGACGCCGCGCTCATGCGTGAGCCGGGGATGGGCACGGAGACCAGCGAAGAGGCGACAATCCCGCCGCCGCGCACCGGGTACGAGGTCGGGTACGAGCAGCGGTACGGCCGGATCAGCCCGCCGCCGCAGGCCAACCCGTACCAGAGCATGCCGCCCGCGCCTCCGATGCAGCGGACGCCGACCAGCCCGCCCGCGCCGATGCACCCGCCGGTCACCTCGGGTGGCGGCGGCACCGGCCGGGACGACCACCGGCCCTCGATCGGCCCGAGCGACGGCGGCAATCGACTCAACCCGAAGTACATGTTTGAGACGTTCGTCATCGGGTCCTCGAACCGATTCGCGCACGCGGCCAGCGTCGCGGTCGCTGAGTCGCCGGCGAAGGCGTACAACCCGCTGTTCATCTACGGCAGCTCCGGGCTGGGCAAGACCCACCTGCTGCACGCGATCGGGCACTACGCCACGACGCTCGGCACCGCCCGCTCGGTCCGGTACGTATCGACCGAAGAGTTCACCAACGACTTCATCAACTCGCTGCGCGACGACAAGACCCAGGCGTTCCAGCGCCGGTACCGGGACGTCGACATTCTCCTGATCGACGACATCCAGTTCCTGGAGACCAGGGAGCGCACCCAGGAGGAGTTCTTCCACACCTTCAACACGCTGCACAACTCCAACAAGCAGCTGGTGATCACCTCCGACCGTTCCCCGAAGCAGCTCGCGACGCTGGAGGACCGGCTGCGTACCCGGTTCGAGTGGGGCCTGCTGGCGGACATCCAGCCGCCGGACCTGGAGACCCGCATCGCCATCCTGCAGAAGAAGGCGGCTCAGGAGCGGCTGTCCGCCCCCGCCGACGTGCTGGAGTTCATCGCGTCCCGGATCTCCAGCTCGATCCGTGAACTCGAGGGCGCGCTGATCCGGGTCACCGCGTTCGCCAGCCTGACCCGTTCCCCGGTCCAGCTGTCGCTCGCCGAGGAGGTGCTGCGCGACTTCATCCCGGACGGCACCGGACCGGAGATCAACGCCGACCAGATCATGGCCTCCACCGCCGACTACTTCGGCGTCAGCCTGGAAGACCTGCGCGGCCACTCCCGCTCGCGGGTACTGGTGAACGCGCGCCAGGTCGCGATGTACCTGTGCCGGGAACTCACCGACCTGTCCCTGCCCCGCATCGGGCAGGCGTTCGGCGGTCGCGACCACACCACGGTCATGCACGCCGACCGGAAGATCCGCCAGCAGATGGCCGAGCGCCGGTCGCTCTACAACCAGATCGCCGAGCTGACCAACCGGATCAAACAGACTCCCTGACCGCGCGGCCAGTCGACCGCAGTCCGACCGCAGTCCGTCCGTGTCCGCCGGCGCCCCGCTACGAGGGCAAGCCGGCGTTCGCCGACGGGGCCACCCGGCAGACCATGACCGTCTGGGTCACCCTCGGTCGGTGGAGCCGGCGCGCACCTTCTCCTATTGCGGCTGCACGTTCTCCTACCGCTGGCCGCACGCCGCGGGCGTCCCGGCCGAGGACGGGAACTCGGTACTGGTCGAGTCCGCCGTTACCCGGGGATGCTGACGGCGGCCGGCAGCACCAGGAGAGCCACGAGGTTCGTTGCGCCGTCCAGCCCGAGCGGCTCGAAGCCACCGCCCAGACGTTGACGGCCGCCGCCCAGACGATGACCCGCCGCCCAGACGTTGACGGCCGCCGCCCAGGGGATGACCCGCCGCCCCAGGCGATGACGGTCGCCGCCGAACGCTGGAACGCAGGGCTCAGGACGATCCAGCCGCTCTCCGAGGCCGCGTACCGCGACCAGCGACTCGACGACGAGCCGAAGTAGCCGGGCTGAGCACACCGACGGTGACCGGTCGGTCCATCGTCGGTAGCCCTTCGCGTGTCATAACCAATCCACACCCTGTGGGTCACCATCCACAATCGACCCAAGTTATCCACAGAGTGTGGATCCCGCCTGGGGAAGCCGTGTGGAACTCATGTGGACGTGTCCGTTTGGCCGTGGACACCTTGTGTACGACGTTTCCCCACAGCTGGGGGTAAATCCTGGGCATAACAGGTGGATAACCGGTGGACGGCCGTGGACAAGTGTGCCGGCGCCGGCCGGGTTGGGGACAAGTCGCCGTTTCAGACAGTCTTGTTCCACACCCTCCCCACCTGTGGAAATGCGAGCTGAGCAGTGCCGATGGCAGTTCTCCACAGAACGCACAGGTGCGAAGAAGACGATGAAATAGATCTTCTAAGAAAACAAAAAGCAATCATCTGCGTGTGGAAAGAACCGGGTGCCAAAGTTGCCGGGGTCGGTGCACGGCCAGCTTGCGTTCGCCATACAGTGCGAGAGGCAAACGATGAGTTTGACCGGACGGCGGCCCGGACCGCCGGTGACCACCAGGCCCCCAGCCTGGATCGGGAGGGCACAAGATGAAGTTCCGAGTCGAGCGTGACGCGCTCGCTGACGCCGTCGCGTGGACAGCCAAGAGCCTGCCCAGCCGGCCGTCGGTGCCGGTCCTGGCCGGAGTGATGCTGCGCGTGTCAGGTGGTCAGCTGGTCGTTTCCGGCTTCGACTACGAGGTCTCCAGCCAGGTCTCGGTCGAGGTCGCGCCGGACGCGGACGGGGCCGCGCTGGTTTCCGGTCGTCTACTCGCCGAAATCACCAAGGCGCTCCCGGCCAAGCCGGTCGACGTGGCCGCGGTCGGCGCGCACTTGGAGCTGGTCTGCGGCAGTGCGCGGTTCACGCTGCCCACCATGCCGGTGGAGGACTACCCGACGCTGCCCGAAATGCCGGCGACCGCGGGCACCGTCGACGCCGCCACCTTCGCCTCGGCGGTCGCCCAGGTGGCGGTCGCCGCCGGGCGGGACGACACGCTGCCGCTGCTGACCGGTGTCCGGGTCGAGCTGGAGGGCTCCACGATGACCCTGCTGGCCACCGACCGGTACCGATTGGCGATCAAGGAGCTGCAATGGCGCCCGGACACCGCCGAGGCCAGCCTCCAGGCGCTGGTACCGGCGAAGACGCTGGCCGACACCGCGAAGACGCTCGGGCCGCTGGGCGGCGAGGTCACGCTGGCACTGGCCCGCGGTGGCATGGGTGAGGGCATGGTCGGCCTCGTCGGCGGCACCCGGCGGACCACGAGCCGGTTGCTCGACGGGGAGTTCCCCAAGGTGCGCAACCTGCTGCCCGATCACCACAGCGCGCAGGCCCGGATCCAGGTCTCGGCGCTGGTCGAGGTCGTCCGGCGGGTCGCGCTGGTGGCCGAGCGGACCACCCCGGTGCGGCTGTCGTTCAGCGAGGACGGGCTGATCGTCGAGGCCGGCGGCACCGAGGACGCGCGGGCCAGCGAGGCCATGGACTGCACGTACGAGGGCGAGGCGATGCAGGTCGCGTTCAACCCCGGGTACCTTCTGGAGGGCCTGCAGGCGCTGGACGGACCGACCGCTGTGCTCTCGCTCACCGACCCCCGCAAACCGGCGGTATTGGCTCCGGCCGGTGAGAATGGGGAGATCATCCCCGGGTACCGGTATCTGATCATGCCGATCCGGATCGGCGCCTAGTCCAAAACGCAACAAAGGGAGAAACGCCATGCAGCTCGGGCTGGTTGGCCTCGGCCGGATGGGCGGCAACATGCGCGAGCGGCTCCGCCGTGCCGGGCATGAGGTCATCGGTTACGACCCGAATCCGGAGAAGAGCGACGTTCCGGGTTTGGCCGACATGGTGGCGAAGCTGACCATGCCGCGAGTTATCTGGATCATGGTCCCGCAGCAGTTCACCGAGGACACCATCGACAAGCTGGTCGAGGTGCTCCACGAGGGCGACCTGATCATCGACGGCGGCAACTCCAAGTTCACCGATGACAAGCCGCGCGCCGAGCGCCTGGCCGGGCACGGGATCGGATACCTCGACGTCGGCGTGTCCGGCGGCGTGTGGGGTCTGGCCAACGGGTATGGGCTGATGGTCGGTGGCGCCAAGGAAGACGTCGCCAAGGCCCAGCCGATCTTCGACGCGCTCAAGCCCGAGGGCGAGTTCGGGTTCTCGCACGCCGGCCCGGTGGGCGCCGGCCACTACGCGAAGATGGTGCACAACGGCATCGAGTACGGGCTGATGCACGCGTACGCCGAGGGGTACGAGCTGCTGGAGGCATCCGAGTACATCACCGACGTACCAGCCGTGATCAAGTCCTGGCGCTCCGGCACGGTCATCCGCTCCTGGCTGCTCGACCTGCTCGACCTGCAGCTGGACGACGACCCGAAGCTGGACACGCTGCGCGGGTACGCCGAGGACACCGGCGAGGGCCGCTGGACGGTCGACGAGGCCGTCCGGCTCGCCGTGCCGCTGAACGTCATCGCGGCTTCGCTGTTCGCCCGGTTCGCCTCGCGGCAGGAGGACTCGCCCACCATGAAGGCGGTCGCCGCGCTGCGCAACCAGTTCGGCGGGCACGCGGTCAAGAAGGAGATCGGCTAACGGCCGCCGGCCCCGGGAGAAAGACTTGTACGTCAGACGGCTCGAACTCGTCGACTTCCGCTCGTACCCTCGGTGTGTCGTCGAGTTCGAGCCCGGGTGCAGCGTGCTGGTCGGCCCGAACGGCGTAGGCAAGACCAACCTCGTCGAGGCGCTCGGCTACGTGTCGACGCTGGACAGTCACCGGGTGGCCACCGACGCACCGCTGGTCCGGGCCGGTGCCACGTCGGCGGTGATCCGATCCGAGATCGTGCACGAGCACCGGTCCCTGTCGGTCGAGCTGGCCATTGAGCCGGGCAAGGCCAACCGGGCCCGGCTCGGCGGCTCTCCGGTACGGCGGGCGCGCGACGTGCTGGGCGCGCTGCGCATGGTGCTGTTCGCTCCCGAGGATCTGGCGCTGGTCCGCGGAGACCCGGCCGAGCGCCGCAACTACCTCGACCATCTCCTGGTCGCCCGGCAGCCCAGGTACGCCGGGGTACGCGCTGACTACGAGCGGGTACTCAAGCAGCGCAACGCGCTGCTGCGCACCGCGTACCTGGCGCGCAAGACCGGCGCGGGTACCCGTGATCTGTCCACGCTGGACGTGTGGGACGTGCACCTCGCGTCGCACGGCGCCGAACTGCTGGCCGCCCGGCTGGAGCTGTGCGCCGCACTCGGGCCGCACATCGCCAAGGCATACGACGCGGTGGCCGCCGGCCGGGGCCGGGCCGGCATCGCGTACCGGTCTCGGGTACCGATCGAGCCCGCCGACCGGGAGTCCCTGTCGGCGGCGCTCTCGGCCGCGCTGGTCGAGTCCCGGCCCAGCGAGGTGGAGCGCGGCATGACCCTGGTCGGGCCACACCGCGACGATCTCCTGCTGACGCTCGGCGAGCTGCCGGCCAAGGGGTACGCGAGCCACGGCGAGTCCTGGTCGATGGCGCTGGCACTGCGGCTGGCCGCGTACGAACTGCTGCGCACCGAGGGGATCGAGCCGGTACTGGCTCTGGATGACGTGTTCGCCGAGCTGGACGCCGGGCGTCGGGAACGGCTCGCCGAACTGGTCGGCTCGGCCGGTCAGCTATTGATCACGTGCGCGGTGGCGGAGGATGTACCGGCCGCGTTGCGCGGAGCCAGGTACGAGGTCAGCGAGGGTGAGGTGCACCGTGCCTGAGGAACGGCCAGAGCAGACCGGGCCGGCGGCCGAGGCCGGCTCCGCGCCCCCGGGCGGTCCCGAGGCCGACGGGCAGCGGCTGACCGGACCCGAACTGGCACGGGCGGTGCTCGACGCCGCCAAGGTGCGCCGGGACGCCGCCCGATCGTCCCGGCCCCGCCGAGTCGACGCGCAGGGCCGTCCGCTGACCCGCCGGCTCCGCGGCTATTCGGGCCCTGGCCCCGACCCGCGCGATCCGCAGCCGTTCGGCACGGTACTGGCCAAACTGGTCAAGTCGCGCGGGTGGCAGCGGCCGGCGGCCGAGGCCACCGTGTTCGGCGACTGGCCGAAGGTGGTCGGTGCGGAGATCGCGGAACACTGCCGGCCCACCAAGCTGGAAAACGGCGAACTGACCATCGAGGCCGAATCCACCGCCTGGGCGACGCAACTGCGGCTGCTGTCCGGCAAGCTGCTGTCCGGCATCGCCGCGCGGGTCGGTCACAACGTGGTGACCAAGCTGCACATCCACGGTCCGGCGGCGCCGTCGTGGAACCGCGGGGCCCGGCGGGTTCGTGGTCGCGGGCCGCGCGACACGTACGGCTGACCGGGCCTTTACTGGACGAGCGGAGCAGCCGCCTCTTCGGCGAGCACCGGGGCGGGATCCGTCACCGGAACGGGCTCGGCGGCTGCGGTGTGCTCCGCCTGCCGGGCCGTGGAGTGCGCCACCGATCGGGACGCGGCCCGGGGGCCGGTCGAGCGGTCGACCCGCTGGCCGGGTACCACGGCGAGCTGCCCGGACAGCAGGCGACCCGGTGCGACCAGACGGCGTGCCATGAGACGGCGCGAGTCGGCGATCCGGCCGGACACCGCGATTCGCCGGGAGGCCGCCGACTCACGGACGCCGACGAGCAGCTCGCGTGCCTGCGCGGCGGTCGGGAGTGACAGGTCGAGGCGCCGGGACAGCGCGAACGCGGCGATCACGCAGGCGGCCAGGGTCACCACGCCGCCCAGCGCCAGCGTGGAACGCGGCCCGGTGACGTCGGACAGCCAGCCGAGCAACTGCGCGCCCAGCGCGCTGGACAGCGAGCTGGTCATGGCGAGTGCCGCCAGCACCCGGCCGCGCATGTCCGCGCGGGTGTCCAGCTGTACGCGGGTGGACACAGTCGTGTCGATCAGCACCGCGGCCGCGGCGATCGGCAGGATCGCGGCGGCGAAGCTCCACAGGCCGCCGGAGAAGCCGGCGGACAGTTCGAGCGCGCTGCCGACCAGGCCGGCGACGATCAGGGTCGGGTACCCGAGCCGGCGTTGGCGGGCGGCCAGGAAGCCGCCGGCGACGGAGCCGACCGCGAAGACCGTGGAGAGCATCCCGTACCCGGCCGCGCCGGCGCGCAGCGGACCTTCGCTCATGGCGGCCATGGTCACCTGGTAGTTCCGGCCGAGGCTGCCCAGCACGGCCGCCAACGCCAGGGTGATCAGTACGACCGGCTGGGTGAGCAGGTACCGGAACCCGTCCCGTACCCCGCGCTTCTGGGGTTCGGCCAGGTCGACCGGCTTGTGGGTACGGATGAGGAACAGCGCGACGATCACCACGAGGAAGGCCGCCGCGTTGCCGGCGAACAGCGGTGCCGGGCCGAGTACGGCGACGGCCACGCCACCCAGGCTCATCCCGAGGATCCGGCCGGCGGAGTTGTTCAGCGAGCCCAGCGCCAGCGCGTTGCCCAGGGTGTCTGCGTCGACCGTCGAGGAGGTGAACCTGCCCAGCGCCGGTCCCTCGAACGTGCTGACCAGCCCGGAGAGGATCGAGATCACGTAGAGCACCGACATGCCGCCGGCGTGGTGCCAGGCGACCACGGCCAGGCACGCGGCCAGCGACGCGTGCGCGAGCTGGGTGCAGACCAGCAGCCGGCGGCCGGGGAACCGGTCGGCCAGCGCGCCCGCCCAGGAGCTGAGGAGCAGCACCGGCAGCGCCTGCAGCAGCAGGTTGAAGCCCATCTGGGTGGTCGAGCCGGTGAGCTGGAGTACGAACCAGTTGATGGCGAGGGTCTGCATCCACCGGCCGGTGACAGACACGAAGTCCGCGGCCATCCAGATGCGGAAATTGCGTTGGCGTAGGGCAGCAAAAGTGCTGCGCACGACTACCGTCTCCTCGATCGCTGACGGCAGCCCGATTGGGTGCACACCGCCTTGTCCAGGCCGGTCGGTTCACCGGCCGGGGGCAAGTGTCGCTTCTGCTCCGGCCGATTGTCGGCAGATCGTGAGGCGATTCACTGTGCGTACACAGTCTGTAGCAATGGGAAACAGTGCCTGGTCGCCGACTGGTCTGGGTCGTGGTGCGGCGCCAGACGCACCGAGCCAGACTGGCCGGAGCGGCAGTACGAGAACCGGGTCAGAAGTCGGCGTAGACGGCGAAGCCCCGGTCGGCGCACCGGCGGTAGAAGCTGGCCAGCACGGCCAGTTCGGTGAGCGTGAAGGTCCAGTTCGGCGGCGTGCCGTCCTCGTCGCGCAGCGCCCCGAGCCGGCCGTCCAGCCACCGAAGCTGCTGGTCGGCGAGCCGGCCGGCGGAGATCGCCTTGCGCATGACGTCGGCCACCGTGTCGAACGTGACCTCCTCGCCGTACTCCTGGTGCCCGGCGACGAAGCGCTCGAGGCCACCGGCGATCCACGCGCAGCCGTCTGGGTCGATCACCGGGTCCTCGTCCTCGGCGGACGCGTCAGTGGCGTACAACACACCGTTGAGTCCGAGCAACAGATCGACGAGTTCGGTGTAGCCGGTGGCCCGTACGGTGCCGGTCTCCGCGACGTGTTCGGCCAGAGCCGCGGCCGGCCCGGCGATCTTGGGAACCTGCTGCTCCACGGTGGCGAAGTCGACGAACTCGGCAGGCGCGACCGGCTCATAGAAGCGGCCCGTACGCGGCCACTGCACGGCGACGTTGTCCAGGCCCATCGTGGCCCCCATCATCCTGATGCGGATAAGCGAACGCGGCGAGAGGGTACGGCACGAAGGGGTCGCGGCGCGACCCCCGAACCGGCGGAGTTGGCGCATCCGGGTGCGGCAAGATCTAAATCGCCCCTCAACGCGACGGCGGCTCCTGGCCCGCCGGGCGTGTGGGGGAGGTTGCGCCCGGCCCGAATCTCGCCGCTACGGCGATTTGAGGGGGTGCCGCGGGCGGCTTCTGTGGTCAGCGCGCAGTAGGATTGACGACGGAACAGATCAGCCGATCACGACCAGCGGGCCTCCCGGGATCGGCGCGCCATTTTCTCGCTCCGTCAGGCGTGCGGACCGTGGCGTGCCCATGCCCGGCGGCATCGCCTGACCGCGTCCGGAGCTTACCGCCGGACGAGAAAGCGATCGAGGAGTGGCAGCGCCGAAGCAGCAGCCGGGCGACTACAACGCGTCGTCCATCACCGTCCTTGAGGGCCTGGAGGCCGTCCGTAAGCGTCCCGGCATGTACATCGGGACGACCGGCGAGCGTGGTCTCCATCATCTGGTCTGGGAGGTTGTGGACAACGCGGTCGACGAGGCGCTGGCCGGCTTCTGCGACACCACCGAAGTGACCCTGCGGTCCGATGGCGGGGTGCGCGTCGTGGACAACGGCCGGGGCATCCCGGTCGACATGCACCCGGTGGAGAAGCGGCCGACCGTCGAGGTCGTGATGACCATGCTCCACGCCGGCGGCAAGTTCGGCGGCGGGGCATATGCGGTCTCCGGCGGCCTGCACGGGGTCGGTATCTCGGTGGTCAACGCGCTGTCCACCCGGGTCGACCTGGAGATCAAGAAGGACGGGTACGTCTGGCGGCAGTCGTACCACAACTCCGTCCCCGGCCCGCTGGAGAAGGGCGAGCCCACCCAGGAGACCGGCACCACCGTGACCTTCTGGCCGGATGCGTCGATCTTCGAGACGGTCGAGTTCTCCTACGAGACGGTGTACCGCCGCCTGCAGGAGCACGCGTTCCTCAGCCGGGGCCTGACCATCGTGCTGCGCGACGAGCGCGCCGAGGCTACCGAGGAGAAGCGCGAGGTGACCTTCCTCTACAAGGACGGCATCTCCGACTTCGTGCGGCACCTGAACCAGACCAAGACGCCGATCCACAAGTCGGTGATCGACTTCGACGCCGAGGGTGAGGGCATGGCGGTGGAGATCGCCATGCAGTGGAACGAGTCGTACGGCGAGTCGGTCTACACGTTCGCCAACTTGATCAACACGCACGAGGGCGGTACCCACGAGGAGGGCTTCCGGGCCGCGCTCACCGGTGTGATCAACAAGTACGGCGCCGACAAGAAGCTCCTCAAGGGCGACGAGCGGCTCTCCGGTGAGGACATCCGGGAGGGGCTGGCCGCGATCATCTCGGTCAAGCTCGCCAACCCGCAGTTCGAGGGCCAGACGAAGACCAAACTCGGTAACACCGACATGAAGAGCTTCGTGCAGCGCGTCTGCAACGAGTGGCTGGCCGACTGGTTGGAGCGCAACCCGAGTGAGGCCAAGGTGATCATCACCAAGGCGTCCCAGGCGGCCCGGGCGCGCATCGCCGCGGCCCAAGCCCGCAAGCTCGCCCGCCGCAAGTCGCTGCTGGAGTCCGGCTCGATGCCGGGCAAGCTGGCCGACTGCCAGTCGACCGATCCGCGGGAATCCGAGGTGTTCATCGTCGAGGGTGACTCGGCCGGCGGCTCGGCGAAGCAGGGTCGGGACCCGCGGGTACAGGCGATCCTGCCGATCCGTGGCAAGATCCTCAATGTCGAGAAGGCCCGCATCGACCGGGTACTGAAGAACAACGAGGTCCAGGCGCTGATCACGGCTCTGGGCACCGGGATCCACGACGACTTCGACATCGAGAAGCTGCGGTACCACAAGATCGTGCTGATGGCCGACGCGGACGTGGATGGCCAGCACATCCAGACGCTGCTGCTCACCCTGCTGTTCCGGTTCATGCGACCGCTGGTGGAGCTGGGGCACGTGTACCTGGCGGCCCCACCGCTGTACAAGATCAAGTGGAACAAGAAGGGCGACGACGCGCAGTACGCGTACTCCGACCGGGAGCGCGACGGGCTGATCCGGCTGCGCCAGGAGACGAAGCCCAACGCCAAGCCGGATGACATCCAGCGGTTCAAGGGTCTCGGTGAGATGAACTACCCCGAGCTGTGGGAGACCACGATGAACCCGGCGACCCGGACGCTGCGCCAAGTCAGTTTGGACGACGCGGCAACCGCGGACGAGTTGTTCAGCGTCCTCATGGGTGAGGATGTGGAAGCCCGGCGCTCGTTCATCCAGCGCAACGCGAAGGACGTGCGGTTCCTGGACATCTGACAGCTTCGTGTACCCGCAGGTCAGGCCCCTTCCCCCGGCCACGGGTCCACAGGTTATCCCCAATATCCACAGGCTTTTCCACAACTCATGAGGGCTCATTGTGACTGACACTCCGGATGTCAACCCGGCCGAGCCGGGCGACGCCTCCGGCGCCGGACCGGGCGGACCGATAGAACTGCACGTTGGTGGGCGCGTCGAGCCGGTCGGCCTCGAAGTCGAGATGCAGCGCTCCTACCTCGACTACGCGATGAGCGTGATCGTCGGGCGGGCGCTGCCGGACGTACGGGACGGGCTCAAGCCGGTACACCGCAAGATCCTGTACGCGATGTACGACTCCGGGTACCGGCCCGACCGCGGGTACGTGAAGTGCTCCCGGGTCGTCGGCGACGTCATGGGGCAGTTTCACCCGCACGGCGACGCGGCCATCTACGACAGCCTGGTCCGCATGGCGCAGCCGTGGTCGCTGCGGTACCCGCTGATTGACGGCAACGGCAACTTCGGCTCGCCCGGCAACGACCCGGCCGCGGCCATGCGGTACACCGAGTCGAAGCTCCAGCCGCTGGCCATGGAGATGTTGCGCGACATCGACGAGGACACCGTCGACTTCGTCCCCAACTACGACGGCCGGGCCCAGGAGCCCACCATTTTGCCGTCCCGCATCCCCAACCTGCTGATCAACGGCTCGGACGGCATCGCGGTCGGCATGGCCACCAAGATCCCGCCGCACAACCTGCGCGAGATCGCCGAGGCCGTCCAGTGGTGCCTGTCCAACCCGGAGGCCGACGAGGCCACCACGCTGGACGAGCTCCTCAAGATCGTTAAGGGCCCGGACTTCCCGACCGCCGGCCTGATCGTCGGTACCACCGCGATCCAGGACGCGTACCGGACCGGTCGCGGGTCCATCCGGATGCGCGCGGTCGTCGAGGCCGAGGAGGACAGCCGCGGTCGGACCAGCCTGGTGGTGACCGAGCTGCCGTACCAGGTCAACCCGGACAACCTCGCCGAGCGCATCGCCGAGCTGGTCAAGGAGGGCAAGCTCACCGGCATCGCGGACATCCGCGACGAGTCCTCCGGCCGGACCGGCATGCGGCTGATGCTGGTGCTCAAGCGCGACGCGGTCGCCAAGGTCGTACTGAACAACCTGTACAAGCACACCCAGCTGCAGGAGACCTTCGGCGCGAACATGCTCGCCCTGGTCGACGGAGTGCCGCGCACGCTGAACCTGGCCCAGTTCCTGCGCCACTACATGAACCACCAGATCGAGGTGATCGTCCGGCGCACCGCGTACCGGCTGCGCAAGGCCGAGGAGCGGGCGCACATCCTGCGCGGTCTGGTCAAGGCGCTGGATGCCCTGGACGAGGTGATCGCCCTGATCCGGCGCTCACCCACCGTCGAGGAGGCGCGCACCGGCCTGATCCAGCTGCTGCAGATCGACGAGATCCAGGCGACCGCGATCCTCGACATGCAGCTGCGCCGGCTCGCCGCGTTGGAGCGTCAGAAGATCATCGACGAGCTGGCCAAGATCGAGCTGGAGATCGCCGATCTGAGGGACATCCTGGCCAAGCCGGAGCGGCAGCGGAAGATCGTCTCCGAGGAGCTGGCCGCGATCGTCGAGAAGTGGGGCGACGAGCGTCGCACCCAGATCATCCCGTTCGACGGCGAGGTCTCGATGGAGGACCTCATCGCTCGGGAAGACGTTGTGGTGACGATCACTCGTACCGGCTACGCCAAGCGCACCCGGACAGACCTGTACCGTTCGCAAAAGCGGGGCGGAAAGGGCATTTCGGGCGCTACGCTTCGCCAGGACGACATCGTCAGTCACTTCTTCGTCAGCTCGACCCACGACTGGATCCTGTTTTTCACCAACAAGGGCCGGGTATACCGCGCGAAGGCGTACGAGCTGCCGGAGGCCAGCCGTGCCGCTCGGGGTCAGCACGTAGCCAACCTGCTGGCCTTCCAGCCGGATGAACACATCGCCCAGGTGATTCAGATCGCCGACTATCAGGTCAGCCCGTACCTGGTGCTGGCGACCAAGAACGGCCTGGTGAAAAAGACCAGGTTGGAAGAGTTTGACTCCAACCGGGCCGGGGGAATCATTGCCATCAACCTGCGGGAGGACGACGAACTCGTGGGGGCGGCATTGATCGGTCCGGAGGATGATCTCCTTCTGGTGTCCAAGAGCGCCCAGGCCATCCGGTTCAACGCCACGGATGACGCACTGCGGCCGATGGGCCGGGCGACGTCCGGAGTGATCGGCATGCGTTTCACCGAGGGCGATGAACTGCTGGCCATGGAGGTCGTGCGGGAAGAAATGGATGTTCTGGTAGCTACCAACGGTGGCTATGCCAAACGGACGCCCATCGACGAGTACCCTGTTCAGGGCCGGGGCGGCAAGGGCGTACTCACCGCGAAAATCACCGAACGACGGGGTGGACTGGTGGGCGCGGTCGTGATCAGCCCCGACGACGAACTATTTGCGATCACGTCCAACGGAGGCGTTATCCGGACTCCGGTGAAGCCTGTACGCCGAACGCGAGATCGGAACACAATGGGTGTCAAGCTCATGGACCTCCCGGAGGGCGTGACCCTCGTGGCCATAGCTCGCAATGCCGACGAGCCTGACGAACAGGACTAGTTGATGACGGAGACACAGGCGACGTCGGGGTCGGCCGCGACCTCGACTTCCCCGGTCGACAGCGAGGCCGCCGAGGGCGCCGAGGGCGCCGCAAACGGCTCCGCGGCCGGTCGCGCGGTGGTGGGCCGCGCGAGCGTCCCCGCCGAGACCCCGGCCCCGAAGTACACCAGGGCGCCCGGCATGCCGCCACCGCCCGAGGCGCCGACCGAGCAGAAGCAGGATGGCGCCGGTGCGGAGTCGGGCGGCTCGCCCTCGGGATCGGAGTCCGGCGGCGCGACCGCCACGGTCGGGGTGCCTGGCGGCGTCGGCTCGGCGCAGGTGAGCACCGGCCGGGCGTCTGTACCGTCCAGCATCCGTGGTTCGGCCAAGCCGGCCAGCCCGACGGTGCCGACCGTGCCCAGTGGTCGCACGGCGCCGAACGACTCGGTGACGAGCAGGTTGACCGGTGCGGCGGCTGCGGGCGGGGGCGCTGCCGCCGGGGCCAGTGCCGGCCGGGGCATCGGGACCGGCGGCGGACGGGTGGCCGAGGCGGTCCGCGCCGCGCGTGCCACGGTGTCGTCGGCTGCCGCTCGCGGCCCACGCCGGGCGCGGCTCTTCGTCAAGCGGATCGACCCCTGGTCGGTGATGAAGTTCTCGTTCGCGGTCGCGTTCGTGCTCTTCTTCGTGGCGATCGTGGCGACCGCGGTGCTCTACCTCGCCCTCGACGCCATGGGCGTGTGGGAGAGCGTGAACAAGGCGCTGGCCGACATGCTCGGCGCGACCGGTGCGAAGAATGGCTTCAAGGTCACAGCGGTCGGCGTGATCGGTGCGGCCGGTGTCCTGGGCCTGGTGAACGTGGTGCTGTTCACAGCGCTCGCCACCCTGTCGGCGTTCATCTACAACGTCTGCGCCGACCTGGTGGGCGGCATCGAGGTGACCTTGTCCGAGAAGGACTGACCTGCGACAACCGAGTTGGCCCGCCCGTGTGCGGGCCAACTTCGTGTCTACGGGTACCGGTTTGGGAGAAGCGCGGCCAGTACGGTAACCTTGCTCGTCGCGTCACGGGGCTATAGCTCAGTCGGTTAGAGCGCAGAGCTGATAACTCTGAGGTCGATGGTTCGATTCCATCTAGCCCCACTCGTCATAACCCCGGTCGTCACGTCTGGCGGCCGCTAAGCCCGATCACGAAAGGGCCTGTCCGATGGTGAAGAAGCTGCTGGTCATCGCCGGGTTGCTCGGCGCGGCGGTATACGTGGCAAAGAAGGTCAAGGACGCCAACGACGAGCGGGCGCTCTGGCACGAGGCGACCACCTCGCCCGACCTCCGGTAGTTCCTGGCCTTCCCGGCCGGGGGACGTAGCTCAACTGGCAGAGCACTGCCTTTGCAAGGCAGGGGTTAGGGGTTCAAGTCCCCTCGTCTCCACCTCTCGATCTTTTGGACATTCGATCCTCTTGGCCAGCGGCCTTATTCGCGCCGCGACTGTTTCTGGACGCTCAGGCTGACCACGTCCAAGGCAAACCGAGCCACCAGCAGCTGTCTCGGTGAGTCGGGTGAGACCTTCAGGGCTCTCGTTGCGGCTAATACGCCACATTCGACGCGTTTGTGGGCAAATTGCCAGGGTAAGCCGCGCTGTCCACAGCAGGCCGGAGGTGAGGGAAATCGCGACCGTGGCCTCGTGCGGTAGCCCCGCCCCGGCACCCCTCCGTGCCGGAGGTGAACCCTTCGCAGCCCGCTCGGCCTGCTCGGCCCGCTCGGCCCGGCCAGCCCGCTCAGCCCGGCCACGCCGCGACGAACTGCCCCGGCTCCTCCACGGATCCGATCGGGCGTGATCGCGGCATGGGCGACAACGTGGCGCCGCAGAATCTTGGGGCGGCGAGGCCCGCGTCAGACCGTTACGACCTGGTCTTCGCGCTGCTGGTCGCCAGCTTTCTCCTGACCGCATCCCTGCCCGGCGGGCGGGCACGAGTCCTACCGTTCGTGCTGTATGTGGCCGCGCTGACATTGGCCCTGCGTGGCGCCTTCAGGGACCGACGGGTGTCTCACCGTCTGCTGTGGACGCTGCTGGTCGGTTCCGCGGTCGCCGTCATCCTCCTCATCGTCGTACCGAACGGCACGGTGCACGGGGTGGTCTCGCTGTGGGTGGCCGCGATCTTGGTGCTCTCGATCGTGGCTGTGGTGAGGCGAGTGCTGGCTCACCGGGTGGTCACCATGCAGACCATCTTCGGTGCCCTGAGCGCGTACCTGCTGATCGGCTTCCTCTACGCCGCGCTGTTCTCTGCCGTGTCCGAGCTGCACCACACCGCACTGTTCGCCCACGGTCAACCAGCCAACAGCAAGACCATCCAGTACTTCAGCTTCATCACCATGACCACCGTCGGGTACGGCGACTTCACCGCGGCCAGTGAACCGGCCCGCACACTGGCCGTGTTTGACGCGCTGAGCGGGCAGATCTTCCTCGTCACCCTGGTCGCGCGGCTCGTGTCCATCTTCGGAACCACGCGATCGGAACGGTAGCCGCACCGACGCCGGCAAGACGCGAGGCCCGCGACCGAGCACCGTGAGCGGAGCTCTCCGGAGGCGGCTTCGCCATCATCGGGCCACCCACCCCAGCCTGGATCCGGTAGCCTGCGCCGGATGAGGGTGAGGGCCACGTTGGTGGCCTGGTCCGCGGAGTGGCGCACAGTGATCCAGATGCCGATTGTCTGGCTGTTGCCGCCGGCCGTCGCCGGACTCGCGTACGCGTTGGTGCCGTTCAACGCATCGATCTCCGAGTTTATGAACCCGTACGACCGCGACACCGCTCGGGAGATAGTCGACACCTTCCACGCCGACGCTCTGAACGTGTACACCGCTGGCTTCGGATGCGGCCAGTTCCTGTCCCTGCTGTTCGGCGCGGGCTTGGTACTCCTGGACCGCCGTCCGGCCCGGCTTCGAGCTTCTGGCCGTTCGGCCGTTGATCCGACGTCGGCAATGCCCGCGAAACTGCTAACGGCCGTCGTCGTCGGTATCGCCCTCGCGCTGGTCGACCTCGCCGTCACGCTGCCGGCCGCCGCGCCACGAGCGCGGCACTTGTGGGACACCTACGGGTTCGGCTACGTCGCCGACCCGAACTTACTTCACGACCCGGCAGTGCGGTCGGCGGTGATCCTGGGCGTCGCGGGGTTCCCGCTGTGGGCCGCCATGGGTGTCGGTCTCGGTGCCCTGGCGGGTGGGTGGGCCGCACTGGTGCGCTTCCTCGGCGGTGGGGCGATCGTGACCACCTGTGTCTTCTACG
Source organism: Rugosimonospora africana (assembly GCF_016862975.1). Classification (GTDB taxonomy): domain Bacteria; phylum Actinomycetota; class Actinomycetes; order Mycobacteriales; family Micromonosporaceae; genus Rugosimonospora; species Rugosimonospora africana. The sequence goes on from NZ_BONZ01000013.1 coordinate 298,214, forward strand.
GGACGGCCGGGCTGGGTGGCTCGATCTGGGCGACGATGGGCATCGCGCTCGTGCCTCCTCCGGTGCTGCCGCCCAGCACGGTCCTATCCCTCGCGGCCACTGTGGGCAGTCCCTACCGCTGGCCCACGGCCGTCTCGGGCACGCTTGGCGCGGTGCTCTACGCCGTGCTGTTCTACGGGGCGGGACGGGCCGTCCTGCGGCGCCGGTTCGTCCGCGAGCGGGCCGGCTCGGCACCGGCTTAGGGCGGCGACCGGATCGTCCGCTTCCCAGTTCTTCGAGTCCACGGCGAAGGCCACCGGCGTGATCATCGGCGGGTACCAGCCCTCCGTCGGGATCAGTCGAGCCGGCCCGCCTGTGGACGCCGTGGGGATAAGTCGCCCTGTGGATGCCACCCGGCGAAAGCTGACCTGTGGACATCGTGTGGGAAGAGCCGGCCTGTGGACGGTGTGCGGGAAAAGCTGTGGATCGGCCGGTGTACAGGTGTGGAGCCCTGTGGACTGGCTGTGGATAACTTGGCGGGCATCACGCCTGGCGTCGATTCCGGCCGTACCGCATCGACCGACCGTCGGCGGGTAGTTGCCGGCGATGGTGTGGTTGCTGCGGCGCCTCGCCGTCCTGGTGGGGATGGCGCTACTCAGGCGGATCTGGCGGCGGATCGCTGCCCGGCGCGGTTGGGGCGCCGGTCAGCGCGGAGGCCCGCGAGCACGGGCGTGATCGAGTCACAAACCGGCGAACGCCGCCGTTTTGCATCGATAGGCGTGAGAAATCCCTGGTCAAGACGGCTTCGAGGCGCGAGTGCTTGTCGCTCGGATCGGGGATTGTCGTGGGATTCCGGGAGAGGTCTAATCGGGGCACAAGCTCCGGACGGCTGTAGAACGGGGGAGTCAGAGATACCGGAAATTCGCCGGTGTGTCCGGATCGGTGAACCGGCTCGACGAGCCGTCCGATCCATTCGGGTTGATCCGCACGAAAGGCGACTGAACCATGCACAGCGCACGACGCCGTAGCCCGAGGCTGGTCCCGGAACAGTCCAGTAACGGCGGAGCACCGCTACCACTTCGCTGGGCAGTGATCATTCTGGCTGCCGGAGTGGTGGGATTCTCCATCGACAGCATCGCCGGCCTGGTTCCGGCAATAACCGCGGCGGCGACGGTCGTCGGGCTGCTGCACCAGGTGCTGCCGTGAGTGGCCGGAAATAGAAACGACCCCCGGGGCTTCCGCGCTCTGTGCGCGGACCGGCTGGACTGGGCCGGTACCCCGAGGGTCGGGTGGCTGTCTCGTATTCGCTGGGCCGCTGTGTCGCGGTCTCGGCGATGCGAGTCCTGAGGACAACGGCTAGCGGACAGTCACCTCACGAGTCCAACGCTTATACAACTTCGGACCACCTCCCTTCCCGTGTACCACCACACTAGGCATGCGATCACCGTCGCGGCAACGTATTTGCTTCGGATTACAGCGATCCCTGCGTGGTATGCACGCCAAACCGCCTGCGCCTGCCGAGATGGGCGACCCTGCCGGACGGTGGATGGGGCAGGATGGCTCCCATGATGGGTACTCTCCAGACCGAACCCGCCGTAAGCCGCCCGGATCTCCTCGCACCGCCGGTGCTGGCGGCGCTGCAGACCTGGGACCGGGCCGGCGAGGTGCAGGTGGCGCCGATCGACCCGGAGTTGGCGGACACGGCCGCGTTCTGCGAGGCGTACCAGGTCGGCCTGGACGTCAGCGCGAACTGCGTGGTGGTGGCGGGTAAGCGGGAGGGTCTCGTCCGGTACGCGGCGTGCCTGGTCCTCGCCACGACCCGGGCCGACGTCAACGGCGTGGTACGGCGCCGGTTGGACGTACGGAAGGCGAGCTTCGCGCCGATGGATTCAGCGGTCAGCGAGACCGGCATGCAGTACGGCGGCATCACGCCGATCGGGCTGCCGGCGGCGTGGCCGATCCTGGTCGACGCGGCGGTGGCAGCTACCCCGCAGGTGATCATCGGGTCCGGCATCCGAGGCAGCAAGATCATGCTGCCCGGCAAGGCTCTCGCGGACCTGCCGGGCGCGGTGGTCATCGACGACCTGGGGATATCAAGCTGATCTATGCCGTTTCACGTGCAACCAGCCGTCACGGGCGGCTGAGCTGCCCTTTCGTCAACACCCGTCGATGACGAACCGCGGGTCGCTCATCCTTGTGCCTCTTTGATCTGTCGCTTCAGCCGGGCCAGGATGGCGGAGCCGCCCCGAACCCGTAGTGGGCTGATCGCCCCCGCCAGGCCCATGCGCTGGTACAGATCGTCCGGTACGGCCAGCACCTCGTCCGCGGTCGCGCCGGCCAGGCCCTCGGCGAGGATCCCGGCGAATGCCCGGGTCGTCGGGGACTCGGGCGGGCAGTCGAACCAGGTGGCGACGGTACCGTCGGGCGCCACGGTGGCACGCAGGAAGAACGGAGTCTGGCACTCGGGTACCTGCTCCATGCCGGTGTGCCCGGCCAACTCTTCGGGCAGGGGTGGCACCGCGTCGGCGTACTCCAGCAGCATTTCCAAGACGACCTCGCGCGGCGCCGAGGCGAATTCCTCGATGATCTCCGCGAGCCTCGGTGGCATGTCCATCAGTCCGACCCTAGACCCTGTTCCGCCGACCGAGTGGCGACCGGCGGCGGGCCGCTGACCGAACGATCGGCGACGGGCCCGGGCCCGGGCATGGAAGCAGACGATCAGCGCAGCCGTGCCCGGACCGCCTCCGCCAGCGCGCCGACCGCCACGTCCTCGCGGGTACCGCCGACCCGCTCGCGCACCTCGACGTACCCCTCGGCCAGCCGCCGCCCGGCGACCACCACGACCGGTACGCCGATCAGTTCGGCGTCGGCGAACCGGACACCGGCCGACACCCCGGTCCGGTCGTCAAACAGCACCCGCAGGCCGGAACGCTCCAGCTCGCCGGCGAGCGACGCCACCGCCTCCCGGTCTCCGAGCCCGACCAGGTGTACGTCGGCCGGAGCCACACTGGTCGGCCAGCAGATGCCGTTCTCATCGTGGTGCTGCTCGACGACCGTGGCCAGTACGCGCGACAGCCCGATGCCGTAGCTGCCCATGGTCACCCGCAGCGGGCGACCGTCCGGGCCGAGGGCGTCCAGCCCGAACACGTCGCTGTACCGCCGGCCGAGCTGGAACACGTGGCCGACCTCCACGCCGCGGCGCAGTTCGAGCGGACCGGCGCACCGCGGGCACGGATCGCCGGTGCGCACCACGACCGCTTCGATCGTGCCGTCAGGTGTGAAATCGCGTCCGCAGACCACGTCGATCGCGTGCCGGCCGGGTTCGTTCGCGCCGGTGACCCAGGCGCTGCCCGGCACCACGCGGGGATCCACCAGGTACCGGGCCTTGAGTTCGCCCTGCGGGCCGAGGTACCCGCGTACCAGGTCGGGCCGGGAGCCGAAGTCGTCGAACAGCGCCACCGTGGCCGGGTACAGCGCCGCCTCCACCCGGCGCAGGTCCACCTCACGATCGCCGGGTACCCCGATGATCAGCAGCTCTCCGTCCACCGTGAGCACGATGTTCTTCAGGGTGTCCGCGGCCTGCCAGCCGTCGTGGCCGCCGGCCCGCCGGGTGTTGAGCACGTCGACCAGCGAGTCGATGGTGGGCGTATCGGGGGTGTCCAGCACCTGGCTCTCGCCCGGGGTCCGGGAATTCGGGCTGTCCGGGATCGGGGTGGTGACCGCCTCGATGTTCGCCGCGTACCCGCACTCGCAGGCCGCGAAGGTGTCCTCGCCGACCGGTGTCGGCGCCAGGAACTCCTCGGATGCCGAACCGCCCATCGCGCCGGCGGTCGCGTTGACGATCCGCACCTCGACACCGAGCCGTTCGAAGATGCGCTGGTACGCCGCGCGGTACCCGGCGTACGAGGCGGCGAGCCCGTCGTCGTCGAGGTCGAACGAGTACCCGTCCTTCATCAGGAACTCCCGGCCGCGCAGCAGGCCCGCCCGAGGCCGGGCCTCGTCCCGGAACTTCCACTGCACCTGGAAGAGGCTCACCGGGTAGTCCTTGTACGACGAGTACAGGTCGCGGACCAGGCCGGTGAACATCTCCTCGTGCGTCGGGCCGAGCAGGTGGTCGGCGCCGCGCCGGTCCTTGAGCCGGAAGATCTCCGAGCCGTACTCGTCCCAGCGGCCGCTGCGCTGGTACGGCTCCCGGGGCAGCAGGGCCGGGAACGACACCTCCTGCACCCCGATCGCGATCATCTCCTCGCGCACCACCCGGGTCACCTGATCCAGCACCAGCCGGCCCAGCGGCAGCCACGCGTACCCGCCCGGCGCGACCCGCCGGATGTAGCCGGCCCGGACCAGCAGGCGGTGGCTGGGTACCTCGGCCTCGGCGGGATCCTCCCGGAGGGTACGCAGGAACAGCGTCGACATCCGCAGCATCCCGGCAGCGTACGGCGTGGTGCCGCATGAGCGTCGATATTTTCCGGGCCGCGTTGGCGGCCTCCTTCCCGACGGCGGCGTCGGCCGCCGGGCATGCGACTGACGGACTCCTTCCCGACGGCGGGGTCGGTCGTTGGGACCGCCGCGGACGGCTCGGCGTTGCCTGCGCCACGTTTGCCGGAGGGGTGCTTTCCGCTCTGGCACCGGGTGAGTAGCTTTCCGTTAGCTGGACAACAGGTGCGGGAGTGGGCATGGGCTGGGGCAGTTTCGTCGCGATCGGGGACAGCTTCACCGAGGGCATGGACGATCTGTACCCGGACGGCACCCTGTACCGCGGTTGGGCCGATCTGGTCGCCCAGCGGCTGGCCGAGGACCAGCCCGGGTTCGGGTACGCCAACCTGGCGATCCGTGGCCGGCTCTTCGACCGGATCGTGGACGAGCAGGTACCGATCGCCCTGCGGGTGGCGCCCGACCTGGTCAGCTTCGCAGCCGGCGGCAACGACGTGCTGCGCCGCAACTTCGACGGGCCGGCCCTGACCAAGCGGCTGGATGACGTCATCCGTGCCCTGCGTGCGACCGGCGCCGACGTGATCGTGTTCCGGTTCGCCGACGTGACCCGCCGGCTACCCGGGCGGCGCCTGGTGCTGCCCCGGGCCGCGTACCTCAACAGCGCGATCGGCGAGACCGCGCGGCGGCACGGCGCCCGGCTGATCGACTTGTGGCAGGACGAGGAGTTCTACAGCCCGCTGCTGTGGAGCGTGGACCGGCTGCACCTCAACGAGGTCGGGCACCGGCGGGTGGCCGCGCACGTGCTGACCGCGCTGGACGTGAAGCCCGACCCGGCGTGGTGGGACGTTCCGCCGCCCGGTCCGGTGCTGTCCTGGGTGTCCCGTCGCGCGGCGGACACCCGTTGGGCCCGCCAGTACTTCGCGCCGTGGATCAAGCGACGGCTGACCGGCCGGTCGTCCGGCGACCACGTGGTCGCCAAGCGGCCCACGCTCAGCCCGCTGGACTGACCAGGGGCCCCGCGCACCGGGATTCAAACCATTCAAACCTGTTCAGGCAGTCAAACTGGCGACACTGATCACGCAGTCAGTGACCTCGTGCCCGCCGTACCTCGCGCTAGCGTGAGGGGATGCCGGTAGCTCCCGACACCTCCCCGACCCTCCAGCAGTACGCGCACCCCGAGCGTCTGGTCACCACCGAGTGGCTGGCGGAGCACCTGGGCGACCCGGGGCTGGTCGTGGTCGAATCCGACGAAGACGTGCTGCTCTACGACACCGGCCACATCCCCGGCGCGGTGAAGGTCGACTGGCACACCGAACTCAACGATCAGGTCAGCCGGGACTACCTCACCGGCGGCGGCTTCGCCGAGCTGTGCTCCGCGAAGGGCATCGACCGGGACGACACGATCGTGTTCTACGGCGACAACTTCAACTGGTGGGCCGCGTACGCGCTCTGGGTCTTCTCGCTCTTCGGCCACCCTGACGTGCGGCTGCTCGATGGCGGCCGGCAGAAGTGGAGCGCCGAGGGGCGCGAGCTGACCCGGGATCGGCCGACCCGCCAGCCGACCCGGTACCCGCTGGTGGAGCGCGACGACACGCCGATCCGGGCGTACCGCGACCAGGTGATGGCGCACATCGCCGCCGGCCGTCCGCTGGTCGACGTACGTTCGCCGGGCGAGTACACGGGCGAGATGCTGTCCATGCCGGACTACCCGCAGGAGGGTGCGCTGCGTGGCGGGCACATCCCGGGTGCGGTCAGCAAGCCGTGGAAGCAGGCGGCGAACGACGACGGCACGTTCAAGCCGGCCGGCGACCTGCGCGCCATCTACCAGGACGAGCTGGGTCTGTCGACGGCCGACGACGTGATCGCGTACTGCCGTATCGGCGAGCGCTCCTCGCATACCTGGTTCGTGCTGACCCACCTGCTCGGGTTCGGGCAGGTGCGCAACTACGACGGCTCGTGGACCGAGTGGGGCAACCTGGTCCGGGCGCCTGTCGCTCGGGGCCCGGAACCGGGCGGCATCTCCCCGCAGACCTGACCGCTTACGACCGACCAGTCTGGCTCGGCGCGTCTGACGCCACGCCGCGACCCAGACCAGTCGCCGACCAGTCTGGCTCGGCGCGTCTGGCGCCACGCCGCGACCGAGACCGGTCGCCGGCCGGCGCGGGCATCGATCCCGCCTGGATGTCGATCTCGCCTGGTGAGCCGATGGTGAACGGCGAGGTAACTGGTGAGTAGGCTGGCCAGATGGTGGTCGAGCAGCAGGACCGGGTACGGCGCCGGAGCAGGCGGGACGAGATCCTGGAGATCGCCATGGGTCTCTTCGCCGCCCGCGGGTACCACGGCGTGTCGATGGATGACATCGGCGCTGCCGCCGGCGTGACCGGGCCGGCCCTGTACCACCACTTCGCCGGCAAGGAGGCGATGCTGGTCGCGGCGCTGATGCCGGTCAGCAAGAGCCTGCTCGCCGGCGGCCGCGCCCGGGTCGCCGAGAACCCGGACGATCCCCGGGAAGCGCTGGAATCCCTGGTCGAGTTCCACGTGACGTTCGCACTGGCGAACCCGGTCGTGATCGCCCTGCACCTGCACGAGCTGGACCGGCTGCCGGAGGACCCGCGCCGCAACATCCGCCGGCTCCAGCGGTTGTATGTCGAGGTCTGGGTGCAGACCCTGATCGCGCTGCGCCCCGAACTGCCCCCGCAGGAGGCCCGGGTGCTCGCGCACGCAGCCTTCGGCCTGATGAACTCCACGCCGTTCCTCGGCGGTGAGGTGGATCGCGACCGCCGGTCCGACCTGCTGCGCGCGGCTACCCTGGCCGCGCTGCTCGGCTGAGCCACCCCGGCCGCTGTCCGACGGCCGGCCTGAACGAGTAGCCTAACGATCGTTCAGTACGGCTAGGAGGGCGCACATGATCGAATCGCTGCTCGTGGCGAACCGGGGGGAGATCGCCCGCAGGGTGATCCGCACCGCGCGGCGGCTGGGCATCCGTACCATCGCGGTCTACTCCGACGCCGACGCGAGTCTCCCGTTCGTGCAGGAGGCCGACGAGTCCGTGCTGATCGGCCCGGCGAACCCGGCTCAGTCCTACCGCAACGCCGAGGCGATCCTGAGCGCCGCCAAGGCGACCGGCGCGCAGGCCATCCACCCCGGATACGGGTTCCTGTCGGAAAACGCGGACTTCGCCCGGGCGGTCGCCGACCACGGACTCATCTGGGTCGGGCCAGGCCCGGACGCGATCGACGCGATGGGCGACAAGATCAATGCGCGCAACCTCATGGCGGCGGCCGGCGTACCGGTCGCGCCCGGCACCACGGACCCTGCCGCGACCGTCGAAGCCGCGGTCGCCGAGGCGGAGCGCATCGGGTACCCGGTGATGGTCAAGGCCGCGGCCGGCGGCGGCGGGATGGGGATGGCTGCGGCCGCGGACGAAGCCGCGCTGCGCATCGAGTACGAGAAAGTGCGCGCGTTCGCCGAGCGGATGTTCGGCGACGCGTCCGTCCTCATCGAGCGCTACTTCCCCCGGGTGCGCCACATCGAGGTGCAGATCCTGGGGCTCGCCGACGGTCGGGTCGTCGCGCTCGGCGAGCGCGAGTGCTCGGTGCAGCGACGCAACCAGAAGGTGCTGGAGGAGTCACCGTCTCCGGCGGTCACGCCGCAGTTGCGCGAACGGCTGTGTGCGGCGGCGGTACGGGCCGGGGAGGCGGTCGGCTACCGCAACGCCGGTACCGTCGAGTGCCTCCTGGATCCGTCCACCAACGAGTTCTTCTTCCTGGAGATGAACACCCGGCTGCAGGTCGAGCACCCGATCACCGAGTCGGTGTACGGGGTGGACCTGGTCGAGGAGCAGTTGCGGGTCGCGTCCGGACTGCCGCCGACGTTCGACCCCGACGCGCTGAGCCCGTCCGGGCACGCGATCGAACTGCGGATCAACGCGGAGGACCCGAAGCGGTTCCTGCCCGGGCCGGGCGCGATCACGACCTGGGTGGAGCCGGAGGGCGAGGGGGTACGGGTCGACGCCGGGTACGCCGCCGGCACGACGGTCACTCCGAACTACGACTCGCTGATGGCCAAGCTGGTGGTGTCCGGACCCGACCGGTCCACCGCGATCGAGCGGGCCCGCGCTGCGGTGCGCGACTTCCAGGTCGCCGGTCCGAAGTGCAACCTGCCGTTCTTCGCCGAACTGCTGGACAACCCGGAGTTCGTGGCCGGCGACTACGACACCGGCATCGTGGGGCGGATGAGGAAATGAGGGAATGAGGGGATCCGGCATGACCGACGTCGTTTCGATCCGTGAGGTGGGCCCCCGCGACGGCCTGCAGAACGAGGACCCGGTACCCGCCGAGGCGAAGGTGCAGCTGCTCGACGCGCTGTCCGGCACTGGGGTGCGGCGGATCGAGGCGGTCTCCTTCGTCCATCCGAAGGCGATCCCGCAGATGGCCGACGCCGACGAGGTGTGGGCCGCCGCGACCAAGGCCCCCGGCGTCCGCTACTCGGCGCTGGTACCCAACTCGCGCGGTACCCAGCGCGCGCTGGCTGCCGGGTTCACCGAGATCGAGGTCGTGGTCTCGGCCAGCGACACGCACAACCGCAAGAACTTGAACCGGTCGACCGCCGAGTCGCTGGACGACATCACCGCTCTCATCCAGGCCGGGCACAAGGCCGGCGCGAGTGTCGAGGTCATCGTGGCGACCAGCTTCGGCTGCCCGTACGAGGGCGACGTCGACCCGCGCCGGGTGGCGGGCATCGTCGAGCGGGTACTCGCGGATGGTGCCGACCGGGTGGCGTTCGGTGACACCACCGGCATGGCCACCCCGCGCCGGGTCCGTGAGCTGCTCGACGTCGTGCCGCGCGAGGCGCCGATCCTGCTGCACTTCCACAACACTCGGGGTACCGGCCTGGCCAACATCCTGACCGCGTTGGAGCTGGGCGTCAGGGAGTTCGACGCGAGCATCGGCGGGCTGGGTGGCTGCCCCTACGCGCCGGGGGCCAGCGGCAACGTGGCCACCGAGGAGGTGGTGCACATGCTGCACGACATGGGCGTGGACACCGGGATCGACCTCGACGCGCTGCTGGAGGCGGCGGCGCTCGCGGAGCGGATCGTCGGCCGCACCCTGCCGTCCGGGGTGCTGCGCGCCGGTCCCCGTACCCGCCTCACGCCCGTTCACTAGGCGCGGTCCGCGATCGCGACCGTGATAGCCTAACGATCGTTAAGTACGGGGTCGGACCTTCCGATCCAGCGTGACGGGAGGCGCGGTGACCCTCGACCACGAGTCATTGGAGCAGCTGAGCAAGCGTGTCCAGGCCGGCGGCGCCGACCGGTACCACGCGGCCAACGCTGCCAAGGGAAAGCTGTTCGCTCGCGAGCGCATCGCGTTGCTGGTGGACGAGGGCTCCTTCGTGGAGGATGGCCGCTACGCGAACGCTCTGGCGGACGGCCTGCCCGCCGATGGCGTGATCACCGGCATCGCCACCGTCGATGGGCGGCAGGTCTGCCTGATGGCCAACGACTCCACGGTCAAGGCGGGTTCCTGGGGCGCCCGTACCGTCGAAAAGATCATCCGGGTGATCGAGCGCGCCTACACCACCGGCGTGCCGATGGTGTACCTGGTGGACTCCGCCGGTGCCCGGATCACCGACCAGGTCGACCTGTTCCCGGGCCGGCGCGGCGCCGGAAACATCTTCTACAACCAGGTCCGCGCGTCCGGCAGCGTGCCGCAGGCGTGCGCGCTGTTCGGTCCGTCCGCCGCCGGCGGCGCCTACATCCCGGCGTTCTGCGACGTGGTCGCGATGGTCGACGGCAACGCGAGCATGTACCTGGGCAGCGACCGGATGGTCGAGATGGTCACCGGCGAGAAGACCACGCTGGAGGCGATGGGCGGCGCGAAGGTCCACTGTGGAGAGTCCGGGGTCGGGCACTTCCTGTGCAAGACCGAGGCCGAGGCGATCGAGACGATCCGCCGGTACCTGTCGTTCCTGCCGCCCAACTGGCAGTCCACGCCGCCGGTGACCGAGCCAGTACCCGCGCCGGAGGTCGACCTCGCGGCGCTGATCCCGGCGAGCGAGCGGCAGGCGTTCGACATGCGCAAGGTCGTCCGCGGGCTGCTCGACGGCGGCGAGTTCTTCGAGATCCAGGCGCTGTGGGCCCGCGAGCTGACGGTCGGCTTCGGCCGGCTGAACGGCGCGGTCGTCGGCGTGGTGGCCAACAACTCGCTCTACAAGGGCGGCGTGCTGTTCATCGACTCGGCGGACAAGGCCACCAGGTTTGTGCAGCTGTGCGACGCGTTCAACGTGCCGCTGGTGTTCCTGTCCGACGTACCCGGCTTCATGGTGGGCAGCGCGGTCGAGCGGCAGGGCATCATCCGGCACGGCGCCAAGATGATCACCGCGATCAGCGAGGCCACGGTGCCCAAGATCTGCGTGGTGGTCCGCAAGGCGTACGGAGCCGGCCTGTACGCGATGGCCGGACCGGGCTTCGCACCGGACGCGACGATCGCGCTGCCCACCGCGAAGATCGCGGTCATGGGCGCGGAAGCGGCGGTCAACGCCGTGTACGCCAACAAGATCGCCGCGCTGCCCGACGACGAGGCCCGCACCACGTTCGTCACCGAGAAGCGCGCCGAGTACGAACGCGACATCGACATCGTCCGGCTGGCCAGTGAGCTGGTCGTGGACACCATCGTCGAACCGTCGGCGTTGCGCGCCGAACTCATCGCGCGGTTCGCCGCGGCAGCCGGCAAGGACCGGCACTTCGCCCGGCGCCGGCACGGCGTCACACCGGTCTGAGGGGGGCCCGAGATGATCAGCTTTGAACTGGACGAGGAGCACGCCGCGCTGCGCGACTCGGTACGGCAGTTCGCCCGCGACGTCGTCGCGCCGGTCGCGTTCGAGCACTACGAGCAGCACTCGTTCCCGTACGAGGTCATCCGGCAGATGGGCAAGATGGGCCTGTTCGGGCTGCCGTTCCCGGAGGAGTACGGCGGCATGGGCGGCGATTACTTCGCGCTGTGCATCGCGCTGGAGGAGTTGGCCCGGGTCGACTCCTCGGTCGCGATCACCCTGGAAGCGGCCATCAGCCTGGGCGCCATGCCGGTGTACCGGTTCGGTACGCCGGAGCAGAAGGCGACCTGGCTGCCGAGGCTGACCAGCGGCGAGGCGCTGGCCGGGTTCGGCCTCACCGAGCCCGGGTTCGGGTCGGACGCGGGCGGCACGCAGACTCGCGCGCTACTCGACGGCGACGAGTGGGTCATCAACGGCAGCAAGGCGTTCATCACCAACTCGGGTACCGACATCACCGCGTTCGTGACGGTCACCGCGCGCACCGGTACCCGGCCGGACGGTACCCCGGAGCTGTCCACGATCATCGTGCCGAACGGTACGCCGGGGTTCACGGTCGCGCCCGGGTACTCGAAGGTCGGCTGGTGCGCCTCGGACACCCATGAGCTGCACTTCGACGACGTCCGGGTACCGGCGGCCAACCTGCTCGGTGAGCGCGGGCGCGGCTTCGCGCAGTTCCTGCGGATCCTCGACGAGGGCCGGATCGCGATCGCCGCGCTGGCCACCGGTCTGGCTCAGGGCTGCGTGGACGAGTCCATCGCGTACGCGCACCAGCGCCACGCCTTCGGCCAGCCGATCGGCAACTTCCAGGCCATCCAGTTCAAGATCGCCGACATGGAGGCGCGGGCGCACACGGCCCGGCTGGCGTACTACGACGCCGCTGCCCGGATGCTCGCCGGCACCGACTTCAAGCGGCAGGCGGCCATCGCCAAGCTGCATGCCAGCGAGATCGCGGTGACCAACGCGCGGGAGGCCACCCAGGTACACGGCGGCTACGGGTTCATGAACGAAACGCCGGTCGCCCGGTTCTGGCGGGATGCCAAGATCCTGGAGATCGGCGAGGGGACTTCCGAGGTCCAGCGCATGATCATCGCCCGCGACCTCGGCGTGTGAATTCTCTCACGCCACTGTCGTAGATCGGCTCAACTGCGGTCGCGATCTTGACTCGCACCTCGCATCGGCCCGCCTCACCGCCTAGTCTTCGTGACCATGTCTCGGCCCGTCGGCGCGGTACCCAGCAGTACTTTCGCCGGGCTTCTGCGTGCCCACCGGCACCGCAGCGGGATGACTCAGGAGGAGTTCGCGGCGAAGGCCGGAGTGGGCGTGCGGACTCTGCGGGATCTGGAACGCGGCCGGTCCCGGCCGCAACGAGCGACGGTGGAGCTGCTGGCCGCGGCGTTGGGGCTGCGCGGCGCGGCCCGGGACGAGTTCCTCGCCGCGGTACGCCGGGGTGAGGCCGGCGAGTCCACCGAGTCGGGCGTCAACTTGCCGCCGGCTCCGGTCCTGATCGGCCGCGAATCCGAACTGTCCAACCTGGAGGCGGCGCTCCGGCACGCCGCGCTGGTCACCCTCGTCGGCGTCTCCGGCGTCGGCAAGACGAGCCTGGCCTGGGCTGTCGCGCACCGGGTCGCGGCACGGCATCCGGGCGGCGTGGCCGGCGTCGTGATCACCGAGGTGTCCACCGAGGCCGACACTCTCGCCACCGTGGCGAGCGTGTTCGACGTCGGCCGGGCCAGCGACCTGCCCGCGCGGCTCGCCGGCCGGCCCGCGCTGCTGCTGGTCGACGCGATCGAGCGGGCCGTCGAGCCGGCGATCGCGGCGTTGAACTGGTTGCAGCGCAACGCGCCCAGCCTGCGCGTGATCGTCACCGGCCGGCGGCCGACTGGCATCGCCGGCGAGTACACGTGGCCGGTGACGCCGCTGGAGTGCCCACCGCCCAGCGTCGTCGAGCTCGAGCAGGTCGCCCAGTACCCAGCGGCCGAGCTGTTCCTGGAGCGGCTGCGCGCGGTCGGCAACGGCGACGTGCAGCCGGCCGATGGCCGGGCGGTCGGCGAGCTGGTCAGGCGGCTGGGCGGACTGCCCCTCGCCCTGGAACTGGGTGCGGCGCGGGGTCGGATCCTGGAGGTCGGCGAGATCCTCGACCGGTACGGCGACCGGGTGCTCGACCTTCGCCGGGAAGCCCGCGACGGCGCCGCGACCACCCTGCGCGAGGCGATCGCCGGCAGCTACCGGCTGCTCGAACCGGCCGAGCGCGCCGCGTTGCGCCGGCTGGCCCAGTTCCATCACCGGTGGTCGGTGGAGCTGGCAGAACAGATGCTGGCCGACTGGAAGCCGGGCCAGTCGCCCGGATCGGCGGACGGCACGGGGGCGTCCGCCGGCGGGCGGGACGTGGTCGCCGTACTGGACCGGCTCGTCGGGCTGGGCCTGGTGAGCGTGCGGGGCACCGGGGCGACCCGGTTCTGGATGCTCGACATGGTGCGCGAGTTCGCCGTCGAGCAGAGCGAACTGGAAGGCGAGCTGGCCACCTTCCGCGACCGGCACGCGGTGGTGATGGCACGGTACGCCGCCCGTACCGCGCCCCGGCTGGTCGGCAGCCAGTTGCGCGAGGCGGCTCTCCAGCTCGACGACCTCAACAGTGACCTGCGCTCGGCGCTGGTCTGGGCGAACGGCCGCGACCCGGAGACCGCGCTGTACCTGGCGTCGAAGCTGCCCCGCTGGTGGCGGCTGCGCGGTAACGACCGGGAGGGGCGCAACTGGCTGCGGCGGCTGCTCGACGACCCGGAGACGGCACACGCGGACCCGACCGTCCGGGCGTGGGCGCGGCTGGGCCTGGCGCAGCTCGCCGCCGAGCACGGCGACGGGCTCGCCGAACTGGGCGAGCTGGAGGCGGCGCTGGTCACCTTCACCGAGCACGGCCGGGTCACCGGGCAGCTCGCCGCCCGCAACCAGCTGTGCATCCTCCACCAGGCGTACGGGAACTACGAGGCGGCCCGGGAACACGGGGAGGCCGTACTGCGGCTGGCCACGCGGCACGGCCGTACCCGCGATGTGGTGGTGGCCCAGAACAACCTGACCTGGCACGACATCCGCGTCGGCGACCTGGCCGGGGCGCGGCGCCGGTTGGTCACGGTGCAGCGGCTGGCGGCCGAGGTCGGTGAGGATCGGCTGCGGGCGCTGGCGCACGCGAATCTGGCCGAGGTAGCCAGGCTGGACGGCCGGTACCCGGAGGCGGTCGCGATCGGGCGGCGTTCGCTGCCGCTGGTCGACCAGCTCGGCGACCCGCGGCACAAGTCGCGGGTGATCGGCTGTGTCGCGCTGGCGCTGGCGCAGGCCGGCCGGGTGGCCGAGGCGCGGTCGACGATGGTCGACGTGGGTGACCCCGCCGTGGTCGAGCTGATCGAGGCGTACCTGGCGTTGGCCGAGGGAGACCGGACCGCCGCCGCCGACCGGTTCGCGGTCGCGGCCGACGCGCTGGCCGGCCGGCACGATGTCCGCGACGTGGTGGAGGCGCTGGTCGGCGTCGCGTCGAGTACCGACGACCCGAAACGCCGCCGCCAGGTGCTGAGCGAGCTGGACGACCTGTGTCAGCGCAGCGCGGTCAGCCTACTGGCAAGGGAAAAGGCCCTACTCGATCGGTGATCATCCGACGGCCGTGATGGCGGCGGACATGCCGCCGCCATCACGGCTGAGGCCCCCGGCCGGGCGAAGTCCCCCGTACAGCCCCACCTTCTCCGCCCGTGCCCGATCCCGTGACCGGCGCCTCCCCACCCGGTGGAGATTAGTCGCGGACCGGACGGCAGTACGCCGTGATCAACCTGGTTTGTCCGGCCGTTGGACCGGTTCTGCCGGTAGTTCTGCCGGTTCCCGCCCACTGGGTCGGGAAAGGGCCGGGATGGACGGGCCGGGCCGGTCAGCGGGAATCCGGATCGGGGTGGCGTGGTGGGCCGGCGGCGAGCCGCTGCTCGGCATAGTCGCGCACGGACTGCCTGGGTTGGGACCAGTCCGCCTCCAACCACCAGGTGCCGCCGGCCTCCCGCCATGGTTCGACGATCCGGGCGGCGGTACCGGCATCGTCCGCCGGCGTGGTGCCCTCGCAGATCACTTCGTACCCGTCGACCGCCAGCCCCTCGACCGTACGGAAGTCGCGGATCCAGGATGTCCCCGCCCGTACCTGCTCCGGGGTGGGTGGGCCGGCCGACCCGCTGACGATCGCGTTTGGGAGCCACCCGTCGTACCGCGCCGCCCTGCGCATCGACTTCGTCGACGGCCAGCCGCCGACCACCCAGATCGGGATGCGCGGCTGCTGTACCGGTGGCGGTGGCGAGTTGTGATCGGTGGGGCTGACCCGGTAATGCCGGCCCTGGTACTCGAACGGCTGGCCGGCCCACAGTCCGGTCAGTACGTCCAGCCCCTCGTCGAGCAGTTCGGCGCGGGTACGCCGGCCGGGATCGGGTTCGAACGCGAGCCAGTTGGCGTCCGTGGCGCCCAGCCCGACCGACAGGATCAGCCGGCCGCCGCTCAGATTGTCCAGGGTCGCGGTCTGACCGGCGAGATCCCAGGGCCGGCGGCGCGGCAGCGGAGTGAGCAACGTACCGAGACGGATATGTGAGGTGACCATGGCCGCAGCGCTCAGGGCGACCCAGGCGTCGATGCCCCAGACCGGTTCCCATACGAAGAATCCGTCCCAGCCGTGCGTTTCGGCGAGGGAGGCCAGGTCGGCGGCGGTACGGGCATCGCCCCAGGGAAGGATGAATCCGTACTTCATCTCCGCACCTTAGGCCCAGTCAGGCAGTGTTCTCGCGGCCTTGTGCTCGTCTCCGGGCTTGAGCTGGGTCGGCCTGTGCTCGCCTCCGGGATTGAGCTGCGACGGCCTGTGCTCGCCTCCGCCACAACCCGGCTCCGGCTGCGCTCAGGCGGGTGTTGTCGCCCCCACGCCAGCGGTAGCACCGGGACGCACCGCGTCCCGGATGATCCGCAGGCTGGCCATCATCGACGCCAACTGGTCGGGGGTGAGCAGGCCGGTGAACCAGCGGTCGATCACCGTCAGGTGACCGGGCAGGACGGCGTCCAGCCTTTCCCGGCCCGCCTCCGTGAGCACCGCGTAGGAGCTGCGCCGGTCGGTCGGGCACGCGGTGCGGCAGACCAGGCCGTCGCGTTCGAGCCGGTCGACGACCCGGGTGACGCCACTGGTGGTGAGGCTGGTCTGGGCGGAAAGGTCGGTCATCCTCAGCTGGCGCTCGGGCGAACGGGCCAACCTGATCAACACTTCGAACTCGATCAGGGCGAGGCCGTGCTCGGCGATCTGTCCAGAGAACTGAGCGCTGAGCCCGTCGAACACCTCGCTCAGCAGGCCGATCGCCGTGATCCGTTCGTCCTTTACCAGATCCTTGCTCACGCCCATATCCTATCAGAGCTTGACACGGAAATAATTGACGGGTCTATAGTTGTTCCGGCAGACATCTGGTAGACCGCATACTTTGGAAGGACCTCCGATGACCGACACCACCAGCTCACCACTCGCGTCCCGGGACTACAACGGGGTTCAGATCCCGGTGCCCGGCACGTACACGCTCGACCCGGCCCACAAGCGGGTGGGCTTCGTTGCCCGTCACCTGATGGTGAGCAAGGTCCGCGGTGGTTTCGACGAGGCGACCGCGACCATCACCGTCGCTGAGAACCCGCTGGAGTCCTCGGTTACCGCGACCATCCAGGCGGCGAGCATCACCACCCGCCAGGAGCAGCGGGACGGCCACCTGAGGAGCGGCGACTTCCTGGAGGCGGAGAAGTACCCCACCCTGGAGTACCGCAGTACCGGCGTGAAGTCGTTCAACGGCAACGAGTTCACCGTCACCGGTGAGCTGACCATCAAGGACGTGACCGTCCCGGTTGACCTGAATGTCGAGCTGGAGGGCGTCACCACCAGCCCGTACGGCAAGATCGTTTTCGGGTTCAGCGCGACGGCCGAGATCGATCGTGAGGCGTTCGGGCTGACCTACAACATGGCGCTGGAGACCGGCGGTGTGATGATCAGCAAGAACATCAAGATCGAGATCGAGGGCGAGGCGGTCCGGGAGGACTGATCCTGCCCCGTTTTCGCTCCATTGGCCCCCACTCACGAGGTGGGGGCCAATGTCATACCTACCGTGCGGTTTCCCTCACATAGCGCTTTCAACACGCCTGCTTTGTCCCTAGCCTCAAGGGCCTGACCCCACATAACGTGGAGATTCATTGCAGTGCGCTGCCGCGTGCTCACGCAGCCGCAACCGAAGCTGGACGGGAAGGACCCATGGGCAAGGATGTGTCCCTCTCCAGGTTCACGCGTGAGGACCGCGTGCGGTTCCGCTACAAAGTGCGCCAGTGTCTTGATGTCTTCGCCCTGATGCTCAACGACTCCCGGTTCGACGGGGATCGGCCGATGACCGGGCTGGAGCTGGAACTCAACCTGATCGACAAGGACGGCGCACCGGCGATGCGCAACGCCGAGGTGCTCGCCGACCTGGGCGATCCCTCGTTCCAGACGGAACTCGGGCAGTTCAACCTGGAAATCAACGGAGAGCCACGGTTGCTCGCCGGCACCGGGTTCGAACAGTATGAGGACGAGCTGACCACCCGGCTGGCCCGAGCCGAGGACCGGGCGGCGAAGGCCGATGCCCGGGTGATCCTGATCGGCATCCTGCCGACGATCATGCAGCGTCACGCGGTGCTCGACAACATGTCCACCGACTCCCGCTACCGGGTGCTCAACGAGCAGCTGGCCAGCGCCCGGGGTGAGTCCTTCATCCTGGACATCCAGGGCGCGGAGCACCTGCATCTGATCACCGACTCGATCGCGCCCGAGGCCGCGTGCACCAGCGCGCAGTTCCACCTCCAGGTGGCACCGGACGACTTCGCCAGCCACTGGAACGCGTCCCAGGCGGTCGCCGCGGTGCAGCTGGCCGTCGGCGCGAACTCCCCGTTCCTGTTTGGCAAGCGGCTCTGGGCGGAGACCCGGATCGCGCTGTTCGAGCAGGCCACGGACACCCGTCCGGAAGAGCTGAAGACCCAGGGGGTACGCCCGCGGGTGTGGTTCGGCGAACGCTGGATCACCTCGATCTTCGACCTGTTCGAGGAGAACGTCCGCTACTTCCCGGCCCTGTTACCGGCGCTCGACGACGAGGATCCGGTCGAGGTGCTGCACTCCGGTGGAGTACCTCAGTTGTCAGAGCTGCGCTTACACAACGGCACCATCTACCGGTGGAACCGGCCGGTCTACGACATCATGAACGGCCGCCCGCACCTGCGCGTGGAGAACCGGGTGCTGCCGGCCGGGCCGACCGTACTCGACCTGCTGGCCAACGCCGCGCTGTACTTCGGGCTGGTCCGGGCGCTGGCCGAGGCCGATCGTCCACTGTGGGAGGAGCTGACCTTCGGCCGGGCCGAGGAAAACTTCCACGCCGCCGCCCGGGACGGGCTGTCCGCCGAACTGTTCTGGCCACGGCTCGGTGCACTGCCGGCGACCAGCCTCGTGCTGGACTGGCTGTTGCCGCTGGCGCACGACGGGCTCGCCCGGTTCGGTGTGCCGTCATACATCCGCGACCGGCTGCTCGGCATCATCGAGGGCAGGTGCCGCACCGGCATCAACGGCGCGTCCTGGCAGACATCCACAGTGGAGCACCTCGAACAGGACCGGGGACTGGACCGGCCGGCCGCGCTGCGCGAGATGCTTCGCCGGTACGCCGAACTGTTCGCCGGCAACGCGCCGGTGCACACCTGGCCGCTGGACTGAGTCCCGGGACCGAGGTCAGCGACGGCCCTTGCCCCTGGCCGGTCTCGCCTCGGTGACCGTGCCGGCCGTCTGCGCGGTGACCTCGTCGGTCTCGCCCGACCAGGCCGGCGACCGGCCGGCTACCGGCAGTTCGGCCGTGGGCGCGGCGACCAGGGCCGGGACGCCTTCGATCGGATAGTCGCCCAGCTGCGAGTACCCCTCGTCGACCGGATCGCCCATCGACGGCGGTCCCGGCTGGAGCGGCAGCGTGACGCCGGCCTCGGCCGCCCGGCGCTGCTCGCGGTGCGCGATCAGGCCAGAGAGCAGGACCGAACCGGCAAGTCCGGCGATCACCGCGTACGGCGCGATCAGGTACGCGGACAGCTGCTCATCGGCCCGGACACCGACCAGCTTCGGGGCGGCCAGGAAGTATGCCGCCGCGACCATCAGCGGCCCCGTCGCGCCGGAGATCGCCACCCCGACCCGGTTGTCGCCGCGCCGGCCGGCCGGCAGCGCCGCGAGTACGCCGATGACCAGCGCGGCGCCCATCATCTGCGCCGCGCCGGGTAACGAGAAGATCTTCTGCATGAAGTACTTGCCGCCGAACCGCCACACCGCGAGTTGGGCCGACGTCTGCCCGTGCCGGCCGGCACCGTACAGCGCGGACACCACGGCCAGCGCCCACAGCCAGGCGGTGGTGGACACGACATTCGCCGCGACGGCCCGCGAGGACAGCACCGCGAGCGCCACCAGCAGGCCGACCACGACGCCGACGATGGCGTAGCCCCCGGCGATCGTCTGCGGCGAGAACGTGTCGGGCCGGTGTGCGGCCCGGGCCGGTACCGCGACCAGCGGCACCGTGATCAGGCCGCCGAGCGCCGCGGTCAGCGCGATCGCCAGGCGCCACGCGGTCGTCGCGATCATTCCGGACCGCGCCGCGTCGTCCACTGTGGAGCGGCGGCCCACCGGGGCGGAGGCGGTCCGGGCGGAGGACAGCCGGTCGGCGGTGACGGCGCCGAGCACCGTCGACGTCGCCGCTATCCAGGTCGTCCAGGCGAGGCTGGCGAGCCAGGTATCCACGCCGGTGGTGTCGGTCGCTGACGTCCAGGCGAGGATGCCCAGGCCATAGCCCAGGCCGAGCTGCGCGGCGGCACTGCCAGCGGCAACGCCGATCGCGAGCGCGACCGATCCTCCCCAGCCACGTGTGGCCATGCCGCGCAGCCTAACCCGAACCCCCGAAGCGAGCGAGCCCAGCAGGCGAGGTTGGCCGGCGGTGCGGCGCCGGCATGATGAGATGGTTCTGTGGTCGATGATTCAGACCGGTCCGAATCGGGCGAGCAGGGAGCCGGCGAGCGACCGGAGGGCTCCTCCTGGCCGCCGACGTCGGGGACACCCGATCCGGACGGGCCGGCGGGGGCGGACCAGCCCACCCCCGAACAGCCGAGCGGGGTGTGGGGCGAGTCGGCCGGGCCATGGGAGCGGCCCGCCGGACCGTGGGAGGAGTCGTCGGCGCCGTGGCAGGCCGGCGGCCCGAGCGGTTCGGCCGGCGAGCCACCCGGCGGGTCGACCGGCGACGTGTTCGGCGGTGAGGCGCAAGATCCCTGGTTCGGCGAGGACGAGACCCAGATCCACCCGGCGGCCGCCGAGGAGACGAGTGCCCTGCCGCCGCTGGATCCGAACGCGACGTCGATCCTGCCGCCGGGCGGCGGCGACAACGATCCGACGCGGCGGTGGGCGGCGCGGGCCGGGGTGCCGCCGGCCGGCGGCCAGCCGCCCCAGCAGCCGGAGTGGGTCGAGGTCGAGGAGACCCGCGGCGGGGCCTGGTGGATGCCCATCCTGGTCAGCATCATCGTCCTGATCCTGCTGGCCCTGCTGGGGCTCGGCCTCTGGCTGGGCTTCCGCGGCGACCGCGGAGGTCCGGCCCCGGTGACGAGCCCGACCGGCAGCCCGAGCGCCTTCTCGCCGAGTCCGGTCCCGTCGCCCAGCCCGTCGCTCAGTCCATCCGTCAGCCCGTCGCCGTCCCTGGTGAACCTCCCGTCGCTGCGTGGCGTGGCGGCCGACGAGGCGCAGCAGCTGCTGACCGGGCTGGGCCTCGTCGTCCAGCAGCAGCAGACGCCGGACAATACGCTGCCTCCGGGTACGGTGCTGGGAACGCAGCCGGCCGCCGGCACTCAGGTACCGGTCGGGAGCACCGTGACCCTGATGGTCGCCTCGGCCCCGTCGCCCTCGCCGCCACCACCACCGTCGCCCAGCCCCTCGCTGCCGTTGCCGAGCCCGTCGGTGTCCTGACCACCGGAAGGCGGCACGGCCGGCGGGTCACCACTGCCGGCGGAGCCGGGTGACGACGATCAGGCCGGTACCGGCGACGAGCAGGCTGAACAGGCCGGAGGCGATGAGCACCGCGGGCAGGTAGGCCGGCGGCCCGACGATCATCGGTTCGGAGGCGGCCTGCCATGCCGGCGCCAGTGATGCGGGCAGCGACCAGGCACCGGACGGCTGCGGGGACTGCGACGGCTGCTGCCGGCCGGGCGGCTGGTTCGCCGCCGCTCCGGCCGGACCCGGGTACGGCGGGGTCGGACCGGGCGGGTGGTCCGGCACGGGGTACCGCGGCTCCCCGACCCAGGACTGCCCGACCCACGGCTGCCCGACCCAGGACGGACCGATCCCTGGCTGTCCGGCCCCTGGCTGTCCAGCCCCTGGCCAGGGTGTCGCCGGTGCAGCCGGGAACGTCGGTGGTGGCGGGGCGAGCGGCGGGAACGCGGCTGATGGCGGTGCGACCGGCGGGAACGCGGCCGGTGGCGCCGCGCCAGGTGGAGGGGACTCCGACGGCGGCGCCTGCCTCACCCGCTCGGCGGGTCTGAGCAGGTCGGCAGGTCTGAGCAGGTCAGCGGGGCTGAGCGGCTCGCCCGGCCCGAGCGGGTCAGCCGGTCTGAGAAGTTCGGCAGGTCGTGCGGTTACGAGGGTGGTCGCCGCCGCCGCGACGGCCGGAGGCGGAACCAACCGCGTGCCGGCGCCGCTGGCGCTCGCCGTGCCGGCCAGGGCACCGGCGCTGAGCAGGGCACCGGCGATGGCGGGTAGCAGGCGGGCAGGATCGGCGTTGAGCATGGACACCGTCTCCCGAGGATGTCGGGGTACGGGTCACGCCAGGGTGAAACCAGCAGGTGTCTTCGATCCTATGGCGGTGTGGCGGATCGTGAGGCGCGTTTACGTTACGGAGGAGCGGACCTGGCGCTGGCTGCCGATCCGGTACCGGGGAGGCATCGGTCCGACCGTTGCCCGCTGCAGGCCGTCGAGCTGCACGAAGATGGTGCGCCGTTCCACGGCGTCGCCTGAGCTGTCCAGCTCGTATCCGTCGAGCCAGCACCAGCCGTCATAGGTGGCCCAGTCATGAACCCTGATTACCCGGAAGAGTAGCGGGGAGGTGAACTGGACACTTGCCGCGCGAGTCACGCGCAGCACGTCGCCAGAACGGGGCAACATATAGACTCCTGTCCGGTACCAAGAGCGCCGGTGGATAATGGCCACCGAATGGTCGCGTGGATCCCCCGCATGGTGGCGTGGTTCCGGAACGACCACGGGATCTTTCCGGCTAGCCCGGTCAACCGCGCCATATCGACAGCCTGCACCTCAACTAGTGATCAATGCAAGTTGCATGGCGTGCCTTTCGCTTCTACCGTGGTGGCAGTAACGCGGTTCGATCTTTAGTGGGCCGGCCCTGGCGAACCCTGGGTCCTGGCCCCGACCGTCGTCCGCCTACCACCCACCCTTTCCTCGCCGGTTCCGGCGGGCCTACGAGGGGCTCCTGTGTCGCCGTTGCCGTCTCAAGTCCGCCCTCGCGGCGGGAGGTGAACCGTGAGTGTCCGCCGCAGCCCGACCGTCGGCCGCCGCCGCCTCGGTCTTGAGCTACGCCGGTTACGGGAAGCATCCGGGCTGACCATCGAGATGGTCGCCGACCGGCTGGAGTGCTCGTCGTCGAAGATTTCCCGCATCGAGACCGGCCACACCGGGGTGACCCCCAGAGACGTCCGGGACATGCTGGCCGTCTACGGCCTGCGCGGGCCCGCCGCCGACGAGCTGGTCCAGGTCGCCCGGGACGCCCGGCAGAAGGGCTGGTGGCACCTGTACGGGACGGTGCTGACCGGCGCGTACGTGGGGTTGGAGGCGGCCGCCTCGTCGATCCGGTCGTACGAGGTGCAGGTGATCCCGGGTCTTCTTCAGACCGAAACCTACGCTCGGAACATGCTCCAGGCCGGCGGCCCCGGCAGGAGTGAGACCGAGGTCGATCGGCGGGTGCACGTCCGGATGGCCCGCCAGTCGTTGTTGGTACAGGATGATCCGCTGGATCTCTGGGTCGTGTTGGACGAGACGATCTTTTACCGCCTGGTAGGGGGTTCCGCAGTGATGCGCGAACAACTCAATCACCTGGTGCGGTCGTCTGCTCGCCCGAACGTGACCATCCAGGTGCTGCCCTTCTCGGCCGGCGCGCATGTGGCAATGGAAGGATCATTCACCATCCTCGGATACGACGAACCGGCCGACCCCGACGTCGTTTTTGCGGAGAATGCAGCTGGAGGCTTGTTCCTGGAAAAGGACGAGGAGCTTCAGCGCTACCACTACATATTCGATCATTTGCGGGCGACCGCGATGCCTCCGGAGGAGTCAGTCGCGTTCATCGCCGCGCGGGTAAAGGAGCTGTGATGGAGATCGAGACCAAGGGGCTCCGGGTCGACCTGAGCCGTGCCGCCTGGCGCAAGAGCTCGGCCAGCGGCCCCAACTGCGATAACTGCGTCGAAGTCGCCTTCATCGACGACGCGATCGCGGTACGCGATTCGAAGAACCCCGACGGGCCAGCGCTGATCTTCACCCAGGCCGAGTGGGACGCCTTCGTCGGCGGCGCCAAGGACGGCGAATTCGACCTATGACACGGCCGAGGGGTGCCCGGACGGACGGGCGCCCCTCGTCGTTTCCGCAGGTCTTGGCGCGAAACCGTCGCCGCACGGAGGCAGCCTCGTTGAACCGGGCGGCACGGCGTTCGCCGGGTCACCTCGCCGCAGGAGGCGTCATGGCGGTGCAGAAACGCAGACAGAGGCAGGCGATAGGTATGCAGAACGTGTCCGAGAACGTGAACAACGGCGCGTCGAGCGGTGAGGACCGCTTCGCCGGCCAGTTGGACTACCGCGGTGCCGCCCGCCGCGAACCCGGCGGGATCCCCACCGGTACCGCTCCGGTGAGCCTGGCCGAGGAGCGAGCCGGCTCGCTCGGTTCGGTGATGGACACCCCGCTGCCCACGCAGCCGACGATGTCACTGGGCGAGCTGGACAAGCTCGCCGAACCGGTCTTCCCGCCGACCGGCTGGATGGACATGCCACCCGGCGCCCTGGCCGACCACCCGCTGCTGCGTGGGCTGCTGATGGAGTTGCCGCCGAAGGGTGTCATGCCCAGCGCGGCCTGGTTGGACCGCTGGTTCGAAGCGACCCGCGCGATCCTCGAACTGCTCTACGTACAGAACGACGCGACCGTCGGGCGTCGCTGAGCCGAGACCATCCAGGGGCGAGCGGCCCCAGGCGTCCCGGTGACGTGCGCCGCACCACGCGTACGCGACCGGCGCGACCATTTCTGGGAAGCTGAGCGGGTGAGCGAATCGCCCGCGGTACCCAAGATCGAACTGCACGTGCACCTTGAGGGCACGATCCGGCCAGCGACGCTGTTGGAGATCGCCCGGCGCAACGGCGAGTCGTTGCCCGCTGATTCCGTGGCCGGGCTGGAGAAGCTCTACGAGTTCACGAACTTCGCGCACTTCATCGACGTCTGGATCCTGACGACGAATTGCCTGCGCACCGCCGACGACTTCCGTCGGGTCGTCGTGGACTACGCCGCCGAGGCGGCCAGCTTCGGCGCGGTGTACCTGGAGGGCATCTTCTCGCCCGCCGAGCGGTTCGAGCGCGGGATCGGTTGGGACGAAATCTTCACTGGATACTGCGAGGGCGCCGTCGAGGCGTACGAGCGCAGCGGCGTGGTCGTCCGGTTCACCCCCGACCTGCGGCGGGGACTGGATCCGGAGATCGCGGAGGAGTCGGCGCGGGTCGCCGTCCGGTACGCGGATCGTGGAGTGGTCGGCTTCGGACTGGGCGGCATGGAGGCCGGGATGCCGGCGGAGCCGTACCGTCGGGCGTTCGACATCGCCCGGGACGGCGGCCTGGCGCCCGTACCGCACGCCGGCGAGGCGGCCGGGCCGGACTCGATCCGAGAGATCCTCACGTTCAACCCGGCCAGGATCCGGCACGGCATCCGTGCGGTCGAGGACCAGGAGCTGCTCAAAGAGATCGTCGAGCGGGGCATCGTGCTCGACGTCTGCCCGACCTCGAACCTGCGCACCGGGGTGGTGCCCTCGATCGAGGAGCACCCGTTGCCGGCGCTGCACGAGGCCGGTGCGCTCTGCACCATCAACACCGACGACCCGGCGATGTTCGGCACCGATCTCGGCCGGGAGTACGAGATCGCGTCACGGTTGGGTCTCGATCCGGCCGAAGCGTACGCCGCCGGCCTGGCCGGTGCGCTGTGCGACGACACGACCCGGCAGCGCCTGGCCGGCCCGCCGGTGCTCGGGAGCTGATCGCCCCCGGTGCTCGGGAGCGAGCTGATCGCTCCCGGCAGGCCGGGGGCGGACCGGGAAGACCGAATCAGACCGGGAAGGTGGCCAGCCGCTCGGTGGCGGGCGGTGGCGGGGTCGCCTTCCACAGGTGCAGCTTTTGCGCGGTGAGGCGGGCAAGGTAAGCCGGGTTGAGAATCAGATACCGCTTCCACAGGCGGCGTGGCTCCAGACCCAGGCGCCACAGCCACTCCAGGCCCCGCTTCTGCATCCACGGCGGCGGCTTGCGCAGCCCCCCGGCGTGGTAGTCGAACGCGGCACCGACCGCGAGCTGCGCCATGGGCAACAGGGGCCGCATCGCGTACGCGAAGATTTCCTGCCGCGGGCAGCCGAGCCCGACCAGGACGATCCGGGCCCCGGACGCGATGATCCGGGACGCGATCTCGGCGTCCTCGCCGGGTTGCGCGGTGCGGAACTTGGACGGCTCCCGGCCGGCGATCTTCAGAGCCGGGAACATCTCCTGCAGCTTCGGGATGAGCCGGTCGAGCGTCTCGTCCGTCGAGCCGTACAGGTAGACGGGCAGCCCTTCGGTGGCGGCCCGCTCCAGTACCTTCAGGGTCAGCGTCGGGCCGTACACCCGGTCGGTGAGCCCGGCACCGTACAGAGAATTCAGTGCCCAGCGCACCGGCTGCCCGTCCGGCGTCACCATGTCGAAGCCGTTGAGCCGGGCGTTGTGGGCCTTGTCCTGCACGCCCGTCATCACGCCGTGCACAGCCAGCGCGGTCAGCGCGAACGATCGGCCCTCGCGCGCCGCGGCGAGAACCGCCTCGGCGGCCTCGTCGTAGGTCGTCGCGTCCACCAGGACGCCGAGGACGCTGTTTTTCACTGGGCCGGAACCCACTTGTCGACGTTGGCCTCGTAGATCTCGGTGAGAATCATCGGCACGTCGTAGACTTGCTTCCAGTCCGGGTAGTCGTGCTGGAAGGCGGCGTTGGACCCGATCCACCACTGGTGGTCGCCGATCCGGTTGGCGTCGTGGTACTCGGTGATCATTTCCTTGCCGGTGATGCGCTCGGAGATCGCGAACGCCTCCAGGTGGGAGGTGTTCGAGTGCCGGCCGCCGCCCAGGTTGTAGACCGCGGCGCTGCGCGGGTTGCGGAAGAACGCCTCGAAGGCGGAGATCACGTCGTGGCTGTGGATGGCGTCGCGCACCATCTTGCCCTTGTACCCGAAGATCTTGTACGTCCGGCGCTCCATGTTGCACCGCATCACGTAGCCGAGGAATCCGTGCAGCTCGGTGGCGGAGTGGGCCGGGCCGGTCAGCGTGCCGCCCCGGAAGCAGGCGGTCTTCATGCCGAAGTAGCGACCGTATTCCTGGACCATGATGTCGGCGGCGACCTTGGACGCCCCGAACACCGAGTGCAGGCACGAGTCGATCGACATGTCTTCGCGGATGCCCTGCTCGTAGGTGTGCCCGGGCTCGATCTCCCAGCGGGTGTCCAGCTCGACGTACGGCAGCGAGTTGGGCCGGTCGCCGTACACCTTGTTGGTGGAGCAGTGGATCACCGGAGCGTCGATGCTGTATTCGCGGACGTTCTGCAGCACGTTGAGCGTGCCGCCCGCGTTGACGTCGAAGTCGGTGAACGGATCGCGTACCGCCCAGTCGTGGGACGGCTGCGCGGCCGTGTGGATCACGACGGCGATGTCCTTGCCGTACCGCTGGAAGATCTTGGCCAGCCCGTCCCGGTCGCGGATGTCCACGTCGTGGTGCGTGTACGAGTCGCCCAGCTCGCTGGTCAGCCGTAGCACGTTCCAGGCCGTGGACGCCTCGGCGCCGAAGAATTTGGCTCGCATGTCGTTGTCGATGCCGACCACGTCCAGGCCGAGGCCGGCAAAGTGCCGGACCGCCTCGGAGCCGATCAGACCGGCGGATCCCGTCACCAGCGCGACGCTCACTCCGAACTACCCCTTGCCTTCTCGACTACGGAACTTGTGGAGCATACGCTCCGTCC
The DNA here is from genome assembly GCF_016862975.1 of Rugosimonospora africana. GTDB lineage: Bacteria > Actinomycetota > Actinomycetes > Mycobacteriales > Micromonosporaceae > Rugosimonospora > Rugosimonospora africana. The sequence goes on from NZ_BONZ01000013.1 coordinate 325,803, forward strand.
TTCCGGCCACAGTGAGTAATGGCCACCCGGGCCCGGACGGACAGACGGCCGGCTCGCTGAGCCGGCCGTCATTGGTGGGGAAGGAGGGAGTTGAACCCTCACGCCCTTTCGGGCACACGGACCTGAACCGTGCGCGTCTGCCATTCCGCCACTTCCCCGGTGCCTGACGCCCAAGAAGGGGCGAATTCGAACCCCCGTTTTGGGCCGCGCGGCAGCGCGGGGCAAACTGTAGCACGACTCAAACCGATCGGTGCGCGTGCGCGCGTGCGGCATCCGGATACCATCAGACCTCGGAACCCGAGGAGGAGCCGGTGAGTGTGCTGCAACGCTTCGAGAAGCGTCTAGAGGGCCTAGTAGAGGGGGCCTTTGCGAAGGTCTTCAAGGGTGTCGTCCACCCTGTGGAGATCCTTAACGCCATGCAGCGGGAGGCGGAGGCGCACAAGGCTATCCTGGCCGGCGGGCGCACTCTGGTACCGAACCGCTACGTGATTGATCTGTCACCGTATGATCACAGCCGGCTGGCGCCGTACGCCGCCGCGCTCGCCCAGGAACTCGCCCAGTCGCAAGCCGAGTTCATCGGCGAGCAGGGCTGGACGGTCTACGGCGACGTGATCGTCGAGATCGAGCGGGGCGACGGACTGGACACCGGCATGTTCCGGGTCACCGCCGAGGTCTACACCGGTGGCGACGTGCCGCCGATGCAGTCCTACGAGCAGCCGCCGCCACCCCAGTACCCGCCCTATGACCACCAGCCCTACCAGCAGCAGGGCCGCCCGGTCAGCGGACCACCAGGGGGGCACGCCGTCCGGCTGGTCGCCAACGACGGGCGGACCTACCCGCTGTCCATCGGCTCGACGGTCATCGGCCGGGGGGACCAGGCCAACCTGCGGCTGCCCGACGTCGGCATCTCGCGCCGACACGCCCGCCTCGACTACGACGGCGCCCAGGTCGTACTGACCGATCTCGGTTCCACCAACGGCACCATGGTCAACGGCCAGCGGGTCTCGGCGGTCGCGCTCAATCCCGGCGACATGATCCAGCTCGGCACGACCACACTGACGTTCCGCGTGGACGGCTAGACCTTGCCGCAGGAACTTGTCCTCACGGTCGCCCGGATCGGCTTCCTGGTCCTCTTGTGGATATTCGTATTCACCGTGGTCGGAGTGGTTCGGCGGGACCTGTTCGCGGGTTCCCGGTCAAGGCTCGTCGCGGCGCCTAGGGGGATTGGCGCCACGGCGGTGGGGGGTAGGCCAGCGAAGGCCAAGCGCGGACGGGCGGCGCATCAGCTGGTGGTAACGGCTGGAGCACTCGCCGGCACCCGAATAACCCTCGGTGAGCATCCAATAACTATTGGTCGCGCCGAGGACTCTACTCTCGTCATCACGGATGACTACGCGTCGGCCCGACATGCTCGACTTGTACCCCGGGCGGGACAGTGGCTCCTTGAGGACCTAGGTTCGACTAACGGGACCTACCTCGATCGTGAGAAGGTCACCGGACCAACCCCCGTGCCCCTCGGCGTGCCGATTCGGATCGGCCGCACTGCCCTTGAGTTGCGACCATGACCCTCACCCTGCGTTATGCGGCCCGCAGTGACCGCGGCCTGATCAGAGACGGGAACCAGGATTCCGTCTACGCCGGGCCGCGGCTGCTTGCCGTTGCCGACGGCATGGGCGGCATGGCCGCCGGTGACGTCGCGAGCAACATAACCATCGCCGCCATGGCACCCCTGGACGAGGATGTTCCCGGTGATGCCCTGGTCGACGCCCTCCGATCGGCCGTGGATACGGCCAACCAGCAATTACGCGACGCGGTCGACGCCAACCCGGCCCTGGAGGGCATGGGGACGACGCTGACCGCGATGCTCTTCTCCGGCAGCAAGTTCGGGATGGTGCACGTCGGCGACTCCCGCGCCTACCTGCTGCGCGAAGGCGAGTTCGTCCAGGTAACCAAGGACGACACCTACGTGCAGATGCTGGTGGACGAGGGGCGGATCAGCGCCGAGGAGGCCAGCAGCCATCCCCAGCGCTCGCTGCTCACCCGTGCGCTCGACGGCCGCGACATCGACCCCGAGTATTCGGTGCGTCAGGCGGTGCCGGGCGACCGGTACCTGCTGTGCAGCGACGGGCTGACCGCGGTGGTCAGCGCGGAGACGATCGCGCAGAGCATGCGGGAGTACTCCGATCCGGGCCAGTGCGTCGAGCGGCTGGTGCAGTTGGCGCTGCGCGGCGGCGGCCCGGACAACATCACCGTGATCATCGCGGACGTCACCGACGGCGACATCGTCGAGCAGCGACCGCTGGTCGGCGGGGCCGCCGCCCGCGATCGCGGGATGGTGCAGAACGTCGAGGGCTCCACGCCCGCCTCCCGCGCCTCGGCTCTCCAGACGCCCCGCGCGGCGGAGCCGGAGCCGGCCCAGGAGGAGGATCCCCGGCCCAAGCGACACCCGGTACGGACAACGGTGCTGCTCGTCGTCGTACTGGGGGTGCTCGGCGGGCTGCTCTGGGGCGGCTGGACGTGGAGTCAGTCGCAGTACTACGTCGGCGCGACGCCCGACGGGATGGTCGCCGTCTTCCAGGGCGTACCCGGCCAGATCGCCGGTGTGCACCTGTCCAAGGTGCACCAGTCCAGCGACACCCGGGTCGGTGACCTGACCAGGGTCGCGCAGGACAAGGTGAAGCAGGGCATCCCGGCCAACAACGAGGCGGACGCGCAGCGCAAGCTCGCCGACCTGATCGATCCGGCCAACGGAAACGTGGTCGCCGCCTGCCCGTCACCATCGGTGCCGGACGTGACCCCGACGAGTCCCGGCGTGGTCATCCCGAGCAGCCCGGGGACGGTCAGCCCGGACGCGCCGACCTCCGGCGAGTCGCCGGGCTCCACCAACATGACCCCCAGCGGTAGTCCGAGCCCGCACCCATCTGTCCAGACCTCCGGATCGCCCTCACCGGATCCTGTCGTCACGCCGAGCAGCAGTGGCTGCTGATCGCAGGGGATCGCCCGAATCGTGACCGCGCCCACCGCGCCCGCCACGCCGAGCACGCCCAGTGCGCCGGCTGACCCGCGCATATCAACCCGACGCAACACCGAGCTGGCCCTCATCTTCGCCGCCATGGTGATCGTGCTGGCCTACTCGGCGGCCGTCGAGGACGCGCTGATCGGCCGGGTCACCGCCCGGTTCTGGCTGATCCCCGCACTGCTCACGCTGGTGTTCGTGGCCGCGCACATCATCGTGCGGATGCTGACGCCATATGCCGACCCGGCGATCCTGCCGTGCGTGGCACTGCTCAACGGGCTGGGCGTGGCGTTCCTGCGACGGCTGGATCTAGGCGAGGTCGACACGGCGAATCGGGCCCACTACGGGGCGTTCGCCGGGCTCGGATTCCGGCAGCTGCTGTGGACGCTGGTCTCGATCGTGGTGGCCGCGGTGGCCCTCGCGATCGTCCGCGACCACCGGGTGCTGTCCCGGTACGCGTACACCCTCGGGTTCGTCGGCCTCGTGCTGATGATGATCCCGGCGGTGCTGCCCAGCTCGCTGTCCAGCATCAACGGGGCCAAGCTCTGGATCAAGTTCGGCGGCTTCTTCCAGATCCAGCCGGGTGAGTTCGCCAAGCTGCTGCTGCTGTCGTTCTTCGCGTACTACCTGGTGCGCAAGCGCGAGGTGCTGTCGCTGGCCAGCCGGAGATTTCTGGGTATCGACTTTCCCCGCGGGCGCGACCTCGGCCCGGTGCTGGTGGTGTGGGTACTGAGCCTGCTCGTTCTCATCTTCGAGAAGGACCTGGGTACCGCGCTGCTGTACTTCGGCATGTTCGTGGTCACCCTGTACATCGCCACCGAGCGGGTCAGCTGGCTGATCATCGGTCTGCTGCTGTTCATCGGCGGCGCCTTCCTGGCCAACGAGCTGGGTGCCACGGTCGGCGGTCCGTTCGCCAACTTCCACGAGCGGGTCGAGATCTGGCTCCACCCGTTCAGCGACGCGACCGGCGCCGGTTATCAGCTGGTCCAGTCGCTACTCGGGCTCGGCACCGGCGGCCTGTTCGGCGCCGGCCCGGGAGCCGGGCAGCCGGGTAATGTCCCGTTCGTCAACAACGACTTCATCTTCGCCGGCATCGGCGAAGAGAGCGGCCTGTTCGGGCTCACCGCGTTGCTGGTGGTGTACCTCATCATCACGGTGCGGGGCCTGCGTGCCGCAATCGCCGTACGCGACTCATTCGGCAAGCTGATGGCCGGCGGTCTGGCGTTCACCCTGGGACTTCAGGTGTTCGTGATCGTCGGCGGGGTCACGAAGCTGATCCCGCTCACCGGCCAGACCACGCCGTTCCTGTCCGCCGGTGGATCGTCCCTGATGGCCAACTGGCTGCTCATCGGCCTGTTGTTGCGCATCTCGGACGCGTCCCGGCGCCCGGTGAACTCCAGCCCGATGCCGCCCGGTCAGCCGCAACGGCTGGCGGGGATGACGACGGAGATAATCCGGTGAGCGCGCGCGAGCGGAGGAAGTCATGAACGCGCCCCTGCGCCGAGTGGGCGTGGTCGCGTTGGTCCTGTTCGGACTGCTGTTCCTGAACCTGAACTGGGTGCAGGCGTACAAGGCGAACGCGTACCGTACCGACCCGCACAACTCGCGGACGCAGCTGACCGAGTACCAGCGCCAGCGCGGCCAGATCGCGGTGTCCGGCGGGCAGGTGATCGTGGCGCAGAGTGTCGCGACCGGTGACGAGCTGAAGTTCCAGCGCGCGTACCCGCTCGGCGCCGAGTACGCGCCGTTTGTCGGGTACAAGCCGGTCAGCGGTCTGGCCACCGGCGTGGAGCAGGCGGAGAACGACTTCCTGTCCGGTAACGCTCCCGAGCTGTTCGCCGATCGGATCAAGGAGATGTTCGGCAACAAGAGCACCGGCGGCAACATCCTGCTCACCATCGACAAGAAGGTGCAGGACCAGGCGTACAACGATGTGGTGCACAACCGCAGCGGCGCCAAGAACGCGGCGGCGGTGGTCCTCGATCCCAGCACCGGGGCGGTCCTCGGCCTGGCCTCCACCCCGAGCTACAACCCGACACCGCTCGTCAGCCACGACACGAAGACCGCGGACAACGCGTACGAGCAGCTCAACGCCGACCCCGACAAGCCGCTGCTGAACAAGGCCACCCAGGAGACCTTCTCGCCGGGCTCGACGATGAAGGTGATCGACTCGGCGGCCGCGCTGGCCACCGGCCAGTACACGCCGCAGACGGTGATCCCCGCCGGGGCGTCGTACACGCCGATCCCGGGCGGTACGTTCACCATGCACAACGCCGAGGCGTCGACCTGCCCGGACCCGAACATCACGCTGATCCAGGCGCTGACCGTCTCGTGCAACACCGCGTTCGCGCAGCTGGGGGTCAAGCTCGGCTCGGCGCAGATCAAGTCGATGGCGCAGGCGTTCGGCTTCGAGGACGACGGGCTCAGCCTCGGCCGGGACGGTCACGGCTCCGGGCTGGGGGTCGTCGCCAGCCACACCGGGGACATGACGGACGCCAACGGCCAGGACGACCCGAACTACGTCGCCCAGTCGAGCATCGGCCAGTTGAACGTGCGGATGACGCCGATGGAGGGCGCTCTGATCGCGGCGACTGTGGCCAACGACGGCAAGCAGATGCGCCCGTACCTGGTGGACAAGGCTCAGGCTCCGGACCTGACGTCGGCGTACACCGCGTCGCCCAAGGTGCTGCGGACCCCGATCAACAACCAGGTGGCCGGCGATCTCCAGCAGATGATGGAGAGCGTCGTCCAGAGCGGTACCGGTACCCGGGCCAAAATCGACGGCTTCCAGGTGGGCGGCAAGACCGGAACGGCACAGAACGCCGCGGACGATGGCGACCACGGCTGGTTCATTGGATTCGTGATGAAGGACAACCGGCCGATCGCGGCGGTCGCGGTCTTCCTGGAGCACGCCGGCACCGGCGGCAGCGGGGAGGCCGCCCGGATCGCCGGCGACCTGATGAAGACCGTGATCTCCGAGAAGGGGATCAAATGAGTCGGAGTGAGCCATCGCGATGGTGAACGTGGGCACCATGCTCGGTGGGCGGTACCGGCTGGACGAGCGGATCGCCGGTGGCGGCATGGGCGAGGTCTGGCGCGGCACGGACGATGTGCTCGGACGTACCGTGGCCGTGAAGGTCCTCCTACCTCAGCTGCTGGAGGATCCCGGCTTCGTCGAGCGGTTCCGGGGCGAGGCGCGCACCATGGCGACCATCAACCACCCGGGCGTGGTCAACGTCTATGACTACGGATCCGACCCGGTCGTCGGCGCGTACCTGGTGATGGAGTACGTGGAGGGCGACGCGCTGTCCCGTACCCTCGGGCGCGTCGGCCGGCTGACCCCGGGCCGCACCATGGCCCTGGTCGCGCAGGCCGCCGACGCTCTCCAGGCCGCCCACGACAAGGGCATCGTGCACCGGGACGTGAAGCCGGGCAACCTGCTGGTCCGGCCGGACGGAACGCTGGTGCTGACCGACTTCGGGATCGCCCGCTCGGCGATCGTCGGGCAGCTCACCGCGGCCGGGTCGGTGCTGGGTACCGCGTCGTACATCTCCCCGGAGCAGGCGGCCGGCGCGGTGGCGACACCGCTGTCCGACGTGTACGCGCTGGGCGTCGTGGCGTACCAGTGCCTCGCCGGGCGCCGCCCGTTCGAGGGCGACAACCCGCTCGAGATCGCGATGCAGCACGTCCGTTCGCAGCCACCGCCGCTGCCCCGGGACACCCCGCCGAACGTCCGGGCGATCGTCGAGCGATCCATGGCCAAGGAGCCCACGGCCCGGTACCCCAGCGCGGCCGCGCTCGGGCAGGTCGCACGGCGTGCCTCGGCAGGCTTGGCGGGTGGCGGCGGACCGGGCGTGGGACCGGCCGGCGCTCCGGTCTCGGTACCGCCCATCGCGTCCCAGACCTCGCCCGGCCCGCTCGGGTCGAGCACCGCACCGACGATGCGGGCGCCCGTCGGCGGTGTACCGGTCGCCCGGCCGCCGGCCGGTGGCGTACCGGCGACCCGCGCCATGCCCGGGTACCCGGGCGGGACGGCGCGCACCAGGCCGGTCAGCCCGGCCGGGTACGCCCGGGGAAGCGCACTGCCACCGACCCAGACGCCGCCGCGCCGACCGGAGCCGGCGTACCCGGCCGCCACCCCTCCGTCGAAGGGCAACGGGAACGGTCGGGCCGTGCTCACCGGTGTGCTCGTCGGCCTGGTCGCACTGCTGCTGATCGGCGCGGGCGTGCTCGCGTTCGTGCTTGCCTCCCAGCACAACAACGACGGCACGCCGGGGCCGACCGACAGCCCCAGCAGCCCGGCGACGACGGCGGCGGCACCGCCACCCACAAACGACCAACCGCAGAACACGCCCACCACGGGCTCCGCCAACCAGCTCGTCAACCTGCACTGCGACCAGCTGATCGGCAAGCCGTACAGCGCGGTGGCGAGGACGCTGCAGGACGCGAATTTCGGCGTCGACGAGGAAGAGGTGGACGGCGGTGGCAAGTCCGGCACGGTGCTGGATGTCACCCCGTGCCAGGCCCGACCCGGCGACACGATCAAGGTCGAGGTCACGACCGGCAAGGATGGTGGCGACGGCGGAAACGGCGGCAACGGACCGACCACCCAGCCGACGACGGCCAAGCCGGATCAGACCTGCGGCGGGCGGAACGGGAACGACTGCACCCCGGACCCCCGGAAATCCCAATGAACGCCATCGGGTAGGAATGGCAAGGGACGATGAACATCGATGTTAAAGGACGACTGACGAAATGAGTGCGGGCCGCCTGCTCGGGGGCAGGTACCAGGTCGGCGATTTGCTCGGCTATGGCGGGATGGCCGAAGTGCACCGCGGCCGAGACCTCCGCCTGGGCCGGGACGTAGCGATCAAGATGCTGCGTACCGACCTGGCCAGGGACCGCACCTTCCAGGAGCGATTCCGCCGCGAGGCACAGAACGCGGCCTCGCTGAACCACCCGGCGATCGTCGCTGTCTACGACACCGGCGAGGAGCGCGCGCCGACCGGCGAGACCATCCCGTTCATCGTCATGGAGTTCGTCAACGGCCGCACCCTCAAGGAAGTACTGACGGCCGAGGGCAGGCTGATGCCGCGCCGGGCGCTGGAGATCACCGCGGACATCTGTGCCGCCCTGGAGTTCAGCCACCGGCATTCGATCATCCACCGGGACATCAAGCCCGGAAACGTCATGCTCACCCAGACCGGCCAGGTCAAGGTGATGGACTTCGGCATCGCCCGCGCCCTGGCCAGCGGCGCGACCACGATGACGCAGACCAGCGCGGTGATCGGCACCGCGCAGTACCTCTCGCCGGAGCAGGCCCGAGGCGAGGCGGTGGACGCTCGTTCCGACGTGTACGCCACCGGCTGCGTCCTGTACGAGCTGCTCACCGGCCACCCGCCGTTCGTCGGCGACAACCCGGTGTCGGTCGCGTACCAGCATGTCCGGGAAGACCCGCTCCCGCCCAGCGACTCCAACCGGGACGTGCCGCCGGACGTCGACGCCGTGGTGCTCAAGGCGCTGGCGAAGAACCGGATGAACCGGTACCAGAGCGCCGGCGAGATGCGCGGCGACGTGCTGCGCGCGGCGGCCGGCCGGCCGGTGCTCGCGACGCCGGTCATGCCCGCGGACGAGCGCACCATGACGATCCAGCCGCAGCAGCCCCGCCTGGTCGGCAACCGCAACACCGGCACGATGGCCCGCGTCGGCAACCCGCAGCGGCGCCGGGCCTCGAACTGGGTGATCGCCTGCCTGGTGATCCTCGGCGTGCTCGCGCTCGGCGCCCTGGGCACCGGTCTGTACCTGGCCAACAAGACGCCGCAGTCGCGGGTGCCGGATCTGGTCCACCAGAGCGTCACCGACGCGCAGAACCTCCTGAAGCAGAACAAGCTGCGGGGCCAGCAGAACAACACGGTGTTCAACACCGAGTGCACGAAGGACACCGTGGTCGACCAGGCGGTGCAGGCGCAGACCCAGGTGAATCAGAACACCGTGATCGGTTACGACGTCTGTGGCGGCCCGCAATCGGTCAAGGTGCCCCCGCTCACCGGCCTGACCCAGGCCGCGGCCCAGAGCGCGCTCAGTGCCGCGCAGCTCAAGCCGAATTTTCAGATGGTCGACAGCCTTGTCAACGACAAGGGCAAGGTGGTCAGCGTCGATCCCAAGGAAGGGACCGCGACCTCTCAGGGACAGACGGTCACCGTCGGCATCGGCAAGGGCAACGAAGCCCAGGTGCCGGACCTGTCCGGGCTGACGGAGGACCAAGCTCGACAGCGGCTCAGCGACCTGAACTTCAACAACGTGGACGCCTCGCAGCAGCTGACCGACAACCCGGACGAGGTGGGTACGGTCACCAGCCAGTCACCGTCGCGGAACACGGTCGCGAAGCTGGACGCCCATATCACGATCTTCATCGGCAAGGCCGCCCAGGTGAGTTCGCCGTCGCCGACCGTGACGGAGAGCAGCGGATCCCCGACGCCGTAGCGCTCGCCGCAACCCGCCCGGTGTGACGCCGGGCGGGCCGGGCCGGCCTGAGGGATCGGGTGGCGCCAGCGATGAGGTAGGTGGGCGAGCCGCCGGGATCAGGCGGCGAAAGCCGCCAGCCGGTGCGCCTCGACCTCTTCGACGAGAGCCGGTGCGCGGTCCAGAGCCTGCGGGTAGCCGCAGGTGGCCAGCCAGTTCGCGAGCAGCAGGTGGCCGCCCTGGGTCAGTACCGACTCGGGATGGAACTGCACCCCCTCGATCGGCAGGCTCCGGTGGCGCATCGCCATCACCACGCCCGACTCGGTGCGGCCGGTCACCTCGATCTCCTCGGGCAGCGTGGACTCCACCACGGCCAGCGAGTGGTACCGGGTCGCCGTGAACGGGTCGGGCAGGCCGGCAAGGACGCCGTCGCCCCGGTGGTGTACCTGCGAGGTCTTGCCGTGCAGCAGCTCCGGAGCCCGGTTGACGGTCGCGCCGTACGCCGCCCCGATCGCCTGGTGCCCCAGACAGACTCCGAGGATCGGCCACCGGTCGCCGTACTCCCTGACCAGCGGCATGCAGATCCCGGCGCGCTGCGGGGTGCCCGGTCCGGGCGAGAGGAGCACACCGGCCGGGTCGATCCGGCCGACCTCGGCCAGGTCGACCTCGTCGTTGCGCCGGACCTCGCAGTCCACGCCGAGCTGGCCCAGATACTGCACGAGGTTGTAGACGAACGAGTCGTAGTTGTCCACGACCAGGATGCGCATGAATGTCACCTTGTGGGAGAGGGGGAGACCGGGACCACGCTGTCCTGGCTCGTCGAGCCGTTCCCGTTGGTCACCTGACCGTCGTTGTACGGCAGGTAGGGATCGACCGCCGGGAAGGCCAGGTACCAGAGTAAGGCAGCCGCCGCGCCGATGAGCAGCACCGACCCGGCGAGCTTGCCGGGCCACCCGAACGGCAGCCTGTGCCAGATCCAGCCGTACACGTCAACTCCCCAGTTCAGCCGGTCGGACATCGTGGGGGGTGGTCTGCACCAGGGTGCCGTGAACGATCATCCGTTGGTAGTTGTCCCACTTGGGATTGCAGGTGGTGAGGGTGATCTCCGCCTGGGTCGGCGTGACGCCGGGCTTGTCCGGGGTGGGTGCGATGACCTCCATCGCGTGCGGGCTCACGATCTCGTTCTGGTAGACCTTGTACACGTACCAGTTGGTCTCGGTCTCCATCACCAGGTAGTCGCCCGACTGGATCTCGTCGAGGTCCCAGAACATGCCCCGTTCCCGGTGCCCGGCCGTGGCGAAGTTCCCGATCTGACCGGGCATCGCGGTGCTCGGATAGTGCCCGGGCGCACCCCGGAGATCGTCGAGCGAGACCCCCTCGACGACGACCCAGTCCAGGTCGAGCTTGGGGATGTAGAGCCGGCCGATCGCGGAGCCGTCCGGCGGCGGCGGCTGGGGTGCGGCGGCCGACGGCGCGGCGGGAGCGGTGCTCGGCACGGTCGGCGGGGCGACCCAGTTCTGGGCCAGCCGGCGGTCGAGGTCCCGCTGGTGATCCTTGATCATCCCGACCCGGCCGTAGAGCTGGTACGCGACGAAGAGCAGGACGATCACGCCGAACGTGATCATCAGCTCCCCGCCGGTACGTGCGACCGTCCGCACGGTACGGGCGAAGCGCCCCGGTACCGGGGAGATCCGGTCCGGGCCCTCGGGCTGCACCGGCACGGCCGGCCTTGGCAGGGTGCCTGGCGAGGCATCCTCCACCGCGGACATCTCCATCGTGACGTCCATGGGATCCATCTCGACGGTGACATCGCTGTCCGTTGAGCGGTGTTTGGGCCTATGCGCCATAGTTTTACCCTGTCACGAGTTTCACCCTGTCGTGTGGGCGAACTGCAAATCGGTCGAACCGTCATAGGCAGGCAGGGTCACGTCGCTTCGGGTCTGAACGCCGTAGCCGAGGCCGAACGCGGCAACCGCCTCCCGGTAGATGTGCACGCCGCTCGAGGCGTCGAGCGCGGCCTGGAGTTGGTCGGGGTCGCCGATCGCGGTGATCTCGAACGGAGGCGAATACACCCGGCCGTTGAGCAGCAAAGTGTTGCCCACGCAGCGGACCGCGCTGGTGGAGATGACGCGTACCCCCATGATCGTCATGGCTTCCGCGCCACCCGCCCACAGCGCGTTGACCACGGCCTGGACGTCCTGCTGGTGGACCACGACGTCATCCGGGTGGGCGCCCGGCGGCAGCGAACCGTCCGCGCGCTTCGGCGCGTCGTTGAGCTTGATGGTCAGCCCCGGCCCGTGCACCTTGCTCAGGCCGGCGCTGGCCTTCTCCGAGTCCGCGCGGGACTGCTCCCTGGCGGTGTCCGCGTCGGAGCTACCCACCTGGTCGGTCTTCGCGTTGTTCTCGTCACGCAGGCCGGATTCCTGCTTGTCCAGTTGATCGATCTGCCGCTTGCGGTCGGCGATCAGGTTGGAGAGCTGCGGGGTCCGGTCATCGCGGAGAGCGGTGCCCTGGGCGGTGTGCGCGCTCGTGGTCAGCAGCATGCCGGTGAGCAGCGCCACTACCGGTACCAGGGCGGACCACGCGGTCGGCCGCCGCCGGCGGCGGTGCAGCAGGCCCAAACCGACCCGCCGAAACGCCTCACGCCAGGACGAGGTGCCCGATGTGTACTCCTCCACGACCCTCCCTCATCTCGCCCCCCACCTGATAACGCACGGGTGCCCGGGCGACTACGCTTGTTACGGACATTATTCTGGCTGTGCTCGGGTGTTCACATAGCGGGCAGACGCGGTAGTGTTCAGCGACATTCCCTCCAGGAGAGCCCAGTGCCCAAATCCCGAGTACGACAGAAAAAGGTCTACACGCCGCCGACCGACATCGCGCCCCGCGTGTCGACGGTCAGCAAGCGGCCGAGTCCGACCTGGGTGCCGGCTAGCGCGGTGGCACTGATCGGCATCGGCATCGGCTGGCTGGTGACGTTCTACCTTTCCACCGGCAACTACCCGGTCTTGGCGTGGGGGTATTGGAACCTCGCGATCGGGTTCGGCGCGATGGTCGCGGCCCTGGCCCTGCTGGCCCGCTGGCGTTGATCCCGCCTGCCCGGTGAGTGCCGGGCAACCCTTTTTGATCAAGGCACCGACCTGTGGATGACCCATGTCCGAATGGCTGGGTATTACACAAGTGTGGTTTTCCCCAGGCTTATCCACAGGCTGTGGGTAAGCCTTCACGCAGCGAACCGGGGACTGACTGCGGTGGATCTCACGTTACCAATGAGTAACTAGACCGGTTAGGCTGCGGCACGAACGGGAGTTCCACCGCCAGTAGGGAGCCGCACCGATGGGACCGGTCCAGATCGTGGCCGCCACACTCGCCATCGTCATCACCCTGGGTGCGATCGCCCTGGTGGTCCGCGCGGTACGCGGGATCCTGCGGGTGGTGCGGCTCGGGCAGCCCGATCCGGAACGGTTCGACCGCAAGCGAGCCCGGCTCGCCACCATGCTGACCGAGACGCTCGGCCACACCCGGATGCTGCGCTGGACAGTGGTCGGCGCGGCCCACTGGTTCGTGATGGTCGGCTTCGGCGCGCTGCTGTTCACGCTGATCGAGGCGTACGGCGAGACCTTCAGCCCGGCCTTCGAGATCCCGGTCATCGGGTACTGGTCCGGGTACGGGCTGATCATGGAGCTGATCGCGGCACTGACCGGTGTCGGGATCCTCACGCTGATCGTGATCCGGCTGCTGAACCTGCCCACCCGCCGGTCCCGCTCCCGGTTCGCCGGCTCCACGTTCTGGCAGGCGTACTACGTCGAGTACACGATCGTCGGGATCGTGGTCTGCATCTTCCTGATCCGCGGGTTCAAGGCGGCCCGCGGTCAGCTGCCGTACCCGGTCTGGGCGGCGCCGATCTCCCACGGCCTCGGTCACATCCTGCCGGCCAGCGCGGACGCCATCACGGTCACCGCGATCGTGAAGATCATCGTGAGCATGGCCTGGTTCGTGGTGATCGCGTTCAACCTGAGCATGGGCATCGCCTGGCACCGGTTCGCCGCCTTCTTCAACATCTTCTTCAAGCGCACCGCGTCCGCCGCTCCGGCCCTGGGCGGGCTGCGGCCGATGATGAGCGGCGGGAAGCCGCTGGACTTCGAGGAGGCCGATCCGGAGCGGGACCAGTTCGGCGTGGCCGCGGTGGAGCAGTTCACCTGGAAGGGCCTGCTCGACTTCACCACGTGTACCGAGTGCGGCCGGTGCCAGTCGCAGTGCCCGGCCTGGAACACCGGCAAGCCACTGTCGCCGAAGCTGCTGGTCCTGTCGCTGCGCGATCATGCCTACGCCAAGGCGCCGTACCTGCTCGCCGGCGGCGCCGGCGCGAACGGCGGTACCCCGGACGGTGGCGCTCCGGACGGTGGCGCCTTGGACGGTGGCGCCCCGGACGGCGGGTCCGGAGCCGGGGTCGACCACTCGAAGATCAACGTACTGGCGCTGGCCGAGGCGCAGCGGCCGCTGATCGGCGGGCCGGACGAGCAGGGCGTGATCGACCCGGACGTGCTCTGGTCCTGCACCACCTGCGGTGCCTGTGTGGAGCAGTGCCCGGTGGACATCGAGCACGTCGACCACATCGTCGACATGCGCCGGTACCAGGTGCTGATCGAGTCCAACTTTCCCAGCGAGGCCGGCGTCATGCTGCGCAACCTGGAGTCCAAGGGCAATCCCTGGGGCGCGCCCCCGGCCACCCGGGAGGACTGGACCAAGGGTCTCGACTTCGAGATCCCGCGGGTCAGCGACGGCGGGGACTTCGAGTACCTGTTCTGGGTCGGCTGTGCCGGGGCGTTCGAGGACCGGGCCAAGAAGACCACGCGGGCCGTGGCCACGCTGCTGAACGAGGCCGGGGTCTCCTTCGCGATCCTGGGCAACGGCGAGACCTGCACCGGCGACCCGGCCCGCCGGATCGGCAACGAGTTCCTGTTCCAGACGCTGGCCATGCAGAACGTGGAGACGCTGAACGATGCCGGGGTCACCAAGATCGTGGCTAGCTGCCCGCACTGCTTCAACACGCTCGCCAACGAGTACGGGCAGCTCGGCGGCCGGTACCAGGTCATCCACCACACGCAGCTACTGGCCGAGCTGGTCGGCAGCGGGAGGCTCACTCCGGTACAGCCCCTGGACGGCGGCCTGACCTACCACGACCCGTGCTACCTCGGCCGGCACAACCGGGTGTTCACGCCACCCCGGGAGGTGCTCGGCGCCGCCAGCGACAGCCTGGTCGAGATGCCCCGCAACTCCGAGCGCTCGTTCTGCTGCGGTGCCGGCGGCGCCCGGATGTGGATGGAGGAGCGGATCGGGAAGCGGATCAACGTCGACCGGGTCGAGGAGGCGGTGGCCACCGGGGCGAAGACGGTCGCGGTCGGCTGCCCGTTCTGCATGACCATGCTGTCCGACGGGGTGAACGGAGTGGCTCCGGGCCAGGCCGAGGTGGTGGACGTGGCGACGGTACTGCTGCGGTCGATCAAGCCGGAGCCCGCCGCCGGCTGACGCCGGCGGTCACCGCGGGTCCACCCGGGCGGCGCCCCGCGCCCGGTCGCGGCTATCCGGCACAATGGATGCCGAGGTGAGTCGACTATTTCCGCGCTATTGACAGTTCTCCCCCTCGTCGCATTTGTGCTGCTCACCGCCGCCAACGCGTTCTTTGTCGCGGCCGAGTTCTCGCTGGTCACCGTCGACCGGTCGACGATCGAGCAGAGCGCACAGTCCGGCGACCGGGCGGCCCGCACGGTCCGGAACCTGCTGCACGAGCTGTCCTTCCAGCTCTCCGGCGCCCAGCTCGGCATCACCCTGGCCGCGCTGCTGACCGGGTACCTCGCCGAGCCGGCCCTGTCCCGCCTGCTCAAGCCGCTGTTCGGTGATCACCGCACACTGACGTACTTCGTCGCGCTGGCCATCGCCACGCTGTTCTCGATGCTGTTCGGCGAGCTGGTGCCGAAGAACGCCGCGCTGGCCCGGCCCATGCCGCTGGCCCGCGCCACGGCCCGTCCACAGCGGGCCTTCTCCTCGGTCCTGCGCTGGTTCATCCGGGCCTTGAACGGGTCGGCCAACCTCATCGTGCGCGGCTTCGGGCTGCAGCCGCAGGAAGAGCTGGCCAGCGCCCGGTCTCCGGAGGAACTGGGCCTGCTCGCGGCGATCTCGGCCCGGGCCGGCGCACTCCCCGAGGACACCGCCCTGCTGCTCCAGCGCACCATCCGGTTCGGCGAGAAGCGCGCCGCCGAGGCGATGACGCCCCGGGTCGACGTGATCGCGCTTCCGGCCGGCACCAGCATCGTCGACCTGCTGACCACCGTCCGGGACACCGGGCACAGCCGGTTCCCGGTGTACGAGTCGACGGTCGACCTGGTGACCGGCGTGGTGACCGTGATCGACGCCCTGGCCGTCCCGCCCGCCAGCCGGCTGACCACCACCGTGGCCAGCATCGCCCGCGAGCCGATCTACGTACCCGAGAGCCTGGACCTGGACGGGGTACTGGAGATCCTTCAGGCGGGTTCGGCGGACCTGGCGATCGTGGTCGACGAGTACGGCGGCACCGACGGCATCGTGACCGTCGAGGACCTGGCCGAGGAACTGGTCGGTGAGATCGCCGACGAGTACGACGTCGCTCCGGCGGCGTTCGAGATCACCGCGCCGTCCGGCGACCGCAGCGTGCTGGTCGAGGGCGTGCTGCGCGAGGACGAACTGGCCGAGGCGACCGGGTTCCGTCTGCCCGAGGGCCCGTACGAGACGCTGGCCGGGTTCATCCTGGCCCGGCTCGGGCACATCCCGGTCAACGGCGAGACGCTGCGCGAGCAGGGCTGGGAGTTCACCGTCGTGGAGGTGGACCGGCACCGGATCGAGCAGGTCCGGGTGACCCGGCCGGAGCCCAGCGATGACTAGCCTGATCATCATCGTCCTGCTGCTGGGCAACGCGTTTTTCGTGGCGGCCGAGTTCTCCCTGATCGCATCGAGGCGTACCGCCGTCGAACCGCTGGCCGCGACGTCACAGATGGCCCGGTCCGCGCTGCGGGCGATGGAACAGATACCGGTGATGATCGCCGGAGCCCAGCTCGGCGTGACCATCTGCTCCCTGGGTCTGGGCGCGATCGCCGAGCCGACGCTGTCCCACCTGGTCGGCGACGGGCTGGACGTGACCCACCTGCCCGCCTCGGCGGCCCACCCGATCGCGTTCGTCCTCGGCCTTGTCGCGGTGACCTTCCTGCACACCGTGCTCGGCGAGATGGTGCCGAAGAACCTGACGCTGGTCGGTCCGGAGCGCGCCGTGCTCTGGCTCGGGCCGCCGATGCTGTGGTTCTGCACCGCGACGAGGCCGCTGTTGATCGCCATGCGGTGGGCGTCCCGGGTCGTGTTGAAGATCTGGCGGATCGAGTCGACCGACGCGGTGAAGACCGTCTACACGGCCGAGGAGCTGGCCGGTCTCGTCGCCGAGTCGCGGACCGAGGGCCTGCTCGACCCGGAGGAGCACCGGCGGATCACCGGCGCGCTGGCGCTGCACGAACGTACCGCCGGCGACGTGCTGCGACCGTGGAACGCGGTGACCACCGTCGCCGAGGACGTGTCGCCGGCGTCGCTGGAGGTGCTGGCTACCCGTACCGGCCTGTCCCGCTTCCCGGTGGTCGACCGGGAGACCCGCCGGGTCCGGGGCTTCGTGCACGTCAAGGACGTGCTCGGGGTGGTCGGCCAGGCGCGCCGGGCTCCGATCGAGCCCACGCTGATCCGGCCGCTGCCGGTGATCCCGCCGAACCGGACGCTGGCCGAGGCGTTGCTGGCCATGCGCCGGGAGCGCCGGCACATCGTGCTCATCACCGACGGGCGCACCCCGCTGGGACTGCTCACTCTCGACGATGTTCTGCGGGCCGTGGTGGGTGCGAGCGAGGGCGGAACAACCAATCCGGTGGTACGCAGCGTCGCCAGCTGAATGCGCAGCGAATTACCCGAGATCTCGGCTTGATTGCGTACCGGCGGCTTCCCTAACCTAGGGGATCGTCCCGCTCCGTCCCCCCGGGAGCGAAGGAGTCCAAACTTCGTGAGAACCTCTCTGACCGTGTCCATGTCACGGTCCTCGCGTCGTGCCTTCATGGTCGTCGCTGCCAGTATCCTTGCGCTTACCGCCGCGTTGCTTCCGGGCACGCAGGCGCACGCGACGCCGTCGGTGACCGACCTCGAGGCACAGATCGACCAGAAGTGGAATCAGCTCGAACCACTGGTCGAGAAGTACAACAGCGTGCACGACCAGCTTCAGCAGAACCTGAGCAAGCAGGCGACGCTGAACAAGCAGCTGGCACCGCTGCAGACCCAGGTGCAACTCGCTCAGGTGCGGGTCGGCGCGATGTCCGCCGAGCTGTACATGAACGGTCCCGGCTCCAACCTGAACGCGTTGCTGGAGAGCGGTTCGCCGACCACCCTGGTCGACCAGCTCACCAGCCTCAACCAGGTGGCGCGCGAACAGCAGCGCACCGTCGCGGCGGTGCAGGAGCAGGTGCAGAAGTACGCGAAGCAGAAGCAGTCGCTGGACGCGCTCGTTATCCAGCAGCGGAAGCAGGATCAGGCGCTGGCCACACAGAAGAGCCAGATCACCGGCCAGATCAACCAGTTGACGAAGCTGCGTGACCAGGCATACGGATCGGGCGGCGGCGCAGGCGGCAGCCTCCAGCCGGTGGCCTGCCCGTACACGCCGAGCAGTGGCGCGGGCGCCACGGCGGCGAAGAAGGCGTGTTCGCTGATCGGCAAGCCCTACGGTTGGGGCGACGCCGGTCCGACGTACTACGACTGCTCAGGCATGACGATGACGGCGTGGAAGGCGGCCGGCGTGTCGCTGCCGCACAACGCGGCGGCCCAGGACAGCGCTACCCCGGACATCAGCGCGAGCTCGCTGCGACCGGGCGACCTGGTGTTCTACGGATCCGACGACCACCACGTCGCGCTGTACGTGGGCGGCGGCTGGGTCGTGCACGCACCGAAACCGGGTGACCACGTTCGGATGGCCAAGATGGCCGACATCGGATCCCCTAGCGGCTACGGGCGACCGTAGCTGATCTGCCCTAATTTTCCGAGATTTCGGCGGCGGTGTCCACAATGGACACCGCCGCTGCCAGTCTCGACAAGGGTTTAACGAACGACTCGGCCCCGGGATGCGGCGATTACGGCGCGTCGAGAAGGGAAATTCGACGAGTAGTAGTGGCCGCGTTCGCTTGCGCACCACGGTCCCGTATCCCTACCGTTATGAATCGCCGCTCGGAAGTCGGTCGCCCGCAAGGGGAGACCCCGGACGGTACCGCCGAATCGACGTACCGAACCGGGGACCCACCGGCACCATCGGGGTGAATCCGCGCGACGCGCGGTAGGGCGCTTCCCAGCCCGAACCCGTCAGCTAACCCGGTAGGCGGTGAAGGCTGTTCGCCTTCATAGGGAAGAAAGGGTCGTACCACCGTGGCAGGGTCTGCCGCACGCCCGCACCGTACCCGGTTCACTCACTCCTTCCGTCTCTTCGGCCTGATCGCCGCAGTCGCCGGCCTGGCACTCGCCCCGGCAACCGTCGCGCACGCCGCTCCGGCCAGCCCCGGCCAGATCGAGGCGCAGATCGACCAGAAGTTCAACCAGCTCGAGCCGCTGCTGGAGCAGTGGGACGGCGTCCACGAGAATCTGGTCAAGAACCAGCAGAAGGTCGCCAACCTCCAGGCTCAGATCAAGCCGCTGAAGCTGCAGGTCGACCTCGCCATGACCCGGGTCAGCGCGGTCTCGGCGAAGTTCTACGAGCACGGGCCGGGATCAAATCTCAACGCTCTGCTGGAATCCGGCTCACCGTCCACATTGGTCGATCAGCTCGGGATGCTGAACGAGATGTCCCGTCAGCAGACCCAGAGCATCGCCGACGTGGTGAAGCTGCGCCAGAAGTATGAGGAGCAGGAGGCGCCCATCGACGCGATGGTCGCCAACCTCAGCAAGCAGCAGGCCACCTTGGACGCGCAGAAGAAGCAGCTGCAGGGCCAGCTCAACCAGTTGCAGCAGCTGCGCCTGGCCGCGTACGGGACGTCCAGTGGCACCGGCAAGCTGAAGCCGGTCGCCTGTCCGCAGGTCTACACCGGCGACAAGGGCAGCAAGGCCGCACAGTTCGCCTGTAACCAGATCGGCAAGACGTACGTGTGGGACGCCGATGGCCCCGACTCGTACGACTGTTCCGGCCTGACCATGGCCTCCTGGCGCTCCGTCGGCGTGACGCTTCCGCACAACGCGTACCAGCAGAAGCAGAACACCACGCCGGTCAGCCATGCGAACCTCAAGCCCGGCGACCTGGTCTACTACTACTCGGACGTGCACCACGTCGTCATCTACGTCGGCAATGACTGGGTAGTCAGCGCACCGACGTTCGGTGAAGACGTGCAGATGCAGAGGCTCGACATGTCCCGGGTCAACGCGTACGGCCGACCCTGACGCGTGTCACGGCGTCGCGGGTGCCCGATCGGCCCGCGACGCCCGCCGCACCTTGCCGGGTAGCACCTCCCCGCTGCCCAGGCTGAAGGTCAACGTTCACGCACCGGCCTCGCGGCCAGCCGTTAATTGGCTTGCCGCGCTCAAGGCCCCTGGCTCACGCTCTGTCTTTGTTCACCGACGGCGCCCCGCCCTCGCAGTGCCCTTTCCCCCGGCGTGCTCTTCCCCCCTCGCCGAGCCTGCGTGAGCGGGGCGCCGTGCACCCCCTCGCGGTTCCTCGATATAACGTGCCGGCGGCGCTGACGGTTCGACCGGCGGGCCCACTGTCGCCCGGAGACCGCCGCTGATTCCCGGTCCGGCGTTTTCAGCAGTCGCGTCTTGTCGTCCTTCGGGTACCGACCGGTGCAGGCCGCTAGATTGAGGACAGGGCCTGACCCGGCCGAACGGCTGCGCCGGATGCGCTGACCGGCGCCGGGATCCGGAGTCTGAGCGTGGGCGGATCGGGGGAGCCACACGTGATCGGCGCGGGCATCCTGGACCGGCTGCGTCACCGGGATCCGGGATTCCGGATCTCACTGCGGGCTCTCCGCCTGACGATCGCCGCCATTCCCGCCTATTACGTCTGCCTGTACGGCATCCACAACAAAATCCTGGCGACGTACGTCATCTTCGGGACGATCGCCGCCGGGATCTTCATCCAGCTGCCGGGCTCCGCCCGGCAGCGAGCGAGCGCCATCCTCGCGGCGATACCCGTCGCCTGCGGCCTGATCGCCCTGGGAACCGCCCTCAACGTGAACCTCTGGGCGGCGGTGATCGGAACGCTCGTGATCGGGTTTTCGGTCGCCTACTTCAGCGTCGCCGGCCCCCGCCTGTTGGGACTTGCCAGCGGCCTCCAGCTCTTCTACCTGGTGGCGAACTTCTCGCCTCATCACCTGGCGGCTCTGCCGGCCCGGCTGATCGGAGCGAGCATCGGAATGGCGCTCGCCGCCGCCGCGGAGGTGCTGCTGTGGCGCGCCCCGCCTCCGGTGACGTACGAGCAGCGCGTCGCGGAGGCCGCGGAGGCCGCCGCCGATCTGCTCGACGCGTCCTCGGAGGTGGTGGCCGGTCGCGCCGCGGGCGACGGCGAGATGACGCGGCAGCAGCAACGGACGGCGCAGGCGATACGGCAGACCCGGGTACGCGCGATTCCGGTGCCCGAGCGGCCGACCTCGGCCGGCCGTCGCGATCGGGCGCTGCGCGACGCCGCGTGGACGACCTGGGAGGTTGCCGAGCAGGTACGCCGGTTCATGACGCGACCGCAGCTGGGGTCACACCACGACGCCAACGCGGCCGAGGCGATGCGGCGAAGCGCGACAACGATGCGTACCGCCGGCCGGAGCCTGACCCGGGGCGAGACGCCACCGGACATCGGTGAGGTGCTCAGCGAGGCCACGCCGGGATTCGAGCCGATCGGCGCGCCAGGGACGCAGCCGGCGGACATCGAGCGGCGCCAGTTGCGGTTGAGCCTGCAGTCCATCGTCGAGCACGTCGACTTCTTCACCGTCGCCGTACGTGTCGCGACGCGGGAGCCGACGGTACGGCAGGACAAGCGCCTCTCACACGGAGCGACGACGCTCTGGTACGCGCGGCACAGCGACCTGTCCCTGGTCTGGCAGGAACTGCGGCGGAACCTGACGCCCCGATCGGCGTTCTTCCAGAGCGCGTTGCGGCTCGCCGTCGCGCTGGCGGCGGCGCGGGCGGTCACCGGAGTGCTCAACCTGTCCCACGGCTTCTGGGTACTCCTCGCGACCCTCACGGTGATGCGGACCTCCGCCCTCAACACCCGGACGACCCTGATCCGTTCCGTTCTCGGCGCGTTGATCGGCGCGGTGGCGACCGGTCTGGTGCTGACGTTCGTTGACGGTGCGCTGCCGTACGCGATGGCGCTGCTGGTGGCGGCCGTGCTGGCCTTCGGCGTGGGCAAGCTCCTGGGCACGATCTGGTCCCAGGCTGCGCTGACGGCCACGGTGACGCTGGTGTTCGCCCAGCTCGCGCCATCGGACTGGCGGCTGGCCAGCGTCCGGCTCGTGGACGTTCTCGCCGGCGGTGCGGTCGGTATCACGGCCGGCCTGGTGATGTGGCCCAGGGGCGCCGGCGCTGAGCTGTGGCGGAGGGTCGGCGCGTACCTGAGAGCCGACGCCGACCTCATCCAGGAGACGATCGCGGTGCTGACCGGCCGCGGCCGGTACAGCGGTTGGCCGCGGGGCGCGCTCAACGGTCCGCTGCGGGAGTACATCCCCGCCGAAGCGTCGATCTGCCAGTACTACACGGAGCGGCCGGACCCGCGGTTCGAGCGGGTGTACTGGGAGGCGTTCCTGGTCACGGGCGTCCATGTCATGCACGGCGCCGAGTTCCTGCTCCTGCGCAACCGGCCCGGCCTCCTGGCCGGGTGGCCGGAGGCCGCGGCCACGGTGACCGACATCGCCGAGGAACTGCGGCGCGGATACCGGACCCTGGCGGAGAAGGTGCCGGAGGGCTCAGACCACCCGATGGTCGCGCCGATGGACGGCGCGATGATCAGTGACCAGGTGGCGACCATCGTCGCCTCGGGCGGGGGCAGATCAGAGGACGTGTGCCTGCTGGAGATCGGCAATTGGCTCGCTTCTCTCAGCGAGAATCTCGACTGGCTCCAGACGGCGTCGGGTCGTCCACCGGGCCCGTGGGGGTCGACCTGACGCCGGGTCGCCGATCGCGACGTCAGCGGGTGTTGGTGGGCCAGACCCGCCAGTTCTTCCAGGACCGGCTCGGCGTCGGGCCGCGCTGGCCCTGGTACCGCGAGCCGTACACCGCCGAGCCGTACGGGTGCTCGGCCGGCGAGGACAGCCGGAAGATGCACAGCTGGCCGATCTTCATGCCGGGCCACAGCATGATGGGCAGGTTCGCCACGTTGGACAGCTCCAGTGTGACGTGCCCGGAGAAGCCGGGGTCGATGAAGCCGGCGGTCGAGTGGGTGAGCAGGCCCAACCTGCCGAGGCTCGACTTGCCCTCCAGTCGCCCGGCCAACTGGTCGCCGAGCGTGATGACTTCCAGCGTGGAGGCGAGAACGAATTCGCCCGGATGCAGCACGAACGGCTGCCCCTCGTCGACCTCGACCGGCGACGTCAGCTCGTCCTGCTGGATAGCCGGATCGATGTGCGTATAGAGGTGGTTGTTGAAGACGCGGAACAGCCGATCGAGCCGAACGTCGATGCTGGACGGCTGCACGAGTTCGGGCTCGAACGGGTCCAGCTCAAGCCGCCCACTCTTCAGCTCGTCGATCAGGTCACGGTCGGAAAGCAGCACGCCTGGCAGCTTACCCAGGGGCGTGTCGCACCATCCGCGTTTGGGCGCCCGGCAAGTGTCGTATCGAACGTATGTTCGATAGAATGTGGGCATGGCATCGTGGTCTGAATTCACCGCCGCCAACCCCGGGCTCGCGTCGGCAATCCGTGAGCTCATCCATCAGTACGGGTCGGGACTCGGGTACCTGGCGACGATCCGGGCGGACGGCGGGCCGCGGGTACATCCGGTGGCCCCAGTGATCATGGATGACGGGCTGTACTGCTTCGTCATCGATTCCCCGAAGCGGCGAGACCTCGATCGCGACGGGCGCTACGCGCTGCATTCGTACCCGCCGGAGGACAACGACGACGAGGCATACCTGTCGGGTCGAGCGCGGCCGGTGACGGACCGGCGGCGGGTGGAGCGGCTGGCGGAGGCATACCGGGCGGAGAAGCGGATCGACTGGCGCCTGTACGAGTTCTCGGTCGAGGTGGCGATGGTGGCGCGGCGGGTCAACGGCGGCGGCCCGGAGGCCACGACCACCGAGATCTGGCGGGATGAGCGGATCGCCGAGGCGGCCGACGGAGCGGCGATGCGGCACGGGCCGGCGATCAGGTAGAGTGGTCCCGCTCGCGGGTGTAGTTCAATGGCAGAACATCAGCTTCCCAAGCTGACAGTGAGGGTTCGATTCCCTTCACCCGCTCCAAGCTCTGAAGGCCCAGCTCAGGACCATGGTCCCGAAGCTGGGCCTTCTGCATTGCCCGCCGTACGCCAGATTGCCCGCCGCGCCTCAGCCGAGCGGTACCAAGGTGGCCCGGACTTCGACCAGTTTCCTCAGCCGTCCACCGCTCCGGAGGCCGCCGCATCGAGGAGCCGGGCGAGTTCGACCGGCTTGGTGACCATGGGCCAATGGCCGGAGTCGATGTCAACGAACTCGAGGTGCTTCGCCTTGGGGAGTTCGGCCACGTCTCCCGCGGCCATCCATGCCTGAGCCTGGGCGGGGCTGTACTCCGGGCACACCACCAGGACCGGGACGTCGAACCGTCGCTCGTCCGTCAGCCGCACCATGCCCTTGGCCACCGCCTCGGGTACCGGGATCGCCGCGGCCTCGAACGTGCGCCTGGCCTCCTCGTCGAGGTCGGCGGAGTCCGCGCCGTCGAACGGGCCCCAGCCGGGGAAGGGCATGGCACCGTCCCTCAGATCGAAGAAGTCGGCGTAGGGCTGCCCGTCGGCGGTCGGGAAGCCGCCGATGAGGACGACCTTGGCGACCTTCTCCGGTCGCGCGTCGGCGGCCAGCCAAGCGAGGCCGCAGGCGGCGGAGTGCCCCACGACCATGGCCTTGCCAGACGCCGAGTCCACCGCGGCGAGGACCGCCGCCACCTGGTCGTCGAGCGTCGCGGAGGCCGCCCCGTCGCCCTGGCCCGGCAGGGTGATCGGCACCGGGTGGTGGCCGAGCGGTTTGAGCGCGGACACGACGTCGTTCCAGGCGGATCCGTCGAGCCACAGCCCGGCGACGAGCAGGATATCCATGATCGGCTCTCTTCCTCATAAAGAATGTGGCGCTCAGACCTCAGGCTAGGGCCGATTCCGGACGATCTACTGCCGGCTTATCCGGCCGATCGCCTACCCTGGTCGGGTGCCGACCGAGCTGAGCCCCACCGCGCGGGCGCTTCGTGCCCTCGACATCCTCCAGACCCGGCCCGGCACGACGGCCGACCAGCTCGCCGAGAAGCTGGGCGTGACCGAGCGGGCCGCCCGCCGGTACGTCGGGATCCTCCGGGAAGCCGGCATCCCGGTCGATTCGGCCCGGGGCCGCCACGGCGGATACCGGCTCAGGCGTGGGACGAAGCTGCCTCCGGTGGTCTTCACGCAGGCCGAGGCGCTTGGTCTGGTCATGGCGGTGCTCGACGGCCAGCCGGCGGCCAACGATGCCGACGACCTTGTCGGTGCCGCGCTGGGGAAGGTCATCCAGGTGCTGCCGGAGAGCGTCGGACGGCAGGCGGCGGCACTGCGCGAGCACGCGTCGGCTGCGCCCGACCGCGGCTCGGCGCGTGCGGACCCGGCCACCACCAGCGCGCTCGTCGCGGCCGTCGCGGGCCGTCGCGGGGTCGTTGTCGGGTACCGGAACGAGACCGGCCACGAATGGGAGGCCGAGGTCGACCCGTGGGCGGTCGTCGTCCGCCACGGCCGCTGGTACCTGCTGTGTCATTCCCACCACGCGAACGCGATCCGCACGTACCGGATCGACCGGATCCGGACGGTGCGGCAGACCGGCCACGAGTTCGAGCCGCCCGACGGCCTCGACTCGGTGGCGGCGTTGGAAGAGAACCTGGGCGTCGGGTGGGAGTTCCCCACCCGGGTGGTGTTCGACGCGCCGCTGGCAGAGGTGGCCCCGTGGATCCGGCCTCCGATGGGACGGCTCGAACCCTCGGGGAACGGGTGCGTGCTGGTGGGCAGCACCAGCAATCCGGCGTCGTACGCGCAGGAGTGGCTGGCGGCCGTTCCGTTCGCCTTCCGCGTCGAGGGCGGCCCGGAACTCCGTGCCGCCGTAATGGCGCTCGCGGCCCGGCTCGCCGCCGCTTCGGCGGATGCGTGCGAACCGGTCTGGCCCGGCGCGTCTGGCGCCGCGCCACGACCCAGACCAGTCGGCGGCTAGTCCTGGTTCGGAGCGTGGCGCCGCGCCACGACCCAGACCAGTCGGCGGCTAGTCCTGGCTCGGCACGTGTGGCGCCGCGCGACGAGCCGGACCAGTCGCGCGACCGGGGACGTCGAAGGAGCTGGTCAGTCCGCCGGGCGCGGCGACTGCCGCATGACCCAGATGGTCAGCGGCGCCGCCACGGTGCGCACCACCTCCCAGCCGGCGCGGCGGTACATCTCGACGTTTCCGGGGTTGCTGGTCTCCAGGACCGCGGGCACGCCGTCCTCGGCGGCGCGGCGCAGTCCGGCCCGCATGACCGCGTGGCCCCAGCGGTGACCGGTGCTGTCCGGGTGGGTACCCAGGACACCGAGGTACCAGAACGGTGCCGCCGGCAGTACGGCGTGAACGGCGTCGTCGTACGCGTCGACACGGGCCATCGCCCCGGCGGGCAGCAAGTCGGCCAGAGTCCTTCGCTCCGGCGACGCCTCCTCGGTTCCGGGAGGATTCCAGAGTGCGACCGAGGCTCCCCGCCCGATCGTCCAGATCGTTTGCTTGGACACCCGCTTGTCGAACAGGTACCCGAAGAACGCCGCGGCGTACCGCGGGTAGGTGGCCTGGTCAGGGAACAGGTACCGGAGGACGGGATCGTTGGCGAACGTGTCCACGAGCGAGCCGACGATCGGCTCGCGGTCGGCCGGGGTGGCGACGGTGATCTCAGGCGCTGTCACGGCACGAGACGGTATCGCGGCGCAGACGCGGACGGCCTCGCGATTTCTGTCGAGACTCGTGATTTCCACGGAGAGCGGCACGCGTTCACGGGCGCCCGGCGTCCGCGTTCGGGGACAGCTGCACGATGCGCCGACGGATGAACGCACGCTCCGCCGCGGACAGCTCGAACCGCAGCGCCGCCCGGTACGCGTCAACGGCCTCGTCGGCCCGGCCGAGCCGGCGCAGCAGATCCGCCCGGGCGATGTGCAGTTGCGGCCAGTGGCCGAGTTGCGGGTGGTCGCTGAGCCTGTCGAGGATGGCCAGACCGGCCGCGGGGCCGTCGACCATGGCGACGGCGATCGCCCGGTTGGCCTCGATGACCGGGGTGGGTTCGTGGCGGAGTAGTTCCGCGTAGAGCAGGGCGATCTGCCGCCAGTCGGTGTCGCCGGCGTACGGCGCCGTGGAGTGGCAGGCGGCGATCGCGGCGTGCAACTGGTACGGGCCGGGTCGCCCGGCACGCAGGGCGCCTTCGAGCAGGTGTTCGCCCTCCCGGATGAGGTCCCGGTTCCAGAGGCCGCGGTCCTGGTCGGCGAGCAGCACGAGGTTCCCGGCCGGGTCGACCCGGGCGGCGCGGCGGGCGTCGGTGAGCAGCAGCAGCGCGACCAGCCCGGCCACCTCGGGCTCGTCCGGGAGCAGGGCGAGCAGGGCGCGGGCCAGTTCGACGCCGGTGTCGCAGAGCGATTCGCGGACCAGCGTGGAGCCGGTACTCGCCTTGTGGCCTTCGGTGAAGACCAGGAAGACGACGCGCAGTACGGCGTCCAGCCGCTCGGTGAGCGAATCGGGCGGGGGTACCCGCAGCCGGATGCCGGCATCGCGGATCTTCCGCTTCGCCCGGGTGAGCCGCTTGGCCATGGTCGCCTCGGGTACCAGGAACACCGCCGCGACCTCCGCGGCGCTCAGCCCGCACACCGACCGCAGCGTCAACGCCACCCGTACCGACACCTCAAGCGCCGGATGGCAGCACATGAAGACCAGGCCGAGTACGTCGTCGTCCGGTACCGGGCCGATCGGGCCCGCCGGCCGCGCCGCCGCCCAGTCCCGCTGCGCGGCGGTCTCCTTCGTGTCGCGCCGGGCCTCCCGGCGGATCGCGTCGAGCGCCTTGTGCCGGGCGACTCCGATGAGCCAGGACCGGGGATTGGCCGGAGCCCCCTGGGTCGGCCACTGCTCCACCGCCGCCAGAAACGCCTCCTGCACCGCGTCCTCGGCGGTGGCGAGGTCGCCCACCATGCGGGTCACGCTCGCCACCGCCGGCCACCAGTGCGCCCGGAAGGCGTGGTCGCTCAGGATGGGGGTACCACCGAGAAGACCGGGCGTACCTCGACCCAGCCGTCCCGCGCCGACGGCAGCGTCGCGGCCCACCTCAGGGCCTCGTCAAGATCGGCGCACTCGACGACCAGATAGCCCCCGACCTGCTCTTTGATCTCGGCGGCCGGGCCGTCGGTCACCATGGTGCGGCCGTCCCGGACCCGGACCGTGCTCGCCGCGGAGACGGGTTGCAGCGGGGCGCAGTCCAGCATGACGCCGGCCTTCTCCATGGCGGCCTCCGCCTCCGCGAAGGCCGCGAACGTCTCCGCGTACTCGACGCTGGTCGGATCCTTCGGCGCGCCGCCGGGCGAGTACAGCAGGAACAGGTACTTCATCGTTCACCTCCGACACCGGGCCGGTACCGTCACCGGCTCCTGCGGGTAGTCGAACGGGCACAGCGGGCCGGGACAGTACGGCGGGAAATTCTGCCCGGCGTTACCTGAATTCGATAGCTGAGGAATTGGTCGACGTGAGCCAACAATAGGGTCTGCTGACTGACGGTAAACGATTCGCGACAGATTCGGGTGTGGGAATGGGCCGATCGGCCGGGCCATAGCATCAGAATTCAGGCACATTTCCAGCGGGTCTTGACGTGTACCGGTACCGGCTCGATACGGTCTCCGACGGCCTTACTGTCGATGAAGGGTGCTGACTTTGCCCGGCAGACACGCCGCCAACGTGCGTCGCTCTACGCCGTTCCGCAAATTCGTACCGCTCGTGTCGGCCATCGCATTGGCCGGAGTCCTGATCGGCGGCGCTGCCGCGGCAATGGACCTGGGACCGGCGGCCGACAGTCACGCCGTCGCCGATGTCGCCGCCCCCGCCGCGGCGCAGCTGACCGCGGTGCCGTCGCGCACCGAGGACGACCGCGCCTCGCGCAGCGGCCTGCGCGCCCTGCCGAGCCCGTCGGCGCCGGCCACCTCGGCCTCGCCGTCGCACTCGCCGTCGCCGTCGCCGAGCCCGAAGAAGCCGAAGCCGAGCCCCACCCAGCCTTCCGGCGACGGCACGGTGTCCAGCTCGGGCACCTGCGGCGTCTCGTACTACAGCGACGGCACACACACCGCCAACGGCGAGAACTTCGATCCCAACGCATTTACCGCGGCGAGCAAGACATTGCCGTTCAACACCAGGGTTCGGGTGACGAATCCGGCCAACGGCAAATCCGTCGTTGTCCGGATCAATGACCGCGGACCGTATGTGTCGGGAAGGTGCCTGGATCTGACACGTGCGGCATTCGCCGCTATTGCCAGCCTCGGCTCCGGGGTACTGCCGGCGGCGAAGTGGGCGGTCTTGAGCTGACCGCCCGTGCGGCCGCACGTTCGGTCGCTGGCTGAGTGCGTATCGCGAGCCGCGCAGATGGTTGCGAACCGGGGGCGGAATCAGACTCGCGGTCAGGGTCTCCGGCCGTTCGCGTGGACATCGCGCCAGACGGTTTGGTAACGGCGCAAAATCCGGCATGCTGTGCGCGTACCCATGAGACTCAGGATGCCGGGTCGCAGCCCGATGAGCCCCGAATCCCGCGCCGGGCTCGGCGCGGCTGTCGTGCTGCTCGCCGTCATCAGTGGCGTCGAGTTGGCCGACGGGCCGCAGCCGCACTACATCGGTCTGCTCGCGGCCGTGCCGTTTCTGACGGCGTTGTTCGTACCGTGGCGCGAGGTGTTGATCGTCGGCGCCACGGCGACGGCAATCGCGATCGCGTTCAGTGTGTTCGCGAACGAACCGAGCATGTCAAACGCGCTGAACGTCTGCGGGATCATGGCGGCCACCGGCATCGCGGCGGTCGCCGGCACCCTGCGCGCGCGGCAGGCCGAGCGGCTCGCCGAGCTGGCGAAGCTGGCCAGCGTCGCGCAGACGGCCGTACTGCGCCCGCTCGGGCCCGAGGTCGGGACGCTGGCGGTCGCGGGCCGGTACATCTCGGCCACCGCGGCGGCCGACATCGGCGGCGACCTGTACGAGGTGGTCGACACCCCGTACGGCGTCCGGATGATCATCGGCGATGTTCGGGGCAAGGGCCTCGACGCGGTACGGCTGGCGAGCATCGTGCTCGGCTCGTACCGGCACGTCGCCTACGAGCGGGCCGACCTGCGGGCGATCGTCGCCGACCTGGACCGTGCCGTGGCACGGTCGGTGGGTGATGAGGACTTCGTGACCGCTGCGCTCGTCGAGGAGCGTGGTGGCACGCTGACCATCGTCAACTGTGGACACCCCGCTCCGCTGCTGCTGCGCCGGGGCGAGGTCATCCCGCTGGAACCGCCGGCCAGCGCTCCTCC
Organism: Rugosimonospora africana; assembly: GCF_016862975.1. Lineage (GTDB taxonomy): Bacteria > Actinomycetota > Actinomycetes > Mycobacteriales > Micromonosporaceae > Rugosimonospora > Rugosimonospora africana. The sequence goes on from NZ_BONZ01000013.1 coordinate 356,029, forward strand.
GCTCGGCTTCACGCCGGTCGTGCGGCCACGCGTGGAGCGTCTCGAACCCGGCGACCGGCTGCTGCTGTACACCGACGGTCTGGCGGAGGCCCGCCGGGACGGCGAGTTCTTCCCGACCGCGGCGCGGGCGTGGCGGCTGCTCGGCCACGGCACCGTCGGCGACGGGCTGGCCTCGCTGGAGAGTGCGCTGAGCGAGTGGGTCGAGGGCCGGCTCGATGACGACATCGCGCTGGTCCTGATGGAGTACGCGGGCGCCCGGCCCGCTACCGCCAACGTCGCCGTACCCAGCTGGGAGCTGGGCGCCGACGCGTGAGCGTCCGGCCGGTGAGCCACCTGCCGGACCGGTGCCGACCCGAGTCGGCGAATCCCTCAGGCCGGCTTGCGGGTCGGCAGGATTCCACCGGCGCGGTGCCGGCCGTTGTAGCGCTTCGGCTGCTTGAATGCGAGCAGGCTAACCAATATGTTGATGAACATCTAAATTCTCCGTAAAACGTCCTATGTCATAGCGCCCAACGATGGTCGGATATGTGGGTGACGCCCTCCTCTAAAGGCGTTGGCCCTCATCTGCGCGAAATATCCCCTTTCCAGGGGATATGGTGGGTGTCGGGTGTCGCCAAACACTAGTGGGTACCGTCTTGCTGGGCCTTACCAGCGAGTAATAAACTCGAGTTACTCGTTAGTAACCTCGCCGATCCGGGGGACTGGGCACCGATGAGCCACTACAAGAGCAACCTGCGGGACCTCTACTTCAATCTGTTCGAGGTCTTCGGCGCCGATCAGCTGCTGGGCAGCGAGGCGTATCCCGATCTCGACGTCGACACGGCCCGCAGCATCCTCGTGGAGGCAGAGCGGCTGGCCCGCGAAGACCTCGCGGTGAGCTACGTGGAAGGCGACCGCAATCCACCGGTCTTCGACCCGGAGACGCACAGCGTGCGGATCCCCGAGTCGTTCCGCCGGTCATACAAGACCTTCATGGACAGCGAGTTCTGGCGGTTGGACATCCCGACCGCGCTGGAGGGGACACCGGCTCCGCGCATCTTCTGGTGGTCCTTCGCCGAGCTGATCCTTGGTGCGAACGCGCCGATCTGGATGTACTCGTCGGGCCCGTCCTTCGCGCAGACCCTGCACGCCGAGGGCACGCCGGAGCAGAAGGAGCTAGCCAAGCTGCTGGTCGAGAAGCGCTGGGCGTCGACCATGGTGCTCACCGAGCCGGACGCCGGCTCGGACGTCGGCGCCGGTCGCACCCGCGCCGTCCCGCAGCCCGACGGGTCGTGGCACATCGAGGGCGTCAAGCGGTTCATCACCAGTGGCGAGCACGACCTGACCGACAACATCATCCACTACGTACTGGCTCGCCCGGCGGACACGCCCGGCGCGGGTGGCCCGGGCACCAAGGGCCTGTCGCTGTTCATCGTGCCGAAGATCCACTTCGACCCGAAGACCGGTGAGCTGGGCGAGCGCAACGGCGCCTTCGTCACGAACGTCGAGCACAAGATGGGGCTCAAGGTCTCGACCACCTGCGAGATCGCGTTCGGTCAGCACGGCGTACCGGCGAAGGGCTGGCTGCTCGGCGACGTGCACGACGGCATCCGGCAGATGTTCCTGATCATCGAGTACGCCCGGATGATGGTCGGCACGAAGGCGATCGCCACGCTGTCGACCGGGTACCTGAACGCGTTGGAGTACGCGAAGAACCGGGTGCAGGGTGCCGACCTGGCGAGCCAGGGCAACCGCAACGCACCGCGGGTCACCATCACCCACCACCCCGACGTGCGGCGCTCGCTGATGCTCCAGAAGTCATACACGGAGGGGCTGCGCGCACTGGTCGCATACACGGCTCGGTGGCAGGACCGGGTCCGCGAGGCGGAGGTGGCCGGCGACGAGGCGGCCGCGAAGCTTGCCGGTAGGGTCAACGACCTGCTCCTGCCGCTGGTCAAGGGCGTCGGTTCGGAACGGGCGTACGAGCTGCTCGGGCACGAGGCGCTGCAGACCTTCGGCGGTTCCGGCTTCCTGCAGGACTACCCGCTGGAGCAGTACGTACGGGATGCCAAGATCGACACCCTGTACGAGGGTACGACCGCGATCCAGAGCCTGGACCTGGTGTTCCGCAAGATCGTCAAGGATCAGGGGGCTGCCCTGATGACGGTCGCCGCCGAGATCCAGGCGTTCCTGGAGGCGGAGACCGGCAATGGCCGGCTCAAGGAGGACCGGCAGGCGCTGGGCAAGGCGCTCTCCGAGGTCCAGCAGATGCTGGGCGCGTTCATGGGCTGGCTGACCGCCGCGGGCGGCGGTGAGACGACCGAGCTCTACAAGATCGGACTCAACTCGCGCCGGTTCCTGCTGGCGGTGGGCGACCTGGTCGTGGGCTGGCTGCTGCAGCGGCAGGCCGATGTGGCGCTCGGCGCGCTGGCCGGCGAGGTGTCCGAGGCCGACAAGCACTTCTACGAAGGCAAGGTCGCCGCGGCGCACTTCTTCGCGCACGAGGTGCTGCCCCGCATCGGCGCCGACCGGCGGATCATCGAGTCCACCACGCTCGACGCCATGGACCTTTCCGAGGAAGCGTTCTGACGCCGCAATTCACCGCACGGCGGCCGTTCCCGGGACTTCGGGGCGGCCGCCGTCGTTTTCGCCCATTAACACCGTACTCGCCGTCCGGGTTGCGGGTCCGTCATGACCGACTAGCCTGATACGTGAGCAAGGGAGCGTTTTATGGGCATCGGTGGCGGTGTATTCCTGATTGGCCTAGGCGCTATCTTCACCTGGGCGGTCCACGCCAACATCTCCTGGCTCGATCTTCACGTGGTCGGGTGGGTACTCATGATCGCGGGGCTCGCGGTCATCCTGCTCACCCTCTACTTCTGGAACGACCGGCGCCGGCGCAACCAATACACGCTGGTGGAGCAGGCCAGATACGTGCACGACCCGGACGGCCCGATCACACCCGAGCCGCCGCCGGACGCCCCGCCGGGCGGCCCCTGACCGCGCGGCCCCTGACCGCGCGGCGGCGCAGGCCCGCGCCGCGCCGGTACCCGTCGGCGCGCTGCCGGCCGGAACGGGCTCAGGCCCGCGCGGTGTGCGTGGCGATCAGCGGCGCGTTTCCGGGTGCGAGGGCGTCCCAGTCGACGTCCGGGCGGTGCACCGCGAGCCCGCTGGTCCGCAGGCCTTCCGGCTCGGATGACCCGCCCGGGTCGAGCGCCACGGAGACCAGGGACACGCTCGGGTTGTGCCCGATCAGGAGCACCGTGCCGATCGCGGCCGGCGTGGCCCGCAGCAGGGCCAGCAGATCGGTGGGTCCGCCGCCGTACGCCTCGGCCTGGTAGAGCACCTCCGGCGAACCGTGCTCGGCCATCGCGACGGCGACCCCGTGCCAGGTCTGCCTGGTGCGCCGGGCGGGTGAGCAGATGACCAGGTCGGGTACGTACTCGCGGGCAACCAGCCAGGCGCCGGCCGCGCCGGCGTCGGCGTGCCCGCGCTCGGTCAGCGAGCGGTCCGCGTCGCTCACCCGGTTCGGCCCCTCGGCCTTGGCGTGCCGCAAGATCACGAGGGTGCGCGTCGTCATGCCCACAAGAGTGCCTGATTAGCGACTCGGCCACCCGGGTACTCCATCGAACAGTCCCGCATTTGTGATCCGATTGGGAGGACACCGTGGGCATCGGTGGAAGTATTTTCCTGATCGCGCTCGGCGCGATCCTCGCGTTCGCGGTGAAGGCCAGCGTCGGCTTCATCAGCATCCAGGTGGTCGGGTGGGTCCTGATGGCCGCGGGCGTGGTCGGTCTGATCCTGACCCTGTGGTTCTGGAACAATCGGCGTCGCACGGTGGTCACCTCGCGCGAGGTGCCGCTGCCGGAGCAGCGTCGGCGCGTGGTCGAGGAGCGGCACACCGAGGTGCGCGACCCGGACATCTACTGAGAGCTTCGTCAGCGCTCGGACCCGGGGCATGCCCCGGGTCCGAGCGCTCCGGGCCGACGGCTATGGCCGAGCGAACAGCGCGAAGTAGATCGCGATGTGCTGGCATGCCGCTGCGATCAGCGTGAACGTGTGGAAGACCTCGTGGTGACCGAACGTCCCCGGCCACGGATTGGGCCGGCGCAACGCGTAGCAGACCGCCCCGGCGGTGTACGCGGCGCCGCCCACCATCAGCAGAGCGAACGCAGCGGTACCGCCGCCGCGCAGCAGGTCCGGCAGCACCGCGACGGCGACCCAGCCGAGCGCGATGTACAGCGGCGCGGACAGCCAACGCGGAGCATTCGGCGAGACGAGCTTCATCGCGACCCCGAGAGCGGCACCGCCCCAGACCACCGAGAGGATCACGATCTCCTTGGTGTGCGGCAGCAACAGCACCGCGAACGGCGTGTACGTGCCCGCGATGAACACGAAGATCATCGAGTGGTCGAGCCGGCGCATGATTTTGTACCCGTGCGGTGACCAGACCCGCCGGTGGTACAGGGCGCTCGTGCCGAACAGTCCACAGACGGTGAGGCTGTAGATGGCGCAGCTCAGGGCTGCCGCGGTAGGGCGCGCCGACCCGGTGCCGGCCAGCGTCGTCAGCACGACTCCGCACGCGGCGGCCACGAAGAACGCGTAGGTGTGCAGCCAGCCGCGCATGCGCGGTTTGCCGATGTCCCGCGGTCGAAGCCGCGGGGTGGCCTGGATCGTCATGGCGACAGGCTACGGTATCGTAGGTTACCCGTCAGTAGTGATGTGGCTAACGTTGGCGGACCAATTACCGTGGTGTCCCGTGGATCTCAACGCTGACCTCGGTGAAGGCTTCGGAATCTGGCGCCTCGGCGAGGATGACGCCCTGCTCGGCGTGTTGACCAGTGCCAACGTGGCGTGCGGGTTCCACGCCGGGGATCCGTCGACGATGCGGCGGGTCTGCCTCGCGGCGGCGGAGCGAGGCGTGGCCATCGGCGCCCAGGTCGGGTACCGGGACCTGGCCGGCTTCGGCCGCCGCCGGATCGAGTACGCCCACGATGAACTGCGCGACGACCTGCTGTACCAGATCGGCGCGCTGGACGCGTTCGCCCGGCTCGCCGGTACCCGGGTCCGGTACGTCAAGCCGCACGGGGCGCTGTACAACACGGCGGTCGCCGACGAGGTCCAGGCGGCGGCGGTGGTGGCCGCGGTCGTCGGGTACGACCGGTCGCTGCCGGTACTCGGGCTGCCCGGCTCCGCGCTGCTGCGGCTGGCGGCCGAGGCCGGGCTGCGCGCGGTACGGGAAGGGTTCGTCGACCGCGGGTACCGGCCGGACGGCACCCTGGTGCCCCGCTCGGAGCCCGGGGCGCTGCTCGGCCACGAGGAGGCCGTCGGGCAGGCGGTACGGCTGGCCACCGACGGCGTGGTCGAGTCGCTGTGCGTGCACGGCGACACCCCGGGGGCGGTCGCGCTGGCCCGAGCGGTACGGGCCGCCCTCACGGATGCCGGGGTGCCGCTGGAACCGTTTCAGCCCGCCGGCTGATCGTGCTGGAACAACGCGAGGCTGATCGTGACGGCGCCGTCCGGGCCGATCTCGACCGGTACCCCCCAGTCCTGGCGGGTCAGGTGGCAGGCGGCGTGCTCGACGTCCGCGTCACAGGTGGCGGCCTGGGCCACCACCTGCAGGACACCCCCGGGAACGGTTGAGGAGAGCACCAGGTCGCGGGTCAGGTCGGTGGTCACGCCGGCACCGGAGACCAGCAGCTCGGGCGGTGACGCGGACACCTCCAGCCGGGTCGACGGGCCGAACGAGTCGTCCAGCTTCTGTCCGGGTGGCGGGCTGAACATGACGTCCAGCCGTACCGGCCCGGCCCCGAGTCGGGTGGCCGGCCGCTCGGTGCGGTACCGCTGGCCGGCCCCTTCGCCGGCGAACGCGGCGAGGGTGCCGGGCGCCAACCGGGTGAGCCGGTGGGCCGCCGACTCCGCGACGACCACGCTGCCGTCCGGCGCCAGTACGGCGTCGCTCGGCTCGGCGAGCCCGGTGGCCACGGTCGAGACCTGGCCGTCGGCGAACCGGCGGAGAGCGCCGTTGTACGTGTCGGCGACCAGTACCGAGCCGTCGGGCAGCGCGCACACGCCCAGCGGGTGCTGGAACAGCGCCTCGGTGGCCGGCCCGTCCACCAGCCCGAAGTCGAACAGGCCCTGCCCGACGGCGGTGTGCAGCGCGCCGCCGGCCACGAAGCGCAGCGCCGACGATTCGCTGTCGGCGACCCACAGCCGGTCGTCCGCACCGGCCGCGCCCTGGCCGGCGGGCAGCGTGGACAGGCCGGACGGCTGAGCCATCCACGCCTCGCCCAGCGGTCCGTCCCGCAGCGCCTCGACGGTCGTACCGGCGTAGACCCCGGCCGTACCCTCGGTCGGATCGAACCACCAGAGTTGGTGGACGCCGGCCATGGCCACGATCACCCGGCCGTCGTACCAGGCCAGGTCCCAGGGCGAGGACAGGTCGACGGTCAGCGCCCGGGACTTCTCCGGATCCTCTGGCGCGCTGCGCCAAGGGCGGCCGGTGCCGGCGACCGTGGTCACCGATCCGTCGGCCAGCGCCACCCCGCGCAGGAGGTGGTTCACCGTGTCCGCGACGACCAGGTCGTACCCGACCGCCTCGGCCACCGGCGCCGGCAGCAGGCACAACCCCTGCGGCTCGGCGAACTGGGCGAGGCTCGGGGCACCGTCGTTGCGCCCCCGGTTACCCGACCCGATTCGGCGCACCACCGTGAAATCCGGGGCCAGCTCGACGATCTGGTGCTGGGCGGACGAGGACACCAGGAAGCCCCCGTCCGGCGAGACGATCGCCTTGCCGGGGAAGCGCAGGTCGGTGGCCTGCGGGGGCGGCGGCACGAACGGGGCGTCGCCGCGATGCAGCGTGCCCTTCGCCGAGTGCGTCTCGATCAACGAGTCGATCATCTTGGCCAGGCCGGCCGCGTGGCCCTCGCCGGCCACCGTCGCCACCAGGTACCCCTCGGGGTCGATCAGGCACAGCGTCGGCCAGGCCCGCGCCGTGTACTGGCGCCACATCTCCAGGTCGGGATCGTCGAGCACGGCGTGGCGCACCTCGTACCGCTCGACGGCGGCGGCCAGCGCCTCGGGGTCCTTCTCGTGCTCGAACTTGGGTGAGTGCACCCCGATGATCACGAGAACGTCGCCGTACTTCTCCTCCAGCGGCCGCATCTCATCCAGGACGTGCAGGCAGTTGATGCAGCAGAACGTCCAGAAGTCCAGAATGACGATCTTGCCGCGGAGGTCGGCCAGGTGCAGCGGGCGTCCGCCCGTGTTCAACCAGCCGCGACCGCGGAACTCCGGCGCGCGTACTCGAGGATCCACATCCCCATCTTGCCTGGATCGCGGCGGCCGGCTCGGCGGGGGCGCCGATCACTCTTCGCGTTTTCCCAGGTGAGCGGCGTGCGCGAGGGCGGCCCTGGGTGCCGGACGTGACGCGCGTGACGCCAGCCGTGCCGGCCGCCACCCCCCGGCGCCGGCCGCGCCGGTCGCGGCGCCGTCCCGCGGCGCCTCGCCAGCGCCGCTTGCGCCGGACCCGGCCAGCGACGGACCGGACCCGGCCAGTGGACCGGACGACGCGCCGCGCGGGTGCCGGCGACCTTGGTGGCCGCCGGCACCCGGATCATTGCGCGGGCTTCAGACAGAGCACCTGGTCGGCGGAGCCGGACCGGTGCAGGATCACGTACGGCTGGGTCTGGTCGGTGCACTTGCTCGCCGCGTCGACCTTGTTCACGATGCTGTACGCGCCCGAGTCCGTGCAGTTGGCCTTCGTCGCCTTGGTGCCGGACTCCTTGACGCAGCTACCGACCGTGTAGTCGTTGGTGCTGCTGCCGCCGGACTTGGCCACGACGGCGACCACGACCAGCGCGACGATCACGACGACCGCGATGACCGCTCCGATGACCAAGCCGCGCCTGCTCTTCGGGGGCGCGTCGCCGTCGCCGCCGGCCGGCCCGTCGCCGTAGTTCGGGCCGAACCGCTCGGCCTCCGGGTCGTCCTGCTGGCCCTGGCCGGCGCCGTACTGCGTCGGTGCCCCGTACTGGCCGGGGGTGCCGTACTGGTTGCCCTGCTGGGGCGGCGTCCCGTACTGCGGCGAGCCGCTCCACTGGGTGGTGGCGCCGCCGTACTGGCCACCGCCGCCCTGCTCGGCTGGGGTGCCGTACTGGGTCGGTGCGCCGTACTGCGTGGGGCTCTCGCGCTGGCCGCCGTACTGGCCGCTGCCGTACTGCGTGCCCCCGCCGTACTGGCCGCCGCCGTACTGGCCGCCTGCCGACCCGTACTGGGTGGGCTCGGACTGCGAACCGTATGTCCCGGGCGACTGGCTGTGCGGCCGGAACGGCTCGGTCGGCGCAGGGTCACCGGCCCGGTACTGTCCGGGCACGGCGGAGTAGCCGGGCGGCGGGCCGACCTGCTCACGGCGGTTCTGCTCGCCGCCGTACTGTTCACCGCCGTACTGGGCGGCGCCGTACTGGTCCGGCGCGGACGGGGGTGACCCCCAGGCGCTGGGCGGGTTGACCCGGGCCGATGCCGACGACCGGCCGGGCGGGCCATCGGGCGCCGGCTCGTCGCCGGGGTAGCGCCCATACGGCGGGCCGCCGTTGGCCGGCTCATAGCCGGGCGGGTACTGGCCGTCGGACGTCATGTCATGCCTCCTCGATCAGCGCGGCGCGGCGCTGGCGACGCCTCCCGCGGTGTCGGCCGCCGTGCCTCCCCCGGACACTGCGGCAATCGCACCACCGTACCGCTAGCCGACGGTGCCCAGGAGCCTGACGGCCTGGCCGGAGAATCCCGACCAGGCCGCCAGAGCGGTGACTGACAGTATCCGCCGACCTGTCAACCCCAGGCCAGCAGCGCGGCTTCCGGATCCTCGAGGAAGGCGCCCAAGTCCCTGAGGAACATCGAGCCCAATTCACCGTCGATGATCCGGTGGTCGAACGACAACCCGAGGGTCGTCACCTGCCGGATCTTGATCTTCCCCTTGTGTACCCAGGGCATGTCACGCACCGAGCCGAACGCGAGGATCGCGGCCTCCCCGGGCGGCAGGATCGGAGTGCCGGTGTCCACCCCGAACACGCCGACATTGGTGATCGTGAAGGTGCCACCGGACATGTCCGAGGGTGAGGTCCGGCCCGCCCTCGCGGTGCGTACCAGTCCGGTCATCGCGTCGGCCAGCTCGCGCAGGGACAGCGCACCGGCGTCCTTGATGTTCGGGACGACCAGCCCCCGCTCGGTGGCCGCGGCGATGCCGAGGTTCACGTAGTCCTTGACCACGATGTGGTCGCCGTCCCAGCTGGAGTTCACCATCGGGTACCGCCGGATGGCCGCCAGTACGGCCTTCGCTACGAGCAGGAGCGGCGAGACGCGGACGTCCTGCCAGTCCGGCAACGCCTTGATCCGCTCCAGGGCCCGCATCGACCGCGTCACGTCGACGGTGAGGAACTCGGTGACGTGCGGTGCGGTGAACGCGCTGGACACCATGTTCTCGGCGGTGAGCTTGCGGACCCCCTTGACCGGGATGCGCTGCTCACGGTCCCCGGTGACGACCGGCCGCCCGTTGCTGGCGGCCGGAGCCGCGACCGCGGCCTGGACGTCGTCGCGGGTGATCGAGCCCTGCGGACCGGTGCCCACCAGGGCCGCGAGATCGACCCCGAGATCCTTGGCCAGCTTGCGGACGGGCGGCTTGGCCAACACCCCCGCGCCCTTGGGCGCGAGGCCCGCCGGACTGACCGGGGCTGCGGGGCTGACCGGGGCTGCCGGGCTGACCGGGGCTGCCGGGCTAACCGGCGCGGTCGGTGCCGGCCGGACCGCGGGGATGACCGGCGCCGGCTGCTGTGGCACCGCCGGGGCGGCCTGTGCCTGCGGTGAGCTCTGGGCCGCCGGTTGGACCCGCGGGCGCCGCTTGGCGGTCACCGTCTTCGGGCCGTACCCGACGAGGACGGCGGTACGGCCACCGGGCGCCGGCCCGCCGATCAGGCCGGGCTCGACGGCACCCTCGGCCGGCGCCACCTCGACCGCGGCGAGCGAGGCCGCCGACGGTTCCGGGTGGCCGGACGGTCCGGAGTCGGGCAGGGGGCCCGCGTCCGGCTGAGTGTCGATCGCGATGATCGGCGTACCGACGTCGATCGTCTCGCCCTCCTGATGGAAGATCGTGACGACCCGGCCGGCCCACTTCGCCGGGATCTCGACGGCCGCCTTGGCCGTCTCCACCTCGACGATCGGCTGGTTCAGCGTGATGAGGTCACCCGCCGCCACCAGCCACTTGAGGATCTCGCCCTCGGTGAGCCCCTCGCCGAGGTCCGGCAGGTTGAATTCCTTGACCCGCGACACCGGCCTCACCAGCCAAAGCTTCGGTCGACGGCGTCGAGTACCCGGTCCAGATCCGGCAGGTACTCCTCTTCCAACCGAGCCGCCGGGTAGGGGACGTTGAACCCGGTCACCCGCAGCACCGGTGCCTCCAGCGAGTAGAAGCACTTCTCGGTGACCCGGGCCGCGACCTCCGACCCGAGACCCAGGTTGGACGGCGCCTCGTGTACCACGACCAGCCGGCCGGTACGCCGTACCGAGTCGTACACCGGCCCGAGGTCCAGCGGGGACAGCGAGCGCAGGTCGATCACCTCGAGCTCCCGGCCGTCTTCGACGGCCGCGGCGGCGGCGTCCAGCGCGACGCGCACCATCGGGCCGTAGGCGACGACCGTGGCGTCGGTACCGGGCCGGAGCACCCGTGCCGAGTGCAGCGGGTACGGCTCCCCGTCGGTGTCGACCTGGCCCTTCTCCCAGTACCGGCGCTTCGGCTCCATGAAGATGATCGGGTCGTCGGACGCGATCGCCTGCTGGATCATCCAGTACGCGTCGTTCGGGTTCGCGCACGAGACGACCTTCAGGCCGGCCGTGTGCGAGAAGTAGGCCTCCGGCGACTCGGAGTGGTGCTCGACCGCCCCGATGCCGCCACCGAACGGGATCCGGATGACGATGGGCAGCCGCACCTGGCCGCGCGAACGGTAATGGAACTTGGCGACCTGCGACACGATCTGGTCGTACGCCGGGTACACGAACCCGTCGAACTGGATCTCGCACACCGGCCGGTACCCGCGCAGGGCCAGGCCGATCGCGGTGCCCACGATGCCCGATTCGGCCAGCGGGGTGTCGATCACCCGGTCCTCGCCGAAGTCCTTCTGGAGCCCGTCGGTGATCCGGAAGACCCCGCCCAGCTTGCCGACGTCCTCGCCCATGATGAGGACCTTCGGGTCGTCTTCCATCGCGCGGCGCAGCCCGTTGTTGAGTGCCTTGCCGATGCTCAGGGTCGTGGCGGCCTTCTCAGCCGAGGTGACAGCTTGTCCGGTCATCAGTGGGCTCCCTCTGCGAACGACGCCTGGTACGCGACGAACCGCTCCCGCTCCTCGTCGATCAGCGGCGACCCGTTCGGGTACGCGTTGTCGAACACGCTCATCGGATCGGGTTCGGGCATGGAGAGCACCCGCTCGCGCAGGTGCGTGGCCACCTCGGCGGCCTGCTCCTCGACCGAGGAGAAGAACGCGTCGTCCGCGAGTCCCTGGTTGGTCAGGAACCGGTGTACCCGCAGAATCGGATCCTTCGCCTGCCAGGACTCGACCTCGCTGGCGATCCGGTACCGGGTCGGGTCGTCGGACGTGGTGTGCGCACCCATCCGGTACGTGTACGCCTCGATGAGCGTGGGTCCCTGCCCGTGCCGGGCGTTGTCCATCGCGGCACGGGTGACCGCGTACGTCGCCAGCACGTCGTTGCCGTCCACCCGCACGCCGGGGAAGCCGAATCCGGCGGCCCGCTGGTACAGCGGCACCCGGGTCTGGCGCTCCAGCGGCTCGGAGATCGCGTACTGGTTGTTCTGGCAGAAGAACACCACCGGGGCGTGGAAGACACCCGCCCACACGAACGCCTCGTTCACGTCGCCCTGGCTGCTCGCGCCGTCACCGAAGTATGCGATGACCGCCTCGTCGTCGCCGCTGCCGTTGCCGCCGCCGATCCGGCCGTCCAGGTTGATGCCCATGGCGTAGCCGGTGGCGTGCAGCGTCTGCGCGCCGATGACGATCGTGTACATGTTGAACTTGTACTTCGCAGGGTCCCAGCCGCCGTAGTCCACGCCGCGGAACAGGCTCAACGGCATGATCGGGTCGATGCCGCGGCAGTAGAGCACGCCATGCTCACGGTAGGTGGGGAAGGCCATGTCCTGCGGTCGCAGTGCGCGCCCCGAGCCGACCTGGGCCGCTTCCTGCCCGAGGAGGCTGGCCCAGATGGCCAACTCGCCCTGGCGCTGCAACGCGGTCGCCTCTTTGTCCAGCTTCCGGACGATCACCAGGTCTCGATAGAGGTCCCGGTACTCCTCGTCGCTGAAGTCGACTGAATACTCTGGGTGCTCGACCCGTTCCCCTTCGGGGTTGAGTAGCTGCACGAACTCCGGTTCGGGTGCGATGTCGTCGCGCCCGTCGCGGGCCGGGGGTTGGCCCTTCGCCATCCGTCTCTCCCTGTCTATCTGCCTCGGCAGCGGGGTGACCGTGCCGGTTCTGCTCCACGCCGTCCGATCGGACGGACGAGGTGGGAGTCGGCTTCGGGACAGCCCAACCGCAGGGTATGCGGAGCAGCGGCCCCTTCGTCGCTCCCCCCAGCATTGCAGACGCCGTGAGCACCGACACAGTGGAGCTTCGGCGGCAATGATTCACCGGCCGGCTGCCGGAACAATTGGCACATCGCCACCCACTGCGCTGCACAGCGGTAATCGTTCACAGTTCGGACCAGCCGAACCAAAGGAGCACCACGTGCCCGACTACGGGGTCGCCGGGCCCACCCGACGCTACGCCTTGATCGTGGCGATGCTGGTGGGGCTCAGCTCGGTACCCACGCTCGTGATGTGCTCGGCCGGTTCGGCGGCGCTGGACGATGACCCGATGGCGACCGTACCGGTGCTCGACCCGTGGCCGGAGACGACGGCTGGCGCCGTACCGGGTGCGGATCCGTGGCCGGCGCGTCCGGCGCGCCGTTCGACGCAGCCGCCGACGCGCTCGCCGGCGGTGGCTCTCGCGGAGTTCCGGTCGGGCCGCTCGGGTCCGCTGGGGATGCCCTGGCCCGGGGTATGTGGCAAGGCGGGCAACCGGGGGCCGGGTGGCGCCGCGCCGAGGGACGGCGCGCGGTCTGGCCGCGGCCGGAACGCCGGTGCCGGGTCGAAGGGGCGGGTGTCGAAGGGCGGCGCGTCCAAGGGGCACCTGCCGAACGGCGGAGTGTCGAACGGCGGCGGATCGAACGGCGGAGCGTCGAACGGCAACCAGCCGCCGCGGCACGAATCCCCGTCGCCGGTCCCATCGTCGCCGGTTCCGCCGTTACCGCCGTCGCGATCGCCGGGTCCTTCGCCCAGCGTGCCGCCGTCGAGTTCGCCATCGCCAAGCACACCGCCGGCCGCCCTGCCGTCGCCGTCTTCGCCGTCCTCGTCGTCGTCTTCGCCGTCCCCATCGTCGTCACCGCTGGCGTCGTCGTCACCGCTGGCGCCATCTTCGCCGCTGCCGTCGTCTTCGCCGCTGGCGACGCCGGCATCGCCGCCGCCCGCCCCGCTGCCGCTGGTTCAGCCAGGCGGGCGCAGCAGCGGCGGGTACAGCGTGACCGCGTCGCCCCGCCGGTAGAGCTGCGCCGGCCGGCCGCGCTCGCCCGCCGTCGCCGTACCGGTCGACTCGACGAACCCCTCGGTGCCGGTGACCTTCCGGTGGAAATTGCGCGGATCCAGCGCGGTGCCCCAGACCGCCTCGTACACCGAGCGCAGCTCTCCGATGGTGAACGCCGGCGGGCAGAACGCCGCGGCCAGCGGCGTGTACTCCAGCTTGGCCCGTGCGCGCTCGATGCCGTCTGCCAGGATCCGCTCGTGGTCGAAGGCCAGCCGGGTGGGTAGCTCGTCCACCGGGTGCCAGCTCGCCGCGGCCGCGTCGGTACCCGCGGTGACCGTCGGTGCACCCGGGATCAACGCCAGGTACGCCACCGAGACCACCCGGCCACGCGGATCCCGTCGGGGTGCCCCGTAGCTGGCCAACTGCTCCAGGTGGCCACCGATGCCGGTCTCCTCGCGCAGCTCCCGAGCGGCGGCCTCGTCGAGATCCTCCTCGTCGAGGACGAACCCGCCGGGCAGCGCCCACCGCCCCTTGTACGGCGGCACGCCCCGGCGCACGAGCAAGACGTTCATCCGCCCGTCGCGGATCGTCAGCACCGTCAGATCGACCGCCACCATAAATGTCATATTGACGAGAACTCCCACACTCGTTTATCGTCGATCTGACGATATCACGGGAGAGGGGCAGCCATGGCGGATGTGACCAGGCGATTGTTCCTTCGGCACCTGCGCTCGGTGCCGACCAGTTGGGTTAGGCACCAGGTAAAGGGGCGGGTCCGGCACGAGGGCGTCGGGCAGGCGTTCTGGTACCGGCCGCGTAGCGCGGCCCTGTCCGAGGTACCGACGGGGGACCTCGAACTGCCGTTGTTGTTCCATGCCCGTACCGTCGATTTCTCTGACGTCACCGTGCAGGCCACCGTCACCTACCGGGTGACCGACCCGGCGCTGGCCGCGCAGCGCCTGGACTTCTCCATCGACCCGCGCTCGGGCAAGGCCGAAGGCCGGCCGTTGCAGCAGGTCGCCACGCTGCTGTCCGAGATGGCCCAGCAGCCCGCGCTCGACGTGCTGGCCCGGATCCCACTGGCCGACGCACTGACCGCGGGCATCGCGCCGGTTCGTGAGTCGGTCTCGGCCGCGCTGGCCGAGGCGGCCCGGCTGGCCGACATTGGGGTGAGCGTGGTCAGCGCACGGGTGGTCGCGATCCGGCCGGAGCCGGAGCTGGAGCGGGCACTGCAGACCCCGACCCGCGAGGCGGTGCAGGTCGACGCGGACAAGGCGACGTACGCGCGCCGGGCCCAGGCGGTCGAGCAGGAGCGCGCGATCGCGGAGAACGAGCTGCAGAACAAGATCGAGCTGGCTCGCCGCGAGCAGCAACTGGTGGAGCAGAACGGCGCGAACTCGCGCCGGCGGGTCGAACTGGCAGCGGCCGCGGAGCTGGTGGCGACGCGGGGGAAGGCCGAGCGTGACGGCATCGCCGCCACCGCTACCGCTGAGCAGGACCGGTTGCTGACCGAGGCGAAGGCCGCCGGTGTACGGGCGCTGGGGCTCGCCGAGGGCGAGGCGGAGGCGGCGCGGCTGGCCGCGTACCGCGAGCTGAGTCCCGCCGTGCTGCACGCCCTGGCGCTGCGCGAGCTGGCCGGCCAGCTGCCAAAGATCGGCCAGCTCACGGTGTCTCCGGACGTCGTGTCGGACCTGCTGGGCAGGATCGCCCGATGAACGACTGGCCTGGGTCCTGGCGCGGTGCCGGACGCGCCGAGCCAGGATGGTCGACCGACTGGTCTGGGTCGCGGCGCGGTGCCAGACGCGCCGAGCCAGACCGGTCGACCCCGGGCCGGTCCGCCCAGGACCACTCGTCGCGGCGAGGGGGCGCGACGGGCGGGCACGGGGCGGGACAGCCGTGAGCACCCTGGCGCCCCGAGTGGTGATCGTGTCCCGGCGCAGCGAACTCGACGAGCTGCTGGCCAGGCACGGCACGCTCGGCGCGGCCGGATATTTCCTGTCCCAGCGGGGCCGCGACCTGTCCACGGTCGTGGCCCGGCACGAGGCGCTGTCCGCGGCACTCGGTGCGGTCGGCGCCGCGGTACCCACCGACTGGCGGGTCGGGCAGGTCGACCGCGACGACCTGCCCCGCTTCCTGTTCGCCGGGGAGGACATCGTCATCGCGGTCGGCCAGGACGGCCTGGTCGCGAACGTCGCCAAGTACCTCGACGGCCAGCCGGTCATCGGCGTGAATTCGGAGCCCGCGCGCAATGCCGGCGTGCTGGTGCGGTTCCGGCCTGCCGCCATCGGCCCGGTCCTCGCCGCGCTCGCCGACGGGCGGGCGGCGGTGGCCCGGCGCACCATGGTCGCCGCGAGCCTGGACGACGGGCAGGAACTGGTCGGGCTCAACGAGGTCTACATCGGACACTCATCGCACCAGTCCTCCCGGTACGTGCTGTCCACTCCGGACGGTGAACGGGAACTCCAGTCGTCCTCGGGCGTGATCGTCGGTACCGGTACCGGAGCGACCGGCTGGTGCGCCTCGATCGGCCGGGAGCGATCCGCCGCCGTACCCGCGCCACGCCCCGACGAGCGGCGCCTGTGCTGGTACGTGCGGGAAGCCTGGCCGTCGCCTACGACCGGAGTTGGCCGCACGGCCGGCGTCCTGAGCGGCACCGAGACCCTGGAACTGGCCAGCGAGTCCGAGCGGCTGGTCGCGTTCGCTGACGGCGTCGAGTCCGACCATCTCGTGCTGGCCTGGGGCCAGCGGGTGTCGGTCGGGCTGGCCGACCGGCACCTGCGGCTGGTCGTGCCGGACGGCCGGTGAGCCGGGACCGGCTGGGGGTGCCGGACACGCCGGTGACCCGGGCCGGTCGGACGCGCGCACGCGCCGGACGCGCCGCTGAGCCGGGCCGGCCGGGGGTGCCGGACGCGCCGCTGAGTGGCCGGCTGGTCGTGCCGGATGCGCCGGTGAGTGGGCCGCGGTGACGGACCGCGCGGACGTCAGTTGTCCGACTGGTATGTGCGCAGCCAGGCGTCGACCGCCTGCTCGTCGGCGAGGTCCACACCCTCGGCGATGAGCCTCGCCGTCGCCCGTACCGCTGGCGATTGCCGCTCACCGGTCGCGCACAGCCGCGCGAACTCCGCCCGTACCGCGCCCACCTCGTCGAACGTCGCCTGCAGCGCCACGTCCGGCAGGCCGAGCCGTCGCCCGGCCCAGAGCACCCACGCGCCCAGCGCGTCCGGCAGCGCGTCGGTGTCCCGGCTGTCCAGCACCGCCCGGCCGTGCACCCAGTCCAGCAGGAACACCTCGACCGCCCGGGGGCTCCAGCGCAGCGGGTCGCCGCCGCGGGTGTCGGCGAAGTCGATGACCAGGCCGAGGCTGTAGGTGACCGCCTCGCGCCGTTCACCGGAGGCGCCGGCCAGCCCGGCGATCCGGGCCTCGGGCGAGTTCAGAAACTCCGAGATCAGTCCCTCCCGGTCCACTTCCGGAGCCGGTGGTGCGTCTGCCGGTACCGGCGCGCCCTCGACCATCGCGAGGCGGGCCCGGGCCATCGCCCAGTTCGAGGTCAGCGACTCGGACTCGGGCAGCTCGTCCACCGTGTCGGTGGCGCGCAGGTATCCGATGGAGGCCGCCCGTACCGTGGCCGGGTCGACCTCGGCGAGCCAGGTCATCGCCGCCTCGTCCGTGATGACGCTCTCCCGGAGCCGGTCGAGCATGGCCGAGGCCGGCGCGGCGATCACCAAGTCCTTGACAAGGCCCAGGTTGTGATCGACGAGGATGACGACCGCGTGCTCGGGGCCGCCCAGCGGCTCATCCCGGTACGCGTAGGTGATCAGGTAGCTGGTCTGGTCGCCGTACCGGTCGCCGTACGCGTACCCGCCGGTCACCCGTACCGCGCCGAGCGCGCTCAGCCACACCGGACCACCGGCGCCCCGGTCCGGCTGCCGGTCGGCACCTTCTGTCAGCGCGTCGAGGACCCGCGCCGCCACCCGGGACGGCCCGGTATCCGTGCCGGACAGGTACTCCCGCAGCGTGTGCCCGAACGACTCCATCGCCATCGCCCGGTCCGGCAGGCTGCCGGCGTACACGCTGCCCAGCAGTGTGGAGAACAGCAGTTCGGCGTCGAACGCCGTGCCTACCTTGTCAAGGTCACGAGCGGCACGCAGGACGAGTTCCGGCAGGCCCGGCCCGGGCTCGGCAGCGGCATTGCTGGGCATGTTGCCGAGCCTATGCCCGATGGCCCTTTACTTCAGAGTTAACACCCGCTAGTTTAAACTCTCGAGTAAACCTCCTGAAGTCAGCTGTCGCGA
Source organism: Rugosimonospora africana (assembly GCF_016862975.1). Lineage (GTDB taxonomy): Bacteria > Actinomycetota > Actinomycetes > Mycobacteriales > Micromonosporaceae > Rugosimonospora > Rugosimonospora africana. The sequence goes on from NZ_BONZ01000013.1 coordinate 373,916, forward strand.
GGAGGCACCGTGACCCGGCGCGAGCAGACCATCGCCCGAATCCTCGACGGCGCTGCCGCGGCATTCGCCAAGGCCGGGTTCGCCGGCACCTCGATGGAGGAGATCGCCGCCGCCGCCGGCGTGAGCAAGCTGCTGCTCTACCGCGACTTCGCCGGCAAGAAAGAGCTCTACCAGGCGGTGCTCGAGCGCACCCGGGACCGGATCGTCGAGCAGGTGCCGAGACAGGCCAGCAACGCCGCGTTGCGCGCGCTGATCAGCACCGCCCGCGAGGACCCGGACGGCTTCACGCTGCTGTTCCGGCACGCGGTTCGGGAGCCGGAGTTCGCCGGCTACGCGACCAGCCTCACCGACCGCGACATCCGCGCGGCCGAGCAGCTGATGCGCCGGATCGAGCCCGACCCGACGATGCGGCGCTGGGCCGCGGAGATCACCGTCGACATCACCTACCAGTCCATCATCACCTGGCTCGAACACGGCGATCCGAGCCGCGACGAGGAGTTCTTCCGCCGGCTGCTGGCGGTCAACCGCGCCGCCGCGAAACCGCAGCCCGACAGCGCGCGCGACGCCGCGTCAACGCCGGCCACGGGGGTCAACCGCACGGCGGCCAAACCGCAGGCCGACAGCGCGCCAGCTCGGGTCGCTCAGCCCGACGGGGACTGACGTGGCCAGGGCGACCGGCGGTCTGGGCGCGGCGGCCACGCTGGCACTGCTGGCCGGGCCGCTCCTGTCCATGGTGGACAGCAACGTGGTCAACGTCGCGATCCCGGACATCACGCGTGAGCTGCACGGCTCGCTGACCAGCGTGCAGTGGACCGTGTCGGGCTACCTGCTCGCGCTGGCCGCCACGCTGCCGGCCACCTCGTTCCTGGCCAAGCGACTCGGCACGGTCCGGGTCTACGCGGTCAGCCTGGCGGGGTTCACGCTGGCCTCGGTGCTGTGCGCGTTCGCGCAGAACATTCCGGAGCTGGTCGCTGCACGTGCTGCACAGGGCGTGGCGGCCGCTCCGCTGGTCCCGCTGTCGATGAGCCTCACCCTCGGCAGGCGGGACAAGATCCCGACCTCCGCCGGAATCGTGCTGTTCCTCGGCCCGGCGCTCGGCCCGACGGTCGGCGGGCTGCTCGTGGCGGCCTGGAGTTGGCCGGCGATCTTCCTGGTCAACGCGCCGATCGGACTCGCCGCGCTGGCTGCCCTCCCGGTCCTGCGGCGGCGCGGCATCGTCGACGAGCGCGATCCGGCCGCCCGGTTCGATCCGGCCGGATTGCTGCTGCTGTCCGGCGGGCTGGTGCTGGCCATCTACGGCGCGGGCGAGGGGCCGACCCACGGGTGGGGATCGGCGCGGTCCTGGCCGTTCTGGTGCGCCGGGGTGCTGCTGCTTTGCGGGTACGGGTGGTGGGCGCGCGGCCGGGAACACCCGGCGGTGGACCTGCGCCTACTGCGCCGGGCCCAGTCCGCGCTCGCCGTGTGGCTGTGCACGATCACCTCTGTCGCGATGTTCAGCGTGCTCTTCCTGCTACCGGTCCTGCTGCAGGACATTCAGGGGCACGGTCCGCTGGCCAGTGGCCTGGTGCTGCTGCCCCAGGGGCTGGTGATGGGCCTGTCCACCCGGTACGGGATGACGCTCGGCGAGCGCGGCGGGCTGCGCCGCGGCATCGTCGCCGGCCTGGTCGCGATCGGCGCCACCACGGCTCTGCTGCTCCTCGTCACCGTCCACACTCCACTGTGGATCGTCTCGGTCATCATGGCCGGTCGGGGACTCGGGATCGGACTGGTGATCCAGCCGCTGCTGCTGGCCATGCTGGCCGGGCTGTCGCCGGGGCAGCTGGCCGACGCCAACACGCTGTTCAACGTCGGGCAGCGGCTGGGCGGCTCGATCGGTGTGGGGTTGCTCGCGACGTTCTTCACGCTGCGGGTCACCGTCCGGGTCAGGGACGCTCTCGGCCCGGCCGCGAGCCGCCTGCGCGGCATGAGCACCGGCAGCCTGGCCAGCGCTCCGCAGTCGGTACGGCCCCGGCTCGCGGACGCCGCCGCGGCCGGCTTCCACGACACCATCTGGCTCGGCGTGGGCATCGCCGCGGTGGGCGTGCTCTGCGCGCTGTTTCTGCGACCGGCGGTGTTCGCCGGCAGCGGGCAGGCCCGAGCCGGCGACACCGAGGAGCCGGCGACCGCGCCCGGAGCGCAGGTCGCCACGGGTTAGCCCCGGCCGCGCCGGCTCAGCCCGGGAGTCCGGCTCAGCCCCGGCCGCGCCGGCGCCGGTTCGCGACCAGCAGAGCGACCGGTACCAGGACGCCCAGCACCAGCGCGACCAGGCTGGCGGCGTAGTCCGCGCCGACCAGCTCGCCCCGGTGTCTGGCGTGGTACGCCAGGTGCAGCACGTTGAACCCGGCCACTCCGGCGAGTACCACGATGTTCACCCGCCGGTCGTCGAGCACCGCCGCGACTACGAGCAGGGCGCCCAGGGTGAGGAACGTGGCGCCCAGGTCGCTGGTCAGGTGCTCGTTGTACGGCAGGTAGGCCCCGGTCCACCGGTGCCCGAAGCCGGGGAAGTGCTGGAAGAAGTTGGCCGGGGCGGCATATGCCCAGGCGCCCCAGGACAGCTCGACCAGACCGAGCGCCGCCGTCACCCCCCGGCGTACGAGCCGGCGACGCGCCGCGGTCACTGCCGGGCCGCCTCGAACGCCTCGCGAGCCTCCCCGTACCGGATCGACACCGCGCGCACCGGCCGGACCACGTACTCGTTGGCGACCTCGGCCACCGCCGACTCGAGCGGACCACTGGCCTCCCGGCCGGCGGTCCGCGCACCGACCGCGGCGAGCGGCATGACCAGCACCCCCAGCAGCAGGCCGCCGAGCAGCCCGGCCCCGGCGAGCATGACCGGCCGGCTCATGCTCCCCAGCCCGGGCAGGAACAGCCGGGCGATCAGCCAGCCCACCCCGGCCACGCCGGCCACCGTCAGCAGCCACTGCACGGCCTCGACGACCCGCCACCAGGCCGGGGTACGCGACGGTCCGAGGTCGACATGATCGATCGCGGCGTCCAGCGCTCCCGGTAGTTCGCCGAGCCGCGACCGGGCCGCGGTGCCGATGGCCGACGCCCACGGGTCGGGCAGGCCGGCACCGGCGCGCTCGGTCAGTCCGCGGACCGCGAGGTCGACCGCCGCCGGTTGGGCTCGGGCCGGTACCGCGAGCGCTCCGGATGCCTCCGTGGTGAGCCCCGGGTACTGCCAGGCCAACGGGTCCGGCTGCCGCCGCCAGTACCGGACCAGCGGCCAGCCCATGATCCGTCGCGCCTGGTACCGGTACGCCCGCGCGACGGCGTTCGCCACCGCCGGTGCGCCGGCCGCCGAACACAGCGCCTCGGTCAGCCCGCGCAGCACGCTGCGGCCCAGGTCGACAGCCGGTGGCCCGACCGTGTCCGACAGGTTCACGACCAGCTCGCGCAGGTCGCTGTCGAGCCGGCGCAGCTGCGCCTGCCGGCTGGTCACCGCCTTCTCCAGCTCACGGCGCAGGCCGAGCACCCCGGTCGCCCCGCGGACCGCGCTGGTCGGCAGCACCGGCACTCCGCCCAGCCCGTCCGCGTCCAGCAGCCGGCGCAGGTCGGCCACGCACCGCTCGGTGTCCGCGCTGGCCAGCCGGTCGGACTGGTTGAGCACCACGACGGTGATCTCCCGGAGCCGGGTGTACCGGTGCAGGTACTCGTGCACCAACCGGTCGGCGTACTTCTGCGGATCGGTCACCCAGACCACCAGATCGACCTGCTCCAGCAGGCGCTCCGCCTCGGCCCGGTGCTCCGCCGCGACGGAGTCGAGGTCGGGCAGGTCGAGCAGGATCAGCCCGCGCAACCCGGCGTGGTCGTCCGCGTCCAGCGCGCTCTCCCGGTTGAACCGCAGCTGATCCGGAACGTCGAGCCAGTCCAGCAGCGGTACCGCGCCGGCGCTGCCCCACACGCACGCGTGCACATATCCGGTGGTTGGCCGCCGTACCCCGACGTCCGACAGGGTCAGCCCGCTCAGCGCGTTGAACAGGCTGGACTTGCCGCCGCCGGTGGCGCCGGCCAGCGCGACGACGGTGTGATCGCGGGAGCGTGCCAGCCGCTGGCCGGTGCGTTCGCTCAGAGCCTGGGCGGGGGCGAGCCGCTCGGCGTCGAGCACGTCGGACGCCGCCCGGGCGAACCGGCCGAGCGCCGCCGCGCGGGTCACCAGCGAATCGGCGTCGACGCGGTCCGATCGGGGCCGGTCGCGGTCGGGATCGTACCCGTGACGCCCACGCGGCAACGCGACATCCAGCCCCTGCTCCACCCGCAGCCCTTCAGTCATGCGCCGGCAGTCCGGCGCGCTCGCCGGTGCTCACCTATGTTGATGGCTCCGTCGCCGGCAGGCTAGTGGCAGCCGCTTGTCGCGGCACCACCGGCCGGCCGACCGCGACGGGCGACGCCGTCGCCACCGCGTGACCCGCGATGCGCAACCGTTCCGGCTGATCGACGGCGACCTCGACGCCGGCCAGGGCGCCGGTGAACCGGGCCGACCGGGCGTCGAACAGCTCCCGCAGCCGCCGTTGAAGATCGGCCCCGGCGCGCCCGGCCAGCTCGCGCAGCGTCTCGTCGGCCCGGATCGAGTGCAGCAGGGCCAGGCCCGCGCCTGCCCCGCCGCCGGTCGCCGGGTCGGCCCGGTCCGCCTCCGGCGAGCCGGGGGCATCGGATGTCGGCGGCGCGAGCACCGCGATCGTCACGAGCAGGCCGGCGGTGGTGGCCGGGTACCCCGACCGGGTCGGCAGCCCCTCGTCCCACGGATCGCGGCGCACCTGGTCCAGCAGCCAGCGCTGCCAGAGCCGTACCAGGTGCTGCGCCTCTGTGTCCGGGTCGTCGGCCGCGGGTACCTGTGTGCCCAACTCGGGCTGGCCCCGCCAGGCCGCCCGTACCCGCTCCTCGGCACGGGTCACGGCAGCGGAGATCACTGTGGCCAGGCTCGCCGACAGGGAGCTTCGCAGCCGTCCGGCGGGTCCTGCCCTGCCCGCGATCGTCGCGCCGAACCGGTCCCGGAGCCGGGCGCCGGGCCCTGGACCCGGCTGGCCGGTGCCCACGTACTCCTGCCACCGGTCGAGCGCCTCGCCGCGCAGTACGCTGCCGTCGCCGATCGCCGCGTCCAGGGTGGCCAGCGCGTCGGCGTGCGCGATGTGCACCGAGTCGCGCAGCGCCGTCGCCGTGGTGATCTGCTCCTCGGCCGCGTCGATCAGCCCGGCGACGGCCGGTACCAGGGCGGCCACCGCGCCACCGACGGTCTGCCGCACCAACCCGGCCCGGATCGCCGGGTCGGCGGCCAGCCCGGCGAACCATGCCCGCATCGGCTGGACCAGCCACTCCGCCAACAGCCCCTGTCCGTCGAGCTGGGCCTCGGGCACCAGGAACAGCCGGGCCGCCGCCAGCCCCCGCTCGGGGAGCATCGCGGCCAGGTCCTCCCCGAGTTCCTCCTGGGCGTCGGCCGGTACCCGGTCCAGCACCATCGCCAGCGCGGTGCCCCGGTCCCGGGCGGTGGCGAGCACCGACCAGGGCACCGCGTCGGCGTACCGGGCGGCGGTCGTCACGAACAGCCAGAGATCGGCGGCGGCGAACAGTTGCTCGGCCAGCTCCCGGTTGGCGGCCACCACCGAGTCGATGTCGGGCGCGTCGAGCAGCGCCAGCCCCGGAGTCAGCCCGGTCGCCGCGACCAGCCGCAGGCTGCCGGGGCCGCCGTTCAGGCCGGTCGTACGGGCGAATCCGGGCAGCAGCCGTCGCTCGTGGAACCAGCGCCCGTCCGCCGGGTGGTGCACCAGCACCGGGGCACGGGTGGTCGGGCGCAGCACGCCGGCCTGGCTGACCGGCGCGCGGACCAGGCTGTTGACCAAGGTCGACTTCCCCGCGCCGGTGGAGCCGCCGACGACCACGAGCAACGGCGCGCCGAGCCCGCCGAGCCGCGGGAGCAGGTAGTCGCGCAGTTGCGCGACCATGGTCCGGGACGCCTCGCTGGCAGGCTCGGCAGCGGTCGCCACCAGCGGATACCGCGCCGCGGCGAGCACGGCGAGCAACTCGTTCAGGGCGGCGCTCAGCGCGGGAACGCCGGTGGACGAGGACGGAGCGGCCGGGGGCGATACGGTACGCCGGGTCACACCCATGAGCCTGCCCGATACGTCCCTGTGACGCCACTACCCAATATCGAGTTGCGCCGACCACACTCAACTCCCACTTGACACCCCGCAAACGCGTGTCACTATTGAGTCCGGTCCGCTCAACTTCGAGGGACCGGGGAAGTCAACAACGGAGGCAGCGAACATGGCACGTGCGGTCGGCATCGACCTCGGGACGACCAACTCGGTGGTCAGCGTTCTCGAGGGTGGCGAACCCACCGTCATCGCGAACGCCGAAGGGTCGCGGACCACACCGTCGATCGTCGCGTTCGCCCGCAACGGTGAGGTGCTCGTCGGTGAGGTGGCCAAGCGCCAGGCGGTGACCAACCCGGATCGGACGATCCGTTCGGTCAAGCGGGAGATGGGCACGAACTGGTCCATCGACATCGACGGCAAAAAGTACACCCCGCAGGAGATCTCCGCGCGGGTGCTGATGAAGCTCAAGCGTGACGCCGAGTCGTACCTGGGCGAGTCGATCGCCGACGCGGTGATCACCGTACCGGCGTACTTCAACGACGCCCAGCGCCAGGCGACCAAGGAGGCCGGTGAGATCGCCGGCTTCAACGTGCTCCGCATCGTCAACGAGCCGACCGCGGCGGCACTGGCGTACGGCCTGGACAAGGGCTCCAAGGAGCAGACCGTCCTCGTCTTCGACCTGGGTGGTGGCACGTTCGACGTGTCCCTGCTGGAGCTCGGCGATGGCGTCATCGAGGTCAAGGCGACCGCCGGTAACAACCACCTCGGTGGCGACGACTGGGACGAGCGGGTCATCGACCACCTGGTCAAGACCTTCCGTGGCCAGCACGGCATCGACCTCTCCCAGGACAAGATGGCCCTCCAGCGGCTCAAGGAAGCCGCCGAGAAGGCCAAGATCGAGCTGTCCGCGGCCGCCACGACCAGCATCAACCTGCCGTACATCACCGCCGGAAGCGCCGGCCCGCTGCACCTGGACACCCAGCTGTCGCGCGCCGAGTTCCAGCGGATGACGCAGGACCTGCTGGACGCGTGCAAGGGCCCGTTCGAGCAGGCGATCAAGGACGCCGGCATCAAGGTCTCCGACGTCGACCACGTGATCCTGGTCGGTGGCTCGACCCGTATGCCCGCCGTGTCCGACCTGGTGAAGCAGCTGACCGGTGGCAAGGAGCCGAACAAGGGCGTCAACCCGGACGAGGTCGTCGCCGTCGGTGCCGCGCTGCAGGCCGGTGTGCTGAAGGGCGAGGTCAAGGACGTCCTCCTGCTGGACGTGACCCCGCTGTCCCTGGGCATCGAGACCAAGGGCGGCATCTTCACCAAGCTGATCGAGCGCAACACCACGATCCCGACCAAGCGGTCGGAAATCTTCACGACCGCCGACGACAACCAGCCCTCGGTCCTGATCCAGGTCTTCCAGGGTGAGCGGGACATCGCGGCGTACAACAAGAACCTCGGCACCTTCGAGCTGACCGGCCTCCCGCCGGCGCCGCGTGGCGTGCCGCAGATCGAGGTCACCTTCGACATCGACGCGAACGGCATCATGCACGTCAACGCGAAGGACCTGGGCACCGGCAAGGAGCAGTCGATGGTGGTGACGGGTGGCTCGGCGCTGCCCAAGGACGACATCGAGCGGATGATGCGGGACGCGCAGGAGCACGCCGACGACGACAAGCGGCGGCGTGAGGAAGCGGAGACCCGCAACCAGGCCGAGCAGCTCCAGTGGCAGACCGAGAAGTTCCTCGCGGAGAGCGGCGACAAGCTGCCCGCCGACGGCCGGGACGAGATCAACGAGGCGCTCGGCGAGCTCCGCGCGGCCCTCGGCGGAAACGACCTGGAGAAGATCAAGTCGGCGCACGAGAAGCTGGCGACGGCCTCCCAGAAGGCCGGTTCTCAGCTGTACGCGCAGGCCCAGGCGGCCGGCGAGGGTCAGCCAGGTGCGGCCGGCGGCCCCGAAGACGGGCAGCCCGGCGCGGCCGGCGGCACCACCGCCGGTGGCACGACCGGTGGCGAGGACGTTGTGGACGCCGAGATCGTCGAGGACGACAAGAAGTGAGTGGTACCGAAAGGGATCCGGCGGGCGCCGACTCGGCGCCCGCCGACGGCCCGGAGGCGCAGCAGCCGCCTCTGGTGATCCGGGACAGGCGGAAGATCCGCAAGGACGATCCGATCGAACCGAGCGACCCGGCCGACGCGCCGGAGCAGCCGGTTGCCGCGAGTAACGGCACGGACGCCGCTACGGCGGGTGAGACCGAGGAGGAATCGGTGGTGGTCGGCGAGGTCATCGAGCCGAGCGAGGTGCCGGAGGCGGCCCTCGACGCCGAGCCGTCGCCTGGCCCGCTGGGTGCCGAACTCACCGCGCTGCGGGAGGAGTTGGACGAGCGAGTCCGGGACCTGCAACGGGTCACGGCCGAGTACGCCAACTACCGCAAGCGGGTCGAACGGGACCGGGTACTGGTCAGCGAGCAGGCGACGGGCGGTGTCCTGGTCGCTCTGCTGCCGGTGCTCGACGACCTGGACCGGGCACGGGAACACGGTGACCTGGTCGGGCCGTTTGGATCAGTGGCCGAGCAGCTGCTCGGCTCGCTGACCAAGTTCGGGCTCACCCCGTTCGGGGAGAAGGGCGATCCGTTCGACCCGACGGTGCACGAGGCGGTCGCGCACCTGACCTCGGCCGACGTGGCCGAACCGACCTGTGTGGACATCCTGCGCAAGGGCTACCTGCTCGGTGAGCGCCTGCTGCGTCCCGCGCTGGTCGCGGTGGCGGACCCCGAATGACGCCAGCGATTCATGAACAACCAGGGGAGGTGGCGTTGTGAGTTCGAAAGACTGGCTGGAGAAGGACTTCTACGCCGTCCTCGGCGTCTCGCAGTCCGCTCCGGCCGACGAGATCAAGAAGGCGTACCGCAAGCTCGCGCGTGAGCTGCACCCGGACCGCAACCCGGGCAACGCCGAGGCGGAGGAGCGGTTCAAGGCCGTCTCCGAGGCTTACGACGTGCTTTCCGACGACCGCAAGCGCAAAGAGTACGACGAGATGCGCCAGCTGTTCGGCTCCGGCGCGTTCCGGCGTAGCTCACGGGGCGCCGGTGGCGGCGGCGGCCCGTTCACCATGTCCGACATCTTCGCTGACGCCGGCGCGGCGACCGGCGATCGCCGGTTCAGCGGAGCCGGCTTCTCCGACCTGTTCAGCTCCATCTTCTCGGGTGGCGGTGCTCGCACCGCCACCCGGCGGGGTCCGGGGCGGGGCAGGGACGTCGAGGCCGAGGTCTCGCTGGACTTCCGCGACGCGGTCAACGGCGCGACCCTGCCGCTGACCCTGCGCGCGCCGGGTGTCTGCGACACCTGTCACGGCAGCGGGGCCAAGCCGGGTACCCAGCCGCGGACCTGCCCGGTCTGTCAGGGCGCCGGGGTCACGACCAGCAACCAGGGCTCGTTCAGCTTCGCCGAGCCGTGCCGGGAGTGCCAGGGCGTCGGGACGATCGTGGACGAGAAGTGCCCGGAGTGCCACGGCACGGGCGGGGTCACCAAGACCCGCACGCTCAACGTCCGCATCCCGCCGGGCGTCGCCGACGGCCAGAAGATCCGGCTGGCCGGGCGCGGCGAGCCGGGTGAGCGGGGCGGTCCGGCCGGAAACCTGTTCGTACTGATCAAGGTCAAGGAAGACCCGCTGTTCGGCAGGTACGGCGACGACCTCACGCTGAACGTCCCGATCACGTTCCCCGAGGCGGTCAATGGGGTAGACCTGCGGGTACCGACCCTCGACGGCTCGGTGACCGTGAGGGTACCGGCGGGTACGCCGTCCGGGCGCACCCTCCGGGTACGGGGCAAGGGCGTACCGCGGCGGGAAGGCAACCCGGGCGACCTGTTGGTCACGGTTGATGTCGTGGTACCGAAGGATCTCCCGGAGTCGGCCCGGGAGGCACTGCAGACGTACGCGGCGTCCGCCCCGGCGGCTCCGCGGGAGCACATCGATCGGCAGGTGCGCCATGAGTGACGAGTTCGTGGTCTCGATCGAGCACACGTCGGACGCCAAGGTGTTGATCATCTCGGTGGCCGCGCGGCTGGCCGGCATGCACCCGCAGACACTGCGCCAGTACGACCGGATGGGCCTGGTCCAGCCGGGCCGGGCGACCGGCGGCGGCCGACGCTACAGCGCCCGCGACGTCGCCCTGCTCCGCGAGATCCAGCGGCTGAGCCAGGAGGACGGAGTCAACCTGGCCGGCGTCAAGCGGATCATCGAGCTGGAGCAGCTGGTGACCGAGCTGCAACAGCGGATCATGGACCTGGAAGCCGACCTCGCCGACGCGCAGGAACGACTCGCGCAGGTCGTCGCGTACGGGGGCGGACGTGACCTCGTACGCAGCCGGGACCGAAGCACCGCACTGGTGGTCTGGCGTCCGCGGCGAGCCGGGACCGAATAGCCGGTTCCGGCCGTCCGGGTCGAACAGCCCCTCCCCGGCCGCCCGCCGGACCGGAACCGATTAGCCGGTTCCGGCCAACGCCGCCCCATCCTGACGTACGTTGAACTGGAGTGATCCTTTCATTCGACGCTGGGACGGGGGCCAGATCATGGGGATGGCGGACAAGGCCAAGCAGAAGATGAAGCAGGTCGTCGACAAGGCCGGAGACAAGGCCGACGACATGACCGGCAACAAGTACAGCGACAAGATCGATAAGGGCCAGAGCCGGGCGCACGAGGGCATCGACTCGATGAACAAGCAGCCCATGGGCCAGCAGCAGAAGCCCGATCAGCAGCAGCAGTAGCCGGTCAGGACAGGCGGCGAGGGTGGCGTACCAGGCCGCCCTCGCACCAGTCGTGGTAGTCGAAGAGTTCGGGCCGGGCGATCAGCATCCGGACGTTGTGTGCCCAGATCCGCAGCAGTTCGTCGCCGTCCTGCTCGACGCTCTCCACCATCTTGCGTAGCCGCCGCTTCGGATGTGCGCGGAAGTTCGTGCGGATCCCGTCGGCGGCGTAGATATACAGGCAGTGCAGGGCGAACCGGCGAGCCGGGCAACCGCGGTCGAGCGCCAGCTCCAGCAGTGTGCCGATCAGGTGGTCGCCGGAGACGAGCAGGTCCCAGTCGGGCGGCATGGTGTGCAGCGGCACCACGTCGGGCTGGTGCGCCCAGGCGCGCAGCTCCGCCGGTGTGGGATCCACCGGATTGGCGAAGCCAGAGAACGCCGTTTGCTGTGCGCGCACCAGAAGACTCTCCTGCGATGACGAACCCGCCGAGGTGGCGTCACGGTAGCCCGAGGATCCCCGTGAACGGAAGACTTCGGTTCGTAATTCACGCCCTCCGTTACGTGAACTGTGCCCTATCGAGCGGTTGCTCCGGGTCTGGCCTGTGTCGACGCTCTCATCGACGGACCGGGCTGGTCCGCCTGGCGGCGGACCAGCCCGGTCCGAACCCGTGACGCGCGCCTCCTCAGCCGCTGAAGCCGCCGAAGACGTTCGTGAACCGGTAGCCCGATCATCGGGTGACACCGAGCAATCCGGTGCGGTGTGGCGGACGTGAGGTTGGCCAGCTGGTCGCCGTCTGCGCCAGCGTCGAGTCGGCCGTCGCGATCACCGCATCGCCCCACTCCCTGGACGATCCGTAGTCCATCGTTATCGAGTTCACGATGCCCACATTGACGCCGTCGTATGTGACGGGGCACACGGTTCGCCAAGGAAAGTTGAGCGGAATAGACTCAAGTCCAGCTACGTCGTACCCCATGGATTGTCGTTAACAGGGGAGCCCATGAACGTTGAGCGTCTGACCACGAAGAGCCGCGAGGTCGTCAGTGCTGCCATAGCCAACGCCACCCAGCGAGGCCACGCCACGGTGGAGGTCTGGCACCTGCTGCTCGCGCTGCTGGACACCGGTGACTCGACCGCCCCCGCGCTGCTGCGTGCGGTGGGCGCCAACCCGGCGGACATTCGCCGGGCGGCACTGAGGTCGGTGGAGTCACAGCCGTCCGCCCGCGGGTCCAGCGTGGCGGAGCCGAACATCTCCCGGGAATTGGTGAACGCGGTCAACGCCGCCGAGTCCATCGCCCGGCCGTTGGGCGACGAGTACGTCTCCACCGAGCACCTGCTCGCCGGCCTCGCACAGGTCGGTGGCGCCGTCGCGAGGCTGTTGCAGGAGGCGGGCGCGACCGAGAAGGCACTGGTCGACGCGTTCCCGCAGATCCGTGGCGGGAACCGCAGGGTGACCAGCCCCGATCCCGAGCAGCAGTACCAGGCGCTGGAGAAGTACGGCGTCGACCTCACCGCCAAGGCGCGCGAAGGCAAGGTGGACCCGGTGATCGGCCGGGACTCGGAGATCCGCAGGGTCATCCAGGTGCTGTCCCGCCGTACCAAGAACAACCCGGTCCTCATCGGCGAGCCCGGCGTCGGCAAGACGGCGATCGTCGAGGGCCTGGCCCAGCGCATCGTGGCCGGCGACGTGCCGGAGTCCCTGCGCGAAAAGCGACTGGTGAGCCTCGACCTGGCGGCGATGGTGGCCGGAGCGCAGTACCGCGGTCAGTTCGAGGAGCGGCTCAAGTCGGTACTCGAGGAGATCAAGGGCAGCGACGGTCAGGTCATCACGTTTATCGATGAGCTGCACACCGTCGTCGGTGCCGGCAAGGGCGAGGGCTCGATGGACGCCGGCAACATGCTCAAGCCCATGCTGGCCCGCGGCGAACTGCGGATGGTCGGCGCGACCACGCTCGACGAGTACCGCGAGCACATCGAGAAGGACCCCGCGCTGGAGCGGCGGTTCCAGCCGGTACTGGTCGGCGAACCGTCCATTGAGGACACCATCGGCATCCTGCGCGGCCTCAAGGAGCGCTACGAGGTGCACCACGGCGTGCGGATCACCGACGCCGCCCTGGTCGGCGCGGCCTCGCTGTCCGACCGGTACATCGCCGACCGGTTCCTGCCCGACAAGGCGATCGACCTGGTCGACGAGGCGGCGTCCCGGTTGCGCATGGAGATCGACTCGCGGCCGGTCGAGGTCGACGAGATCGAGCGGGCCGTGCGGCGCATGGAGATCGAGGAGATGGCGCTGGCCAAGGAGCCGGACCCCGCCTCGGCGCAGCGCCTGGAGCGGCTGCGCCGCGAACTGGCCGACAAGCGCGAGCAACTGTCCGCGCTGTCCGAGCGCTGGCGAAACGAGAAGGCACACATCCAGAAGATCTCCGCGGCCAAGGAGCAACTGGAGGCGCTGCGCGGCGAGGCCGACCGGGCCGAGCGTGACTTCGACCTGGGCCGCGCCTCTGAGCTGCGGTACGGGCGAATCCCCGAGCTGGAGCACGAGCTGGCCCGGGCCGAGCAGGAACTCGCCGGCCTCCAGGCCAACGGCGCGATGCTCAAGGAGGAGGTCGGCGTCGACGACATCGCGGCCGTGGTCTCCTCGTGGACCGGCATTCCAGCCGGCCGGCTGATGGAGGGCGAGACCGCGAAGCTGCTCCGGATGGAGGAATCGCTGGCTTCCCGCGTGATCGGTCAGGCCGAGGCGGTCGGGGCGGTGGCCGACGCGGTGCGCCGGGCACGGGCCGGCGTCGCGGACCCGGACCGGCCCACCGGCAGCTTCCTGTTCCTCGGCCCGACCGGTGTCGGCAAGACCGAGCTGGCCAAGGCGCTGGCCGAGTTCCTGTTCGACGACGAGCGGGCGATGGTTCGCATCGACATGAGCGAGTACGGCGAGAAGCACTCGGTGGCCCGCCTCGTCGGTGCGCCGCCCGGGTACGTCGGGTACGAGGAGGGCGGCCAGCTCACCGAGTCGGTACGGCGGCGCCCGTACTCGGTCATCCTGCTCGACGAGGTGGAAAAGGCCCACCCGGACGTGTTCGACGTACTGCTCCAGGTACTCGACGACGGGCGGCTCACCGACGGCCAGGGGCGCACCGTGGACTTCCGCAACGCGATCCTGATCCTGACGTCGAACCTGGGTTCCCACGCGATCGCGGATCCGACGCTCGGCGACGAGCAGCGCAGGGATGCCGTGCTCGAGGTGGTGCGCACTCACTTCAAGCCGGAGTTCCTCAACCGGCTGGACGACATCGTGGTGTTCAGCGCCCTGTCCTCGACCGGGTTGAAGTCCATCGTGGACATTCAGCTGGCCAACCTGGGCAAGCGGCTGGCCGACCGGCGGCTGACGCTGACCGTCCACGAGCCGGCGAAGGAGTGGTTGGCTCTCAACGGGTACGACCCGATCTACGGTGCCCGCCCGCTGCGCCGTCTGGTGCAGTCGGCGATCGGCGACCAACTGGCCCGCGCACTGCTGTCCGGCACCGTGCGCGACGGCGACACGGTGGTGGTCGACCTCAGCGAGAGCAAGGACGGGTTGGCGGTCACCGCCGCCTGATCGGCTCGCCGGTACCCTCTGCCCGGTGAGCCATCCCACCCCACCTCCGATGCCCCGGTGGCGACGGCCGTGGACCGTCACCGTCGCCACCGGCGCACTGCTCGGCACGGCCGCGGTTCTGCTGTTGCAGGCCGCGGCCTGTGTGTACGACCTGGCCAAGTACCCCGCACTCGTGGACCGGGCCGGCCGGGCGACGGGAGCCACGGCGGCCGACATCGGCACCGAGAAGTCCGCGAGCAACAGCGGTGACGCCGTCACGCTCGTGGTCCTGCTGGTGTGCGTCCTCGTGCTGCTGACCAGCGCGGCCGGCCTCCGCCGGGCGAGCAACAGGGCACGGCTGGTGTCCCTCGCCGCGTCCGTCGCCCTGCTGATGTGCTGCACCGGCACGGTGGTGGCCAACAATCTCGTCGCCTCGCAGAACACCGCGCTGGAGCGGGAGGCGGTCCGGCTCCAGGACGCCAGTTATCCGGCCTGGTTCGCCGCCGCGGACGCCGCCGCCCTGCTTATCTACCCGCTGTTACTCGTCACTTTCGTACTGTTGCTGCTGCCGGTCTCGAACCGGTTCTTCCGCGCGGAACGGCTGGTCTACCTGGTGCCGGTCGACTGAGCACAGCCGGAGCCGATCTTTGGCGGAGGCGAGCACAGTCATCGACAGCATCGAGTGAGGCGCGTGTTTCGGGTCGCGGCGCTTGCCCTCGGCCGCTAGCGTGTGCGCAGGTCTGAATGGGAGGAATGGCCGTGTCATATGCCGCACCCGGGGCCCCCGCCGATAGCCGGCCGGGCACAGTCACTACGGCCGGATACGTACAGTATCTGGTCGCATTACTACTCGTGATCAACGCGGTGCTACAGCTGTCGGTGATAGGCAAGCTGGCCGACGCGCTCCGCCAGGCGTACGCCAACTCGACCAGCCCGACTCCGGATCAGGTGGCCACCGCGTTCACCGCGATCGCTGTCGTCAGTGCCGTCATCACGATCATCCTGGCGATCGTCGTCGCCATCCTGGCGCGCTCCATCATGCGGGGCAGCCAGGGCGCCCGGATCACCACCTGGGTACTCGTCGGGCTCAGCGTGCTGTGCCTGTGCGGCGGTGCGACCGGTGGGTTCAGTTCCCGGTTCACCACGACGAGCAACTCGTCCGGTGGCGTCAGCAGCGCCACGGTCAACCACTTCATCGATCAGGCCCGGCCCTCCTGGCTGACGCCGGTGACGACGGTCGTGTCGGTGATCGGGCTGCTGGGTGCGATCCTCGTGATCATCCTGCTCGCCCTGCCCGCCTCCAACCCGTACTTCCGCCGGGCGGCGCCGGGCACGCCGGGTGCGGCCGAGCCCGGGTACCCGAGCCTGCCCTACCCGTCCGCACCGGGGGCGCAGGGCGGCACGGAGCCCGGATACCCGCCGGTACCGGGTGCCCCCGGTAACCCGGGTAACCCGGGCGGCACCCCGCCGCCCGACCAGCCGCCCGCCCCGCCCGCCTAGTCGTTCGCTGGGCTCGAACAGCGAATCGACTCAGTCGGCGACTCGAACGCGTACCGGCCCCTGGGCCGATCCGGGCAACCGGACCGGCACGGGGGCCGGTACGGTGCGAAGCGAACATCGCGCCCCTGGTAACACCTTTCTGGACTCCCTACCTCTCAAGCGAGGCCGACCGTGGAAGTCCGTCAGACCGCACTCGTCACCGGAGCGACCTCTGGCATCGGTGCGGCTTTCGCTCGCCGGCTCGCGGCCGCGGGCTGGGATCTGATCCTCGTCGCGCGCGACGAACAGCGACTGGGTGCCGTCGCCGACGGCCTGGGCGAGGCGCACGGCGTCAGTGTCACCACACTGCCGGCCGACCTGTCGACCGCCGAGGGCTGTCGGGCCGTCGAACAGCGGCTGGGCGACTCGACCGGCCCGGTGGATATGTTGATCAACAATGCCGGGTTCAGCGTCAAGGGTTCGTTTCTGCGGACCGATCTGGAAGACGAGGAACGGCTGCTCGATGTCAACGTGCGCGCGGTCATGCGGCTGACTCACGCCGCACTGCCCGCGATGGTCGAGCGGGGTCGCGGCGACATCGTGAACGTCGCGTCGGTGTCGGGCTTCGGTGCCGTGATGGCCGGCTCGACGTACCCGGCGAGCAAGGCGTGGGTGATCAATTTCAGTGAATCGCTGGCGCTCGGGGTACGCCGGCACGGCGTTCGGGTTCTCGCGCTGTGCCCCGGGTACACCAGGACCGAGTTCCACGAGCGGGCCGGCATCGACATGTCCGCGACGCCCGACTGGATGTGGCTGACGGCGGACGAGGTGGCCGCCGGCGCGCTGCGCGACCTCCGCCGGGGCCGGCTGGTCAGCGTTCCCGGCCTGCGATACAAGGCGCTCGTCTTCGGCATGCGGCACGCGCCGGCCGCGTTGGTACGGCGGCTGTCCCCGGACACCCGGGGCGACTCGGACACCCGGGGCGACTCGGCCAGCAGAGGCCGGCGATGAGGCCGTCGGTGCCCACACCCGCTGGGCCATCGGAGCCGGGCCCCGACTCGGCGTCCAACCAAATGGCGGGTTACGGGTACGCGTACAACTGGGGGTTCATCCACCCGAGCTTCGCGCCGCTGACCCTGGTCCCGCGCCCGCCGCGGCCCGGTGTGGTGAAAGTCGCAGTGATTCTTACCTATCTTGGTGTGGGGCTGTCGGCGGTCTACACGGTGATCAGCATCGTATCGCTGTTTGTCAATAGAAATCTGATAACTTCGCAGGTCAGCGAGGGTCTCCGTGCGGATCCTCAGGTATCGATCGATCTCGCGACTGTCACTCACGCGGCCGTGTGGCTCGGCGTCGTGGTCTCCATCATCGAGTGGATACTGCCCGCGGCCGGTGCGGTGGTGTGCGCGATCCTGACTGGTCGCGGCGCCAACCCGGCGAGGATCGTTCTGGCCTCCCTGATGGGCTTCTACGCCCTCGTCAATCTGTGTGGAAGCACATTTTCGCTGGTCAGCATGGGTGCGGGGAGTGTCGCGGGGGAGCAGTTGACTGTCCCGACCTCGATACTCCGAGTCGTACTTGCCGCACTCGCGGTAACGATCGGTGTGCTGTTGCTGGTTCCGTCCGCCAACCGGTACTTCTCGGCCGGCCCGGGTCGTCGGTTCGCGCCATCGACCTAGCAAGTACCCTCGTCGTATGGCAGAGCGCGACGACCTGCGCAAACTCATCGCAGACCTGGCGATCGTCCACGGTCGAGTGGTGTTGTCCTCCGGGCAGGAGGCCAACTACTACGTGGATCTGCGGCGGGTAACGCTCCATCACGCGGCCGCGCCGCTCGTCGGCAAGGTGATGCTGGACCTCACCGCGGACTGGGAGTTCGACGTGGTCGGCGGGCTCACCCTCGGGGCGGACCCGGTCGCCGGCGCCATGCTTCACGCGGCCGCTGCCCGCGGTATTGAACTGGACGCATGTGTCGTGCGTAAGTCTGGGAAAACGCACGGTCTTCAGCGGCGCATCGAGGGTCCAGATGTGGCAGGACGACGCGTACTGGCCGTAGAGGACACCTCGACGACGGGGGCGAGTGTCCTGGCCGCTGTGGATGCTTTGAGGGAAGCCGGAGCCGTTGTCGTCGGGGTTGCGGTTATTGTTGATCGTGGCGCGGGGAGCGCCGTTCGGGCTGCTGGGCTGGACTACAGATCCGCCTATTCGCTGACCGACCTCGGCCTCGCGGTTTGAAAATTTGTCGATTCGGACCTGCGCATATGCAGGCGAATCGATGGTGTAGGTGGAAGGATGGAAGACGTGGGAACTGCGTTGGCCGAAACTGCTTTACCAGCTATCTCGCCGCTTGCCGGCGAACCGATTGAGCGTGCCGATGCCGAGCGCCTCGCGGGAGTGCTCAAGGCACTCGCCGACCCGGCCCGGCTCCGGCTGCTCAGTCTGATCCAGTCGGCTCCGGAGGGCGAAGCGTGCGTGTGTGACCTCACCGCTCCGCTTGGTCTCTCCCAGCCGACCGTGAGTCATCACCTCCGGATTCTGACCGAAGCCGGTCTCCTCGAGCGCGAGAAGCGCGGCGTCTGGGCGTACTACCGCCTTGTGCCGGCCGCGATTGCCGCTATCGCCGACCTGCTGACCCCGCCGCGCAAGCGGGCGACCAAGAAGGCGCGCTGACCGGCACGACCGCGACCGCCACTATGGCGGTCGCGTGAACTACATCGTCGGCGACCTGCGGGACCAGCTGGTCCACGTAGGCGCGGCGGTGGTCAGGGCTGGCCTGGTGGTCGGCTCGGGCGGCAACCTGTCGGCGCGCGAACCCGGCGCCGACGATATCTGGGTGACCGGAGCGGGGACGTGGCTTGACCGTCTCGACCGGTCCGATTTCTGCCGGGTGAGCATCGCGACAGGTGCGGTGGCCGGCGGCGAACTGCCGCCGACCACCGGCGGGCCGGTGTCCGCTGCCGTGCCCGCGCCGCGCTCGGTCGATCAGCCGGCCATGCTCCGCCCGACCTCGGAGCTGGCCCTGCACCTTGCCACGTACCGGGCGAGGTCGGACGTGAACGCCATCGTGCACCTGCACCCGCAGACCGCGGTGCTGCTCGACGCGCTGGACGAGCCGATCCGGCTCGTGACCACCGATCACGCGTTCTACCTCGGGGCAATCAAGCGGACGCCGTTCTACCCGCCGGGTACGGCGGAAGTGGCCGCCGTGGCGGCGGAGGCGACCCGGGACGGTACCAACTGCGTGATCCTGGCCCAGCACGGCTGTTCGGTTCTCGGGCCGACCGTGGAACTGGCGCACAAGCGCGCCTTCTACCTGGAAGAGGCCGCGGCTCTGACGTTCCGCGCACTCAGCCTCGGGGTGGCCGACCGCTTGCCGGCCACCCCCATCGTCAACCTGGCTTGAGAGCTCTGACGGGCGCCGGAAACTACCCGCGGACCCGCTGCTGCACCTGCTCCCGCTCCGCGTCGCGGCGCTTCTCGCGACGGCTGCGGACCATCTCCACGAAGATCGGGATCATCGAGATCAGCACGATCACCACGATGACCGGCAGCAGGTACGTATCGATCTTGTCCGCCGGAATCAGGCGGAGGATCTGCTTCGCCAGCGCGTACCCGATCAGCAGAACGCCGTCGGCCCAGACGATGCTGACGACCACGTTCCAGACGAAGAAGGTACGGGCGGGTACCTCCAGGACGCCGGCGATCGGGTTCATGAACGTACGCACGATCGGCGTGAACCTCGACAGCACGATCGCCTTGGCCGCACCGAACCGGTTGAAGAACTGTTCGGCCTTGTCCACGTACTCCTGTTTGAACAGGCGGGAATCCGGGCGTTGGAACATCTTCCGTCCGAACCGCGCACCCAGGAAGTGCCCGAGCTGAGAACCGGCAATCGCGACGATCGGCGTCACGATCAACAATGCGGGCAGCGAGAGCCGGGTCCCCACGAACTGTGAGGCAACGGGCGAGGCCGCGACCCCGGCCATGAAGATCAGCGAATCACCGGGGAAGAAGAAGCCGATCAGCAAACCGGTCTCGGCGAACACGATGGCCCAGAAGCCGAACAGGCCGACACTCTGGATCAAGTCTTTCGGATTGAGGAGGCTACCCAGGCTCTCGGCCAGCGCGCGACTCGTCTCGGCGGTATCCACGGCGATAGAGGTTACCGGTGACCGGTGTGAGGACCACCCCCGATCCAGGATTCTCTCAGGTGCCGGCGGTCGCCGGGTCCACCCGGACACTCGGTGTACCCGGGTCGCCGGAGTGCTCGATCTCCAGGAGAGAGGTCTCGTGGCGCTCGGCGTCGTATGCGGCCCTGCCGCCACGCAGGCCGAACAGCCGCTTCGACACCAGCAGGTAGACCACCGCGAAGAGGTTGATCAGCAGGGCTCCGATCCGGATCCAGGTGATCCGCTCGGACAGCTCGTAGATCTCGATCGGTAGCCCGAGCGAGGTGGCCACCACCGCGAAGTACTCGCCCCAGCGCTTCAGCAGCCAGAGGCCGGTGCCCTCGACGAGCTGGAGGAGGCCGTACCCGGCCAGGCCGAGCGCGACCCACGCGAGGGTGCTGGTCCGCGCCTGGATCACGGTCTGGATGCTGTGCACGATCGAGGAGTCTTCGAGGTTGTAGTCCAGCTTGTCGGCCAGCGGCTTGAGCAGCGGCAGGTCCTCGTTGAACGCCTTCTGTACGGCGTCGTGGTGGTACCGGAAGCGCCACACTCCGTACCCGGCGAGCAGCACCAGCGCGCCCCGGATCCAGCGTTCGAGCGCGAGCAGCCGCAGGATCACCGCATCGCGCAGCTCCCGCCCGCGCCGTACCACCGGCGCGTCCTGGGCCGGCCCCTCCCGCCCGGGATCGCCGAGCACGAAGTCCCCACAGCGCAGGCAGCGCCACGCGTCGCCGAGCGGAGTCCGTGCGTGCAGCCGTTCGCGCAGCTCCGTCTCCGACGGGGCGTACGTGACGTGACCGTGCCGGCCGCACGAGCGCAGGTTCCAGTCCATGCGCCGACGTTAGCGAAACCGATCAACGTCCGCCCGGCGTAGCGTGGAGCAATGCGGTCCAGCGCAGAGGCGCTCTCCGACGCCGACCCGCACACCGTGCCGACCCGATATTGGCACCAGTGCGCCGACGGTCGGGTGCAGTGCGATGTCTGCCCGCGTGCCTGCAAGCTGCACGAGGGGCAGCGCGGACTGTGTTTCGTACGCGGGCGGGTCGGCGACCGGGTGGTCCTGACCACGTACGGGCGGTCCAGCGGGTTCTGCGTCGATCCGGTGGAGAAGAAGCCGCTGGCCCACTTCCTGCCCGGTACCCCCGTCCTGTCGTTCGGCACCGCGGGCTGCAACCTGGCCTGCAGGTTCTGCCAGAACTGGGACATCTCCAAGTCCCGGGAGATCGACACGCTCTCCGCGTCCGCGTCGCCGGAGGCGCTCGCCGAGACGGCGGTGCGGCTCGGCTGCCGCAGCGTCGCGTTCACCTACAACGATCCGGTGATCTTCATGGAGTACGCGATGGATGTCGCGGACGCCTGCCGGGACCGGGGAGTGCGCGCGGTGGCGGTCAGCGCCGGGTACGTGAACGCCGAGCCGCGGCGGGAGTTCTTCGGGCACCTGGACGCGGCGAACATCGACCTCAAGGCGTTCAGCGACGCGTTCTACCAGAAGATCACGTTCGCCCAGTTGCCGGCGGTGCTGGAGACCCTGGAATACCTGAGGTCGACCGATGTCTGGTTCGAGGTCACCACGCTGCTGATTCCCGGCCACAACGACGGGGACGCCGAGATCGCGGCCGAGTGCGCCTGGTTCGCCGAGCACCTGGGTCCCGACGTTCCGCTGCACTTCTCCGCGTTCCACCCGGACTTCAAGATGCGCGACGTGCCGCCCACCCCGCCGGAGACGCTGCGCCGGGCCCGGCGCATCGCGCTGGAGCACGGACTGCGTTTCGTCTACACCGGCAACGTGCACGACCCGGACGGCGGCACCACGATCTGTCCGGGCTGCAGCGCGCCGGTGGTGGTTCGCGACTGGTACCGGATCGAGGAGTACCGGCTGACCGACAGGGGCGCCTGCGCCCGCTGTGGATACCAGTTGCCCGGCGTCTACGACGGCCCGGCCGGCACCTGGGGCGCACGGCGGCTCCCGGTCCTGCTGGGCTCGCGTTAGCCGCGGACCGGCAGCGACATGGACGAGCGAGAACCGCGCGCTCCCGCCGTGGCCGGCCTGTTCTACCCGGCCGACCCCGACGCGCTCGCCGGCCAGGTCGACCGCCTGCTCGATGCGGTACCCGTTACGGACGCCGAGCCGCTGGCCCCGGCGTACGTGGTGCCGCACGCCGGCTACCGGTACTCCGGCCCGGTCGCGGCGCACGTCTACGCCCGGCTGCGCCCGCACGCCGGCCGGATCCGGCGGGCCATCCTGATCGGGCCGGCGCACCGCGTCCCGGTGGCCGGCTGCGTGGTACCCGCCGCCGGCAGCTGGCTCACCCCGCTCGGCGAGGTACCGGTCGACACCGCCGCCGTGGCGACCCTGGTCGGCGGCCGGTACGCGCGGGCGGACGACCGCCCGCTGGCCCCCGAGCACTCGCTGGAGGTGCAGCTGCCGTTCCTGCAGCGGGCGACTGGTCCGGGTCGTGGCGCGGCGCCAGACGCGCCGAGCCGGACTGGTCGGGCGACTGGTCCGGGTCGTGGCGCGGCGCCAGACGCGCCGAGCCGGACCGGTTACACAGTCCCGGTGCTGCCCATGGTCGTCGGCGCGTCCACTCCCGACGACGTGGCCCGGACGCTGGCCGCCGCGGTGGCCGCGACCGGGCCGGGCACGGTCGTCCTGTGCAGCACCGACCTGTCGCACTACCGGGACGAGGCGGCGGCGTACGCGCAGGACTCCCGTACCGTCCAGGCGGTGCTCGACGTGAACCCGGCGCGGATCGGCCGCTACGACGCCTGTGGCTCGTTCGCGCTGCGAGGTTTACTCGGGTACGCCCGCGATGCCGGCCTGCGCCCCGCGCTGCTGCACCGCGGCACGTCGGCCGATGCCAGCGGCGACCGCGCCCGGGTGGTCGGCTACGCCGCCTTCTCCCTGAGCGCCTCGCCTGGGAAGTGATCCGAGCGGGCCGGCGCGGCAGCGGTGAGCCGCCGCACCGACCCGTCACCACCGGTCATCGGTAATCGTCATCGAAGTCGACCACCTGGGCCTGCTCGATCGCGTCCCACTCGTTGACCTCGATCTCACGATCCAGATTCACCGGACTCTCGTCCCGTTCCCCCGCGGGGTCGGCCGGCTGCGACTGTTCGAAGGCGTCCTCGGCGGGTGCTTCGAGATCGCGCCGGTCCGGGTCGAGGTCCGCGTCCCGCCCCAGGCCAATGCCCGGTTCGAGGTTCGCGTTCGGGTCGCTGAACTCCGGTTCGGTCATGGTCACCTCCTGGCAACCACGGTACGACCTGGGAACGTTCGCCGCAGGGCGTCGCCGATCAGGCCCCCACGATGTGATCGACGCGGTGACGTGCGCGATACTGCCGTTTCAGGACAGTGCGTCGTGGCCCGGCACTGGAGCCGGACCGTCCCGGCGGCGCTATCCAGCCACCGCCATCCAGTGCAGCCAAGGAGCGTTCCAGATGCCTATCGCTTCCCCCGAGGTTTACGCCGAAATGCTCGATCGCGCCAAGGCCGGCGCGTTCGCGTACCCGGCGATCAATATCACCTCCTCGCAGACTCTCAACGCCGCCATCCGCGGCTTCGCCGAGGCGCAGAGCGACGGCATCATCCAGGTGTCCACCGGTGGCGCCGAATACCTTTCCGGCCCGACCGTGAAGAACATGGTCACCGGGGCGGCGGCGCTGGCCGCGTACGCGCACGAGGTGGCCAAGAACTACAGCGTCAACATCGCGCTGCACACCGACCACTGCCCGAAGGACAAGCTGGACGGCTTCGTCCGGCCGCTGCTGGCGATCTCCAAGGAGCGGGTCGCCCGGGGCGAGGCGCCGCTGTACCAGTCGCACATGTGGGATGGCTCCGCCGTACCGCTGGACGAGAACCTCCGCGTCGCCGAGGAGCTGCTCGGTGAGGCGGCCGCCGCCCACGTCGTACTGGAGATCGAGGTCGGCGTCGTCGGCGGCGAGGAGGACGGCGTCGCGAACGAGATCAACGAGAAGCTGTACAGCACGGTCGAGGACGGCCTGGCCACGGCCGCCGCGCTCGGGCTGGGCGAGAAGGGCCGGTACATCACCGCGCTGACGTTCGGGAACGTGCACGGTGTCTACAAGCCCGGCAACGTCAAGTTGCGTCCGGAGATCCTCAAGCAGATCCAGGACGCGGTCGGCGAGAAGTACGGCGTGACCAAGCCGCTCGACCTGGTGTTCCACGGCGGCTCCGGCTCGCTGCTGGAGGAGATCCGGGAGGCGCTGGACTACGGCGTGGTGAAGATGAACATCGACACCGACACGCAGTACGCGTTCACCCGCCCGGTCGCCGCGCACATGTTCACCAACTACGACGGCGTACTGAAGATCGACGGCGAGGTCGGCAACAAGAAGGCGTACGACCCCCGGGTCTGGGGCCGGCAGGCCGAAGAGGGCCTGGCGAAGCGGGTCGTGGTGGCCTGCGAGAGCCTCCGTTCCACCGGTACCAGCCTCGCCAAGTGAGCTGATCGCCCAGGACAGGACGAGAGCCCGGCGGCTGACGCCACCGGGCTCTCGTTACCGGGTCCTGGGGAGGCTCCGGACCTCCATTTCTACTCTCGAACGGCGTTCGCCATAACCTCCGCTCGCGTGAGCAACGACTCAGCCTTTCGGGCGAGCCGTACGGCGAAGGGCGAGGTTGAATGAGCGGCATGCGGAATTTGCTGCCCGAACCGCCGGCCACCCGGCTGCCCGTGGACGCCGAGGCGAGCGCTGCGCTGGAGAGCGTCGCGCCCGGCGCGGAAAAAGAGGTCGCCGCGCGGTTCCCGTCGTACAGCGACGCCTGGGCCGCCCTCGCGAAGACTTCGATGGACGCCGGAGAACCGGTGGCCGCGTACGCGTACGCCCGCACCGGGTACCACCGGGGTCTGGATCAGCTGCGCCGGGCCGGCTGGCGGGGCAGCGGGCCGGTGCCCTGGGCGCACGAGGCCAACAGGGGCTTCCTGCGCTGCCTGCACCAGCTCGCGCTGGCGGCCGACGCGATCGGCGAATCGGACGAAGCGGCACGGTGCGCGCAGTTCCTCCGGGACTGTGACCCGTCGGCCGCCGACGCCCTGACCGGCTGACGCGAGCCCGTTCTTCCTGCACCGGGTCGGTGGCTGACCGGC
Source organism: Rugosimonospora africana (assembly GCF_016862975.1). Taxonomy (GTDB): domain Bacteria; phylum Actinomycetota; class Actinomycetes; order Mycobacteriales; family Micromonosporaceae; genus Rugosimonospora; species Rugosimonospora africana. The sequence continues at coordinate 399,109 of NZ_BONZ01000013.1, forward strand.
CCGGTTAGCGTGCTGTCCGGATCCCGGCGTCGCCCATCGGAGCTCGCCCACGGGCCCTCGCCTACAGGCCCTCGGCCACCGCAGAGGCCACCCGTAGCCACGCCTGCTTGGTCGCGCTGGACAGCAGCCCGTACCGCAGCGGTTCCCCGGAGTCGATCAGGCGCTCGTACGGCGCGAGCAGCACGGCCCGGGTACGGGCGGCGAAGTGCCGCCGGATCGCCGGAAGGTCGATCTCCTTGCGGCTGGGTGGCATGGACACCACGGTGACCGCCTGCCGGACCAGCCGCTGCCGACCGGACTGCTCAAGGTGGTCGAGCATCCGGGCGGCCGTCTCGGCGGAGTCGTTCCGGGCGGACATGGTGACCACGAGCTGATCGGTGGCGTCGATGGCGGCCTGCCAGTTGGCGGCCCGCACGTTGTTGCCGGTGTCCACCATGATCAGCTTATAGAACCGGCTCACCACTTCGCGGATGTCGGCGAACGCGCCGGCGGTCAGCATCTCGCCGGCCGTCGCCGACTCGTCGCTGGCCAGGACGTCGAACATGCCCTCGCCCTGCGCCCGCACATACTGCGACAGGTCACCGACCCGGCCGTGCGGTCCGCTGAAGTGATCGAGGTCCCGGAGCAGGTCCCGCACGGTACGGGCGTGAAAATCCTGCTGGGCGCGCATGCCCAGGGTGCCCTGGGTCTCGTTGTTGTCCCAGGCCAGCACGTACCCGCCGCGACGCTGCCCGAAGGTCATGGCGAGCAGCAGCACGGCCACGGTCTTACCCGCCCCGCCCTTCGGGTTGACGACGGTGACCTGGCGCAGCCCACCGAAGTTGCGGCGGACCATCTCGATCTGGTGGAGGATCTCCCGTTCGTGCGCGCCGGGCGGCAGTTTCACCAGGCCCAGCGAGCCCCGGCTGACCGCGCCGCGCAGGCCGAGGCGCGCCACCGGCTCGGCCGGCCGGACCACCCGGCGCCGGGCGAACTCGTCGGCGGTCGGCACGTCCGGGTCCCGTACCGGCGACATCGGTACGGCTGGCGAGTGCGATGGCGGGGACTGCGGGGCGGGCAGGTACTGCTGCTGCGGTACGGGCAGCGGCGGGCCACCGTACTGCGGGGACGGGTGCGGCGACGTGGGCGCCGGTACGCGCAGCTGCCAGGGCGCCAGCTGCTGGCCGGGGCTCTGTGGCTCGCTGGGGATCGGCTGCGTCTGGTCCAGCGGGATCTGGCCGGGCTGCTCCTGGCTCGGATAGCCCCGGCCGGGGTGGCCCGGCTGGTCTGTCGCCGGGTACGGCTGGGGCGGCTGAGCGGGGCCTGGCTGATAACCCTGAACCGGATATGACCCGTGCTGCGGCTGAGCCGCCCCGGACGACTGCGGCTGGACTGGCCCGGACGGCTGAGCTGGCCAGGATGGTTGCGGCTGGGTCGGCCCGACGGGCTGTGACTGAGCGGGCCAGGAAGGCTGCGGCTGTGCCGGCCCGGGCAGTTGCGGCTGGGCTTGTCCGCTCGGCCGGGGCGGCGTGGCTGGCGGAAGCTGTGGGGCCGGCGTTGCGGGCGCGGCCGGCGGTGTGGTGCGCGGCTGCGCGGTGTGCGATTGCGTGGCGGCCGGCGGTGTAGTGGCCGGCTGTGTGGCGTGCGGGTCCGGCTCGACCCGTGGATCACCGGGCTGCTGTGGGCCGGCCGGATCGGTCGCAGGCCGGTCGGGGACGGCCGGGTCCAGTCGCTGGGGCGGTTCCGCCCAGGGCGAGGTCGGGCCATTGGGCCGGCCGGATCCGTTTGCCGAAGCGGCGAGGTCGCGCCAGTCAGGTGGCGACTGCACGGGCGCCGGCGGGAAGGTCACCGGCCCGGGCGGTCGCGACCCGTTGCCTGGCGGCGGCCCTCCGGAGCCCGGCCCGGCCAGCGGCGGGCCCGACGTCGGCCCGGGCAGTGGTGGGCTTGAGGTCGGCCCGGCCAGTGGCGGGCTCGAAGCGAGCGGGCTCGGGGCCGGCTCGGCCAGCGGTGGACCAGAGGTTGGTCCGGCCAGCGGCGGGCGCGAGGCGAGCGGTGGGCTCGGGGCCGGCTCGGCCTGTGGTGGACCAGAGAGCGGTCGGGCCAGTGGTGGACCAGGGGTTGGATTCGCCAACGGCGGGCCGGAAGTCGGGCCGGGCGGCGGTCCTGCCGGAGTCTGCTCCGCCGGTTCACCGTGCGCGCCGCGCGGGTCGGATCCACTCCGCTGCCCGGGTACCTCGGGCCCGCCGTGATTCGGTCGCGTCACGAGCTCATCCGGAGGCCAGAACTGATCCTGATCGGGCACCGCCACCTGGTTCACCTCCCCCGGCGAATGTTACGGCCGGTATCAGGATCGGTACACTCCCCACGCACCGCGCTCCATCCACCAGCTCCGCTTCCGGGTCAGCGTGCCGGCGACGCCGTCGTCGAGGAAATCGACCTCACCGAGCGGAGTCACCGCGACCGCACGGCCCCGGGCCCGGCGTACCTCCACCCGTACCCGCCGGCGCGCGAGCCTACGCGTCACCACCGGTACCGCCACGGCGACGTTGACCATCCCGTCTGCCGGATCGGCCGCCGGTGTCAGCGGCAGCCCGTCGACCACCGCGAATCCGTCGTCGTTCGCGATCGCGCAGGCGGTGATCTGCTCGTCCGGCGTGGCGAGCACGGCGTCGTCGACCTCGATCCGGGCGGCCCAGTTCTGCTGGCCGCCGAGCAGCGCACCCTGCAGGGTGACCGAGCCGCCGTCGTTGCGCAGCAGGTCCAGCCGCTCGACCGTGCCGGCGAGCACCGCCTTGGCTACCAGCGCGGGATCGGTGGGCAGGCCGAACTCGGCCGGCCGGTTGAGCGGCAGGATACCGATCGGCGGCAGGTCGGGCACGGTACGGCCGGCGGGCAGGTCGGCCGGGCGCCGGCTGGGTGGCGGCGCGTACCGGCGGACCATCCGCCGTACCACCGCCCGCACCTGGCCCTCGGCGGCGGTCGCCACGATCAGGCGGGGGCCGTCCGGCGCGGGCCAGGTCAGCCCGTCGGGTCGGGCCGGGCCGTCCAGCCGGGCGATGACCGCATCGATCTCCTGGTCGGAGCACGCGGTCGGCGTGGTCACCGTCGCGCCCTCGGCTGCCAGCGCGTCGGCGCACGCCTTGACCTGAGCGCGGGGCTGCGCACCGGTACCGCAGGCGCACTCGCCCCCGCCGCAGCCCGTGCCGTCGGAGAGTGACAGCACAATCACGTCGTACACCCGGATCGGCCTCCTGTCGTTGACTCTGTGCTGCCCGTCGTCGCCCGCTTGTTAGCCTGACACCCCGGGGGTTTCGAGATGCCGCGGCAACCTGCCCGGTCCATCCCCGTCAGGCGAGAGGCCAAGATGCCAGCGATCGTGCTGATCGGTGCCCAGTGGGGCGACGAGGGCAAGGGAAAGGTTACCGACCTGCTCGGCGGGCAGGTCGGGTACGTGGTGCGCTACCAGGGCGGCAACAACGCCGGACACACCGTGATCACGCCCGACGGCGAGAAGTACGCACTGCATCTGCTGCCTTCCGGGGTGCTGACTCCGGGCTGCACCCCCGTGATCGGCAACGGCGTGGTCATCGACCCGAAGGTCTTGATCGAGGAGATCGACGGGCTGGCCGAGCGCGGAGTCTCCTGTGACCTGCTGCTCATTTCCGCCGACGCGCACCTGATCATGCCCCACCACCGGGCGCTGGACCGGGTGGTCGAGCGGTACCTCGGCTCGTCTCGAATCGGTACGACCGGCCGGGGCATCGGGCCGACGTATGGCGACAAGGTGGCCCGGACCGGGATCCGGGTGCAGGATCTGCTCGACCCGGGCATCCTCCAGGAGAAGCTGGAACTGGTGCTGCGGGAGAAAAACCAGATCCTGGTCAAGGTCTACAACCGCAAGGCGATCGACGTGGCCGCGGTCGTCGAGGAGTACCTGGGGTATGCCGAGCGGCTGCGCCCGTACATCGCGGACACCCGCCTGGTGCTTGCCGAAGCCCTGGAGTCCGGGGAGACGGTCCTGCTGGAGGGCGCCCAGGCCACGCTGCTCGATGTGGATCACGGCACCTACCCGTTCGTGACCTCGTCGAACCCGACCTCGGGTGGCGCGTGCGTGGGATCGGGCATTCCGCCCACCCGGATCTCCCAAGTGATCGGCGTGATCAAGGCGTACACGACCCGGGTCGGCGCCGGCCCGTTCCCGACCGAGCTGTTCGACGAGAACGGCCAGCACCTGCTCAAGGTCGGCGGCGAGTACGGCACCACCACTGGCCGGGAGCGCCGGTGCGGCTGGTTCGACGCGGTGGTCGGCCGGTACGCGGTACGGGTCAACGGCATCACCGACCTGGTGGTCACGAAGCTGGACGTGCTGTCCGGCATGGAGAAGGTGCCGATCTGCGTCGGGTACGAGGTGGATGGCCACCGGGTGGACCAGATGCCCATGACGCAGACCGCGTTCCACCACGCCAAGCCGGTATATGAGGAGCTGCCCGGCTGGTGGGAGGACATCTCCAAGGCTCGTACGTTCGACGAGCTGCCGGTCAACGCCCAGCGGTACGTGGAGCGGATCGAGGAGCTGTGCGGCACCCGGGTCAGTGTGATCGGGGTCGGGCCCGGGCGTGAGGAGAACGTGATCCGCCACTCACTCTTCTGAGTGGGCATTGGCCAGTTCTTCCGAGCGGTCATTGGCGAGGACCGATCTGATCTGAAACCGGCCGCTGTGGCGAGCTCGCTCGGGATCGGTTCCGGCCTGGCGTTTCGGTAGCATCTGGACCCGTGCTCGTACTTCTGCTCGGCTCCGGTGGTCGTGAGCACGCGCTCGCCACCGCGCTGGCCGCCGATCCGGCCGTCACGGCGCTGCACTGCGCCCCCGGCAATCCCGGCATCGGCCGGCTGGCGCAACTGCACCCGGTCGATCTTGCCGACCCCGACGCGATCGCCGGTCTGGCTGTGGAGCTGGCTGCCGACCTGGTGGTGATCGGGCCGGAGGCACCGCTGGTGGCCGGCGCCGCCGACGCCATCCGGGCGAAGGGGATCGCCTGCTTCGGCCCGTCCCGGGCGGCGGCCCGGCTGGAGGGTTCCAAGGACTTCGCCAAGTCGGTCATGGTGGCGGCCGGGGTGCCGACCGCCCGCTCGCGCACCTGCGAGAAGCCGGACGAGGTGGTCGCCGCTCTGGACGAGTTCGGCGCGCCGTACGTGGTGAAGGACGACGGCCTGGCGGCCGGCAAGGGCGTCATCGTGACCGATGACCGGGAGGCCGCGCTCGCCCACGCCCAGGCGTGCGGCCGGGTGGTGATCGAGGAATATCTGGCCGGTCCCGAGGTCTCGCTGTTCGTGCTCACCGACGGGATCACCGCGCGAGCGCTCGTACCCGCGCAGGACTTCAAGCGCATCGGCGACGGCGACACCGGACCGAACACCGGCGGCATGGGGGCCTACGCACCGCTGTCATGGGCGCCACCGACCCTGGTGGACGACGTCCTGCGGACCGTGGTCGAGCCGACGCTGGTCCAGATGCGCGAGCGCGGCGTCCCGTTCGCCGGTCTGCTGTACGTCGGCCTCGCGCTGACCGCCGACGGGCCGAAGGTGATCGAGTTCAACTGCCGGTTCGGCGACCCGGAGACCCAGGTCGTGCTCGCGCTGCTGGCCAGCCCGCTCGCCGGGCTGTTGCACGCCGCCGCGGTGGGCAGGCTGGCCGGGCAGCCGCCGCTGCGTTGGCATCCCGGCTCGGCGGTCACCGTCGTGATGGCGGCGGCGAATTATCCGGGTACCCCGAAGGTCGGCGACGTGATCACCGGGGCGGAGGTACCGGGCGTGATCCACGCGGGTACCGCCCGGCGGTCGGATGGCGCACTGGTCAGCTCGGGCGGCCGGGTGCTGTCCTGCACCGGCGTCGGGCCGACTCTCGCGACCGCGCGTGACGCGGCGTACGCGCTGGTGACCGGCGTGTCACTGGACGGCTCACAGCACCGGACCGACATCGCCGCCGCGGCGATCGAGGGCCGCGTCACGATTCCGGGCGCCGCCCGCCCCTGACGGGCAACCTCCCGCCGCACTCGCTCCGTTGGAGAGGCGAGGAGGTGGGCTGTGACGGACGCCGATGCGTACCGGGATTTCGTGTCCGCCAGGCTGGACCGGCTGCGCCGTACCGGGTATCTGCTATGCGGGGACTGGCACACCGCGGACGACTTGGTCTCCGCGGCACTGATCAAGCTGTACCGGCACTGGCGACGAGTGTCCACGATGGACAATCTCGACGGTTACCTGCACCGGGTACTGGTCAGGGTCTGGCTGGACGAGCGACGGCGACCGTGGCGGCGGGAGCTGCCGTACGCGGTGCCGCCCGACGCGGCAGCCGCCGGGGTCGCCACGGATGAGCGGCTGGCCCTCCTCGCGCACCTCGCCGAGCTACCGCCGCGCCGGCGGGCGGTGCTGGTCCTGAGGTTCTTCCTGGACCTCTCCGTGGAGCAGACCGCCGAGGCCATGGGGTGCAGCACAGGAACCGTGAAGAGCCAGACCGCCCGGGCCCTGGACGCGATGCGCGCCCGGCTGATCCCGGCGGGGGAGCCCGAGGAGGCCCGATGGACCAGCTGAGTCACGCACTGCACGCGGCGGCCGCCGATCCGCCGCCCACCGCCATCGACCTGGACCAGCTCATCGCCGGCGAACGCCGGCGAACCCACAACCGGTACCGGTTCGGCGCGGCGACCGGGGCGGCGGTGCTGGTGGCCGGTGCGGTGGCGGTGCCATTCGCGCTCGGCGGCGGATCCGGCCACATCGCCGGTACGCCGCCCGGCTGTCGGACCGTGTACTACGAGCCCGGGACGGTGTTCCCGCCGACCCCCGAGTCGACGCCGTCCACGCCGCCGGTGAACCACGGCACGTCGGCGCCGCACTCGGCGCTGCCGATCGACCACAGCACCTCGGCGCCGCACTCGCCGTCGCCCGGCGTGTCGACCGCCGCCGTTCAGCCGCAGGAGCCCATCGGACCGAGCCCGACGTTCGGCACCCCGCCGACGGACTGCGACGTCCTGGAGGAGTTGCTGGACGCGGCGCTGACCGACGCGGTGCACCGGTGGCTGCCGGACGCCGACATGGTGAACGCCTCCGTGTATGACCGGCCCGGCCTGTTCCACCTGGACGTCGACCGGAGCTACCTGGCCTACGTGCAGCTCGGCGAGGCTGTGCTGCAGGTGCAGGTCGGGGCCAGCGACGCGTACACCCGCGGGCTCTGCGCGTACCCGTGGCAGTCCCCGTCCTGCGAGGAACGGCTCGTACCGGGCGCCAAGCTGGTGAAGGGCGGACTTCCCGGCAAGTACGGCACGACGATCGAGGCCGTGACGGCGGCGAAGCAGGACGGCACCGAGGTACGGCTGATGCTGTACCCCGACATTCAGAACTACTACCCCGGGCCGTACGCGCCGCTCCCGCTCACCGTCGACCAGCTCACCGCGATCGCCATGGACCCCGGGCTGACCCTGTTCCCGTGACCGCTCATCAAACCCGCGGCCTGCCTTACCAGGGCAGGTCGCGGGGAACCACCTTGCCGGTGGCGTTGCGCGGCAGGGCACGGACGAAGCGCACGTCCCGCGGTACCGCGAACCGGGCCAGATGCCGCCGGACGTACTCCCGTACCGCCGTCGGGTCGAGGATCTCGCCGGGTTGCAGCGCGATCCACGCGGCCAGGCGTTGCCCGAACTCCGAGTCGGGTACGCCGACCACCGCCACCTCGCGTACCTGCGGCAACGCGGCCAGTACGTTTTCGACCTCGGACGGGAACACGTTTTCGCCGCCCGAGACGATCATGTCGTCCTCGCGACCGTCGACGAACAGCAGCCCGTCGGAGTCCACGTGGCCCAGGTCGCCGGTCGCCAGCAGCCCGTCGAGCGTCTCCCGGCCGGCTCCGTTCGTGTATCCCTCGAACACCATGTCGTTGGCCACGAAGATGCGGCCGGTCTGCCCGGGTGCCATCTCCCGGCCGGCCTGGGACACGATCGCGATCCGGGTGCCGTGCGGCGGCCGGCCCGCTGTGTTCGAGTCCTTGCGCAGGTCCTGCGGGGTGGCGATGCTCGCCCAGGACGCCTCGGTCGAGCCGTACAGGTTGTAGAGCACGTCGCCGTGCACGTCCATGAACCGGGTGGCCAGGCCGCCGGGCAGCGCCGAACCGCTGACCGCCACGACCTTGAGCGGGGTCGGCCGGGGCGGTACCTCCAGGAGCCGCTGAAGCATCACCGGTACCGCGAACAGCGAGGTGCAGTCGTGCTCGATGGCGCCGGCCAGTGCCTCGGCCGGGTCGAACCGGCGCTGGAGCACGATCGTCGCGCGCAGGGCCAGGCCCATCTGCAACGCGGCCAGCCCCCAGGTGTGGAAGACCGGCGCGGCGATCAGCATCCGTGACCGCGCGTTGAGCGGGATCCGGGAGATGATGCTGGCCAGCGGCGCGAACCCGCCCGGGGTACGGCGCCGGGCGCCCTTGGGCGCACCCGTGGTACCCGAGGTGAGGACGATGAGGCGGCCCTCGCGCTGAGGTCGCCGTATCCCGCCCGGCGGGGCCGTGGCCATCACCTCCTCCACTCCGGTCTCGTCCAGCCGTTCCACCTTGCGCGGCAGCGCGACCGCGTGCTCGGTGAACTCCGAGTCGTGGATGAGGATCCGCAGCCGCTGCTCCTCGGCGACGACGGCCAACTGCGCCGGGGACAGTCCGGTGTTGACCAGGACCGCGTCGGCGCCGAGCAGGCTGGCCGCGACCATGCCCTCGATGAGGCCACCGTGGTTGCGGCAGAGCAGACCGATCTTGTCGGTTGGCTGTACCCCGCATGCGCCGTGCAGCGCCGTGGCCAGCCGCTCGGCACGGGACAGCAGCTCACCGTAGGTCAGCCGGCCGGGCTGCGGGCCGGTCGACTCCCCGGGCGCACCGGGCAGCTTGCGGTCGTCGATGATCGCGATGCCGTCAGGGTCGCGGGCAGCCGCCGAGCGCAGCTCGCCACCGAGCCCGAATCCCCACCGGCGCAGCTCCGCCAGTTGGCGCAGGACCTTTGCCGGCGAACCCGGCGCGAGCAGTCCACGACGTGCGAGGGTGGCGATGGTGAATGACATGTCCACCATGGATCTCGACCTCCGATGCTGCCGCTGAGGGGTCAGCGGATCTGCATGCCGGAGATCGCCCGGGATACGACAAGCCGTTGGATCTCCGACGTACCCTCGAAGATCGTATATATCTTCGCGTCTCGGTACCAGCGCTCAACTGGGTGTTCACGCAGATACCCTGCGCCACCGAGGATCTGTACCGCCTTCTCGGCCACCGCCACGGCGACCTCGCCGGCCTTCAACTTGCTCATCGAACCCTCGCCCGCCTCGAACCGGCGGTTGTTGCGGCCCATCCACGCAGCCCGCCAGACCAGCAGCCGGGCGGCGTCGATCTCCATCCGCATGTCGGCCAGCGCGAACGCGATGGCCTGGTTCTCTATGATCGGCCGGCCGAACTGCACCCGGCCCTTCGCATACTCCAGCGAGTACTCGTAGGCCGCCCGCGCGATGCCCAGCGCCTGGGCACCGACCGTGGGGCGGGACAGCTCGAACGTGCGCATCGCGGCTTGACCGGCGGCACGCGTGCCCTCGCGCGCCCGGGCCAGCCGTTCCTCCAAAGCGTCCCGCCCGCCGAGCAGGCAACGGCCGGGGACCCGGACCTCGTCCAGGAACACGTCGGCGGTGTGCGAGGCGCGCAGCCCGAGCTTCTTGAGCTTCTTCGTGCCGACCAGCCCGGCGGTGTCCGGTGGGACGACGAACGCGGCTTGCCCGCGGGACCCCAGCGCCGGGTCGATGCTGGCCGTCACGACGTGCACGTTCGCGATGCCGCCGTTGGTCGCGTACGCCTTCTGCCCGGACAGGATCCACTCGTCGCTGGCCTCGTCGTACCAGGCCCGGGTGCGCATCGCGCCCACATCCGAGCCGGCCTCGGGCTCCGTGGTGCAGAACGCGGCCACCTTGGGATCGTCCACGTCACCGAAGCACTGCGGCACCCATTCGAGCATCTGCTCGGGGGTGCCGGTGCCGTAGATGGCGGCGACCGCCAGGCCGGTGCCCATCAGGGCCATCCCGATCCCGGCGTCGCCCCAGAACAACTCCTCGCTGGCCAGGCACAGCGACAGACCGGTCGGGTCGGACCAGCAGTTGGCGAGGAACTCGAAGCCGTACAGCCCGATCTTCGCGGCCTGCTTGATGACCGGCCAGGGAGTCTCCTCCCGGGCGTCCCACTCGGCGGCCGCGGGACGCACGACCTCGTCGGCGAAGCCGTGCACCCAGTCCCGCAGGTCCCGCTGCTCTTCGTTTAGATCGAGCGAGAATTCCGGCATCGTCGGTCCCCTCCGCTCCGCTCCGGTGCGTTGGCCTGACAGGTATCGCGCGATCAGGCTTTCGGGATGTCGAACAGGTTGGCGATGTTGGCGGCGAGGCCGAGGTCGCCCTTCGCCTTGAGCTTGCCGGTCATGAACATCATCACCGGGTTGCCGGTGCCGGAGACGACCTTGAGGAAGTCGGCGGCGCCCATGGTCAGGGTCAGCTTCGGGTCGTTGGCCGGTTCGGGCGACAGCGTGCACTTGCCGTCGGCGATGACAAGCTCGTAGGTGTCGACGCCGCCGTCGGGCCGGTCGCCGACGTTCCAGTGGATGACGGCGTTGGTCGATCCGGCGCGGTCCGCGCGGAACAGCGTGGGCATCCGACCGAAGATGGCGTCGAGCACCTTGCCGCGCTGCTCGCTGCCCATGATTGCCTTGATCTGATCGGCCGACGTCGACTTGACGATCTGGGCGAACTGCTTCGGATCGACCGAGTCGAGGTTCGAAAGATCGAAGTCTGTCATGCTGTCCTCCATGCGGATAGCTAAGCTACTGGCGCGTAACATTACGCGCGGGTAGGTATCATCGCAACCGTGCAGGAGGTATCGAAGAAGCGCCTCCCCCGGGCGATACGTGAGCAGCAGATGCTCGACGCGGCGGTGGCCGTCTTCTCGAAGTCCGGGTTTCACGACGCGTCCATGGACGAGATCGCGGCCCGGGCCGGCATCTCCAAACCCATGGTCTACGCCTACCTGGGTAGCAAGGAGGAGCTGTTCATCGCGTGCCTGCACCGCGAGGGCACCCGGTTGATGGAGGCGATTGTCTCGGCGGTGGTGCCGCGGGCTCCGCTTGCGGCGGTGGGCTCCGCGGCCGCGATCGGGGATGGAGTGCTGCCGCCCGACGAGCAGCTGTGGCGTGGGCTGCGCGCGTTCTTCACGTTTGTCGGCGACCACCGGGACGGCTGGTCGGTCCTCTACCGTCAGGCGCGCGGCCAGGCGCCGTTCGCGACCGAGTTGGCGGCGATGCGATCGCGCATGGTCGACGTGGTCGCCGGGCTGCTGGCCCGGGTCATCGCGGCCGGCAGCCGGCAGCCCCGCCCGGCGGACGTGATGGCGATGGCGTACGCGCTGGTGGGCGCGGGTGAGTCGCTCGCCGACTGGGTGGTCGACCACGTCGAGGAGTCGCCCGAGGCGACGGCGACGCGGCTGATGAACTTCGTCTGGCTCGGCGCGGGCGAGTTGCTGCGTGGTGCGACCTGGCACCCGTCCTCGACGGAGAGGACGGGCGAGACCGTCGGCTGAGTCAGCCGGTGATGCGGCCGCGCAGGTGCGGCCGGCCCGACTTGGCGTCGTGCAGCCCGATCACCCAGTCGTCAACGTCCCGACTGGTGCTTTCCCCGAGGGCGGCGCTTTCCCCGAGGGCGGCGCTTTGCTCGAGGGCGGCGCTTTGCTCGAGGGCGGCGCTTTGCTCGCGCTCGGCGCTTTGCTCGCGCTCGGCGCTTTGCTCGCGGGCGGCGCTGAAGCCGACCGACGCCGGCAGCAGGATCGGCAGCTTGAACGCGACGTCCACGGTGTACGAGTCGGGCAGCCGGCCCTCCAGCGCGGCCAGGCAACGGGCCTTGCTCCACATCCCGTGCGCGATCGTCCGCGGGAAGCCGAACGCGCGGGCGCCCAGCCGGGACGTGTGGATCGGGTTGTGGTCGCCGGAGACCTCGGCGTAGCGCGGGCCGACCTCCCGGCCGACCCGCCAGACCGCGGTGGGCTGGGGTGCCGGGGCGCGATCGGTGGTTCCGCCGCGTTCCTCGCGGGGGCCGGACGGCTTCTCCTTGTGCAGGTACGTGGAGACTCCGCGCCACACCACCTCGTCGCCGACCGAGGCCGTCGCCCGTACGTCGAACTGCCGGCCGCGCTCGTGTGGGCGCAGGTCCGTCGCCCGTACCGTGAGCTCCAGCCGCTCACCGGCGTCGACCGGCCGCCGTACCTCGATCCGGTTGGCGAGGTGCACCACACCGACGACCCGTACCGGAAAGTCCACAGTGGACATCAGCTGCATGGCGAGCGGGAACGCCAGGACGTGCGGGTACGTCGGCGACAACTGGTCGGTCAGCCGGTACCCGCACACTCGGTTGTACGCCGCCAGGTGCGCCCGGTCCACGGCGAGGCCGCGCAGCACCAGGGTGGTGTCGGGCAGTTCGGTCGCGGACCGGCGGCGGAACTGGCCGAGGGCGGCCCGGCGGTAGATGGCGCCGGTGCCGGGTGCGACGGCCAGCTCGATGACCTCGGTCATCTCACGCTCCCAGCAGTGACTGGCCGCAGACCCGTACCACGTTGCCGGTCACCCCGGCCGACCCCGGGCTCGCCAGCCAGGCGATCGTCTCGGCCACGTCGATGGGCAGGCCACCCTGGTTCATGCTGTTCAGCCGGCGGCCCGCCTCGCGGACGAACATCGGCATCTTCGCGGTCATCGCGGTCTCGATGAAGCCGGGCGCGACCGCGTTGACGGTGATGCCCGCCCCCGACAGGGCCGGCGCGGTGGCCTGGACCAGACCGATGACGCCGGCCTTCGACGTGGCGTAGTTGGTCTGGCCGCGGTTGCCCGCGATGCCGGCGATCGAGGCCACTCCGATCAGCCGTCCGCCCGGCGGTATCAGATCGTCGGCCAGCAGCGCCTCGTTGACCCGCTGCTGGCAGGCCAGGTTGACGTCGAGCACCTGATCCCACTGGTCAGAGCTCATCCGGGCGATCGTCTTGTCCCGGGTGATGCCGGCGTTGTGCACGACGATGTCCACGCCGCCGTGCCTGGCCTGAAGGTGCTCGGCGAGCCGGGCGGGCGCGTCGGGTGCGGTGAGGTCGAGTTGGAACGCGGTGCCGGACAGCTCATTGGCCACTGTGGACAGTGCCTCACCGGCGGCCGGGACGTCGAGGCAGACGACGTGCGCGCCCTCCCGGGTCAGGATCTGGGCGATCGCCGTACCGATGCCGCGCGCCGCGCCGGTCACCAGCGCCACCTTGTCCGCCAGCGGCTTGTCCCAGTTGGCCGTCGTGGTGGCCGTGCCGGGGCCGACCCGGATCACCTGGCCGGACACGTACGCGGAGCGGGCGGAGAGCAGGAAGCGCAGCGTCGACTCCAGGTCGGCGTCGGGCGAGGCGTAGACCAGGTTCGCGGTCGTGCCCCGACCGAACTCCTTGCCCACCGAGCGCACGAAGCCCTCCAAGGCGCGCTGGGACATCGCCTCCACAGCCGTGCCGCACTGTTCCGGTGCGGTGCCTACCACCACGACCCGGCCGCACGGGTACAGCGCGCGGGCGTACGGGTGGAAGAAGTCGTACAGGGCGCGCAGCCCGGTGGACGTGGTGATGCCGGTCGCGTCGAACACCAGGGCGGCGTTCAACGGGATGCGCTCGTCGGCCGGAGTCCCGATCGTGGCCGGCGCCGGCTGTTCCTGCGACGCGGCCGGATCGCGCACCTCGACACCCATGGCGCCGAGGACCTTGACGATCGCGCCGGACAGTCGCCCGTCCCCGCCGACCAGGACGGGCCCGGGGACCACCGGGTCGCCGGCCCGCTGCCGGCGCAGGCGTGGTGGTTGGGGCAGCCCGAACCGCTTGACCAGCGCTCGTCCCGGCCCGGAGGCGGCGAAGCTGGCGTATCTGTCGTTCATCGACTCATCCCGCTGTAACCACTCATGTCGTCTCATCCCCAGGACTCTCGCGCGGTAAGCCTACCGATGAGTAAGTTGAGTGCAAGCATTCTCTACCGGGAGGCGTGATGACGTCCAGTGATGCTTCGGTAACCAGCGTGGCCGGTGTACGCCGGGTTGCCATCCTCGGCGGCAACCGCATCCCGTTCGCCCGGTCCAACGGCCCGTACGCCACCGCGTCCAATCAGGACATGCTCACCGCCGCGCTGGACGGGCTGGTCGCCCGGTTCGGCCTGGTCGGCACGCGGGTCGGCGAGGTCGCCGCGGGCGCGGTTCTGAAGCACAGCCGCGACTTCAACCTCACCCGGGAATGCGTGCTGGGCTCCCGCCTCGACCCGCACACGCCCGCCTACGACGTGCAGCAGGCGTGCGGCACCGGACTGGAGACCACGATCCTGGTGGCGAACAAGATTGCCCTGGGCCAGATCGAGGTCGGCATCGCCGGTGGCGTCGACACCACGAGCGACGCGCCGCTCGGCGTCAACGAGCAGATGCGCAGCGCGATGCTCGAACTCAACCGAGCGCGTTCGCTGGGCGGCCGGCTCCGCGCGGTGACGAAGCTGCGTCCGACACAGGCGTTCCGGCCGGAGATCCCGCGCAACGCGGAGCCGCGCACTGGCCTGTCCATGGGCGAGCACGCGGCGATCACCGCGAAGGAGTGGGGCATCGGCCGCGAGGAGCAGGACGAATTGGCACTGGCCAGCCACCAGCACCTCGCCGAGGCATACCGCACAGGTTTCTTCGACGACCTGGTCACCCCGTACCAGGGGCTCACCAGAGACCAGAACCTGCGGGCCGACACCACGCTGGAGAAGCTCGCCGGGTTGCGCCCGGTGTACGGCGACACGATGACCGCTGGAAACTCCTCGGCGCTGTCGGACGGCGCGTCCACTGTCCTGCTGGCGAGCGAGGAGTGGGCGACCGCGCGCCGGCTGCCCGTACAGGCGTGGCTGACCTGGTCGCAGACCGGAGCCGTCGACTTCGTGCACGGCGGCGAGGGGCTGCTGATGGCACCGGCGTACGCGGTACCGCAGATGCTCGCCCGGGCCGGACTCAGCCTGCGGGACTTCGACTTCTACGAGATCCACGAGGCGTTCGCGTCGCAGGTACTGGCGACCTTGAAAGCCTGGCAGGACCCGGATTTCTGCAAGCAGCGGCTGGGTCTGGACGCGCCGCTGGGCGCGATCGACCGGAGCCGGCTCAACGTGAACGGGTCGTCACTGGCCATCGGGCACCCCTTCGCCGCGACCGGCGGCCGGATCGTGGCCACGCTGGCGAAGCTGCTGACCCAGCGCGGCGGCGGGCGCGGGCTGATCTCGATCTGCGCGGCCGGCGGCCAGGGGGTCACCGCGATCGTGGAGCGCTGAGGGCTCCGGCGCCCCGGCCGGAGTCCGGGATCCCGATGCCGGAGAATGAGCAGGTGATCCCGAACGTTCTCGCCGCCCGCTACGCCTCCGCCGATCTCGTCGCCATCTGGTCTCCCGAGGAGAAGGTGCGGGCCGAGCGCCGGCTCTGGCTCGCCGTGCTCGAGGCCCAGCGGGATCTTGGGGTACCGGTACCCGACGGCGCCGTCGACGCGTACCGACGGGTCCTCGACCAGGTCGACCTGGGCAGCATCGCGGCGCGGGAGCGGGTCACCCGGCACGACGTGAAGGCGCGCATCGAGGAGTTCTCCGCGCTGGCCGGCTTTGAGGCGATCCACCAGGGCATGACCTCCCGCGACCTGACCGAGAATGTCGAGCAGCTCCAGATCCGCTCGTCCCTGCTGCTGATCCGCGACCGGATCGTGGCAGCCCTGGCGCGCCTGGTGGCCCGGGCGGTCGAGTACGACGCCACGGTGATGGTCGGCCGGTCGCACAACGTTCCGGCGCAGGCGACCACGCTCGGCAAGCGCTTCGCCAGCGCGGCCGAGGAACTGTTCATCGCCTACGAACGGCTGGACGAGCTGATCTCCCGGTACCCGCTGCGCGGCCTCAAGGGCCCGGTCGGTACCGCCGCCGACCAGTTGGACCTGCTCGGCGGCGATCCGGGCAGGGTCGCGGACCTGGAGCGGGCGGTCGCGCGGCACCTGGGTTTCGACCGGGTGCTGGCCAGCGTCGGCCAGGTGTACCCGCGCTCGCTGGACTTCGACGTGCTCTCCGCCCTGGCGCAGGCCGCGGCGGGCCCGTCGTCGCTGGCCACCACGATCCGGCTGATGGCCGGGCAGGAACTGGTCACCGAGGGCTTCAAGGCTGGCCAGGTGGGCTCCAGCGCCATGCCGCACAAGATGAACACCCGCTCCTGCGAGCGGATCAACGGGCTTGCCGTGATCGTGCGCGGGTACCTGTCGATGGTCAGCGAGCTGGCCGGCGACCAGTGGAACGAGGGCGACGTGTCCTGCTCGGTGGTACGTCGGGTGGCTCTGCCGGACGCGTTCTTCGCGCTGGACGGGCTGTTCCAGACGTTCCTGACGGTACTGGAGGAGTTCGGCGCGTACCCGGCGGTGATCGCCCGCGAGCTGGACCGGTACCTGCCGTTCCTGGCGACCACGAAAGTGCTGGTCGCGGCCCTGCGCCGGGGCGTGGGCCGGGAGGTCGCGCACGAGGCGATCAAGGAGCACGCCGTGGCGGTGGCGCTGGCCATGCGGGAGAAGGGCGCGACCGACAACGACCTGTTCGACCGGCTGGCGGCCGACTCCCGGCTGGGCCTGAGCCGGGCCGAGATCGATGACCTGGTCACCGACCGGGGCGCGTTCGTCGGCATGGCGTCCGCGCAGGTCGAGGCGGTAACGGAAGCGGTGTCCCGGGTGCTCGCCACCCACCCCGAAGCCGCCGCCTACCGTCCGGCCCCGATCCTCTGAGATCGATACCGCGGGGCGCTGCGGCCGGCTGGGTGCCCGGCGCCTACCAGGGCTTGCCGGTCAGACGCTCGTAGATCTCGACGTACCGGGCCCGGACCCGCTCGACCATCTCGTCCGGTACCTCCGGCCCCGGCGCCCGCTTGTCCCAGCCCGTACCGGCGGCCCAGTCCCGAAGGAACTGCTTGTCGAACGAGTACGCGGGCCGGCCCGGCTGCCACGAGTCGGCCGGCCAGAACCGGGACGAGTCCGGGGTCAGCACCTCATCGGCCAGCACCAGGTCGCCGTCCGGCGCCCAGCCCAGTTCGATCTTCGTGTCCGCGATGATGATGCCCCGCTCGGCGGCGAGGGAGGCACCCCGCGCGTACACGTCGAGGGTGACCTGGCGCAGCCGCTCGGCGGTGTCGGCGCCCACGGCCTCGACCACGGCGGAGAACGGGATCGGCTCGTCGTGCTGTCCGACCGGCGCCTTCGTGGACGGGGTGAAGATCGGCTCCGGCAGCCGGGACGCCTCTCCCAGCCCGGTCGGCAGCGATACGCCCGACACCGAGCCGACGGCCTGGTACTCGGTCAGCCCACCGCCGGTCAGGTACCCGCGCGCCACGCACTCGATCGGCACCATGCGCAGCCGCCGGCAGCGGATCGCCCGGCCGGCGAACTCGGCCGGCACCTCGGTCGCGGAGATGACATGGTTCGGCAGCAGGTCCGCCAACTGTTCGAACCACCAGAGGGACAGCTGGGTGAGGATCCGGCCCTTGTCGGGGATCGGGGTCGGGAGAATCACGTCATAGACCGACACCCGATCCGAGGCGACCAGGATCAGATCGTCACCGTCGGCGTAGATGTCACGTACCTTGCCGCTGTGCAGGAGGTCCACGGGGGCCAAGTACATCACGCGGCCGGTCGACCCGGCCGCGAAGGGCAGCCGCGGCAGCCACGACCAGGAGGCATACTTGCGCCAGCGCCGTCCGCCCACCGCGGCCGGCGCTTTCGAACGAACGAATGGGGAAGATACCCGACCCGTCGTCATCGTCCGGTTCGCCGGCGATGAGTCGCGCGGTCGAGTAGGGGAACTACCCGGTCGTCGGTGCCCGTCGGTCTGTCCGGTGCGGCCCGCGCGGGCCGGGGCGAGGAGACATGACCGGATACGTCATCGCGGCGTTCACCGCGTTCCTGTTGATTGTGCCGGTCGAGCTACCGGACAAGACCTTTGTGGCGACGCTCGTGCTCGCCACGAGGTACCGGCCGTGGCCCGTGTGGCTCGGCGTGATCGTCGCGTTCGGGGTGCAGACCGCCGTCGCGGTCGTCGCGGGCCGGCTGATCTCGCTGCTTCCGGCGGCACCCGTACGCCTGGTCGCGGCCGGCTTGTTCGTGGTCGGTTCGGTGCTGCTGGTGCGATCGGCCCGGCGGGCCTCGGTCGATGAGCAGGAGCAGGAGCAGAAGTTCGAGCGCAGGCTCAGCCGCGAGCGGGACGACCGGCGAGCGTTCTTCCGGGCTGCCGCGGCGAGCTTTCTGGTGCTCTTCGCCGCCGAGTGGGGGGACCTGTCCCAGCTGCTCACCGTCGGGCTGGTCGCTCGCGGTGGGCACCCGGCCGCGGTGTTCGTGGGCGCCTGGCTGGGGCTCGCGGTGGTGTCCGGGGCTGCCGTGGTGCTCGGGCGGATTCTCCTGAAGTACGTGAGCCTGGCGATGGTCCAATACGTTGGTGCGGGTATTTGCGCGGTACTTGCGGTATTGACCGCACTGAGCGCATTTGAGGGGTAATGCCGGCAATGCGACTCACTATAGCTGTCAATCCGTGACACGGATCGTGCGCTGGCGGCGGCGGGTTTCCCCTGGATACGGACTTTTCCGTATTAACATCGCGAATGTGGAACTGATTCGACCCGTTCGGGTGACAGTCGGTGATCTGCTCCCGGCACTGGCCCGGTAGGCTTGGGCCGCCCACACACAGGCGTTATTCGTTCCATCAGTCAGGAGTAACCCGTGGCCCGCGTCGTGGTCGATGTCATGCTCAAGCCCGAGATCCTCGACCCTCAGGGCCAGGCGGTGGCAAACGCGCTGCCCCGGCTCGGAGTGAGCGGGGTCGAGTCGGTACGCATCGGCAAGCGCATCGAAATCGATTTTGCCGGCGACGCTGACCTTGATCGCGCCCGCGAGATCGCGGACAAGCTGCTCGCCAATCCGGTGATCGAGGACTTCACCGTGCGCGTCTCGGACGGCGACGCGTGAGGATCGGCGTCGTCACGTTCCCGGGTTCGCTCGACGACGGCGACGCCCGGCGCGCCGTGCGGTTGTCCGGAGCCGATGACATCGCGCTCTGGCACAACGACCCCGACCTGCACCAGGTCGACGCGGTGATCCTGCCCGGCGGCTTCTCCTACGGTGACTACCTGCGCGCCGGCGCGATCGCCCGGTTCGCCCCGGTCATGGAGTCGATCGTGGACGCGGCGGGCGGCGGCATGCCGGTTCTGGGCATCTGCAACGGCTTCCAGGTGCTGTGTGAGGCGCACCTGTTGCCCGGTGCGCTGGTCCGCAACGCGCACCTGCATTTCCGCAACCGCGATCAGATGCTGCGGGTGCAGTCCACGACGACGGCGTGGACCATGAACTTCACCGAGGGCCAGGAGATCCTGATCCCGGTCAAGAACGGCGAGGGCCGGTACGTCGCGGACGAGGCCGTACTCGACGAGCTGGAGTCCTCCGACCGGGTGGTCGCGCGGTACGTCGGCGGGAACCCCAACGGCTCCTCGCGGGACATCGCGGCGATCCGCAACGAGGCAGGCAACGTCGTCGGGATCATGCCGCATCCCGAGCACGCGGTCGAGGCGCTCACCGGCCCGTCCACCGACGGCATGACCTTCTTCGCCTCGGTGCTGGCACATCTGGGGGGCAAAGTGGGAGCCGAAGCATGACCACGACCGAGAATCAGACGGTACCGGCGCAGCAGGCCCGGGGTGAATCCCCGGAGGCGGCGGACGGCAAGCCCGACGAGCAGGCGCCCGACGAGGTGGCCGACACCGAGGTCATCGACGACCCTGAGGACGAGTCGGACGAGGCCGAGCTGGAGTCCGCCGACGTCCACGCCGAAGAGGACTTCGGTGCCCAGGAGGATCTGGGCACGCGGGACGGCTTCTCGCCCGATGACGAGGTCGTCGACGAGCCGGACGGACCGGACACGGTACCGCTGGCCCGGCGCCGCCCGGACGACCGGCAGCCATACCGGGAGCTCGGCCTGCAGGACGACGAGTACGCGAAAATCCGCGACATCCTCGGACGCCGGCCGACCCAGTCCGAGCTGCTCATGTACTCGATCATGTGGAGCGAGCACTGCTCGTACAAGTCGAGCAAGGTCCACCTGCGGCAGTTCGCGGAGAAGGCCGTTCCCTCCGATCGGCTGCTCGCCGGCATCGGCGAGAACGCGGGTGTGGTCAAGCTGTCCGACGACCTCGCGGTCACCTTCAAGATCGAGTCGCACAACCACCCGAGCTTTGTCGAGCCGTACCAGGGTGCGGCGACCGGCGTCGGCGGCATCGTCCGGGACATCCTGGCCATGGGCGCCCGCCCGATCGCGGTGATGGACCCGTTGCGCTTCGGTGCCCCCGACCATCCGGACACCTCCCGGGTGTTGCCCGGCATCGTGGGCGGCGTGGGCGGCTACGGCAACTGCCTGGGCCTGCCCAACATCGGCGGCGAGCTGGTCTTCGACCCCTGCTACCAGGGCAATCCGCTGCTCAACGCGCTGTGCGTGGGCGTCCTGCCGGTGGGCGGCCTGCAGAACAAGGCGGCCACCGGCCCGGGCAACTCGGTGATCCTGCTCGGTGCCAAGACCGGCCGGGACGGCATCGGCGGGGCCTCGGTGCTGGCCAGCGCGACCTTCGGCTCCGGCAGCGAGGCGCGCCGGCCGAGCGTGCAGGTCGGCGACCCGTTCGCGGAGAAGCTGCTCATCGAGGTCTGCCTGGAGATCTACCGGGCCGACCTGGTGGTTGGCATCCAGGACCTCGGCGCGGCCGGGATCGCCTGCGCGGTGACCGAGACCTCGGCGGCGGCGGGCACCGGCATGGCGATCAACCTCGACACGGTGCCGCTGCGAGAGCCGTCGATGCTGCCGCACGAGATCCTGGCCAGCGAGTCGCAGGAGCGGATGCTGCTGATCGTGACGCCGGACAAGGAGCACACGGTGCTCGCGATCGCCGAGCGCTGGGGCGTACCGGCGACGAAGATCGGCGAGGTCACCGACACCGGTCGGGTGGTCATCGAGTGGCACGGCCAGACCGTGGTCGACGTACCGCCGGCATCGCTGGCCGACGACGGCCCGGTTTACGCGCGTCCGATGCGCGAGCCCAACGACCTGCCGCTCATGCGCGCCGACCGGGCCGAGACGCTGCCCCGGCCGACCACCGGCGACGAGCTGCGCGAGACCCTGCTCAAGCTGGTCGCCAGCCCGAACCTGTGTGACAAGTCGTGGGTGACCGAGCAGTACGACCGGTACGTGCTGGGCAACACGGTGCTGGCGCAGCCGGAGGACGCCGGGGTGCTGCGCATCGACGAGGAGTCCGGGCTGGGCGTCGCGCTCTCGGTCGACGGCAACGGCCGGTACAGCCGGCTCGACCCGTACGCGGGCGCGCAACTCGCGCTGGCCGAGGCGTACCGCAACGTGGCGGCGACGGGTGCGACCCCGGTGGCGGTGACCAACTGCCTCAACTTCGGCTCCCCGGAAGACCCGCAGGTCATGTGGCAGTTCGCCGAGGCCGTGCGCGGCCTGGCCGACGGCTGCGTCGAGCTGGGCATCCCGGTCACCGGTGGAAACGTGAGCTTCTACAACCAGACCGGCGCCGTCGCGATCAACCCGACTCCGGTGGTCGGCGTACTGGGCATCCTGGACGACGTCGCCGAGCGGCTGCCGATGGGCCTGCGCAACGAGGGCGACGTGCTGGTCCTGCTCGGCGACACGCGTAACGAGCTGTCCGGTAGCGAGTGGGCCTGGGTGATGCACGAGCACCTGGGCGGCCGGCCGCCGAAGGTCGACCTCGCCCGGGAGAAGCTGCTCGGCACGGTCATCTCCGCGGCCGCGGAACTGGGTCACCTGTCGGCGGTGCACGACCTGTCGGACGGCGGGCTCGCCCAGACGCTGGTCGAGGCGTGCCTGCGCCACGGAGTCGGTGCCACGATCGCGCTGCCGGAGAGCGTCGAGCCGGCCGTCGCGCTGTTCTCCGAGTCCGCCGGCCGGGCCCTGGCCGTGGTGACTCGCGGACACGACAAGGCGTTCACCGCGCTCGCCGAGGAGCACGGGCTGCCCTGGGCGGCGATCGGTGTGGTGGGTGGTTCGTCGCTGGCGGTACGGGAGCAGTTCTCCGTCCCGCTGGACGAGCTGCGTACCGCCTGGTCCGGCACTCTGCCGGCGCTGTTCGGCGGCCTGGAGCCGACGAGCAACTGAGAGCACTCGGGAACACCGGTTCCCGCTCCTGACAGAACGCTTCTGACACAACGCTCCTGACGGAAATGGCCGCCGCGATCCGATCGCGGCGGCCATTGACGTTCCGGCTGGCTGTCCTAGTCGTCGAGCCAATCCAGTGAGCGGCGTGTCTCCTGCGGCGGTGCGCCGTACCCGCCCCGCGGAGCGTGCCCGCCACGCTGCTGCTCGTACGGGTCCGCCGGCGGTTCGTACCCGCCCCGGGGCTCGTACCCGCCTCGCGGCTCACGCCCCGCCCGCGGTTGTTCGTCGCGCCCGCCGCCGTAGCCCGCGCCGGCGTCCGACCCGTACCCGGCGCGCGGGTCGTCGTAGCCGGGCTGGCCGCCGCCGTACGTGCCGCCGCCCCGACCCGCGGACGGCTGCTCGTAGCCGCCGGCCCCGGCGCCGTATCCGTCGCCGCTGTCGTACCGGCGGGTGCTGTCCTGGTATCCGCCGCCGGACTCGTACCCGCCGGAACCGGCATCGCGGCGACCCGACTCGTACCCGCCCGACTCGTAACCACCGGAGTCGTACCCGCTGCCGGGCTCGTACCGGGACGTGGCCTGCGCGTCGCCGTAGCCCCCGCCGGGTTCGTACCGGGAGGTCGCCTGGGCGTCGCCGTACCCGCCGCGTCGCGTGGGCTCACCGGCGCCGTATCCGCCGCCCGAGGAGGGAGCGGCGCCGTAGCCGCCACCGGAGGACGGGGGCTCGGCCCGGCCGTAGGTCGTCGGCTCGTTGTAGCCGTCGTAGTCGCGGTTCGGCGCGGCGTACGGGTCGGCGGCCGGCCGCTGTCCCGGGCCGCTGTGCGCCGGCTGGGTGGCGTCGTAGCCGCCCGGGCCGTCGTAGCCCCGGTCGTAGTCGCGCTGCGAGTCGCCGTAGCCGCCGCCGGCGTAGGGGTCGCTGCCGTACCCGTCGCCCGCGTAGGGCGCGGCGCCGTAGCCGGCCGGCTGGGTCGCCGGGTCGGGTGCGCCGTACGGGTCCGGATATTCGTCGACCACCGGCCGGTGCATCATCGTCGGCGCGTCGGACATCGGGTCGCGGCCGACCATCGTCGGGTCGCCGTACCCGCCGCCGCGCTGAATCTGGGTCGCGTCGTTGCCGGCCCCTCGGTATGCGCCACGGCTCGCCGGTACGGGCGTCGGCCCCCGGCGCGGCATGCCGTCCTCGTCCTCGTCGTCTCCGGACTCGCCGTTCCGGCGGCGCCAGAGAATGATTCCAATCGCGGCGACACCGCCGAGGACCAGGATCGCGCCGAGCACGATGAGGATCGTGGAGAAACCGCTGCCGCTACCGGGGCCGGCCGCGGCGGCGCCGGTGTTCAGCGGCGCGAGGGATCCGGTCGGACCGGCCTGGGTGGGCAGCGGATCGTCGCTGGCGCTGGACGCGCTCGCCGGCGTGGAGGAGGTCAGGACGATCGCCGGCAGGGTGTACGTCTGGCCGGCGTCGACGTTCTGGCTGAGGTCCTTCTCCTGGTAGCCGTCCTTGGTGATGACGAACGCGAGCACACCGGGCACGATCGGCTTGTTGTCGCTCGACTTGAACGAGAACCGCCCCGACGAGTCGGTGGTGTCCTTGTAGGTGTGATTGTCGTCATCCTGCATCGCG
This sequence comes from Rugosimonospora africana, assembly GCF_016862975.1. Classification (GTDB taxonomy): domain Bacteria; phylum Actinomycetota; class Actinomycetes; order Mycobacteriales; family Micromonosporaceae; genus Rugosimonospora; species Rugosimonospora africana. The sequence continues at coordinate 423,009 of NZ_BONZ01000013.1, forward strand.
ACCTGGGCGCCCGAGATCGGATCGCCGGTGGCGATGTCCTTCACCGTGCCGCTGACCTGGTTGACCGTGGTCGGCGCGGCCTGCGTCGTCTGCGGGGTCTGCGGCGGTACCTGAAGAACGATCTGCTGGTTGGCGGTCGCACCGCCATTGCCGTGGATGATGCCGCCCGGCGTCACCTGAACCTTGATGTTTCCGGATTCCTGCTGCCCGGGCGCCACATTCGGGTGCTGTGAGGCGGTCAGCGTCACGGTGTGCTGAACCGGGTTGTCCGGCTGGACCTGGTCGGTGAACGTGCAGTCGCCGTTGCACTTGATGTCAGGGCTCAGCGATGACGTGACGGTGGTGCTGTAATTCTGGGTGTCGGTGGCGCCGTCCGGCGCTGAGATTGTGAAACTCAGGGTCGCCTGGCCGCCCGGCTGCAGCGTGGTCGGGCTGAGCTTGGTGATGGTGACCGTGGGATTGTCCCCTGGTGCCGCCTCAGCGGGCAGGGCCACGCTACCCAGCGTTCCCGCTACCAACACCGCCATGAGTCCGGCACGCAGCGCCCAGGCTCGTCGGTGCGCAGTCAACATCCACCGCCCTTCCGTTTCGCCGCCCCCGTGCGATTACACCGTGGGCAACTATGCCTTGTCTGTTGGCGTGATGAAAGTCAGGGGGCATGCCGAACTAGCCCGGGTGCGAGCCGTATCGTCCCGACGTGTCCCCTGTGCACCCCGGCCAAGCAGCGGTGGCCGCCGCCGTCCAGGCTCTCGACCAGGATCGGGAGCCGACCCGTGAGCTGCTCCGCGACGCTGTGCGATGGCTGCTGTCCGAACTCTCGTCGCGGGCCCCTGGCCGATCGGTGGAGGTGCGGGTTCCACCCTACGGCGCGATTCAGTGCATTCCCGGACCGCGACACACCAGGGGTACGCCGCCGAATGTCATCGAGACCGACCCGGTGACCTGGTTACGGCTTGCCACCGGCCGGTTGGACTGGGCGCAGGCGCGGGCGCAGGGTCGCGTGTCGGCCAGCGGGATCCGCACCGACATCTCTGAGCTGCTGCCACTTTGGACCGGCTGATCTCCCACCGCCCAGCTCACGGGTGCCGGCCCATGCGTGGTCGATACGGAACGACCCCGAAAGGTGGCTCTCCGCTACTGCCTGGCGCTCGCGTACACTGACACGCGAACCGGAAAACCAGCGGCCCAAGGAGCGGCAAGTGCCCCGAGGCGACGGCCGATTGAGCCACGAGCTCGACCCTGGGCGCCCCGGCCCCCAGGATTCGTGTGGAGTCTTCGGCGTCTGGGCGCCGGGCGAAGAAGTCGCGAAGTTGACCTATTTCGGGCTGTACGCGCTGCAGCACCGTGGCCAGGAGGCCGCGGGCATCGCGGTGAGCGACGGCTCCGGCGTGGTCGTCTACAAGGATCTCGGCCTGGTCGCCCAGGTCTTCGACGAGCCGACCCTGGCAAGCCTCCGCGGCCACCTGGCGATCGGGCACGCGCGCTACTCCACGACCGGCGGGTCAACCTGGGAAAACGCGCAGCCGACGATCCAGGCGACGATCACCGGCACGACAATCGCGCTGGCTCACAACGGCAATCTGGTCAACACGGCGGAGCTCGCCGCGAAGGTCCAGACCGAGGACGGCTCGACCAGCGACACGTCCTTGGTGACCGCGATGCTGGCCGGATATCCCGACCTGTCCGTCGAGGCCGCGGCGATGCGGGTGCTGCCGGAACTCAAGGGCGCGTTCAGCTTCGTGTTCATGGACGAGGACACGCTGTACGCGGCACGTGACGCGAACGGCGTGCGGCCGCTGGTGCTCGGCCGGCTGGACCGCGGCTGGGTGGTGGCCAGCGAGACGGCCGCCCTCGACATCGTCGGCGCCAGCGTGGTGCGGGAGATCGAGCCGGGCGAGTTGATCGCGATCGACGAGCACGGCCTGCGGTCGCAGCGCTTCGCCGCGCCCGACCCCAAGGGCTGCCTGTTCGAGTACGTCTACCTGGCCCGGCCGGACACCACCATCGTCGGAAGCAACGTCTACGCGACCAGGGTCGCGATCGGCCGCCGGCTCGCCCGCGAGCACCCGGTCGAGGCGGACCTGGTCATCCCGGTACCCGAGTCGGGCACTCCGGCAGCCATCGGCTACGCCGAGGAGTCCGGCATCCCGTACGGTTCCGGGCTGGTCAAAAACTCGTACGTCGGGCGTACCTTCATCCAGCCGTCCCAGACCATCCGCCAGCTCGGTGTCCGGCTGAAGCTGAACCCGCTGCGGCACGCGATCCGGGGACGCCGGATCGTAGTGGTCGACGACTCGATCGTGCGGGGCAACACGCAACGGGCGATCGTCCGGATGCTGCGCGAGTCCGGGGCGCTCGAGGTGCACGTGCGCATCTCTTCGCCGCCGGTGAAGTGGCCGTGCTTCTACGGCATCGATTTCGCCACCCGGGCGGAGCTGATCGCCAACGGATTGGACACGGAGGGGATTCGGCGCTCCATCGGCGCCGACACCCTGGGCTATGTCTCACTGCCCGGTCTCATCGCCGCGACCGAGCAGCCCCCGACCCGGCTGTGCCGGGCATGTTTCGACGGGGAGTACCCGATCGGGCTCCCCGGCGACAACCTCATCGGCAAGCACGTGCTGGAGGGCGTCGGGCGTCGAGTGGCCGGAGATCCCGCCACCGACGGCAACGTCGACGCCCATGGTGCCGCCGATCCGGAGACCGCGGACGCACTGCTGCGTCAGTGACCACGGAGCAAAGACAAGTCGGCCCGGAGGCCGGCGAGGCGGAAACGCCGAACCAGGGGCGTAACCGTCGTACGGAGGAGAGAACAGTGACGCAGACTGAGCGCGCCGACATCCAACACCAGCCGTGGACCGGGGGAAACGGGCGCTCCGCCCGTAAACGGACAGTAACCTACGCCGATGCCGGTGTCTCGATACACGCCGGGGAGCAGGCCGTCGAGCTGCTCAAGAAGAAGGTCCACCGCACGCTGCGGCCCGAGGTGATGGGCGACGTCGGCGGCTTCGCGGGACTGTTCCGGCTCGACATGAAGAAGTACAAGCAGCCGGTATTGGCCTCCTCCGCGGACGGCGTGGGCACCAAGTTGACCGTGGCGCAGGCCATGGACATCCACGACACGGTCGGCATCGACTTGGTCGCGATGGTCGTCGACGACCTGGTCGCGTGCGGCGCCGAGCCGCTGTTCCTGCTCGACTACATCGCCTGCGGCGAGGTCGTACCGGAGCGGGTCGCGGAGATCGCCGCGGGGATCGCGGACGGCTGCCGGGCGGCCGGCTGCGCGCTGCTGGGCGGGGAGACCGCCGAGCACCCCGGCGTGATGCGTTCGCACGAGTACGACATCTCGGGCACCGGGGTCGGGGTCGTGGAAGCCGACGCGATCCTGGACCGGGAGAACGTGGAACTCGGCGACGTCGTCATCGCCATGGGCTCGTCCGGCCTGCACTCCAACGGATATTCGCTGGTACGGCACGTGCTGCTGTCCGGCGCCGGCCGAATGCGGCTGGAGACCATCGTCGACGAGCTGGGTAAGGAGCGCAGCCTGGGCGAGGAGCTGCTCACCCCGACCAGGATCTACGCGCGCGACTGCCTCGGCCTGGTCGAGGAGTGCGACGTGCGGGTGTTCGCGCACATCACCGGCGGCGGCATCCCGGGCAACCTGGTCCGGGTTCTGCCGGACGGCGTGGACGCCGTGGTCAACCGCGCCACCTGGCGCCCGCAGCCGATCTTCGACCTGGTGCAGACCAGGGGACGCATCGACGGCGCCGACATGGAGAGCACCTTCAACATGGGCGTGGGGATGATGGCGGTCGTCTCGCCCGAGGACGCGGACCGGGCACTGGCGTTCCTGGCTGCCCGCAAGGTGCCGGCGTGGGTCGCCGGGGAGATCGTCGAGGGCACCGGCACGGTGCAGATGGTGGGGTCGTACACCCGGGGCTGAGGGCGGCGACGACACGATTCAGGAACGGCCGGTTACGGGCCGTCGGCTAGCCGGTACGGCCGGGAGCCCCTAGTCTGAATCGACACTCCCCCGAACGGAGGAGGGGACTTTGTCGTCTCCTAGGTGGAGCGGGATGCGCGGGATAGCCGTGGTTCCGTCGTACGTGATCATGCAGCCCACGACCTTGTGCAACCTCGACTGCGTGTACTGCTACCTCCCCTTCCGGGCGACGGATCGGCGGATGCCGGTTCCGGTGGCCGAGGCGGTCGCCGCCTCGGTGAACACCTGGGCCGGGCAGGCGCCCCGGTTTTCCGTGGTGTGGCACGGCGGCGAGCCGACCAGTGTCGGGCGGCCCCACCTGGAACGGCTCATGGCTCCGTTCACCGGCGTCGAGCACCACATCCAGACCAACGCCACGCTCATCGACGACGCCTGGTGCGAGTACTTCATCGAGCACGGGGTGAGAGTCGGGGTCAGCGTCGACGGCCCCGAGCACCTGGCCGAGCGGCGGGTGCTGCGCGGCGCCGCGCCGGCGCACGACCGCATCCTGCGCGGCATCGCCGCGCTCCGTCGGCACGAGATCCCGTTCGCCGCCCTGTGCGTGGTGTCCGACCCCCGGCCGGGCCTGGCGGCCGAGCTGTACGGCTTCTTCCTCGACCTGGGCTGCTACGCGCTCGGCATCAACGTCGAGGAGCGGGAGGGCGTCAACGTACGCGGCACCGGGTTCGCCGGCAGCGCCGTGCAGACGTTCTGGGCCGAGCTGACGGCCGCGTGGCGGGCCGATCCGCGGATCGAGCTGCGGGAGATCGAGTGGGCCCTGCGGTACGCCGGAGCGGTCCTGTCCGGCACCGACGACCAGCTGCTGCCGCGGCAGTTCGATCCGATCCCGGCGATCGGCCAGGACGGCCGGGTCGTGTTGCTGTCCCCGGAGCTGGCCGGCTTCGTCGACGCCCGGTACGGCGACTTCTCCTCCGGCAACGTGCTGGACCGCCCGCTCCACGAGATCGTCGCGAGCGCGGCGGAGAAGTCCGAGGGCTGGATCGGCGAGTACCTGTCCGGTGTCGAGGCGTGCCGGGCGAGCTGCCCGTACTTCGGCTTCTGTGGCGGGGCGCACGCCTCCAACCGGTACTTCGAGCACGGCCGGTTCGACGGCACCCAGACAGACCACTGCCGTAACAGCAAGATCCGCCTGTTGGAGGGAGTGCTGGAGTATGCCCGAGGGCACTGAGTCGATCGCCGAGCGGGTACGGGCCGCCGAACCGGGCCTGGTCGCGATGCTGGCCGAGGCGGAGCGTACGTGGCATGCCCGCGTCCCGGACCGGGGTACCGGCGCTGGACGCTGGCGCCCGTTCGAGGACGCGTTCCCGACCTTCTACCAGTTCACCAACAGGCCCCGGTAGCGACGGCTCACCGACGGATCACGGTGACGAACTGCCCAGGCTTTGCCGAGGATCGACCCAGCCGGTAAACGCACGAGTTCCGGACGCGTCCGATGCCGCCGGTACCGAGCAGCCGGGATCGACTCTCGGTGGCGACCCGGAGCGGCTGTCCGCATGCGGGTGCCGACGGGCTGGGGCCGGTCCGGAGTGTGATGGATCACACTGGGTGTTCTGGCGGCACACTTAAGCACGCGGGAGATGCCGCGTGCTTTGTGTGTGCCGCTCAGTCCTTACCGGCGTCCGGGCGCCCAAGCGCCGTCGTCCGGCTCGTCCTCGTCGTCCTCGTCGTCCGAGTCTTCGTCGAGGAACTCGCCGTAGTTGTCGAAGTGCTCCTTCGACTTCTCGCTGCTGGCGAGCTCGCGCTGCAGTGCAGCGAGGTCGGTGTTGGGGGAGTGGTACTTCAACTCCCGGGCCACCTTTGTCTGCTTCGCCTTAGCTCGGCCGCGCCCCATGGCTCGACCCCCTCGCACAGAATTACGGGGCAGCCCAATCCAGACGCGCCCCGATGACTACAGGCATCTCTCGTGGCTCATACGGTACATGTCGAGAGCCAGGTTCGGCACCTCGGCCCTCCGCCACCCGGTCCTTACCCGCCGTCCGGCCCGCCGATCGGAGGCGGCGAGCCGGACGGCGGTCGCTACGTCAATCGGCCGCTGTCTGCCGATGGCGCGGGATCACAGCCTGATTGTCCGCAATCGCCCGACTTCGGCCATGCGTCGCTCGGCCAGTCGGTCCGCCGCGGCCGCCGGAGGCACACCTTCGGCGTCGGCCAGGGAGAGGATCTGCCGGGTGGTGTCGTAAATCTTGGTGGCCCGGAGCTTGGCCCGGTCGAAATTGAACCCCTCGATCTCGTCGGCCACCTGGATCACACCGCCGGCATTGATCACGTAATCCGGTACGTACAGGACGCCACGATCGGCGAGCACCTTGTCGATGCCCGGGTGGGCGAGCTGGTTGTTGGCCGCGCCCGCGACGATCTTCGCGCGCAGCGCCGGTACGGTCTCGTCGTCCAGGGCCGCACCGAGGGCACAGGGCGCGTAGACGTCGATGTCGGAGCGGACCAGTGCCTCGGCGGTGTCCAGGAGGTCCACCTGCGGGTACGTCGCCCGTGCCCAGCCCAGCGCCCGCTCTGAGACGTCTGTGGCGACGACCGAGGCGCCGTCCTCGATCAGGTGCGCGGTCAGGACCTTGCCGACCTTGCCCAGTCCGGCGACGCCGACCGTGCGGCCGGCCAGCGACGGCGTGCCCCACTGGTGCTCGGCGGCGGCGCGCATCCCCTGGAAGACGCCCCAGGCGGTAAGGATCGACGAGTCGCCCGCACCGCCGTGCTCCACGCTGCGCCCGGTCACGAACTTCGTCTCCCGGGCCACGATGTCCATGTCGTGCACGTACGTGCCGACGTCGCAGGCCGTGTAGTAACGACCGCCCAGGGACGCCACGAACCGGCCGTACGCGCGCAGCAGCGGTTCGGACTTGTCCCGCTCCGGGTCGCCCCAGATCACGGCCTTGCCGCCGCCGAGGTCGAGCCCGGCGAGCGCATTCTTGTAGGCCATGCCACGAGAGAGTTCGAGCACATCGTGCAACGCATCGGCTTCGGACTCGTACGGGTAGAACCGGGTGCCTCCCAGGGCCGGCCCGAGCGCCGTCGAGTAGATCGCGATGATCGCTCGCAAGCCGGACTGTTTGTCCTGGCAGAACACGACTTGTTCGTGATCGCTGTCACTGTTGAACACGCCCATGGCAACACTCCCTCGTGGGGTCCGCGTCTCGTATCCGGCGGGGTGTTGCCGGATATCACGAACTCTAATGCCGCCGGCCTGTTGCGTACGCGGCAGCGAAACCACCGTCCGGCGTGGCACGATCGCGTGCGTGCCCTCGAATTTCGCCGCCTACCTTCGGGTGTACGAGCCGTTGACCGCTTTCGACCGGGAGCGCCAACTTTACTGGCGTCGGTACGTGAAGGACGGTCGCGCCATCGGTCCGCTGGATGGCCCCGGCCGGCAGCGCACCGTCGTCCTGGAGGCGCTGGGCGCCGGCTGGACGAGGCTGCCCGACCTGCCGGACGAGGCTTACGTCCTGGAGACCGATGAGACGCTGCTGATCTGCCCATGGAACCTGCGGTTCCGGGTCGCCGAGGCCGCGCTGTCCGCCCGGGACGGGGTGCCGGCGGTACTCGCCGACGCGTTCGTCCCCCCGACCCTCGCCGGCCTGGCCAAGTCCGTGGTCGAGGACTGGCGCAGCGGGGCCAAGGTGCTCGAGCAGGGGATGCCCCGGGTGCACGAGCAGGTTTCCACCTGGGGCGTGCCGCTGCGCTGGTTCGTGTTCGTCGACCTGTCCGAGAAGCAGCTGTCCGTCCGGCCGGGCCGGCGGGTGCTGCGGTACCGGACGGAGATCTCCAAGGCCCGCCGGCGCGCTCACCGGGCCCACTCGGTGCTCCGCAAGGCGCTCGGTGACGCGCCGATCACCGAGGCGGTCGAGGAGAGCACCCGGTGGCTGGAGGAGTTCCACCCCCGGTCGCTGGTCGAGTTGGACTACAGCGGACTTGTCCCACTTCTTTCGGATGACGCACTCGCCGCCGATGACTCCCCGGGGTTGGTGGCGACCGGGCTGGCCGGTCTCTCACGTGGCGACGCGGACTCCGCGACGGAGGCATATGAGCAGCTAGTTGCCAGGTGGCGGGCGGTACAACTGCTCGAACGAAGCAACTAAGCTGAGAATGGCTCGTATTCGTGCGATAACGCAGCGTAGTAAATCATCCAAATAAGACATTATCTGTTGTACAAAATACGGAAAAATCGGGCATTCATCATCCGTCCATCCACGGACCTTCAGCCGTTCGGTCCATGTCGGACATGCGGGACTAGCCGGACCATGGAATCGCGTCGGCCGGCGGGACCCCGGCCGTCGTTCGTAGATGCTCGCCGACGTGCTCTTTCCGCGGAGGCGGCGAAATATCTGTGGAGGAGTGACCGATGGCATCGCGTACGCACGAGCCTGAGCCGCTGCTGACCCCGGCCGAGGTTGCGTCGATGTTCCGCGTCGACCCGAAGACCGTCACCCGGTGGGCCAAGGCGGGCAAGCTGAGCGCGATCCGCACGCTCGGCGGCCATCGCCGGTACCGGGAGTCGGAGGTACGGGCCCTGTTGCAGGGGCAGATCCCCCAGCAGCGCCAGGGGGACTGAGCGCGACCGGCAACGCGGTTCGATCGACGAACGAGCGAGTAGTCGGGGGCGGACGGTGTGCGTGAGGTGCACGCCGCCCGCCCCCGACTCATGAAGTCGCCGGGCCGGCGACCACCGGCTCGATCGCGATGCCGACTGTCGTTTCCGGGCGGCGTCGCGCGCGCAGTGTCACGAGCCAACCCTGGAACCGGTACTTCTTCCTGATCGCGGCGATGATCCGGACGGTGTCGGCGGCCTCCAGTACGTGAGCCCGCGCCGCGACCGGCTCGCCGAGCAGCCTGCCGCGGACCGTGCACGCCGCGACCGTCACCGACGGCTCGCGCCGGATCCGCTTCACTTTCCCGGCGGCCTGGTTCGTCCACACCGCCAGCCGGTCGCCGTCGCGTACCAGCCAGACCGGTGTCGCCACCGCGGTGCCATCCCTGCGGTACGTGGTCAGCGAGATGTACCGCTGGCCGCTCAGCCCTTCCAGCGCGTCCGTCACGGCTGGCACAGTACCGAGCCCCCGCTAGGCCGGTGGGTCGCCGATACCCGCGGTCAGCGACGTGTAGGCCGCCGCGCGTAGCTCGGTGAGCGACTGCCGGCCGCCGGCGGCCTCGAACACCGCCAGCGCCGCCTTGATCGCGGCGGTGGCCGCCGCGGCGAGCAGCTGCGGGTACAGGTCGACCGGGTGCAGGCGGGTGCGGTCCGCGACGTACTCGGCGATCACGTCGTGCAGGTGCTGGAAGATCATGTGGTACGTGCCGCCCAGCTCGGGCAGCCGTTCCATCAACCGCAGCCGGTCGAGTACCTGCTGCTGCTGGTCGGGGTCACCCAGCTCCATCGCGTCCAGCGCGGCGCCCACCGCCTCCACCGGTGACTCGGTATCCGGCCGGGCGAGCAGCGCGACCCGCATCCGTCCGGTGATGTTGAGCGCCACGTCGCCGTAGAGCACGTGCTGCTTGGACTGGAAGTACCGGAAGAACGTCCGTACCGCGACGTCGGCCGCCTCGGCGATCTCCTCGACCGTGGTCCGCTCGTACCCCTGCTTGGCGAACAGCCGCAGCGCGGCGGTCTCCAGGGCGGCCCGAGTCTCGATCTTCTTGCGTTCCCGGCGGGTCGGTGTGGTGGCCGCGCTGGCCGAAGCCGCCGCCCGCCGCTGGCCGGGCGCGGGTTCATGCCGGGTTGGCGCGGTATTCACGCTTACCACCCTCTCATGGCCGGACCTGGCACGGCTGGCATGTTGTGCCAAGTGGCAGGCGATGCCATGCTGCGCCTAGTGCCATCCTGCATGCCGTGTCACATTCAGGAGGTCCGATGTTCGCAGCCCTCGCCCGCGCGGTGACCCGCCGCCCGTGGCTCGTGATCGTGAGTTGGTTGGTGGTGGCAGCCGCGCTCGTGCTCGCTGCCCCCGGCATCGGCTCGGTGAGCAATCCGGACCAGGCGGCCTTCCTGCCGTCCGGGTCGGAATCCGCCCGAGCGGCGGCGCTGGCCGCCCGCGAGTTTCCCGGCTCCACCCAAGACACCGCCGTGATCGTGGTCAGCCGCCCGGGCGGCAACCTGTCCGAGGCGGACGTCGCCGCCGTCGGTCGGCTCGCCGATCTGCCCCGTGCCGAGGGAGTCACTGGTATCACCTTCGACCCGGCACGCGACGTCGCCGCGAACCGGCGGGTCGCGATCCTGGTGGTCGGCTTCGCCGGGCCGGCGGAGCGGGCGGACACCCAGTCCGCGGTCGCGGCCCTGCGCCGATCGGCTGCCGCGGCCGTCGCCGGTACCGGACTCTCGGTCGGGATGACCGGGCAGGCCGCGGTGGCCGCCGACACCAGAACGTCGTTCAACCGGGCGACGGTGATCGTGACCGTGGCCACCCTCGCGCTGATCGTCGCGCTGCTCCTGCTCATCTTCCGCAGCCCGGTGGCGGCGCTGTTACCGCTGCTCACCGTCGGACTCGTCTACGCGGTGACCACCGCCCTGATCGCCTGTGCCGGCCGGCTGCTGGGCTTCCAGGTCGGTCAGGAACTGCCGACGATGCTGACCGTGGTGCTGTTCGGCATCGGTACGGACTACGTGCTGTTTCTGCTGTTCCGGTACAGGGAACGGCTGCGGGCCGGCGACGGGCCGACCGAGGCGGTGGTCACCGCGCTGTCCCGGGTCGGTGAGGTCATCGCGTCGGCGGCGCTCGCGGTGATCGCCGCGTTCGCCGCGCTCATCCTGGCCAGGCTCGGGTTCTTCCGCACACTGGGGCCGGCGCTGGCGATCGGTGTCGGGGTGACGCTGCTCGCCGCGTTGACGCTGGTGCCGGCCGTGGTGACGGTCCTGGGCCGGTGGACGTTCTGGCCGAGCCGCCCGCGGGCGAGCGGTGCGGCCGCGCCGGTCGCCGAACCCCGGTTCGCGGTACTGGGCCGGGCGGTCGGGCGGCGTCCCGCCGCCGTACTCGCCGGTGGGCTGGTGCTCCTCGCCGCGCTGGGCGCCGGGCTCGGCTCGGTACGCCCGTCCTACGACCCGGTGGGGCAGTTGCCCGCGGGTACCGAGGCCAGTCGCGCGTTCCGTGAACTCCAGGTCGGCTTCCCGGCCGGAGCGCTCAACCCGACCACGGTGTACCTGCGCACCGCCGCCCCGCTCGCCGCGACCCAGCTGGACCAGTTCACCGCGCGGCTCGCCGCCGTACCCGGAGTGGCGTCGCCGCTGCCCCCGGTCGTGTCCGCCGACGGCCGGACCGCCGGGGTACCGCTCGTGCTGTCCGGCGCGCCGTACTCGACCGCTGCTCTGAACCTGGTGGACGGGCCGCTGCGCGACGCCGCCAGAGCCGCCGCCCCGGCCGGCTCCACGGTGCTGCTCGGCGGCCAGACGATGGCGTACGCGGAGATCCGCAACGCGACCCACCGCGACCTCGCCGTCATCTTCCCGGTCGCGGCCGCGCTGTTCGCGCTGATCCTCGCCGGGCTCTTGCGCGCGTTGCTGGCGCCGGTGCAGCTGGTCGTGCTCGTGATCGCCGGGTTCGCGGCCACACTCGGGGCGACCGCCTGGCTGTTCACCAGCTCGCTCGCGTTCAGCATCCCGATCGTGCTGTACCTGTTCGTCACCGCGATCGGCACCGACTACAACATCCTGATCACCGCCCGGCTGCGCGAGGAGATCCGGGACGGGCGCCGGCCACGGGAGGCAGCCGCCCTTGCCGTGGCGCACGCCGGGCCGTCGGTCGCCGCCGCGGCGGCGATCCTCGCCGGTACGTTCGCCGCACTGCTGATCTCCGGTGTCCCGTTCTTCGTGCAGATCGGGTTCGCCGTGACGCTGGGGATCGCGCTGGTCGCGTACGTGGTGTCGATCCTGCTGGTACCGGCGTGCGGGGCGCTGACCGGATCGGCGGCATGGTGGCCCGCCCGGCCGCGCCCAACGATGGCCGCCGACATGAATCCACCACGCGTCGTCGCCGGGCGGTAGCGTCAGGGAGTGCGTTCCCGGCTGCTGCGCAACCTGTTGTGGAGCCTGGCCGTGCTCGCTGTGCTGGCCGGGCTGAGCTTCGGGCTGCCCGCACTCGACAACGCCGTCGCCTCGGCACGACCGGTTCCGGCCGGCGTCCGGTACGACATCGGTGCCGGAGTCAGCCTGGTCCCACCGGTCGGGGCACAGCTGGACGTCGCGCACACGGTTCCGGGCGAGGACGAGGGCACCGCGTTGTTCCTGCTCGGCGGCGTGCGCTACTCGGTACGGGCGCTGCCGTTCACCGGTGGCCTCGATGAGGTCACCGCCCAGTTGCGGGAGAGCATCACGAGGACCCGCGGGTACCAGGTGACCGGGGCCGAGATGCCGGTGCGCACCGACGCCGGAGTGGCCGGGCGGCAGGGCGGGTACACGTCGCCGGGCCGGCAGGGCAGATACTGCGCCTTTCTCGCCGCCGGTACCGCCGTCGAGGTGACCTTCGCCGGCGGCGACCTGGAACTGCACGACTCCCTGCAGGCGCTGGAGACCAGCGTCCAGAGCATCACCTTCGGCCGGTCATGAACCTACCCACCGAGGACCGGGCACCCGGTCCGGACAGCGTTCCCGCGGTACCCGAGGCCGGGCTGGTCATCCCGACTCCGGCCTGGGCCCGGGCCCGCCGGTCGCTGCGGCTGCCGGCGTTCTGGCTGCTGATCGCGCTGCTCCTGGTCGGCGGCTGGCAGATCGGCGCCCTGCTGCGCCAGGTCGCGGCAGGGTACCCGGCGGCCACCGGCCTCGCGATCGGCCTGTTCGGCCTGTACGCCGTGCTGTTCGTGGTGTTCGTCCGCAGCCTCGACTACTTCGAGCGGGAGCCGCCGCTGCTGCTGCTCACCGCGCTCGGCTGGGGCGCGCTCACGGCCACCGCGACGGCGGTGCGTGGCGACGCCGCAGTGCACGACCTGCTGGCCAAGCTGGTGTCCCCGGCGTTCGCGGCCAGCTGGGGTCCGGCTGTGGCCGGGCCGACCGTCGAGGAACTGGCCAAGACGCTGGGCGTGGTGGTCATCGTGCTCATCGCCCGGGCGCAGGTCAACAGCGTGGTGGACGGGTTCGTCTACGGGGCGTTCGTCGGGCTGGGCTTCCAGGTGGTCGAGGACGTCGTGTACGCGCTCAACGCGGTCGCGCTGGCCGGCGACGGGGACAGCCTGAGGCCGGTCGTCGGCACCTTCCTGCTGCGCGGGTTCCTCGGCGGGCTGTGGAGCCACACGCTGTTCTCCGCGCTGGCCGGTTCCGGGATCGCGTACGCCGCGCTGCACCACGACCGTTCGGCCTGGCGGCGCTGGGGAGCCGCGCTCGGCGCACTGGCCGGCGCGTGGCTGTTCCACTTCGGCTGGAACTCCCCGCTGCTCGCCGACGGGTTCGGGTACGGCGGCCCGGGCGTGCTGGCCGCGCTGCTCATCAAGGGCATCCCGGCCCTGCTGCTGGTCACGCTGCTGATTCGGCAGGCCAGCCGGCGGGAGGCCGGGTATTACCTGGACAAGCTGGTCGGCGACGAGCGGATCGCCACCGTACGGGAGTTGGCGGCGCTGGGCTCCGGCCGCACCCGGACGGCGGCCCGCCGGTACGCGCAAACGCGGTGTGGCCGGCCCGGGCGGCGGGCGGTACGGCGGCTGCAGCGGGCCCAGGCGCTACTGGCGCTGGAGCTGTCCCGGGGCGGGCGGCGGGCCGGACGGTACCGGGCCGTGGCGCTGGCCCAGCGGGAGCTGCTGGAGGCCCGTGGCCACCCCGACGCGTACGCCCCGGACAGCTCGTCCACGGCCGACTGGTCCTGGCTGGTCGGGTGCCTGTGCGCCGCGGCGCTGGCGGTGGCTCTGGCGCTGGCTATCCGCGCGCTGGGCGGCAGCTGAGCCCAGTTCGGGGGCCGGCGGTGGCCGACTGGTCCGGGTCGCGGCGCGGCGCCGGACGCGCCGAGCCGGACTGGTCGTTGCCCGGACACGTTGCCGGCAGCGGGCACGCCCGGCGCGGCTGCCGGCAACGTGATGGTCGACGGGAACGTGATCAGACCTGCGGGGCGTGGCCGCCGTCGCCGTCCACGATCTTGTCGGGGGTACCGTCCTGGTTCAGGTCGACCATCGTGACGTCGACCTTGCCGTCGCCATCGGTGTCGAACTGGAACAGGTCGGCCTTGCCGTCGCCGTCCGTATCCGTCGCCCACAGGTCGGCCTTGCCGTCCTTGTTGGTGTCCGCGGCGATCAGGTCGTGCCGGTCGTCTCCACGAGTCTCTACGGTCTCGCCCTCAGCCATCGCATTCCCTCTCACGGTCGGCGACTGGTCTGGCCCGGCGCGTATCGGAGGCGCGAGCCAGAACAGTCGGCGACCAGTCCGGGTCGTCGCGCGGCGTCAGACGCGCGAACCAGACTGGTCGGTACATGTCGGCGTTCACCGTAAGCCCCTTGCCCAATGAGGGCGAGCGGGGCACACAATCCGAGCATGAGTGATCGTTTCGTTGTGATCGGGGCCGGCACCATGGGGATCGGCATCGCCTACGTGGCCGCCGGCGCCGGGTACCGGGTCGAAGTCGTTGAGACGTCGCCGACCTGCGTGGACGCCGCCCGGGAACGGCTGCGCGTGCTGTGGGCCGGGGCGGTGGCCCGGGGCCGGATGTCCGAGGCGGACGCTTCGGAGGCCGGTACCCGAATCGCGTGGTTCAACGCGTTGGCCGAGGTGGACGACGGACCGGACGTGATCGTGGAGGCCGTACCCGAGCGTCTCGACCTGAAGCGGGCGGTCCTCGCCGAGGCCGCCGGGAAGCACCCGGCCCTGCTCGGCTCGAACACCTCCAGCATCCCGATCGGCTCGCTCGGCGAGCGGGTGATCGGCCTGCACTTCTTCAACCCGGTGTGGGTCATGCCACTGCTGGAGATCGTCGTGGCGGACGGCACCGGGCCGGATCTCGTGGACGCCGCTCGGGCGCTGGCCACCCGGCTCGGGAAGGACCCGATCGTGGTGCGGGACATGCCCGGCTTCGCGACCTCGCGGCTGGGTATCGCCCTCGGGCTGGAGGCGATCCGGATGGTCGAGGACGGCGTTGCCAGCGCGGCCGACATCGACAAGGCGATGATGCTCGGGTACCGACACCCGATGGGGCCGCTGGAGCTGACCGACCTGGTCGGCCTCGACGTACGGCTGGACATCGCGCGGACGCTCCGCGACGCGTACGGTCCACGGTTCGAGCCGCCCGCCCTGCTTGAATCGCTGGTGGAGCAGGGGCGACTCGGTCGCAAGACCGGGCACGGCTTCTACGAGTGGAGAGACGGGGTACGCCAGTGAACTCGCTGCGGATCGAGGAGCGCGACGACCGGGTGATCGTGACCCTGAACCGCCCGGAGAAGCGCAACGCGATCGACGCCGGCATGGTGGCGGCCCTGCACGAGCTGTGCGCGTCACTCGAGGAGCGGCCAAGGTTGCTGCTGCTCACCGGCGGTGCGGCGGGCGTGTTCGCGGGTGGCGCGGACATCGGGCAGCTGCGCGACCGCGGCCGGATCGAGGCGCTGGCCGGGATCAACGTGGGCATCTTCGAGCGGCTGCGCCGGCTGCCCATGCCCTCGCTGGCGGCGGTCGACGGTCCGGCGCTGGGTGGCGGGGCGGAGCTGGCGTACGCCTGCGACCTGCGGATCTGCACGTCCCGGGCGTTCTTCGGGCAGCCGGAGGTGCGGCTGGGCATCATGGCGGGAGCGGGTGCCACGTACCGGCTGCCGGCGCTGGTCGGCGAGACGCTGGCCAAGGAGATGCTGTTCACCGGCCGACGGGTACCGGCTGCGGAGGCGCTCGCCATCCGGCTGGTCAACCGGGTCGTCGAGGAACCGGACGAGCTGCTGCCGGCGGCTCACGCGCTGTTGGACGAGATCGCGGCCGGCTCCGCCCTCGCGGTACGGCTGACGAAGCTCGCGGTCGACGCGCCGGCCGCCCACCCGGTCGCCGAGTTGCTGGGTCAGGCCGTGCTGTTCGAGGACGACGAGAAGCGCGAGCGGATGGAGGAATTCCTGTCCCGCCGCCGGCCGTCCTGAACCACGAAGGCCGCCCGGCGTGTCGGCGGGCGGCCTTCGAGATCGGTCCTGTGCGCGACCGCTGTCTACGACTGGGCGAACTTGATCCCATCGGCCTGCAGCGCCGAGATCACACTCGCCGACTCCTCGTAGCCGGCCACCATGACCGCGTCCGGCTTGAAGTCCTTCACCGCCTTGGTGATCGCACCGAAGTCCTTCTGGTCGTCGGAGTAGGTCTTGCTGGTCAGGTCGTCCTGCTTGATGCCGGCCGCCATGAGATCCTTGCTGACCCCGTCGCGCAGGCCGGCGCCGTACGCGTCGTCCCGGGCCACGATGAACACCCGGCGCGCGCCGCCGCGCATGATGACGTCGGCCAGCGCCTGCGACTGGTACGAGTCGGGCGGGCAGGACCGGAAGAACAGGCCGTGGTCGTCGATCGTGGACAGGCCGTCCGACGTGGCGGACGGGGAGAACAGGATCCGGCCGGCGGCCACCGCCTTCGGTACCAGCGCGGTCGCCTCGCCCGAGGACGGCGGCCCGATCATGATCGGGACGTTCTGGCTGACGAACGCGTTGAACTGCGCGGTCGCCTTGTTGACGTCGGTACCGTCGTCGCCGTCGATCGCGACGACCGGCTTGCCCAGGATGCCTCCGGCGGCGTTGAGCTCCCTGACCGCGAGGTGCGCGCCGGCGAACATCTGCGGACCCAGGTACGCCACGGCACCGGTCTTCGGCAGGAGCAGCCCGAGGGTCAGCTGGGTGCTCTTGGCGCCGTGCGCGCCGGACGACGGCGCCGTCTGCTTGCTGGCGTCCTCGGTGTTGCCAGCCGACACGAATTCGGTCTTGGCGTCGTCGATCTTGTTGTTCTGGCCGAAGTGCAGCGTGCCGTACGAGGCGGTCGCCGGCTCACCGGCAGGGGTCAGGCCATTGCGCACGGCAACGCCGCGGTACGCGATGTCCTTGCCCTCCGCGATCGCATCCAGGCAGTCCTTGACCTGGGTGCACTCGACTCCGCCGGGCTGCAGGTTGGTCACCCCGTCGACATACTTGGCGACGGTCGTCGGATTCGTGGTGCCCGCGACGGCCACGGCCAGCGCGCTGATCACCACGGCGTCGTATGACTCGCCGGCGTAGTTGTCGTCCGCGAGATTCGGGTCGACCTGGTCCAGCCGCTGCTTGAAGTCGTCCGTGAGCGCGGTCAGCGGCGTGGTGCCGACCATCCCGGTGATCGCACCGGGCTTCTTGAAGTCGGCGCCGAACGAGTTGCTCATGTTACCGTCCGTGCCGTACAGCCGGATGCCCGTATCGATCGATCCGGTGCCGGCCGGTCTGGTCGGATTCGAGGCGCAGCCGCCAGCGGCAACCAGCAGGGTCGCTGTGATCGCCACGAGGGCTCTGCGTGTTGGGCGCATGGCGCCGTCTCCCTCCCAATGGTCCCGGGCAGCACCCTAGCGCGCCGGTGACTTCGATCGCTTCCGGGTCTCTCGCCGAGGAGTACCGTCCGTGTTCATGGACGCGCTGGAGAAGATCCACCAGGACCAGGAAGCGACTGTTGGCGCCCTGCTCCCGGAACGGCTGGGCATCACGATCAGTGAGGCTTCGCCGCAGCGCGTGGTCGGCTCCATGCCGGTCGAGGGCAACACCCAGCCGTACGGGCTGCTGCACGGCGGGGCGTCCTGCGTACTGGCCGAGACGCTCGGGTCGGTCGGCGCCGCCCTGCACGCGGCGGCCACCCACGGCGGCATCGCGGTGGGCATCGACATCAATGCCACCCACCACCGGTCGGCGCGCAGCGGCCGGGTGACCGGAGTGGCCACTCCGCTCTCCCTGGGCGGCACGCTGGCAAGCTACGAGGTCGTCATCTCCGATGAGCAGGGCGAGCGCATCTGCACCGCCCGGATCAGCTGCCTTTTGCGCCGCCCGGCTTGACCCAGCGATTTAGGCTGACTCCTGTGAATTCGCTGGAGAGTGACCCGTACCGCGACGCCGAACTGGTTCTCCGCTCGGCCCTCGGCGAAGATCGGGAGGCCCTCGCCGGCACCTTCAACGACGTGGTGGACCGAGCCGGGGTCTCCGGCGCATATGACGTGGCCGTCTGCCTGGCCGCCACCATGGTCGGCGAGGGCACCCGGCCGGGTGGCTGGACCCTGGACTTCCCGGACATCGACGAGGTCGCGTACGACGCCCGCTGGGTCGCCCGGTTCGTCAGCGCGTACGTCAACTCCGACCCGTCCATGGGCCGGGCGCTGTTCGGCGCGGCGCTGGCCGACGGTCAGCTGCCGGAGTGCCTGGCCACCCTGGCCGGCTCCACGGTCGCCACGCTGCGCCGCCGGGCGACCTGACCCGTCCTGCCCGGGCGCTCACCAGCGCTGGTACATGACGTGCAGGTCGACGAGGCCGTGCCGGCTGTGCCGGAACGCCTGCGGCACCGTTCCGACGATCTCGAAACCGAGCGACCGCCAGAGCCGTACCGCGCGGTCGTTCGTGCTGACCACGGCGTTGAACTGCATCGCCCGGTACCCGATCTCCTTCGCCCGGTCGATGACGCGCAGGGCCAACGCCCGGCCGATTCCTCGGCCGCCCGAATCCGGATCGACCATGAACCCGGCGTTGGCCACGTGGTCGCCGAGTCCCGGTTGGTTGGGCTTGAGCAGCGCGGTACCCACGACGACGGCGCCCTCCACGGCGACCCACACCTCAGCCGGCGGCGGCATCATCCACAGTCCTCGCGCTGTCGTCTCGCCAGTGTCGGGATCCCAACAGTAGGTGTCTCCGGCAGCCACCACCCGGTGCCAGATCGGCCAGATCAGGGGCCATTCGTCGGCGTTCGCCGGTCGTATCCGCATGGATGGCATCCTGCCGGTCCGGTCAAACGACCGCGTTCTGTCGGTGGTTCCGAATATTGTGGCGGCATGCCGGGACCGGGGTTCGACTGGGAACGACGCGACGACAGCGCGGAGCTCGTGGTGGATGGTGACCTGGATGTCGAGGCCGCCGAAGATCTCGCGAGTCGGGCGCGCGCCCTGCTCGACGACGGGCCGACCGAGCTGGTGCTGGACATGTCGGGGGTGACGCGCTGCGGGCCCGAGGGCATCTCGGCGCTGTTCACGATGTATGGCCGGGCCGAGGAGCGCGGCACGCAGCTCAGCCTGCGCAATCTCAACGCGTCGCTGTATGTGTCACTCGACGCGAAGACCGGCGCCCCGGAGTAGCAGGCATCATGCGGGGATGACCTGGGTCGAACTCGTGTCCCGGTCGATTCCGTGGTCCCCGTCGATCCCGTGGTTCCCCGTGATCGCGGCCGAGGAGCGGGGACGGATCACGGTCTGGGTCAGCGCCCCCGCGTCTTCGATGACCTCGAGCCGGCGTGGCGGGCTCTGCTCCAGGGTCGCCGGGACGCCGGGAGCCTCGCCGCGGCGGTTCGCGGCGTTGAGCATTCCGCGAATGATCCAGACGAGTGCGGCCAGCAGCACGAATCCGCGCATGATCGTGATGTAGACCACCGGGCCGGACTCGTAGAGCATCACGCATTGCGCGAGTCCGACGGCGAGGATCAGACGGGTCGGGCTGGCCGCCTTGCTGATAACCGCTTCGGCGGCGGCGAACGCGACGGCGATCAGGATGGCCGCGATGGGCAGGCCCCAGGGCCCGTAGTAAGCGACGATCGTGCCGAGGACGCTGGTCAGGTAGTCGATGGCGGGATTCAGGCCCATGTGGACGTCGACGTACTGCTCCTCGTTGCGGGTCTCGACGGAGCTGTCCAGCTTGTCGGGCTGCAGAGCGCTGGGTACGCCCAGCAGCACGTCGTTGCGGACGGTGGCAAGGCCCACGGGCTGGTAGCCGTGCTTGAGCGACTGCAGGACCATCGCGCCGTAGCTGTTGTCGTCGAACCGGTAGGCCAGATCGGACAGGATCGCCTGGCCGTTGCCGGGGCTGGTCAGGTGGGTGACGCCGTCGGTCAGTGCGGTGAGCCGTCCGCCGGTTCCCTGGTCGGCGAGGAACGCGGTTCGCCCGTCGGTGGCACGGCTGGCGGAGATCGTGACGATGAAGAACCCGGCGACGGCGACGATCAGAGCCAGTTGACGGCGGCTGGGTCGTACTCCGGCGAGCCGGATGCCGAGGATGGTCAGCACCGCGGCAATGACGATCATGGATCGGATTCCGGCAAGCGCGAGCAGGACTGCCTGGGCGAGAAAGACCGGTAGGAGCCAGCGTCGCCCGCGGCGGGCCACCACGACGACGCCGGTCAACGCGGTCAGCAGCAGGAGGTACTGGGTGGCCAGGCCGGAGATCAGGTAGTTGCTGTTGTCGGGGATGGTGTCGGTGCCGACGGCGCGTGGAGCGAGGACGCCCTGGCCGCGCGCGGTGGCGATCAGCAGTGGTGCGGTGAGGAGAAGCAGCCAGGGCAGCCGCAGCCGGGCGATGTACCTCGCCGGTTGTGGAGTCGGCTGTTCACCGGTGGTACGGCGGCGGAGCAGGATGAGGGCGGCGTAGGTGACCGCGTAGAGCAGGATCGCCACGGAGACCAGGACGACCCAGTTGTCGATCGCCGCCTGGGAGACCAGGGCGCGGAAGGTGTTCCGGCCGGGCCAGATCCACTGGATGAGTTCGGTCAGCCCGTGCCCGAGGATGGCCATGGCGGCGAACAAGGCGCCGAGGTGGTCGAGCCACCTTCCCTTGATCGCGAAATGAATGATCGTCGCGGCGACGAGTTGAAGCAGTAGGCCGATCATGACGGGCACGGTCATGCTTTGGTCAACTCTGATCAGCTAGCGCAAGTAATGGGCGAAATCGGTCAAGACTGGGATTAATCACGATCAACGGCGCATCGAGCCAGCGCTCAGGGCTCCAACCTGGCCGGCATGCCGAACGCCATCACATGACGGGCGCCGACGAACGCGTTGCTCTCCACGATCTTCCCGTCCTCGATGCGTAGCACGTCGACGACCAGTGCCTCGTAGAGCGGACTGCCGAGCCGGCGGAGATAGCAGATCAGCGCCGGGCGCCCGTTGGCCGAGCTGGGGAAGGTACGCCAGTCGAGCGGCCGAGCCAGGAACTCCGTGGCCGCGTCGATTCCGACTACCGGGGGATCGGGTGGCATCGTGATCCGTACGTCCGCGGCGAGCAGTGTCCGGACCGCCTCGGGGTCCTTCGCGTCGGCGTAGCGCCGGAGGATCGCTTCGTCCTCGCTGGTGAGCCGCGGACGGCGCCAGTCGCTCGGGTCTGACGGCGCATGCCGCCGCAGCGTGCCGCGGGCCCGCTGGAGCAGGCTGTTGGCGGCCGGAACGGCGGTGCCGAGCGCGGTGGCGATCTCTTGCGGCGTCCAACCGTGGATGTCGCGCAGCACGAAGGCTGCCCGCTGCCGTGGGGGCAGGTACCTGAGCGCGGCGATCAGGGCCAACTCGACGGTCTCCCGGGCGGCGAGACCGGTCTGCGGGTCGTCCGCGAGCAGGGTGTCGGGATAGGGGCCGAGTTCCGTGGACCACTCCAGCGGGTCACCTGACGGCACGGTCCGGTGACTGGCTGCCTTGCGGCTGTCGAGAAAGATGTTCGTGGCGATCCGGTACAGCCAGGTTCGCGCGGACGCCCGCCCCTCGAAGCGGTCACGGCTCCGCCAGGCGCGCAGGAAGGTCTCCTGTACCAGGTCGTCCGCGTCGGCGACGTTCCCGGCGAGGCGGTAGCAGTGCCTGTGCAGCTCGCCCCGGTGCTGATCGAAGGAGCGTCGCAGCCAAACCGCCCGCTCGTCAGACGGTGGGAACATGCGATCTCCCCTGGGCTCAATCGTCGTCACAACCGTACCGACGACTGGATGCCCCACTCGTCATCGGTGACCGATGACGGATCGCCGGCTCGCTCGTCCATACCGCGAACGGCTCCATTCCTGAAAGGAGACAGCGATGACGGCAAAGCTCACGTCCAGTGCCGCCCTGCCCCCGGTCGTCGACCGGGAGACGTGGCTGCGCGAGCGCAACCAACTGCTGACCCGTGAGAAGGCTCATACCCGTGAGGGAGACGCGATCGCGGCCGCGCGGCGGCGGCTGCCGATGACCGAGGTCGGGCCGGTCTCGCTGGTCGGCGAGCACGGCCCCACTCCGCTGCTGGACATCTTCCGGGAGCGCGACCAACTCGTCGTCTACAAACACATGTGGCACCTCGGGAAGCCGTTCGAGGAGCAGTGCGAGGGTTGCACGCTCTCGATCTGGGACTTCCAGAACCCGGTGTACCTCGAGGCGCGCGGCATCACCTTCGCCGTCTTCGGTGAAGGGCCGTACGACGAGATGGCACCGTTCCGAGAGTTCATGGGCTACACCCACCCGTGGTACTCCAGCTACGGCATCGATGACCCCGCCATCGTCGGTGGTGGCAACATCGCCTGCTTCCTCCGCGACGGCGACCGGATCTACCTCACGTACGAGACGGGCGACCGCGGTACCGAGCCGATCGTGGCATCCCTCAAGCTGCTCGACATGACGGTCTATGGCCGGCAGGAGTCCTGGGAGGACTCGCCGGAGGGCTGGCCACAGGATCCGACCTACAGCTTCTGGCGCAGGGACGGCCGCCCGACCGCGCAGTGGACCCGACCCGGCGCCACGCCGGTGAAGGCGGCCGAGGGCTCACGCTGATCGCCGGGAAGCCCACCTCAAGTCAGCGCGTCGAGGAGGAGTTCGCGTGTGACCTGCGGTGGCGTCATGCAGCTCGCGCAGCATCCGGCTGCTCGTTGACTGGGGTGGTCGGTGGTGCGGCCCGGGATGAAGCTGAGGATGTCTCTGCCGTACTCGTCGATGCCCAGGTGGCGTGGTGCGTAGGGGAAGTCGACGGATTCAGGTAGGTCAGCACCCGAGCGGCATACGGCGCCCGGGCACCCCGCGTGCGCCGGACCGTATCCGCGATCCGTACCACCTCGTGAGTAATGTTCCCCCCGGTCAGAGGCCCGTCGGTCACCACTCCATGATGCTCGTACTGGGTACTGCCTTGATCGACGGTCGTCAGGCGACGCGGCGCGCGGGCCGCAGCAGTGCCAGTGCACGCAGCGCGTCGCTACGCGAGATCGGCTGATCTTCGTCGGCCTGCATCGTCCGGAAGCTGACTTCGGAACATCGCGTCCGCCTCGGGATCAGCCGGCGGCAGCCCGTCTGCTTAGGCGATCGCGGCGATGTCGCCGTCGTCGAAGTAGATCGCCTGGTGGAGTCGGCCGCCCAGGGCCGCCGCGGATCTCGCCAGCACGTCTTGGCCGGACACTTTCCCCTGCTCGATCTGGGAGACGCGGCCCTTGGTGACGCCCATCCGGTCGGCCACCTGCTGCTGTGTCAGGCCACGAGCGCGACGGACCTCGGCTAGGCGGTGACCGATGACCTCTGCCAGCAACTCCTGCTTGCCAGCCTCGACGGCCTCCTCGCCGCCCGCGCGCTCCACATGGTCGGCGCGGATGTCGGTCCAGCGGACGTAGCTGTTCATCGCGGACCCTCCAACAAGGTTGATTGATCTCGATTAGCGACACCGGCTCGGCATCAGGTCCCGCTGGTCGTGGCCCAGAATGCTCAAGGGAACTGGTGGGACAGGGCTCTTGTTCGGCGCCGTTGCTACAGCGGCGGGCCATGAGCGGCGGTTTCAAGAGCGCAGGCGCTGCGGATCTGCCCCGGAAAGACCGTTCAGCCGTCGAGATTGATCTCCAGCCCTACCGCCCGTCCACCGTGCTTTCGAAGGCTGCCGAACAGAGTGGTGATCACAAACACCCGAAACCTGTTGCCATACTTCACGGTCATCGCCTGCTTGGCAGTGCGCAACTCACGCCCGGACAGCACCCGCGCCCACCCGGACCGCCACGGTCCGGTCGGAGTTCCCTCGAACGTCGACGGTGCGACCTCGACCCGAGGATTGCGGCGAATCCGTCCGACCTTCCACGAACGAGCAGGCGTGTACCCGTACCAACGGCCACCACCAGATGCCAGCCACACCGGCGTCGAGCTCGCAGAACCGTCTCCGCGGAACGTGCGCAGCGCAAAGAACTGGTCACCGTTGGGATCATCACGAAACGCCACGGCGCCCAGTGTTCGTGAGGACTTGATACACCGCAACGTCGCGAAGCTCGTGCAGATCGGCGGGCCGTTCTACGAGGTCACCGGGTCGGCTATCGAGCCGGACAACCTACGGCGGAGTTGGTACCCGCTGCGAGCGGTGATCGACCTGCCAGAGATGCGGCTTCACAATCTTCGTCACAGTTGTGCCGCCCTGCTACTGGATACGGCTGGATGACCGGCTGACATGAGCGCGTGGCCACAAGATCGGAGACGAGATCGAGACTGCTGAAAAGCGAAGCGGCGACCAGGAGCTTTCACTGGTCACCGCTTCGTTCAGCCCGGCGAAGAGCTGGTGGCCAGGGGCGGGGTCGAACCGCCGACCTTCCGCTTTTCAGGGCCACGGTGGGATGTCCGCGGGGGTACTTAGTTGGCCGGTGAGCCTGGTCAAGTGGCTTCACAGGCCCCGGCGGTAACCGGCGAACGCCAACGAATGAGACCACAAGTGAGACCAACAGGGGCGGGTTAGCGGCTTTCAAGAGCGCGACCACTAGCGTCCGGACCTGCGCACGCCGACCAGGTCGTGCGGCGACATGTAGCCGACACGGCCACGTTCTAGCGGCGCCGAAGGCCCGTGAGCCGATCCGCGTGCGTTCCGCCTACATCAGGGCCGATGAACGGCTCAGGCCATACGAAGAAGCTCAGTCCGAGGTGGTCTCCCACGGGCTGCCATTGTCTGGTGCCGCTGCTACACCGTCTGGAGTTGTCGCAAGTTGGTCGTACTCTGCGGCTGTGCCCCTGGTAAACCGGGTTCCTCGACTTGACATCGGCTACAGAACAGCAAGCGTTCGAAACGTAAGGACGGCCCCAAGATCAGTGAAGGCCGGCCGTCTAGGCATCCATCCCGGACCGGCCGCTTTGGTGCCACCCCAGCCACATTGACTCAGGTGGCACCGTCGCGGCGTCGGATCGGTGTTACCTGCTTCGGGGGGAACCTCCGCCCGGCACGGCTCGCCTTTCCACGGCAGCGAGCAGAGCGGTGCCGATAAACGGACCTAGGTTGACAAGGTTCACGCCAAGCCTGCTAGCTGCAGTAGCAGCAAGGGTTACCGTCACCACGACTAGGATCACAACGACCCAACGCGCATGTGGCCTCTGGGACGCCCTGGCGTCGACCAAAGACCACAGAAGGTGATCTTCACCTTTTCCTCCGGTAGCTCAAATGATGGATGACAGACCGGGTTGCAGACCGAGTCGTCCGTCATCTGTTGGACATCTCTAACAACGACGCTCGTGCTCGGGGGACGCGGGAACTTTTCGCATGCAAGCGGCCCCCAGGCTGCAACCCCCGGGGACCGCCCCTTGCACCCAATCTGTCCGAGCTACCGGATACCTTGGGTTATCAGCGCGTATTCACGTGCCGACACTGAGTAAAGAAACCCTAGCCGAGTTGCGACTCGGCGGACAGCTTGTCCGACATGGATTCAGACTTTACGGCGGTATGCGGGCGTAGGGCCTAAAAGGATTCTTCGTCCGGCCCCGATCAGACGCTCCGTTGGAGCAGCGCGCCGGACAGGTGACCACGTCAAGGGTTCGGACGTCGAAATCCCGTGCGCAAGGTAGTACCGGTGTAGTGGCTCGTTGCGTCCAGACGTCGATACGCAACCATGCCTTGTTCAGCGATGGGGTCTTCACACCGAGTGGGCCGGCACAAGGAGGCTGCAACACGAAGGAGTGTTCCAGCCTCCTGCCTGCCCTATCGGTGTCGCTTGGTCAGCCGGTCGATTGCGACGAGCACCGCCACGGCAAGGGTTACCGGCCGGCTAATCGTGGGCCACCGCCAGGCGAGCACGCCAATAGTGGCTGCCAAGGTCACCAAAGCAAGCCCGCGAACGGTGAGATCAGCCGTCTTGCGCGTGACCTCGTGGCTCCCTCGTCGGTGCCGGTCTACAGTTACCAACGGGTTCTCCTACTGCTAGGTGGGTGGACACGAGAACGGCATCCGGGGTGCACTCCCGGGTGCCGTTTTGGCACTGCCGTTCTCACCCACCATGTTCTCAGCAACGACCTCACGGACGGTCAGCGTCGTACGCTGGTGCGTAGGTAACGCAGCGTAATTTTGAACTCGTATTCGTTCGTCTTCGTTCGGGTTAGCTTGACGGCCATTCCATTTGCACCAATTGGGCGTGGGGCACGTCACAGAACTTCTTGCGAGACGCTCCGTAAACCCGCGTCGTGCGCTGTGCGTCCAGACGGACGGCTACAGCCAGTAATGTGGCCTTCAGAACTGGGAGCCTACGACGGTCGCGATCTCGTTCGATGCGCATGCAGCTGGGCCGGCATTGCCGACGCGGGACCTGCTGGGCTATACGGCCTTGATCTTCCTGATCTCGTGATCGTTGAAGGTGGAGTCCTCCTTCGGGAGCACCTACGGCGTCTTCGTGCGACCAGAGACGAGCGGTGTGCGGTGGTGACACTTGATGTAGTCGATGCCACTCGATCCATGAGTACGCTACCGGCCGCCTCTATTCAGGCGCGGCGTTTCACCGACAGCCAGGCGGCGAGCTTGGGTACCAGCGACTCGACCAGCGCGGTGCCGAAGATGCACAGCGTCTGCCGCCAGGGATGGCCAAACGTGCCGACGGTCATGTCCTCGGTCAGGAAGATGTAGTAGTCCCCGTTGGGGAACACTTCCACCGGCCACTCCTGCTTGGGATGCAGCGCCTGTCGATGCGGCCAGAACCAGTGGCTGGGATGCTGCCAGTCGAGGACCAGCAGACGCTGATCGGCCGAGAAGACCTCAGTCATCGCAAGCAGAGCCAGGGCGTTGAGCGCATCCTCACCGGCTGCGAACTGCGAACGCTGCCCAGCGAAGATCGGGCTCAAATCGATGGTTACCGAGCCGGGCGGCTCGTCGATCCCTGTCCCGTTCTCCCGCATCTTGGGTCGGAACCGGTACCGCGCATCGAACAGCGCCCAGAAGTCATCGTCCCTCTCGCCTGGGATCGTTTCCCACGCCGCCTCTGTCACCGCTGCACCGTAGCCGCCTGAAGGCCACATCGCACAGGCCGCTTCACTGCGGCCTCTTCTCGTTGGCATCCCACCTCCCTCTCGGGGCGGCCCCGATCGTCGATCTGGGAGTCGCCGGCCCCGCGCGGGTGCGTCGGCGACCAGGCCACGAGGGCGGTGAAATACCGGTGAGACCGTAACCGGCGGCCGGGCCGATTAGCTGGACGACACGCGCGACGGAGGGTGAGACCCCGAGCCGGGGTGCAATTGAGACCAGAACCGAGACCACAAGATCACTTGGGTTTGTGATCTAGGTGAAAAAGCGAAACGGTGACCAGGAGTCTTCACTGGTCACCGTTTCGTTCAGCCCGGCGAGAGCTGGTGGCCAGGGGCGGGGTCGAACCGCCGACCTTCCGCTTTTCAGGCGGACGCTCGTACCAACTGAGCTACCTGGCCGTGCTCCGGCTCATGTTACCCGTCCCGGATCCGGGGGCAGGGCTCCATGTGCCCATAAGCCAGACGCCGCACGAAACTCCGCGCGGCGTCCAAGCTTGGCGGTCCTGACGGGACTTGAACCCGCGACCTCCGCCTTGACAGGGCGGCGAGCACTCCAACTGCTCCACAGGACCTTGCATCGGCCGGCTAAGCGTACGCCAACCTGACCGTGCCCCCAACGGGATTCGAACCCGTGCTACCGCCTTGAAAGGGCGGCGTCCTGGGCCGCTAGACGATGAGGGCGGCCCCGTCATCATCGCATACTGCGATGTGGACGGCTTGTGCTCCCATCCGGCCCCGCCGGAGGCCAGCAAAGCATACGTGATGGGAGTTGGAACGCCAAAACGACGGCCGCCGGCCGGGCACTAGCTGGCCGGTTCGACGACGGTCGGCAGCGGTACCAGCTGATACCGGCTCTTCAGGGCCGGCAGGATCGTCCTCAGGGCCGCCACCGTCTGGGCCTGGTTCCCGCCGCCGTCGTGCATCAGGACGATCGAACCGGAATGGGTGTGACTCATCACATTGCTGATGATGGCTCCGGTGCCGGGCTCCTTCCAGTCGTCCGGGTCGACGCTCCAGTACAGAGACCTCATGCCCATGCGGGCCGCGATCGACATGGTCAACGGGCTGAACTCACCGCCGGGGTTGCGGAAGTACTCGATGCGGGCGCCCGGCACGATCGCGCGGATCGCGTCGTTGGTCCGGCTCAGCTCGCTGGCGATCTGCAGCGGCGAGCGGGTGCGCAGTTTCTCGTCGTGGCTCCACGTGTGATTGCACAGCGTGTGCCCCTCTCGGACGATCCGCTTGATCACGGCCGCCTGGGCCTTGACCTGCTCGCCGATGATGCAGAACGTGGCGTGCACGCCGTACTGCTTCAACACGTCGAGGATCTGGTTGGTGTAGCGCCCGGGCCCGTCGTCGAAGGTCAGCGCCACGGCGTTGGAGCCGGTCCGGGACATCGAGCCGTGCGGACCGTGCAGACCGTTCGGGCCGAGCAGCGGCGGGAGCGGGATGGGCGACGGGCTGGCCAGTACGGCCGGTTTCTCGTTCGGTACCGGCTTGGCTGACGGTGAGGCGGTATGCCCGGCGGGTGAGCTCGTCGTGTCGGGGGCTGCCGCGACGGCTCGCCAGGTGGCCGGGTCGCTGGCGGTGCAGCCGGCGAGTACGAGCAGGACGGACAACGCGATGGCGACCGTGCGGCGCCGATCCATTGATGACTCCGGACTGAGGGGGTACCGGCATGTGCGGCATCACGGTATCCAGAATCCTGCTCGGATCGAAGCCCCCACCGCCCACCGATTCGCACACACAGTGAAGCGTGGCTGCTGGGCGTACCCGTCAAAGTCAGTACGAACCAGCGGTGAGAATCGCCACCGCCTCACTCAGCGTTCGAGGTCGGCTCACGCTCGGCGGTAGCCGCACTTCGTCCCAGCCGGGACCGACCGCGAGGAGCAGCGTCGGCGGGTCGGGCAACTCGGCGAGATCGAGCAACTGCGCCGGTACGGCGTACCGCGCGGCATGCGCCCACAGCCCGACGGCGGCCGGCCCGGTGCGGCGGGCGGCGTCGCGCAGCGCCCGGGGCGGCACCCGGGCACCGAGCTGCCGTACCGCCAGCCCGGCCTCGGCGAGGCCGGCGGCGAGCGCCTCGATGGGCAGGCTGTGCATCTCCTCGTCGGCGCAGCCGAGCAGCACCCGGGGCGGCCCGCTGGGTTCGGGGCGGGGGATCCCGGCCAGCGCGGCCGACACACACGCGCTGAGCAGGTGCTCCACCTCGACCATGGCGCCGGTGGACGCGTGCCGGGCGCCGATCCCGCGCAGTACCGGAACGACGACGTCCTCCCACGCGCGTACCACGCCGGTCGCGGTCAGCTGTTCGTTCAGCAGGCCGGCGACGGCGGCGGCGTCGAGCCGCAGCGCGGCCCTGGACAGTCCCCGCGCGGCGGGGTGGGACCGGCCCACTCCGATCGCCCGGCCGCCGCCGTCGCGCGCCGGGGTGTCCGGCTCACGGGCACCGAGCGCCTTCTGGGCGGCACGGGCTGGCGGCACGCCGCGCGTGATGAGTTCGCGCATCCGCGAAAGGAGCGTCAGGTCGTCGGCGGTGTACCGGCGGTGCTGTCCGGGCACGTGGCCGGTGGGGCCGAGCCCGTACCGCTGGTGCCAGGTGCGCAGGGTGGTGACGGCGATTCCGAGCTGGCGGGCGACCTCGCCTGCGGACAGGTCGTCAACGGTCACCGGCGTCGTCCGGCAGCAGCGCGACCACGCCGGCCAGCCAGGGAGCGTACCGGGTCGGATCGGTGACCAGCCCGGACCGGAGCGCGTCGGCCTCGACCCAGTCGACCTGGGCCACCTCGGCCGGGTCGGGCCGCATGGCCACATCCGGCCGGACCCGGCCGAGCAGCACGTGATCGTACTCGTGCTCCACCCGGCCGGTGGCCGGGTCGACGGCCCGGTAGAGGTGCACCCCGAGCTGCTCGAACGGTACGCCGGTGATGCCCAACTCCTCGTCCAGCCGGACCGCAGCCGCCTCGGGCACTGGTACACCGGGAGCGGGGTGGCCGCAGCAGGCGTTGGCCCAGCGCAGCGGGAACCGGGTCTTGACGGTCGCCCGTTGCTGGAGCAGCAGCCGGCCGTCCGGGTCCATCAGCAGGACGGAGAACGCCCGGTGCAGGCGGCCGTGCGGCGCCTGGTGCGCGTCCTCCACGGTGGACTGTCCGACGTGGACTCCGTCGTCCCCGACCAGTTCGACGAGGTGTGATTCGCGATTCATGAAACGGTACCTGTGATTCGTTGAGCGGCGAGCTTGCCGGAGATCAACACCATGGGCACTCCGACACCGGGTTGGGTACCCGACCCGACGAACACCACGTTGGGCAGTGTCGGATGCAGGTTGGCCGGGCGGAACGGTCCAGTCTGTCGCAGCGTGTGCGCGGCGGCGAACGGGGTGCCGGCGGCCATTCCCGCCGCCGCCCAGTCGACCGGGGTGACCACCCGAGACATCTCGATGCCGGCGCCGAAATCGTAGTAGCCGCGGGCTTCCAGCGTGGCGACGAGTTCGCCGGCGTACTCCCGCGCGACCCGCTCGGACCAGTCGAACGTCGCGGTGGCCAGGTTGGGGGCCGGGGCGAGTACGTAGTAGATCTCCCGCCCGGGTGGGGCCAGGGTCCGATCGCTCCGGGTCGGGTTGCTGACCAGCAGGGACGGGTCGCTCATCAGCTGACCCTTGCGGATGACCTCGTCGAACGTGCCCCGCCAGGACCGCCCGAAATGGATGTTGTGGTGGGCGATCTTCTCGTACCGGAGGTTCGACCCGATGTGCAGCACGACGGCGGACGGCGAGTGACGCAGCCGGTTCAGCCGTCGCGGCGTATCGGGCAGCAGATCGCGGTATGCGATCGGCAGGTCCGGGTTGAGGATCACGACGTCCGCCGGGATGCGCTCGCCGCCCTCCGTGATCACACCGACCGCCCGCCCACCCGCGACGTCCACGGACGCGACGGCTGTCGAATATCGCAGGCGCACGCCCGCCTTCTCAGCGGCGCCGGCCAGCGCCCGGGACACCGCGTGGATGCCGCCGCGCGGGAAGTAGACCCCGGCGACCGCGTCGAGGTACGAGATGACGGCGTACAAGGCGAGGGCGTCGTGCGGCGCCACCCCGGCGTACAGGGACTGGAACGAGAAGATCCGCCGGGTGCGCGGGTCACGGAAGAACTGGTTCACCTTGGTCTGCAGGCGCCGGAACCCGCCGGCCGCGATCAGCCGCAGCAGGTTCCCGGTCAGCAGGTCGCGGGGCGCGTCCAGGTTGCGGTCGATGAAGTCGTGCCGCTCCAACTGCCACAGGTGCCGGGCGTAGTCGACGAACCGCAGGTAGTTGTCGGCCTCGCGGGGTCCGCAGACCCGGGAGATCTCGCCCGCCATCCGGGTGGTGTCGCTGATCACGTCGAGCGTCGAACCGTCGTGGAAGTGCGCCCGGTATGCCGGGTCGACCGGCGTGAGGTCGAGCCAGTCGGACAGGTCTTCGCCGACCGCGTCGAGCGCCTCGGCGATGAGGTCCGGCATGGTCAGCACGGTCGGGCCGGTGTCGAACTCGTACCCGCCCAGGGTCAGCCGGCCGGCTCGCCCGCCCGGTACCGGCTCCCGCTCCAGTACCGTGACTTCGCGCCCGGACCCGGCGAGGTGCAGCGCGCACGACAGGCCGCCAAGGCCGGCGCCGACAATGACCACCCGGTCGGTGCGCCCCGAAACAGTCCGCACTCTTCGTCGCCCCCTCTTGGTCGCCGCCGACCATCATGCCCGCTTCCCGGCACCGGTGGTCTGCTATCTCGCGCCTACCGTTGTCGTGCTGCCGACCGCGGACGCGGCGAGGGGGACGCGGATCACGGAGGCAGCATAACGTATGGTACGAGTTGCATCGATTGATGAGTCGATCCGGGGGCCGGCACGGTGGGCGAGGGCAGGACAGTGGGAGCGAGCCTGTCGGCTTCCTACGAGCGGTGCCGCGCGCTGCATCGGCGCCACGGCCGGACGTATTACCTGGCAACGCTTCTGCTGCCGCGCTGGAAACGGCGACATGTGCACGCGCTGTACGGATTCACCCGATACGCGGACGAAATCGTGGACGCGTTCGACGACAGTACGCCGGAGCGGCGGGCCGCCCGGCTGCGCGAGTGGGGCGACCGGTTCTTCTCCGGCGACCTGGACGATCCGCTCCTGCCCGCGGTGCTGCACACGATCGAGATCTTCGGGCTGGATCGGGCCGACTTCGAGAGGTTCCTCCGCTCGATGGCGATGGACCTCACGGTCGCCGAGTACCAGACCTATGACGACCTGCTCGGATACATGGAGGGTTCGGCGGCGGCGATCGGCACCATGATGCTGCCGATCCTGATGGCCGGCGACCGGCCGGCCCGGACGCAAGCAGCCGGCGACCGGCTGGCCGGGACGCGAGCGCGCGACCGGGTGACTCCGATGCGAGCAGCCGGCGACCGGCCGGCCGGGACGCACGCGGCGGAACTCGCCCGGGAGCCCGCCCGTCAGCTCGGCCTCGCCTTCCAGCTCACCAACTTCATCCGCGACGTCGGCGAGGACCTGGAGCGCGACCGGCTGTACCTGCCGGTGGAGGATCTCGACCGGTTCGGCGTGACCGTTAGCGATCTGCGCGCGGCGCACCGGGCCGGCGCGGCCACCGGGCCGATCCGGGAACTGATCGAGTTCGAGGTCGCGCGGGCTCAGCGGCATTACGAGTTGGCCGTGCCGGGCGTGGCCATGCTGGCGCCGACGTCGCAGGCGTGCATCCGGACCGCGCTGCTGCTGTACCGCGGGATCCTGGACGAGATCGCCGCCGTCGGCCACGACGTGCTGGCGAAGCGGGCGAGGGTACCGCTGCCGAGGCGGCTGTCGGTGGCGGCCGGCAGCCTGCTCACCCCTCCGGGGCACCCGGTTCCGTCGGCGAGCGTCTGAGCCGGCCACCGTACGAGGCGTTCCTGCCGATTCAAGCCCCGATGCGGGGAGCCTCGCCTAGCGTTACGTGTGTCTCCTTCAGTTGCCCGTTGTGCCGCTTTGGGAGTTTCCGACGGGCGGCCGGCGTACAGGAGACCAACCTCCGCGCGTGAACCCTGCCGCCGCAAGTGGATTCGTACGGGGGGATTCCACATGGCATCGCTTGGCGAAAGCGTCTCCACGACATCGACCGGCCTGGGTGCGGCGACCGCGAGACGAGTGAGCGCGCTGGTTCTGTCGGCGGTGCTGTCGGCCGGAACCGTGGCGGCGTCGCCGTCCTCCGCGCTGGCCGCCGAACCGGCCGTGGTGAACGGGGGCGGGTGGGCACATGCCGGTAGCGGCCCCGGCGCACCGGGCCTCGTCGCGCCCGCCGCCCCGGTCGGGTACCCGGTCACCGGCGTCGACGTGTCCAGCAACGATCACACCGGCGGCCGGAGCATCGACTGGGCCGGGCAGGCCAGAGCCGGCGTGAAGTTCGCGTACGTCAAGGCGACCGAGGGCACCGGATACGTCAACCCGTACTTCGACTCCGACTACCACGCCGCCAAGAACCAGGGCATCTTCGTCGGCGCGTACCACTTCGCCCGGCCCGACCGCGGCAACCCCGTCGGCCAGGCGGACGCCCTGGTCAACAACGCGCAGTACGCCAACGACGGGCTCACCCTGGTGCCGTTCCTGGACATCGAGTGGCCCTACGCGGCCCTCGGGCTGCCGGCCTGCTGGGGGCTGAGCACGGCGCAGATGTCGGCGTGGATCGGCGCGTTCGTCAACGAGGTGCAGGCGCGCATCGGCAAGCCGCCGATGATCTATACCAACAGCAACTGGTGGAACCCGTGTACCGGTAACAACGCGACCTTCGGGTACCTGCCGCTGGACGTCGCCGCGTACACCACCTCGCCGCCGGTCCTGCCGGCCGGCTGGAACCGGTTCACCATCTGGCAGTACGCGGACGGCCCGTGGCCCGGCGACAAGGACGCCTTCAACGGGTCGCTGGCGGAGCTGGCCGCGTTCGCCGGCGTGAGCACCGTGCCGCTGACGCCGCGGTACGACTCGACGCTGGCCCGGACGCCGCAGGGCGACCTGCTGGTGTACCCGAACATCCACGGGCGCGGGGTGAACACCTTCGGCGCGCCGGCCCGCGTCGGCATCGGCTGGAACGGCATGGAGCCGATCGACGCGGCCGACATCAACGGCGACGGCTTCGACGACATCCTGGCCCGGGATGGCCTGGGCCGGCTGTGGGTGTACTTCGACCGGCACGGCACCGGTACCAGCTTGTTCGCGCCGCCGGTCCTGGTCGGTATCGGCTGGGGAGGCATGAACAACATCCAGCTCGGCGACGTGACCGGCGATCATCGGGCCGACATCGTGGCGCGCGACGGTTCCGGGCGCCTCTGGCTGTACCCGAGCGCGGGCGGCACCGGCACCACGACGTTCGGTGGGCCGGCGCTGGTCGGGGTCGGCTGGCAGGTGATGAACATCATCCGGGTGGGCGACCTGAACTCCGACGGCAAGGCCGACCTGGTCGCCCGAGACTCGTCCGGCAAGCTCTGGCTGTACCCGCGCAGCAGTGGCGTGAACGCCGGGACGTTCAGCGGCCCGATCCTGCTGGGCGTCGGCTGGAACCTGATGAACTCCATCTCGCTCGGCGACGTGAACGGCGACGGGCGCACCGACCTGGTGGCGCGCGACAACCGGGGCGTGCTCTGGCTGTACCCGAACTCCGGCGGTGCCGGCGTCTATACCCTGGCCGGCCCGAGCCAGCTGGGCTTCGGCTGGGGCTCGATGACCGCACTGGACCTCGGTACGTTCTGATACCGACGTCCGTAAGCTGGGCGGATGCCGTACCGCCCGCAGGTTGACCTGGATCGCCCGATCAAGGATCAGCTGATCCTGCGGACCGTGCCCGGTGCCGTGGACTACCTGGCCGAGGACGTGCGGGCGCTGGGGGCGCGGGTGCTGCGCCGGTACCCGGACGGGCTGCTCGTCGAGTACGCCGGGCCGCTGCGCCCGCTGGCCGCCAGCCGGTACTTCGACGTGCTGGCGGTCGACCCGGCCGGGCTGGACGACTCCCGCGCGGACGGAGTGCTGGCCGCGCTGAACCCCGGCGGCGACACCGCGCCGGTCCGGTTCCGGGTCGGCGACCTGGGCGAGGACCGCTGGGCGATGCGCGACCGGTTGGAGTCGGGGTACGGCTGGGTGAACAGCCCGAACGCCTGGGACGTCAACGTCGAGCCGGGCGGCCTGGAGATCGGCGCCCTGTACCTGACCCAGCGCTTCGGCGAACTTCAGCGCACCCCCGCGTCGACCAATCCGGTCGTCGCCGCCGTGCTGACCCGGCTGGCGAAGATCGAGCCCGGGCAGACCGTGCTCGACCCGTTCTGCGGCGCGGGAACCCTGCTCGTGCACGCCGCCGAGATGGCCCGGCCCGGGCGGCTGCTCGGGTTCGACGTGCAGACCCGCTGGCTGCGCATGTCGGCCGAGAACCTGCGTACCCGCCGGGTCGCCGCGCTGCTGGGCCGGGCGGACGCCGCCGCCCTGCCGGTCGCCACCGGTGCGGTGGACCGGGTACTGGCGAACCTCCCGTTCGGCAAGCGGGTCGGCTCGCACCGGGTCAACGCGCAGCTGTATCCGGCCGCGCTCGGTGAGATCGCCCGGGTGCTTCGGGGCAACGGCCGGGCCGTGCTGCTGACCGACGACAAGCGGCTGTTCCGGGAGACCGTGCAACGCACCCGCCTGATTCGTGTGATCAAGGAGATAGTGCTGGCCAGGGGCGGTTTGCACCCATCCGCGTATGTGGTGGCGAAGCGCGGGCGATAGCGGACTGTGAGCGACATCATCGCTCCCTGTACTGTGTTTGTAACAAGCACTTAACGTTCCATCGGTAAGAACAGCGAGAACAGGTCATACCTCGCAGAAGGAATGACCTTCGCAGCTCCCTCCCCCAGGAGGTTCACCGGTCATGCCGCACAGTGCTCTCGTCGTGGTCGCCAACCGTCTGCCCATCGATGAGGCCGTGTTGGAATCCGGCGCACGGGAGTGGCGGCGCAGCCCGGGAGGGCTGGTCAGCGCGCTGCGGCCGATCCTGCAGGGCGACGGGACCAGCTGGATCGGTTGGGCCGGCAGCACCGGGCCCGCGCCCGACCTGCCGGACATCGACGGGGTGGCGCTGCGCGCCGTACCGCAGTCGCAGGAGGAGTTCGAGAACTACTACGAGGGGTTCGCCAACTCCACCATCTGGCCGCTGTACCACGACGCGGTCGAGCAGCCGACCTTCCACCGCCGCTGGTGGGAGGCGTACCAGCGGATCAACCGCCGGTTCGCGGCGGCCGCCGCCGAGGCCGCGCCGCCGGGCGCGCTGGTCTGGGTGCAGGACTACCACCTGCAACTGGTCCCGGCGATGCTCCGTGAGCTGCGTCCCGACCTGCGCATCGGCTTCTTCATGCACATCCCGTTCCCGCCGCCGGAGCTGTTCAAGCAGATCCCGCGCCGGGCCGACCTACTGCGCGGGCTGCTCGGCGCCGACCTGGTCGGCTTCCAGGTGCCGGGTGGTGCCCGCAACTTCGTCCGGCTGATCGAGCGGGTGCTGGGGCTGCGTACCCGGCACAACGAGATCGAGGTCGACGGGCGGGTGGTACACGTCGGCGCGTTCCCGATCTCGGTCGACGTCGGGGAGTTGGAGGAGCTGGCCCGCTCCGAGGAGGTACGCGCCCAGGCCGCGCAGATCCGGGCGGACCTCGGCAACCCGGACCGCATCCTGCTCGGCGTGGACCGGCTGGACTACACCAAGGGCATCGAGCACCGGCTCAAGGCATACCGGGAACTGCTCGCCGACGGCCGGGTGAAGGTGCCGAACACGGTGCTCGTCCAGGTCGCGGTACCGAGCCGGGAGCGTGTCGAGCACTACAAGGCGCTGCGCGAGAAGGTGGAGCGTGAGGTCGGCGGGATCAACGGCGAGTACGGCCGGCTCGGCGTGCCAGCCGTGCACTACCTCAACTGCTCGTACAACCGGGCCGAGTTGGCCGCGCTGTACCTGGCGGCCGACGTCATGGTGGTGACGCCACTGCGCGACGGGATGAACCTGGTCGCCAAGGAGTACGTCGCCTGCCGGCACGACAACGGCGGCGCGCTGGTGCTCTCCGAGTTCGCCGGCGCGGCCCACGAACTGAAGCAGGCGTACCTGGTCAACCCGCACGACCTCGACGACTTGAAGGATTCTCTGGTGGGTGCGCTGGAGGCGGACCCGTCGGACACCGCCCGCCGGATGCGCGCGATGCGCCGGTACCTGCGCACCCACGACGTGACCGCCTGGGCCCGCGCGTACCTCTCCGCGCTGGAGTTCCCGGTCGGCCTCTGAACGCGACGCGGCCGGGCACACACCGTGTGCCCGGCCGCCGACTGTGCTCCGGTGTCAGCAGGCGCCGTTGTCGGTCCAGACGCCTTGGCTGTTGTTGCCGGGGATGTCGCCCTGGGTCCACCACTTGGCGGTCCATTTGTGGCCGTTGTAGGAGACGACGGCTCCGCCGGTGTAGGCGGTGGAGGAGTTCCAGGCGGTCAGGCCGGTGCAGGAGCCGCCGGCTGGTGGGGTGGTGGGTCCTCCGCCGGTGCAGGCGCCGTTGTCGGTCCAGACGCCTTGGCTGTTGTTGCCGGGGATGTCGCCCTGGGTCCACCACTTCGCGGTCCAGGTGTGGCCGTTGTAGGACACGACCGCTCCGCCGTTGTACGCGGTGCCCGCACTCCACGCCGCCGCCGTGCAGCCGCCGGTACCGCCGGTCGGGGTCGGCGACGAACTCGGTGACGGGCTCGGCGATCCCGGCCTGGTCGCGGACGGTGACGCGCTCGGCTGTGCGGTGGAGCAGCCGGCCGTCGCGCCGTTGGTGTCGTTGACGATGTCGTTGAACAGGGTGGCCGCCGGATCCATCGCCTCCAGCGAGTACATCATCGCCCCGGCCAGGCCGTTGCAGTGCTGGTAGTCGGCCTTCGCCTGGATCGACTGGGCCGAGTCACCGGACCACAGCGTGGTGCCGTCGTAGAACCAGGCGCCCTTGGTGGTCGGGTCGAAGAACGTGCGCGACGGGTTGTCGACGAAGCCGGTCAGCTCTTTGTAGAAGGAGACACCGGCGACGCTGCCGGAGTACACGTGGCCGGGCGCCGGGGCGCTGGCCGGCTGGTACAGGCCGTGGTTGCTGCCGGCGGCCACTCCGGTCCAGCCGCGGTAGTACAGCGGGTACCCGAGGGTGAGCTTGCTCGCCGGGAAGCCGCCCGGAATGCCGTAGCTCGCGTCGCCGGTGAGGTACGCCTTGACCGCCGCGTCGGTCGAGTACTTCCCGTTGCCCGGCGGCACCGGGGCGGACGGGTCGTTGGGCGAGCCGTACAAGGGATCCTGGAGATTGGTCGGGCCGGTGGGCTCGAAGCCGCCGTGCATGTCGTAGGTCATCGCGTTGGCGTAGTCCAGGTACTGACCGATCTTGTTGGTCTCCACGTTCGCGATCTTGTCCTGGCCGGCCGGCACCGCCGCGGTCAGGTATTTCCTCGTCCCGCCGAGCGCGTTCAGCTCGGTACGGAACTCGGCCAGCAGGGCGGTGTAGTTCTGCTTGTCGGCCGCGCTGAGGTGGTTGCCGAGGTGCCCGGCGGTGCCCGGGTACTCCCAGTCGATGTCGAAGCCGTCGAAGATGCCGGCGCCGGTGCCCGGGCCGCCGTACCCGGCGTCGGTCGGCAGGTTGCCCTTGATGAACATGTCGACGCAGGAGCCGACGAACTTCTTCCGGGAGGCGTCGGTCGCCGCGACGTCGGAGAAGTATTTCGAGTACGTCCAACCGCCGATCGACAGCAGGATCTTCAGGTTCGGATACTTGGCCTTCAGCTGCTTGAGCTGGTTGAAGTTGCCGGCGATCGGCTGGCCCCAGGCGTCGGCGACGCCGCTGACGCTGGTCGACGCGTCGTAGGTCTTCTCGTAGTCGGCGAACTGATCGCCCGCGCCGTCGCCGGCATTCGGGTTGTTCTCGTCCTGCGAGGCGGCGTGGTTGGCCTCGAAACAGGTCAGGTTCGTCGGGTCGATGTTCTCGAAGGCGTAGATCAGGTAGTCCAGCTTGCCCGCGATGCCCTCGGTGTCGAGGTTCTTCGGATAGAACGCGTTCTGATAGATGCCCCACTGGGTGAAGTAGGCGAACTTCACGCCACCGCTCGTCGTCGCCGCCGAGGCGGTACCGCTGGCGAGCGTGGCGAACGCCGCGCCGCCCGCCGCCACCAACGCCGCCGCGGCGACCGCGGCCAGGCGCATGGATCTGCGCATCGGACTCCCTTCCCGAACCGACCCCCGCAATCAGTTAATAAACCTAAATGTTTAGAGGTTTATATCAGCAACGGAGATCGATCGACAAGAGTCAGTGTGCGACTCGGCCGCGGAATCGGGTCGACGGCGGGACGCGGCGCGGGCCAGCGCTCGGCCCACGTGGGTGGCTGGGCCGAGCGACGGCCCAGTTGGGGTCAGCCCCGATCGCGGCCGTCGTCCCCGGCAAGGCGCCGAAGCCACTGGCGCAGCAGCGCGGTCTCGGCCGGGGTCAGCCGGTCCGGGGTCTCGGGCAGCGCCGCGTCCAGGGCCAGCGCGCGGGCGGCGAGCGGGCTGGCGGTCTCGTCCCGTACCGGGTGCGTCCCGGTCGCGATCGCGTCCAGTACGGCCTCCCGTACCCGCGCCGACAGTTCCCCGTCGCGCTGCTGTTCCGGCTGGGCGATCAGGGTCAGGGCCACCCCGAGCCCGGCGGCGTGCAGCATCGTGGCCGCCGCCTCGACCGGTACCCGGAGCCGTCCGGCGTGCGCGACCCGGCGGAGTATGCCGAGCAGGATCTCGTGCGCCTCGGTGGCCGCGGCCGGCGTGTGCCCGGGTCGGACATTCTGGTACATGAGGGCGTAAAAGGTCGGATGGGTGAGCGCGAACTCGACGTGTACGTCCCAGCCGTGGCGCAGGTCCTCGATCGGGTCCTCGCTCGCACCGGCCGCCTGCTTGCCCTCCAGGTATCGCTCGAACCCGTATGCGGTCACCGCCTCGATCAGGCCCCGCTTGTCGCCGAAGATCCGGTACAGCGTGGGTGCCTGCACGTTCGCCGCTGCCGCCACGGCGCGCGTGGACAGGGCGTCGCTCCCGGACTCGACCAGCAGTCGAGCGGTGGCGTCGAGGATGCGTTCACGGACGTCTGGGCTCACGCTTGCAACGCTATCAGATCGGTGTTAGCGTCGCTAACGACTGATGTTAACGACGCTAGCTAACAGCGATAGCACGAGGAGACTCGCAATGAAGATCCACAACCTGGGAGCGACCGGCCCACGTGTCTCCGCGCTCGGCCTCGGCCTCATGGGCATGTCTGACATGTACGGGCCGGCCGACGAGGCCGAGTCGATCGCCACGATCCACGCCGCGCTCGACGCCGGCATCACGCTGCTCGACACCGGCGACTTCTACGGCATGGGCCGCAACGAGCTGCTCCTGCGGGAGGCGCTGCGCGGGCGCGACCGGGACAGCGTGGTGATCAGTGTCAAGTTCGGCGCGCAGCGCGACCCGGGCGGCAACTGGATCGGGTACGACGCCCGGCCCAGCGCGGTGAAGACCGCCCTGTCGTACAGCCTGAACCGGCTCGGCACCGACTACATCGACGTCTACCGGCCGGCCCGGCTGGACCCGTCGGTACCCGTCGAGGACACCATCGGCGCCATCGCCGAGATGGTGGACGCCGGTTACGTACGGCACATCGGCCTGTCCGAGGTCGGTGCGGCGACCCTGCGCCGGGCCGCGGCCGTCCACCCGATCGCGGACCTGCAGATCGAGTACTCGCTGCTCTACCGCGGCATCGAGAAGGAGATCCTGCCGACCGCCCGGGAACTCGGGATCGGCATCACCGCCTACGGCGTGCTGACCCGTGGCCTGCTCTCCGGCCACTGGACGGCGGACCGGGAGCTGTCCGCCCGCGACTTCCGCGGCCACAGCCCGCGGTTCCAGGGCGACAACCTGCGCCAGAACCTGGTCCTGGTGGAGGCGCTGCGGAAGGTCGCCGAGCAGCGCAACGTCACGGTGGCCCAGGTGGCCATCGCCTGGGTCGCGTCCCGGGGCGAGGACATCGTGCCGCTGGTCGGCGCGCGCCGCCGCGACCGGCTGGCCGAGGCGCTCGGTGCCAGCGAGCTCACCCTGTCGCCGGAGGACCTGGTCGCCATCGAAGCGGCGGTACCCGCCGGCGCGGCGGTCGGCGA
The DNA here is from genome assembly GCF_016862975.1 of Rugosimonospora africana. Lineage (GTDB taxonomy): Bacteria > Actinomycetota > Actinomycetes > Mycobacteriales > Micromonosporaceae > Rugosimonospora > Rugosimonospora africana. The sequence goes on from NZ_BONZ01000013.1 coordinate 464,268, forward strand.
CCGCTACCCGACCGCGCAGCTGGGCTCGCTGGACAGCGAGCGCTGACGCGCTCCGCCCGGTGACGGTGAGCGGTGCCGCTCACCGTCACCGGGCGGCCGGGCGATCGCTCACCGGGTCCGGTCGGCTGCCGGCCGGTGGCCGCCCGTACCGTCGCACCAGCGCGGTCACGACCGCCGCGCCGAAGACCAGCCCAGGTCCACAGTGGACCGCGAGTACGCCGATCAGGCTCGGCCCACCCCAGTCGTGCCGGTACGTCGACGGGTCGCTCAGGTTGATGACGAACGGTTCCACGACCGCCCGGCCGAACAGGTAGAGACCGACGATGAAACCAAATGCCAAGAGGACTTTCCGCACGTTGGGCTCCTTACCTCTGCTAACGCGTCAACGGTAGGAACGCGCGACCCCGAAACACCTCAGGGACGTTCCCCTCAGATCCCGGATCTCGACCGGCGGTACCGGCGGATTCCACGCGGCCACGGTTAGCCACGCGCCGAGCGGGAAAACCGCGGCAATGAGCAAGCAGATGGAGGGCGACAACCCGCACCGGCGCAAGCTGGCTCAGAAGGCTCGCAGCGAGGGGCGCCAGCCCAGCGAGTCGGGGGCCACGCTGGGCTCCACGAAACAGCCGAACCAGGCGTCACACGGGCAACGCCAGGGTCCGCCGCCGGTCGGGGCGCACAAGCCGGCCGCAGGATCCCAGTCGCGCCAGACCCGGCCGTCGCCCAGCCCTTCGTGGCCCCGTCCCGATCCCGAACTGACCGGTACGGCACCGCCGCCGGAGCCGCTGGTCATGCGGTACCGGGAGGTCGTCGGTGAGGTCGGCCGGCGCATCGGGGTCGGATTCGAGGAGGCGAAATCGGCCGCCGAGGCCACGGTGACCGTACTGGCCCGGGCGTTGAACGCGACCGACCGGGAACGGTTCCTCGGCAAGGTACCGGCCGAGCTGCACGAGGACTACGCGGTCAACGTGCCGTACCCGCCCCGGGGCCTGCAAGGCTTCGTCGAGGAGGTCGGTCGCATTTCGCACCGGACGCCGGATGTCGCCCGGTATCAGGCGCAGACCGTGATCAGTGTGCTGAGCGAGCAGGACGACGGGCTGGTCGAGTCGCTGTACCTGCCGCCCGACCTGCGTGATCTGGTCGAGCCGCCGCCGCAGCCCGGGGGCGGGCTGGTCGACTCCAGCGGGGGACCCTCGCCACTGGACGACGGCGAACTGCGTGCCGCGCTGGGCCGGCTGCCGTACTGGTCGGGCAACCGCCGCGCGCTGACCCGCACGATCACCCTGCCGGCCGCCAACCTGGACCGGGTGCTGGCCCAGATCGAGTCGGTGCGGCGCGACCTGGGGCGGGGGCCGCGGGTGACCCGGGCCGACCGGGACAATGCCACGCTGGTGGTGCGTACCACGAGCGTGGACGCCGTCACCGCGGCGGACGTCGAACTCGCGCACCGGCTGGATGACGCGATCGACGCCGCCGGCGCCGGGATCGCCTGAGCGCAGCCGGAGCTGATTTGTGGCGGAGGCGAGCACAGGCCCGTGCAGCTCAGCCTGAGCGCAGCCGGAGCTGATTTGTGGCGGAGGCGAGTACAGGCCCGCGTTGCGCTGCTGAATCCGCCTGCGGGTCAGTCGCCGGAACCGAGCAGCCGGGCGACGATCCGGTCCAGCGCGGCGATGTCGGCCGAGTCCAGCTGGAGTACCGGCTCCGGGGGCTCGTTGAGGATGTCCTCGGCCCGTCGTGCGGCCGCCACCCCGTCGGGCGTCGCGGTGACGATCTTCGACCGCCGGTCGGTGGGGTGCGCGCTGCGCGCCACGAGCCCGCGCCGCTCCAGGTCGCCGACGACCAGCGTGGTGTACGGCGCGTCGGTGGACAGCCGGGCGGCCAGCTCCCGCATGGTCAGCGGTTCCTCGGCGAGATACCGCAGCGCCTTGACCCGGATGAAGCTCATGTCGAGCGAGTCGCAGACCTCTTTGCGCCGGTCGTACCGGTCCAGGACCAGCGCGCGGATCCCGCGCCAGGCCCGGGCCTCCAGCGCGGCGCGCTGATCCGGCGTCTGCCGCCGTGCGGCCGGCGCCCCGCCGTTCATCCGTGTCCTCCGTTCATCGCACGCCCGCCGGCACCTTCGGTGACTCGGTGGAGAACTCGGCCGCGACGTTGGCCGCGGTCTGCCGGGCCCACCGCCCGGTGGTGATGAAGCCCAGCGCGAGGATCACCAGGCCGCACCCCACGATAATGAGCCAACCCGCGTGGCTGGCGGAGGCGAAGCCGACCCGCAGCGGCCCGTGGACCGCCGAGGTGACCACCGACCCCACCACCGCGATGCCGAGCGACTGGCCGACCTGCCGGCTCGTGGACGCGACCGCCGCCGCGACGCCGGCCTGTGACACCGGCATGCCGGACACGGCGGTGTTGGTGATCGGCGGGTTCAGCAGGCCGAAGCCGATGCCGAAGATGACGTACGACGCGATCAGCAGCGCGATCGGTGTCCGCTCGGTGAGGTTGACCAGCAGTCCGGCCCCGAGCGCCATCGCGATCCCGCCGGCCGCCAGTGGCAGCCGGGCGCCGCGTGCGCTGACAAGCCGGCCGGCCAGCGGCGCGCACAGCGACATGACCAGCGCCAGCGGCAGGGTGAGCAGCCCGGAGTCCAGTGCCGAGTAGCCGCGCGCGTCCTGCAGGTACAGCGTGTTGAGGAAGAGGAACGAGCCGATCCCGCCGAACCCGCAGATGGCGATGATGGTCGCCCCGCTGAACGGCGCGCTGCGGAAGAACCGTAGGTCGAGCAGGGGTTCCGGGCGCCGCGGCTCGTACCGCAGCAGGCCGATCACGGCGGCGATCGCGACCAGGAAGCAGCCGAGGATCTCAGGCGAGGACCAGCCCCGGCCCGGTCCCTCGATGATTCCGTAGGTCAGCGTCGCCAGCGTGAGGAACACCAGGACCTGGCCGACCGGGTCCACGCGGCGGCTCCGGGCCGCCCGGGACTCGGGAACGAACACAGCAGTCAGCACGATCGCGGCCACCACGACCGGAATGTTGATCCAGAAGATGGACTGCCAACCGATCGACTGGACGAGCAGGCCGCCGACTGTCGGGCCGAGCGCGAAGCTGATGCCGACCACGCCGCCCCACACGCCGATCGCCTTGGCACGCTGCCGCCGGTCGGTGAACACGTTGGTGATGATGGACATCGCGACCGGGTTGAGCATCGAGCCACCGATCGCCTGCAGGGCACGGAACCCGACGAGCGTGCCGATGTTCGGAGCGAGGCTGCACAGCAGCGAGCCGACCCCGAAGATGACCAGCCCGATCTGGAAGACCCTGCGCCGGCCGACCCGGTCCGCGGTCGAGCCGGACAGCATCAACAGGCTCGCCAGGACCAGGGTGTACGCGTCGATGGTCCACTGCAGCCCGGAGACCGAGGCGTGCAGGTCGCGCTGGATGGCCGGGAGCGCGACGTTCACGATCGTGTTGTCCAGCGAGACGATGAACAGGCTCAGGCAGCAGATCGCCAAGATCAAGTATCGGCGACGGTCGCTGAGTTCGGGCACCAGGCAACCCCATTAGTTGTACGAGTGAAACATTTTCAAAGTACAACTAATTTTTGGGCGCGGACCAGTGATCTGGGTCCCTCGTGATTCCGCTCTCGGTTCGTCAGACCCGGGCGGTGTCCCGCCGGAACAGCCGCATGGCCCCGAAGCCGAACAGTGCCGTCCAGATCACGACGTTCGCCACCGCAGTTGCGGTGAACCCGCCGACCAGTGGGGAGCGGGCGATCACGCCGACGCCGTATACCGGGGTGAACTTGGCGATGTCCTGGAGCGTGTGCGAGAACACATCGAGCGGTACGAACACTCCGCCGAACACGGCGAGTATCGCCAGCAGCGGACCGACGTACTGCATCACGTTTTCCGAGGGCAGCAGGAAGCCCACGAACAGGCCGAACGCGGCGAACACCAGCGAGCACAGCCAGGCGGCCAGCGCGGACAGGAGCCACACGTGCAGCGGCATCCGCACGCCGGTCAGCGCGCCGACCACGAACACCACCACCACCGCGATCAGGCCGAGGACCATCGCGGTGACGAGCTTCATCAGCACGTACGCGACCGGCCGCAGCGGGGTGAGCCGCAGCTGGCGGCTCCAGCCGAGGCTGCGCTCGACAGCCACCGCCGCGCCGCCGGACGTCGTGCCCACCATCGCGCCGTACACCGCCATGCTGATCATGATGTATGCGAGCGCGGAGTGGCCGGCCAGCACCTCGTGCTTGGCCGGTAGCCCGAAGAGTACGAAGAAGACGGTCGGGAAGATCAGGATGAAGACGAGCGTCCGGCGGTTGCGCAGTACCCGGCGGATCTCCAACCGCAGCGCGGTGAGGTTGAGCCCGCCGAGCGGCGGCACCTGCCGCGTCTGTGGTTGCGCGGTGCTCGACGTCATCGTTCGCTCCCCGTGGCCGCGGCAATGGTCTCCGGCGCGTCATCGCTGGTCAGCGCGATGAACGCTTCTTCCAGGTTTCTGGAAGTGATCTCCAGGTCGCGCGCTTCCGTCTGCGTCAGCAGGTGACGGGCCACGCCGTCGGAGTCCGCCGCGCGTACCACGACGGTGTCGCCGTGCAGCTCCACCGACTCCACGCCGGGCAGCGCCGCCAGCGCCGCCTGATCGGCGCCGGGCAAGGTGGCCCGGACGACCCGGCCCGACGCGAGAGCCTTGATCTCGCCAGTGGTGCCGTCCGCGACGATGCTGCCCTGCCGGATCAGCACGATGCGGTCGGCGTACGCGTCGGCCTCGTCCAGGTAGTGCGTGGCGAACATGACGGTCCGGCCGTGCTCGGCGTCCTTCCGGATGGCGGACCAGAACTCGCGCCGCCCCTCGACGTCCATGCCGGCCGTGGGCTCGTCGAGCAGCAGCAGCCGGGGATCGGACAGCAGCGCGAGCGCGAACCGCAGCCGCTGCTGCTGGCCGCCCGAGCACTTGCCGACCCGCCGGTCCGCGATGTCGGTGATGCCGGCCCGCTCCAGTACCTCGGCGACCGACCGGGCGTGCGCGTACAGCGACGCCGTGTACTGCAGGGTCTCCCCGACCGTGAAGTCCTTGAGCAGGCCGCCGGTCTGCATCACGGCGGACACCTCACCTCGGGCGATCGCTTCGGCCGGTGTCTTGCCGTAGACCCGGACCGTGCCGGCGTCCGGCCGGCTCAGGCCGAGCAGCATGTCGATCGTCGTGGTCTTGCCGGCACCGTTCGGTCCGAGGAAGGCGACAATTTCGCCGGACTCCACGGCGAGCGTGAGGTCGTTGACCGCCGTCACCGGCCCGAACCGCTTGGTCAGCCCGCGCAGGTCCACCGCGAGTTCCTGGTCTGTGGCCACGGGCTCTCCCCCCGACTGGTCTGGGTCGTAGCGCGGCCTCGGACGCGCCGAGCCAGACTGGTCGCCGTCCCCATCTGGTCGTGGGAAGCATAGGCCACGGCGGCCGGGCACAGGGGGCGGCGAACCTGCCGAGGCGGAAACCGGCCGGCGGACCAGCGGAGATGGCGTCGTTACCATGGCGCCATGGATCTGATCTCCCTGGACGACGTCAACCGGGCCGCCGACGTGATCGAGGGCGTCGCGGTACGCACGCCGCTGCTGCCCGCCCGGTGGGCGCAGGAGCGCGGCGGCGACGCGACCGGTGACGGCGGCCTGTGGCTCAAGCCGGAGAGCCTCCAGCCGATCGGGGCGTTCAAGATCCGAGGGGCCTACCACGCCATCGCGTCGCTGCCGGCCGGGCGGCGGGCGGCCGGCGTCATCGCGCACTCGTCCGGCAACCACGCGCAAGCGGTCGCGTACGCCGCGCGGGCGTTCTCCGTGCCGTGCGTGGTGGTCATGCCGAACGTCTCGGCGCCCACGAAGATCGCCGCGACCGAGGCGCTGGGCGCCCGGGTGGTGCTGGTCGAACCGGACCAGCGGGAGATTGTCACGAGCGAGCTGGCCGAGGCGGAGGGGTACGCGATCATTCCGCCGTACGACCACCCCGACGTCATCGCCGGCCAGGGCACCGTGGGTCTGGAGATCGTCGCTGACCTGCCGATCGTCGACGTGGTACTGGTACCGGTCGGGGGCGGTGGCCTCGCGTCCGGGGTGGCGACCGCGGTCAAGGCGCTGCGGCCGTCCACCGCGGTCATCGGGGTGGAGCCGGAGCTTGCCGCCGACGCGCAGGAGAGCCTGCGTGAGGGGCGACTGATCAGCTGGTCGGCCGAGCGGACCTACCGCACGGCGGCCGACGGCCTGCGTACCCCCACGTCCGAACTGACCCTGGCGCACCTGGCGGCCCGGCTGGACGGCATCATCACGGTCTCGGAGGACGAGATCCTGGACACCGTGGGACAGCTCGCCCGCTCCGCCCGGCTCGTGGTGGAGCCGAGCGGAGCGGTGTCGGTCGCCGGGTATCTGCACCACCGTTCGGAGTTGCCGCCGGGCCTGACCGTCGCGGTCATCTCCGGCGGCAACATCGATCCCGCGCTGCTCGCCCGGCTGGTGACACCAGCCGCCTGACGGTCAGCCTCCGGCCGGGGCGAACCGGTCGAGCACCCAGGCGATGACGAACGCCTCGTCCTTCCAGGCGTTGTACCGGCCAGACGGTCCGCCGTGCCCGGCCTCCATCTCGGTCTTCAGCAGCACGTCGGAGCGGGGCGAACGGTCGCGCAGCCGGGCCACCCACTTCGCCGGCTCGTGGTAGAGCACCCGGGTGTCGTTGAGGCTGGTCATGGCGAGGATCGCCGGGTAGTCCACTGTGGACACGTTCTCGTACGGCGTGTACGACTTCATGTACTCGTACACCTCGGGGTTCTCCAGCGGGTTGCCCCACTCCTCCCACTCGGTGACGGTCAGCGGCAACGACGGGTCGAGGATCGAGTTGAGCGCGTCCACGAACGGCACCTGCGCGACGATGCCGGCGAACGCGTCCGGTGCCAGGTTGGCCACCGCACCCATCAGCAGCCCGCCCGCCGAGCCGCCGCGCGCGACCAGCCGGTCCGGGGCCGTCCAGCGCTCGTAGACCAGGTGCCGGGCGCACGCGACGAAATCGCTGAACGTGTTCTTCTTCGCCAGCATCTTGCCGTTGTCGTACCAGGCCCGGCCCAGTTCGCCGCCGCCGCGCACGTGCGCCACGGCGAACACCACGCCACGGTCCAGCAGGGACAGCCGGGAGATGGAGAACCCCGGGTCGATGCTGTGCTCGTACGAGCCGTAGCCGTAGAGCAGCATCGGGGCGGAGCGGTCCCGGGGTACCCCCTTGCGGCAGACCAGAGACACCGGCACCCGGGTGCCGTCGTCGGCCAGCGCCCACTCCCGGTGCTGCTCGTAGTCCTCCGGCCGGTACGGCTCACCGGACGGGGAGGGGAGCACCGGGTAGCGCTTGCGCAGCACCAACTCGCCGGTACCGAGGTTGCAGTCGAAGATCGAGCCAGGCGTCACCATCGACGTGTAGCTCAGCCGGAACACGTCGGTGTCGTACTCCAGGTTGTCGTCCGGCCCCACCGAGTACAGCGGCTCGGGGAACTGCATGTCGTACTGGCCGCCCCCGTCCAGCGGCAGCACGCGCAGGCCGGTCAGGCCGTCCTTGCGCAGCGACACCACCAGGTACCGGCTGAACGCGTCGACCGACAGCAGTCGGGTGCCGCGCTCGTGCTCGATGAGCGTGGTCCATCCGCCGGGCCCGTCGACCGGCGTGTACGCCAGCGCGAAGTCCTCGGCACCGTCGTTGTGCAGGATCAGGAAGCGGTGACCGTGGTGCTCGACGGAGTACTCCACACCCTGCCGGCGTGGTGCGATGACGGTCGGGGCGGCCAGCGGTTCGGCGGCCGGAATGAAGCTGACCTCGGACGTCAGCTTGCTGGACACGTCGATCAGGATGAACCGCTCCGAGCGGGTCAGCTCGACGCCGACCCAGAAGCGCTCGTCCGGCTCCTCGTAGACGACCTGGTCGGTGTCCGCCGCGGTGCCCAGGACGTGCCGCCACACCCGGTACGGCCGCCAGCTCTCGTCGACCGTCAGATAGAACAGTGTCGACGCGTCGGACGACCAGGCCGAGCCGTAGAACGTGTCCGGGATCTGGTCGGGCAGCACCTCGCCGGTGGACAGGTCCTTGACCTGGAGCGTGAACCGCTCGTCGCCGGCGAAGTCGGTGGAGTAGGCGAGCCAGCGGCCGTCCGGAGACACGTCGAACGCGCCGAGCGAGAAGAAGTCGTGTCCCTGCGCCAACTCGTTGCCGTCGAGCAGGATCTCCTCACCCGGCAGCGCGGCGCCGTCGCCGGTGTCCGGCGGGTCGACCTCGCCCGGCTCGACCGCGCGCCGGCAGTAGATGCCGTACTGCTGCCCCTCGACCGTACGGGTGTAGTACCAGTACTGGCCCTTGCGCGCCGGTACGGACAGGTCGGTCTCCTGGGTACGAGCCTTGATCTCGCCGAACACGGTCTCCCGCAGGCCGGCCAGGTGCGCCGTCCGGCTCTCCGTGTACGTGTTCTCCGCGGTCAGGTACCCGATGGTGTCCGGATTTTCCTTGTCGGCGAGCCAGAAATACTCGTCGCCGACCGAATCGCCGTGCTGAACCCGTTCGTGGGGAACCTTTTTCGCCACCGGTGGCTGAGAACTCGTCACGAGCGCTGAGACTACCCGTTCGGCCCAATGTCAAGCCCTGACACTGAGGTCGCACACTCGTACGATGGTCCGGTGGGGCTCCCCATGGTGGCTCATCGACTCCGTCGTGACCTCGGCGATGCTGCGGTCATCACGGATCCGGTCGCCCGGCGCACCTATGAGTGCGTTGGCCTCACCCCCTACCGATGCACGCCCGGTCTGGTCGTGTGGCCCGAGGACGCCGAGGGGGTCCAGGCCGCCGTGCTGGCCTGCCGGGAGGCTGGCGTCCCGTTCGTCGCCCGCGGCTCCGGCACCGGCCCGTCCGGCGGTGCCCTGGCGGAGGCGAAGGGTGCCCTGCCGGGGACCGACGTTGGCCTGCCGCAGGCCGACAGAGCTCTGCCGGAGGCCGACGGCGTAGTGATCGTGACCGGGCGGATGCGCCGGATCATCGAGGTCGACCTGCCCAATCGGCGCGCCGTGGTCGAGCCCGGCGTGCTCAACCTGGCCGTCAGCGACACCGTCGGCCCGACCGGCTACTTCTACGCGCCCGACCAGTCCAGCCAGCGGATGCGCTCCATCGGTGGCAACGTCGCGGAAAATTCGGGCGGCCCGCACTGCGTGAAATACGGGTTCACTACGCAGCATGTGAGCGGCCTTGAGGTGTGCACCCCAGACGGCGACCTGGTCCGGCTCGGCGTGGGCAAGGCGGTGCGGAGCCCGGGATACGACCTGACCGGGGTGTTCATCGGTTCGGAGGGCACGCTGGGCATCGCCACGAAGATCGTGGTGAAGCTCCTGCGGGCCCCGGAGTCGGTGCGCACGATCCTGGCCGCCTTCGACAGCATCGACCGGGCGGGCGCCGCGGCGAGCGCGATCACGACGGCCGGCGTTCAGCCGGCCGCCGCCGAGATCATGGACACGCTCGCCATTCGGGCCGCCGAGGCCGTGGTGGACCGCGGCTATCCGGCCGGCACGCGGGCCGTGCTGATCGTTGAGCTGGACGGTCCCGCGGTGGAGGTCGAGGCCGAGACGGCCGCGCTCACCGCGCTGTTCGCGGGGGCCCTCGCACTGCGCACGGCCGACGATCCGGCCGGTCGCGCGGCCATCTGGAAGGGGCACGAAACGGCGGTCGGCCGGATCCGCCGGGACCACCCCGTTGGCTCGATCAGCGGCGAGTCCGGCGTCGGCGACCACACGTCGGCGAAGCTCCCGAGCATGTTCTCCGTCGACGATCTGGCCACGACGCAAGACGATCTGGCCACGATGCAACTGGTCCGCCGCGCGTTCGACCCGGGCAACCGGGCGAACCCCGGTAAGGTCTTCCCGACCCCGCGGCTGTGCGGCGAGCGCTCACCCGCAGCCCTCGCGCCCTGCCGGACGGGCGAGCGGATCCGCGGTGCCGGATGAGCGGACGTACTGAGGCGTTGCGATGAATAGGCGGTACGGGCACGGCGGGGCGGCCGAATGAGCCTCGACGCTCTGGCCGAGGCCGCCGGGATGGCTCGGGCGGCCGGACCGGCCGATGCCGTGGGCGGGTGCCCGGCCCGGTTCGTCGCCACTCCCGGCCGGGCCGACCAGCTCTCGGCGCTGCTGCGGCAGTGTGCCACCGAGGGGTTGACGGCGGTACCGAGGGGCGACGGCACCAAGATCGATTGGGGGCAGCAGCCCACCACGGTCGACGTCATCGTGGACACCGCGCGCTTGACCGGGGTCCGCGAGCACTCGTCCGCGGACCTCGTCGTCACGGTCGGCGCGGGCACCCCGCTGCGCGCGCTCCAGGCGACGCTGGGCCAGTCCGGCCAGCGGATCGCGCTCGATCCCGGATCGACCGAGGCCACCGTCGGCGGGATCCTCGCCACCAATGAGGCCGGCCCGCTCTCGCACACCTACGGCGCGCCGCGGGACCTGCTGGTCGGCGTGCAGTTCGTCCGCGCGGACGGCACCGTGTCGCGCTCCGGCGGCAAGGTCGTGAAGGACGTCGCCGGGTACGACCTCGGCAAGCTGCTCTGCGGCTCGTACGGCACGCTGGGCGTGATCACCGAGGCCACGTTCCGGCTGCACCCGCTGCCGATCAGCCGGGTCTTCCTGATCCGGTCGGTCTCCACCCCGGCCGAAGTCGACGAGTTGGTCGGCGAGATGCTCGACTCCCGTCTGGCCCCGACCGCGATCGAGGTCGACCTGCCGCCGCCGGTCGAGCGCCCGGTGCCCCGGCAGCTCGACGGGACCGGGCCTAGCGGCTCCGGCACCCTGGCCGTGCTGTTCGAGGGGTCGGCGTTGGGTGCCCAGGCCCGGGCTGACGCCGCCGCCGAGCTGATCGGTGGCCGGGTCTGCCCGGAGGAGCAGGCGCCGACCTGGTGGGGCCGGTACCCGTTCGGTCCGGACGACGTCGGCCTGCGGCTGTCGGTGCCGGTGGCAGACCTGCCGGCCGTCATCTACGCACTGGGAGACGCGGCCGGTGCCCCGGTACCGGTGCGCGGAGCCGCCGGCATCGGCGTGGTGTACGCGGCGCTGCCGGGTGACCTGCCGGTCGTCCGGGTGGCCGGGGTTCTCGACGCCGTGCGTCGGGTCCTGCTCGCGCGCAGCGGATCGTGCGAGGTGCTGACCGCGCCCGAGCAGCTGCGCGCCGAGCTGGACCTGTGGGGACCGGTACCGGGGCTGGAGCTGATGCACCGGATCAAGGAGCAGTTCGACCCCCAGCGGCTGTTGTCGCCCGGCCGGTTCGTGGGTGGCATCTGACGGCTGTCGCCGAGCCGCTTTCACGCTTCGCCGCGCCCTATCGCTCATTCCTGACAAGTCCGGCTACGCCCGATCAGCCGTGCGTATCCATATCTGGCGTGACATACCCCACGATTAACGCCGCGCCGCTTTCGCTGAAGTACCTGGTCACGGCAGTGTGACGGTGGGTGCGGTGCCGTGCCCTCGTCACTGGCGAAACACCTGCCGCCGGGAACCACCGAAGGAACGAGCTATGCCCGCCCACCGCCGCCAGGCTCCCGCCCATCGACGGACTGGCCGCCGACAGGTCAATCCGTGGCGCCGTCCGAGCCTCGACGCCACCACCGATCCGATGGCCGACGCCATCACCGATCCGACGCTCCAGCCGGTACCCGAGCCGCTCGGCGGCCGGCGCGGTCTCCGCTCGACGCTGGTCGTGAGCCTCGTCGCCGCCGGGATCGTCGGCGTGGGCGGGGTCGGTGGGCTCGCCATCGCGTACCTGGGGGACGGCAGCCCGGGTCCGGCCAGCGCCGCGCTGAGCGTCGCCGGGCGAGGTACCCCGCCGGCCAGCCGGGACCTGAACCGGACCGCCTCCACGGCGGCGGCGACTGCCGGTTCCGCCGCCTCGGATTCGGCCCCACCGGTGCTGCCGTCGCCGACCCCGGCATCGGTAGCGCCGGCCGTGCCGGTACCCCCGGCGGTCCTGAACGCTCCGGCCGCGCCCACCGGCACGACGTCCCGGCCGACGCCGTCGCCGAGCGCGACGAGCCCGAGGCCGTCGGCGTCCCCGAGTTCCTCGCACTCGCCGAGGCCGCCCGCGTCGCAGAGCCCGTCGCACTCGCCCGAGCCGCCCGCGTCGCAGAGCCCGTCGGCGTCGCCGAGCCCCACTGCGTCGCAGAGCCCGTCCGACACGCCCAGCACGCCGGCCACCGCGGACCCGTCGCGGACGCCGGACTCGTCCGGCTCGGCCGACCCGTCGGGGTCGACCGGGGGCTGATCCCGGCGCGGATTCCTGCCCCGCAGCGGACCCTGCCCGCGCGGGCGAAGCGTTCTCGCCCAGTTACCGTTAGTAATCTCCGCCACTCCGGCGGTCGGTGGCCATATTTCGTGGTGGCCACGCCGTGCCCCGGCACCCCCTCGATCGCCGGCTCATCAGAGCCCGGGCAGCGCCTCTAGCTGCGAAAACCGTCCGAGCCGGCGGCCGCTGCGCTCGCGCTCCCGGCATTCGATGAGCCCGTTGACTCTCATGCCCGAGCCGGCGATCTATCGTTCATGTCCGGCAAATCGGGCTCACGAGGTCCGATGGCGAATGATCGATATCGATGGTGACACTATTCACTATCACTCTCGGTCGACTTGAATCTCGCGACGAGGTCACGGCAGGGTAACGGGTCGGTGCGTCTCCCCGCGTGCCGCGACCTATCCCCCGGAGGGAGCGAGCTTTGCCCGCCGACAACACGGCCGACAGCACGCCGGCCCGGCATCGCCGGATCGGACCCATTCGCCGCAGGCTAGGCAGCCGCCCAATCATGATCAGTGGCGCGGTGGCCGGCGTCCTCGTCGTCGCCGGTACCGTCCTGGTGCTCCACGAGGGCAGCGGAAAGCCCGGTCCCGCTCCGGCAGCGGTGAGCCTGGCCGACCGTACCGACGCCGACCGGGTCTCCCGTGACCTCGTCCGTACCGACCCCTCGTCGGCGTCCCCGTCGCCGGTACCGTCGTCGGCCTCTCCGTCGCCGTCGTCCCCGTCGCCGTCCCCGACGCACGCCTCTCCCCGGCCGACCCACAAGGTGACACCCACCCACGCGGCGACGACGAAGGCGCCCACCCCGACCGGCTGCACGCACTACTCCGGCAACCAGCTGACCGCCTGCAAGCTGCTGCCCTCGTTCGGGTTCTCGACCAGCGAGATGTCGGCCCTCGTGCCGATGTGGAACAAGGAGAGCAGCTGGAACGTCTCGGCGGAGAACCCCGGCTCCGGCGCGTACGGCATCCCGCAGGCGCTGCCCGGCGACAAGATGGCCAGCGTCGCGTCCGACTGGCGGACCAACGCGGCCACCCAGATCAAGTGGGGCCTGGGCTACATCAAGGACCGGTACGGCACGCCGTCCGACGCCTGGGCGTTCTGGCAGGCCAACGGCTGGTACTGAGCGGTCCGCGCGACCCCGGGGCCTCGCGGAGACCTTGGGGTCCCGCGACCTGAGCTAGGGCAGTTGGTCGTTTCGCAGCGCCAGGATCGCGATGTCGTCCCGCGGCGGCTCCGCGGAGAAGCCCAGAGCCGCCGCGCGCAGCCGGGCCGCCACCACGTCGGCCTCGTACCCGGCCAGCTCGGCGGCGGCGGCGCGCAGCCGGTCGATGCCGAACAGTTCGCTGCCCCGGCGCCGCTCGGTGACCCCGTCGGTGAAGAAGATCATCGTGTCCCCGGGTGCCAGCTCGACCGCCGTGCTCGGCGTGCGTACCCGGTCCAGCAGGCCGAGGGCCGTGCCCGGGGAGCCGACGAACGTGGCGTTGCCCTCGCTGCGCAGCAGTATCGGCCGGTCGTGGCCGGCCAGGTGGAGAGTCACCCGCAGCTGGTTGTCCGCCCCGGTGGCCAGGGCCGCCATGGCGAGCGTGCAGTACCGGCCGCCGCCGCGCTCGACCAGGGTGTCGTTGATCCGGTCGAGCATCTCCGGCAGCGGCCGGCCGTCCCGGATCAGTACCCGGATCACGTCCCGGACCAGGCCGGTCACGGTCGCCGCCTGGACGCCCTTGCCGGACACGTCCCCGATCACCACCAGCCACCGGCCGTCCGGCATCGGTACGACGTCGTAGAAGTCCCCGCCAACGTCGGCGTCGCGCTGGGTCGGCACGTACTCGGCGCCGAGGCCGATCCCGTTCACGATGGGCAGCGCGGGCGGCAGCAGCGACTGCTGGAGGGTCTGCGCGACGCGCCGCCGTTCAGCGTGGATCCGGGCGTTGTCCAGGGCCAGGGCGGCGCGCCGGGCGAGGTCCTCGACGATCGCCACCTCCTCCGGCTCCTGCCGCCGGTCGAGGTGCCGGCCGACGGCCAGCGCACCGATCCGGCCGCCCCGGGCGATCAGCGGGACAGCGAGCCCTTCCACCGGCGCCGTGAGCGGCACCTGGAACCCGCCGTGGATGGCCTCGCGCAGCCGTGCCGGAACGCTGTCCGGTCCGGCCTGGCTCAGCTCCGCCAGCAGGCTGGGCAGGGCGGCCTCGTCGGCGTGGGCAGCCGCCGCGTATACCGGCTCGCCCCACTCGTCGACGCCGTACACCGCGCTCCACTGGCCGAGCCGCGGAACCACGAGCCGGGGGATGAGCGCCATGGTCAGCTCGACGTCCAGCGACTGGGCGAGCAGCTCGCTGGCCTCCGCCAGGAACGTGAGCCAGGCTTGCCGGCGCAGGTCGGTACGGCGCAGCCGGTCGTTCTCGAGCGCCAGACCCAGGCGCTCGGCGGTCAGCTGGGCCAGCGGGGCCGCGTACGGTCCGGGAGTCGCGGGCGTGACCAGCACCAACTCGCCCCGCCACGGCCACGAGACGGCCAGCTTGGCCCGGACGTCGGCGGCGTCGGGCGAAAAGGCCAGCCCGTACTCCGCGAACGGCAGCGTGCCCCGCCCGTCGGCCTGGTCCAACCGGATCGCCCCGCCCGTCGCTCCGGTCGCGCCGCAGAGCCGGCTGAGCAGGTGGGTGGCGACCTGGGTCAGGGTGCCCGGCTCAGCGTCGGGCAGGTCGACGCCGGCGAGCGCGGACAGCGCGGCCGCGCTCGGCACGTCTCCGGCTGCGGGCGCGCGGCCGTCGAGCGCTCGGCCGTCGATGGCGGTCAAGACGCCGGGCTGCAGGTCCAGCGCGATGGTGGCGGGCGGCTCGCCGTCGACCGGCTCGGGTGCGGCGCCGTCGGCGCCGGGTCGAGCCAGCCGGAACCAGACGCCCTTGCCCTTGCCGTGGTGGGTGGTGCCCCAGCTGGCCGAGAAGTGGTCGACAAGCAGCAGGCCCCGGCCGCGCTCGCTGAGTTCGGCGGTGAGCGGCGTCAGGGCCGCGTTGCCGCCGCCGTAGTCGGTGACCGTGACGGTCAGCCCCTGAGGGTCGGCGATCACCTCAAGATCGATGTCCGTACCGGCGTGCTGGACCCCGTTGGTGGACAGCTCGGTGGTCAGCAGCAGCGCCTCGTCGAGCAGTACGGGCAGGTCAGCCTCGTCGAGGACGGCCCGTACGACGGCACGGGCGGCGGCCGGCGTACGGCTGTCGGCGGGAAGACGTATCCGGCGAGTAACGCTGGCTGCCACGCATAGCAGTGTCCACCGAAAGGTGGATTGAGGCCAACTGCGTGTCGGGGTGGTCTGCCGCCGCGCCGGCCATTCGCTCCCGCCGCAGCTCAGTTCCGGCTGTGCTCGCCGTAGGTGGGTCGCAATTCGGACCTGAGCGGGCCATGATGGGTGCGGTCACGCCGCCCGCGACTGTGAGGAGTGACATGACTACGGTGGACAAGGAGCTGGTGGGCCTGCAGGGCGAGGCCCCCGTGCTGGCCGCGCTCGCCGATGCGCTGCGCCGGGTCCGCGACGGAGACTTCAAGGTCCGGATGTCCCGCCGGACCGGCGCCGCAGGCGAAGTCGTCGACCGGTTCAACGAGGTCATGGCGTTGCTGGAGCGGCGAAATCGGGAGCTTCTTCGCATCGGCCGGGTAGTCGGACGAGACGGCCGGATGACCGAACGTGTCGACGAGGAGCACTTCGACGGCGCCTGGGCCGACGGCGTACGCGCGGTGAACAGTCTGATCGACGACCTGGGGCGGCCCACCACCGAGATCGCCCGGGTGATCGTGGCGGTGGCCGAGGGCGACCTGTCCCAACACATGGCCAACGAGATCGACGGCCGGCCGCTGCGCGGCGAGTTCCTGCGCATCGGGCGGGCCGTGAACACGATGGTCGATCAGCTGTCGTCGTTCGCCGACGAGGTGACCCGGGTGGCCCGCGAGGTGGGCACCGAGGGGAAGCTGGGCGGCCAGGCCGACGTCCGGGGCGTCTCCGGCACCTGGCGCGACCTGACCGACAACGTGAACGTCATGGCCGCCAACCTGACCGGTCAGGTGCGCTCGATCGCGCAGGTCACGACCGCCATCGCGCACGGCGACCTGTCCCAGAAGATCACCGTTTCGGCCAAGGGCGAGGTCGCCGAGCTGGCCGACACGATCAACTCACTCACTGACACCCTCCGGCTGTTCGCCGAGGAGGTGACCCGGGTGGCCCGCGAGGTGGGCACCGAGGGGAAGCTGGGCGGCCAGGCGGAGGTGCCGGGGGTCGCGGGCACCTGGAAGGACCTCACCGACAACGTCAACTCGATGGCGTCGAACCTGACCAGCCAGGTGCGGAACATCTCTCAGGTCTCCACCGCGGTGGCCCGGGGCGACCTCAGCCAGAAGATCACGGTGGCTGCCCAGGGCGAGATCCTGGAACTCAAGGACATCGTGAACACGATGGTCGACCAGCTGTCGTCGTTTGCCGATGAGGTGACCCGGGTGGCCCGTGAGGTGGGTACCGAGGGGAAGCTGGGCGGGCAGGCGCAGGTACGCGGCGTGTCGGGCACCTGGCGGGACCTCACCGAGAGCGTGAACCAGCTGGCCTCGAACCTGACCAGCCAGGTGCGGAACATCGCGCAGGTGACCACGGCGGTGGCCCGGGGCGACCTGAGTCAGAAGATCACGGTCGACGCCCGGGGCGAGATCCTGGAGTTGAAGTCGACGGTGAACACGATGGTGGATCAGCTGTCGTCGTTCGCCGACGAGGTGACCCGGGTGGCCCGTGAGGTGGGTACCGAGGGGAAGCTGGGCGGGCAGGCGCAGGTACGCGGCGTGGCCGGCACCTGGCGGGACCTCACGGACAACGTGAACCAGCTGGCCGCCAACCTCACCGGCCAGGTGCGGAACATCGCGCAGGTGACCACTGCGGTGGCCCGGGGCGACCTGAGCCAGAAGATCACGGTCGACGCTCAGGGCGAGATCCTGCAGTTGAAGTCGACGGTGAACACGATGGTCGGCCAGCTGTCGTCGTTCGCCGACGAGGTGACCCGGGTGGCCCGTGAGGTGGGTACCGAGGGGAAGCTGGGCGGCCAGGCGCAGGTCAAGGGCGTCGAAGGCACGTGGCGGGACCTCACCGACAACGTCAACTCGATGGCGTCGAACCTGACCAGCCAGGTGCGGAACATCGCGCAGGTGACCACGGCGGTGGCCCGGGGCGACCTGAGCCAGAAGATCACCGTTGACGCTCAGGGCGAGATCCTGGAGTTGAAGTCGACCGTGAACACCATGGTGGATCAGCTCTCGTCGTTCGCCGACGAGCTGACCCGGGTCGGTCGCGAGGTGGGCATCGAGGGGAAGCTGGGCGGCCAGGCACAGGTCAAGGGCGTCGCCGGCACCTGGCGCGACCTCACCGAGAATGTCAACCAGCTGGCCTCCACGCTCACCAACCAGTTGCGCGCGATCTCTCAGGTGTCCACCGCGGTGACCCGGGGCGACCTGACCCAGCGGATCACCGTCGAGGCCCAGGGCGAAGTCCTGGAGCTGAAGGACAACATCAACCAGATGATCGTGACGCTCCGCGAGACCACGAAGAAGAACGCGGAGCAGGGCTGGCTGGACTCCAACCTGGCGCGCATCGGCGGGCTGCTCCAGGGCCAGCGCGACCTGGTCGAGGTCGGCCGCATGATCATGAACGAGGTGACCCCGCTGGTCGAAGGCCAGCTCGGCGCCTTCTTCCTGGCCCGGCTGGACGACGGCGCGATCCGGCTCGCGCTGACCGCGTCCTACGGGTACGTCGCGCCGGACACCGAGGTCGTCTTCGCGCCCGGTGAGGGGCTGGTCGGGCAGGCGGCAGTGTCCCGCCGGCTGATCCGGGTCGACGCGCCGTCCGGGCGCCGGCTGACCATCCGTTCCGGGTTCACCGAGATCGCGCCGGTCGACCTGGTCGTCCTGCCGGTGCTGTTCGAGGGCGAACTGCTCGGCGTGATCGAGTTCGCGTCGGTACGCGCGTTCTCCGAACTGCACCTGTCCTTCCTGGAGCGGCTGGTCGCCGCGATCGGGGTGGCGCTCAACACCATTCAGGCCAACCGGCGCACCGAGGAACTACTGGCGCAGTCCCAGCGCCTGGCGCACGAGATGCAGGAACAGTCCGCGGAACTCCAGCGCACGAACGCCGAGCTGGAGGACAAGACCATGGTGCTGTCCGAGCAGAACGTGAACATCGAGACCAAGAACCGGGAGATCGAGCTGGCCCGGCTGGGTCTGGAGGAGAAGGCGCAGCAGCTCGCGCAGGCGTCTCAGTACAAGTCCGAGTTCCTCGCGAACATGAGCCACGAGCTGCGCACCCCGCTCAACTCGCTGCTGCTGCTGGCCCGGTTGCTCGCCGACAACTCCGACCTCAACCTCACCGCCAAGCAGATCGAGTTCGCCCGGACCATCCACAGCGCCGGGTCCGACCTGCTCGCGCTGATCGACGACATCCTCGACCTGGCCAAGATCGAGGCGGGCCGGATGGACGTCGAGCCGGCCGAGGTACGCCTCGCCGACGTGCGCGGGTACGTCGAGCAGGCGTACGCGCCGCAGGCCGAGGAGAAGGGCCTGCGGATGGAGGTGGAGCTGGCGCCGGACGTACCGCCGGTGATCGTCACCGATCCTCAGAAGCTCCAGCAGGTACTGCGCAACCTGCTGTCCAACGCGCTGAAGTTCACCGACTCCGGCTCGGTGACGATGCGGATCTCCAAGGCGGAGCCGGGTGCCAGCGTCGACGAGCCCGCGTTGCGGACCGCCCGCAACGTCATCGGGTTCACCGTGACGGACACCGGCATCGGGATCCCGGACGACAAGCTGGCGCTCATCTTCGAGGCGTTCCAGCAGGCGGACGGCACGACCAGCCGCAAGTACGGCGGCACCGGCCTGGGCCTGTCCATCAGCCGCGACCTGGCCCGGCTGATCGGCGGCGGGATCGCAGTGTCCTCCACGCCGGGCGCGGGCTCCAGCTTCACCCTGTACCTGCCGGATGTCCTGCTGCCGGACACCGTGGTGAACATCGCCCCGCCGATCACCGCGAACCACCAGGCCCGGTCCGGTCCGGCGATCCTGCGCCCGGCGCCGGCCAGCTCTCCGGCCCGGATCGCGTCGCAGGCGGCGCACCAGCTCGACGGCGCCACCGTGCTGATCGTGGACGACGACGTACGCAACGTGTTCGCCCTGACCAGTGCCCTGGAGCTGCACGGCATGACGGTGCTGTACGCGGACAACGGCGCGGACGGCATCCGCCTGCTCACCGAGCATCCCCGGGTACACATCGTGCTGATGGACGCGATGATGCCGGACCAGGACGGGTACGAGACCACCCGCGCAATCCGGCGCAACCGCAACTTCGCAGACCTGCCGGTCGTGTTTCTCACGGCGAAGGCGATGCCCGGCGACCGGGAGTCGGCGCTGTCGGCCGGTGCGAGCGACTACATCACCAAGCCTGTCGATCTCGACGAACTGCTTGAGCTGATGGCCTCATGGGTATCAGGAAAGAACGCGTGGCCGGGTGGCACCGGCGGCGACAAGGAGGGCTGGGCGCCATGACGATGAGCGGTCGGATTGACGGTGTGCCGGCGAAGGCACTTCTGGTTGACGACCGGCGGGACAACCTCATCGCGCTGGAGGCGATCCTCCAGGGGCTGCCGGTAGTACCGGTGGCCGTGGAGAGCGGCGAGGCGGCGCTCAAGCAACTGTTGATCGACGATTTCGCGGTGATCCTGCTCGACGCCCAGATGCCGGAGATGGACGGCTTCGAGACGGCTGCCCACATCAAGCAGCGCGAACGCACCCGGCACGTGCCGATCATCTTCTTGACCGCGGCGGATCGCGACGCCCAACTGGCCCTGCGCGGGTACGCGGCCGGTGCGGTGGACTACCTCACGAAGCCGTTCGACCCGTGGGTGCTGCGAGCCAAGGTGTCGGTGTTCGTCGAGCTGTGGACGAAGACCCGGCTGCTGGAGGCCCAGGCCGACGCCGCCCGGCAGTTCAAGTCGCTGACCACGGCGGTCGACGACGCGGTGACGATCCTGCGTGCCGGAGAGGACCCGGACCGGGCGCTGGAGATCCTGGAGAGTGCCCGCGGCTAGGCCCGGGTCCGCCGCCTGAGTCCGCCGTGGGTCGGGCTGCCCCGACCGGCTCAGTGAATCATCAGGGCCGGGCGCAGCCCGGTGATGTCCAGTACCCGCAGGAGGAAGTCGCCGACCTGGGTGAGCACAAGGCAACTCTGTGCCATCGTCGCCTTGCGGGACAACACCACGAGCGTGCCCAGACCCTGTGAGTCACAGAATGTGACACCGGCCATATCGAGCACCACCCGCGGCGGGGCATCGCTGAACAATTCGGTGATCGTGCTTGACAGTTTGGGTGCTGTGGACATGTCGATCTCGCCAACGAGAGTCACGACCGCTTCGGACGGCTCGTTACGCACCGAGATGGACAACTCCGGACGCTCCACCCGCTAAGCCTATCGTGGGTATCCGCATCTGGCAGCGCCGCGAATCTTGCCGGCCCCCCTGCGGTCAATATGTAGCGTGCTGACATAATGGCCGAGCCGTGACCGAGACTGACCGTGCCCTGCAGGACGCCGACGCGTCGGCGCCGTCCACCGGCGCCCCGAAGACCTCGGCGCCTTCCGCGTACCCCTCAGACGCCCCCGCCTCCCAGGCGCTGTTCGACCGCGCCCGGGCGATCGTGCCGGGCGGAGTCAATTCGCCGGTACGGGCCTTCCGTGCGGTGGGCGGCACACCCAGATTCATGGTCAGCGGCTCGGGCTGCTGGCTGACCGATGCCGACGGGCGCCGCTACGTCGACCTGGTCTGCTCGTGGGGCCCGCTGATCCTGGGCCACGCGCACCCGGCCGTGATCGACGCGGTGACCGCCGCCGCCTCCAGGGGGACCAGCTTTGGCACCCCGACACCGGGCGAGGTCGACCTGGCCGAGGAGATGGTCCGGCGCACCGCTGTCGACGAGGTACGGCTGGTCAACTCCGGCACCGAGGCCACCATGTCGGCGATCCGGCTGGCCCGCGGGTACACGGGGCGGACCCGGATCGTGAAGTTCGCCGGGTGCTACCACGGCCACGTGGACGCGTTGCTGGTCTCGGCCGGCTCCGGAGTCGCCACGCTCGGCCTGCCGGACACGCCGGGGGTGACCGGGGCGTCGGCCGGCGAGACGATCGTGCTGCGCTACAACGACATCGACGCCGTCGAGGCCCTGTTCGCCGAGCAGGGCGACCGGATTGCCGCGGTGATCACCGAAGCCGCGGCCGGAAACATGGGCGTGATCGCGCCCCGGCCGGGGTTCAACGCCGCGCTCGCCCGGATCGCTCACGAGCACGGTGCGCTGCTGATCGTCGACGAGGTGATGACCGGGTTCCGGGTGTCGGCCGGCGGCTGGAACGGCCTGGAGCCGGTGGACGCCGACCTGTGGACGTTCGGCAAGGTGATGGGTGGCGGCCTGCCCGCCGCGGCGTTCGGTGGCCGGCGAGACATCATGTCCCGGCTCGCCCCGGCCGGCCCGGTCTACCAGGCCGGCACGCTGTCTGGAAACCCGCTGGCCTGCGCCGCCGGGCTGACCACGCTCCGGCTGGCCACCCCCGAGGTGTACGCGCGGCTGGATGCCACCTCGGTCACGATCCGGGACTTGGTGACCAGTGCTCTGGCCCGGCACGGCGTGCCGCATCGCCTGTCGGTCGCCGGCAACATGTTCTCGATCTTCTTCACCGATGTCGAAGTGTCCAACTACCTCGACGCGCAGACTCAGGACGTGGCCGCCTTCCGCGCGTTCTTCCACGCCATGCTCGCGCACGGCGTCTACCTGCCGCCCAGCGCGTACGAGGCGTGGTTCGTCTCGACCGCGATCGACGACGAGGCACTGGACCGGATCGAGGCGGCGGTGGACGTCGCGGCTGCAGCGGCCGCCGAGGTGGGAGGCACGGCGTGAAGACCGTCGTCCACGTACTGCGTCACGGCGAGGTGTTCAACCCGGCGAAGGTGCTGTATGGGCGACTGCCCGGGTACCAGCTCTCCGAGCTGGGCGTACAGATGGCCAAGGCGGCGGCCGAGTCGCTGGCCGGGCACGACGTGACGCACCTGGTCGCCAGCCCGCTGGAGCGGGCCCAGCAGACCGCCGAGCCGTTCGCCGACCAGTTCGGGCTGAAGACCGCCGTGGAGGAGCGGCTCATCGAGGCCGCGAACGTGTTCGAGGGCAAGCGGGTGTCGGTCGGCGACGGTGCGCTGCGCGATCCGCGCAACTGGTGGGCCCTGCGCGATCCGTTCATGCCCTCGTGGGGCGAGCCGTACAAGGTGATCGCCGAGCGGATGACCGCGGCGCTGCACGCGGCCCGGGACGCCGCCGCCGGACACGAGGCGGTCTGCGTCTCCCACCAGCTGCCGATCTGGACGCTGCGGATGGCCATGGAGGGCAAGCGGCTGTGGCACGACCCGCGCCGCCGCCAGTGTGCGCTGGCGAGCCTGACCAGCTTCCACTTCGAGGACGCCCGGATGACCGGGGTCTCGTACAGCGAGCCGGCCGCCCACCTGATCGTGAAGTCACCCACCGCCCGTACCGCCAAGGGGGCCTGATGCGTCGCATCCTGCTCGCAGCCGCCGCGGTCGCCGCGCTCGCCGTGGCCGCCGCCGGGTGTTCGACCGGCGCGAACGCGGTCAGCCAGACCGCCGGGGACAGCAACGGGTACGTCGCCGGTGACGGCAAGACGCTGGTGTTCCCGGTCGCCGAGCGCAAGGCGGCGCCCACGATCAGCGGCGCCACCGTGGACGGCGGCAACTACAGCCTCGCGGCGAGCAAGGGCGACGTTGTCGTGCTGAACTTCTGGGCGTCGTGGTGCGCGCCGTGCCGGCTGGAGGCATCCGCGCTGGAGTCGACGTACCAGGCGACGAAGACCAGCGGGGTCACCTTCGTCGGTGTGAACAGCCGGGACGAGAAGGACCGGGCCCAGTCGTTCGAGTCCGACCACACCACGTACCCGAGCCTGTTCGACCCGAAGGGCAAGGTCGCGCTGCGCTTCGCGGAGGTGTCGACCGCGCTGCCGTGCACCGTGATCATCGACCGGTCGGGCAAGGTCGCCGTGGTCATCCGCAATACCGTGACCCAGGACAAGCTGACCCCGCTCATCGACCAGGTCTCGGCAGAGAAGTCCTAGATGGGCCATTCGTTCGCGACCATCGCCAGCAGCGGTCCCTTGCTGCTGGCCATCGGCGTCGCGGCGCTGGCCGGACTGGTGAGCTTCCTGTCTCCCTGCGTACTTCCGCTGGTACCGGGCTACGTGTCATACGTGACCGGGATGGCCGGCGCCGACCTGGACGCCGCCCTCGGTACCGACCCGCTGGGCAGGCCGGTCGTCCGAAACGGCCGGGCCGCCTGGGTCCGCGGCCGGATCGTGCTCGGCAGCCTGCTGTTCATCGCCGGCTTCACCGTGGTCTTCACACTCGCCATCGTGCTGGTCGCGCGGGCCGGACGGTCGCTGCAGGCGCACGAGCGGGTCGAGGAGATCGTGGTCGGCGCCGTGATCATCGTGCTCGGTCTCGCGTTCATGGGGTTCATCCCGGGGCTGCAGCGGGAACTGCGGCTGCACCGGCTTCCCGGTGCCGGGCTGGCCAGCGCGCCGCTGCTGGGCGCCGTCTTCGCGCTGGGGTGGAGCCCGTGCACCGGGCCGACCCTGGCGGCGGTGTTCGGCCTGGCCCTGAACGGCGGGCAGTCCGGGCGGGCGGTCACCCTCAGCATCGCGTACTGCCTGGGCCTGGGCATCCCGTTCCTCGCGTTCGGGCTGGGGCTGCGCCGCCTGCTCGGCGTGTTCGTCGTGGTGCGCCGGCACAGCCGGTGGGTGACCCGGATCGGCGGGGGCCTCCTGGTGCTGGTCGGGCTCGCGCTGCTCACCGGTGCCTGGGGCGAGTTCATCACCTGGTTCACAGCCACTGTCGGCTCGGGCACGGCGGGTATCTGATGGCCGCGCTGGACGAACTGACCACCGAGGCGCCGGCCGAGCCGCCGTCGCGGGGGCTCGGGCCGGGCCGGGCGCTGATCGGCGTCGGCCGGCGGCTGTGGCGCTGGCTGACCAGCATGCGTACCGCGCTGATCCTGCTCTTCCTGCTCGCGCTCGCCGCGATCCCGGGCTCGCTGCTGCCCCAGCGGAACCTGAACATCGACAAGGTCAACCAGTACCTGGCCCAGCACCCCACCCTGGGACCGCTGCTGGATCACCTGTGGGCGTACAACGTGTTCGCCTCGCCCTGGTTCTCCGCGATCTACCTGCTGCTGTTCGTCTCGCTGGTCGGGTGCCTGATCCCCCGGCTGCGCGCGCACATCGCCGCGGTGATGCGGGTACCGCCGGAGGCGCCGAGTCGGCTGGACCGGCTGCCGGCGCACGCCGAGAGTCTCGACCTGCCGGGGGATCCGGCGGAGATCGCCGGCCGGCTGAACGACCTGCTGCGCAAGCGCCGGTTCCGGGTGAAGGTGCGCGAGCAGGCCGGCGGCGGGCTCACGGTCAGCGCCGAGAAGGGTCACCTCAAGGAGACCGGGAACATCCTGTTCCACTTCTCCCTGCTTGCCATCCTGATCGCGGTGGCGCTCGGGTCCTGGTACGGGTACCACGCCGACCGGCTCGTGGT
Source organism: Rugosimonospora africana (assembly GCF_016862975.1). Lineage (GTDB taxonomy): Bacteria > Actinomycetota > Actinomycetes > Mycobacteriales > Micromonosporaceae > Rugosimonospora > Rugosimonospora africana. The sequence continues at coordinate 489,248 of NZ_BONZ01000013.1, forward strand.
GCAGGGCGCCGACCAGGGGTTCTGCAACACCCTCCAGCAGTACGACGAGTACGGGCTGGGTGCCCGGGTCAGCCCCGGCAGCCTGGAGCCGTTCTGCCTCGACCTGACCAGCTTCGAGGCCAAGTACCTCTCCAACGGTGAGCCCAGCGTCTACAAGGCGTTCGTCGACTACACCCTCGGCGACGGGCCGGCGAAGTCGACCACCATCCAGGTCAACCACCCGCTGCGGCTGTCCCACGCGCGGATCTACCTGCTCGGCACCGGGTACGCGCCGGTGGTCAAGTACACCGACAAGTACGGTCACTCGCAGACCGAGGTCGCTCCGTTCCTGTCGAGCGACGCGATGCAGACCAGCAGCGGCGTGATCGAGTTCCCGGACGCCAACGTCGATCCGGCCAAGGGTGTCGATCCGAACCACAAGCAGCAGGTCGCGTTCAGCGGGATCTACCTGCCGACGGTGCCCTCCGACCCGTCCGTCGGCCAGTCCGCGTTCCCGGCCGAGCGCAATCCGGCGCTGATGCTGACGGAGTACCAGGGCGACCTGGGCCTGGACGCCGGCATCCCGAGTTCGGTCTACAGCCTCGACCAGCACCAGATCGACACCGGCCGGCTGAACAAGGTCGGCGACCCGATCCAGCTCAAGCCCGGGCAGACCAAGACGCTGAGCGACGGTACGACGATCCAGTTCCTGGGTACCCGGCCGTGGGCGACCATGCAGGTGCGGTACGACCCCGGTGAGACGCTGGTCCTGGTCGGCGCCGTGTGCCTGCTGCTCGGCCTGATCGTGATGCTGCTCGGCAGGCGGCTGCGGGTCTGGTTCCGGATACCGCCGCAGGGTCCGGTGACCGCCGGTGCGCTGGCCCGCAGCGTGTATCCCGGATTCACCGCGGAATTCGAGTCGATAGTGCAAGACACCCGGGCCGATCAATCGCGGCCCACCTCGAGAGGAACACAGTGATGGCCGCCCTCTCCGATCACCTTCTGTTGCTGGCGATCCTGGCGTACGCCCTGGCGATGCTGACGTACGCGGCCGAGTACGCGTTCGGCAACCGCAGCGTCGTGGCCCGGGTCGCGGTGCGCGAGCACCGGCGTGAGCTGGTCGGCGCCGGGGCACCGGTCGTCGACACGCTCGACGAGCCGGGGCCGGTCGACCTGCTGGACGAGCCGCAGCCCACCGAGCCTCAGCCCACTGGGCCGGGCGCCGACCCCCGGATCGCGGTCTGGGCGGGCCGGGCGGCGGCCACGCTGACCCTGGTGGGCTGGCTGGCGCACCTCGGATGCGTGGTGACCCGCGGCTTCGCCGCCCACCGGGTGCCGTGGGGCAACATGTACGAGTTCGTGCTCGCGGTCACCCTGGTCGGCGCGACGGCCTGGTTCGTGCTGCTGCTGCGCCGGCCGAGCATCCGGCCGCTGGGGCTGTTCGTCACGCTGGCCCTGGTGATCCTGCTCGGCATCGACGGGGTGAAGCTCTACACCCCGGTGGCTCCGCTGGTACCGGCGCTGAACTCGTACTGGCTGAAGATCCACGTCACGGCGGCGGTCACCGCGTCCGGCATCCTCATGGTGGGCTTCGTCGCGGCGGCGCTGACCCTGATCCGCACCGGTCACGAGGCCGGCAAGACCCGGTTCCCGTACTCGCTCGGCGCCCGCCTGCCCGCCGCCGACGGGCTGGAGCGGCTGGCGTTCCGGCTGCACGCGTTCGCGTTCCCGATCTGGACCTTCGCCATCATCTGCGGCGCGATCTGGGCGGAGGCGGCCTGGGGCCGGTACTGGGGCTGGGACCCGAAGGAGACCTGGGCGTTCATCGCGTGGGTGATCTACGCGGGGTACCTGCACGCCCGGGCCACGCCCAGCGTGAAGCGCACGATCGCGACCTGGATCGCGGTGGTCGGCTGGGGCGCCATGATGGTGAATCTTTTCGTGGTCAACCTGGTCGTTTCCGGCCTGCACTCGTACGCCGGGGTCAACTGAGCCGAGGGGCGCCCGCCTCCTCCGCGACCCGGCTCCGGCCGCGCTGTGCGCGCAAGTGGCGGGGGTCATGTGGGAGCGCGCGGCGACGCTTGTCAGACTGGCGGCATGGCGCCGCGCGGATTCCCGTACCCCGATCTCAAGGACTTCCTCTCCGCGCTGGAACGGGCGGGTGAGCTGCACCGGGTACGGGTACCGGTCGATCCGACCCTGGAGATCAGCGAGATCGTCACCCGTACCGTGCGCGCCGGCGGCCCGGCCCTGCTGTTCGAGAACCCGACCCGGGGCCGGATGCCGGTGGCCGTCAACCTGTTCGGTACGCACCGCCGGATGGCCATGGCGCTGGGCGTCGAGGATGTCAACGAGATCGGCGCCCGGATCGGTGAGCTGGTCCGGCCGGAGCTGCCGGTCGGCTGGTCCGGGATCCGCGAGGGCCTGGGCAAGCTCATGCAGCTCAAGTCGGTACCGCCGAAGCACGTCAAGTCCGCGCCCTGCCAGGAGGTCGTCTACAAGGGCGACGACGTCGACCTGAACCGGCTGCCCGGCCTGCAGACCTGGCCCGACGACGGCGGCACCTTCCACAACTTCGGCCTGACCCACACCCGCCACCCGCAGACTGGTAAGCGCAACCTCGGCCTGTACCGGCTCCAGCAGCACGACGAGCGGACGCTGGGCATGCACTGGCAGATCCACAAGGACTCGACCGCGCACCACGCCGTCGCGGAGCGGCTGGGCGAGCGACTGCCGGTGGCGATCGCGATCGGCTGCGACCCGGTCGTGTCGTACGCGGCGACCGCCCCGCTGCCGGCCGACATCGACGAGTACCTGTTCGCCGGCTTCCTGCGCGGCGAGCGGGTCGAGATGGTGGACTGCCTGACGGTACCGCTGCAGGTACCGGCGCACGCGCAGATCGTGCTGGAGGGATACGTGGAGCCGGGCGAGCGCCGGCCCGAGGGGCCGTTCGGCGACCACACCGGCTTCTACACGCCGGTCGAGCCGTTCCCGGTGCTGCACGTCGAGTGCATGACGACCCAGCGGGACCCGGTGTACCACTCGATCGTCACGTCGAAGCCTCCGCAGGAGGACGGCGGCATCGGGTACGCCACCGAGCGGATCTTCCTACCGCTGATCAAGATGCTGGTCCCGGACATCGTCGACTACGCCATGCCCGAGCCCGGTGTCTTCCACAACTGCCTGATCGTGTCGATCGACAAGCGGTACCCGAAGCACGCGCAGAAGGTGATGAACGCGATCTGGGGCGCCCACCTGCTGTCGCTGACCAAGCTCATCGTGGTGGTCGACGACGACTGCGATCCGCACGACTACCACGAGGTCGCGTTCCGGGCCTTCGGCAACGTGGACTACGCCCATGACCTGCTGCTCACCGAGGGGCCGGTGGATCACCTGGACCACTCCTCGTACCAGCAGTTCTGGGGCGGCAAGGCGGGCGTCGACGCGACCCGCAAGTTGCCGACCGAGGGCTACTCGCGTGGCTGGCCGCCGGCAGCGGTGATGTCGCCCGAGGTGGTGTCGCTGGTGGACCGGCGATGGCAGGAGTACGGCCTGTGAGCGGGGAAGGCAGCGGCATGAGCGAGGATGTGGCATGACCGAGCGTATGCGAGGGAATCGGAGTTGCAGCGTGCGTGTGCCTCATGCCAGACCGCAGCGCAGCGAGGATCTGGCATGAGTGCTGTAGCGGCCGGGCCGCGGCCGAATCCGGTACGGGCGTTCCTGCGCCTGGTCATGATCGAGCACTCGATCTTCGCGCTGCCCTTCGCATACCTGGCCGCGCTGACCGCGATGGTGACCGCGCCCGGTGGTCCCAACGTGCAGTGGGGCACCCTCGGGCTGATCACGGTGGCGATGGTGGCCGGGCGCACAGTCGCCATGGCCGCCAACCGGATCATCGACCGGAAGATCGACGCGCAGAATCCGCGTACCGCCCACCGTGAGCTGATCACCGGCGCGGTGTCGTCCCGTACCGCCTGGCTCGGCCTCATCCTGTCGCTGGCCGTCTTCCTGGTCAGCGCGGCGGCGCTGAACTGGCTGAGCCTGGCGCTCGCCCCGCTGGCCGTGTTCGTGCTGGTCATCTACTCGTACGCCAAGCGGTTCACCAACTACCCCCAGGCGTTCCTGGGACTGGCTCAGGCGGTGGCGCCGCTGGGTGCCTGGATCGGGGTGACCGGGCGCTGGTCGTGGCCGGCATTCGTCCTCGGTCTGGCCGTGGGCAGCTGGATCGGCGGCTTCGACTGCATCTACGCCTGCCAGGACTACGAGGCCGACAAGCGGATCGGCATCGGGTCGGTGCCGGTGCGCTGGGGGATCGCCGGCGCGCTGCGGATCTCCTCGGCGGTACACGTCGTGACGGTGCTGCTGCTCGTCTGGTTCGGCGCGCTGACCGGCTACGGCTGGCTCTGGTGGCTGGGGCTGCTGCTGATCGCGGTGGTGTTCGTCTACGAGCACTCGATCGTGAAGGCCGACGACCTGTCCCGGGTCAACCGGGCCTTCTTCACCGCCAACGGAGTGATCGGGATCGCGCTGTTCGCGTTCGCCCTGGCGGATCTGGTGATCCGGCAGGGGCTGCGACCGTGAGCGCCGGCAACGCCGGGTCTGAGTCGGTGACGCCGGCCGAGGGCGCCGGTTCCGAGCCCGTGGCACCCGCCGCAGGCGGTGGGTCCGAGTCCGTGGCGCCCGCCGCGGACGGTGGGTCCGAGCCGGCCGCCGTCCGGGAGGACGGCCCTGTGCCCGTGGCGAACGCTCAGCGGGCGCCGCGCGTCCCGTGGGTGGTCGGCGTGTCCGGGGCGTCCGGAACGCCGTACGCGGCCTCGGTGATCACCGGTCTGCTCGACGCCGGGCTGCCGGTGGACCTCATCGTGTCCCGGGCGGCCCGGCTGACGTTGCTCGACGAGACCGGTGCCGGATTCCGGGACGCCCACTGGAAGGACGACCTGGCGGCCTGGCTCGACCGCGATCTCGCGACCGACGACCTGGCGTACTGGCCGGCCGGTGACCTGGCCGCCGGTCCGAGCAGTGGCTCGTACCCGACCCGGGGCATGGTTGTCGTGCCGGCCAGTACGGCAGCGTGCGCCGGCATCGCCGTCGGGCTGTCCAAGGACCTGCTCCAGCGTGCAGCCGAGGTGAACCTCAAGGAGCGCCGGCCGATGGTGGTGGTGCCCCGCGAGACTCCGGTCTCCCGCAGCCACCTGGAACACCTGATAGTGCTGCTCGACGCGGGTGCCGTGGTGCTCCCGGCCAGTCCGGGCTTTTACGCCTCGGGAGCGCGGGCGACAGGGCGTCAGCTAGTCGACTTCGTCGCCGGCAAGGTGCTGGACGCCCTGGGCGTACCGCATTCGTTGTTCGCTCGCTGGCGCGGAGAGCTTGGCTCGGGCCGCGCCAGCGCCTAACTGGCCCCTAGTCCGCCGTTAATAAGCGGCTCTGTTCCCATTGGGGTACTGTTGGGGCTGCTGTGCGTTATCTTCCGGTTCAGCGAGACCCTCGCCCTCAAGGAGGGCGCGTACCTCGGATTCCCGAAACCGGCGGTGCCCGCCGGGCGTACGGATACTGCCTATCCGTCCCGCCGCGGCCCACCGAGTGACGGTCTTCGGGTCCACCCGGAAAAGCGCTGCCACTTCTCCCGGCGTCAACAGGCGATCTCCCGTGTCCACGACCCCCTCCTCGCGTTCAGCGAAGCTCTGACCTGGCGCGATTTCGGTGCCCGACCAAGGTCTCCGATGGACGTACGCCCATTAAACACCGATGCGCGTGGCCCATCCCGGTAACAAGGAATACGCCCATCTTGTACAGATAGTCGGTATGATTGCGAGCACTTCTCACACTTGCGGCCGATTCGATCATTCGAGAAGTGCCGAGGTGCGCTGATGAGTATCGATGCGGCGAAGTGATTTCGGGTACCGGTGGCAGCCATCACGTCGAGGTGCGCCGGGGTCAGCTGTCCATTATGGACGGTGTGTACGACCCGGCCGGGCGACACGGGTCAGCAGCAACCGGCCCGGGTCGTCGGTGCGTCGCGGCGTGCCGCGAGGGTGGAGAAATGTAGTTCCTTGACCATGTGGCAGGCCCCCCGGTCCGCGACGTCGGCTTATCGAGGATTCTGCCAAAATCAATATCTACGCGGGTAACTGCGAGGCCAAACCCGGATAATGCGTGACGTATCCGTTGGCGTCGACGGACAGGTCCGCGGTGAAGTCGCCGCTGGCGAACCGGACGGTACCCGGATTCACCAGCGTGTACGTCTGCCGGGTCGGCATGACGACCAGCTCCGGCACCAGCACCCAGGCGGCGGTGATGGTGTGCGCCGTGCCGGGAGGCGCGGAGAGCAGACCGAGCCGCCGGATCGGCAGCGTGTTGACCAGCGGGCAGTACGCCAGGTCCACGTCCAGCGCGCCGGCCAGCCGGTCGGGATCCTCGGTGCCGGGCAACCCGGAGCGGGGATGCCCGGCGGCCACCAGGGCGGCGTCGAGGTTGCCCTGCTCGCCGGACGTGACGTGCCACCGACCGTCGGGCCGCTCCAGCTTCACGCTGCGCAGCCAGCCGGCGCCCTCGACCGACACCGTCAGCCGGTGACAGGACCAGCTGGCGTCGGCGAGCAGCTCATAGGTGCAGGTGTAGGGAACCGGGGTGGCAGCGACCATGGTCCCCCGCGCGTACAGGCCGGACCGGTCCTCGAACAGCACGTGCTCCATGCCGCTGGTGTCGAGTCGTTGCCACATCAGCGATCGGGGGGAGACAGCCATGTCCCGACCTTAGTGGCCTTCGATGGGCTCTGGGCGCGACGCGCGGCGCGGCTTCGCCCGTGCCGGGCCCGGGTCGGGTCAGGCCGGGCGCCGGTCGGGACGCCAGCGCGAGCGGCCGTCGCCGTGCCGGCGGTCGTCAGTGTGCCGGCGGTCGTCCGTGTGACGCCGGTCGTCGCCGTGCCGGCGGTCGCCCCCGCGCCGGTCGTCTTCGCGCCGGTCGTCGTACCGCCGGTTGTCGCGGTACCCGCCGCGGTCGCTACGACGCCCGCCCGGGTGCCCGCCTCCGGTACGGTGGCCGTCCCGCCGCGGCGGCCGCGGCTCGTCCGGCGGCACCGGTACGCCGCTCGGCTCCTGGGCACCGGTCAGCTCCACCAGCTCGGGTGTCTCCGGTCGTACCGGAGTCCTGGTCGCGCTGACCCCGGCCTTCTCCATCAGCGCGAAGGTGCCGGCCCGCTGGCGGGGCAGCACCAGGGTGACCACGGTGCCCGCCTCACCGGCCCGCGCGGTGCGCCCGGCCCGGTGCAGGTAGTCCTTCGGGTCCTTCGGCGGGTCGACGTGTACCACCAGGGAGACGCCGTCCACGTGAATGCCCCGAGCCGCCACGTCGGTGGCGACGAGCACCTTCGTGCGCCCCTCCCGGAACTCGGCGAGCGTGCGGGTCCGTACCGCCTGGGTCTTGCCGCCGTGCAGCGCACCGGCCCGGACGCCGACCTGCGCCAGCTGGCCGGCCAGCCGGTCGACGGCGAGTTGGGTCCGGACGAACATGATGGTCCGCCCCTGCCGCGCGGCGATTCGCGAAACGATCTTCAGCTTCTCGGTCGGCGGGATCAGCAGCAGGTGGTGCTCCATCGTGGACACCGCCGCCTTCGGCGGATCCACTTCGTGGGTCACCGGATCGGTCATGAACTTGCTGACCAGCGTGTCGACGTCGCCGTCGAGGGTGGCGGAGAACAGCAGCCGCTGCGCGTCGGCCGGGGTCTGCTCCAGCAGGGCCGTGACGTCCGGCAGGAAGCCCATGTCGGCCATCTGGTCGGCCTCGTCGAGCACGCTGATCTCGATCTCCGAGAGCGAGCACTCCCGGCGCTCGATGAGATCGGCCAGCCGACCCGGCGTGGCCACCAGTACGTCCACCCCGCGGCGCAGGTCGCGGATCTGCTTGTCGTACGAGGTGCCGCCGAACGCGGTGCGGTTGAACACGCCCAGCGACCGGGCCAACGGCGACAGCGCGTCGTTGACCTGCATGGCCAGTTCCCGGGTCGGTACCAGGATCAGCGCACGCGGCCGGCCGGGGGCGGCCTTCCCGCTCGCGGCGACCCGGGCCACGACGGGCAGTCCGAACGCGAGGGTCTTGCCGGACCCGGTCTGGCCGCGTCCGAGCACGTCGCGCCCGGCCAGTGCGTCCGGGATGGTCGCCACCTGGATGGGGAACGGTGCGGTGATGCCATCCCTGGTCAGCGTGCGGACCAGGGCCTCGGGCAGCCCCAGGGCGGCGAATCCGGCGCTCGCCGGGGCGGAGTCCGCCCGGCCGGGTGCCGGCTGGGCGTCGCCCGACTGGGCGTGGCTTGGCTGGGCGTGGCTCGGCTGGGCGTCGCTCGGTTGCTCGGAGGCGTGGTCCGGAGCGTCGCTCCGTCCGTTCGAAGCGTCGTTCAGCTGATCGAACACGGACGGGAAGGAACTCGGGTCGGTGAACGGTGGGCGGGCTGCGGGCAGCGTCATGTGGGTGTGGAAACCTTCCGGAATGCTGGCGTACCTCCGCGCGGCCGTGACACAGCCGCCGCCATGTGGTCCCGGAAGAACGCCCGAACGCGCCCCTCCTGGGCGCGCCATCTCGACAAGTGTACGAGCAGCGCGCAGCTACTTCCCGGGGCGGGTGTCGAGCGTCACCGACCCGCCCCGGGTCCGGTACCACCTGCCGGGGGTCAGCCGCCCAGCGTAACGACCGCGCCGACCACCCCGAGGAGGATGAGTGCCACCACCAGGACGCCCATGCCGATCATGAACTTGGAGTGTCCGCCGGAGGATTCTTCGTCCGGTTGGCCCTGAGCCAGGATCTGGCCGGTCAGCGAACCGGAGTTCTCCATGGCCGGGCTGCCCGGACCGCTGAAACCGGCGCCCGGGCCACCGGGGCCGCCGAACGCGCCACCGGGGCCATTCGGGGCCTGGCCGCCGGCCGGCGGCTGGGCGCCGTACACCGTGCCCGGCCCGCGCTGCCCGTACCCGCCCGACCCGCGTTGCGGCGAGCCGCGCCACTCCAGGCGCTCGACGTACTCGGGTGCCCCGATGGCCTGGGTCTTCTCGGGTTGGCCCGCCGGACGCTCAGTGGGCTGGTCGGCCGGTGGCGCCCCGAACGGCGGCGGGGGCACCGGCGGCCCGGAGAACGGCGGAGCCGACTGCCCGACGGATGCCTGTCCGATCAGCGGCGGGCCGGAGAACGGTCGGCCGGTGGGCGGCGGCTCAGGCGGTTGTCCGCCGAAGTGTGGATCCGACGGTGGCGG
>NZ_BONZ01000014.1 GCF_016862975.1 Rugosimonospora africana
CCCACCGAAGTGTGGGTCGGCCGGCGGTTGTCCGCCGAAGTATGGCTCCGACGGTGGTTGTCCGCCGAACGAGCCGGCCGGTGGCGGCCCACCGAAGTGTGGCTCGGATGGCGGCGGCCCACCGAATGGCGGGTTGGCCGGCGGCGGTCCACCGAAGGAGTCGGCCGGCGGCGGTCCGCCGAACGGCGAGTCGGCCGGCGGAGGCCCGGCCGGCGACCGCCCGTTGAGCGGATGTCCGTTGACGGGCCGCCCGCCGAACGGCGAGTCGGCCGGTGCCCCCCCGACCAGCGGTGGCCCGGAGAACGGCCGCCCGGGTGGTCCGGCAGGCGGCTGGCCGCCGAACGGCGGGTCCGCGTACTGCGAGTCGGCGTAGGGCGAGTCGGCCTGAGGGGCTCCGCCGGGCGATCGCCCGTTGACGGGGCCGCCGAAGGGGGAGTCGCCATGCCCCGGATCGGCAGACCCCGGACCGGTGAAGGGGGCGCCGGCGAACGGCGGCCCGGACACGGCGGACGAGGGCCCGTCGAACGAGGCGAAGTCGCTGCCGCTCAGGCCCGGTGTCGTGGACGGTGGCCAGGTCGGGAGCGCCCCGGCCGGTACCGCGAACGAGCCGCCCGGCGCCTCACCCGTCGCGGGCGGCGGTGGGAAGGGCGGCATGGGGGCGGGCGGGAACGGCGGCGGAGGAGCGGGCGGCGCCGGTGGCCCCGGCGGTATGGGACCCGGCGTCGGGTCGGGCGCCGGGGGTTCCGGCGGTACCGGCCCGGGCGGCGGCTGGGGTACCGGCCGGGGCTCCGGCCACGGAGTCGGAAGTGGCTCCGGGGTCGGCGGGGCCGGTGGCTCGGGCGGGGCACCGGGGTCGAGCGGCTCGGGAGCCTCGCCCGGGTCCGGCTCTCCGAGCCGTGGCCAGGCCGGCAGGTCGTCCAGCCGATCGGCACCCGGGCGCCCGGCGTCGCCGGAGTATGCGGGTACGTCCGACCAGCCCGGCACACCCGGCTGCTCCCCGAACCGGGGGTAGTCGGGCGCGCCCGCGCTGTCCTCGGTACCCGAGGGGACGCTCGTGGAGCGGTACACCCGTGGCTCGTTCGGCCTCGGGCCCTGCATCAGCGCCGCGACCTCCTCGGCGGAGGGCCGCCCCGCGTCGACACCGGCTCGCCCGACCGTGGCGCGGCCGGCCGCCGCGCTGGCCGGACCCGGCGGAGTGGCGCTGCCCTGCGGCGGCGATGCCATCGAGGCGGACGGTACCGAGGCGACCGACCGTACCGGCAGCGACGACGGCGGTACCGGCTCGTCAACCTGGTCGTACCCGGTCGGTGCGCCCCCGGCGGACGCCGACGCGAGTTGCCCGAATCCGCCGGACGGTGTCTCCGGCCCGGACGCGAACCCACCGGACGGCGCGTCCAAGCCGAGCCGGCCGAATCCGCCCGACGGCGTGTCCGAGCCGGACGGAGTCCCGTCGGCCGGGCGATCACTTGCCGGCCAGCCCGGATCTCCGCTGGGCGGCATCTCGTCCTGCCAGGGCTGGGCGAACGCCGCCCACGGCGCGTCGGTCGCGCTGCGTGGCGCGTGCGACGGGTCGTCATCGGACGCCGGCACCGTCGACGACTGGTACTGCGGCTGGTCCGGCACGTGCGGGGCCGGCGGGAAGCCGAACGAGTCGCGAGCGCCCTCCGGCTCCGCCCCGGTGCCCGACTCGCCGAAGCCGTCGAACGGCGAGCGACCCAGCGGGGGCCGGTCGGGCAGGCCCTCCAGGGACGCCCCTTCCCGGCGACGGGGCAGCTCATTACCAGAACTCGGCGCGGTGAGCCGGGAGGAGAACGAGTCGGAGTGCTCCGAATCCTGCTGCGCCGGCTCGTCACGCCACGCCGGCGCGTCCTGGGACGGCTGCCCGGTCCAGCTCGGCTCGTCGCGGCCGGACCGGTCGCTGCCGGCCACCTGGTCTTGAGCGGGTCGGTCGGTCCAGGACGGAGCCGGCGGGTCGTTCCAGGCCAGCGCGGCCTCAGCGCCCCAGGCGGGCTGCTGGTCGCGGCTGGGCTGGTCGCCCCAGGCCGGCTGCCGGTCCTCGGCCTGCTGGTCACCCCACGCGGGCTGGTGGTCCTGGGCTTGCTGGTCACCCCACGCGGGCTGGTGGTCCTGGGCTTGCTGGTCGGCCCAGGCCGGCTGGTGGTCCTGGGCTTGCTGGTCACCCCACGCGGGCTGGTGGTCCTGGGCTTGCTGGTCGGCCCAGGCCGGCTGCTGGTCGCGGCTGGGCTGGTCGCCCCAAGCCGGCTGCCGGTCGTCGGCCTGCTGCTCCGACGGTGGCTGGTGCTCGGACGCCGGTTGCTGGTCCGGCGCCGACGGGTCGTCCCAGCCGGGCTGGTCGGACCGTGGCAGGTCGCCGGCGCGGTAGGTGCTGCCGGTCGAGCGCTGGGCCGGAATCCCGGACGTCGGCGGCGCCACCACCGGCGCGGTGGCCCGCCCGACCACGCCGGGCGACGCGTCGCCCGCCGGAGGGGCGCTCGACGGCGCACCGGCGGGCTGGTCGAAGGAGGCTGCCTCGAAGGGCGGTGACCCAAAGGGCGGCGACCCGAGGGACGGCGCCCCGAAGGGCGGCTGCTCGGACGGCGGCCTGTCGAAGGATTGCGGTTCGAATGGCTGCGGTGCCGGCGCGGGCCAGCCGTTCGATGCCGGCGGCGCCGGTTCGGAGGCGCCATTCCACGACCCGGCCGGCGGTTCCGGCGATGGGTTCCACGGAGTCGCGGGCGGGGAGTCCTGCGTCGCGCTCCACGCGGCCGTCCGTGGTGCGGGATTGGCGTTCCACTGGTCGGCCTGTGGCCCGGGATTGGCGTTCCATTGGTCGCTCGGCGGCTGCGGAGCCGGGCTCCACGAGGGCCCGGCCGGCTCGGGAGCGGCGGGCCATGAACGCGCGGCCGGATCCGGAGCGGACGGCCATGAAGGGGCGGAGGCCGGTGGCTCGGGGGCGGCGTTCCACTGGTCGGGAGTCGTACCCGAGGGCTCCGGTGCCGTACCCCAGGAAGGCGGTGGCACGGAGGAGGACTCCGCCGCGGGTGGCATCCACGGTGCCCAGGCGGGGTCTTGGGAGGGAGACTCGGCGGACGTCGGCGCTGCCGGCGGTGGCTCACCGAATGACGATGACGGCGGCAGGCCAGCATCGGGTCCGGTCGACGACCTACCGTGCGGCGCGGCCTCGGCCGATGCGCCGCGGTAGGTGTTCTGGTCTTCCATGACAGTCTCCCAGCGTGTGCCGCCGGTCGATGGGTTGGCCGGCGGTTGCGTGCTGCACCTGGCGTTCACCGTGCCACATTCTGGCCGAAGAGCACAGCCGGCCCCGGCATCGTCGTGCCGTCAGGGGACGCGGTATAGCGCTCAGTTGGTCGATGGCGTGTCGTCCGGTGATCCGGCGCCGCTGGGGCTGTTCGAAGCCGACGGGCTCGACGGCCCGTCATCACCCGATGACGGAGGGTTGGTCGCCGGCTTGTCCGTCGGTGACGTGCTGGTGGGTGGCGTGCTGGTCGGCGGCGTGCCGGTGGATGGCCTGCTGGGCGGAGTCGTCGGAGGCGTCTTGGTCACCGGAGGCGTCTTGGTTACCGGAGGCGTGCTGGTCGCCGGGGGCGTGCTGGACGCGGGCGGCGTGCTGGACGCCGGAGGTGTGCTGGACGGGTTCGGTGTCGATGACTTGGTGGGCGGCGGGGTCCCGGCCGGCGTCACTGCCGGGTACACCCTCGTGGCCGCGTAGAAGGCCGACCACCAGACCTGGTTGACCCGGACCGGTGTGCCCTCGTGCGCGGCCTCGATCATCAGGTTGTCGCCGTAGTAGATCGCGACGTGCGAGACCGTGGTCCAGTCGCCGCCCTTGACCGTGCTGAAGAACAGCAGGTCGCCGGGAAGTAGCTGATTTGGCGATACCCGGTTGCCCGAGGTCGCGTGGTACTGGTCGGCGGCCACCCGGGGCAGCGTGTAGCCCGTGGAGCGGTACGACGCCCAGGTGAGCCCGGAACAGTCGAAGTAATTGGGCCCCTCGGCGCCGAACTTGTACCACTTGGGCGGGTTCGCCACCGCCTGCGCGTACGCCCAGTGCACGGCGGCCAGCGCCTTGGGGTTGGCGACCATGCCATTGACGCTGGTGCCCGCGCCGAACTGGCCATCCAGCTGCCGGTCCGACGCCGCCTGCGCGGCCTCGGCCGCCTCCACCTGCGTCTGGTTGGTGGTCCGCAGGTTGGTCAGAACCGCGTTCTGCTGGTTGTAGCTGTTCTGTAGGCCGCTCTGCTGGGTCTCCAGGTCCTGCTCGTGAGCCAGCGCCGCCCGGTAGGCGTCCTCGTCGTCGTCGGCCTGCCGGCGCGCCTGGGTGGCGTCCTGCGCGGCGGTCTCGCTGCCGGTCGGGCCGCTCTGCGAGCTGAGCCCAGGCGCCAGCATGCCGAGCTGGTGGACGTCGTTGGCGTAGTTGGCGAACGGGCCCAGGCCCGCCGCGTCCTTGTATGCCTCCGACGCCGCCTGGTCGGCCCTCTGCTGCAGCCGGGTCGCGTCGGCGAGCGCGTCCTGCCACGCCTGGTATGTCTGGTTGGCAGACTGCTTCGCCGCATCCAGGTCGATATTCGACTGTTTGAGCTTCTCGCCGGTGGCCTCCAGCGTGGCGTACTGCGTCATGATCTGGTTCGCGTACGGGCCGGTGGTCACCGGCGCCACGGCCTGCGAATTCTGGCCGGTGCTGCCGGACGAAGGGTTCAGCGGCGCCGACGGTACCGGGATGGAGCCCTGGTCAGGGACGCCGGAGTTGGCGTTGGCGCCGCCCGGGTCGGCAAACGACGGCCGAGCGATCAGGACGCACACCACGCTGCACATCAGCACGGGCCAGGCGAACCGTTTGAGGCCAGTCCGCTTGCGTGGAGCCTGTCGCGTGTGCTGAATCATGCCACCCGTCCCGCGCTGCCGGCTTTTTTCTCTCCCCGTCCTACCGCAAGACCACGCGCGCTGTCACCCGACAGGAGGTAACAGATTCCTGAGCGTGAGATGGCCTGCCGCTGGAAACGCTGGTGGCAGGGCAGATAGCGATCGGGTGGGTGCCGCGTCAATATCAGACACTGGGACGTAGGCTCGGGCGCAGCGATCGCGGTCAGGGCGGGGTGGAATGGCGGACCGGCGACGCTTGACGGAAGGCGGCGCACGGTGGACGCGGGACTCAAGCGGGAACTCGAAGACAAGGTATCCGCTGGCGAGCGGCTGACCCGCGCGGACGGCGAGGCGCTGTACGCCAGCGACGACCTGGTCTGGCTGGGCCGGCTGGCGCACCAGAAGCGCACCGAGCGCAACGGCGACCGGGTGATGTTCAACGTGAACCGGCACCTCGGCCTCGAGGAGGCCGTCGCCACGGCGTCCGAGCTGCGCGACGAGCAGCTCACCGAGTTGCACATCGCGGGCGGACTCCACCCGACGCAGCCCTGGGAGTACTACCCGCGGGTGCTGCGCGAGCTGAAGGCCGCGCTGCCCGACGTGGCGCTCAAGGCGTTCGCCGCAACCGAAATCCACTGGTTCGAAGGGATTTCCGGCCTGCCCGCCGAGGAGATCCTGGACGAACTGATCGACGCCGGCCTGGAGTCACTCACCGGCGGCGGGGCGGAGATCTTCGACTCGGAGCACGCCGCCCACTGGGACGACTGGTCGCGGATCCACCGGCTGGCCCACGCCAAGGGCATGAAGACGCCGAGCACCATGCTGTACGGGCACGCCGAGGAGCCCCGGCACCGGGTGGATCACGTACTGCGGCTGCGTGAACTCCAGGACGAGACCGGTGGCTTCCAGGTCTTCAGCCCGCTGCGGTACCGGCACGACTTCGTCGACCCGGCGGACGGCACGGGACGCGACCGGCCCCAGGTGAGTACCCCGATGGCTGAGCCGGCCGAGTCGCTCAAGACGTTCGCGATCTCCCGCCTGCTGTTCGACAACGTTCCGCACGTGAAGTCCTGGTGGGTCGCGCACGGCCTGTCGGTCACGCAGCTCTCGCTCAACTTCGGAGCCGACGACCTGGACGGTTCGGCGGTCGAATATGAGATCACGCATGACGCGGACGGCCACGGCGCACCGCACCCGATGCACCGCGAGGACCTGCTCAACCTCATCTGGGACGGGGGCTTCCAGCCGGTCGAGCGCAACACCCGGTACGAGGTGGTGCGCGAGTACGAGCCGCCGGTACCGCTGGCACAGCGGCGCGCGGAACCGCAGCGGGTATGGGCCTGAAGGACGCCGGCCAGGGCGGCCGGGACGGCAAGGCCGGCCGCAACCCGCGAACCGGCCGCGATCCGCGAGCCGATGGCAGCCCGCGGGCTGGCAGCGACGCCAAGGGGCGCGACGCCAAGGGGCGCCGGCCCGCCAACGCCGGTCGGGAGGTCAGGGGCCGGGATACCGGGACCGGAGACCCTCGGGGCAGCAACGCCAAGGGCGGACAGTCCCCCGGTCCGTGGCAGGTCACCGGCCCGGACGCCCGGCTGGTCGACATGCTCGGCCAGGTGATCATCGGGCTGCTGGTCGGGCTCGCCGCGCTCGTCGTCATCGATCTGATCTTCGCCCTGCTCGGCCTCGGCCCGTTCGGGCACGCCTCCGGCTGGCTCGCCGCGATCCTGCCGGTCTGGTTGTTCGTAGAGGAGCTTCGGGCCTGGTCGGGAGTAGCCTTACGGTTCGTCCTGGCGATCGTCGCCGCGGCCGTCGGGCTCGTCCTGGGCTCGGTGGTCGGTGGCGCGGCCGGCTCCCTGCCACCGCTGGGCGTGGGAGCGATCGGCGCGGCGGTGGCTACGCTGAGTTATACGTTGTTGTGGTATTTCGGCGTCCGGTGGCTGTCGTACCGGGCGACTGGGAGGTGAGATCGGTGAGGCTCAGCCCCGCGGTCAAGTACACGCTGGGTCGTGTCGGCCTGTTCGTGGTGGTGTCGCTGCTGCTCTGGCCGGTACCGATCGACCTGCTCGTGAAGCTGATGATCGCGATCATCGCCTCGTTCGGGCTGCAGTTCGTCCTGTTGGGCAAGTGGCGCAACGAGATGATCGGTCAGGTCGACCAGGCGGTCACCCGGCGCAAGGCCGACAAAGCCAAGCTGCGCTCCGCCCTCGCGGGCGAGGACGACGGCGAGGTATAGGCCGCGTCACGTTCCGTACCGGCCCATCCCGGCGCGGTACGGCATGGGCTACCGTCTACCCGACCGCCGCACAGCGAAGCCGGTGTGACCCCGGCGCTGTCCCGCAACTGTGATGCCCCGCTCGTAGCGGGGACGAGCCAGGTCGCCTGCGCGGCGGATCGCGACACCGCGCTCTCGAGGAGGGGCGCTCTCGCGGACGGGCCTCCCGTCGGCGAAGCACCAGCCCTCGACCGACAGGAGGACAGATGATCCGCCGCCCACCCGCGCTACTGCTCGCCGCCCTGGCCCTCACCGGCCTGGTGGCCGGCTGCGGCAGCACCACGAAGGCAGGCGCACCGGCCCCGGCCGCGAGTGCCGCCGCGTTCCCGGCGACCGCCGGAGGCGTCACGCTCCCGCAGCGTCCCACCCACATCGTGTCCCTGACCCCGACCGGCACCGAGATCCTGTTCGCGATCGGAGCCGGCAGCCAGGTGACCGCCGTGGACGACCAGTCGAACTACCCGGCCGGGGTACCCAAGAGCAACCTGTCCGGGTACCAGCCGAACGCCGAGGCGATCGCGGCGAAGAGCCCGGACCTGGTGGTCATCTCCACCGACACCAACAAGATCAAGGATCAGCTGACCAAGCTGAAGATCCCGGTGTACGTGATGCCGGCCGCCGCCACGCTGGACGACGAGTACGCCGAGCTGACCGACCTCGGCACGCTCACCGGCCACGCGAGCCAGGCGGCCCAGACGGTCACCCAGGTCAAGAACGGCATCGCGAAGCTGGTAGCCGGCGTACCGAAGCGCACCAAGCCGCTGACCTACTACTACGAACTCGACCAGACCTACTACTCGGTGACCTCGAAGACCTTCATCGGGTCGCTGTTCGCCATGGTCGGGCTGACCGACATCGCCGACCCGGCCGACGCCGACGGCAAGGCGGGCGGGTACCCGCAACTGTCGGCCGAGAGCATCGTGAAGGCGAATCCGGACCTGATCTTCCTGGCCGACACCAAGTGCTGCAACCAGTCCGCGGACACGGTACGGGGGCGGTCCGGCTGGGCCGAGCTGGCCGCGGTACGCGACGGTCACGTGGTCGCGCTGGACGACGACATCGCGTCGCGCTGGGGACCGCGCGTCGTCGACCTGGTACAGGCGATCGTCAACGCGGTGGAGAAGGTACCGGCTTCGTGAGTTGGCGCTCCCGCCCGGCGGCGACGGTGGCGACGCCGGACGCTCCGGCGCCCGCCGTGGCCCGAGGCGCCACGGTCCCGGGCGGGCGGCCCAACCGGCTACGCCCCGGCTGGCTCGCGGCGGGCGTGGTGGCGGTCGTCGTCGCCGCGCTGGCCGGGCTCGCCCTCGGGCCGGTCCGGCTCAGCCCGCTCGGCGTGGCGATCCAGCTTCTCGATCTGGTACCGGGCGTCCACCTGCACAGCGGCCTCACCGATACCGAGGCGGCCATCGTGACCCAGCTCCGGCTGCCCCGGGTCGTGCTCGGGCTGCTGGTCGGCTCGACCCTCGCCCTGGCCGGCGGCACGTACCAGGGCGTCTTCCGCAACCCGCTGGCCGACCCGTACCTGCTGGGCGCGGCGGCCGGCGCCGGCCTGGGGGCCACCGCCGCCATCGCGGTGGGGCACGCGTTCGACGCCGTGGCCGTGGACGGCGGGGCGGCCACCCCGCTCACGGTTCCGCTGGCCGCGTTCGTCGGGGCGCTGCTCGCGGTCGGTCTGACCTACGCGCTCGGGGTGAGCGGCGGGTCAGGGCGGGGAAGCCGGGGCGGCCGGTACCGGAGCCCGGCCGCGCTGATCCTGGCCGGTGTCGCGGTGTCCAGCTTCCTCACCGCCGGGCAGACGTTCCTCATGCAGCGGTACGTGGACACGATCCGCGAGGTGTACTCGTGGATCTCCGGCCGGCTCAGCACGGCGGGCTGGCACGACGTGCTGCTTCTGCTGCCGTACGCGGTGGTCATGGCGGTGGTCGTGCTGGTCCACCGCCGGCAGCTCGACGTGATGTCGGTGGGCGACGAGGAGGCCGCCAGCCTCGGCGCCCACCCGGAACGGACCCGGATCATCCTGATCGTCGCGGCGTCGCTAGGTACCGCGGCGGCGGTGTCCGTCTCCGGGCTCATCGGCTTCGTCGGGATCATCGTGCCGCACACCGTACGGTTGCTGGCCGGCTCCAGCTACCGGGTGATCCTGCCGCTGTCCGTGCTGTTCGGCGCCGCGTTCCTGACCCTGGCGGACCTGGCCGCCCGGACGCTGCTGGCGCCGACCGAGATCCCGATCGGCGTGGTCACCGCGTTCTTCGGCGCACCGTTCTTCATAGTCGTGCTGCGCACGTCCCGGCGGACCTGATATGTCGGTGGAGGTTCGGGACGTCGGCGTGGACCTGGACGGCAACGAGATCGTCCGGGGAGTGAGCCTGTCCGTCGCGCGGGGCGAGTGGGTGACCGTGATCGGTCCGAACGGGGCCGGCAAGTCCACCCTGCTGCGGGCGATCGCCGGGCTGGTGCGCTTCCGCGGCGGGATCGAGCTGTTCGGGCAGGCCAGTGACGCGCTCAGCCGCCGGGAGCGGGCCCGGCTGGTCGCGATGGTGCCGCAGGATCCGGTGGTACCCCCGGGGATGGAGGTGCTCGACTACGTCCTGCTCGGCCGCACGCCCTACATCCCGCCCCTGGGCCGCGAGTCGGCCGCCGACCTGGTCGCCGTCGACGAGGCCCTGACCCGGCTGGATCTGACCCGGTTCGCCGGGCGGCGGCTGGAGTCGCTGTCTGGCGGCGAGCGGCAGCGCGTCTTCCTGGCCCGGGCGCTGGCGCAGGGCGCCACACTGCTCCTGCTCGACGAGCCGACGACCGCGCTGGACATCGGGCACCAGCAGGAGGTGCTGGAGCTGGTCGACCGGTTGCGCCGGGACGGTCCGCTGACCGTACTCGCGACGATGCACGACCTGTCGATCGCCGGGGAGTTCGCCGACCGGATGGTGCTGCTGGCGGACGGGCGTGTGGTCGCCGCCGGCCCGCCCCGCGAGGTGCTCACCGAGCAACTGCTCTCGGACCACTACCGGGCGCGGGTACGGGTGATCGACGGCGACCACGGTCCGCTGGTGGTACCGGTCAGGTCAGCGTGACGAACCCGAAGACCGCGCCGGTGGTGTCGACCGCCACCGCGAACCGTCCGGCGGGAGAGTCCGTCGGCGGTATCGAGAGGGTGCCGCCCACCTCCCGTACCCGCTCGGCGGTCGCGTCGGTGTCGTTGACCGCGATGTAGATCAGCCAGTGGCTCGGCACGTCCTCGGGCCACTGGTCGCCGGCCATCGGCATCATCCCGGCGATCGCCCGGTCACCCACCTGGAACAGGGTGTACTCCATGCCGAAGTCGGCGTTCTTCTGAGTGGTCCAGCCCAGCACCTTGCCGTAGAAGTCGGTGGCACCGTCGATCTCGCGGACCATGAGTTCGTTCCAGGCGAACGAGCCGGGCTCGTTGACCACCCCGGCGCCCACGAACTGGCCCGGCTGCCAGGCCGAGAACGCGGCGCCGTCGCAGTCCATGAACACCGCCATCCGGCCGGCGCCCGGGATCTCCATCGGGGCGGCCACCACCTTGCCCCCGGCGCCCTCCACCCGGGCGGCGGTCGCGTCGACGTTGTCGGTGGCCGCGTACCACGTCCAGGTCGACGGGGCGGCCTCGCTCATCGGCGTACCGAGCCCGGCGACCGGCGAGTCGCCGAGGTTGAAGATGGTGTAGCCGCCCATGGCGGGGTCGTCGGACGTGTGGGCTGTCCACCCGAACACCGCTGAGTAGAACGCCTTCGAGGCGTCAAGGTCGGGTGAGCCAAGATCGATCCAGCACGGCGTGCCGGGATCGTACCGTGTCAGCTTCATGTCTTTCTCCCCTCGTCGAGGGCATCCTGGCACCGGGGCGCGCCGACCGGCGACGATATGGGGAAAGTCGTCACAACGGTTCGGGGAGCGGCCGCGCGTGGATCACCGCGAGCCGGGACACGGCGCGGGTCAGCACCACGTAGAGCCGGTTGAGTCCGCGCGCCTCGGCGGCCACGATCTCAGCCGGTTCCACCACGATGACGTGGTCGTACTCCAGACCCTTCGCCAGCGTCGCCGGCAGTACCGTGATCCG
Source organism: Rugosimonospora africana (assembly GCF_016862975.1). GTDB lineage: Bacteria > Actinomycetota > Actinomycetes > Mycobacteriales > Micromonosporaceae > Rugosimonospora > Rugosimonospora africana. The sequence continues at coordinate 11,232 of NZ_BONZ01000014.1, forward strand.
CTTCTCGTCTTCGGCGGTACCGACGTCCAGCCCGTCCGCGCGCAGCGTGGCCGCCAGGCCGTCGATCGACGGCTCGGCCGCGATCACCGCGACGGAACCGTCCTGCTCCAGTGCCTCGCGTACCGCGCCGACCGTCGCCGCGTCCACATCGGACACGTCCTGTACCCGCAGCCACCCGTCGCCGCGCAGCGAGGTGGCCGCCGAGACGTTCACGCCGAGCGCGGGCAGCAGCCGGTTGGCGAGCTGCACCACCGCCTGCGGTACCCGGAAACCGGTGGTCAGCGGGACCACCGCGGCGCCCGGCTTACCCAGGTGTTCGAGCGAGTCGGCCCAGTCCCGGGCCGCCCACGGCGCGGTGCCCTGCGCCAGGTCGCCGAGCAGTGTCAGCGAGGCGTGCTCGCTGCGGCGGGCGATGACCCGGCACTGCATCGGCGACAGGTCCTGTGCCTCGTCGATGACGACGTGACCGAAGCTGGGCAGCCGGTCGATGAGCCCGGCCGCCTCGTCGATGAGCACCGCGTCGGCCGCCGACCAGCGCGCCGCCTTCGGCGAACGGGGCGGCTTGGCCCAGCGGATCGCCGTCTGCTCAGCCTCGGTGAGGATGCCCTCGGCCGCGTCGGCCGGGTCGCGCAGCACCTCGTAGACCAGCGCCTCCGGGGTGACCGCCGGCCAGTTCGCGTCGAGGAACGCGACGACCGGAGCCGACCGGCCCATCTTCCGTACCCAGCCCTCGCCGGGCGACTCCCCGCTGCGCGCCTCGACCTGCCGCTGCAGCAGCGCGACCACCCGGGCACGCAGGCGCTCCCGGCCGATCCCGTGCGGCGGCTTCTCCCGGCGTACGTCGTCGACGAGCCGGACCAGTACCGACTCGGGCAACCGCCACTTGTACGCGCCGTCGGAGACCACGATCGGCTCCTGCGGCCGGCGTACGTACCGGCGGAGCGCCCGGTGGAGTACGGCGGCCATCCGCGGATCGTGCTTGACCAGTTGAGCCTCGGGCGGGTCGCTGCCCCGGACGGCGGTGGGCAGCAGGTCCTCCACGGTGGACTGAGCCACGTCGATCTCGCCGAGGGCCGGCAGCACCGCCGCGATGTAGCGCAGGAACGCCCGGTTCGGACCGACGATCAACACGCTCGAGCGGCGCAGCCGCTCCCGGTGCAGGTACAGCAGGAATGCCGCCCGGTGCAGCCCGACCGCGGTCTTCCCGGTCCCGGGCGCGCCCTGGACGCAGATGGTCTCCTCGATGTCGGCCCGGACCAGTTCGTCCTGGTCGGGCTGGATGGTGGCCACGATGTCGCGCATCGGCCCGACGCGCGGTCGCTCGATCTCGTTGGTCAGGATCCGGCTCGAGGTGCCCAGCTCCTCGCCCCGGTCCAGGTGCTCATCCTCGAACGAGGTGAGTATCCCGGCGGAGAACCCGAACCGGCGGCGTACCGCGACGCCCTGCGGGTCGCTCGCCGAGGCCCGGTAGAACGACCGGGAGATCGGTGCTCGCCAGTCCAGCACCAGGGGCTCGCCGCGATCATCGGTGACGTGCCGCCGGCCGATGTGGTAGTCCGCCTCGCCGGCGAACCAGAGCCGGCCGAAGAACAGCGGGGTGGTCGGATCGTCGGCCAGCTCGGCGACCCGCCGGGACAGGGCCCGGCCCAGGCTCTCCGCGCCGTACGCGTCGCCGGCGACATCCCCGCCGGTCGCGTACAGCGCCTGGGCGTGCTCGCGCATCCGCCGGAGCGCGGCGCGCGACGAGGTGAGGTGAGCGCTCTCCTCGTCCAGTTGGACAGTGAGTTCGGAAATGGCTTCGGGCATGAGGCTTCGGCACCTTGTCGCTGCTGAGGCGGCCGCCCGGCGTCTCCGCCCGCCCGTTGCGGACGGTGCCGGCTGTGCCCTGCGAGTACGCGGGCCGGTGGGCACGCGGATCGTCGATGGTACTCCGGCCCGTCCCGGCGGGCACTCGGATTATCTTGACCGCATGGCGACGAACCCGGCGGCCGAGTCCGCGACGAGCGCGAGCCCTGGCAATGAGCCTCGGCTGATCAACGAGGCGAGCGTCATGCGGGCGATGGCCCATCCGGCCCGGATGACGATCCTGGAGCACCTCGGGTCGGACGGACCGTCGACCGCGACCGAGTGCGCAGAGCTGGTCGGCCTGTCGCCCAGCGCCACCAGCTACCACCTGCGTGCCCTGGCCCGGGCGGGGCTGATCGAGGAGGCGCCCGGCCGGGGGGACGCCCGCGAACGGGTCTGGCGCAGCACGGTGGCGGCCGGCGGGTACACGGTCATGGCGGACCGGGACGCCGCGCCGGACGTCAAGGCGGCCGAGAACGAGCTGATCGAGTCGTTCCTGTCCTGGGAGAACATCCGGGTTCGGCAGTACCTCGCCCGCCGCGCGGAAGAGCCGGCGGAGTGGTGGGACCAGGCCGCCTTCCGCGAGATCGCCATGATCCTCACCGCAGACGAGCTGCGCGAGGTCACCGACGCGGTGTTCGACCTGCTGACGAAGTACCGGAAGCGTGACCGCCCCGACCCACCGCCGGGCTCCCGTTCGGTCTCCGCCGTCTTTCGCACTTTCCCGACCGACAAACCGTGACAACCTAGGTCGTCGATTCGCTCATTTCCGCCAATCCGCCCTGGAGGTCTACCGCGAGGCCGATCTCAGCCATTGCGATCATGGAGATGTGAAGCAGATACTTCGAAGTATGTCCTTCACATCTGGCTCGCGCTGGTCCGACGTCGCCGTGGCCACGGGCGCCCGGGCGGTCTCCGTCTGCGGCGACTTTCTGGCCGCCACCGCGCTGCTGCTGACCCTCCAGCAGCGGGGAGCGGGCAGCTACGCGGTCGCCGCCCTGCTGCTTGCCGCCGCCGTGCCGCCCGTCCTGCTCGTCCGCTGGACCGGCCGGCTGGCCGATCGGCTGGACAGCCGCATGCTCCTGGTCGTCACCGGCCTGGCCCAGGCGGTGATCTGCGCGGCCATGGTGTACGTGTCGAACCCGATCGCGCTGATCGGCCTGGCCGCCCTGCTCGGCTGCGGGTACGCCCAGACGCAGCCGACCCTCGCCGCGCTCCTGCCAGCGATGGTGCGCCGGGAGGACCTGGCCCGGGCCAGCGCGCTCGGCCAGACCGCCTCCTCGGTCGGCATGCTCATCGCGCCCGCCCTCGGCGGCGTCCTGGTGGGCCAGTTCGGGCTCCGGATCCCGCTGATGTTCGACGCGGTCAGCTACCTGGCGATCGTCGCGGGGGCCCTGGTCATCCGGACCCGGCGGCGGAACGGCGTCGCGGTGAACCCGGTGGAGGAGGCGATCCGCAAGACCTCCGACACGGTGGCGGCGGGCGACCCGGCGGCAACAGGCAGCGCGAGCGCTTCGACCTGGCGACTGCGCGACGACCGCCTGGTCTGGACGATGATCGTCCTTTTCGGTGCGGTGATCGCCGCGGTCAGTTCGGTCAACGTGGCCGACGTCTTCTTCATCCGCGGGGTGCTGCACTCCACCACCACGATGTACGGCGTCATCAGCGCCGTGTGGACCGGTGCCGCGGTCATCGGCGCGTGGTTCCTGACCCGGCGCCACGCCGCCGATGCCGGGCTGGCCCGGATGATGGTCGGTGCGCTCGTGCTGACCTGCGTCTCCATACTCTGCGCGTGCACCGTCCGGTCCGTCGCGCCGCTGGTACCGCTGTTCCTGCTCGGCGGCGCATCCAACGGGGCGGAGAACGTCGCGGCCACCGTGGTGCTCAGCCGCCGTACGCCGGGGGAGTTCCGGGGCCGGGTGTTCGCGGTCTACGGTGCCGTGGCCAACGGTGGGCAGGCGGTCGGCCTGCTGGCTGGCGGCGTGCTGCTGGACCTGGTGCCGGTACGCCTGGCCATCGCGGCCACCTGCGGTTTCGGGTTGATCGTGACGGTCGTGTTCGCGGTACCGATGCTTCGCGCGGCGGCGCAGGAGCGCACCGTACCGGCACCGGCGATGGTCGATGTGGCGGCGTGAGCTTCGCCACCCGGGGTCGCGGCGTAGCGTGCGGGGAATGAGCGCACCGCGGCGACCCCGGGTAGGTCACATCCAGTTCCTGAACTGCCTCCCCATCTACTGGGGGCTGATGCGCTCCGGCGCCTTGCTGGATTTCGACCTGTTCAAGGACACCCCGGATCAGCTCAACGCCGACCTGGTGGAGGGCCGGCTGGACATCGGCCCGATCTCCAATGTGGAGTACCTGCGCCACGCCGACCAGTTGCTGCTGCTGCCCGATGTCGCGGTGGGCAGCGACGGGCCGGTGCTGTCGGTCAACCTGGTGTCGACCAAGCCGCTGGACCAGCTCGACGGGAGCCGCGTGGCACTCGGCTCGACGAGCCGCACCGGCGTCCTGCTCGCTCAGATGCTGCTCAAGCAGCGGTACGGGGTGACCCCCGAGTATTTCCGATGCCCGCCCGACCTGACCACCATGTTGCTGGAGGCCGACGCGGCGGTGGTGATCGGGGACGTGGCGCTGCGAGCGATGTACGAGGCGCCGCGGCGCGGGCTGACCGTGACCGACCTCGGGCAGGCGTGGCGCGACTGGACCGGGCTGCCGATGGTGTTCGCGGTCTGGGCGGTACGCCGCGACTTCGCCGCCGCCCATCCCGGCGTGGTCAAGGACGTCCACCAGGCGTTCCTGCGCTCCCGTGACCTGTGCCTGTCCGAGCTGGACGAGGTGGCCACGGCGGCGGCCCGCTGGGAGCCGTTCGACGCGGCGACGCTGGCCGGCTACTTCCGTACCCTGGACTTTTCGTTGGCGGAGCGGCAGGTGGCCGGCCTGGTCGAGTTCGCCCGCCGGGCCGCGGAGCTGGGCGAGGCGCCCGCGCTGCCGGCGACCGGGCCGGAGTTCTTCACCGACTGACGGCCCGGCCCATCGGTCGGCCGGATGACTGCCCGACCCGCCGGCCGAGTGGCTGCCCGGCCCGTCGGCCGGGTGAGTGCCCGGCCGTCGACCGGCTTTGGCTCAACCGGACCAGGTCGCCGGGATGCCGACCAGCTGTTTGGTCACCGAGGCGCAGGCGTTGGCTCCGGTGGCCAGGTTGTCGGCGTGCTCCCACTTGTTGTCCGGGGCCGTCCACCGGTACTGGAGTTCGATGGCAAGCACCCAGCCAGTGTTGATGGCCAGGCAGTTGATGTGCCAGTCGTGCGAGCCGTTGTAGATCTGGGGCGTCCAGCCGTTCTTGATGGACGTCGAGGCGACCAGGTACTGCGGCAGGCCGTCGATGATGCCCCACCGGCCGCCGCCGGTCGACGTCTGCTGGTCCTGCACCGAGCCCTGCACGTTCTGCATCTGCTTGAGCAGCCAACTCGTCCACTTCGGACCGGCCGCCGTGCCGTTCGCGATGCACAGGCCCATCCGCGCCGCGTCCGCGGGCGACATCGTTGTGTACGACCAGTGGCTCGGAATCTCTGGCGTGTCCGTGTCGGTCAGCTGGCACAGTTTCGTCAGCTCGACGATCGACGGGTCACCGCCATTGATCTTGTAGTACGTCTCGGCGATGTTGTCGTCGCTGTGAATGATCATCTGGCTCAGCGCGTCGAGCGCGCTCTGCGACGGCTGATCGTGATTGCGCAGGTAGTCGGCCGCGATCCACGCCTTGATCATCGACTCGGTGGTGTTCGTCGAGTTCTCCGCGTTTGCGGAACCCGCGCTCTTCCCGCTCTGCCGGTCGATCAGCGTCCAGCCGAGGTAGTCCATGCCGGCCGGCGCCTTGATGGAATTCGGGTCGGTCGGAATCAGCAGGGTGGGCGGCGGCGGCGCGGGCTGGGCGGCGGTGTTGGCCGTACCGAATGGCGTGCTCGCCTCGGCGTGGTACGCACCGTACGCCAGCGGTACGGCGATGAGGCTGGCCACGACGGCCACGGTGAGACAGAGGAGCACCAGGGTTCGAGAGCGCATGGTTCGGTCAGATCTCCGGGGTGACGGTCAGCTGGCCGGCGACATGTGCGCAGACGTCCGCGGCGGTCTGGAGGGAGTCCGTGTTCGTGCGCATCTCGACGGCGAGCACCCAGGCTGGGTTGATCGCGAGGCAGTTGACGTGCCAGGAGCCGCCGTAATCGGTCCAGCCGTTCTTGATCGAGGTGGTCGCCACCAGGTTGGCCGGCAGGCCGTCGATGATCCCCCAGTGGCCGCCCTGCACCTCAACGTCTTTCGGGTTGTTCTGCGCGACGGTGCCCTGGACGTGCCGCATCTGGTCGAGGACCCAGGACGTCCACTTCTTTCCGGCCGCCGTCCCGTCGGCCACGCACTCGCCGTACTTCACCGCGTCCTGCGGCGGCATCGCGGTCTCGGCCCACCAGCCGCTCTTGATGGTCGTGTGGGTCAGCCCGCAAGTCTTGATCATGCGTGTCATGTCGGCGTTGCCGCCACCGACCTTGTAGTACTTCTGGGCGATGTTGTCGTTGCTGTTAATGATCATGAGGTGCAATTCGTTCAGTACCGCGTCGCTCGGCGACGGGTGAGTGCGCAGGTAGTCCGAGGCGATCCATGCCTTGACCATCGACTCGGTGGTGTTGGGGCTCGTGACGCTGTTCGCCGAACCGGTGATCTTCTTGGTCGTCCGGTCGAGGAACGCCCACCCGAAGAAGATCGTGTGGCTGGAGCCGGATGTCACGGACGCCGGGTTGCCGGGCGCGCTGAGGATGGGCAGCGGCGGCGGGGCCTGCGCGATCATTCTCGCCTTGGCGGCCGGCGACTGTCCGGGGTTGGCGGCAGCGGCCTTGCCGTGCGTGGTGAGCGCCTCGAGCTGAACGCGGGTCGCCGGAACGAGCAGGAGGGCGCTCGCGACAACAACTGAGACGGCCAGGCACGTCAACATGACCACGCGGGGGCGCATGGCGGCGATGACTCCAAACCGGGTCGGGGGGATGTTCGGTTATCGGGGGTTACGTCCGCCGACGGTACCCGGTCTGACGGCGGATTGCTCCCACCGGTTGTAGCGAATCTCGACAGGATCAGTTGTCGGTAAGTGTTGCCTCAGGCGATTGTGAGAATTCCTCGTGCCCGAAATCACATAGTAAGCGGCAAAGGCCGCTATGCATTTTCGGTCGCTATTACAGGCCATTGCCGGGAACGGACATTGCTGTAACACTGAGCACGTGTACGGCAACGACTTCAACGTGCCCGATGAGGTGGCTGGGGCCGGGCTTGGCGCCGGAGCGCCGGGCGGGCCGTCTCACCTGCTCGACGAGGTTGCCGCCGCCGAGCGCGCGCTCCGCGAGGCGGGAGCCGCCCGGGTCGCCGATCCCGGCGTCGCGGCCGACGGGGATGAGCTGCTGCGCTACTTCGACGCGGTGATCGAGGCCGATCAGAAGATCGAGCCCAGGGACTGGATGCCCGACGCGTACCGGCAGGGTCTCATCCGGCAGATCGCGCAGCACGCACACTCGGAGATCATCGGCATGCAGCCCGAGGGCAACTGGATCAGCCGTGCGCCCTCGCTCAAGCGCAAGGCGATCCTGCTCGCCAAGGTGCAGGACGAGGCCGGCCACGGGCTGTATCTCTACGCCGCCGCCGAGACCCTCGGGGTGTCCCGCGACGCCCTGGTCGAGCTGCTGCTGGCCGGCCGGCAGAAGTACTCGTCGATCTTCAACTACCCGACTCTGACCTGGGCTGACGTGGGCGCCATCGGCTGGCTCGTCGACGGTGCGGCCATCGTCAACCAGGTGCCGCTGTGCCGCTGCTCGTACGGTCCGTACGCGCGGGCGATGATCCGCATCTGCAAGGAGGAGTCGTTCCACCAGCGGCAGGGATACGAGATCCTGCACACGCTCGCACACGGCACGCCCGGGCAGAAGGCGATGGCGCAGGACGCCGTGAACCGCTGGTGGTACCCGTCGCTGGCGATGTTCGGCCCGCCCGACGCCGACTCCACCCACTCACAGCAGTCGATGACCTGGAAGATCAAGCGGTTCTCCAACGACGAACTGCGCCAGCGGTTCGTTGACATGTGCGTGCAGCAGGCGTCCGTGCTCGGGCTGGACATCCCCGACCCCGACCTTCGGTGGAACGAGCAGCGCCAGGCGCACGACTACACCCAGCCGGACTACACCGAGCTGATGCGGGTCATCAAGGGCGACGGGCCGTGCAACCGGCAGCGCGCGGCGCACCGGCACGCGGCGCACGCCGACGGGGCGTGGGTGCGCGAGGCCGCCGCGGCGTACGCGGCCAAGCGGAACGCACCGACGACGAAGGCGGCGGCATGAGCGAGACCAAGAAGGAGTGGCCGTTGTGGGAGGTGTTCGTCCGGCCCCGGCGCGGGTTGGCGCACTCTCACGTCGGCAGCCTGCACGCACCGGACGCCGAGCTGGCCCTGCGCAACGCGCGGGATCTCTACACCCGCCGCCAGGAGGGTGTGTCGATCTGGGTGGTGCCGGCGGCCGCGGTGGTCGCGTCCAGCCCGGACGAGAAGGACTCGTTCTTCGACCCGGCCGCCGACAAGGTCTACCGCCATCCGACCTTCTATCAGGTACCCGAAGGGGCGGCACACCTGTGACCACCAGTGTCGACCGGCTCCTCGCCCTCGGCGACGACGCGCTGGTGACCGCGCAGCGGCTCGGTCACTGGTGCACCCGTTCGCCGGAGATGGAAGAGGACGTGGCTCTGGCCAACATCGCGCTGGACCAGCTCGGTGTCGCCCGACTGCTGCTGTCCTATGCCGGCGAGGTCGAGGGTGCCGGGCGCGACGAGGACGCGCTGGCGTACCTGCGTACCGATCGGGAGTACCGCAACGCGCTGCTCGTCGAGCTGCCCGACCGGGACTTCGCCGTGATGATCGCCAAACTGCTGTTCGTGTCGGCGTACCAGCGTCTGCTGTACCGGCGCCTCGCGACCGGCGCGGACGAGCGACTGGCCGGCATCGCCGCCAAGGCGGTCAAGGAATCCGCGTACCACGAAGACCACGCCACCCTGTGGACGCTGCGGCTCGGCGACGGTACCGACGAGTCGCACCGCAGGATGCAGGCGGCGGTCGACGAGGTGTGGCCGTACACGCATGAGCTGTTCGAGGAGGAGCCCGACCTGCGGGCCGAGTGGTTGTCCACAGTGGAGGGTGTGTTGACCCGGGCGACACTGGTCCGGCCGGCCGACAGCTGGGCGCCGACCGGGGGCCGGGACGGCCGGCACACCGAGCAGCTGTCCTACCTGCTCGCCGAGATGCAGGTCCTGCACCGGGCACACCCGGGGGCCCGGTGGTGAGCGCGCAGCAGGGCGCCGCCGCTTCCACCGCGTCGCCGGGCGCCGCCGCTCCCGCCGGGCCGATCGACGCCGCGATCGCGCGGAACATCGTGGCGGCCGTCGCCGACCCCGAACTGGTCGTGCTCACCATCGACGAACTGGGCGTGCTGCGCTCGGTGGCAGTGGACGCCGGTGGCCGGGTGACGGTGACCATCACGCCGACGTACTCCGGCTGCCCGGCGATGGACGCCATCCGCGCGGACATCCGCGCCGCCCTAGCCGCCGCCGGGCACCGCCATGTGGACATCGTGACGCGGCTCGACCCGCCGTGGAGCACCGATCTGATCAGTGAGTCCGGCCGCACGAAGCTGGCCGCGGCCGGCATCGCGCCGCCGGTCCGGCTCGCCGGTCCGGTCCCGGTGGCGCTGTCGGTGAAATGCCCCCGGTGCGGCTCGCTGGACACCGAGCGCCTGTCCCAGTTCGGTTCGACCGCGTGCAAGGCGCTGTGGCGGTGCCGCGGCTGTCGCGAGCCCTTCGACCAGATCAAGCCGCTGTGAGCGAGACAGCGGAGCGACTGGTCTGGGTCGCCGCGCGGTGTCAGACGCGCCGAGCCGGACTGGTCGAAGAGGATCCGGCATGAGTGTCGTCATCACGCGGCCGGTCCGGCGTCGGCCGCAATTCCACGAGCTGACCGTCGAGGCCGTCGACCGGCTGGTCGACGACGCGGTGGTGATCACCTTCGCGGTACCCGACGAGCTGCGTGAGGTGTTCGCGTTCCGGGCCGGGCAGCACCTGACGGTACGGCGGGTGGAAGACGGGCAGGACGTCCGGCGCTCGTACTCGATCTGTTCCACCCCGGCCGAACTGGCCGCTCACGGCCGGCTGCGGATCGGTGTCAAGCAGGTGCCCGGCGGGGTGTTCTCCGGGTACGTGATGGCCGGCCTGCATGCCGGCGACGCGATCGCCGTCCTGCCGCCGCTGGGCCACTTCACCACCGACTTCGCCGCCGGGCGCGGCCGGCACTACGCGGCGATCGTCGCCGGCTCCGGCATCACGCCGGTCCTCTCCCTGGTCGCCACGGCGCTCGCGACCGAGCCGGAGAGCGCGTTCACCGTGATGTACGGCAACCGGTACGCCCGGTCGGTGATGTTCATCGAAGAGTTGGCCGATCTCAAGGACCGGTACCCGGCCCGGCTGCACCTGATGCACGTGCTGTCCAGGGAACCGGGCGACGCGGAACTGCTGTCCGGCCGGCTGGACCGGACCCGGATCGGCGGGATCCTCGACAACTTCCTCGACCCGGCCGGCGTGGACGAGTGGTTCCTGTGCGGCCCGTACGGCATGGTGACCGATGCCCGCGCGGTGCTCGCCGAGCGTGGCGTACCGGAGGTGCGGGTACACACCGAGCTGTTCCACGTCGAGGAGGCGCCACCGGTCGCGTCCCGGGAACCGGAATCGGCACCGGAGTCGGGTGCGACGGTCACCATCATGCTCGACGGGCGCGCGTCCACCTTCACGATGGGGCGCCAGGAGCGGGTGCTGGACGCCGCGCTGCGGGTACGGCCGGAGTTGCCGTACGCGTGCAAGGGCGGGGTCTGCTCGACCTGCCGGGCCCGGCTGGTCGACGGCAAGGTGCAGATGGCTCGCAACTACGCCCTGCAACCCGACGAACTGGCCGCCGGGTACGTGCTGACCTGCCAGTCCAGCCCGGTGACCGAGACGTTGACCGTGGACTACGACGCCTGACCGGTCCCGGCCGGCCCGGGTCGGTACCGGGGCCGGCCGGGGCCGGGTCAGCCGATCGCGTTCAGCTCGGCGAGGTCCTCGTCCGAGGGCACCCACGCCGCCGCCGCGACGTTCGCGGCCACCTGCTCCGGCCGGGTCGCACCGGCGATCACGCTGGCCACCGCCGGCTTGGCTGCCAGCCCGCCGATCGCGACGTCGAGCAGGCTCAGCCCGCGCTTGTCGGCGAACGCCTCCAGCGCCTCGATCGTGTCCCAGCGCGCGTTGGCCAGCCGCTGCGCATAGCGCTCCTCGGACAGCCGGCCGCCGGCCGGGGGCGTCTCGTTGCGCCGGTACTTGCCGGTGAGCAGGCCGCTGGCCAGCGGGAAGAACGGCAGCATGCCGAGGTTGAACCGCTCGCAGGCCGGCAGTACCTCCGCCTCGGCGCCGCGCTCCAGCAGGCTGTACTGGTTCTGGGCGCTGACGAACGGGGTCAGGTGGCCGGTCCGCGCGGTCCAGGCCGCGTCGGCGATCTGCCAGCCGCTGAAGTTGGAGTTGCCGAGGTACCGGACCTTGCCGGCGCGCACGAGGTCGTCCAGCGCGGACAGGGTCTCCGCGATCGGGGTGGCCGCGTCCGGCTCGTGCAGCTGGTACAGGTCGATGTAGTCGGTACCGAGCCGGCGCAGCGATGCCTCCACCGCCCGGTGGATGTACCGGCGGGCGCCCCGGGCACCGAAGTCGGCTCCGTTGGCGCCTTCCATGTTCATCCCGAACTTGGTGGCGATGACCACATCGTCCCGACGGCCCTTGAGCGCGGCACCGAGCAACTCCTCCGAGGCGCCGTGCGGGTTGCCGTAGATGTCGGCCGTGTCGAACAGGTTGATCCCGTGGTCGAGCGCCGCGTCGACCACGGCCCGCGTCCCGTCCAGATCGACCTTCCGGCCGAAGTTGTTGCAGCCGATGCCGACGACCGAGACCACCAGCCCCGACGCGCCGAGCCGGCGAAAACGCATATCTGCCATGGTCCAAGAGCCTAGGCTCGCCGGGTCTGGCCAGCCCCGGGGGCCTCGCCCGGGGCCTCGGCCGGTGTCGGCTGGAGGCGACGGGCTTCCGGACTGCGGCTACTCTCGAAGTCGTGACGGCTAACCGGGAGCTTGACGACATCCTGCGGCGTGCGGCCGACGGCGGGCGGATCAGCCCGGAGGAAGCGCTGCTGCTCTACACGGACGCCCCGTTCCACGCTCTCGGCGAGGCCGCGGACACCGTGCGCCGGCGGCGGTACCCGGACAACATCGTGACGTACATCATCGACCGCAACATCAATTACACCAACGTCTGCGTCACGGCGTGCAAGTTCTGTGCGTTCTTCCGGGCTCCGAAGCACGAGGAGGGCTGGTCGCACCCGACGGAGGAGATCCTCCGCCGGTGCGGTGAGGCGGTCGACCTGGGTGCCACGCAGGTCATGCTCCAGGGCGGTCACCACCCGGACTACGGCGTGGAGTATTACGAGACGCTGTTCTCGGCGGTCAAGGCCGCGTACCCCGACCTGGTCATCCACTCGATCGGGCCGAGCGAGGTCCTGCACATGTCGAAGGTCTCGGGCGTGTCCATCGAGGAGTCGATCCGCCGGATCAAGGCGGCCGGCCTGGACTCGATCGCCGGTGCCGGCGCGGAGATGCTGCCGGAGCGGCCACGCACCGCGATCGCTCCGCTCAAGGAGTCCGGGGCGCGCTGGCTCGAGGTCATGGAGATCGCGCACAACCTGGGCGTCGAGTCGACCGCGACGATGATGATGGGCACCGGCGAGACCAATGCGGAGCGCATCGAGCACATCACGATGATCCGTGACGTGCAGGATCGCACCGGCGGCTTCCGGTCCTTCATCCCGTGGACGTACCAGCCGGAAAACAACCACCTCAAGGGCCGCACCCAGGCGACCAACCTGGAATATCTGCGCTTTGTCGCGGTGGCCCGGCTGTTCTTCGACAACGTCGCGCACCTGCAGTCGTCCTGGCTGACGACCGGCAAGGACGTCGGGCAACTGTCCCTGCACATGGGCGTCGACGACCTCGGGTCGATCATGTTGGAAGAGAACGTGATCTCCAGCGCGGGTGCCCGGCACCGGTCGAAGCTCACCGAGCTGGTCTCGATGATCCGCGGCGCGGACCGGACCCCGGCCCAGCGGGACACCCTGTACCGGCACCTCAAGGTGCACTGGACGCCGGCCGACGACCCGACGGACGAGCGTGTGGTCTCGCACTTCTCCTCGATCGCGCTGCCCGGCGGCGGCGCCGGTGGGCGTACCGCGCTGAGCGTCATCGACGCCCAGTGACGGCGCCCGCTGACCGCGGCGCGCACTGACCACGCCACCGACGACAACCACTGAGGACTTGGCCCGCTGACGACGGCGCCGCCGACTCGCGGCGCCGAGCGCCGGCCCCGGCGACCTGACCGGCCGTTTCCCGCTCGGCCTGAACGCTGGCCCTGCCCGGTCTGGTCACCGGGCTGGCGAGATAGTTGCTATGCGGTAGCATCTATCTCGTGACCGTTTCCGACGATGACGTGCGGGCGCTGGCCGGAGCCGTGATGACGCTGGTCAACCAGATCCGTCGCGGCCAGGCCAAGGCGTTCAACCCAGAACTTGTCGCCGTCCTGGAGGTGCTCGCCCGGCGTGGCGACCTGACGCCCAGCGAGCTGGCCGACGCGTTGCCGGCGCCGGCATCCTCGGTGAGCCGCCGGGTCAAGGCGTTGAGCGAGGGCGGTTGGGTCACCGTGACACCCGACGCGCGAGACAGGCGCTCGTACCGGGTGGTGCTGTCCCCGGCCGGCCGGGCGGAGCTCGACCGGCTGATCAGGCAGGGACTGGACGTGTTCGCTGAGCTGATCAAGGACTGGAACGAGCGGGACGTGCGCGAGTACACCGCGCTCACCAGGCGGTTGACCAGCGCCGAGCCGCCGCCCGACCCGCCGGCTGCCCGTACTCATCCCTGGTGGAAGGAATCATGATGACCAGTCGTGTCCGAACGATTCTCATCGCGGCCGTCGCGCTGGCCGCCGTCGGTGAGCTGGCGGTGGTGGCCACGCCGGCACCGGCGGCTGGCCTGAGTCGTGCGGCGCTGGACGCGCCGAGCACTCGGCCGTCGCGCTGGGTCACCATCTGGCGCGACGACTTCACCGGCAGGGCGGGCGCCCGGCCGGATCCGGGCCGTTGGCAGGTCGACGGCGACGGCCATCACGAGAACGGCGACCTGGAGGTATACCGGGACGACCCGGCGAACGCCGGCCTGGACGGCCACGGGCACCTGCGGATCACCGCGACCATGGACAGCGAAGGCAACTACTGGTCCGCACGCCTGATCAGCGTGCCGCACGACCTGTTGCCTCCGGAGGGCGGCAGCCTCCGGATCGAGGCGCGGGTCCGGCCGGCGTCCGGCGCCGGAGTGGGCACCTCGATCTGGACCTGGGGCAACGACGTCGACAAGTGGCCGGCCAACGGCGAGATCGACGTCGCCGAGCAACTCGGTGCCCAACCCGACCAGGTTCATTACGCGATCCAGTGCCCGACCTGCCACGAGACGGCGCCACCGTTCGGCCTCGGCGGGATCTACACCGACCCGGGCCAGCGCGCGTACGGCGACGGGTTCCACACCTTCGCCGCCCAGTGGAACCGTGATCCGGACAGCATCAGCTGGTACGTGGACGGCCGCCTGATCGACACGGTCACCCCGGCCGACACCGGTACCGACGGCTGGGTGTTCGACCAGCCGATGTTCCTTTTGCTGTCGGTACGCATCGGCGGCAGGTTCGTGGGCGACGTCGGCCCGACGACGCTGCCGGCGACCGCCCTGGTGGACGACGTGCGGATCCTGCGTACCGACGGCGCCTGACCGGGCCCGTGACCGGCCGGGTGGACCCCGTGACGGGACCGCCCGGCCGGCGGCGTCCGCAATCGAGGTTGCCGAGACCTCTGGATAAGTCAGGTGCTGCCCGCCGGAGACCTCAAGGAATTCGTCGGCGACTTCATCCGCAACGCTCTGGCGGCGGCCGAACTCGGCCGGTGGGAGGTGCTCGGCCAGACCGTCCGCGAGTGGAAGGCCACAGCCGCCGTATACGCCGACTCCGCTCTGCTCAAGGAGCTGACCAAGCCGGTTACCGATGATCACGGACCGGTCCCGCCGCACGCCGACATCGGGGAGTGAGACGGTGTGGATCACGTACGCCAGCACCGCGCACCCGAAGGCCACCGAGTAACGACCGGGGCGCCCAGCGCCCGCCCCGCCCGAAGGCGCTACCGGAGGCGGTGGCAGCATGGCGGACGTGAGCAGGGCACACCTGGACAAGCAGCCGCACGAAGTCGCGGCCATGTTCGACGGCGTGGCCAAGCGGTACGACGTGACGAACACCATCCTCTCGTTCGGTCAGGACCGGCTGTGGCGGGCCGCAACCCGCCGGGCACTGGAGCTGAACCCGGGTGAGCTGGTCCTCGACCTGGCCGCCGGTACCGGCGTGTCCACCGAGGAACTGGCCCGGTCCGGCGCCCGTCCGGTCGGCGTGGACATCTCGCTGGGCATGCTGCGCACCGGCCGGCAGTCCAGGCAGGTGACGCTGCTTGCCGGCGACGCGTTGCGGCTGCCGTTCCGCGATGGCGTCTTCGACGCGGTCACCATCTCCTTCGGCCTTCGCAACGTGCACGACACCGGGGCGGTCCTGGCCGAGCTCGCGCGAGTCACCCGGCCCGGGGGCCGGCTGGTGGTGTGTGAGTTCAGCCATCCCACGAACGGCGCGTTCCGGACCGCGTACCTCGGGTACCTGATGAGGGCCCTGCCTGAGGTGGCCCGCCGGGTGTCCAGCAATCCGGAGGCGTACGTCTATCTGGCCGAGTCGATCCGCGCGTGGCCGGACCAGGCCGGACTGGCTGAGCGGATGACCGAGGCCGGATGGCGGAGTGTGGCGTGGCGGAACCTGTCCGGGGGCATCGTCGCCCTGCACCGCGCCGTACGGGCGGCCGAGCTGCCCGTGGCGGTGGGAGATCCTGAAGGTTAGGTATGCCTAACCCGGAAGGTACCTGGGAGCGGTCTTAGACTGCTGGCCGGAGCCTGCTTGTGAAGACTTTCACGAGCAGGCCGGGTACCAGTAAGAAGCGAGGCGGTGATAGTCGTGATCCAGACTCGAGAGGCCGACGTCATCGTCGTCGGCGCCGGGCCTGGCGGCTCCACCGCCGCCTACCACCTGGCCAGGCACGGCATCTCCGTTCTGCTGCTGGAGAAGAGCGAGTTCCCCCGCGAGAAGGTCTGTGGCGACGGCCTGACCCCGCGTGCGGTCCGGCAGCTGGTCAAGATGGGTATTGATACCTCGGAGAAGGCCGGCTGGCTGCACAACAAGGGCCTGCGCGTGATCGGCGGCGGTATCCGGCTCGAACTGGACTGGCCGGACCTGGCCAGCTTCCCGAACTACGGCCTGGTGCGCACGCGGCTGGACTTTGACCAGCTGCTCGCGACCGCCGCGACCGAGGCCGGCGCGACGCTGTTGACCGGCCACAACGTCACCGGTCCGATCCTTGACGCGGCCGGCCGGGTGGTCGGCGTGAAGGCGCAGGTCGGCCCGGGCAAGGAGCCGCAGGAGTTCCGCGCGCCGCTGGTGCTGGCGGCCGACGGGGTGTCGGCCCGGTTCGCGCTGGCGCTGGGCATGGCCAAGCGGGAGGACCGGCCGATCGGCGTCGCGGTCCGGCGCTACTACAACTCACCGGCCCGGCACGACGACGACTACCTGGAGTCCTGGCTGGAACTGCGCAGCCCGGCATCGAGGCAGCGCGGCGGCAGCCGCTCCTCCCACGAGGATCAGGCCCTGCTGCCCGGCTACGGCTGGATCTTCGGGATGGGCGACGGCCGGGTCAACGTGGGCCTCGGCGTACTGAACAGCAGTTCGGCGTTCGGCAAGACCAACTACCGGACGATGCTGACCGACTGGCTGTCCACCACGCCCGACGACTGGACGATGAACGACGAGGCGTACGCCGACGGCCCGATCCAGGGCGCGGCGCTGCCGATGGGCTTCAACCGGGTACCGCACTACACCCGGGGCGTGCTGCTGGTCGGTGACTCGGGCGGCATGGTCAACCCGTTCAACGGCGAGGGCATCGCGTACGCCATGGAGTCCGGCGAGCTGGCCGCCGAGATCGTGGTGCAGGCCTTGGCCCGACCGGCCGGACCCGAGCGGGAACGGGCTCTTCGGCAGTACCCGATGGAGCTGAGGGCCCGGTTCGGCGGCTACTACCGGCTCGGCGGCTGGTTCGTGAAGCTGATCGGCAACCCGCAGATCATGAAGGTGGCCACCCGGCATGGAATGCCGCACCCGATGCTGATGCGGTTCGTACTCAAGCTGCTGGCAAACCTCACCGACCCGCGGGGCGGCGACGCGATGGACCGGATCATCAACGGTCTGACGAAGGTGGCGCCGGCAGTATGAACGAATTTAACCGATACGGCGTGGTACGGATCACCCCAGTTTCGGGTGCTTTAAGCGCTACGAATAAGTTACTTGCCAGCGGAAACGTTCAAGGAAGGGCAAGGCGGAGCTGATCATGAATCTCGGTCAGTGGGTACCGATCGTCGGGCTTGTGGTGCTCGGCGCCCTGTTCGCGTTGTTCTCCGTGGCGATCGCTCCGGTGGTCGGACCCAACCGGCCGAACCGGGCGAAGCTGTCCGCGTACGAGTGCGGTATCGAGCCGACTCCGGAGCCGGTCGGCAGCGGGCGGCGTTTCCCGGTCAAGTTCTACCTGACGGCGATGCTGTTCATCGTCTTCGACATCGAGATCATCTTCCTGTACCCGTGGGCGGTCTCCTTCAACGCCCTGGGCACCTTCGGGTTCGTGGAGATGCTCCTGTTCATCGCAACCGCGTTCGTCGCGTACGCCTACGTCTGGCGGCGCGGCGGGCTTGACTGGGATTAAGGCTGGGATCCGGCATGGGTATCGAAGAGAAACTGCCGAGCGGAATCCTGCTCACCTCGGTCGAGAAGCTGTCCAACTACGCGCGCAAGTCGTCGTTCTGGGGAGCCACGTTCGGCCTGGCCTGCTGCGCCATCGAGATGATGGCGGCCGGTGGCCCGCACTACGACCTGGGCCGCTGGGGCATGGAGGTGTTCCGCGCCTCGCCCCGCCAGGCCGACCTCATGATCGTCGCCGGTCGGGTGAGCCAGAAGATGGCGCCGGTGCTGCGGCAGATCTACGACCAGATGCCGGAGCCGCGCTCGGTGATCTCGATGGGCGTGTGCGCCTCGTCGGGTGGCATGTTCAACAACTACGCGATCGTGCAGGGCGTCGATCACGTCGTACCGGTGGACATGTACCTGCCCGGCTGCCCGCCCCGGCCGGAGATGCTGATCGACGCGATCCTGAAGCTGCGCGAGAAGATCCTTCACCAGCCGCTCGGCCCGAACGGCCGCAAGATGCTCGAGGCCCGCAAGGCCCGCGGCGACGTGCCGGTCGTAGCGCCGGGCGCCATGCCCTCCTCGTATCGGGAGAACAAGGCCCGACGCGCGGAGTGGGAGCAGGCGGTCAAGGAAGGCCGCGAGGAGCAGCTGCGCATCGAGAACTGGATGAAGGCCCAGAACCACCTGTCCGGAGGGGTAAACCGGTGAGCGAGCGCAGCGAGCGAACCAACAAGCTCGGCGTGCCGCCGCTCATGCGCCCCACGAGCGAAGCGAGGCGGGCGCATGAGTGAGTCCGGCAACGTGCCCGTTTCGGCCAACCCGGTCGGCGCGCAGACCGGCGCCCCGGCCGAGTTCCCGCCGGCGAGCCCCGCTCAGCGGGGCCTGTTCGGCGTCCAAGGCACCGGCGACACGTCCGGCTTCGGCGGCCTCAACCGCCGCCGGCCGACCATCGTGGACGCGCAGCGGCCGTACGGCGACTACTTCGACGAGGTGCACGACGCGCTGGTCGAGGCGCACCCGGGCTTCGAGGACGCCATCGAGCACGTGGTCGTGGACCGCGGCGAGCTGACTCTGCACATCAAGCCAGAGCGCATCCTCGAGGTCTGCCGGACCATGCGCGACGACCCGGCGCTGCGTTTCGAGCTGTGCTCCTCGGTGTCCGGGGTGGACTACCTCGCCACCGACGAGCGCCGGCTGCACATCGTGTACCAGCTCACCTCGATGACCTACCGCCGGCGGGTCCGGCTGGAGACCGCGGTCTCCGCCGAGGCGCCGCGGGTACCGAGTGTCACCTCGGTGTACCCGACGGCCGACTGGCAGGAACGCGAGGCGTACGACATGTTCGGCGTCGTCTTCGAGGGCCACCCCGGCCTCACCCGGATCCTGATGCCGGACGACTGGGAGGGCTACCCGCAGCGTAAGGACTACCCGCTCGGCGGTGTCCCGGTGGAGTACAAGGGCGCCGAGATCCCGCCGCCGGACCAGCGGAGGAGCTACCAGTGAGCCAAGCCACCGACAACGCGCCGCTCGACGGCGACGCCGGGTCCGCCAGCGCGGGACCGGGCACCGACGCCTACGCCAGCGCCCGAGAGACCACCGAGGGCCGGGTCTTCACCGTCACCGGTGGGGACTGGATGGACACCCTCGCCGGTGACGACCCGATCCACGACGAACGGATCGTGGTCAACCTCGGCCCGCAGCACCCGTCCACGCACGGCGTGCTCCGGCTCATCCTGGAGCTCGAGGGCGAGACGGTCGTCGACGCGCGGCCGGTCGTCGGTTACCTGCACACGGGTATCGAGAAGAACATCGAGTTCCGGAACTGGGTTCAGGGTTC
>NZ_BONZ01000015.1 GCF_016862975.1 Rugosimonospora africana
ATCGCCACCGCCCTCGTCGAGACCGGCTCCACCGGTGACACGGTCATCTTCGAGGAGTTCAAGGGCACCGGCAACGCCGAGCTCAAGCTCGACCGGAAGATCGCCGACAAGCGGGTCTTCCCGGCGATCGACATCGACCCGTCCGGTACGCGCAAGGAGGAGATCCTGCTCGCGCACGAGGAGTTGGCGATCGTTCTCAAGCTGCGCAAGGTGCTGCACGCGCTGGACTCCCAGCAGGCGATCGACCTGCTGTTGACCCAGTTGAAGAAGAGCCGCACGAACATCGAGTTCCTCATGCAGATCGCCCAGTCGACACCGGGCGAGTAGCGGCGGAAACGGAAGGAGCCCCGGCCATCTCGGCCGGGGCTCCTCCGTCGTCAAGGCTCAGGGAGCGAGAGTCGTCAAGGCTCAGGGAGCGAAATCGGCGGGCGTCAGCGGGGGCATCGCTCCATCTCCGATTGGCGTATCGCCCGAGGCTACGCGAACCGGCACCCACCCACCGGCCCCTGCGAACCGCACCCGGAGCGCCCTTCACCTGGAATAGGCACCCGGTGGGGCGTGTTACACCGACGCCATGGCACACTAGTTGCCGCTTGCGGTTCCGGTTCACGTCTCAAGAAAACGCGAGGCGACCCGGCGACCAGGGACGAAAGGACACAAACGGCATGAAGCCCGACATTCACCCGCAGTACGGGACCACCGTGGTCACCTGTTCCTGCGGACACACGTTCACCACGCGCAGCACGGCGAAGAACGGCCAGATCCACGCCGAGACCTGCAGCGAGTGCCACCCGTTCTACACCGGCAAGCAGCGTGTGCTCGACACCGCCGGCCGGGTTGCCAAGTTCCAGCAGAAGTACGCGAAGGCCGCCGCCAAGAAGGCCAAGTAGCGACGTTCACGGCGCCCGCTCCCGACTGCCTCGGGGGCGGGCGCCGTTCGCATGTGAGGGATCGATGACCGCAGATCAACGTGCCTCCTCCGCCGGCACCGCCGACGGTCGTGATCGACTGGCCTCTCTTCTCGACGAGTACGCCGAGCTGGAGCGGCGTCTCGCCGACCCGACGATCCACGCCGACCAGGCCGCCGCGCGCCGGGTCGGCCGCCGGTTCGCCGAACTGACGCCGATCTACAAGGCCGCCGAGGAGCTGTCGCAGGTCCAGGAGGATCTGGTGGCGGCCCGCGAGCTGGCCGTCGAGGACGCCGGGTTCGGGGCCGAGGTGACCGCGCTGGAGCACACCCTGCCCGGCCTGGAGGAGCGCCTCGCCGAGCTGCTCATCCCGCGTGACCCGGACGACGGCAAGGACGTCATCCTGGAGATCAAGGCGGGTGAGGGCGGCGAGGAGTCGGCGCTGTTCGCCGGGGACCTGCTGCGCATGTACCTGAGGTACGCGGAGCGGCGCGGCTGGGTCACCGAGGTGCTCGACGACCAGGAATCCGACCTCGGAGGCGTCAAGGACGTCGCGGTCGCGATCAAGACCAAGCGGGTACCCGACGGCGGGTACGGGGTCTGGTCGAGGCTCAAGTGGGAGGGCGGCGTCCACCGGGTACAGCGGGTACCGGCGACCGAGTCGCAGGGCCGCATCCACACGTCCGCGGCCGGGGTACTGGTGACCCCGGAGGCGGAGGAGGCCGAGGTCTCGATCGACCCCGGCGACCTGCGGGTGGACGTGTTCCGGTCCAGCGGACCGGGAGGCCAGAGCGTCAACACCACCGACTCGGCGGTACGCATCACCCACCTGCCCTCCGGCATCGTGGTCTCCTGCCAGAACGAGCGCTCCCAGCTGCAGAACAAGGACCGCGCCATGCGGATGCTGCGGGCGAAGCTCGCTCAGCTGGCTCAGGAGCAGGCCGCGGCGGCCGCGTCGGACGCGCGGAAGGCGCAGGTACGCACCGTCGACCGGTCGGAGCGCATCCGCACGTACAACTTCCCGCAGAACCGGATCTCGGATCACCGGATCGGGTACACCGGGTACAACCTCGAGCTGGTCATGGCCGGCGACCTGGACGGCGTGCTGGACGCGCTGACCGAGGCGGACCGGCAGGCCCGGCTGGCCGGTGAGGATCATTTGAGCCGGCGCTGAGCCGGCGATCCGCCCGGCTGTCTAACTCGCCTTCATCTCCAGCATCGCCCGGTCGGCCGCGGCGAACGCCTCGGCGATCCGGCCCCGGGCGGTCACCTCGGACCAACCGATGGTGACCCCGACCGGGGTGCCGGGCACGAGGGCCGACCAGTCCTCGCCGTCGACCGCGCCGACGATCCGGTGTGCGATCTCCCGCGCCCGGTCGGCGTTGGTGTCCGGCAGTACGACCACGAACTCGTCGCCGCCGTAGCGGGCCACGAAGTCGCCCCGGCGCATGACCCGGGCCAGTACCCCGGCGATCCGCTGCAGGACCAGGTCGCCGGACAGGTGCCCGTGCACCGTGTTGACCAGCTTGAACCCGTCCAGGTCGCAGACCCCGATGATCACCTGGTGGCCCTCGCCGACCAGCTTGGCCACGTGCTGCTCCAGAAAGCGGCGGTTCGGCAGCCCGGTCAGCGGGTCGGTCAGCGCCTCGCCCGCGTAACGGGCGACGGTGCGCTGCATGCTCTCGTGGTCCATCCGGGCCGCCATGCCGTCGACGAACAGGTTGCGCAGCTGCTCGGTCTGCGCCCCGGCGACCCGGTATGCCCGGCGATCGGCCAGGTATGCCTCGGCCGGCTGTCCGGCGGAGAGATGAGCCAGCGCGCGCAGCCGGTAGGGCTCCGCGCCGCCCATCGTGGAGGCGGCGACGTTGGACTGGTCGAGCAGGGCCAGCGCGGTGCTGGTCTTCCGGTCGGCGATGGCCAGGCAGACCTCACCGAGGAGGCGCAGGTCGCGGGCCCGCAGGGACTGGCCGGCGCCGTCCAGCAGCGGCCGGGCCGGCACGTCGCTGACCTCGCCGAGCGCGGCCAAGCGGGCGATGGCGTATCCATAGGCCCCGAGGCTGATCGGGCGGATCTCGTCCGCCCCGCCCTTCGTGGCCTGGCGGTGCCAGGTCAGGTCGTCGATCACGTCGCGCAGCACCCGTACGCACGCGTCGGTGTCGCCGTTGTGGTCGTGCCAGACGGCCAGCCGGACCCTGATGGCCGGGGTGACGTAGTCCGATTCCGAGATGCCGGCGGCCACGGCGATCTTCCGTGACCGGTCCATGGCGGCCAGCGCGTGCCCGTGGAATCCGATGTACGAGTAGGCCATGGCCAGGTCATGCCAGGCGCAGGCGGTCTCCTCGTCGACCTCGACCACCCGATTGAGCGCCCGGGAACTCTGTACCAGATGGGTGACGCAGCGCTCGAGCGAGTCGTCCAGGTGAGCCACGATGGCGGCCAGCGAGTGCAGCCGCCCGTAGAGCCGGGGCGACGGATCGGCGTCGATCGCCTCGGCGGCGGCGTCCAGGGCGTCGGTGAACTCCGCCCGGCGGCCGAGATTGATCAGGGCGGCCATCCGGGACAGCAGCGCCTCCGAGCGCACCACCGGATCGGTGGTGTGGGCCAACAGGCGATCGGCCAGGACCACCGCCTCGGCGGACCGGCCGTGCTGAAACAGCACCCGCAGGCGCGGCAACTCCTCCCGGGCTGGGACGGCCGCCGACCCGCTCGTGGCTACGGGGTCGGAAGGCCGACGTTGTTCCGGGACCGGCACCCGGGCCGGCTCGACGACAGGGTGGCGTTGATCAGGGGCGCTACCCACGCCGTGACCCCCTCAGTGACGGTCAACACTTCGCAGCCTCATGATTATGCGGTGTCACAGGTACATGAAGCGATAGCGGAGGCCACCCAGAAACTCGCCGATGTGGGAATTGATTCGGCACGGGTGGACGCCGAGCTGCTCGCTGAGTTCGCGCTCGGGGTGCCCCGAAACCGGCTTCCGATCGCCGCCGATCCGCCGCCGGAACGCCTCGACCTGCTGCGCCGCCTGGTGGCGGCCCGGGCAACCCGGGTACCGGTGCAGTACCTGACCGGGCTCGCCCCGTTCCGGTACCTGGAGTTGGCCGTCGGGCCGGGCGCCTTCATCCCCCGACCGGAGACCGAGTTGCTCGTCGACTGGGGGCTGGCGCGGCTGGCCGGAATCGAGGAGCCGATCGTCGTCGATCTTGCCAGTGGTAGCGGCGCGATCGCGCTGGCGGTCGCCACCGAGTGCCACGGGGCGACCGTGTACGCGGTCGAGCGCTCGACCTCGGCGCTGGACTGGTTGCGGCGTAACGCCGCCGGTACCGGGGCGCGGATCGTGGCGGCGGACGTGACGGACCCGGCCCTGCTGACGGAGTTGGACGGCCGGGTCGACCTGGTGTTGTGCAACCCGCCGTACGTGCCGGACGCGAACCCGGTGGCGCCGGAGGTGTCCGGGTACGAACCCCGGGAGGCGATCTTCGGCGGGCCGGACGGGCTGACCGTTATCGGGCCGGTGATCGCGCGCTCGGCCGGGCTGCTGCGCCCGGGCGGCTACCTCGGGATCGAGCACGACGACTCGCAGGGCGAAGCGGTACCAGCCCTGCTGCGGGCGGACGGCCGGTACGAGGAGATAGAAGATCACCGGGACCTCGCGGGGCGCCCCCGATTCGCAACCGCCAGGCGTTTGGCAGACTGCAGTGGGCCCGCCAGCGGCGCCGCGCCAGCGGTACCGCGGTCAAGCGGGCCCGGACCTCACCGGGAGGATCTGTCGCAGTGATGCTCTACGACTGCCGCACCACCGCCGAGCGCGACCGGGGTATCGAGGCCGCCGTCGAGGCGGTCAAGCGGGGCGATCTTGTGGTGATGCCGACCGACACGGTGTACGGCATCGGGGCGGACGCGTTCAAGAGCTGGGCGGTGTCCGCCATGCTCACTGCCAAGGGGCGCGACCGCAACACGCCCTCGCCGGTCCTGGTCGGCTCCCGGCAGACCCTCGACGGCCTGGTGTTCACCCTCCCACCGGCGGCCGCGGACCTCGCCGAGGCGTTCTGGCCCGGTGGCCTGACGATCATCGTCGAGCACGCCCCGAGCCTGGACTGGGACATCGGGGAGACCGGCGGCACGGTCGGCCTGCGCATGCCGCTGCACCCGGTGGCCCTGGAGGTGCTCGCGGAGACCGGCCCGATGGCGGTCTCCAGCGCGAACAAGACCGGTCAGCCGCCGGCCGCGAACGCCACCGACGCCCGGGAGCAGTTCGGCTTCTCGGTCAGCGTGTACCTGGAAGCCGGCAGCGCCGCCCCCGACGCCATGTCCTCCTCGATCGTGGACGTGACCGGGTCGGTACCGAAGCTGCTCCGCGCCGGGGCCATCCCGCTGGAGAAACTTCGCGAGGTCGTGCCGGACATCGAGGGCCCCGGAGAGTGACCATGATGCCGCCGTTCTCGGTCCTGCACGTGTGCATGGGCAACATCTGCCGCTCGCCGATGGCCGAGCGGCTGACGATGATGGCGGCCCGGGAACGGGTCGGCGACAAGGTCGACGAGCTGATCTACGTCTCCAGCGGGGGTACCGGCGGCTGGCACGCGGGCGAGGAGATGAACCCGCCCGCCGCCCGGGAAGTACGCCGCCGAGGCGGGCACGACGTCGGGTTCGCCGCGCGCAAGCTGCTCGGCGAGCACCTGGACACCGCCGATCTGGTGCTCGCGTCGACCGCCGAGCAGGTCGACTACATCCTCGGGCTACGGGCGGACTCGGCCGGGCGGACGTTCGTGCTGGGCGAGTTCGGCCGGCTCCTCGGCAAGATCGATCAGGGGACGCTGCCGCCGTACGCGCCGGAGCCGGATCCGGTGTACGCGCGGGGCGTCGCGCTGGTCGAGGCGGTCGACCGGGTGCGGGGCGGGCAGCCTCCGGAAGCCGAGGACGATCTTGACGACCCGTGGGGACGCGGGGACGCCTTCTTCTCCCGGGTGGCCGACGAGATCGACGCCACGGTCCGTCCCCTGGTGGCCGCTCTCCTGGCCGGCTGAAACCCCGCGTACCCTCGAAGCGTGCGAAAGCGACTGCGCCACCTCCCGTCCGGCCTGGCCGCCTCGGCCGCCCTGCTGGTGGTCGGGGTGCTCGTCGGCGGGTTGTTGCGCGGTGGTGCGGGAATCGCCGGGGTGGCCGCCGGCATCGGCCTGGTCGCCGCGAGCTACACGATCGGCAGCCTGGTCATCGCGTGGGCCGACTCGGTCGACCCGAGGCTGATCCTGCCGGTGGGCCTGACCACGTACGCGCTCAAGTTCACGATCATCGGCCTCGTCATGAGCACCATCGCGGCCAGCGGCTGGGCCGGCCTCAAGCCGATGGGTGTCGCGGTGCTGGGCAGCGTGCTCGGCTGGATCGTCGCGCAGGCATGGTGGACCTGGCACGCCCGCATCGCGTACGTGGAGCTGTGAGCCGGATCCGCGAAGTCTGGGCGTTACCTGGGAGCGATGAACAGCAGATAACGGTCTGGTGTCCGAAGTCTGAGTTCGTTGGCGAGATGGGCTCGTCAACTCGCGCCGGAGTAGTAGGGTGTGACGCGCACCGGAGATACCGGCCCTCGATGTCGGACACCCCCGCTAGCGGTAGGCCGCGGGGGTCGGTGCACATCACCCTTTCAGCGACTGATATGGTTCGCCCGTCATGGCCGGTGACCAGCCTCCGAACGAGCATCGGAATTCAATGTCCGATGCCCATCTCGGTTGGACGGCGCTGAGCTACCTGATCGCCGGGATTGGATTCTGGGGATTCGTCGGGTGGCTGGCGGACCACTGGCTCAGGACGGACGGGATCGCAATCGGCGTCGGTTGCATCCTCGGCGCAGGGGCGGGAATCTACCTGACCATGCGCCGGCTTGGAGCCTGACGGGTTGGAAGGGGAGCGGTGAACGGACAGTCAAGCGTTCTCGCTGGTGGTGTTCCATGGCCACCCAGCGTCGACGACTTCTATCTGCCCGGTTATTTCTATCCATGGATCACCAAATTCACCGTCATGGTGTGGATCGCGGTAGCGATCATTTTGATCTTTTTCCTGGTCTCGTACCGGAAGCCGAAGCTTGTTCCGACGAAGACCCAGTGGTTAGCGGAGTCTGTCTACGGTTTCGGCCGTAACGGCATCGCCGGCGACGTGATCGGGCCGGAGGGCATCCGGTTCGCGCCGTACGTTGTGACGCTGCTGTCATTCATCGGCGTGATGAACCTGATGTCCATCGTGCCGTTCTTCCAGATCGCGCCGACCGCGCACATCGCGTTCCCGGCCGCGCTCGCCCTGATCAGCTGGGTCCTCTACATCTACGTGGGCATCCGCAAGCACGGTGCGGGGCGCTACTTCCGGAACATGACGATGCCGGCGGGTGCGCCGCTGTGGCTGATGCCGCTGCTGATCCCGCTGGAGTTCCTGTCGAACTTCATCGTCCGGCCGTTCACCCTGTCGGTCCGGTTGTTCGCGAACCTGTTCGCCGGGCACTTCATCCTGCTGGTCTTCACCCTCGGCGGGTTCGTGCTGTTCCAGTCGGGCACGATCCTCTACAAGCCGATCGGCGTGCTGTCCTGGGCGATGGACATCGTCCTGACCTTCCTCGAGCTGCTGGTCGCGCTGCTGCAGGCATACGTCTTCGCCATCCTGAACGCGGTCTACCTGCAGACCTCGCTGACAGAAGAGCACTGACCGGCCCTAGATTTCGTCGTTCCAAACCTCCCGCGTGAGAGTCACGTGGGCAATCAGGAGGAATCCCGTAATGATTCTCGCCGCAGGATCCGGAGTATCCGGCAGTCTCGCCGCCGTCGGCTACGGCCTGGCCGCTATCGGCCCGGCGATCGGCATCGGCCTCATCTTCGCCGCCTACATCAACTCGACCGCGCGCCAGCCCGAGTCGGCCGGCCTCACCCGGACCTACCTGTTCCTCGGCTTCGTTCTGGTCGAGGCGCTGGCGTTGTTCGGTATCGCCTTCGGTTTCGTGTGGCAGGCCGGAAAGTAAGTAGATAAGCGGTCCGACGACCGGGTGGTCGCGAGACGACCGGGTAGTCGGGCACGTAGTCGGCTTTGCGCTCAACGGCTCCCAGGGAGGGGTTCCCATGCACGTACTGGCGGCGGAAACGCCGAACCCAGTCCTGCCGATCTGGCAGGAACTGGTTCTCGGCCTGATCGCGTTCGGCGTGCTCTACTTCGTGCTGCGCAAGTACGTCTTCCCCCGGATGGAGGACACCTTCAAGGCCCGGGTCGACGCGATCGAGGGCGGGATCAAGCGGGCCGAGGAGCGTCAGGCGGAGGCCAACGCGCTTTTCGAGCAGTACAAGCAGCAGCTGGCCGAGGCCCGGACCGAGGCAGCGAAGATCCGTGACCGGGCACACGCGGACGCCAACCAGATCCGTGAGGACATGCTGGTTCAGGTCCGCGAGGAGCGCGACCGGATCCTCGAGTCCGGTCAGCAGCAGCTCGATCAGCACCGGGCGACGATCATTCGGGAACTGCGGGCCGAGATCGGCGACCTCGCGGTCGACCTGGCCAGCAAGATCGTCGGCGAGGCGCTCACCGACGAGGTCCGGCGCCGGGGGACGGTCGACCGGTTCCTGAGCGATCTGGAAACGGCCAGCTGATGGAGACCAGTACCGACCGGGACGCCTACCGGGCGGCGGAGCAGAAGCTGGAGTCGCTCGCCTCGGGCACGACTCCGGATCGGCTCACCGAGATCGCCGACGAGGTGCTCGCGGTCGCCAACCTGCTGGTCCGGGAGCCGCGACTGCGCCGAGCGCTGGCCGATTCGGCCCGCGACGGGCAGGAGCGGTCCGAGCTGCTCCGCGGCCTGCTGGCCGGCAAGGTCGGCGACGAGGCTGTGGACCTCACGTCCACCCTGGCCGCCGGACGCTGGTCGGCGCCGGGTCGGCTGCTCGACTCGGCCGAACGGCTGGGCGTAGCGGTGCTACTGGCCGCCGCGGACCGGTCGGACGAGCTGGGCGAGGTCGAGGACGAGCTGTTCCGGTTCAACCACGTCGCCGACGGCTCGCCGCAGTTGGCCGCCGTGCTCTCCGACTCGACCGTGCCGGTCGAGCAGCGGGGCCGGCTCGTGGACGATCTGCTCGACGGCAAGGCGCGGCAGGTCACGGTACGCCTGGTCAAGCTGGCCCTGGTCGGCTTCGGCGGCCGGGGATTCTCGGCGTCGCTGACTCGCCTGGTCGAGCTGGCCGCCGCGAAGCGCGACCGGCAGGTGGCGTACGTCACGGCGGCCTCGGTGCTGTCCGACGACGAGGAACGCCGGTTGGGTGACCGACTGGAACAGATGTACGGTCGACGGGTATCCGTTCGGGTGAGTGTCGACCCCACCGTGATCGGCGGGCTCTCCGTCCGGGTCGGGAGCGACCTCTACGACGGAACCGTGCTGCGCCGACTCACCGAGGCGCGCAGCGCACTGGGCAAATGATGCGCACCGACCGGCCACTCGACCGGCCCACCCACAAGCCGGGCGGGCCTGAGGGCCGGCTGCGGGCGTGGGTATGCCGGCCGCTTGACCGGCCCGCTCCGATAGAGACCGACTTTCACAAGCTAGAGATACAGGGGTAGCAGCGGATGGCCGAGCTGACCATCTCCTCCGACGAGATCCGCGGCGCGCTGGAGCGCTACGTCACGTCGTACAAGCCGGAGATCTCCCGCGAGGAGGTCGGTACCGTTACCGACGCGGGTGACGGCATCGCCCACATCGAGGGCCTGCCCTCGACCATGACCAACGAGCTGTTGGAGTTCGAGAACGGCACGCTCGGCGTGGCGCTGAACCTCGACGTCCGCGAGATCGGCGTCGTGATCCTCGGCGACTACTCCGGCGTCGAGGAGGGCCAGCGTGTCAAGCGGACCGGCCGCGTGCTCTCGGTGCCGGTCGGTGACAAGTTCCTCGGCCGGGTCGTCGACCCGCTGGGCAACCCGCTGGACGCGCTCGGCGACATCGAGAACGAGGGGTACCGCGAGCTGGAGCTCCAGGCTCCCAACGTGATGGCCCGCCAGCCGGTCAAGGAGGCGTTGCAGACCGGGATCAAGGCCATCGACGCGATGACCGCGATCGGTCGGGGCCAGCGCCAGCTGATCATCGGCGACCGCAAGACCGGCAAGACCACGATCGCCATCGACACGATCCTCAACCAGCGTGACAACTGGAAGTCCGGCGACCCGCAGCGCCAGGTGCGCTGCATCTACGTCGCGATCGGGCAGAAGGCGTCCACCGTCGCATCGGTGAGGGGCACGCTGGAAGAGCACGGCGCGATGGAGTACACGACCATCGTCTCCTCGCCGGCCTCCGACCCGGCCGGCTTCAAGTACCTCGCGCCGTACACCGGTTCGGCCATCGGCCAGCACTGGATGTACGCCGGCAAGCACGTGCTGATCGTCTTCGACGACCTGACCAAGCAGGCCGAGGCGTACCGCGCGGTGTCCCTGCTGCTGCGCCGCCCGCCGGGCCGCGAGGCGTACCCGGGCGACGTGTTCTACCTGCACTCCCGGCTGCTGGAGCGCTGCGCGAAGCTCTCCGACGACCTTGGCGCGGGCTCGATGACCGGTCTGCCGATCATCGAGACCAAGGGCAACGACATCTCGGCGTACATCCCGACCAACGTCATCTCGATCACCGACGGTCAGATCTTCCTTGAGACCGACCTGTTCAACTCGGGCGTCCGGCCGGCGATCAACGTCGGTACCTCGGTGTCCCGGGTCGGTGGTAGCGCGCAGACCAAGCCGATGCGCCGGGTGGCCGGCCGGCTCCGGCTCGACCTGGCCCAGTTCCGTGAGCTGGAGGCGTTCTCCGCCTTCGCGTCGGACCTGGACCGCGCCTCCCGCGCCCAGCTGGACCGCGGTGGCCGCCTGGTCGAGCTGCTGAAGCAGCCGAACTACCACCCGTACCCGGTGGAGGAGGAGGTCGTCTCGATCTGGGCCGGTACCAACGGCAAGCTCGACGACATCGACCTCTCCAATGTCGGCCGGTTCGAGGGCGAACTGCTGCAGTACCTGCGCCACAACAAGAAGGACACGCTGGCATCCATCGCCGCCGGTAACTGGGACGACGACATCGTCGCCCAGCTCGACAGCGCGGTGCAGGAATTCAAGTCCGAGTTCCAGGCCTCGCAGCAGCAGCGCGAGGTGAACGAGGCGCCAGCCGAGGCAATGCAGGACGGTGTGGAGAGCCGGGAGACCGTCCGGCAGGTGTCCCCGCCCTCGGGCCAGGGGCAGTAAGCCATGCCCGCTCAACTCCAGGCGATGCGCCGGAAGATCCGGACGGTCAAGTCGATCAAAAAGATCACCAAGGCGCAGGAGCTGGTCGCCACCAGCCGGATCGCGAGGGCGCAGGAGCGTGTGGGCGCTGCCCGGCCGTACGCCGACGCGATCACCCAGGTGCTCAGCGCGCTGGCGTCCAAGGCGGCGATCGACCATCCGCTGCTGGTCCCGCGGGAGCGGGTCCGGCGTGCCGGGGTACTGCTGATCACCAGCGACCGCGGGCTGGCCGGCGGGTACAACATCAACGCGATCCGTACCGCCGAACAGCTCATGGCACGGCTGCGTGAGGACGGCAAGGAATGCGTGCTGTACGTGATCGGCCGGAAGGGCGTCGCGTACTACCGGTTCCGGAACCGGCCGATCGAGGCGAGCTGGACGGGCTTCTCCGAGCAGCCGCAGTTCGAGAACGCGCGCGAGGTGGGCGAGACGCTGATCAAGGCATTCACCGCGGGTGCGGACGACGATCTGGGTGATCCGGGCCACGACGGGGTACACGGGGTTGATGAGCTGCACGTGGTCTCCACCCAGTTCCGGTCGCTGATGACACAGGCACCCGCGGCCAACTTCCTGGCTCCGATGCAGACCGAGCACGCGGAAGGGCTGCTCCCGGCGTACGAGTTCGAGCCGGACCCGGAAACCCTGCTCGACGCGTTGCTGCCCAAGTACATCAACACCCGGATCTTCGCGGCGTTGCTGGACTCGGCGGCGAGCGAGTCGGCGTCACGGCGGCGGGCCATGAAGGCGGCCAGCGACAACGCGGACGATCTGCTCACAACCTACACAAGGGCGATGAACTCGGCCCGTCAGGCCGATATCACCCAGGAGATCAGCGAAATTGTCGGCGGCGCGAACGCGCTCGCCGCGGCGGGAAGAGAAGTGTGATGACTGCCTCTGTAGAGACTGACACCAAGACCGCGGTAGGTCGGGTTGTCCGGGTCATCGGCCCGGTGGTGGACGCCGAGTTCCCCCGCGACGCGATGCCCGACATCTACAACGCGCTGCACGTGGACGTCGAGCTGTCCGGCGGTAAGCGGACGCTGACCCTGGAAGTGGCCCAGCACCTGGGCGACAACATGATCCGGGCGATCTCGATGCAGCCGACCGACGGCCTGGTCCGGGGCACCGAGGTCACCGACACCGGTGCCTCGATCTCGGTACCGGTCGGCGACGTGACCAAGGGCCACGTGTTCAACGCGATCGGGGACGTGCTCAACGCCGACCCGGCGAAGCTGGAGATCAAGGACCGCTGGCCGATCCACCGGCACGCGCCCGCCTTCGCCGACCTGGAGCCGAAGACCGAGATGCTGGAGACCGGCATCAAGGTGCTCGACCTGCTCGCCCCGTACGTCAAGGGCGGCAAGATCGGCCTGTTCGGCGGCGCGGGCGTGGGCAAGACGGTACTCATCCAGGAGATGATCTACCGGGTCGCCAACAACTTCGGTGGCGTGTCCGTGTTCGGCGGGGTGGGTGAGCGTACCCGTGAGGGCAACGACCTCATCCTGGAGATGACCGAGACCGGCGTCATCGACAAGACCGCGCTGGTCTTCGGGCAGATGGACGAGCCGCCGGGCACCCGGCTGCGGGTCGCGCTGTCCGCGCTGACCATGGCGGAGTACTTCCGCGACGTGCAGAAGCAGGAAGTGCTGCTGTTCATCGACAACATCTTCCGGTTCACCCAGGCCGGGTCCGAGGTGTCCACCCTGCTGGGCCGGATGCCCTCGGCCGTGGGATACCAGCCCACGCTCGCCGACGAGATGGGTGAGCTGCAGGAGCGGATCACCTCGGTCCGGGGTCAGGCCATCACCTCGATGCAGGCCATCTACGTGCCGGCCGACGACTACACCGACCCGGCGCCGTCGACCACGTTCACCCACTTGGACGCGACCACCAACCTGGAGCGGTCGGTGTCCGACAAGGGCATCTACCCGGCCGTGGACCCGCTGGCCTCCAGCTCCCGAATCCTCGCGGCCGAGTACGTCGGCCAGGACCACTACACGGTGGCGTCCGAGGTGAAGCGGATCCTCCAGCGGTACAAGGACCTGCAGGACATCATCGCGATCCTTGGCATCGACGAGCTGTCCGAGGAGGACAAGGTCACGGTCCAGCGGGCTCGGCGCATCGAGCGCTTCCTGTCCCAGAACACCTTCGTGGCCAAGCAGTTCACCGGCATCGAAGGCTCGTTCGTCCCGATCAAGGAGACGGTCGAGGCGTTCAAGAAGATCAGCGAGGGCGAGTTCGACCACTTCCCCGAGCAGGCGTTCTTCATGTGCGGTGGCCTGGAGGACCTGGAGCGCCAGGCGCACGACCTGATGAAGCAGAACGACCAGTAAGGCAAACCGCGTGAGACGGCGGCCGCCCGTTGGACGGCCGCCGTTCGCGTCACCCGGGCGGAGTGTTGTCGGCCGCCCCCGGTGTCGCGGGGAATAGTCAGTCGTTTAGACTCGGGCAACCCCTCACTCTTATCCATGAGGAGACCGTAGGTCGTGGCCAATCAACTGCATGTCGACGTCGTATCCGTCGAGGAGAAGGTCTGGTCCGGTGAGGCCGACATGCTGGTCGCCCGCACCACCGAGGGTGAGCTTGGCATATTGCACGGCCACGCGCCACTGTTGGGACAGCTCGCCGAGCCCGCTCAGATAAGGATCAAACGCCCGGAGG
This sequence comes from Rugosimonospora africana, assembly GCF_016862975.1. Taxonomy (GTDB): domain Bacteria; phylum Actinomycetota; class Actinomycetes; order Mycobacteriales; family Micromonosporaceae; genus Rugosimonospora; species Rugosimonospora africana. Next base: position 13,842 of record NZ_BONZ01000015.1, read on the forward strand.
GCGATCTGGCCTACGACGTGGCCGGTGGCTTCCTGTCGGTCGACGCCAACGGAGCCACGGTCCTCGCGGAGAGCTGCCAGCCGGCATCCGCCGACACGGCCCACTGAGCCCAGACGCCGATGCGGATCATCGAATGGATCGGAATCGGCGTTCTCATCTTGCTCTGCGCGCTGGGCGTGCTGTTCGTCCGGCGTGAGATCATCGCCCGCGGTCGCGGCACCATCGAGCTGAGCTTCCGGCTGTCCACGCTGATCGCCGGCCGCGGCTGGTCTCCGGGCATCGCCCGGTTCGTCGGCGACGAACTGCGGTGGTACCGGGTCTTCAGCTTCGCCCTGCGGCCGCGCCGGATACTGTCCCGGCGCCATCTCGCCGTGGAGAGCCGCCGGGTGCCAGACTCCCCGGAGCTGCTGGTCTTGCCCGACGACTGGGTGATCGTGCGGTGCACCAGCAACCACGCGCCGGTGGAGATCGCCATGGCGGAGGCCACGCTCACCGGGTTCCTGTCCTGGATCGAGGCCGCGCCGCCCGGTGGCGCGAGCATCCGGCTGGCCGCCCGCTGAGCGCGGGCCTGTCGCTCTAGCCGGCGGCCGTCCAGAGTCGGGTCGCCTGGCCGTCCTCGGCGGCCAGCAACAGCCGGTCACCGGTACCGGTGAGGCTGACCAGTCGCTGATCGCCGGCCGGTACCGTGGCCGGCAGCGTCAGCTCTGTCCAGGACGCCAGATCCGTGCTGGCCCACAGCCGGTACCGGGTGCCGTCCCCGGCGAGCGCATAGGCGCGCTGAGCGGACCCTGCGGCGAGTCCGGTGACGACGGCCAGCCCGGTGACGATCGGCAGGTCGGTACCGGCGAACGTGCCGAACCGGCCGGCGGCCCGCCATCCGCCCGAGGTACCCAGCCAGGCGCCGAAGCCGTGGCCCCGCTCGCCGACGGCGAGCACACCGTCGCCGTACCGGGCGGCACGCTCCAGCGCCTCATCCTCGGCGCCGGCCGGGATCGTCTCGCGACGCCAGGACAAACCGTCCGGTGAGGTCCACACGACCGGGTCCCTGGCGGCCGTCCGGGACCCGGGCGTGATGACGTTCCCGACGGCGGTGAACCCCGGCCCTGTCGCGGCGGCGCCGGGGAAGCCAGACCCGGTCCCGGCCGGACCGGAATCCTGCCCGAGGACGCCGCCGACCGCGTCCAGCACGGCGGTCTGCCCGCGGGCGTCGGACTCCAGGGCGGGATCGGCGTCGACGCGCCGGAAGTCCCGGCCGTCCGGTGTGAACCAGACTGCCGCGCCGGCCTGCCCGTTGGCGTCCCGCCAGGTACCGGTGATGAGCCAGCCGGTCGGGCCGGCCGCGATCCTGCCGACGCCGATCGCGTCCGGGCCGCCGTACAGCTCGAATGCCGCCGGTACCTCGTCCAGCCGGCCGCCGCCGGTGGAGATCCAGGTGCTGATGCGCGGATTGGCGTGCACCCCGCCGGCCGTCGAGCCCACGGCGGCCACCTCGGCGCCCCGGCAGGCGACCGCGGACAGCAGCTGCGCGGGGCCGTACACCGAGGTGGGCCGCACAGGAACGGCCGTCCAGCGCTCCGCGTCGCTGCTGGTCCACAGCGCCGGGCGGGTGGAGCCGTCGGGCAGCAGGTACCCGCCGGCCGCGTACCAGTGGCCGGGACAGGCCGCCACGTCCCGTACCTCGACCCGTCCGGAACCGGTGGCCGGCAGGGTCACCGCCCGCCAGGCCGGGACGGCCGGACCGGTGCCGGTGTGCCCGCCCGTGGCCCGCTCCTGGCCGGTGCACCCGGCGGTGAGCAGGATCGCCAGGCTAAGCGGGATCCGCCACCAGCTCAACCTCGTACCCATGGCCGTCCTCCAGGAACCCGGCGTAGTGATCGGGGCCGCCCGCGTGCGGATGACGATCCGCGAACATCAGCGTCCAGCCGTGCTCCACCGCGCTGGCGACCAGCTCATCCACGCGGTCGCGGGTACCGGCGTGGAACGCGAGGTGGTTGAGGCCCGGGGCGCACCGGTCGTGCACCTTCCCGGTCAGCGCCGGCGACTGCTCGACCACCAGGTACGTGTCGCCGAGGCGCCAGGAACGCCCGTCCGGCCAGTTCTGGTACGGTTCCCAACCCATCGCGCCGAGCAGCCAGCCCCAGCACGTCTCGGCGGCGCTCAGGTCGGGTACCCAGAGTTCGACGTGGTGCAGTCCGAGCGTCCCGGCTGCCCGGATGCTCACCGGCCGCCGCCCGGCACCCACTTCACGTCGCCGTCCGGGTTTGCCACCCGGGACAGGATGAACAGCAGGTCAGACAGCCGGTTGAGGTATGTGATGGCGAGCGGGTTGGTGCGCTCCTCGTCCTGTTCGTACAGTGCCCAGGCCGAGCGCTCGGCGCGCCGGGCCACAGTACGCGCGGCGTGCAGCAACGCGCCGCCGGGCGTCCCGCCAGGCAGGATGAACGAGTCCAGATTGGCCAGTTGCGCGTTGAACTCGTCGCACCAGCCCTCCAACCTGGTGACGTAATCTTCCGTGATTCGCAGCGGTGGGGACTTCGGTTCCGCCACGATCGGGTTGGACAGGTCGGCGCCCACGTCGAACAGGTCGTTCTGCACCACCGTGAGAACGCCCCGTACCTCGCCGGGAAGCTGACCCATCGCCAGTGCGACGCCGATCGCGGCGTTGCACTCGTCAGTGTCGGCGTAGGCGGCGAGGCGCGTGTCGGTCTTGCGGACCCGCGAACCGTCGCCGAGTCCGGTCGTGCCGGCGTCGCCGGTCTTGGTGTAGATGCGGGTGAGGTGTACGGCCATGAAGCGAAGTCTAGGGTCGCCAGGCCCGCCCGGGGTGTGGGCGGGCAGGTCAAGCGGCCCGGGGGAAAAGCTTCTCGTGGCGGATACCCCTACGATTGCCGGCGTGGACATGATCCGGGTGGTCGGCGGCGCTCGCTTGTCGGGCGAAGTGATGGTGGGCGGGGCGAAGAACTCCGCGCTCAAGCTGATGGCGGCGGCGCTGCTCGCCACCGGCCGATCGGAGATCTCGCAGGTACCCAAGATCACAGACATTCTGATCATGGCGGAGGTGCTGCGCCGGCTGGGCTGCGATGTGACCTTCACCGACGGCGTGATCTCGGTCGACGCTCCGGACAAACCGGGTACCGAGGCCGATTATGACCTGGTGCGGCGGCTGCGCGCGTCGATCTGCGTACTCGGCCCGCTGCTGGCCCGGTGCGGGTACGTGCGGGTGGCCCATCCGGGGGGCGACGCGATCGGGTCGCGCGGGCTGGACATGCACATAGCGGGCCTGACCCGGATGGGTGCGGACATCGCCAGCGAGCACGGCTTCGTGATCGCCTCGGCGCCCTCGGGGCTGCACGGCGCGACCATCTGGCTGGACTTCCCCAGCGTCGGTGCCACCGAGAACCTGCTGATGGCGGCGGTCCTGGCGGACGGCGTCACGGAGATCGACAACGCGGCCCGCGAGCCGGAGATCGTTGACATCTGCCAGATGCTCGTGGGCATGGGCGCGCACATCTCCGGCGCGGGTACCTCCAAGCTGCAGATCGAGGGCGTGCCGGAACTGCACCCGGTGGCGCACCAGACGGTGGGGGACCGGATCGTCGCCGGTACCTGGGCGTTCGCGGCCGCGATGACCCGGGGTTCGGTCACCGTACGGGGTGTCAACCCGACGTTCCTGGAGATAGCGCTCGACAAGGTGATCAGTGCCGGGGGCGAGGTGATGACCGAGCCGAACGCGTTCCGGGTCACCATGGATCGCCGGCCCCGGGCGGTGGATGTGTCCACCCTGCCGTACCCGGGGTTCGCCACCGACCTGCTTCCGATGGCGGTCGGGCTGGCCTCGGTCAGCGAGGGCACCTCCCTGATCACCGAGAACATCTTCGACGGCCGGTTCATGTTCATCAACGAGATGGCCCGGCTGGGTGCGGACATCCGCACCGACGGCCACCACGCGGCGGTACGGGGCCGGGACCGGCTGTCGTCGGCACCGGTACGGGCGACCGACATCCGGGCGGGCGCCGGGCTGGTCATGGCGGGCCTGTGCGCCGACGGTGTCACCGAGGTGAGCAACGTGCACCACATCGACCGCGGGTACCCGAACTTCATCGACGACCTGCAGGGACTGGGTGTGGCGGTGGAGCGCCTGGTAGCTCCGGAAGAGCCTTCGTTCGACTTCTGAACCGTCTGGGCGGGTCGCCGGCTTCAGGCGGCGAAGCGCTGGTCGGCTCAGATCGCTGGTCGGCTCAGATCGCTGGTCGGCTCAGATCGCTGTCGGCTCGGATGGCGCCGGCCGAGATGACGTCGGCCCAGACGGCGCTGGCGCAGCGGGCTCGGGTCGGATAGCGCCGGCTCAGATGGCGCCGTCGGTCAGCCTGCGCGCCCGGTCCAACTCTGACTCGAAGACCAGCACGTGCACCCAACCGTCGCCGGCCGGCGCGACCGTCGCCCGGATCCCCGCACGTTTCAGCAGTTGGCGCAGTGCGCGGGCGACGGACTGGTCTTCGACGGTCGCGACCGGCCGCAGCAGGCCGAAGTCGTTCGTCGCGGTCTGGTCCGGGATGTCTGCCTTGAACTCACTGCTGGACGCCCAGCGCAGGATCCCCGCGAGGATGCCGATCACCCCGAAGGCGACCAGTGGTCCGGCGACGTACATGCTGGCGAGGGGCACGTGCTCAGTGTCCCACTCGACGATCCGGAGCGCAGCCGGTTGAGTTGGGCCGGCTGATCGCCCGTTCAGGCGGCCCGGTTAGGGTGCTTGCCAAGGTTGCCACGGAGCAGGGGAGGACGGACATGGCGGGTCGCCTCGCGGTCATCGGGGCCGGACTGATGGGGTCCGGAATCGCACAGGTCGCCGCGCAGGCCGGCTGGTCGGTCGTGCTGCGCGACCTGACCACCCAGGCCACCGGTCGAGGGCTGGCCGGCATCGAGAAGTCGCTGGAGAAGTTCGCCAGCAAGGGTGTCATCGCCGCCGATGATGTCGCCGCGACGCTCGGCCGGATCACCACGACCACCGAGCTGGACGCGGCCGCCGATGCGGACATCGTGGTCGAAGCCGTATTCGAGCAGCTGGACGTGAAGCAGGAGGTGTTCCGGGCGCTGGACGGCATCTGCAAGGACGATGCCGTACTGGCCACGAACACCAGCGCCATTCCGGTCACCCAGATCGCCGTGGCCACCTCGCGGCCGGAGTCGGTGGTCGGTACGCACTTCTTCTCGCCGGTACCGCTGATGAAGCTCTGCGAGCTGGTGCGCGGGTACAAGACGTCGGACGCGACGCTGGCGACCGTGAAGACGTTCGCGGAGGAGATCGGCAAGACCACGATCGTGGTGAACCGGGACATCGCCGGGTTCGTCACCACCCGCCTGATATCCGCCCTGGTGGTCGAGGCGGTGAAGCTCGTGGAGAGTGGCGTCGTGTCGGCGGAGGATCTGGACATCGCGTGCAAGCTCGGCTTCGGGCACCCGATGGGCCCGCTGGCCACCACCGACCTCACCGGTGTCGACGTCCTGCTGCACGCGACGAAGAACATCTACACGGACACCGCCGACGAGAAGTTCTTCCCGCCGGAGTTGCTGCAGCGCATGGTTGCCGCGGGCGACCTGGGCCGCAAGACCGGCCAGGGTTTCTACTCGTACTGACGCGCGTACGCGTACTGACGCCGCCCGGATCTGGAGATCCGGGCGGCGTCGCGTGACACAGGAACGGGTTCAGCTGTCCTTGCCGGCCCGCCAGCGGAAGGTACGGATCGCCAGTACCAGCCCGCCGATCGCCCACAGGACGAGGACCAGGGCCAGCCGGCCGTGCTCCCAGCTGTGCGCCGCCTCCTGCTGAGCGAACGAGTCCGGCAGGAACACCGACCGGTACCCCTGCGCGATCCATTTCAGCGGGAACAGCGCGCCGACGTGCTGGAGCCAGCTCGGCAGGTCGGTGAACACGAAGTACACGCCGGACAGGAACTGGAGCACCAGCGCGATCGGGGTGATCGTCGCCGGGGCTGACTTCCCGCTGCGCGGTACCGACGAGAACGCGATGCCCAGCAGCGACCCGGCGGCGGTACCCGCGACGGTGACCCAGATGAACGTGGCCCACCGGTGCCAGTCGTCGGGCAGCGTCACCTTGCCCAGAGCAGCGGCGATCGCCAGCAGCACGATCGACTCCAGTACCACCATGGTCAGGACCATCACGATTTTGCCGAGGAAGTACGCGGCCGGCGGCATCGGTGTGCCCTCCAGCCGCTTGAGGATGCCCTTGTCCCGTTCGATCGAGATCTGGATCGCCAGGGTCTGGAAGCACACCCCGAACAGCCCGGAGGCGAGGATTCCCGGCACGAAGTACTGCGAGAAGTTGATGTTCCCGGGGATGTTGTAGTTGAGTACCGAGCCGAAGATCAGCAAGAGGATCACCGGGAACGCGAGCGTGAACACCACCGACTCGCGCTGCCGGAAGAACTCCTTGACCTCCAGCTTCCCGCGCTCCCAGCCGAGCCGGACGGCGTGCACCGGGCCGCGCCCCACGGTTGCGGTGGTCGTGGCCATCACTGCTCTCCCTTGCCTGCGTTGATCATGGATAGGTAGATGTCCTCCAGGGTCGGCCGGGCCACGGTCAGCCCCGGTACCTCGCCGCCGAACTCGGCCGACAGCTTCGACACCTGCGCGGTCGGGGTGTCCGTGGAGACCGATTGCCGGCCATCCCGCGCGTCCCAGCTCACCACCGTCGCCGCGGTCGCCCGGCCGCCGAGCGTCGCCGGGGTGGCCACCTCGATCATCCGGCCGTTGTTGATCACCCCGACCCGGTTGGCCAGCGCCTCGGCCTCGTACAGGTAATGCGTGGTGAGCAGGATCGTCGTGCCCTCGGCGGACAGCTGGCGGATCAGGTCCCAGAACTCCTGCCGCGCCTCGGGGTCGAAGCCGGTCGTCGGTTCGTCGAGGAACAGCAACTCCGGCCGCCCGATCACGCCCAGCGCCACGTCCAGCCGGCGGCGCTGGCCGCCGGAGAGGGTACCGGCGCGGGCGGTGGCCTTCTCGGCGAGGCCGACCGCCTCGATCAGTTCGGCCGGGTCGCGCGGCGCCGGGTAGTACAGGGCGAAGTGGTTGATCACCTCGCGCACGGTCAGCGCCTCGAACTCTCCGGTGGACTGGAGCACGATGCCCACCCGGGCACGCCAGTCCCGGGTCGGGCGCCTGGGGTCGAGGCCCAGCACGGTGACCTCGCCAGCGGACCTGGGCCGGTACCCCTCGAGGATCTCCACCGTCGTGGTCTTGCCGGCGCCGTTCGGTCCCAGGAGGGCGAAGCACTCACCCCGGGCCACGTCCAGGTCCAGACCCCCGACGGCGACGTGATCGCCGTATGTCTTCTGCAACCCGCGGACCCGGATCGCGACGTCGTCTGTCATGCGCCCAGAGTGCACGAACGCCCGGGTGGGCCGGTACGCCCCCCGGGTGGAATCGCCTGCCACCCTGAGACCTAGTTCACGTGTCCACCCGGCGAGCCCGCGGGAAGTCCGGCGGAAACCCCCGCCGGTACGCTTCCGTGATGCTGTCCGTGGCCAACCTCACCCGCCGGTTCGGTGAGCGGGTCGTGCTCGACCAGATCAGCTTCACAGTCACCGCCGGCGAGGTGTGCGCCGTGATCGGGGCCAACGGTTCCGGCAAGACGACCCTGCTGCGGTGTGTCGTCGGTGCCGATCGGGCGGACGGCGGCCAGATCCGGCTGGACGGCCGGCCGATGATCGAGACCGACCCGGTGGTCCGGGCCTCGGTGGCCTGTGTTCTCGACGACATCGACTTCTTTCCCGACCTGTCCGTCGGCGAGCACCTGGACCTGCTGGCCTACGCCCACGGTGGCCGCGAGCCGGACGTGGTGGAGGAGATCATCGCCGAGCTGGGCCTGAGCGACGCGCGCGACCAACTGCCCGCGACGCTGTCCAGCGGGCAGCGCCGACGCCTCGCCCTGGCGTCCTGTTTCGTCCGGCCGCGGCGGCTGCTAGTGCTGGACGAGCCCGAGCAGCGCTTGGACGCCGAGGGCCGGGAGTGGCTCGCCGGGGCGCTGCTGCGGGAACGGGAGGCTGGCACGGCGGTGCTGCTCGCCTCGCACGACCCCGACCTGGTCGCCACGGTCGCCGACAGCCACCTAGAGCTGGGGCCGGAGGATTGAGCCCGGCGATCGGTTCCACACCGGCCGTGGCCTCGGCGCTGCCGCCCGCGCCCGCGGTGCCCTCAGCCCGCCGGCTGCGCAGGCGGCTGCGCGCGGCACGGCGGGAGCACGGCAGCGGCCGGGGCGGAGACATCTACCTCGTCCTCATGATCATTATTGTGTTCGGGGCGATCGGGCCGCGGTACCTGAACCGGTACCTCACGCATCCGGCGGAACAGCCGGCCCCGGAGGCCACCCGCTGGTGGTTGGTGGTCGCACTGGCCGTCGCCGCCGCCGGGCTGACCTGGCAGGCGCTGCGCGCCTTCGGCCCGTTGCTGGCCATGCCCTCGACCCAGGCATGGTGCGTGGCCAGCCCGGTGGCCCGCCGTGGCTGGCTGATCACGCCGCTGGGGTACCTGCTGCTCGGCGGTGCGCTGGTCGGCGCCGGGGCGGGTGCGCTGGGCACGCTGCTGGCCGGCGCGGCCGCGAGCGGTGCGGCGACCGTCGGCGGAGCCGCGGTGGTCGGCGCCGGCACCGGGGTGGCCATGGCCGGGGCCGCCACCGGTGTGCAGACCCGGCGGTGGCATCCGGCGGAACGGGTACCGGTGCTGGTCGGCCTGGCCGGCGCGGTGGCGGTGATCGGGCTGCGGTACGCGCACGTGGTACCGGCGACGCCGGCGGCGCCGGTCCGGTGGTCGGCCCTGGCCGTGGCGGTCGTCGCGGTCGCCGGCGCCGTCGCGGCGCTCGGCCGCCTGGGCCGGATCGACCGGGCCGCGTTGGCGGCCGGCGCCCCGCTGGCCGGGGCGGCGGCGTCCGCCGCGATCTTCATGGACGCCACGCTGTTCTCCGGCGTGGTGGAGGCGCGCCGCTGGCGCCGTGCCGGCCGGGTGCGGTCCGGCCTGCGCCGGCTGCGGCCCGGCCCCCGCTGGGCGGTCCTCCTGAGGGCCGAAGTGCGCCGGCTGCCCCGCCGGCCCGGAGCGCTCGCGATCTGGGCCGCGCTGATCCTGGTGCCGTACGCGCTGGTGCTCATCGCGCCGGAGGCGGCCGGCGCGGGGCGGGTGGTGGCCGGGTACCTGGCCGTGGGCCGGCTGGCCGCCGGCCTCCGTGCGGTCTGCCGCTCGCCGGCTCTGCGCCGCAGCCTCGGCGACACCGATCAGCGGCTGTACCGGGTGCACCTGGTGGTACCCGCCGCCGGTGCGCTGCTCTGGTGGCTGGCCGGCAGCGGTGTGTCCGCCCCGGACCCCAACCAGCTGGTGTTCGTCATCGGGCTGGTGTTCGCGGTGTACCGCAACGCCACCGCCCCGTCCCGGGCCTACGGCGGCCCCATGGTGGACACACCGTTCGGCCTGGTACCCGTCGACCTGCTCCGCCAGGTGCTGCGTGGCCTGGACGTGGTCGCGGTGCTGGTCTTCATCGAGCTGTTCCTCCCGGCCTGAACCGGCCGGGCTCAGCGGCGCAGGCCGGTACCCGGATCCGCCGGCAGCCGCAGCGTGTCCGCCGGCCCGGCAGCCGCCGCGCGCCGCGCCGCCTTCTCCAGCTTGCGCCGGCGGCGGCGCCGCCTTACCCAGACGAAGAACGCGACGATCGCCGCCACGAACACCACGATCAGCACCGGCAGCACGATCGCGACCAGCGACATCGCGGTGCTGAACACATCCTCGATCGTGCTCGCCACAGGCGCGCCGAACCCGAGCGTGGACACGTTGATGACCGGTCGCGCGGTCGCCTTGACCCCGTGTACGCACAGCGCCACCAGCGCGCCGACCGCGACCGGTACCCACTGGTGACTGCTGAAGAAGCTGCCCGGATCCGTCACCATCTCGGTCTTCGCGCCGGACGCGGCGCCGAACGACAGGCCGCCCGCGGTCGGCCGGATGACCGTGTGCACCACGTCGTTGACGTGATCCATGACCGGCACCTTGTCGGCGACCACCTCGATGGCCAGCAGTACCAACAGGATCGCCAGTACCCAACCGTTGCTCAGCCACTGCCAGCTCGCCGGCAGGTCGACCAGCCCGGTGTACCGGTCGAGCAGGCCGAGCGCGAGCAGCGGGATGTACGCGTTGAGTCCGGCCGACGCGGACAGGCCCAACCCGGTCAGTGCTTCCAACACGACGTCCAGCATGGCATCGATGCGCCACTACGCCAGTCGGGCCGACTGGTCTGGGTCGTCATGCGGCGACAGACGCGCCGAGCCAGGCTGCTCAGAATCGGGTCGGACGCCGTCGCCGGTGCCGGCGTCGGCTACCCTCGCACGGTGCGGTTGGTCATTGCCCGGTGCTCGGTGGACTACATCGGTCGGCTCACGGCTCATCTGCCGCCGGCCACTCGGCTGTTGATGGTGAAGGCCGACGGGTCGGTGTCGATCCACGCCGACGACCGGGCGTACAAGCCACTCAACTGGATGAGCCCGCCGTGCCGGATCGAAGAGGCGCCGGGCGTCTGGCGGGTGGTCAACAAGGGCGGCGAGGAACTGCGGATCACCATCGAGGAAGTGCTCCACGACTCCTCGCACGAGCTGGGTGTCGATCCCGGTCTGCAGAAGGACGGCGTCGAGGCGCACCTTCAGGAGTTGCTGGCCGCGACGCCGAGCACTCTGCAGGAGGGATACACGCTGGTTCGGCGGGAGTTCCCCACTCCGATCGGGCCGGTCGACCTGTTCTGCCGCGATGTCGAGGGCGCCAGCGTGGCGGTCGAGGTGAAGCGCCGCGCCACCATCGACGCCGTGGAGCAGCTGACCCGGTACCTGGAGCTGCTCAACCGGGATCCGTTGCTGGCGCCGGTGGCCGGCGTGCTGGCGGCGCAGACCATCGCGCCGCAGGCGCGCACGCTCGCCGAGGACCGGGGCATCCGGTGCGTGGTGATCGACTACGACGCGCTGCGCGGGATCGAGCGGGACGAGCTGACGCTCTTCTGAGCCGGCCGGCCTGACGCGCCCGGCCGGCAGCGAGCTGGCGGCCTGACTCGCCGGCCGACAGCGAGTCGGTCGGCCTGACCCGCCCAGCTGGCAGCGGGCTTGAGAACCGGCCCGCATGATGACTCCCCGCACCAGGGCCGGGGGCAATTCGGCCGTTTTGCGCCGGACTAGCCTATCCGGCAACTACCCTCCGTATTGTGACCCGTACGTATCGCTCCACCCCGTGCATCCAGGCTTTGGCGCGGGCCGCACTGGGTGGGCAGTGACGTGCAGGGCGCGCGCCGAGTGGTCGCCGGGCTGGTCGACCAGGCCGTCATGGCGTGTGCCAACGCCGCGAACACCGTCATCGCGCTGGCCCTGCTGACCCGTGAGCGCGCCGGTGCCATGGTGCTCTCGCTCGGCCTCGCCTACCTGGTACTGACCCTGAACCGGGCGTTTGTCGGCGACGTTCTGATCGTGCTGGCGGCCCGGCTGGACGCCCAGCGCCGGGCCCGGCTGTTACGCAACGGGCTGGCGATGGCGGTCGCGTTCGGGGTGGCCGCGATCGTGGTGCTGACCGTGATCTGGGCGCTCCGTCCCCGTACCGGCAAGATCGATCTTCAGGACCTGATCTGGGTGGCGCCGTTCCTGCCGGTGATCCTGCTGCACGACACCGGCCGCAGCGGGTACCTCGCGCTCCGGGCACAGGGCAGCTGCCTGTTCATCGACCTGGTGTGGGTGTCGACCCAGGCCGTCGTGATGACCGGCTTCCTTCTTGCCGGGCACCGTTCGGCGAGCATGATCTTCGTGAGCTGGGGAGTGGGCGCGCTGGCCGGGGCGGCCGTGTTCCTGCTGCGTACCCGGCAGTGGCCGTGGCGGGGCAATCCGCGCCAGTGGATCAGCGAGACCAGGCACCTGTCCGGGTGGTTCACCGCGACCCAGATCATTGGCCAGATCCAGGTTCAGGCGATCGGCTTCCTGGTCAGCGGCCGGCTGTCCCAGCGCGACCTGTCCGGCCTGCGCGGCGGGCAGACCGCGTTGATCCAGCCGGTACAGAACTTCATCGTGGCGGTACAGAGCCTGATCGTGCCGAGGTTGTCCCGGCTCGCCGGTGACGCGGGCGGGCGCGGGGAGCGGGAGAGCCATTCCGCGGCGTACCGGCTGGCCCGGCAGACCAAGCTGCTCGCGATCGCGTTCGCCGGGCTGGCGGTCGTCATGGTGGCGACCGTGGTTCCGCTGTCGGAGTTCGTGCTCGCCCGGCTGAGCAAGTTCGCCGACATCGCGCCGCTGGCCCTCCCACTGTGCGTACAGGCGGCCATCTACCTGATCGAGCTTCCGTTCGCGGCGGCGCTGCGCGGCATGCACAGGGCCCGGCTGCTGTTCATCCGGTACGCCATCTACACCACCGCCAGCCTGGCCGGCCTGGTCGCCGGCGGGGACACGGACGGGCTGCACGGTGCCGTGTGGGGGCTGACCGCGGGGGCGGCGGTCAGCCTGATCACGATGGTCTCGTTCTACCGGTACGCGCTGCACCAACTGGTACGCGGGACGCCGGAGCGGCCGGAGGTCGAACCGGTACCCAGCGTCGCCGCCTGACCTCCCACGGCCGGCGGCTCACCAGCTGGACAGCGGCTTGCCCTCGGCGAAGCCGGCCGCGCTCTGCACGCCGACCACGGCCCGCTCGTGCAACTCCTCGAGGTTGCCCGCCCCCGCGTAGGTGCACGCCGAACGCACCCCGGTGACGATCTGGTCGAGGATGTCCTCGATCCCCGGGCGGGCCGAATCCAGGTACATCCGGGCGGTGCTCACGCCCTCCTCGAACAGCGCCTTGCGGGCCCGGTCGTACGCCGACTCGTCGGCGGTGCGCCGGGTGACCGCGCGCTTGGACGCCATCCCGAAGTTCTCTTTGTACAGCCGGCCGTCCTGATCGCGCTGCACGTCGCCGGGCGACTCGTTGGTGCCGGCGAACCATGAACCGATCATCACGTTCGAGGCTCCGGCGGCCAGTGCCAGGGCGACGTCGCGCGGATGGCGCACGCCGCCGTCGGCCCACACATGCGCGCCGAGCTGGCGAGCCGTCGCGGAACACTCCAGTACGGCGGAGAACTGCGGCCGGCCGACCCCGGTCATCATCCGGGTGGTGCACATGGCACCCGGCCCGACACCGACCTTGACGATGTCGGCACCGGCCGCGACCAGGTCCCGTACGCCGTCGGCGGTCACCACGTTGCCGGCCACCACCGGTACCTGCGGGTCCAGCGCACGCACCGCGCGCAGCGCGTCGATCATCCGTTCCTGGTGCCCGTGCGCGGTGTCCACCACCAGCACGTCCACCCCGGCGGCGAGCAGCTTGTCGGCCCGACCGGCCGGGTCGTTGACCGGGTTGCCCCGGCCGCCGGCGCCCGCACCGGCGGCGGCCTCGCCGGTGACCGTGTTGCGGGCCGAGCCGCCCGCCGAGCCGGCGATGCCCAGCGCGGCGGCCACCCGCAGCCGTCCCTGCCCGTCGACCGCGGGCTGGTAGAGCGTGGCCCGCAGGGCGGCCTTGCGGGTCAGGATGCCGACCAGCGCGCCGTTAGCGTCCACGACCGGGGCGAGCCGGTGACGGCCGGGCGCGAGCCGGGCGAACGCGTCGCTGGGCGAGATGCCGACCGGCAGGGACTCGATCGGTGCCGACATGATCGCCGACAGCTGGGTGAACCGGTCGACCTCGGCGCAGTCGCCCTCGGTGACCACGCCGATCGGCCGGTCGCCCTCCACCACGACGACGGCGCCGTGGGCGCGCTTGGGCAGCAGCGCGAGGGCGTCCGAGACGGTGTCGGTCGGGCGGAGCGTGATCGGGGTGTCGTACACGACGTGGCGCTGCTTGATCCAGGAAACCACCTCGGCCACCACGTCCACCGGGATGTCCTGCGGGATCACCACCAACCCGCCGCGCCGGGCCAGCGTCTCGGCCATCCGCCGCCCGGCCACGGCGGTCATGTTCGCGGCCACCACCGGAATGGTGGTGCCGCTGCCGTCGTGGGTGGACAGGTCGACCGCCATGCGGGAGCCGACCGTCGACCGGCTGGGCAGCATGAACACGTCGTCGTAAGTCAGGTCGTGCGCGGGCGCTGGATGGATGAGACGCATAACCGCCAGTATCCGTGGCCGGTAGCCGGCCCCGCCGGGTAACCCTCGACACTCCCCGCGACGTACCCCCTGGACTGTTAAGAAGAGTTTTCATCTATTGAAATCTACTGATATATGTGATCGGCTTTGCGCAACCGACGGCTGGTCTGGGTCGTCGCGCGGCAGAGGCGTCGAGCCGGACCAAGTCGCCCCAGGTACGGCACCTCACGAAGGAGCCCGCATGCGCCATCTGCTCGTCCGCCTGGCGACAGTGCTCGCCGGCGTCACCGTGCTGGCCGCCCCCACGGCCGCGTCCGTCAACCTTGACGTCGCCGGGTTCGGCCCGGCTCACCACGCCCTCGCCGGCCACGGCGTCGGGTACAACATCAACGGGTACAACTGGGGCGGGTACGCCGCCACCGGCAGCGGGTTCACCTCGGTGTCGGCCACCTGGACCACCCCGTCGGCCACCTGCAACTCGCGCAGCGACCTGTACGCGCCGTGGGTCGGCCTGGACGGCTACGGATCGTCCAGCGTGGAGCAGACCGGCGTGGCGACCGACTGCTCCAGCGGCCGGGCGGTCAACGAACCCTGGTACGAGATGTACCCGGCCGCCCCGGTGTACCTGTCGACCAGCTCGTACCCGGTGGCCGCGGGTAACGTCATCCACGCCTCGGTGACGTACGCGGGTGGCAGCAGCTTCACGCTGACCCTGACGAACCAGAGCCGCGGCTGGACGTACACCACGACCAAGTCGCTGAGCGGTGCCCGGCGCTCCAGTGCCGAAGTCATCATCGAGTCGCCTCCCGGCCGGTACCCGAACTTCGGCACCATCAGCTTCACCGGCTCGACCGTCAACGGCAGCAGCCTGTCCTCGTTCAACCCGGTCGCGCTGGACCCGTCCAACGGCGTGTACGAGGCACACACCGGCGCGCTGAGCGGCGGAAACTTCTCCATCACGTACCAGCACGAGTGACCGAAACCCGTCGTGGCAGGGCGGCCATTCCGCCCTGTCACGACGTACTCTCAAGCAGTGACCATGGGCCCTTCCGAGCACGTCGTACCGGGTAGCCGCCGGGAGGCACTGCCCGGCGCGCGCCGGGTCGGCGACGCCGATCCCGCCGAGACGGTCCGGGTGACCGTCGTCCTGCGCCGTGCCGCACCCCGCTCGGGTGCGCCGGCAGATGCCGACGAACTGGTGCTGGTCGAGCGATTCGCGCGGGACCATGGCCTGTCCGTCACCGCCACGTCCCCGGCTGCCCGTTCGATCGGCCTGTTGGGCAGCGTCGCGCAGATGAACGCCGCGTTCGGCGTGAGCCTGGGCAGGTACAGCACCGACGGGCAGACCTACCGGGGGCGGGAAGGCGACGTCCACGTGCCGCGCGAGCTGGCCGACGTAGTGGTCGCCGTACTCGGGTTGGACGACCGGCCACAGGCGCGGGCGCACTTCCGAGTCGCCCACGACCCGCGCGGCGCCCGCGTCGAAGGGGTGGCGCCACGCGCCGCGACCAGCGGGTACCCGCCCCGCGAGGTGGCCCGGCGGTACGGCTTCCCGACCGACCTGGACGGCACCGGGCAGACAGTGGCCGTGATCGAGCTGGGCGGTGGGTACCGCACCGCCGACCTCACCGAATACTTCGAGAAGCAGGGCGTCAAGAGACCGACGGTCAGCGCGGTCTCGGTCGACGGCGCGAAGAACACACCCGGCGGCGACGCCGACGGCGAGGTGGCGCTCGACATCGAGGTGATCGGCGCGATCGCGCCCGGCGCGCACATCGCGGTCTACTTCGCGCCCAACACCACCAGCGGCTTCTACGACGCCATCGCCGCCGCGCTGCACGACACCCGGCGCAAGCCGTCGATCGTGTCGATCAGCTGGGGCGAGGCCGAGGCCGGCTGGACTCCGCAGGCGATGGACTCCTACGACGAGCTGTTCGCCGACGCCGGCCCGCTCGGCGTGACCATCTACGCGGCGGCCGGCGACGACGGCTCCCGGGACAACGGCACCGGTGACAACGTCGACTTCCCGGCTTCCAGCCCGCACGTCGTGGGCTGCGGCGGCACCACGCTGGCACCGACCGGTGAGGTGGTCTGGAACGACAGCGCCACCGGCAACGGCGCGACCGGCGGCGGCGTGAGTGTCCACTTCGGACTACCGCCGTACCAGGCGGAGGCCGCGGTGCCGTCCAGCCCGCGACGGACGGCCGGGCGCGGGGTGCCGGACGTAGCCGGTGACGCCGACCCGCTGACCGGGTACCAGGTGCGGATCGACGGCCGCGACGCGGTGATCGGCGGCACCAGCGCCGTGGCGCCGCTGTGGGCCGCGCTGACGGCGCTGGCCAACCAGCGCGGCGGTACGCGGGCAGGTGAGCCGCACGAGCGGCTGTACGCGCACCCGGCCGCGTTCGTGGACATCACCAGCGGCGACAACGGCGGGTACAGCGCCGGGCCGGGCTGGGACGCGTGCACCGGCCTCGGCAGCCCGCGTGGAGAGCAGATCGTCCAGATCCTGGGAGGTTAGCTGCGGTGATCGCGCGTCGATGGTGGGCGGTCGCGTTCGCGCTGCTGGCGGCGACGGCGCTGGCCTGCAAGGGACAGGAGGGCGCCGGCGGGACCTCGCCCGAGCCCGACCCGACGCGTACCCGGGTGGTGGCGGGCCTGCCCTCGTCGATGGCCGCGATCGGTGACTCGATCACGGCCGGGTACGGCAGCTGCTTCACCCTCACCAACTGCCCGCGCAACTCCTGGGCCACCGGCGACGGCAGCCTGGTCGACAGCCACTACCGGCGGATCCTCGACGGCAACCCGGCGATCAAGGGGCACGCGAAGAACTTCGCCGCGTCCGGTGCCACCGCGGCCGGCCTGGCCTCTCAGGCCACCAAGGCGGCGGCGACCCACCCGGCGTACCTGACCGTCATGATCGGCGCGAACGACGCGTGCCGGAGCACGATGACCGCCACCTCGACGTTCGCCTCCCAGATCGACACGGCACTGCGCGCGGTGAAGACGGCCAGCCCGCAGACCCGGATCCTCATGGTGAGCATCCCGAACGTGTACCGGGTCTGGGAGGTCGGGCACACCAGCCGGCTGGCCCGGTCGGTGTGGTCGCTGGGGGTCTGCCCGTCGCTGCTGGCCAACCCGACGTCGACGGCGGCCGCGGACGTGGCCAGGAGGCAGGCGTTCCGGGAGCGGATCGACGCCTACGACGGGCTACTGGCCAAGGCGTGCACGCGGTACGGGCACCTGTGCAGGTGGGACGGCGGCGCGGTGCACGACGCCACGTTCAACCTCAGCCAGCTGTCCGCGCTGGACTTCTTCCACCCGAACGCGGACGGCCAGAACGAGATCGCCGAGGTGACCTTCCCGAGCAGCTTCACCTGGTGACGGCTTCCCGCGGCGGCGCGAACCGGCACCGGCCGCGCGTGGGATCCGTCAGCGCGGGCGGCCGTGCAGGAGCTTGACCGCCTTCGCGATCTGGGCCACCTGCTTCGGCGTGCGGTCGAACGACAGCGCCGGCAACAGCGAGCGCATCCGGCGCTTGGTGATCGCCTTGGGGCGGGCGAACTCGCGCAGCCCGTCGGCGCCGTGGATGCGCCCGAAGCCGGAGTCGCCGACCCCACCGAACGGCAGCGTGGGCATGCCCGCGAACGAGATGGCCGAGTTCACCGACGTCATGCCGGAGCGCAGTTGCCGGGCGAGGGCGACCCCTCGGGTACGGGAGAACACCGCGCCGCCCAGCCCGTACCGGGACGCGTTGGCCAGCCGTACCGCCTCGTCGGCGTCGGGTACCCGGGTCACCGTCAGGGTCGGCCCGAACGTCTCCTCGACCACGGCGGCGGCGTCCTCCGGCACGTCCACCAGGATCGTCGGGCGCACGTACGGCGGCTGGACCGCGTCCAGCCCGCCCAGCGCCGCCTTGCCGCCCCGGTCGAGTGCGTCGGCGATGTGCCGCCGGATCGTGTCGATCTGCCCGGGCATGGTGATCGGGCCGAAGTCCGCGTCGTCTTCCATGCCGACCCGGAGTCGGGCCGCCCGCTCCACGAGCCGCTGGAGGAAGGCGTCGTACACCCGGTCGGCGACGTAGACCCGCTCGATGCCCACGCAGGTCTGGCCGGCGTTGGTCATGCCGCCCCAGACCGCGGCGGCGACCGCGCCGTCGAGGTCCGCGTCGGCGTCAACGATCATCGCGTCCTTGCCGCCGCACTCGGCGAGGACCGGGGTCAGCGTCTCGGCGCAGGCGGCCATCACCTTCTTGCCGGTGGCCGTCGACCCGGTGAACGCGAGCTTGTCCACGCCCGACCGGCACAGCGCCGCGCCCGTCTCGCCGATGCCGTAGACCGCCGAGAGCACCGGATGCTCCGGCACCACCTCGGCGAACCGCTCCACGATCCACTGGCCGATCGCCGGCGTGTACTCGCTGGGCTTGAACACCACGGTGTTGCCGGCGGCCAGGGCATATCCGATCGATCCGACCGGGGTCAGCACCGGGTAGTTCCACGGGCCGATCACCCCGACGACGCCGAACGGCAGGTATTCCAGCCGGGACGAGTACTCGAGCTGCATCAGCGAACTGCGCACCCGCCGGGGCCCGAGCACGGAGCGGGCGTGTTTGGCGGCCCACGCGATGTGGTCGATCGCGCCGGCGGACTCGACGACCGCCTCGGCGACCGGCTTGCCGCCCTCCCGGTGGATCAGGTCGGTCAGTTCGTCGAGCCGGTTGGCCAGCGCGGCCCGCCAGCGCAGCAGCCGCTCCCGGCGGCCGGCGAAGCCGAGCGCGGACCACCAGGCGGCGGCCTGTCGCGCGCGCCGCACGGCCGCGGCGACGTCGGCCGGGGTGGCGGCCGGGAACCGGCCGATTTCCTCACCGGTGGCGGGATTCGTGGAGACCAGGCGCCCGTCGTCGATGACGGGGACCCCGGGGGTGTGGGTGGCGGTCACCACAGCAGTGTAAGTCCGTAACCTACTGACCGGTAGCCTGCGGTAACTGGGGACATGACAGACTGCGACCCAGGTTCGCTCGGGACGAAGGAGGCGGTCGTGACCCGGCAGTTCGGCACGGTAGGCGTGGTGGGGTTGGGCACGATGGGTGCCGGCATCGTCGAGGTGTTCGCCCGCAACGGCATCGACGTGATCGCGACCGAGATCAATGAGGCCGCGCTGGAGCGCGGCCGGTCCACGCTGACCGCCTCGACCGACCGGGCGGTCGCCCGCGGCAAGCTCGCCGAGGCGGACCGCGACGCGCTGCTGGCCCGGGTCCGGTTCGCTGTCGGGCTAGACAACCTGCGCGACGCCGACCTGGTCGTCGAGGCAGTACCCGAGCGGCTCGACATCAAGCGACAGATCTTCGCCGAACTCGACCGGGTGTGCCGGCCGGACGCGATCCTCGCGTCGAACACCAGCTCGCTCGCCGTCACCGAGGTGTCGGTCGCCACCACGCGGCCCGCCCAGGTCATCGGCATGCACTTCTTCAACCCGGCGCCGGTGATGAAGCTGGTCGAGGTCGTCCGGACCGTGGTCACCGCGGGTGACGTGGTGGCCGACGTCGAGGCCCTGTGTGCGCGCCTGGGCAAGGTCGGCGTGACCATCGGGGACCGGGCCGGGTTCATCGCCAACTGGTTGCTCTTCGGGTATCTGAACCACGCCGCCGCGCTGTTCGAGTCCCGGTACGCCAGCCGGGAGGACCTGGACGCGGCGATGAAGCTGGGCGGCGGCCTGCCGATGGGTCCGCTGGCGCTGATGGACCTGATCGGGCTGGACACCTCGTACGAGATCCTGGAGACGATGTACCGGCGGGGCGGCCGCGACCGGCGGCACGCACCCGCGCCGGTGCTCAAGCAGCTGGTCACCGCCGGGCTGCTGGGCCGGAAGACCGGCCGGGGCTTCTACACGTATGAGAAGCCGGGCTCGCCGGTGGTCGTCGACGACGAGCTGACCCCACCGCCCGCCACCTCGGCCGACCAGGCGCGGCCGGTCGCCAAGGTGGGTGTGGTCGGATCGGGCACGATGGCCGCCGGCCTCGTCGAGGTGTTCGCCCGGCAGGGGTACGAGGTGATCTCGGTCAGCCGGAGCGAGGAGTCGTCCGACCAGTCTGGCTCGGCGCGTCTGTCGCCGCGCAACGACCCAGACCAGTCGCCCACGGTGCTGCGGGAGACGGTACGGGCCTCGCTGACCTGGGAGATGGGGAGCGGCAAGATCACGGAAGGCGACCGGGACGCCGCCCTGGACCGGGTCACCTGGTCCGCCAGCCTGGACCACCTGGCCGACGTCGACCTGGTTGTAGAGGCCGTGGCCGAAGACCTGGCGGTCAAGAAGGCACTGTTCGCCAGCCTGGACGAGATCTGCAAGCCCGGCGTGCTGCTCGCCACGACGACCTCCAGCCTGCCGGTCATCGAGATCGCGATGGCCACCGGCCGCCCGGCGGACGTACTGGGGCTGCACTTCTTCAACCCGGCTCCGGCGAAGGCGCTGGTCGAGGTCGTGCAGACCGTCCGTACCTCGCCGGATGCGGTGGTGACGGCCCGGGCGGTGCTGACCGCGCTGGGCAGGACCGGGGTGGTCTGCGGGGACCGGGCCGGGTTCGTGGTGAACAGCCTGCTGTTCCCGTACCTGAACGACGCGGTACGGCTGCTCGAAACCGGGTACTCCACGGCCGACGACATCGACGCGGCCATGAAGCTCGGCTGCGGGTACCCGGTCGGGCCGATTGAGCTGCTCGACGCCGTCGGGCTGGACGTGGCACTGGCCATCCAGCGGGAGCTGTACCGGCAGTCGCGGGAGCCGGGCCTCGCCCCAGCCCCGCTGCTCGAACAGCTGGTGATCGCCGGGCATCTGGGCCGGAAGACCGGCCGCGGCTTCCGGCACCACGGTTGATCCGCCGGCTCCGGCTGTCCCGGGTGATCCGCCTTCGAGCCACGTAACCTGGGATTATGAGCCCCCGTCGCAACTCCCGCCGGCGCGACGCCGAGCCGCGGATCGACCAGGACCAGGCTCGTCGCGGGGTCGAGCGGATCCAGGTGGCGAAGGACGGGGAGTGGGCGGTACGGGTGATCCCGGGCGGTTCGAGCCCGAAGGCGTACCGCTGTCCGGGTTGTGACCAGGAGATCCCGCCCGGCGTCGCGCACCTGGTGGCGTGGCCGGCCGACGGCCGGGGTGATCTGAGCGACCGTCGCCACTGGCACAGCAGCTGCTGGCGGGCCCGGGACCGGCGCGCCCCGATCATCCAGCGCTCCCGCAGCGCACCCCGGTACGGCTGACCGCCCGGCCGCCAGCCGCGCCCGGCCCGCGCTTGGTTAACGTTGATCCGTGAGCACCCCGACGCCGTCTTCCGGCGATTCCGCGAGCCAGCCGATCCGCGCCAACTCGATCCTCCCCGCCGACCGGCGGGACATCGAGCTGCACACCGCGGACGGGCTCACCCTGGTGGGCGAGCTGGCCCGGCCGGCCGACCGCGATCCGGTCGCCACCCTGGTCTGCCTGCACCCGCTGCCCACGCACGGCGGCATGATGGACAGCCACGTGTTCCGCAAGGCCGCCTGGCGGCTGCCCGCACTGGCCGGGCTGGCCGTGCTGCGGTTCAACACCCGGGGCACGTCCAGCGTGCGGGGAACCAGCGGGGGCGAGTTCGGCGGGGGCGCCGACGAGCGGTACGACGTGGCCGCCGCGATCGAGTACGCGGAGTTCGAGGAGCTGCCGTCGATCTGGGTGGTGGGCTGGTCCTTCGGTACCGACCTGGCTCTGCGGTACGGCAACGAGCCCTCGGTGGTGGGGGCGATCCTGCTCTCCCCGCCGCTGCGGTTCTCCACGCCCGAGGACCTGAGCGGTTGGGCGGCGTCCGGGAAGCCGGTCACCGCGCTGGTCCCCGAGTTCGACGACTACCTACGCCCGGACGAGGCCCGGCAGCGGTTCGCCGCGATGGGCCAAGCGGAGGTCGTCGGGGTACCGGGGGCGAAGCACCTGTGGGTAGGCGACGCCGAGACCGTACTCGACGAGATCGTCAAGCGGGTGGCTCCGGAGTCGTACCCGCTCCCGCAGACCTGGGACGGCCCGATGGAGTACGGCGACGCCAGCGCGTACGCCGACCGTACGGTGGCCGCGTTCGCGGACGTACCCCGGCCGCAGTAACGGCCAGAGCGTCGAACGAGGGCTCTGGCCGGTCGGTGCCGCGAACGGCTACTTGGCTTCGGCGCTGACCTTCTTGCCGTTCGGCGTCTGCGGCTCGGGCTTGTCCTTCGGCTGGTTCTTGGACTTGTTCGCGTGAGCCTTCTCGGCCTGTGCCGGGTCCCCGGCCTGGTCCGCCGGCTCACCGTCCTGGAGAGCCCCGTCTGGGAGAGCCCCGTCCTGGGCCGCCGTCCCGGACGGCTCCGCGACGGCGGTCTCGGGGCGTCCTCCGTCGGGCCGGCCGCCGTCAGGGTGGCCTCCGTCGGGGTGCGGGCCCTCCACGAGCATGCCGCCGTCGGCGAGAACCATGTCGCCCTGCACCTTTTCCGGCCCGGCGGCCTGCCCCTCACGGGTCTGCTCGGCCTCGGACCGCTCGCGGACCAGCGTCTCGAGCTGGTGCCGCTCCTCGGCCACCCGGGCTTCCATCGCCTGCCGTGCCTCGTCCGCCTTCCGGAGCTCTTCCATCTGCCGGGCGGCCTCGGTCCGGTACTCGCCGGCTTTCCGCTTGGCGTCGGACTCGGCCATGCGCGCCGCCTCGGCCTGCTGGTGGGCGCTGACCGCGTGCTGGTGTGCGGCGGACGCCTGCTGCTGAGCCGAGGCCAGTTGCTGCTCGGCCTGGGTCGCCTTCTGCTCCGCGTTGGCCAGCTGCTCCTGGGCGAAGGCGATCTGCTCCTGGGCCTGCTCGACGACCTGGCGGCTCGCCTCGGCCTCCCGCACCGCGTCCGCGCGCACCTGCTGGGCGTCGCTGGACTGCCGCTGCGACTCGACGACCAGCCGCTCGGCCTGTGCCCGGGCCGCGTTGAGGACCTTCTCGGCCTCGGCGCGGGCGCTCTCGACCACCCGCCGTGCCGCGTCGTCGGCCCGGCCGCGGGTCTGGACCACATACTGGTCGGCCTGGGTCTTGGCGTGGCCGGCGTACTGCTCGGCCTGGCCGCGCAGTGCCGCCAGCTCGGCGTCGATGCCGGACCGGCGCTGCTGCGCCTCCCGTTCGACGAGACCACGCTGGTGCGCCACATACGTGTCGGCGTCGGCCCGGAGCTGGCGGACCCGCTCGGCATTCTCCTCGCCGACCCGCTTGGCCTCCTGCTTGATCTGGGTGGCCCGCTGCTCGGCGTAGGCGTCGGCATCGGCCCGGATCTGGCGTGCGTGCGCCGCGCTCTCCTCGGCGGCCCGCTGAGCTTCCTGCTTGATCTTGGCGCGCTGCTCTTCGGCATACGCATTGGTGTCGATCCGCAGCCGCTCGGCCCGGGCCGTGCTCTCCTCGAGGAGCCGCTGCGCCTCCTCCTGCGTCGTCCGGTGCAGGTGCTCGGCCTCGCTGCGTAGCCGGGTCGAGTATTCCTGACCCTTGGTCAACTCGGCGTTCAGCTCCGCCCGGCGCTGGGCCGCGGCGCGATCCTCGTCGGCCCGGCGGGCGGCGAGGGCGGCCTCGAAGTCGCGTACCGCCTTGTTGTGCTGTTCGCGGGCATCGATGAGGACGCGTTCGGCCTCCTCGCGCTGGCGCTGGCAGGCGGCGAGGGCGTCGGCCTTGATCGCCTCGGCCTGCTCCTCCGCCATGGTCAGGATCTGCTCGACGCGCGGACCCAGGTGGCGGAACGAGATCTGGCCCACCGGAACGGTGTGGGCACCCGCGCGGCGCTGCTCGGCGATCTCCAGCTGCTGCTGGTGGACCTGCGCCGCCAGCGCGTGCAACTGAGCGTATGCCTCGTCGCGCTCGGCGCCGAGCGCCGCGTTTTCCGTCTCCAGGTTATGGATGAAGGAGTCGACCTGATCCCGCTTGTATCCGCGGACAGCGGTGTCGAAGTTGGGTTCGGAGGCAAGGCCCCCGCTCACTGCATTCAGGTCTCCGCCTTGCGACATAGCTCCATCCTCACACGCAACATCCCGTCATGCAGGCATTCAGACCGGCATGACGGGACGTGCGCGCTTTGCTGCGCTCAGCTTGCCGAGACCTTGTCGTCCCTGTCGGACGCGTTGTCGCTCTTGTCCGCCGGTGCGATATTCGGCACAATACCAGCCAGCCCGGAGAGCATCTGACCCAACTGTGCGGTAACGGCGTCTTTTTGACGGGTGAGTTCCTCGACCTCGCGGCGGGCCGTGGTAGTGGTCTGCTCGGCCTCGGTCCGGGCCTCGGTGACCATCCGGTGCGCCTCGCTCCGCGCCTCGTTCACGGTCTTGTCGGCCAGTGACTTGGCCTTCTCGATCGTGTCCTCGGCATTGCGCTCGGACTCGACCCGGCGGGCCTCGGCCCGCTGCTCGATCTCCTTGGCCCGCTCCTCCGCGTTGCGCGCCCGCTGCTCGGCCTCACTGACCAGCTTCTGGGTGTTGGCCACGGCAGCGGCGTGCCGCTGGCTCTCTTCGCGCTCGGACGCCTCGCGGCGCTCGGCCAGCTCCAACTGGAGCGCCTGGAGGTCCTTGTCGCGCTTGTCCCGTGCGTCGGCCAGCAGCTTGGTCGCCTCGGCGCGCTTCTCCTCGGCGTCGCGCGCCGCCTTTGCCCGCAGCTGAGTGATCTCCCGCTCGGCGGTGGCCCGCAGCGTGGAGACTTCCCGCTCCACGGTCGCCTTCAGCTCGGCGACCTCGTGCGCCGTCGCGGCGCGCAGCTGCTTGGTCTCCCGCTCGGCGTCCGAGCGCAGCGTGTCCGCCTCCCGCCGGGCCTGGACCCGGACCTCGGCGGCCTCCCGCTCGGCGGCGGTGCGCAGGTTGCTCGCTTCGCGCTCGGCGCTCGCCTTCATCGCGGCCGCTTCGGCACGCGCCTTGTCCGTGATCTCCCGGGCCTCCAGCCGGGCCGCGGAGACGATGCCCTCGGCCTCGCGCTTGGACTCCCCGCGGTGGTCGTTCGCCTGCTCCTCGGCGAGGCGCAGGATCTGCTCGACCCGGGTGCCCAGCCCAGACAGAGTCGGCCGGCTGTTTTCCTCAAGCTGTTTGTTGGTGTCGGTGAGCTTCTGCTCCACCGAGTTGATCCGCTGTTCTGCCTGGCGCAGCCGACGCTGTGCGTCGTTCATCCGCTGCTCGGCCTCGCCACGAGCCTGCTCGGTCTGCGCGATGGCGGCATTCAGGCGCTGAATGTAGCCATCCACCTGCTGACGGTCGTAACCACGGAGAACGACGCTGAACTCGGTGCTCGCGTTCGCATCGTCGAAAAACGCAAGGGAAGAGGACTGCTGCTGCTGGGGCATTGGCACATACTGGCAGATCCCCCCCGCCCCTCCGCAAGACCGACCGTGCCAAGTCATGAAGAAGGCATAAGGTCAACTCACGTTCGTCCGAAGGGGCGGCGAATGACGGCACGGTACGAACGACGACGGACACCGCCGGCCACCTGGATCGCGACGCTGGGTCGACGGCCGATTACTGACGCGTGTCGATGCCGGCGGATGTCGATTGCCGGCGCAGGTCGATTGCTGACGTGTCAATGGCCGGAGCGCAAAGAGGATTCCGGCCGCCCCCGACCGGACCCCTCCGGTAACTAGTCGGCGCCGGCAGCGGGCTCGACGAGTTCGACCAGTACGCCCCCGGCGCTCTTCGGGTGCACGAAGTTGACCCGGGAGCCGGCCGTGCCGGTGCGCGGGGTGTCGTACAGCAGGCGCATGCCCCGCTCGCGCAGTACGGCGCAGGCGGTGTCGATGTCCGCCACGGTGTAGGCGAGCTGCTGGATGCCGGGGCCGCTGCGGTCCAGGAACTTGGCGATCGTCGAGGACGGCGACAGCGGCGCGAGCAACTGCAGGCAGGTGTCGCCGTCGCCCGGGCCGACCGCCAGCATCGCCTCGCGTACCCCCTGCTCCTCGTTGGCCTCCTGGTGCACGCAGCGCATGCCGAAGACCCGCCGGTAGAAGTCAATGGCGTCATCGAGGTCGGGCACCGCGATGCCGACATGATCGATCCGGAGCAGGCCGATACCTGTGACCGAAGCCGCACCGGGCTCAGGATGGGGAGTCGCGTCCATGGGAGCTAGTCTGACTGACCTAACCATCGTTCAGTATCCGGATCCGGGTCGGGGAGTCGAAATGACATCGGTGATCGTAAGCGGTGCCCGTACCCCCATGGGGCGACTGCTGGGCAACCTTAGGGAATTCCCGGCTACCCGGCTGGGCGCGGTCGCCATCCGGGCGGCGCTGGAGCGCGCCGGGGTGGCACCCGACCAGGTGCAGTACGTGATCATGGGCCAGGTTCTGACGGCCGGCGCGGGGCAGATCCCGGCGCGGCAGGCCGCGGTCGAGGCCGGCATTCCGATGTCCGTACCGGCGCTGACCGTCAACAAGGTGTGCCTGTCCGGACTCGACGCGATCGCGCTGGCCGACCAGCTGATCCGGGCGGGCGAGTTCGACATCGTGGTGGCCGGCGGCATGGAGTCGATGACCAACGCGCCGCACCTGCTCGTCGGTCAGCGCCAGGGCTACAAGTACGGCGACGTGGTACTCAAGGACCACATGGCGCTCGACGGCCTGACCGACGCGTACGACAACGTGTCCATGGGCGAGTCCACCGACCGGCACAGCCGCCGGTACGGCATCACCCGTGAGGAGCAGGACGCGTTCGGCGCGGCCAGCCACCGCAAGGCGGCCACCGCGCAGAAGAACGGCGTGTTCGCCGAGGAGATCGTCCCGGTCGAGGTGCCGCAGCGGCGTGGCGACCCGATCGTGGTCAGCGAGGACGAGGGCATCCGGCCGGACACCACCCCGGAGACGCTGGCGAAGCTGCGCCCGGCGTTCGGCGCGGACGGCACGATCACCGCGGGCACCTCGTCGCCGATCTCCGACGGTGCTGCCGCGGTGGTCGTGATGAGCAAGGCCAAGGCCGAGGAGCTGGGCCTGTCCTGGCTGGCCGAGATCGGCGCGCACGGCAACGTGGCCGGCCCGGACAACTCGCTGCACGCCCAGCCGGCCAACGCCATCGCGCACGCGCTGCGCAAGGCCGGGCTGACCGCTGGCGACCTCGACCTGATCGAGATCAACGAGGCGTTCGCGGCGGTCGGCATCCAGTCCACCAAGGAACTGGGTGTCAGCCCGGAGATCGTCAATGTCAACGGCGGGGCGATCGCGCTGGGGCACCCGATCGGCATGTCGGGCGCCCGGCTCGTCCTCACCCTGGCCCTGGAACTGCGCCGGCGGGGTGGCGGGCTGGGCGCCGCGGCGCTGTGCGGCGGGGGCGGGCAGGGCGACGCACTGCTGGTACGGGTGCCCACCGTATGAGCGGGCGCGCCCCGTTAAGGTGTGCCGGTGAGTGCTCCGCTTGAGTTCGCCGCCACGGTGGTGGGCGGTTCGCCGACGACCGAGCAGGACGACGGGTTCGTCGGCTATGTGTTCGGCCTCGCGGCCAGGGAAGACGGCTCCGAGGGCTGTCTACTGGTCCAGCGGGCGGACGATCCCCGTCCCGAGGAGGAGCCATACTGCCTGGTCTGGGGTGAGCAGGAAGGCACCACGTACGGCGGCGTCGAGCGGGCCGTGGTCGACGATGGCGGGGTCACCTTTGAGCTGACCACGCTCAACGCGGCCGAGCTGGGCACTCCGCGCCAGTTCCGCATCACGTTCCCGGCCCAGCACACGGACGCCGTGCGCTGGGGGCTCATCCGGACTCTGGGTGTCGGGGTCGTCACGTGAGCCGGGAAGCGGTCAGGTGAGGCGCGGCCGGGACGTCGCGGCGCTGGTGCGGGCCGCCCGCGACGGTGATCCGCGCGCCGTCGCCCGGCTGATCTCGCTGGTCGAGGACGCCGACCCGGCGCTGCCCGAGGTGGCCGCCGCGCTGACCGATCACGCCGGCACCGCGCAGGTGATCGGCCTGACCGGCTCGCCCGGTGTGGGGAAGTCCACGACAACCAACGAACTGGTCCGCGCGCTGCGCGCCCGGGGCCGCCGGGTGGGCGTCCTGGCGGTGGACCCGTCCAGCCCGTTCACCGGCGGCGCGATCCTCGGCGACCGGGTACGCATGCAGGACCACGCCACCGACGCCGGCGTCTACATCCGGTCGATGTCCAGCCGGGGGCACCTCGGCGGGCTGGCCGCCGCGACCCCGCAGGCGGTCCGGGTGCTGGAGGGCGCCGGGTGCGACGTGGTGCTGGTGGAGACCGTCGGGGTCGGGCAGGCCGAGGTCGAGGTGGCCTCGCTCGCGGACACCACTCTCGTCCTGCTCGCGCCCGGGATGGGTGACGCGATCCAGGCGGTCAAGGCCGGCATCCTCGAGATCGCCGACATCTTCGTGGTGAACAAGGCCGACCGGGACGGCGCGGACGCCACCTACCGCGACATCCAGGGTTCGATCGCGCTGGGCGAGCGGCAGCCGGGCGACTGGCGGCCGACGGTGCTGCGGTCCGTCGCCTCCCGTGCCGAGGGCGTCGATGACATACTGGCCGCGATCGATAAGCACCACGACTGGCTGGTCGAGCACGGTGAGCTGGCACGGCGGCGCGAGGCACGCGCCGCGGCCGAGATCGAGGGCATCGCACTGGCCACCCTGCGCAGCCGGATCAGCTCACTGCGCGACGGCACGGCGTTGCCGAAGCTGGCTTCCGCCGTGGCTGGTGGTGAACTCGATCCGTACACGGCCGCACGCAACCTGCTCGACGGTCTGGAGGTCCAGGGAACGTGACGACTCTGGTGGTGGACGCGGTCAGCGTCGCGTACGGCAAGGACGAACCGGTGCTGCGGGACGTGTCGGTACGGGTCGAGCCCGGCCGCACACTGGCCGTCACCGGCCCGTCCGGTGCCGGCAAGACGACCCTGCTGTTCACCATGGCCGGGCTGCTGCGACCGAGGCAGGGCACGGTGAGCGTGGACGGCACGCAACTGCGCGACCGGGACCACGCGGTGGCCCAGCGGGTGGTGCTCGTGCCGCAGGACAACGGACTGGCCGCGATCCTCACCGCGGCGGAAAACGTGCAGGTGGCCCTGATCGCGCAGGGCGCTAGCCCGGCCGACGCGCGCCGGCGCATGGTCGAGGCGATGGACCGGCTGGGCCTGTCCGGCCAGGCCGACCAGCTGGTCGAGGAGTTGTCCGGCGGCCAGCAGCAGCGCACCGCGATCGCCCGCGGTCTCGCGCTGGCCGGCGACGTGCTGCTCGCCGACGAGGTGACCAGTGAGCTGGACGCGCAGAACCGGCAGAAGGTCCTGGACCTGCTGCACGAGGAGGCGGCCCGGGGCGCGGCAGTCGTGTTCGCGACGCACGATCCCGAGGCGGCCGCCGCCTGCGACGCCGAACTGCACCTCGTGGACGGCCGCGCGGAGCTGGTACGCGGCTACTCGGAGCTGCCGGTACACGCCTGATTCCGGCCGCGCCGTGAACGTTTGCCGACGTCCCGGCGCGGACTCCCACGACTGGCCCGGCGCGGGTACGCTCGCGCTCGACCGCGACGATCAACTCGCAGGACCAGGGGAGACTAAACAATGACTGATGTCGCTGCCGAGGTACCCGCGCAGACCAACGAGCCCGCCGCCGGCACTGCCCAGACGGCGGAAGCAGGTCAGCCGGCCGAGGCACAATCGACCACCGGGGCGCCCGCCGAGCAGGCGGCCGAGCCGGGGACCATCCGGGAGCGGGCCAGCGCGGTCGCGTCCGACATCGCCGACCGGGCCAGCGACGCCATCGACAAGGCGGGCGAGGCGGCAAGCGGCGCGGTGGACGCCACCCGCGAGGCCGCGCAGCGGGCGGCCGTCCGGATCCGTAACAACGCCACCCTTCCGGCCAGCCGTGGCCACACCACCATCGCGAACGAGGTCGTCGAGAAGATCGCCGGCATCGCGGCCCGCGAGGTTCCCGGCGTCTACGACCTGGGCGGCGACGTCGCGCGGATGTTCTCCGCCGTCAAGGAGCGGCTGCACCTGGGCGAGGAGAGCGCCGACCAGGGCGTCTCGGTCAAGCTGGAGGGCAAGGAAGCCGAGATCGAGGTCGTCATCGTCATCGAGTTCGGCTTCCAGGTCTACTCGGTCACCGAGAAGGTCCGCGAGAAGGTGATCAGCTCGGTGGAGAACCTGCTCGGCCTGGACATCACCGCCGTCAACGTGATCGTCGACGACGTGCACATCGACGACGACGCCGCTCCGGGCAACGATGCGGAGCGGGCCGTCGGATACAGCCCGGAGACCAAGGCGATCGTCGTCGGCGCGCCGGCCGAGAGCTGACCCCACACCTGGTCCACCGCGTCCGTCGCCGGTCGCGGCGGTGTCGCCCCGACGCCGCCCGGCCGGCGACGTCGCGTTTGGGACCCGCTCGGTTCCCTCAGTGGGACAGGGCACATCGAGTCGCCTTAGCGATCGTTCAGGCCTGCACTAGACTGCGGGGATGGACGCACGGGACATCGCCGAGGGGCGGGCGCGCTGGCAGGCGCGGTACGACGCGGCGACCAAGCGGGACGCGGACTTCAGCACGCTGTCCGGGGCACCGGTGGAGCCGGTGTACGGGCCGCCCCCGGGGGTGGAACACCCCGGGTTCGAGCGCATCGGCTGGCCGGGCGAGTACCCGTACACCCGGGGGCTGTACCCGACCGGGTACCGCGGGCGCACCTGGACGATCCGGCAGTTCGCCGGTTTCGGGAACGCCCGGCAGACCAACGAGCGGTACAAGCTGATCCTGGGCGCCGGCGGGGGCGGGCTGTCCGTGGCGTTCGACATGCCCACGCTCATGGGCCGCGACTCCGACGAGCCGCAGTCGCTCGGCGAGGTCGGGCACTGCGGGGTGGCCATCGACTCGGCCGCCGACATGCAGGTGCTGTTCGACGGCATCGACCTGGCCGCGGTCACCACCTCGATGACGATCAGCGGCCCCGCTGTCCCGGTCTTCTGCATGTACCTGGTGGCCGCCGAGCGGCAGGGTGCCGATCTGTCCACGCTGGACGGCACGTTGCAGACCGACATCTTCAAGGAGTACATCGCGCAGAAGGAGTGGCTGTTCGCGCCGGAGCCGCACCTGCGCCTCATCGGTGACCTGATGGAATACTGCGCGACCAGCATCCCGCGCTACAAGCCGCTGTCCGTGTCCGGGTACCACATCCGTGAGGCCGGCTCGACCGCCGCGCAGGAGTTGGCGTACACGCTCGCCGACGGGTTCGGGTACGTGGAGCTGGGGCTCAGCCGCGGGCTGGATGTCAACACGTTCGCGCCTGGGCTGTCGTTCTTCTTCGACGCGCACGTGGACTTCTTCGAGGAGATCGCGAAGTTCCGCGCGGCCCGCCGGATCTGGGCCCGCTGGCTGCGCGACGTGTACGGCGCGACCAGTGAGAAGGCGATGTGGCTGCGGTTCCACACGCAGACCGCCGGGGTGTCGCTGACCGCCCAGCAGCCGGTGAACAACGTCGTGCGTACCGCGGTCGAGGCGCTGGCCGCCGTCCTCGGCGGGACGAACTCCCTGCACACCAACGCGCTGGACGAGACCCTGGCACTGCCCACCGACGAGTCGGCGGAGATCGCGCTGCGCACCCAGCAGGTGCTGATGGAGGAGACCGGGGTGGCCAACGTGGCCGACCCGCTCGGCGGCTCGTGGTATCTGGAGGAGTTGACCGACCGGATCGAGGCCGAGGCCGAGGCCATCTTCACGAAGATCCGGGACATGGGTACCGACGGCACGATCACCTCGGGCATCCTGCGCGGCATCGAGGACGGCTGGTTCACCTCGCAGATCGCCGAGTCGGCGTTCGTCTACCAGCAGGCTCTGGAGAAGGGCGACAAGCGTGTCGTCGGGGTCAACGTGCACACCGGCACGGTGGCCAAGGACCTGGAGATCCTGCGCATCCCGCACGAGGTCGAGCTGGCGCAGCGGGACGCCCTGGCCAGCCGCAAGGCGGCCCGGGACTCCGGCGCCGTACGCGTCGCGCTGGACAAGATGGTGCAGGCCGCCCGCGGTTCGGAGAACCTGATCCCGAGCATGCTCGACGCGGCCCGCGCGGAGGCGACCCTGGGCGAGATCTGTGACGCGCTGCGGGGCGAGTGGGGGAGCTACCGGGAACCCGCGCGATTTTAGATGCAACCTAAACGGGGGCTCGTGAGTCCCCTCTAGGTCACGGTCATCGATGACCGTGACCCGGGTCGTCACGCCCGGCGGGACGGCCATGGGGGACCCGTGATGCTCGCCGTAGCTCTAGGTGCGATCCGAGCCAGGAGCACTCAGGCCGCCGCGCTGCTGGTCATCGCGGTCCTGGTGACCGCCGCCGCGGTGGCCGCGCCGTTCTTCGTGCTGGCCGCGACCGGCACGGTCGCGGCCCGGGACGTGTCCGTGGCGCCGGTCGCGCAGCGGCTGGTCACGGCGCGGCAGGACCTGAGCCTCGACGGCGGCGCCGCGGCCATCCAGCAGACCCGCGACCAGATCGGCAAGGATCTGTCGCTGCCCCGGTTCGATCAGGTCGGCGGCGTCACCGTGACCGGCTCGGTGCTCGGTCCGGCCGGTGGGGCGGCGTCGTCGCTGGCCATCCGTGACGGGGTGTGCGGGCAGGTGAAGGTACAGGGCGGCTGCCCGAGCGCCACCGGCGACGCGATGCTCTCCAGCCGTACGGCGAGCGCGCTCGGCGTACGGGTCGGCGACCCGGTCACGTTCCGGGCGCCCGCGATCAGCAGGCTGGTACAGCTGCGGGTCAGCGGGGTGTACCTGCCGCGCGACGCGGGCAGCCTGTACTGGGGCGCGGGCGGGCTGTTGGCCGAGGCCCCGGCCGCCGCCCAGGACTCGACCCTGCCGTCCGGGCCGCCGGACGCCGTGTTCGTCAGCGAGGACACCCTCGTCGCGACCCGGTCGCAGCAGGCCACCGTCACGGTCGACGCCATCTCCACTCCGGCCGCGCTGACCGTCGACCGCCTGCCCGGCCTGGCGCAGGCCGTGAACGACCAGCTCGGGCGGCTGAAGTCCGACGAGTACCAGGTGGACACGAGCCTGCCCGACCTGATCTCCCGCATCCAGGCCGACCAGCGGGTGATCGTGCTCGGCGTACCGCTGGGGGCCGGGGAGCTGGTGCTGTTCGGCTGGTTCGCGCTGTTTCTCGCGGTGACCACCGGCGCCACCGCGCGCCGCGCCGACCTCGGCCTGCTCAAGCTGCGTGGCCTGCCGTCCCGGCGGGTCTGGGGGTTGGCGGTCCAGC
Organism: Rugosimonospora africana; assembly: GCF_016862975.1. Classification (GTDB taxonomy): domain Bacteria; phylum Actinomycetota; class Actinomycetes; order Mycobacteriales; family Micromonosporaceae; genus Rugosimonospora; species Rugosimonospora africana. The sequence continues at coordinate 47,178 of NZ_BONZ01000015.1, forward strand.
AGAGCGCGCTGCCGGTGCTGCTCGGTGTGCCGCCCGGTGCGCTGCTCGGCTGGTTGCTGGCCCGGATCCTGGCCGGCGGCATCGGCGAGGCCGGGCAACTGCGCCTGGCTGTGCTGCTGGCGGTGGCCGCGGCGGCGGTCGCGGTACTCGGCGGCCTGCTCGCCGCGCTGGTCGCGGAGCGTCGTACGGTCCGCGCCGACGTCGTGGAACTGCTCCGCCGTACGCCGTCCCGACGGCGGGCCGGGCGGCTGCGCCGCATCCTGCGGCCGGAGCTGATCGACTTCGCTCTCGCCGCCCTGGCGCTGGCCGGCGTGTACCAGGTGCACGCCTCGGCCGCCGGCGAGGACGCTGGGCTGGTCGTGATCGCACCCGGGCTGGTCGCGTTCGCCGCCGGCCTGCTGGTCGCCCGGTTGCTGGTACCGGTGGCGTCCCGGTCGGCGTCCCGTGCGCTGCGGGCCGGCCGGCTGCGCGGCACGCTCACCGCGACGTACCTGGCCCGGCGACCCGGGTTGGAGCGGCTGTTCGCGCTGCTGACCATTGCCGTGGCGGTGCTCGGGTACGCCGCGCTGGCCTGGGACACCTCGGCGGCGGCGCAGCACGACCGGGCCGCCCAGGAACTGGGCGCCGACCGGGTGCTCACGCTCGGGCCGGTACCCGGCAGCCGGCTGCTCGCCGCCGTCCGCTCGGCCGATCCGTCGGGCCGGTACGCGATGGCCGCGGTGCAGGCGCACACCCGCTCGGGGGTACCGGCGGTACTGGCGGTGGACACCTCCCGGCTCGCCGCGGTGGCCACCTGGAATCCCCACTACGGTCCGGCCCCCGCCGCCCTGGTGCCGATGCTGCACCCGCCGGCACCGGCCCCGGTCCGGATGGTGGCCGGCGGGCTCGCGCTCGACGTTACGGTGCGCGCGACCAGCGGCGGGCCGGTGTACCTGGTCGCGAACCTCACCGCGCCGGACGGGCGGCGGATCCTCCTGCGGTACGGGCCGGTGAGCCTGGGCGCGCACCGGTACGACGCGGCCAGCCCGGCGTGCGTCCGGGCTCCCGGGTGCCGGCTGGACGGGTTCGGTGTGACCAGCGGATTCAACCCTGCGGGCCAGCCGCTGACCCGGCCGGGGCCGGGGCTGGACCTGACGCTGACCGCGCTGACCGGCACCGCGGGCGGCGACGGCGACGGGGACGGGGCCGGGACCGCCGGCGACGGCACGAGCGGCGGCGATGGCGGCGGCACGGCGGGTGACGGCGGGAGCGCCGACCTGGCCGGGTTCCGGCAGCCGAGCCGCTGGCGGCCGACCACCGACCCGGCCGCCGCCGGTCCGGTGCTCTCCAGCGGACCGGACGGGCTGCGGGTCGCCCTGCCGCCCGGCGACGCGATCAACCAGAGCACGAAACCGGACGGGCAGGTCTACCTCGTCGACGCTCCGACCCCGGTACCGGTGCTGCTCGCCGGCCAGTTGAGAGAGGCCGGCCTGGCCGGCAACCCGGGCGTGGACCTGTTCGGGTCGGAGGTGGTGCCGATCCGGGTGGCCGCCCAGGTGTCCGCCCTGCCCCGGCTCGGTTCGGCCGGCGCCCTGGTCGACCTGGACTACGCCGACCGGCTGGTCGACGACGGTGGGGGCGCGGTCACCGCGCAGGTGTGGCTGGCCGCCGGCGCGCCATCGTCCATTGTGGACAAGCTCGGAGCGGCGGGGCTGTACGTGGTCAGCGACGACACCATCGGTCGCCGGCAGGACGGGTACAGCGACTCCGGGCCGGGGGCGGCGTTGCGCTTCCAGTTGCTCGGCGCGGTGTTGGCAGTGGTACTGGCGGCAGCCGGCCTGGTGCAGCTCGCCGCCGTGGAGCGCGGGCCACGGTCGGAGGAGCTGACCGCCCTGCGCGGGCAGGGGCTGCCGGTGCCCGCCGCGCGGGCGGTGGCGTTCGGCGGGTACGGGTGGCTGGCCGGCGCGGCGTTGCTGACCGGCCTGCTCGTCGCGCCGGTGGACCGGCTGGTCACCGGCGCGACCGTACCGCTGTTCGTGGACAGTTGGGCGGTACTGCCGCCACCGGCCCTGTTACGACCCGGTGGGCTGCTCATCGCGGCGGCGGCGACCATCGCCGTACTCGGCGCGACCGCGGCCGTCGTGGGCCGAGCGCTGATGCGGCGGGTGTACCGATGATCGGGCTGATCCTGGCGATGCTGCGGGCCCGGCTCGGCCGGGCGTTGACCGCACTGCTGCTGGCGGTCGTCGCGGTCGCGGCGGCGGTGGCCGGCCCGGCGTTCATGGCGGCCGCCGACCGTTCGGTGATCGCCGACGAGCTGTCCCGGGCCACGCCGCTGGAGATGATGGTGGAGGCGAGCGGAACCGTCGACCTGTCGCAGGTCCGCGACCGGACGTTCGAGACAGGCGCCGTAGGACTGCTGACCGGGCCCGGTCTCACGCCGATATTCGCGGCCGAGTTCGACGCGTTCTTCACCGGCCCCGCCGACGGCGGCGCGGCCCGGCTGGTCTTCCGGCAGGGGCTGTGCGCACACCTGCGGATGGTGCGGGGACGCTGCCCGATCGGTACCAACGAGGTCGTCCTCGGCCGGGCCACCGCGGACCGGCTCGGTCTGGCCAGTGGACAGGTGGTCGCGGAGCGGGAGAGCGTCCAGACCCAGGACGGACCGACTGCCACCGGCCCGACGGCCGACCTCACCGTGGTCGGCGTGTACGAGGTACCCGACCGCACCGACCGGTACTGGGCCGACCAGCACTACTTCGACGTGTCCCCGGGCAGCGACGGCCAGGCCGCCACCGGCGAGCCGGTGTTCACCAGCCGGGGAACACTGGAAGTGTTGCGGCACACCAAAGAGACGCAGACCGTCGACTCGCTGCTCGACCCGGCCGCGCTGACCCCGGCGAACCTGGCCACGGTGCGGGCGAGCGCGGAGGGTGCGCAGCACCGGGCGGCCGCCAGCGCGATCTCGGCGGGTACCCAGATCCCCGCGCTGCTGAAGCGCATCGACACCGACCGGTCCACGCTGCGCGAGGTGGTACCGCTGGCCTCGGTACCGCTGGTGATCCTCGCCTGGTTGGTGATGCTGCTGGCCGCCGGGTACGCGACCGAAGCCCGCCGCGCCGAGGTCGGCCTGTTCAAGCTGCGCGGTACCTCGCTGATCGCGCGCTGGTGGCTGGTACTGGGCGAGAGCGTGGTGGCCATCCTGATCGGCGGAGCGCTCGGGTACCTGGTCGGGTACGCCGTGGTGGCCGTCGCCGCGCACCTGCTGCTGCCCGGCGCCGGCGCGGTCACGCCGTCCTGGGCGGCGCTGCGCTGGGCCGGCGCCGCGGTGCTCGGCACGCTGGTCGCGACCGTACTGGCACAGCGACGCCCGTTCGCCGCGCCAGTGGCCGAGCTGCTGCGCCAGGTTCCGCCGAGAGGCGCCGGCTGGCGCGGGCTGGCCCTGGAGGCCATGCTCTACCCGCTCACCGTCGCGGCAGTGGTCGAGCTGCACGCCGACCACGACAAGCTGACCGGCATCATGCTGCTGGCCCCGGGCCTCGTGGTGCTCGCCGTGGCCCTCTTGGCGGCGCGGGTGGTCGGTCCGCTGGCCGGCTGGATCGGCCGCCGGGCGCTGCGTTCCGGCCGGCTCGGTCTGGGGCTCGGCGCGCTGCGGCTGGCCCGCCGGCCCGGCGCGGCACGCCTGCTGGCACTGCTCGTGGTCGCGGTGGCACAGCTGGGATTCGCGTTCACCGCCGCGGGTGTCGCGTCCCGGGCCGGTGCCGAGCGGGTGACCGTGGAGCAGGGCGCGCCGCAGGTACTCGACGTGCTGCCGGTCAACCGGGGTGCGTTGCTGGACGCGGTACGGGCCGCCGACCCCACCGGCAGGTACGCGATGGCCGTGGCCACCGTGCCGTCGATCGTCAGCACGGACGCGCCCACGCTGGCCGTGGACTCCACCCGGCTCGCCGCGGTGGCGAACTGGCGGGCCGAGGGCGGCCTGTCCGCGGCCCGGGCCGCGGCGGCGCTGCGCCCCGCCGAACCCGATCCGGTGACGTTCCACAACGAGACGATGAGGATGGACCTCTCGGTCGGCGCCCTGCAGCCGGCGCAGATCCTGGACCTGGTGGTGCACCTGGCACCGGTGAACGGCGACCCGGCACAGGTGGTCAACGTCGGTCAGCTCAGGTCGGGCCGGCACACCTACACCGCCACGCTTCCGGGCTGCGCCCACGGCTGCCGCCTGATCGGGTTCGAGGTGTCCCAGCCCACCGGCGCCGGCTTCAACCTGAACGCGGTGGTGCACGGCCTGTACCAGGGCGACCCGGCCACCCCGATGAACGTCGGGCTGACCGAGAAGGGGCGGTGGCGGGCACCGGGCCACGTCGGGCCGGCCACGGTACCGACCGTCACGCCCGGGCCGGACGGGTTGAGCGTGAACCTCACCGACAGCGGGGTCGGCGTCGACGCGTGGATCCTGCCGGTGGACGCGCCGTACCCGCTGCCCGTCGTGCTCACCGGCAGGCTGGGGCGCGACACGGTGGGCGGCCTCGACGACATCCCGCAGCCGGTGGTCGCCGCGGGTACCGTGCCGGTCCTTCCCCGGCTCGGCGACCACGGGACCATGGTCGACTTCGAGTACGCCGAGCGGGACGCCCGGGACACCGGCGTCGCCGTCAACCCGCAGGTGTGGCTCGCCGCCGACGCACCCGCGAGCATCCTCGACCGGTTGCGTGGCAACGGACTGACGGTGGTCGAGACCGAGAGCGACGAGGCCCGGCTGCGCTACCTGGATCGGCAGGGGCCGGCCGCCGGGATGCGGTTCCACCTGCTCGCCGGTGTGCTGGCGGTGCTGCTGGCAGTGGGCGGGCTGGTCCTGATCGCGACGGTCGACCGGCGGGCCGCCGGGCAACTGAGGGCCCTGCGCGTGCAGGGCGTACCGCGTGCCGTCGTGGCGTCGGCCAACCGGTACGGGTACGCGGGGCTGGTCCTGGCCGCGCTGGTGCTGGGCCCGATCGCGGCCGGTGCCGCCTGGGCGTTGACCGGGCGCTCGATCCCGCTGTTCGCCGACGGTGTCGCCCTGTTGCCGCCACCACTGGTGCCGCACTGGCCGCCGCTGGTCATCGCGCTCGCGATCGCCGGGCTGCTGTTGATGGGCATCGCGCTGGTCTCGTCGCGACTACTCTCGGCCGGACTGGAAGGCCGACGGGGGGAGCACGGATGATCCGGCTGATCCTGGGAGCGCTCCGGGCGCGGCGCGCGCAGACGGTGACGGTGCTCGTCCTGGCGGTACTCGCGGCCACGGCGGCCACCGCCGCCCCGTGGTATGTGCTGGCCGCCGACAACACCGCCCTGGTCAACGACGTGCTCACCGCGCCGGCCACCCAGCGCGTGGTCAGCACGTCGCGCACCCAGGACCTGGACCGCGACCCCGCCGAGTTGCTCGCCGCGTACCACGCCGATGTCGCGTCGGCGTTCGACATCCCCGGGGTGGACACCTATCTCGGCCTGTCCCAGATCGCCCGGTACCAGCAGGGGTCGGTGAGCGTCGCGATACCGGTGAACTACCGGGAGAAGGTCTGCGACCACGTGGTGCTGACCGGCCGCTGTCCGAGCGCTCCCGGCGACGCGATGCTGACCCGGCGCAGCGCGGACCTGGCGCGGGTACACGTCGGCGACACCATGCCGGTACGGCCGGACGACAGCAAGCCGGGGGCCACCCTGCACGTGGTCGGGATCTACGACCCGGTCGACCCGTCCGGGGCGTACTGGTCGGACCCGGTCTACGACCCGCCCAGCGACTCGGCCGCGGCCGCCGCCCGTACCGATCCGGTGTTCGTCCCGCTCGCCACGTTCGCTCCCGGGGGCCTCGATGCCCCGCAGATCCTCGAGGACGTCACCCTGCCGCTGGACGCGTTCCGCAACCCCGACCTGGGTGACCGGATCGATTACGCGCAGTTCCAGCTGAGCCAGCACGGCATGCAGGTGGCGCTCGGCAGCAGTCAGGTCCTCAACCGGATCACCGAGGACCAGCAGCTCATCGGCGTCGGCGTGCTGGTCGGCGCGGTGCAGCTGCTCGCCCTGAGCTGGTTCGCGTTGTTCCTGGCCGGCCGGTTCACCAGTCAGGACCGGCGCCGCGACGTGGCCCTGCTCAAGCTGCGCGGGGCCACGTTCGGTCGGCTGCTGCGCCTGGCGGCCGGCCAGAGCGCGGCGCCCATCCTGGCCGGGACGGTGCTCGGCGTCGGGCTCGGGTACCTGCTCGCCCGGCTGAGCGCCGGAGAGGTAACCGGGCCGGGGCGCACCACGCTGGCCTGGGAGCTGTCGGCCGGTGCTGTCGTGCTCGCGGTCGCCGGGGCGTTGCTGGCCATCATCGCCTCGGAGTGGCGGATCCTCCGTGCCCCGGTCGCCGACCTGCTGCGCCAGGTGCCGTCCCGGAGCGGGTCGCGGGGCGCGGGTACGGGACGTGAGCTGCGGCGTGCCGGCGTGGTCGACCTCGCGGTGATCGTGCTCGCGGTCGCCGGCGCGTACCAGGTCCGCGCGCAGGGCGGAGTGGACGGCTCGGCTCCCGGGCTGGCGCTGCTCGCACCCGGACTGGTCGCGCTCGCGGTCGCGCTGCTGCTCGCCCGCGCGCTTTCCTACCTGGCCGGCCGGTTCGGCGTCGTGGCGCTGCGTACCGGCCGGCTCCGGCTCGGACTGGGCGCGCTGCAGGTGGCTCGGCGGCCCGGTACCGAACGGGTCTTCGCCCTGCTCGCGGTCGCGGTCGCGGTGCTGGGTACGGCGGCCATGGGCTGGCAGACGTCGAGCCAGGCACGGCACAGCCGGGCGATGGTCGAGCTGGGCGCCGACCGGCAGCTGACGGTACGGGCGGCAAGCCGCCAGCAGTTGCTCAGCGCGGTACGGGCGGCGGATCCGAGCGGCCGGTACGCGATGGCCGTGGTGTCCAACTCGTCCAGCGTGCAGGGAACGCCGCCGGTACTCGCGGTGGACGCCTCCCGCCTTGCCAGCGTGGTCTCCTGGCAGCCCGGCTACGGGACCAGCCCGGCCGCCCTCGCGGCGCGGCTGCGCCCACCGGCACCCGCCCCGCTGACGTTCGCCGGTACCGGCGTGACGCTAGACGCCGCGATGATCGCCGGGCCGGCGGACACGCGCATCCTGGTCGACCTGGTCAGGGTGTCCACCGGCGCTCCGGTGCGCCTGGAGTTCGGCCCGCTCGCGCCGGGCCGGCACAGCTACCAGGCGGCCGCCGCGGACTGTGCGGGCGGCTGCAGGCTGGCCTCGTTCGCGCTGTCCGGTCCGCTCCTCAAGAGCGGTGACTACGCGCCCGCCGCCCCGGACACCACGGTCACCCTGTACGCGATCGGGCAGCAGGGCCCCGACTCGGTCGTCGCCGGCCCGGCCGTCCTGGACGACGTGCGGCGCTGGCACGGTCCGCTGATCGCGCACCCGTCCGGCCCGATCCTGGCGGCGACGGACGATGGGCTGACCGTGACAACCCCGCCTCCGGTGCCGGGGACGGCCGGTTCCGTGCTGATCGACCGGATCTTCCCGGTCGATGCGCCGCTCCCGCTCCCCGGCGTGCTGGCCGGCGGGGTACCGGGAATCTGGCAGGCCGGCGAGTCGACGCTGGCGCCGTTCGGCGTGGACGTGGTACCGGTCCGCGTGGTCGGCACCGCGCCCGCTCTGCCGGTACTCGGCGGCACCGGCCTGCTGATCGACCTCGACGGCGCGGACCGCGCGGTGACCGAGGCGTCGGTCGGCGACCTCCAACAGGTCTGGCTCGCCCCGGGTGCGCCCTCCAGCATCGTCGACAAGCTGCACGCGAGCGGGCTGACCATCCTGCGCACCGACTCGATCGGCGCGGACCTGACCCGGCTCGGCACCGCCGGGCTCACCGCGGCGCAGCGGTTCGCGTTGCTCACCGCGATCGTCGGGGTGCTGCTCGGCGCCGCTGCGGTGACCGTGGCGGGGGCGGTCGAGCGGGAACCGCGGGCGGCGGAGCTGTCCGCGCTGCGTACCCAGGGGCTGACCGGCCGGGCGGCGCGGGCGATCGGGTACGGCGGCTACGCGACCCCGGTCGGGCTCGCGGTGCTGTCCGGGGTGGCCGGTGCCGTACTGGCCCGGTTCCTGGCCGGATCCGGGCTTCCGGTGTTCGCCGACCTGTGGGCGGTGATACCGGCGCCAACCGGGTTGCGCCCGTTGTCCCTGCTGCTGTCGGCGGCCGGCGCCGCGGTGCTGCTGGCCGGCGCCGCCGTGGTGGCCGGCTACCAGCTCAACCGGGTGATGCGTGCCGGAGGTACCGCCCGATGAGCCGGTTGATCTGGTTGATGCTGCGCAACCGGTGGGCGCAGGCGCTCACCCTCGCGGTACTGGCCCTGGTGGCGACCGCCGCGGCGGTCGCCGGCCCGGCATACCTGGGCGCGATCGATCGGGCGGTCGCCGAGCACGAGGTGCACGACGCCACCCCGGACGAACGCAGCATGAGCGTCGCCGACTCGATGTCCCAGCAGTCCGACGACAATGGCGGCGGCCCGGACTTCTCGCAGGTCGGCGCCGCGCTCATCGGGATGCCCGACTTCACCCCGGTGTTCTCGGTCGACGTGACGGTACTGGGCGTGGAGACATCGCCGACCGCGCCGAGCCGGTTCGCCTTCCGGCAGGACACGTGCGCCCACCTGGTGATGGTGCGGGGCCGGTGCCTCATCGGCGGCTCCGAGGTGGTGATCGGGCAACGTACCGCCGATCGACTGGGCATCCGGTCGGGCGCCACCGTCACCGTGCGGTTCGCCCAGCTCGACCCGAGAACTCAGGTGTTCGTCCCCGCCGGCGCGCCGTACACGCTGACCGTGGTCGGCGTCTACCGGGTGTCCGACCCGGACGCGCCGTACTGGGGCACACACGCCTACTTCGACCTGGACGCGTCCGGCGCCCCCAGCGAACCGGTGTTCACCAACCGGGCCGCCATCGAAACCCTCGACCACGCTGGCGAGGTCGACATCGTCGACGTGCAAGGCGACCCGGCCGCGTTCGCGCCGGATCACCTCGAGGCGCTGCGCGCTGAGCTGGCGGAGGTCAACCAGCGCGTCGGAGGGCTGGGTACGAGCCAGATCTCGGTCACCACCGGGATCCCGAACCTGCTGGACCGGATCGACCGCGAACGGAAGCTCGCCCACCAGCTGGTACCCGTGGCCGGCGTACCACTCGTGGCGCTGGCCTGGTTCGTCATCTTCCTGGCCGTCGGGTACGGGACCGGGGACCGCCGCTTCGAACTGGGACTGGTGGCGCTGCGCGGAGCCAGCCGGCCCACTCGCTGGCTGCTGGCATCCGGCGAGTACCTGATCGCGATCGTGATCGGGGCGATCGTCGGGTACCCGGTGGGGCTGGCCGCGATGGGCGCGCTCGCCTCGGTCCGGCTCGACGGCCCCGGGTCGACCTCCGGCGCGCTGCCGTACGCGCTGGTGGCCGGCGTGGGCGCGGTACTCGCCGCGTTGCTGGCCCAGCGCCGGGAGTTGTTCACCCCGGTGGCCGACCTGCTGCGCCGGGTGACCGGCGGCGGTCGGGGCTGGCGCTCGCTGGCCGTCGAGGCGGTCGTGGTGCTGCTCGCCGTGGTGGCCGCGGTCCAGTTGCGCGTCGCGAACGGGCAGCTGACCGGGATCGGGATCCTGGTGCCGGCCCTGGTCATCCTGGCCGTCGCGCTGCTGGGCGCGCGGGCCGTGGTCCCGCTCGCCAGCCGGTACGGTGCCCGGGCGCTGCGCCGGGGCCGGATGGGAGGCGCTCTCGCGGCGTTCCAGCTCGGTCGCCGGCCCGGGGCGCATCGGCTGTTCGTGCTGCTGGTCTTCGCGGTCGCGCTGCTCGGCTTCGCCACCACCGCGTCCCAGGTAGCCGCGCAGGCGCGGGCGGCGCAGGCCCGGGTCACCTCCGGCGCCACCCGGGTCCTGACGATCAGGCCGGTGACCCGGCTCAAGCTGTTGAACGCGACCCGGGCGGCCGATCCGGCCGGCCGGTACGCGATGGCGGTGGTCAACGGTCAACCCGGTGCGCCGGGCGATCCGCCGCAGCTCGCGGTCGACACCACCCGGCTGGCCACGGCGGCGCTCTGGCAGCCGGGCTACGGCGGCCCGGGGCCCCGGCAGCTGGCCGCCCTGCTGCGGCCCGGTCTGCCCGACCCGACCGTGCTCCGGGCACGCGCGATCGAGCTGGACGTCACCAACGACAACCTGGCCAAGCTCGTCGACGTGCACCTGGTGGTGGTCCTGGCGCCGCTGTCCGGCGGCTCACCGCTGACCGAGGATCTGGGGCGGCTGTTCCCCGGCGACCAGCGGATGGTCACTCAGGTGGACGACTGCGCGGACGGGTGCCGGCTGGTCGGCTTCGGCGCGGTGAACTCGGGCTCCGGCGGCTTCGGGCTGCGGGTGACCCTGCGCCAGATCCGTACCGGCGGGCCGGCCGGGCTGCTCATGCCCGCCGCGGCGCTCGCCGATCCGTCCTCGTGGCGGCCGCAGGTTCCGGCCGGCATCACCCTGTCCCGTGGCGCCGGCGGCCTGGAGATCTACTACCACGGCAACAGCGGCACCGCGGCCGAGGGTTGGATCACGCCGGCCGACCGGCCCGCCCTGCTGCCGGTCGCCGCGACCACCGCGCTGCCACCCAACGCCCTGCTGGTCGGGCTCGACGGCCGCGACGCCCCGGTGACCGAGGTGGCCAGGGTGGATGGCCTGCCCCGGCTGGGCTCGCACGGGGTACTGGTGGATCTGGAGTACGCCGACCGGGCGGCCAGCGATGCGAGTGCGGGTGACGTGGAGCAGGTGTGGCTGGGGCCGTCGGCACCGCCGGACGTGCTGAGCCGGCTCCGGACGCAGGGGCTGGTGGTGACCGCGGACTCCCGGGTGGCCCAGCTGCGTTCCGAGCTGGATTCCCAGGGGCCGGCCCTGGCGCTGTGGTTTCACCTGCTGACCGCCGGCCTCGCGGTGCTGCTCGCGGCGGGCGGGAGTTGGCTGGTCGCGGCGGTCGACCGGAACGGCCGGGCGGGCGACCTGAGGGCTCTGCGGGTGCAGGGGATGTCCCGCGCGGCCACCAGTCGGGCCGGACTCTGGGGCTACCTGGTGGTGGTTCTCGCGGCCGGGCTGGTCGGCCTGGTGGCCGCGGCGGCTGCGTGGCTGGTGACCGGCACCGAGATTCCGATGTTCGTCAGCCGTTCCGTTCCGTGGCCGCCGCCGACGTGGCCCGCCCCGGGTGCGGTGTTCGGATCCTGGGCGATCGCGGTCGCCGTTCTCGTCGGCGTCGCCCTGGTGGCGGCGTACGACCTGCGCCGGAAGGTCCGGCGGTACGGGCAGTTGGAGACGGGGAGGGACTAGGTCATGAGCGGTTTGGCGGTTGCCTGCCGGCGGGTCGTGCACATCTACCGGGCGTCGGAGGCCGGCGCGGCTGGTGCCGGGGACATCGTGGCGCTGGCCGGCGTGGACCTGTCGATCAGCCCGGGGGAGATGCTCGCCCTGGTCGGCCCGTCCGGTTCCGGCAAGTCGACACTGATCTCCCTGCTCGCCGGCCTGATGCGCCCGTCCGCCGGCCGGGTGAACATCGGCACGTACGACATGGGCAAACTGTCCGACTCGGAGATCTCCCGGCTGCGGGGTACCGAGATCGGGGTGGTGCTCCAGGGCGCGGCGCGCAACCTGCTCCCGTACGCCGACCTGCACCGCAACATCTGGCTCGCGCAGCGCCGGGCGGCCCGTACGTCCGGCATCCAGTTGGACGATCCGGACCGGATCCTGGACCTCGTCGGGCTCGGCGGGCGGGGTCGCGCGAAGGTCGGTGAGCTGGCGCCGGGAGCCCGGCAGCGGGCCGCTCTCGCGGTCGGCATCGCGGCCGGTCCCGGCCTGCTGCTGGTCGACGAGCCGACGTCCCAGTTGGACACGCACGGCCGTGACGAGGTGCTGGGCGCGCTGGAGACGGTGAACACCGAACGGGGTACCACGATCGTGGTGGTCACCCACGACGCCGAGGTCGGCGCGCGGCTGGGACGAGCGGTGACAATCCGGGACGGTCGGGTCGGCGCCGAGGGCCGCGACGGCCAGGACTTCGCGGTGGTGGCCGGTGACGGTACCGTCCAACTGCCGCCCGAGGTGCTCGGCATGTACCCGCCGGGCACGCTGTTCACTGTCGATCACGAGGATGGGACGGTTTCGTTGGTTGCCGGTGGCGCACACGCGGCGCTGGCACCACCGCATGCTTCCGGTGTCGTGCCAGACTAGGGAACCATGAGCGAGCACAGCGAGCGAATCATCGGACTCGGAGGGTTCGAGTCTCATGGCATCGGCGAGCACAGCGAGGTCGGGCATGAGTGATCCGCGTAGTACTCCGTCGATCTTCACCCGCGGAGCGGTTGACCTGAGCGCCCTGCGCACCCCGCCGCCGTCGCCGGCCGCCGACGACGCGGCCGGTGCCCCGCCCTCGGGCGGGGGTCCGGTGCCGGGGCTGCCGGGTGGCGGCGGGGCGGTCGTGGATGTGACGGAGGCCACGTTCCAGACCGAGGTGCTGGAGCGGTCGCTGACGACGCCGGTGGTCATCGAGTTCTGGTCGCCGCGGTCGGAATCGTCGAAGCAGCTCGCCACCGTGTTGGAGAAGCTCGCCATCGAGGGCAACGGCGCGTGGGTGTTCGCGCGGGTCGACGCCGACTCCAACCCGCGGCTCGCCGACGCTCTCCAGCTTCCCGGCATCCCGGCCGCGTTCGTCGCGCTCAGCGGCCGGCTCGCCCCGGGCTTCACCGGCGCGGTGCCGGAGTCCCAGTTGCGCCCGTTCATCGCCGAGGTGCTCCAGGCCGCCGGCGTCCAGGTCGAGACGCCGGCCGATCCCCGGCTGGAGGCCGCCGACGACGCGCTGATGAACGGCGACCTGGAGGGGGCGGAGCAGGCATACCGGAAGATCCTCGCCGAGTCGCCCGCGGACGCCATCGCCGAGGCCGGGCTCGCCCAGGTCGGCCTGCTGCGCCGGATCGAGGGCGTCGACCCGTCCGCGGTGCTCGCCGCGGCGGCCGCGACGCCGGACGACATCCCGGCGCAGACCCTGGCCGCCGACATCGAGGTGGTCTCCGGGCAGGCCGAGGCCGCGTACAAGCGGCTCGTCGACCTGGTGCGGCGGACGTTCGGCGCCGACCGGGAGTCGGTACGCCAGCATCTCGTGTCGCTCTTCACCATCGCCGGGCCGGACGACCCGGCCGTCATCGCGGCCCGCCGCGCTCTCGCGAGCGCGCTGTTCTAGGAGAAGGCCATGCCTTCGGACCCCGGCCGTCCGACAGCGGCGCCGCTCAGCGCGGCGCCGCTGCCGGCCGGGGTGCCAGCGCCGCTGCCAGGCGGCGCGCGCCGGATCGCGGTCCTCGACGCGCCGAGCAACCTGGGGCTGCGGCCCCCGACGATCAGCTCGGTACCGGGGTGCGCCAAGGCGCCCGGGGCGCTCCGTGACCAGGAGCTGCTGCCCCGGCTCGGTGCCCGCGACGCCGGCTGCCTGACGCCGCCCCGCTACGACCCGGGCGACTGGCGACCGGGCGACGGGGTCAGCCAGGCCGAGTCGGTCGCCTGGTATTCGCGCCGGCTGGCCGGCCGGATCGAGGCGATCATCGAGTACGGTGAGTTCCCGCTGATCCTGGGCGGAGACTGTTCGATCCTGCTGGGCTCGGCGCTGGCGATGCGCCGGATGTCGGTACGGGACGAGTTGCCGTACGGGCTCATCTATGTGGACGGCCACTCGGACTTCCGGCACCCGGGCAACGCCTCGTACGTGGGGGCGGCGGCCGGCGAGGACGTCGCGCTGGCCACCGGGCGCGGGCAGCCCGACCTGACCGACATCGACGGGCTGCGACCGTACCTGCTGGACGAGAACGTGGTGCTGCTCGGCATCCGGGCCCAGGACGAGTACCGGCTGGACCTGCGCGCCGCCGGGCTGGCGCACCGGTCGGTACCGCAGCTTCGCGGCGACGGGGCGGGCCGCACCGCACAGTGGGCGCGCGAGCTCCTCGGCGCGTGTGCCGGCTACTGGCTGCACGTCGACGTGGACGTGCTGGACCCGGCCGTGATGCCGGCGGTCGACGCGCCGGACGACGGCGGCATCGCCTACGCCGAGCTGGAGCTGCTCATCTCCAACCTGGTCGACACGCCGGACTGCCTGGGCATGGAGCTCACCGTGTTCGATCCGGACTACGACCCGGACGGCGTCTACGCCCGCGAACTGGTCGCCTCGCTGGTGACCGCGCTCGCCCCGCTCATCCGTCCGGACGACGAGGCCCCGCCGGTACCGATCGTGATGCCGGCCCAGCGCGGCGAGCCGGTGCCGGTACCGCATCAGACCGCGGCCGAAACCGCCTAGGGTTCGTCTTCGCGGAGGGCGCGCAGCTGTTCCAGGTGGCCGCCCGTGTGCTGGACCTCGTTGATCTGGAGAACCCGGCCCCACGGCGTCGGGCCGTCGAGCATCACCCGGTCGCCTTCCTGGATCCGGGTCGGCACCGGGGTGTCTTCGAGCGGACCGAGTTGGCCGGTCAGGTCGCGCAGCACCGCGACGGTGATGGCGACCCGATCGGCCAGCCCGCGAAGGCCGCCGTAGGACGCGACGTAGGCGCGTAGCTGCCGGTCGCCGGTCGCCTCCCGGTTGTCGAAACTGGCGTCGTGACCGGCCAGTACCGCCTCGGTGGTGGCGATCAGCTGCTCGTTGGTGCTGGCCACATGCGCGACGATCTGCTCCGCGGTCCAGCCGCCGTCGGCCGGGGCCCGGAACGACCCCCGGCCCGCCTCCTCGATGAAGTCGGCGTACGCGTCCACCCCTGCACGTTAGCCCAGGACGGTGAAGAACTTTCCGGCGATCGGCACCGCGGCGTCGGTGCTCATCCCGCCATCCTGGACGAATACACAGAACGCGACGTCACCGCGGTATCCCATGAACCAGGAGTGGGTCGGCGTCGGCTTGTTGTCGTGTTCCGCTGTGCCCGTCTTGCCGTACATAGGAGCGCCCGGTACCGACTTGTCCTTGACCCCCGTACCGTCCGTGACGACCTCGCGCATCATCTGCTTGAGCGCGCTCACGGTGGACGGCTTCAGCGCCGTCCCGTCGGCGGCCGGGTGCGCCGGGGCGGGGTCGACCACCAGGTGCGGCTGCTTCCACTGGCCTCGCTGCACCGCCGCCGCCATGCCGGCCATCACGACCGGCGACACCGTGGTCTTGCCCTGCCCGAACGCCGCGGCCGCCTGCTCCGACGGGTTGCCGTTGGCCGACACGCTGCCGGTGTACGCGTCGATGCCCAGGTCCCACGGGATGCCCACGCCCAGTTGCTTGCCGGTGTCGGCCAGGCCTGTCGGGCCGAGCTTGGGCGCCAGCGACGCGAACGCGGTGTTGCACGACTTGGCGAAGTCCTCGTGCAGCGGCACGTTGCCCAACTGCTCGAACTCCGAGTTGTGGATGGTGTAGCCGTCCACGGTCAGCGTCTGCGGGCAGTTGACCGTCGTGTTGACATTCACCTTGCCGGCTTCGAGCAGGTTGGTCGCGGTGACTGTCTTGAACATCGAGCCGGGCGGGACGCTGGCGTCCAGCGCCAGGTCCTGCCCCTGCGCACCGGGACCGTTGGCGACCGCGAGCACGGAGCCGTCCGAGATCCGGATGGCGACCAGTGCGGAGGGCTGCTGGGTCATGGCCAGCGCGGTCTCGGCGGCCCTCTGGGTTTTCTGATCCAGCGTTGTCTTGATCGACTTACCGGCGACCGGTGCGCTGTTGAACAGCGTCTTGCCCTGGTCGGCGTCGGGGTCGTCGCCGGTCGAGTCCGAGGTGGTGTTGCCGGTCGGCTTGGCCGGGACGGCCACCACGGATACGCCGCTCTTGCCGCGCAGCTGGTCGTCGTACGCCTCGGCCAGGCCACCGAATCCGACCTGGTCGCCGATCTGGTACTTGCCCGGGTTCTTGTCCATCCGCTCCTTGGTCACGTCGCCCACGGTGCCCAGCAGGGCGCGGGCGAACGTGCTGGTCGGAGCGAGTTCCATGGTGCCGGTGGTGAAGACCGTGCCGTCCAGGTCGTGGATGCGCGACCGGATCTGGTCGTAGACGGGCTGGCGCAGAGTCACGACCGGTACGAACGCGGTCGGCGACGCCGCCTTGATCTGGTTGGGCAGGTCGGAGAGGTCCACGTCGACGTTGGCCGACTTGAAGGCGGCGGTCAGGGTACTGATCAGGGAAGTCTGATCCTTGATCAGGTTGGGCTGGATGCCCACGTTGACCACCGGCTGCTTGCTGACGAGCGCCTGGCCGCTGCCGTCCAGGATGCTGCCGCGCTCCGCGCTGGTGGTCTTGACCGTCATCTTGTCGGTGTCGGTGAGCTGGGCCGCGATCACCGACGGTTCGAAGATGGGATCCCACTTACCGTCGTTGCGCTGCAGCCGCAGGCTCGTCTGGTAGGACCAGGCGACCCCGTTCTCGATCGGCCAGGACACGTCGATCGGCGCGGTCGCGTCGTCCTTGTCGACGGTCGCCTTCCCGGCCTTGAGCGTCGGCTTGACGCTGGCCAGGTCGCCGGTGAGGGTCTTGATCTCGGTCGCCACGGTCGCTGAGGTCAGCGCGCTGCCGTTCGACGAGATCAAATGCAGCGAGGCCGCGAACTGGCCGGTCCGCCAGCCGGTCAGGAAATCCGAGATCGCGGACTCCGGCCCTGGGCCTTTGGAACAGCCGACAAGCCCACCACCGACCAGGGCGGCGGTGGCGAGCAACGCGGTCGCGCGGACTCTAGAACGCATCTGGGCACCTCCGGCAGCGATTGTGTCCCACCGGGTACAACGCCCGCAGCCCGGGCTTTGGTGGGTCGAGTGATCCGCTTGTGTCGCAGACGTCACAATCTCTGGGCGCGAGCGCGGCTACCCCGCCGGGCGGATGGGCCCGCCGCGCGGGAAGTCATAGGGTGGAGATGAGAGTGATCCCACAGCGTTGTGGGCGAGGGGAGTGGCAACCCATGGATCGTGCGGCGACCGGTGTCGACGCGGCCAACCAACGCTCCGGTGCCGGCGGCACAGCCGGCCAGAACGCCGATGCCGATTCGACCGGGGAAAGCGGCGATGTGGACATAGCGGTCCAACGCACCCGGGCCGGCGCGACCGGTCGGGGCGGGCGTCGGGCCTACCGGGGCGGCACCGCCCCCGGCGACATCGAAATCGACCCCGACGACCCGGACGCCGTGGAGGACGTCGAGGAGATCGAAGCCGCCGCTACGGACGGTGACGATGGCGAGGACACCGAGTTGGATCAGCCGCTGCCGGACGCGGAGCGGTTGGTCGCCGAGGCGGTGGCGCTGGCCGGCGATGATCTGGACAGTGCCCGGCTGGTGCGCCGGTACTGGCGGTTCGCGCCGGACGAGGACATGGTCGGGCTGACGGCGGCGGAGATGCTCTCCGGCGCGAGGGCGCACCGGGAGCTGGCGGAGCAGCGGGTACCGGGCGAGTTGAAGCTCCGGGTGGGCGACAGCGCCGACCAGGAGCTGACGATCCTGGAGATCGTCGCAGACGATATGCCCTTTTTGGTCGACACTGTCACTTCTGCGCTGAGCATCCGGGGCCTGTCGGTCCACCTGCTGGTTCACCCGCTCGTGGTGGTGCGCCGCGAGCCGCTCGGCAAGCTGATCGAGGTGTGCGCCGACGTCGAGGCGGACGACGCGATCGCCGGCGACCTGGTGGAGAGCTGGATGCGGCTGTCCATCGACCGGGTACGCGGCGACGTCGACCGGGCCGAACTGCGCCGCGAGTTGCAGCGGGTGCTGACCGACGTGCGCGAGGCGGTCGAAGACTGGCCCAAAATGCGCTCCCGGGCACTGGCCATCGCCGACGAACTGGCCAGCACCTCGCTGCCGGTACCGCCGCGGGACATCACCGACTCGATCGAGCTGCTGCGTTGGCTGGTCGACGAGCATTTCACGTTCCTCGGGTACCGCGAGTACCGGCTGGCCGGCGCGACCGCCGAACAGGCCGGCACCGGGGAGCCGGCGGTGGGCCGGATGCGCCTGCAGGCGGTGCTCGGCACCGGCCTGGGCATCCTCCGGCAGGACCAGACCGCGCCCCGCGAGCTGTCCAGCATGACGCCGGAGGCGCAGGAGAAGGTGCTGGAGAAGCGCCTGTTGGTGATCACCAAGGCCAACTCGCGATCCACCGTGCACCGCTCCTCGTACCTGGACTACATCGGGTTCAAGACGTTCGATGCCGAGGGCAACGTTGTCGGAGAACGGCGCTTCCTCGGGCTGTTCTCGTCGGCCGCGTACCTCGGCTCGGTTCGTGAGCTGCCGGTGGTCAAGCGCAAGGTGGCCGCCGTGCTGGACCGGTCGGGCCTGTCGCCGCGCAGCCACTCGGGCAAGGACCTGCTGGCGATCCTGGAGGACTACCCGCGCGACGAGCTGTTCCAGATCCGCACCGACGAGCTGTACGACACGGTCATGGGCGTACTGCGCCTGGCCGGGCGGCGCGCGCTGCGGCTGTTCCTCCGCCAGGACGGGTACGGCCGGTTCATCTCCTGCCTGGTGTTCATGCCCCGGGACCGGTTCACCACCGAAAACCGGCTGCGCATCCAGAACATCCTCCAGCGTGAGCTGCACGGCATCGGGATCGACTACGCCACCCGGGTGGGCGAGTCGGTGCTGGCCCGGATCCACTTCATCGTGCGCACCGACCCGGCCGCGCCGCCGGTCGACATCGACGCCGCGGCGATTCAGGAGCTGCTGGTCGAGGCGACCCGGGACTGGGACGACGACTTCCGCCTGCTGCTGGAGCGCAAGCTCGGCGAGGAGCAGTGCCGCACGCTGTTCCCGCGCTACGCGCCGGCGTTCCCGGACGCGTACAAGGACGAGCACAATCCGTACGAGGCGGTCCAGGACATCGCGAAGCTGGAACTACTCGACGAACCGGGCGAGCTGGCCACGCACATCTTCCGGCGGCGTAAGGACGACAGCAACGTCCGGTTCAAGGTGTTCCGGGCCGGCGAGGCGATGATGCTGTCCACCGTGCTGCCGGTGCTGCACTCGCTGGGTGTGAAGGTCTCCGACGAGCGTCCGTACGAGGTCGAGCGCGCCGACGGCACCATCTACCTGTACGACTTCGGGCTGGTGCTGCCGCCACAGGCCCGGGAGCTGCCGGAGATCCGGTCGCACATGGAGAATGCGTTTTCCTCCACCTGGCGGGGCGAGGCCGAGGTCGACGGGTTCAACGAACTGGTCGTCCGGGCCGGGCTGACCTGGCGCCAGGTGGTGATCCTGCGGGCCTACGCGAAGTACCTGCGCCAGGCCGGCGCGGTCTACTCGCAGGAGTCGATGGAATACACGCTGATTAGCAACCCGGGCATCGCGGCGCTGCTGGTGGCGCTGTTCGAGACCCGGTTCTCGCCGACCCTCGCGCTTTCCGAGGAAGATCGGTCGCTGCAGTCCAAGGAGCTGGTGACCGCGATCGGTCGGCAGTTGGACGGGGTGGCGAGCCTGGACCAGGACCGGATCCTGCGCTCGTACCTGACGCTGATCCAGGCCACCCTGCGCACCAGCTTCTTCCAGCGGGGCGCGGACGGTCGGCCGAAGTCGTACGTGGCCTTCAAGCTGGAGCCGCGGGCGATCCCGGAGTTGCCGGCGCCCCGGCCGCGGTACGAGATCTGGGTCTACTCGCCCCGGTTCGAGGGCGTGCACCTGCGGTTCGGCCCGGTGGCGCGGGGCGGCCTGCGCTGGTCCGACCGGCGCGACGACTTCCGCACCGAGATCCTTGGCCTGGTCAAGGCGCAGATGGTCAAGAACGCGGTGATCGTACCGGTGGGCGCGAAGGGCGGCTTCGTGCTCAAGCAGGCCCCGGCGGATCGCGACGGATTCCTCGCCGAGGGCGTCAACTGCTACAAGCTGTTCATCAGTGCCCTGCTCGACGTGACCGACAACCTGGTCGGCGGCGCGATCGTGCCGCCGCGCGAGGTGGTGCGCCACGACGGCGACGACCCGTACCTGGTGGTCGCGGCCGACAAGGGCACCGCCACGTTCTCCGACACGGCCAACGAGATCTCGCTGGCGTACGGGTTCTGGCTCGGTGACGCGTTCGCCTCCGGCGGCTCCGCCGGATACGACCACAAGAAGATGGGCATCACCGCCAGGGGTGCGTGGGAGTCGGTCAAGCGGCACTTCCGCGAGCTGGACGTGGACACCCAGAGCCAGGACTTCACGGTCGTCGGGGTCGGTGACATGTCCGGCGACGTGTTCGGCAACGGGATGCTGCTGTCCGAGCACATCCGGCTGCTGGCCGCGTTCGACCACCGGCACATCTTCCTGGACCCGACTCCGGACGCGGCGACCTCGTTCGCCGAGCGCCGGCGGCTGTTCGACCTGCCCCGCTCATCGTGGGCCGACTACGACACGTCTCTGATCTCCGAGGGCGGCGGGGTGTTCCCGCGTACCGCGAAGTCGATCCCGATCTCCCCGCAGGTCCGCGCCGCGCTCGGTCTGAAGGAGTCGGTGACCGCGCTGGCACCCAGCGACCTGATGAAGGCGATCCTGCTGGCCTCGGTCGACCTGCTGTGGAACGGCGGCATCGGCACCTACGTCAAGTCGACCAGCGAGTCGCACGCGGACGTCGGTGACAAGGCCAACGACGCGATCCGGGTCAACGGCGCGCAGCTGCGCGCGAAGGTGGTCGGCGAGGGCGGCAACCTCGGCCTGACCCAGCGCGGCCGGATCGAGTACGCGATCGGCGGCGGCCGGATCTGCACCGACTTCATCGACAACTCGGCCGGCGTCGACACCTCCGACCACGAGGTGAACTTCAAGATCCTGCTGGCCGACGCCTCGCTGCCGAACTCGGAGCGCGACGCGCTGCTGATGGAGATGACCGACGAGGTCGCCCAACTGGTGCTGCGGGACAACTACGACCAGGCCACGGCGCTGGGCAACGCCCGGGCGCAGGCCCACTCGCTGCTGCCGGTGCACCGCCGGCTGATCAGCGACCTGGACAAGGACGGGCGGCTGGACCGGGCGCTGGAGGCCATGCCCGGCGACGACGAGCTGGCCGCGCGGTTCACCGCCGGCACCGGGCTGACCTCGCCGGAGTTCGCCGTCCTGCTGTCCTACGTGAAGATCGCGCTGGAGGACGAGATCGGCTCCTCGTCGCTGCCGGACGAGGAGTGGACCCACGAGACCCTCGTGGACTACTTCCCGAAGCCACTGCGGGAGCGGTACGAGTCGCTGATGCCGGGCCACGCCCTGCACCGCGAGATCGTCACCACCCAGCTCGTGAACCAGACCGTCAACCACGGCGGCATCACGTTCGTGTACCGGGTCGTCGAGGAGACCGGTGTCTCGCCGGCCGACGTGATCCGCGCGTTCGTGGTCGTCCGCGACGTGTACGGGCTGGGCGAGCTGTGGCAGGCCGTGGAGACGCTGGACAACCGGGTACCGGTCGAGACGCAGACCAAGCTCTACCTGGAGATCCGCCGGCTCACCGACCGGGCCGTGCGCTGGCTGGTCACCAACCGCCGGGCACCGCTGGACGTGGCGGAGGAGATCGCCCGGCTGCGCCCCGGCATCCAGCGCCTGCTGCCTCAGCTCGGCGAGCTGTTCCACGGTCAGGAGCGCGCGTCGCTGCGGGCCAATGTGGACAAGCTCACCGGCCTGAAGGTCCCGGCCGATCTGGCCGAGCGCATCACCGGCGTCATGTACGGGTTCGGCCTGCTGGACATCGTGTCGACGGCGGACGGCATCGGGCGGGACCTGTCCGAGGTGGCCGCGATCTACTTCGTCCTGTCGGAGAAGTTCCAGGTCGACGAGCTGCTGTCGAAGATCTCGCTGCTGCCGCGCGACGACCGGTGGCAGACGCTGGCCCGGATGGCGCTGCGCTACGACCTGTACGCCGCGCTGGCCGCGCTGACCTCGGAGGTGCTCGCCTCGACCGAGGCGGAGCACTCGGCGCAGGACCGGGTCACCGCCTGGGAGCAGGCGAACTCCGCGGCGATCAACCGGGCCCGCAACGCGATGAGCGAGTTCCAGGAGGCGAGCGGCGACCTGGCCGCGCTGTCGGTGCTGCTGCGCCAGATCCGCACGCTGGTACGGACCGCGGGCGCCTGAGCGCCCGCGCCACACGTGGTGCGGCCCCGTGTCCTCCCCGCCCCCGTCAGGGGGAGGACACGGGGCCTGTTCGTGATGGGACGCTCAGCCGGTCAACCCCAGGGCGGACGCCGCGGCCCAGCCGTTGGCCCGGCTCGCGCCGAACGTGGTGACGAACGCCCGCACCCCGGCCGGTCGCCAGGCCGACGGCCAGCCCATCTCCACCGCGACGACCGGGTTCGTCGGCGCCAGCGCCTCGATGAGCGCCGCCGCGGCCGGCTGCCGGTGCAGGTTGCGACCGACCACCACGATCGGGCGGGTACCGGCCAAGGCGCGCACCTGCTCCGGTGACGCGCTCTGGATGGCGACCTGAAGCTGCTGCGTGCCGTTGATGTGCGGGCCGAGGCCCCAGGGCACCCGGCCGGCGGCGATGTTCAGCTCGGCGTCGACCATCTGCACGACCAGCGGCGAGTCCAGCCCGATCAGGGAGCCCTCGACCCGTACCGCGCGCTGGGCGGCCGGGTACCCGATGCCGTCGTCGGCGGCGTCCTCGGCCCGGGCGGCGGCGATGCTCCACGCCGACAGGTCGGCGACCCGGCCGGCGGCCTCCTCGATCCGCGCCACCGGCAGCCAGCCGGCGTCCACCGCGACAGTGATCTCGGCGATCGTCTCCTCGACCAGATCCTGGTCGCACTGCCCGGCCAGGCACAGCAGGTCGACCCCGGCGGCCAGCGCGCGGGGTGCCGCCTTCGCGGTGCTGCCGGCGATCCCGGCCGCCCCGCGCATGTCCAGCGCGTCGCTGACGATCACGCCGGTGAAGCCCAGTTCGCCGCGCAGCAGGTCGACCAGCGCCGGGCGGCTGAACGTCGCCGGCAGGTCGCCGGTCAGCACCGGTACCCGGATGTGCGCGGTCATGATCGAACGGGCGCCGGCCTCGATCGCGGCAGCGAACGGCGCCAGGTCGCGCTCGCGCAGCAGCCCCATCGGTACGTCCACGGTCGGCATCTCCAGGTGCGAGTCCGTGTGCGTGGCACCGTGGCCGGGGAAGTGCTTGGCGCACGCCGCGACACCGGCCGACTGGAGGCCGGCGATGGCGGCGGCGGCGTGCGCGGACACCCGGGCCGGGTCGGTGCCGAACGACCGGGTACCGATGATCGGGTTGTCGTCCGCGGTGTTCACGTCCACGGTCGGCGCGAGGTCCAGGTTGAACCCGGTGGCGCGCAGGTCCGCCCCGATCGCCCGGTAGATCCGTTCGGTCAGCCCGAGGTCGTCGATCGCGCCGAGCGCCGCGTTGCCCGGGTACGGGCTGCCGGTCAGGTGGCCGAGCCGGGTGACGTCGCCGCCCTCCTCGTCGAGCGAGAGCAGCACGTCCGGCCGGACCTCGCGCAGGCTTCCGGTGAGTGCCCTGAGCTGCCCGGTATCGGCGATGTTGTAGTAGAAGACGACGTACCCACCCAGGCCCTCGGCCACGAGGTCGACCGCCCACTGTGGAGCGGTCAGTCCGGGAAACGCTGGAAGCAGCGTTGGCAGGATGAGCCTCCGCAGCCCTGGATCGATCGCCACCCTGAATCCCCTCTCCCCGGCCGCTTGACCGGCCCGTCCATAAGCCAGGCGGGCCTGGCGGCTGGTTGCCCTCTGGCCGCTCCGGTGCGCGGTCGGCCACTTGTGATGCAGGAATCTTGCAGCGGGTCGTGGGACGCCGCCAGAGGCGGCTTGACCGTACGCTGAACTGTATTCCTGCTGGTCTATAATATTAGGAAAGTTTCCTAAATGATAAAGGTAGCGTCCCGATGAGCTCAACCCGCCTACCGGGTACACCCCGGCTGCTGCGGGCGATCAACGACCGCGCCGCCCTTGAGCTGCTGCTGGAGAGGGGTCCGCTGACCCGGGCACAGCTCGGCGAGCTCACCGGCCTGTCCAAGGTCACCGCGTCCCAACTGGTGGAACGGCTGGAGGAGCGCGGCCTGGTGTCCCGGGTCGGCGAGCAGGCCGGCGGCCGGGGGCCCAACGCCGCGCTGTACGCCGTCGTCCCGACCAGCGCGTTCGTGGTCGGTGTGGAAATCGGTCCGGAGCACGCCGTGGCCGCGTGCGCGGACGTCACCGGAACCGTGGTGAGCCGGGTTCAGCAGTCGACCCATGACACCGACGACCCGGTGGGCGTCGTGCACAACGCCGTGATCGAGGCGGCGCGCAGCGCCAAGGCTCCGATCAGCCGGGTACGCCGGGTGGTGCTGGGCACGCCCGGCCTGGTGGACCCGGCGACCGGGGACCTGTCCTTCGCGTTCGACCTGCCCCGCTGGCAGCGCGGGTTGCTCGCCGCGTTGCGCGAGGACCTCAAGCGGCCGGTCGTGTTCGAAAACGACGTGAATCTCGCGGCGGTGGCCGAGGCGCACTTCGGCTCGGCCCGGGGCGTCGAGGACTTCATCCTGCTCTGGCTCGGTCGCGGCGTCGGCATGGCGGTGATGCTGAACGGCCGGCTGCACCGGGGCGTCAGCGGCGCGGCCGGGGAGATCGGGTACGCGCCGGTGGTCGGCGCGCCGGTACCCCGGGACGTCGCGCGCCGGTCCAAGGGCGGGTTCAAGGAGTTGGCGCAGGGCGAGGCGGTACGTGCCGTGGCGCGGGAGCACGGGTTCCGGGCCGGTACCGCGTGGGATGCGGTACGCGCCGCGGTGGAGGCGGGCACCACGGGCGGGCCGGTGCTCGACGAGCTGGCCCGGCGCCTGTCGCTCGGCCTGGCCGCCTCCTGTGTCGTACTCGACCCGGCCGTCGTGGTGCTGGCCGGCGAGATCGGGCAGGCCGGCGGCATGGCGTTGGCCCAGCGGGTACAGCACGAGGTGGCGGCGATCGCGCCGGTGTCGCCGCGGGTGGTGGTGTCCGAGGGGCCGGAGGAGCCGGTACTGCTCGGTGCCCTGCTGACCGCGCTGGAATCGGCGCGGGACGAGGTGTTCGGGTCGACCGTCGGCGAGTGAGCGGGCGGGGCGCCACACCCCACGGTGACGGGGGTCACTTCGGGGGCCGTGGTTGGATAGCGGCGTGTCCAACGATGCTGATCTGGTCATCTCCATCGACAAGGCGACCGTCACCCGCAGCGGCAAGGATCTGATCCGCGACATCGACTGGCAGGTCGAGCCGGATGAGCGGTGGGTGCTGCTCGGCCCGAACGGCGCCGGCAAGACCACCCTGCTCAGCCTGGTCGCCGGCCGGCTGCACCCGACGCGCGGCACGGCTCACGTGCTCGGCGAGCAGCTCGGCCGGGTGGACGTGTTCGAGCTGCGCACCCGGATCGGGCTGGCCTCGGTCGCCGTGCACGACCGCATCCCCGGCGACGAGACCGTGCTCAACGTGGTGGTGACCGCAGCCTGGTCGGTGGTCGGCCGGTTCCGCGAGTCGTACGACCCGATGGACACCACCCGCGCGAAGGCGCTGCTGCACCAGGTCGGCATCGCCGATCTCGCCGAACGGCTCTACGGCACGCTGTCCGAGGGCGAGCGCAAGCGGGTTCAGATCGCGCGTGCGCTGATGACCGACCCGGAGCTTCTGCTGCTCGACGAGCCGGCGGCCGGGCTCGACCTCGGCGGGCGGGAAGACCTGGTACGGCGGCTGGCCGCACTGGCCGCGGACCCGGACGCGCCGGCGATGGTGCTGGTCACGCACCACGTCGAGGAGATCCCGCCGGGCTTCACTCACGCCCTGCTGCTGCGCGAGGGCGGTGTGGTCGCCGCCGGCCCGCTGGAGGCCACGATGACCAGCGACAACCTGTCGAAGACGTTCGACGTGCCGCTTCGGTTGGAGCACGAGGACGGGCGGTTCACCGCGCGGGCGAGCTGACCCGTCGCGCACCTCGCCCGCGGCCGGACATACTCCGTCGCGTCCGGACCCGGGCCGCGTACGCTCCCGGCATGACTGTGCCCCGGGTGGTCGTCGTCGGCAGCGTGAACATCGACCTGGTCGTCACCGCGCCGGTCCTGCCGCGCCCGGGAGAGACCGTGCTGGGTCACGACTTCACGCAGGTGGCCGGCGGCAAGGGCGCGAACCAGGCGATCGCGGCCGGCCGTGCCGGCGGCTCGACCGCGCTGATCGGGGCGATCGGATCGGACGCGTTCGGCGTGACCCTGCGCGCCCGGCTGGCCGGCGCCGGGGTGGACACGTCGCTGCTGCGCATCCGGTACGGCGCCTCGGGCGTGGCGCTGATCGTGGTCGACGACGGCGGGGAGAACTCCATCGTCGTGGCGCCCGGCGCGAACGCCACACTGGTCGACCTCACCGCCCCGGAACTCGACGCGATCGCCGCGGCCGACGTGCTGCTGTGCCAGCTGGAGGTACCGGTCGAGACGGTCACCGCGGCCGCGGTGGCGGCACGGGCGGCGGGCACCCGGGTGGTGCTCAACTCGACGCCGGTGCGTGAGCTGCCGGACGAGTTGCTGGCGGCGGTGGACCTGCTGGTGGTCAACCACATCGAGGCGGCCGGGCTGACCAATCTGCCGGTGGTGGACGTGGACACCGGGGATGCGCCGGACGGTGCGGTACTGGTGGACGCGTTGCTGGAGTCGGTACCCCGGGCGGTGCTGACCCGGGGAGCGGACGGAGCCTGGTACGGCGACCGCGACGGTGTCCTGGAGCACGTACCGGCGCCGGTCGTGGACGCGGTCGACACCACCGGGGCGGGTGACGCGTTCACCGGTGCACTCGCGGTGGCCTGGGGCGAGGGGCGTGACGTCGTCGACGCCGTACGGTGGGCCAGCGCGGCCGGTGCCGGCTCGGTACGGCGGCTCGGCGCCTCGGTCGGGCTGCCCGGCCGGCAGGCGATCGACGAGCTGTACGCCGCTACGTACGGTGGTGGCACGGGTGAGTGACGATTGACCCATGCGCTTCATCCTCAACGTGTTGTGGCTGATCTTCGGCGGCCTCCTGCTGGCTCTCGGGTACGCGGTCGCCGGGCTGATCTGCTTCGTCCTGATCGTCACCATCCCGTTCGGCATCGCCTCGTTCCGGATGGCCAACTACGCGCTGTGGCCCTTCGGTCGCGAGGTGGTGCAGCGTGAGGGTGCCGGGGTGCCGTCCGCGATCGGCAACGTGATCTGGCTGATCGTCGCCGGATGGTGGCTCGCGCTGGGGCACCTCATGACCGCGATCGTCCAGTTCGTCTCGATCATCGGAATCCCGCTCGGCCTGGCGAACCTCAAGCTGATCCCGGTCTCGCTGCTGCCTCTCGGCCGGGAGATCCGCGACGTGCCCTGAGCCTGCTGGCAAACCTCTGGCTGAGCGTAGGCTCCCGGCAGGCAGCTTGACGAGGAGGTCACTGTGGTCGTTGCGCTCACGGTCGAGGACGGGATCGGCACCATCCGGTTGGACCGGCCCCCGATGAACGCGTTGAACGCGCAGGTACAGGAGGAACTGCGCGCCGCGGCGGCCTCGGCGGCCGAGGACGACGCGATCGCGGCCATCGTCGTGTACGGCGGCGAGAAGGTCTTCGCCGCGGGCGCGGACATCAAGGAGATGGCCACCATGTCCTATGTGGACATGGCGGCCCGCGCCCCCCAGCTGTCCTCGGCGTTCGACGCGATCGCCCGGATCCCCAAGCCGGTGGTCGCCGCGATCACCGGATACGCGCTGGGCGGCGGCTGCGAGCTGGCGCTGGCTTGCGACTGGCGGGTGGCCGCGGCCGACGCCAAGCTGGGCCAGCCCGAGATCAACCTCGGCATCATCCCGGGCGCCGGTGGCACCCAGCGCCTGGCCCGGCTGGTCGGTCCGGCCAAGGCCAAGGACCTGGTGATGTCCGGCCGGATGGTGGACGCCGCGGAGGCGCTCGCGATGGGCCTGGTCGATCACGTGGTACCGGCGGCGGACGAGGTGTATTCGGCGGCGGTGGCGCTGGTGCGCCGGTACGTCGGCGGTCCGGCCCAGGCTCTGCGGGCCGCGAAACTGGCCGTGGACGGCGGCCTGTCCATGGACCTGGCCTCCGGCCTCGCCTGGGAGTCGCAGCAGTTCGCGGCACTGTTCGCGACGGAGGACCGGCGTGAGGGCATGGCGGCGTTCGTGGAGAAGCGGAAGCCGGACTTCACCGGTCGTTGAGCGGGTGGAAGCCGTTGTTACTCGTCGGTAGGATGCGGGAATGACTGAGAAGATCGACGGGCACGGCGGCGAGCTTGCCCTCGCGGCACTGCGCGCGCACGGGGTCACCGAGATGTTCACCCTGTCCGGCGGGCACGTCTTCCCCCTGTACGACGCGGCGCACAAGGCCGGCGTGCGCATCGTCGACGTCCGCCACGAGCAGTCCGCGGTCTTCGCCGCCGAGGCGGTCGCCAAGCTGCGCCGCACGCCCGGCCTCGCGGTGCTCACCGCCGGCCCCGGCGTCACCAACGGCATCTCGGGCCTGACCAGTGCGTTCTTCAACGCCGCCCCGGTGGTCGTGCTCGGCGGCCGGGCGCCCGCGTTCCGGTGGGGCTCGGGCAGCCTCCAGGAGATGGACCACCTCCCGCTGGTCGCGCCAGTGACCAAGCAGGCGGTGACCGTCTTCGACAGCGACGAGATCGTCGCGGCGGTGCAGGGCGCGGTCACCACGGCGCTGACCGCGCACCGCGGTCCGGTGTTCCTCGACTTCCCGCTGGAGGTCATCTTCGGCGCCGGTGAGGGCGAGGTCGCGACACCGTCGGTTCCGGTCATCGAACCCGATCCGGAGGACGTGGCGAAGGCGGCGGCGCTGATCGCCGGCGCGGCCAGGCCGGTCATCATCGCCGGTTCGGACGTGTACGCCGGCGACGCGATCGAGCCGCTGCGCGCCGCGGCCGAGGCGCTGCGGGTACCGGTCTTCACCAACGGGATGGGCCGGGGCGCGCTGCCTGGCGGGCACCCGCTCGCCTTCGCCAAGGCGCGCCGGGTCGCCCTCGGCGGCGCCGACGTGGTGGTGGTCATCGGCACCCCGCTGGACTTCCGGCTCGGCTTCGGGGACTTCGGCGACGCCTCCGTGGTGCACATCGTCGACGCCCCCGGGCAGCGGGCCACGCACCTGACGCCGGCCGCCTCCCCGGCCGGCGACCTGCGGCTGATCCTGACCGCGCTGGCCGAGCACACCGGCGCCCGCGAGGACCACGGCGACTGGATCGACTCGCTGCGGCAGGCCGAGGACAAGGCCCGGGCGAAGGACGCCGAGGCGATGGCGGCCGACAGCGACCCGATCCGGCCGGCGCGGGTGTACGGCGAGTTGCGCAAGGTACTGGCCGAGGACGCGGTGACCATCGGCGACGGCGGGGACTTCGTGTCGTACGCCGGCAAATACCTGGAGCCCACCACACCGGGCAGCTGGCTGGACCCGGGGCCGTACGGGTGCCTGGGCACCGGCATGGGATACGCGCTGGGCGCCCGGGTCAGCTACCCGGACCGGCAGGTCTGCGTACTCATGGGCGACGGCGCCGCCGGATTCTCGCTGATGGACGTCGAGTCGTTGGTGCGGCACAAGTTGCCCGTCGTGATCGTGGTCGGCAACAACGGCATCTGGGGGCTGGAGAAGCACCCGATGCAGGCGATGTACGGGTACGACGTGGCCGCCGACCTCCAGCCAGGGCTGCGGTACGACGACGTGGTGCGGGCGCTGGGCGGTGCCGGTGAGACGGTCACCTCGGCGGACGACCTCGGGCCGGCGCTGACCCGGGCCTTCGACGCCTCGGTTCCGTACCTGGTGAACGTCATCACCGATCCGGCCGACGCGTACCCCCGCTCCTCCAACCTCGCATAGGCCCCGGGCGGCCGAAGCCGGTCGCCCGCAACGGTGGAATCGCGGAGAGCTGACCGGTCCGCGCTACCCCTTCGGGTCGGCCGGCGGCTCCTCGGCGGGACGCTCCTGCCGCTGGCGGAGCTCCCGCTCGCGGCGGCGCAGGTCCGCCTCCCAGGCGCGCAGCCGGTCCGCGTCCTCCTGGCGGTTGCGTGCGTCGAGCTGGCGCAGGAACTCCGGGTCGTCGTCCGGAGCGAGGTCGCGCGGTGGACGCTCCGGCTCCGGGAAGCCGCCGCCCGGCTGCCAGCCCCGCTCCCGGGGCGGGCCGGCCGCGGCGGCCGTCCGGTCCGGCCGTCCGGCCACGAACCAGGCGATGCCGCCGACCGGGGAGAACAGCAGGATGATGAATACCCAGGCGATCCGGGGCAGAGCGCGGATCTCGAACTCCTCGGCCGACAGGCAGTCGATCAGCGCGACCACCATCAGCGCGAGATCGGCGAGGGCGAGCAGGGGGAGAAGTCGACCCATGGCATCAAGGTAGTACGGCCGCGGCGATGCCGAGTACCGCGAAACCGGCGATTCCCAACGCCATCCCGGCCGGAGACCAACCGGCCGGCGCGGGCGGGGTACCGGTCATGGCGGCGATCCGCTTCCGGCAGATGGCCAGCAGGCCGAGCCAGCCGAGCGCGGCAACCGCGATGATCAGCGCACGGCCCGCGACGTTCTGCTGAATCAGTGCCGTCTTCAGGGTGAGCAGCATGACGCCGGTAGCCGACAGGGCGGTGCGCCGCCAGGACAGCCGGGTGCGCAGCCGGGCGGTACCGGGCGGCGCGTCCGGATCTTCGTCGCCCTCGCCGTCGAGCGGGGGAGTGTGCGTCATTCGCGCATCCCGCCGACCGCGAGGATGAGTACCAGCAGCAGGGCGCCGAGCGCCAGCGCGATGGCCAGCACGGCCGGGAACCGCGACGGCGGCAGCGGCTGGTCCAGTCGCATGGCGCGTTCCGAACGCGCCCAGTGGTCGACGGCGTGCAACCCGATCGCACCGCCCAGCACGAGCAGCACCACCGCGATCCCCTCCCGCAGGTGGGTCACCCGCAGCTGGGGCAGGAACCCGGCCACGGCCAGCCCCCCGCCGATCAGCGCCAGGCCGGTGCGGATCCAGGCGAGGAAGGTCCGCTCGTTGGCCAGCGAGTACCGGTAATCCGGGCGGGTACCCTCCGACCGAACCTCTCGCGGATCGAACCATTGCCGGACGGTACGAAAGATCACCGGATCATTATCTGCGGTCGTCCGGGCCGGTGAACTCGTTACCCCGCCGCCGCCCGGCCGGGTCACCGCCGAAGACCTGGGAGTCCGCGTCCGGTCCACCGCCGGCCGGGGGTTGCTCGGCGGGCGGTTGGGCGGCCGGGGCGGCCATCTCGGTACGCAGCCGGGGCAGGGACTGCGGGTACTCCGCGCGCAGCCAGCCGACCAGCCGTTCGCGTGTCAGGCAGCGCAGGTCCCACAGGGTCGGCGCGTCCCGTGCGCTGACCAGGGCGCGTACCCGCACCAGGGCGTGTACCGCGTCGGTGACCTGGAGGACGCAGACCCGCCCGTCCCACAGCTCCTCGTTCTCGGTGAGGATCACCCGCAGGTGGTCGCGCAGCTGCTCGACCGGTACCGACCAGTCGAGGTCCAGCTCGACCGTACCCAGCAGGGACGCCTGGGTACGGGTCCAGTTCTCGAACGGCGTCGTGGTGAAGTACGAGGTCGGCAGCACCAGCCGGCGGTCGTCCCAGATGTGCACGACCACGTAGGTCAGCGTGATCTCCTCGACCCGCCCCCACTGGCCGTCGATCACCACGACGTCCTCCAGCCGCAGCGCCTCGCCGAATGCGAGCTGGAGGCCGGCGAACACGTTGCCCAGCAGCGCCTGGGCCGCGAACGCGACCACCGCGGCCACCACGCCGGCCGAGGCGAGCAGGCTGGTGCCGACGAGCCGGGCCTCGCGGAACGTGAACAGGCTGATGATGATCGCCGCGACCACGGATGCCGCCACAGTGATCCGGCGCAGCAGCTGGATCTGCGTGTGCACGGTTCGCGCGGACCGGTTGTCCAGCACATCGGTGCGGAACCGGGACAGCGCGGCGTCCTCGACGAGCAGCAGCATGGTGGCCAGCAACCAGGCGCCGGCCGCGATGGCGAGGATGTCCAGCAGGTGCGCGACGCCGTTGCGCCAGCCACCGTCCAGGCTGGTGTGCCGCAGCCCGATGTCGAGGGTGAGCATCAGCAGCAGGATCTGGAACGGCCGGTGCGCTCGCCGGGCCAGGTCGGCGAGTGGGCCGATCCGCCGGCCGAGCCGGACGAGTACGAAGTGCAGCACCTCGATCGCGGCGAGCATCGCCAGGCCGGCGAGCGCCACGAGCAACAGCTGAACTACGGCAGGCACGAATGTGACGCTACCGAGCCGGGCGTGACCTCGCCCGGCAGGTGACTTCGGTCACGGGATCCGGCGAGGAGCCACAACCTACTAGCGGGTAACATGTGGCGTGGGCAACCGCACAGCGAGCCAGGTTGACCCGTCCGGCGGCACGCGGAACGCTCCAGGTACCGCTCGCTCAACAGGAGGTCATCGAAGCGCGATGAATATCGTCGTACTCGTCAAGCAGGTGCCCGACTCTGGATCGGAGCGTGGCCTGAGCGCTGACGACAAGACCGTCGACCGGGGGTCGGCGAACAACGTGATCAACGAGATGGATGAGTACGCCATCGAGGAAGCGCTCAAGATCCAGGAGGCGCACGGCGGCGAGGTGACGGTACTGACCGTCGGCCCGCAGCAGGCCGCCGAGTCGATCCGCAAGGCGCTGTCGATGGGGCCGGACAAGGCGATGCACGTCGTGGACGACGCGCTGCACGGCTCCTGCGCGCTGGCCACCTCGAAGGTGCTCGCGGCGGCGATCGGGCGGCTGTCTCCGGACCTGGTCATCTCCGGTGCCGAGTCCACCGACGGCCGGGTTCAGGTGATCCCGCACATGATCGCGGAGCGGCTGGGCATCGCCGCGCTGACCGGCGCGCGCAAGCTCGTCGTCGACGGCGCGACGCTGACCGTCGAGCGGCAGACCGACGAGGGCTACGAGGTGGTCACCGCCGCCACGCCCGCCGTCGTCTCGGTCTGGGACACCATCAACGAGCCGCGGTACCCGTCGTTCAAGGGCATCATGGCCGCGAAGAAGAAGCCGGTCGAGACGCTGAGCCTGGCCGACCTCGGAATCGCCGCCGACGAGGTGGGGCTGTCCGGGGCGAGCAGCGCGGTGGTGGAGGCCGGCAAGCGGCCGCCGCGGCAGGGCGGCACCAAGGTCACTGACGAGGGCGACGGCGGCGTGAAGCTGGTCGAGTTCCTCGCGTCCGAGAAGTTCGTGTGAGGTCGGGTCATCATGGCTGAAGTTCTCGTTGTCGTGGAGCACTCCGCCGGGGCGCCCAAGAAGGTGACCCTGGAACTGCTCACCCTCGCCCGAAACCTGGGCGAGCCGGCCGCCGTCGTGTTCGGCGACCCGGGCACCGCGGAAAGCCTGTCGGCGAAGCTCGGCGAGTACGGCGCCGCGAAGATCTACGCCGCGGAGCACGCGGACCTGACCGGCTACCTGGTGGCGCCGAAGGCCACCGTGCTCGCGGCCCTGGTCGGCCAGGTGTCGCCGGCCGCGGTCCTGCTGCCCTCGACGCAGGAGGGCAAGGAGATCGCCGGGCGGCTCGCGGTCAAGCTGGATAATGGCCTGCTCACCGACGTGGTCGACCTGGCCGCCGACGGCACCGCGACCCAGGCGGTCTTCGCCGGCTCCACGATCGTGAAGTCGCAGGTCACTCGCGGTCTGCCGCTGGTCACCCTACGGCCGAACTCGGTGACCCCGGCGCCCGCGCCGGCCACGCCCGAGGTGACCGCGGTCGAGATCGCTCTGACCGACAAGGACAAGCTGACCACCGTCGTCGACCGGGTGGTGGAGCAGAAGGGTTCCCGGCCGGAGCTGACCGAAGCCTCGGTGGTCGTCTCTGGCGGCCGCGGCATGGGCAGCGCGGACAACTTCAAGGTGGTCGAGGAGCTGGCCGACCTGCTCGGCGGCGCGGTCGGCGCGTCCCGCGCGGCCACCGACTCCGGCTTCTACCCGCACCAGTTCCAGGTCGGGCAGACCGGCAAGACCGTCTCCCCGCAGCTGTACGTCGCGGTCGGCATCTCCGGCGCGATCCAGCACCGGGCCGGCATGCAGACCAGCAAGACGATCGTCGCGGTCAACAAGGACCCGGAGGCGCCGATCTTCGAGCTGGCCGACTTCGGCGTGGTGGGCGACCTGTTCAAGGTGGTACCGCAGGCCGCCGAGGAGATCCGCAAGCGCAAGTAGGACGGCGTGACGGCGGCCCCGGACCGGGTGGTCCGGGGCCGCCGCCGTATGCGGTCTCTCATTTGACGGCGGCGGTGAGGGTAGGCCGCGGCGACGGTCGATAGGCTTGAGGGCGATGGCTTACCTTGATCACGCCGCGACCACGCCGATGCTCCCCCAGGCGGTCGAGGCTTACGTGTCAGCCGCCGCGGAGGTGGGCAACGCCTCGTCGTTGCACGCCGCCGGGCGGTGCGCCCGCCGCAAGGTGGAGGAGTCACGCGAGCTGATCGCCGCGGTGCTGGGCGCCCGGCCGTCAGAGGTGATCTTCACCGGCGGCGGCACGGAGAGCGACAACCTCGCCGTGAAGGGCATCTTCTGGGCACGACGATCGGCCGACCCGGCCCGTACCCGGGTGATCGCCAGCTCCGTCGAGCACCACGCCGTACTGGACTCGGTGCAGTGGCTGGAGGCGCACGAGGGTGCGACGGTCAGCTGGCTGCCGGTCGACGCCGACGGCAGGGTACGGGTGGACGCGCTACGCGCCGAACTGGACGCGCACGCCGACGAGGTGGCCCTGATCAGCGTGATGTGGGCGAACAACGAGGTGGGCACGCTGCAGCCGGTCACCGAGCTGACCGCGCTGGCCGCCGAGTACGGCATCCCGTACCACTCCGACGCGATCCAGGCGGTCGGCCAGGTACCGATCGACTTCGCCGGCAGCGGTGTGGCCGCGCTGACCGTGACCGGGCACAAGCTCGGCGGCCCGGTCGGCATGGGTGCGCTGCTGCTCGGCCGGGATGTCGCCGCCACGCCGCTGCTGCACGGCGGCGGCCAGGAGCGCGACGTGCGGTCCGGCACGCTCGACGTGCCCGGCATCGTGGCGTTCGCCACAGCCATGGAGACCAGCGTCAAGGCGCAGCCGGAGTACGCGCTGCGGGTCGGGGCCCTGCGCGACGACCTGGTCAACCGGGTACTGGAGGCGGTACCGGACGCGATCTTCAACGGCCACCCGACCGAGCGGCTGGCGGGCAACGCGCACTTCTCGTTCCCCGGCTGCGAGGGAGACGCGCTGCTCCTGCTGCTGGACGCCGCCGGCATCGCCTGTTCGACCGGCTCGGCCTGCTCCGCCGGGGTGGCGCAACCGTCGCACGTGCTGCTGGCGATGTGCGCCGACGACGACCGGGCCCGGTCCTCGCTGCGCTTCTCGCTCGGCCACACCTCGACGAAGGCCGACATCGACGAGCTGGTCGCCGCGCTGCCGGGCGCGGTCGAGCGGGCCCGCCGGGCCGGGATGAACCGGCCGGGCGCCCGGTAGCCTGGACCCATGCGAGTACTGGCCGCCATGTCTGGCGGGGTCGATTCGGCGGTCGCCGCCGCCCGGGCGGTCGACGCCGGATACGACGTGACCGGGGTGCACCTGGCGCTGGCCCGCAACCCGCAGACCTACCGGTCCGGGGCGCGCGGCTGCTGCACGCTGGAGGACGCCCGGGACGCCCGGCGCGCCGCCGACGTGATCGGCATCCCGTTTTACGTGTGGGACCTGGCCGACCGGTTCCACGAGGACGTGGTGGACGACTTCGTCGCCGAGTACGCGGCCGGACGCACCCCGAATCCCTGCGTGCGCTGCAACGAGAAGATCAAGTTCGCCGCCGTACTGGACCGGGCGATGGCGCTCGGATTCGACGCGGTGGTGACCGGCCACCACGCCCGCCTCGACGGGCAGGGTCGGCTGCGCCGCAGCGTGGACGCCGGCAAGGACCAGTCGTACGTGCTGGCCGTGCTCACCGCCGAGCAGCTGCGCCACTCGATGTTCCCGCTCGGCGACACCACCAAAGCCGGGGTGCGCGAGGAGGCCGCCCGGCGCGGACTGGCCGTGGCCGACAAGCCGGACTCGCACGACATCTGCTTCATCGCCGACGGCGACACCCAGGGCTGGCTGCGCGAGCGGCTGGGCTCGGCGCCGGGCGAGATCGTCGACGCGGCGACCGGCGAGGTGCTCGGCCAGCACGACGGGGCGTACGGGTTCACCGTCGGGCAGCGCAAGGGACTGCGGATCGACCGTCCGGCACCGGACGGCCGGCCGCGCTACGTGCTGTCGATCACGCCGGTCAGCAACACGGTGACGGTCGGCCCGGCCGAGGCGCTGGAGGTGTCGACCGTGTACGGGCAACGTCCACTGTGGACCGGTGAGCCCCGGGTACGGGCGGAGATCCAGCTGCGCGCGCACGGCGAGGTGATCCCGGCCAGCGTGACGGCGTCGGCGGACGGGCTCGTCGCGGCGCTGGACCGGCCGGTCCGCGGGGTGGCGGCCGGCCAGGCGATGGTGGCATATCAGCCCGATCCCGACGGCGACATCGTGCTGGGCTCGGCAACGATCAGTCACGCCGAGCGTCTGGCGACCGCCGCGTGAGCGGTCCGTTCGAGGCGGGGCCGGGCGAGCTGGCCCGGGGCCCGGAAGACCTGACGCGGGGCCTGGAGGCTCTGGCCCCGGCGGTGCCCGCCGAACCGCCTCGACCGTGGCCGGCCGGCGCCGCGACCGGGATCGGGTCGCTGCCCGGCACCGACATCGCGGAGGCGGTCAAGACCGTGCTCGGCGAGCTGCCCGACCTGCCGTACCTGCCCGAGCTGCCGGGCCGGGGGCCGGGCGCGGAGATCATCGGCCGGAGCGCGGGATTCCTGGTCGACCTGCCGGTCGAGCTGTACGCCGCCCGGTGGCGGGTGGCCGCCCGCCGGGGGCGCGACCTGCGGCGCACCGCCGACCTGCTGGAACGCGACCTTGATCAGCTCACTGAACAGGCGGACGGGTACGCCGGCCCGCTGAAGATCCAGTGCGCCGGACCGTGGACCCTGGCCGCCTCGCTCGACCTGCCGATCGGTGGCGCGGTGCTGCGCGATCCCGGCGCGGTACGGGAGCTGACCGCCTCGCTCGCCGAGGGCCTGGCCGCGCACGTGGCGGAGGTGTCCCGGCGGGTACCGGGCGCCCGGCTGCTGCTCCAGCTCGATGAGCCGTCGCTGCCGGCGGTGCTGGCCGGCCGGGTACCCACTGAGAGCGGCTTCGGCACGTTGCGCCCGGTGGAGCCGGTGACCGTGGTGGAGGCGCTGGAGACCGTGATCGGGGCGGCGGGCGTGCCGGTCGTGGCCCACTGCTGCGCCGCGAACGCCCCGATCGAGCTGTTCCGGTCCGCCGGCGCCGTGGCGGTGGCGCTGGATCTCGCGCTGGCCACCGATCTCGACCAGATCGGCGAGGCGATCGACGCCGGGGTGGGCCTGTTCGCCGGGGCGGTGCCGGCCGGTGCCACCCCGCCGACCTCGGCACGGGTCGCCGCCGGGGTGCGGGACCTGTGGAACAAGCTCGGGTTCCCGCTCGCCGATTTGCCGGACCGGGTGGTGATCACGTCGGCCTGCGGGCTGGCCGGTGCGTCTCCGGCCCGGGCGCGAGAGATCATGAAGGTCTCCCGGGAGGCCGCCGAACGGCTGCTGGACGAGGCTCGCTCCTGATCGTCGTACCGGCAGGCTACGGTGCCGGTATGGACGTTGAGGGGGATCTGCCGGCCGGCCTCACCCGGGAGCAGGAGGCGCAGGCCGGCGCGGAGCCACCGGCCGCCGCCCGGGAGCGGCACGCCGAGCTGTCCGCTGAGATCGACGACAACCAGTACCGCTACTACGTCCTCGACCAGCCGAGCGTCTCCGACGGCGAGTACGACGCGATGATGCGCGAGCTCACCCAGCTGGAGACCGAGTTCCCGGCGTTGCGCACGCCCGACTCGCCCACCCAGCGGGTCGGCGGCACCTACTCGACGATGTTCACCGCGGTGACCCACGCCGAGCGGATGCTCAGCCTGGACAACGCGTTCACCGACGACGAGCTGGCGGCGTGGGCGGAGCGGGTCGAGCGCGACGCCGGCGGGCCGGTCAGCTACCTGTGCGAGCTGAAGGTCGACGGCCTGGCGATCAACCTGACCTACGAGCACGGCCGGCTCGTCCGCGGCGCCACCCGGGGTGACGGGCGCACCGGTGAGGACGTCACGCCCAACGTGCGCACCATCGCCGAGGTCCCGGAGCGGCTGCGCGGCGAGGGTGGCCAGGAGCCGCCGGAGCTGGTGGAGGTCCGCGGCGAGATCTTCTTCCCGGTCGAGGCGTTCGGCGAGCTCAATGCCGGCCTGGTCGAGCAGGGCAAGGCCCCGTTCGCCAACCCGCGCAACGCCGCCGCCGGCAGCCTGCGGCAGAAGGATCCGCGGATCACCGCCAGCCGGCCGCTGCGCCTGGTCGTGCACGGCCTGGGCGCGCGCCGGGGATTCGAGCCGACCAGCCAGTCCCACGCCTACGAGTTGATCGCCGGCTGGGGGCTGCCGGTCAGCAAACGCTGGAAGGTCGTCCACACCCTCGACGAGGTGCGCGAGTTCATCGCGTATTACGCCGAGCACCGGCACGACGTCGAGCACGAGATCGACGGCGTGGTGGTCAAGGTCGACGAGGTGTCGATCCAGCGCCGGCTCGGCTCGACCAGCCGTGCGCCGCGCTGGGCGATCGCCTTCAAGTACCCGCCCGAGGAGGTGAACACCAAGCTCCTCGACATCCGCGTCAACGTCGGGCGCACCGGGCGGGTCACGCCTTACGCGGTGCTCGAACCGGTACGGGTCGCCGGCTCCACGGTCGCGCTCGCGACCCTGCACAACGCGAGCGAGGTGACCCGCAAGGGGGTGCTCATCGGCGACACCGTCGTGCTGCGCAAGGCCGGCGACGTGATCCCGGAGGTCGTCGGGCCGGTCGTCGCCCAGCGTGACGGCACCGAGCGCGAGTTCCAGATGCCGGCCCGGTGCCCGGAGTGCGACACGCCGCTTGCCCCGGCCAAGGAGGGCGACGTCGACATCCGGTGCCCGAACACCCGATACTGCCCGGCGCAGCTGCGGGAGCGGATCTTCCACCTCGGGGGGCGCGGCGGGCTGGACATCGAGGTGCTGGGCTACAAGGCCGCGACCGCCCTGCTGGTCGACGGTGTGATCGGCGACGAGGGGGACCTCTTCGCGATCGACGCCGACAAGCTCGCCACCAGCGAGTTCTTCGTCAACAAGGACGGCTCGCTGGGGTCCAACGCGGTCAAGCTGCTGGCCAACCTCGACGAGGCGAAGAACCGGCCGCTGTGGCGGATCCTGGTCGCGCTGTCCATCCGGCACGTCGGCCCGACCGCCGCGCAGGCGTTGGCGAGGGAGTTCGGCTCGG
Organism: Rugosimonospora africana; assembly: GCF_016862975.1. GTDB lineage: Bacteria > Actinomycetota > Actinomycetes > Mycobacteriales > Micromonosporaceae > Rugosimonospora > Rugosimonospora africana. Next base: position 86,476 of record NZ_BONZ01000015.1, read on the forward strand.
TGGACGCGATCGAGGCGGCCTCGCGCGACGAGCTGGCCGCGGTCGAGGGGGTCGGCCCGACGATCGCCGATTCGGTCATCGACTGGTTCACCGTCGACTGGCACCGGGAGGTCGTCGAAAAGTGGCGGGCGGCCGGGGTGTCATTGGCCGAGGAGCGGGTCGAGGAGGGGCCCAAACCATTGGCCGGAATCAGTGTCGTGGTGACCGGCAGCCTGGCCGACTATTCGCGTGACGGTGCGGCGGAGGCTATTGCCGAACGCGGCGGAAGGTCGAGTTCGAGCGTGTCCAAGAAGACCGATTTCGTGGTGGTCGGGGAGTCCCCGGGAAGTAAGTACGAAAAGGCGGTCGCGCTCAAGGTTCCGATCCTTGACGAGGAGGGATTCGCGGTGCTGCTCGGCCAGGGGCCGGAGGCGGCCCGCGCGGTGGCCCGGATCGAGGAGTAGAAATTCCACCATTCCGGTGAAATGGTCACGGCGATACGGGCGGAATCGGTCCGCACGGGGGCGGGCAGACGTACGGTGAGCTGCGCCATCTATTTCGACTTTGTCACGAGTCACCATGATGGGCACAAAACCGGCGTCACCCACTTATCGTGATGTCGTTTCATTCGGCAGGCGAGTCGGCACCGGCCGCCGGGGACGTGAGCGCCCAGGGAGGATCGATGGAGCCGACGGCGCTGCGCAACACGGCACCTCCCCGGCGCGAGGGAGTCTTCTTCGGGTACGTCGCCGTGGTCTGCGTGTCCGGGCTCGCCGTCTTCGCGCCGCAGGTGCCGGGCCTGCCAGACTTCCTGCGCTCCGCGCCCGCCGCGTTCTGGCTGATGGGCGCGCTGGCCGTGCTGCTGGACGTGTCGCCGCTGCGCCCGCCGGGGCCGCGCCAGACCTCGCCGGTCTTCCCGTCGATCTGCTTCACCTTCGCCACCCTGCTGGTCTGGGGGCTCGGGCCGGCGGTGCTCGTGCAGACCGTCGCGGTGGCGGCGGCGTCGGCCCGGATGCGGTACCGGCCGTGGCGCGCCGCGTTCAACGCCGGCCAGTACGCGGTCGCGTTCGGCGCCGCCGCGCTGGTGCTCAGGCTGGCGGAAGCCGAGCCGCTGGCGCGGGTCAACCGGCCGGGCTGGACGGCCGCGATGATCGCGCTGGCCGCCGGGGTGACCTGGTTCGTGGTCAACTATGCCCTGGTCAGCTGGGCGGTGTGGCTGCGTTTCGAGGGCAGCTTCTGGAGCCTGCTGAGCCACACCGCCGGGTACGAGACGCTGTCCACCGGCGCCCTGCTGCTCCTCGGGCCGGTGCTGGTCGGTGCCGTCGACCTGAGCCCGGCACTGATCCCGTTCGTGTTGGTCCCGCTGTACGCGGTGAACCAGATGGCCCGCCTCTACACCGCGCACAACCGGCTGGCCACCCGTGACTCGCTCACCGGCCTGGCCAACCGGGAACGGCTGATGGCCGAGGTCGACGAGCAGGTCGGCGCGCACGAGGCCGCTGCCGAGGATCCCGGTTCGCCGGTGTTCGCCCTGCTGTTGCTGGACATCGACCGGTTCAAGCACGTCAACGACGCCCTCGGGCACGGTGTCGGCGACCGGCTACTCGTCCATGTGGGGCGGCGGCTGTCCGCCACGGTACGGCCGGAGGACCTGGTCGCCCGGCTGGGCGGAGACGAGTTCGCGATCGTCGCCCCGGGCCTGTCCGGTGCGGGTGAGGCCCGCGCCCTGGCCGAGCGGATCGCCGCCGTACTGGACGATCCGGTCGCCCTGGACGGGCTGCCACTCGACGTGGGCGGGTCGATCGGCGTGGCCGTGTACCCGCGCCACGGCGACGACTTCGCCACCCTGATGCGCCACGCCGACGTGGCCATGTACGACGCCAAGACCCGGGGCGACGTCGTCGCCGTCTACACGCCGGAGTCCGATCACAACTCGCCACAGCGGCTGGGACTGCTCGCCGACCTGCGCCGGGCTCTGGAGACGCCAGGCGCCGAGGAGATCGCCTTCTACTACCAGCCCCAGGTCGAGCTGCGCACCGGCGACGTCATCGGCGTGGAGGCGCTGCTGCGCTGGCACCACCCGCAGCGCGGGATGGTCGATCCGGAGGAGCTGATCCGGGTCGCCGAGCAGAGCGCGGTGATGCGGCTGCTCACCCTGAGGGTGGTCGACGACGTGGTGGCCCAGCTGGCCAAGTGGGAGGCGGACGGCCTGAGCCTGCGCGCCGCGATCAACGTGAGCGTCCGCGACCTGCACACCGGCGAGATCGTCGACCGCCTGGCCGACCGGCTGCGGCACCACGGGATCGGCCCCGACCAGGTGCAGCTGGAGATCACCGAGGGCGCGTTGATGGCGGATCCCCGGCGGGTACTCGCCACGCTGCGCCGGCTGGACCGGCTCGGGGTGGCGCTGTCCCTGGACGACTTCGGCACCGGATACTCGTCCATGCAGCACCTGCGCCGGCTGCCGCTGTCCGAGGTGAAGATCGACCGTTCGTTCGTCCTCGGCATGGCGGAGGACTCGGACGACGAGGCGATCGTCCGGTCGATCATCGAGCTGTCCGGCGCGCTCGGCCTGCGTGTGGTGGCCGAGGGCGTGGAAGACGAGCGGACCTACCGGCTGCTCGCCCGGATGGGCTGCGACGTGGCGCAGGGCTGGTACTACGCCCGGCCGATGCCGGCCGACCAGCTGGCCTTCTGGCTGTCCCGGTACCGGCCGCCGCAGCGCCTGCTGGCCGGCTGGCCGTCGTCGGGGATGACCCCGGGCGCCCGGCGTGGCGGGATGGGCAAATAGACTTTCCCGAGCCGGAGCGCGCGTGCCACGCTGCGCCCGAGGGATCCGTGACGACGATGACAGGGGGCAGCATTGGCCGCCATCTCCCGCGAGGAGGTCGCGCATCTGGCGCATCTCGCTCGCCTGGCTGTCACCGAGGAGGAGTTGGACACGTTCGCCGGGCAACTGGACGTGATCCTTCAGGCGGTGGCCCGGGTGGGGGAGGTCGCCGCGGCCGACATCCCGCCGACGTCGCACTCGGTCCCGCTGACCAACGTGCTGCGTGAGGACGTGGTACGCCCCGGGCTGACCCGGGAAGAGGCGCTGTCCGGGGCGCCGGACGCCGAGGACGGGCGGTTCCGGGTACCGCGGATTCTCGAGGAGGAGTCGTGACCACGGATCTTGTTCGGTCCTCCGCGGCCGAGCTGGCCGGCCTGATCGCCTCCGGGGAGGCGTCCGCGGTCGAGGTGACCCGGGCGCACCTGGACCGGATCGGCGCGATCGACTCGCGGGTGCACGCGTTCCTCCACGTGGACGACGAGGGGGCGCTGGCGGCCGCGGCCGACGTGGACGCCCGCCGGGCCGCGGGTGAGACGCTCGGGCCGCTGGCCGGCGTGCCGATCGCGGTGAAGGACGTGCTGACCACCAAGGGGGTACCGACCACCGCCGGCTCGAAGATCCTGGAGGGCTGGAGGCCGCCGTACGACGCGACGATCGTGCGCCGGCTGCGCGAGGCGGGGCTGGTGATCCTCGGCAAGACCAACATGGACGAGTTCGCGATGGGCTCATCGACGGAATACTCCGCGTTCGGGCCGACCCGTAACCCGTGGGACCTCGACCGGATCCCGGGTGGCTCGGGTGGCGGCAGCGCCGCGGCGGTGGCCGCGTACGAGGCGCCGCTGGCCATCGGCACCGACACCGGCGGCTCGATCCGCCAGCCGGGTGCGGTCACCGGCACCGTCGGAGCGAAGCCGACCTACGGCGGCACGTCCCGGTACGGGTTGATCGCCTTCTCGTCCAGCCTGGACACCCCGGGCCCGTGCGCCCGGACGATCGAGGACGCCGCGCTGCTGCACGCCGTGATCGGCGGTCACGACCCGGCCGACTCGACGTCGATCCCGGCCCCGGTGCCGCCGGTGGTCGAAGCGGCCCGGGAGGGCGCTTCGGGCGACCTCGCCGGCGTACGCGTCGGGTTGGTCCGCCAGTTCGCCGGCGAGGGCGCCGAGCCGGGTGTCGTGGCGGTGTTCCGGGAGACGGTCGAGGCGCTGGTCAAGCTCGGCGCCGAGGTGGTCGAGGTGTCCTGCCCGCACTTCGAGTACGCGCTGCCCGCCTATTACCTGATCGCGCCCAGCGAGGCGTCGTCCAACCTGGCCCGGTTCGACGGGGTGCGCTACGGCCTGCGGGTCGGCGACGACGGCACGCACTCGCTGGAGGAGGTGATGTCGCTGACCCGCGACGCCGGCTTCGGCCCGGAGGTCAAGCGGCGCATCATCCTCGGCACGTTCGCCCTGTCCTCGGGCTACTACGACGCCTACTACGGGCAGGCGCAGAAGGTCCGCACGCTGATCGGGCGCGACTTCGCCGCCGCGTTCGAGCAGGCCGACGTGCTGATCGCGCCGACCACGCCGTTCGTCGCGTTCCCGTTCGGATCGCGGACCGGCGACCCGTACCAGATGTACCTCGCCGACCTGTTCACCATCCCGTCGAACCTGTACGGCGGCCCGGCGATCTCGGTTCCCTGCGGGCTGTCCGACGGGCTGCCGGTCGGGCTCCAGGTGATGGCGCCGACCATGGCCGACGACCGGATGTACCGGATCGGGGCGGCGCTGGAGTCGGTCGTACCGCAGTTGGTGCCGCCGGCTCTGTAGTCCACCGCACGGCGTGGGGCCCGGCATCCGCCGGGCCCCACGCCGTCCGCGCCGTGCGTACCGTTACTTGGCCGCGCCGCTACCGCGGCTGCGCCAGGACAGCGGACCCGGTAGGTCCACGCGTTGAGCCCGAGTGCGTGAGTTCCAGGACCACTTACCGATCTTGATGCTCCACGATGACAACCCGTGCCGGCCGAAGTTGAAGTGGATCGGACCAACCTTGTAGATCTTGCGGAACATGAGTGGCACTGTGCGTCTCCTCTCACTCTGCGTTCCGGAATACCCGAGCGGTCTGAGCGCGAAACCCGGAGGAATCGCCGGCGGGGCGGCGGCTACGCTGTTGCGGTGACCACCATCGCGCCGCTGTCGTACGAGCAAGCCATCGAGCGTTATGAGCCCGTCATCGGGCTCGAGACGCACGTCGAGCTGGGCACCCGGACCAAGATGTTCTGCGCCTGCCCGACCGACTTCGGTGCCGAGCCCAACACCCAGGTCTGCCCGGTCTGCCTGGGCCTGCCCGGCAGCCTGCCGGTGGCCAACCGGGCGGCGATCGAGGCGACGATCCGGATCGGGCTCGCGCTCAACTGCACGATCGCGAGCTGGTCGCGGTTCGCCCGGAAGAACTACTTCTACCCGGACATGCCGAAGGACTTCCAGACCAGCCAGTACGACGAGCCGCTGTGCGTCGACGGCTGGCTGGACGTCGAGGTCGAGGGTGAACTGGTGCGCGTCGAGATCGAGCGCGTGCACCTGGAGGAGGACACCGGCAAGACGCTGCACCTGGGCGGCGCGACCGGGCGCATCCACGGGGCGACCGAGTCGCTGGTCGACTACAACCGCGCGGGCATCCCGCTGGTCGAGATCGTCACCCGGCCGGTACCGGGCACCGGGTCGCGCGCCCCGCTGGTCGCCCGGGCATACGTCACCGAGCTGCGCGACGTGATCCGGACGCTGGGCGTGTCGGACGTTCGCATGGAGCAGGGCTCCCTGCGCTGCGACGTCAACGTGTCGCTGAACCGGCCCGGCCAGGAGTGGGGCACCCGCACCGAGACCAAGAACGTCAACTCGCTGCGCAGCGTGGAGCGCGCGGTCCGCTCGGAGATCATGCGCCAGGCTGCCGTACTGGACAGCGGCGACCGGATCGTCCAGGAGACCCGGCACTTCTCCGAGGACACCGGCGACACCCGGCCCGGGCGCAGCAAGGAGACCGCGACCGACTACCGGTACTTCCCGGAGCCCGACCTGGTGCCGCTGGCCCCGGACGCGGCATGGGTCGCCGAGCTGAAGGCCGCCCTGCCCGAGTCGCCGCGGCTGCACCGCCGCCGGCTCCAGGAGGCGTGGGGGCTGTCCGACCACGACATGCAGTCGGTGCTCAACGCCGGCGCGGTGGAGCTGATCGAGGCCACGATCGCGGCCGGCGCGAGCCCGGACGCGGCCCGCAAGTGGTGGATGGGCGAGCTGGCCCGGCGGGCCAACGAAACCGGTACGGAGCTGAGCTCGCTGACCAGCCCGGAGCAGGTCGCCGCGCTGCAGCGGCTGGTCGACGAGGGGAAGCTGACCGACAAGCTGGCCCGCACCGTGCTGGAGGGCGTCGTGGCCGGGGAAGGCACCCCGGCCGAGGTGATGGCCGCCCGCGGGCTCGAGGTGGTCTCGGACACCGGCGCCTTGACGGCGGCGATCGACGAGGCGATCGCGGCGAACCCGGCGGTGGCCGACAAGGTCCGCGGCGGCCAGGTCGCGGCGGCCGGTGTGCTGATCGGTGCGGTCATGAAGGCCACCAAGGGCCAGGCGGACGCGAAGACGGTACGCGAGCTGATCCTCGGCCGGCTGGGTTCCTGACCGGCGGTCAGCTGCGGGACGGGTTCGGCGAGCCGCTCGGCGACCCGCTCGGTGGCGCCTTGACCACGTGCCGCTGGATTGTCACTTCGGTCTGCCCGGTGCCGCCCAGCGTGATGTCGTCATACCCCTGCAGCGCGTGCGTGGGGTCGAAGTAGAGCACCGACATCTCCAGGGGTGTCGGTGCCTCGCCCTCCAGGCCGCGCAGCCCCGCACCACCGGTCGAGCCCTCGACCATCAGCGCCGTCTTCTGCTGCCCGGTCAGCTGCGGCATGGTGCTCACGTCCCGGTGGTGGATGTGGCCGGCGAGGACCAGCGGTACCAGACCGTCCAGCGCCCCGGCCGAGGCCGGTTCGTGGACCATGGCCACGTCGACCGGCTTGCCGGCGTTCCGGATCGTCTGGGCCAGCTTCTCCCCGGACGCCTCCTGCACCTCGGCGGCCTGGTGCCCGGCCGCCCCGCTCGGTCCAGGCTCCTTGTCGGGAGTGAACTGCGGATCGCCGATCCCGGCGATGGTCAGGCCGTCCACGGTGACGATCCGGTTCTCCAGGACGATCGCGTTCGACTGCTTGGCCACCGCGTCGGCGGTGGTCCCCGAGTCGTGGTTGCCGCGGACGAACACGTACGGGATCTTGAGGGCGCCGATCGAGTTGACGAAGGACGCCTCCACCTGGGTACCCCAGTCGTCGATGTCGCCGGTGTCGACCACCAGGTTGATGTCGTACTGCTTCACGACGGTCGAGATCACCGACCAGGCGGCCGGGTTGAGGTGCAGGTCGGAGATGTGCAGGACGCGCAGCGAGCCCGGGGCGGGCTGGTAGACCGGCAGCGTGGACAGCGTGCCGTACAGCTTGCTGACGTTGTTGACCAGGCGTTGCAGCTCGTCGCGGTACTGGCCGAACTGGTTGGCGATCTGCTTCGCGTCACCGATCACGGCGGGTGCGTTGGACAGCAGGCCGTGGTACCTCGGCTCGTCCACCGAGCCGGGCCGGAACGTGGCGACCGCGATGCCGCCGCTGCCCAGGATGGTGACCAGGGCCAGGGCGCCACAGATCGCCACCCGCTTCATGTTGCGGAACACGAACGCGGAGAGCACCAGCGCACCGAGCACGCCGGCACCGGTCGCCTGGAACACCATCCGGGTGATGCCGCGCTCCACGTCGTTGACCGCGCCCGAGCTGGCCTTGGCGATGCCGTTGGGGTCCGTGGCCAGGGCGAGCGTCCGCTTCTGGTCCAGCGCCTCCAGCCGTACCGTGAGGTGCGCCGGCCCGTCGTGGCTGGCCAGTTCGAGCGAGCCGAGCGGCGGGATCTGCACCTCCGTACCGCCGGACAGCGACGGAGTCAGGCTGAACTGGGCGGCGAACGGCCCCACGTCGTCGTGGCTCGGCCCGGCCACCAGCAGGCCGATGGTCACCCCGACCAGGCTGGTCACCACGAGCGCCAGCGCCAGGCCGAGGCGCCGCCACATCCGGGGTCGGTCGGCGACCCGTACCGCCGCGCGCAGGGGCGGCGCCACGGCCCGTCGCGATGCGACCAGAGCGCGGCGCGACGCGTGCCAAGCGCCGCGCATCCGGCGACGGCCCGCCGAGCCGTCGTCGTGTGGACCGGTCACAGTCACACTCAGCTCAGCCCAACACCGCTGCCAGCCAGGACGATCCGCAGGATCCGGTCATCGTCGGGGGTTGGCGTGCCCTGACCGTCCTTGTTGGAGGTGGTCACCCAGATCGACCCGTCCGGCGCGGTGACCGCGCTGCGCAGCCGCCCGTACGTGTCCTCCAGCAGGCTCTGCGGTGCCCCCAGGCTGCCGCCGGCGTTGGTCAGCTGGATCAGGTACAGGCGGGCTCCGGTGAGGCAACTGGTGACCAGGAGCTGGCCGCTGTCGGCCAGCCCGGTGCAGCCCGCCTCGCTCGGTTTGAGCTGGACCATCGGGTCGGCGTACTTGGTGTTCTCGGCGATGCCCTCGACGGCCGGCCAGCCGTAGTTCTTGCCCGGCTGGACCAGGTCGACCTCGTCCCACGACGAGCGGCCCAGGTCGGTCACGTAGAGGTGCTTGCCCGAGTCCCAGGTCAGGCCCTGAGGATCGTGCAGACCGGACGCGTAGACCAGCGAGCTGGCGGTGGGGTTGCCCGCCGCCGGCTTGCCGTCCGGCTTCATCCGGAGGACCTTGCCGGCCAGGCTCTGCGGATTCGTGGCGGCGGTCGGGTCACCGGCGTCACCCGTGGTCGCGTACAGCATGCCGTCCGGACCGAACCCGAGCCCGCCGCCGTTGTCGCTGGTCCCGTGCGGGATGCCGGTGACCAGCGGAGTCGGCGTCCCACCCAGCTTGAGCGAGGCGATCCGGTTGTCGTCGGCGGTCGAGTAGTAGACGTAGACGGTCTGGTCGGTCTTGTATTTCGGCGAGACCGCGATGCCCAGCAGGCCGCCGTCGTCGCCGGTGGCGATGCCGGTCAGTGTCTGGACCGGCGTGACCGTCATCCCGCCGGTGCCCTGCGCGGGGGAGCCCTGCGAGGGGTTGACGGCCTCCGGTTGGCTGGGTGTCGTGGACGGCTCCGCGCCCGGTGACGCGCTGGCCCCATCGGTAGACCCGATCTTGAGAATGCGCCCACTGTCACGCTCGGTGACCAGTGCGGTGCCATCCGGCAGGAACGCGAGCCCCCACGGCACTTCCAGGCCCTTCGCGACCACATCGACGGCCGCCTGACCGCTGTCGTCGCCGCCGCTGCTCGGCAGCGCCGTCGGAGACGGCAGCTTCGGCGGCTGTCCGGCCTGGTCGGGCGGCGGCGCACCGAAACTGCACGCGGTCAGCGCACTCACCGCCAACACCAGGACAGCGGTCGGCCTCCAGGTGCGCTTCACGAGGGTGGCGGTCACGGGGCCCAGCCTAGCCGCCCAGATCACCACGTCGCTTCTTGATCAATCCAACCGCACCCGGACCGGGCGTACCCGCGCGGTGCTGCGCGGCAGGTGGGGTGGTTATCGTCGGTACCCGTGAAGGTGTGGATCGGGCGAGAAGATGGTGCGGCGTTTCTGGGTGACCTGCCTCCGGAGGTCGAGGTCGAGGTCTTCGCCTCGGTGGACGGGCCGATGCCGTCCGATCCGGGGTCGGTGGAGTTCTGGGTGCCGCCGTTCCTGTCCACCAGCCGCGTGGCCGAGTTCACCGCCAAGCTGACCGGCCTGCGGGTCATCCAGCTGATGTCGGCCGGCGCGGACGCGTGGGTCGGCCGGGTCCCGCCCGGGGTGACTCTGTGCGACGCGCGCGGTGTGCACTCGTCGTCCACGTCCGAGTGGGTGCTCACCGCCGTGCTGTCCTACCTGCGGTCCTTCCCGGCGTTCGCCCGCGACCAAGCGGACCGGACCTGGTCGTACGGGCGGTACGCGCCGACCGACGAGCTGGCCGGCAAGCGGGTGTTGATCGTCGGTGCGGGGGCGATCGGCGAGGCGACTGCCGCCCGGTTGGCGCCGTTCGAGGTGACCGTGACCCTGGTCGCGCGGACCGCGCGGGACGGGGTGCACGGCATCGATGAGCTGCCCGGGCTGCTGCCCGACGCCGACGTGGTGATCCTGCTGCTCCCGCTGACCCCGGAAACCCGCGGCCTGGTGGACGCCGACTTCCTGCGGCGCATGCCGGAGGGCGCACTGCTGGTCAACGCGGCGCGCGGTCCGGTTGTGCGCACCGAGGCGCTGGTCGCCGAGCTGGCCACCGGCCGTATCGGCGCGGCCGTCGACGTGACCGATCCGGAGCCGCTGCCTGAGGATCATCCACTGTGGACGATGCCGAACTTCCTGCTCACGCCGCACGTGGGTGGGTCGGTACGGGGGCTGCTGCCCCGGGCGTACGGGCTGGTGGGCGACCAGATCCGCCGGTACGCGGCCGGCCAGCCGGTGATCAACGAAGTCCAGAACGGGTACTGAGGGGCTCAGCCCTCGCTGGCGGTCGGGCTCCCGTCGCGCTCGGAAGCGGTGGCCGGCTCGGGAACGCCGGCCGCCTCGACCGCCTCGACCGCCTCGGCCGGGTCGGCGTCGTCCGGCTCTCCGGACTCCTCTGTCGTGGCCAGCTCCTGGCCGCTCGCGGCGACCAGCCGGGGCAGGTCGGCCGGGGTGACCGCGGGCAGGGTCACCGAGCCGCCGCCGTCCAGCATCGCGACCACCCGGCGCTGCGCCGGCACGAAGCCGGTGATCCGTTCCCAGGGCACCCGAGTTGCCCCGAACAGTGCCCGGATGGACAGTCCGTCCTGGTTGGCGTCGGTACCCGCCCGCCAGCCCCAGATCATCACTGCCAGCGGTACCAGCAGGATCGGCGTCAGGTACCACTGGACGGTGGCCACCGGTACGGCGCCGAACAGGGCGACCAGCCCGGCGACGACGATCGCCGCGTTGTGCCGGAATTTGACGGTGCTCACCATCCCATGGTCGCACCCGTGCCCCGGCCACCGCCGCGCGGACCGACGGTGCCGAGAGCCAATAGCCAGCGGTCAGCGACCGGGCGGTACGTCGAAGATCAGGCAGGACGAGGTGGCGTACGCGACCAGCTGGCCGGACTCGTCGGTCAGCCGCGCCTCGGCGAGGGCGTTGCGACGGGTACGGGACAGGATCGCACCGGTGCACCGGAGCTGGCCCGATGCCGTGGTCACCGGCCGGAGGAACTTGACGTTGAGGTCCATCGACGTGTAGCCCTGTCCGGCCGGCAGCACCGAGTGCACGGTGCACGCGGCGGCCGTGTCGAGCAGGGTCGACAGGATGCCGCCGTGCACCGACCCGAGCGGGTTGTAGTGGAACTCCTGGGGGGTGAGCCGCACGGTCACCCGGCCCTCGTCCGCCTCGAACCCGTCGACGTCGATGGTCTGCATGAACGGCGGTGGAGGCAGCTCGCCCGAGATCATCGCCCGCAGCATCTCCAGGCCACTACGGCGGCCGACCATCGCGGCGTGGGCCGCGGGATCGGACCAGGAGAACGTGCGGGTTCGGGTCAGCCCGACCTCCTGAGTCTGCGTCATGGATGCAGACTCGCAGCCGTTTGTTGAGTCTGTCAACGAGATCTAGCCTTGGCGACATGAGACCTGCGGCACTGGACTTCTCGACCGACAACTGCACGATCGGTCGGACCATGGAGATCCTCGGCGAGCGATGGACCCTGGTGGTGCTCCGGGAGATCTTCAGTGGCCTCCGCCGGTTCGAGGAGATGCGGGAGCGGACGAACATCCCCCGCCAGGTCCTCGCCAACCGGCTGGCGCTCCTGCTCGACCACGGGATCCTGCGCCGCCACCCGTACCAGGAGCCGGGCGCCCGGGCGCGCTACGAGTACCGGTTGACTCCAAAGGGGTTCGACCTGTACCCGATCCTGGTCGCCGTACGGGAGTGGGGCGACCGGTACCTGGCGGACCCGGAGGGGCCGTCGCTGCGCCACGAGCACCGGGACTGTGGCGCCGAAGTGCGCGCGGAGCTGCGATGCGAGGCGGGACACCGGCTGGAATCGGCTCGAGACGTGCTACCGCGGCCGGGGCCGGGCGCCCACCTCCGGACGGAGGCGGGCGCACCGGCGACGGTGAGCGGCTGACGGCGCCGGGGCGCCGCACGGGTGCTCAGGCGGCCGCGTAGCCCGGCATCGGGTACCCGGCGAGCAGGTCCCGTACCTCTCCGGAGATCTTGTCCAGAGCCGCCTCGTCGGCCGCCGCGCTGGCGCCGACCGCCTCGTCGATCCACGCCGCGACCTGCGGCATCTGCGCCTCGGTCAAGCCCCGGGTGGTCAGCGCCGGGGTGCCGAGCCGGATGCCGGACGGGTCGAACGGCTTGCGGGTGTCGAACGGCACCGTGTTGTAGTTCAGCTCGATGCCGGCCCGGTCCAGCGCTTGGGCGGCCGGCTTGCCGCCGATCCCCTTGCTGGTCAGATCCACCAGGATCAGGTGGTTGTCGGTGCCGCCGGAGATCAGGTCGAAGCCGCGCTCGACCAGGGCCGCCGCGAGCGCCTTGGCATTCGCGACCACCTGGTGCGCGTAGTCCCGGAATCCCGGCTGCGACGCCTCGTGCAGCGCGACGGCGATGCCGGCGGTGGTGTGGTTGTGCGGGCCGCCCTGCAGGCCGGGGAAGACCGCCTTGTCGATCGCGCTGGCCTTCTCGGCGGTACTCATGATCATGGCACCGCGGGGGCCGCGCAGTGTCTTGTGCGTGGTCGTGGTGAGCACGTCCGCGTGCCCGACCGGGGACGGGTGCGCGCCGCCGGCGATCAGGCCGGCGATGTGCGCGATGTCGGCGACCAGTACGGCGTCGATCTCCCGGGCGATCTCCGCGAACGCCGGGAAGTCGATGGTGCGCGGGATCGCCGTACCGCCGCAGAAAATGACCTTGGGGCGCTCGGCCAGAGCCAGCTCCCGCACCTGGTCCATGTCGGTGCGTCCGGTTTCCTGCCGCACCCCGTAGCGCACCGAGCGGAACCACTTGCCGGTCGCCGAGACCGACCAGCCGTGGGTCAGGTGGCCGCCCATCGGCAGCGACATGCCCATCACGGCGTCGCCGGGCTGCAGGAACGCCAGGTAGACCGCCAGGTTGGCGGGCGAGCCCGAGTATGGCTGGACGTTGGCGTGATCGACACCGAACAGTGCCTTGGCCCGGTCGACCGCCAGCGTCTCGATCTGGTCGATGAGCTGCTGGCCCTCGTAGTACCGCTTGCTCGCGTACCCCTCGGAGTATTTGTTCGTCAGCACGCTGCCGGTGGCTTCCAGCACCGCGGTGGAGACGTAGTTCTCGGACGCGATCATGCGCAGCTTGTCGTGCTGGCGCTGGGCTTCCGCCTCGATCAGCTCCGCGATCCGCGGGTCGGCGGCAGCCAGATCTGGGATTCGTGGGGTGTGCATGGCTACTCCTCGCTCATCACCCCCGGCACCCAGGCGCGCGGTGCCGTGGTCTGCGTCGCTCCCCGGTGGTCGATTCCACCTCAACGCGCCAGTCGCGGCGACGCACCGATCCTAGTCGGTGCGTCGCCGCACGACGCCGGCCCGCCCACAAACCTGGGGACCTACTCGGGGACCTTGCGGTACGCGCCGTCGCTCGCGCTGGTGGCCATCGAGGCGTACGCGCGCAGGGCCGCCGACACCGGGCGCTGCCGGTCGGCGGGCGAGAACGGCCGCTCCCGCTTCTCCTGGGCGATCCGCCGGGCCTGGAGCACCTCGTCGGAAACCGCCAGCTCGATCCGGCGGCCGGGGATGTCGATCTCCACCAGGTCGCCGTCCTCGACCAGCGCGATCAGCCCGCCGCCGGCCGCCTCGGGCGAAATGTGCCCGATCGACAGGCCACTGGTGCCGCCGCTGAACCTGCCGTCGGTGATCAAGGCGCAGGCCCGGCCCAGGCCCCGGCCCTTGAGGAACGAGGTCGGGTACAGCATCTCCTGCATGCCCGGGCCGCCGCGCGGACCCTCGTACCTGATCACCACGACGTCGCCGGCCTTCACCCGGTCGGCGAGGATCCCGCTGACCGCGTCCTCCTGCGACTCGAAGACCACGGCCGGTCCGCTGAACTTCCAGACCTCCTCGGGCACCCCGGCGGTCTTCACCACGCAGCCTTCCGGCGCGATGTTGCCGAACAGGATGGCCAGGCCGCCGTCGGCCGAGTAGGCGTGGTCGATCGAGCGGATGCAGCCGTCCTCGGCATCGGTGTCCAGCCGGTCCCAGCGGTTCTCGGTGGAGAACGGTTCGGTGGTGCGCACCCCGCCCGGCGCCGCGTGGAACAGCTCGACCGCCTCCGGCGACGGCGACCCGCTGCGCACGTCCCAGGCGGACAGCCAGTCGTCCACGCCGGCCGAGTGCACGGTCACCACGTCCCGGTGCAGCAGGCCGGCGCGGTCCAGCTCGCCCAGGATGGCCGGGATGCCGCCGGCCCGGTGCACGTCCTCCATGTGGTACTTGGGCGTGTTCGGCGCGACCTTGGCCAGGCACGGTACCCGGCGGGAGACCGCGTCGATGTCGGTGACGCCGAAGTCCAGGCCGGCCTCGCGGGCGGCGGCCAGCAGATGCAGCACCGTGTTGGTGGAGCCGCCCATCGCCACGTCCAGCGCCATCGCGTTCTCGAAGGCGTGCGGGCTGGCGATCGAGCGGGGCAGCACGGAGGAGTCGTCGTTGTCGTAGTACCGGTGGGCCAGATCGACCACCAGCTTGCCGGCCCGCTCGAACAGCGCCCGGCGGGCGGCGTGGGTGGCCAGCGTGGAGCCGTTGCCGGGAAGGGCCAGACCGATCGCCTCGGTCAGGCAGTTCATCGAGTTCGCGGTGAACATGCCGGAGCACGAGCCACAGGTCGGGCACGCGGAACGCTCGATCTCGTCGAGCTGCGCGTCGGTCACCGCGTCGTTGGACGAGGCGATCATCGCGTCGATCAGGTCGATCCGGGAGTGCACGATGCCCTCGATCGCGACCGTCTTCCCGGCCTCCATCGGGCCGCCGGAGACGAACACCGTCGGGATGTTCAGCCGGAGCGCGGCCAGCAGCATGCCCGGCGTGATCTTGTCGCAGTTGGAGATGCAGACCAGAGCGTCGGCGCAGTGCGCGTTGACCATGTACTCGACCGAGTCGGCGATCAGTTCCCGACTGGGCAGGGAGTAGAGCATGCCGCCGTGGCCCATGGCGATGCCGTCGTCCACCGCGATCGTGTTGAACTCCCGGCCGACCCCGCCCGCCTCGCTGATCGCGTCGGCCACCAGCGCGCCAAGGTTACGGAGGTGGACGTGTCCCGGTACGAACTGGGTGAAGCTGTTGGCGATGGCGATGATCGGCTTGCCGAAATCGGCGTCGGTCATTCCGGTGGCCCGCCAGAGGGCGCGCGCGCCGGCCATGGTCCGGCCGTGTGTGGAGGTCTTTGACCGCAGCTCAGGCATCCGCCCAGTCTGGCACCGGCGAGCGCCGCGCGACGAGTCCAACCTCCGCCGGTCCACTTGGCGAGACGCGAGTGGCACGCGTGGCCACCTGCGGCTCGTCCAAATGTTGAGACAGGTTGACTCAGCGGATGAGATGCGTCAGAGTAAGAACCATGTCGCCGTCCCGGCTCGCCCGAGTACTTACCTAGACGCACTCTCCCCCGTAGGAGAGTGCGTCAGCCCCGTGCGTCCAGCACGCGGGCTTTTTTAATGCCCGCAGAGGTCCAGTGCCGCCAGAGTCGAACACTTCGAGCAAAGGCATGACATGACGAAACCGACACCCGACATGATCGCCCACCGAGGTCCGGGTCCCGGTGCGGACCGGCCGGCCGGTCGCGCCGTTCCGGCGCCCGCGCAGCCGGTCGCCGCCTCGCCCGCCGCGGCCCGGGTACCGGCCGAGCGGCCGGCAGTCCGGGCAAAGGCCCTGGTCAATGAGCCGATGACCGGCGCCAGCGCGCTCGTACGCTCGCTCGAAGCGCTCGACGTCGATGTCGTGTTCGGAATCCCGGGCGGGGCGATCCTCCCCGCCTACGACCCGCTGTTCGATTCCTCGGTCCGGCACATCCTGGTCCGGCACGAGCAGGGGGCCGGCCATGCGGCCAGCGGGTACGCGCACGCCACCGGCAAGGTCGGCGTGTGCATGGCGACGTCCGGGCCGGGCGCGACCAACCTGGTCACCCCGATCGCCGACGCGTACATGGACTCGATCGGCATGGTCGCGATCACCGGTCAGGTCTCGCGCAGCGCGATCGGCACGGACGCGTTCCAGGAAGCGGACATCGCCGGGATCACCGTGCCGATCACCAAGCACAACTACCTCGTGCAGAGCGGCGAGGAGCTGCCCAGGGTACTGGCGGAGGCGTTCCACCTGGCCTCGACCGGCCGGCCCGGCCCGGTGCTGGTCGACATCCCCAAGGACGTGCTCCAGGGGCAGACCTCGTTCTCCTGGCCGCCCACGCTGGACCTGCCCGGGTACCGGCCGACCCTGCACCCGCACGGCAAGCAGATCCGCGAGGCGGCCCGGATGATGGTCGGCTGCCGCCGGCCGGTGCTGTACGTCGGCGGCGGGGTGCTGCGCGCCGGCGCCGCCGCGCAGCTGCGCGTGCTCGCCGAACTGACCGGGATCCCGGTGGTCACCACGCTGATGGCCCGCGGGGCGTTCCCCGACTCGCATCCGCAGCACCTGGGCATGCCGGGCATGCACGGGTCGGTCTCGGCGGTGTACGCGCTCCAGCGCGCCGACCTGATCGTGGCGCTGGGCGCCCGGTTCGACGACCGGGTCACCGGCAAGCTCGACTCGTTCGCGCCGAACGCGGCCGTGGTGCACGCGGACATCGACCCGGCCGAGATCAGCAAGAACCGGGTCGCGGACGTGCCGATCGTGGGCGACGCGCGGTTCGTCATCGACGAGCTGATCGCCGCGGTCACCGCCGAGCACGCCGCCGGTCACCAGGCCGACCTGGGGGAGTGGTGGCGCACGCTGAACGACCTGCGCGGCCGGTACCCGCTGGGCTGGGAGGAGCCGACCGACGGCACGCTGGCCCCGCAGTACGTCATCAAGCGGATCGGCGAGATCGCCGGACCGGAAGCGGTCTACGTGGCCGGCGTGGGACAGCACCAGATGTGGGCCTCGCAGTTCATCTCGTACGAGAACCCGGCCACCTGGATCAACTCCGGCGGCCTGGGCACGATGGGCTTCGCGGTGCCCGCCGCGATGGGCGCCAAGGTCGGCATGCCGGACCGTACGGTGTGGGCCATCGACGGCGACGGCTGCTTCCAGATGACCAACCAGGAGCTGGCCACCTGCGCGCTGGAGAACATCCCGATCAAGGTGGCCGTGATCAACAACGGCAACCTGGGCATGGTGCGCCAGTGGCAGACGCTGTTCTACAACGAGCGGTACTCCAACACCGACCTCGGTACCCACAAGCACCGGGTGCCGGATTTCGTGAAGCTGGCCGAGGCGCTGGGCTGCATCGGGCTGCGCTGCGAGTCGGCCGCGGACGTCGACAAGACGATCGAGGCTGCGATGGCCATCGACGACGCGCCGGTGGTGGTCGACTTCGTGGTCGGCAAGGACGCGATGGTGTGGCCCATGGTGGCCGCCGGTACCGGCAATGACGAGATCATGTTCGCCCGCGGCGTCCGCCCGGCCTTCGACGAGGATGACCTGTGATGAGCGATAAACACACTCTGTCCGTGCTGGTGGAGAACAAGCCGGGGGTACTCGCCCGGGTCGCGCAGTTGTTCTCCCGGCGCGGGTTCAACATCGACTCTCTGGCGGTCGGCGAGACCGAACACCCCGAGGTTTCCCGCATCACCATCGTGGTCAACGCAGACTCCTCACCCCTGGAGCAGGTGACCAAGCAGCTCAACAAGCTGGTGAACGTCCTGAAGATCGTCGAGCTGGAGCAGGCCACGAGCGTGCACCGCGAGCTTCTGCTGGTGAAGGTCAGGGCCGACCGGCCGACGCGGACCCAGATCCTGGAGACAGTGAACCTGTTCCGGGCCCGGGTCGTAGACGTTGCGCCGGATACGTTGACTATCGAGGCCACGGGTACCGCCGACAAGCTGGACGCGCTCCTGCGCGACCTCGAACCGTACGGGATCAAGGAAATGGTGCAGTCTGGTCTGGTCGCGATCGGTCGTGGCTCACGATCGATCAGCGGTCCCGCGCTCCGCGCAGCCGCCTGACGAGGCCCACGCTAGTTCGAAAGGAAAACCGATTGTGACCGCTGAGGTCTATTACGACGACGACGCCGACCTGTCGCTCGTCGCCGGCAAGAAGGTCGCCGTCATCGGGTACGGGAGTCAGGGGCACGCGCACGCGCTGTCGCTGCGTGACTCCGGTGTCGAGGTGCGCATCGGCCTGCCCGAGGGCTCCAAGAGCCGGGCCAAGGTGCAGGAGCAGGGTCTCGAGGTGGGTACCCCGGCCGAGGTGAGCGCGTGGGCCGACCTGATCATGCTGCTCGCTCCGGACACCGCACAGCGCAAGATCTACGCCGAGGACATCGCGCCGAACCTGGCCCCGGGCAAGGCACTGTTCTTCGGGCACGGGCTGAACATCCGGTACGGGCTGATCGAGCCGCCGGCCGACATCGACGTGGCCATGGTCGCGCCGAAGGGGCCGGGCCACCTGGTGCGGCGGCAGTTCGTGGACGGCAAGGGCGTTCCGGTCCTGGTCGCGGTCGAGCAGGACGCGACCGGGCAGGCGCTCGCGCTGGCGCTGTCGTACGCGCGGGGCATCGGCGGCACCCGGGCCGGCGCGATCAAGACGACATTCACCGAGGAGACCGAGACCGACCTGTTCGGCGAGCAGGCGGTGCTGTGCGGCGGCGCTACCGCGCTGGTACAGACCGGGTTCGAGGTGCTGACCGAGGCCGGGTACGCGCCGGAGATCGCGTACTTCGAGTGCCTCCACGAGCTGAAGCTCATCGTCGACCTGATGTACGAGGGTGGCATCGCCCGGATGCGGTACAGCATCTCGGACACCGCCGAGTACGGCGACTACTCCCGCGGGCCGCGCATCATCGACGCGCGGGTCAAGGAGGAGATGCGCAAGATCCTCGGTGAGATCCAGAGCGGCGAGTTCGCCCGCGAGTGGATCGCCGAGGACGACGCCGGACGCCCGAACTTCACCAAGTGGCGCGAGGAGGCCGCGGCGCACCCGATCGAGGAGACCGGCCGGAAGCTGCGCGGCATGATGAGCTGGGTGGACCGTCCGATCACCGAGACCGCCTGACGCTCGGCACAACCGATCCCGGCGGCGGGTCACCGAACAGGTGGCCCGCCGCCGGATTCGTTTCCCGGCGGCCCTGCTTCCGGTTCCGGCGGCGCCGCCACCAGGGCAACGATGGCTATCACTGTCGCACTCGGTGTCGGAGTCCGTACGATCGGCGCGGTAGGGGCGCGGCGCGGCGCTCCCTCGGCCATCCCGCCTCCCAGGTCTGCGAGGGCATCGTGACACCTGACACCGTGGCGCCTGTCGTGCTCATCACCGAGGAACTGGCTCCGGCGGCACTCGACGTGCTCGCCGACGAATTCGACGTCCGGCACGTGAACGGTGCCGACCGGCCGGCTCTGCTCGCCGCGCTCGGTCACGCCGACGCCGTGATCGTACGCAGCGCCACCCAGCTCGACGCCGAAGCGGTGGCCGCCGCACCCAGGCTGAGGGTGATCGCCCGAGCCGGTGTCGGTCTTGACAACGTCGACGTACCGGCCGCCACCGCCCGCGGCGTCATGGTGGTCAACGCACCCACCGCCAACGTCGTGTCCGCAGCCGAGCAGGCGATCGCGCTGCTGCTCTCGGTGGCGCGGCACACCGCCGCGGCCAACGCCTCGCTGCGCGCCGGCCAGTGGAAGCGCGCCAGGTTCACCGGCGTGGAGGTGCACGGCAAGACCGTGGGCGTGATCGGTTTCGGGCGCATCGGTGTGCTGTTCGCGCAGCGGATGGCGGCGTTCGGTACCCGGCTGATCGCGTACGACCCGTACCTCCAGCCGGCTCGTGCGGCACAGCTCGGGGTGCGCCTGGTCGGCCTGGAGGAGTTGTTGCGCGAGGCGGATTTCATCTCCATCCACCTGCCGAAGACGCCAGAGACCGTCGGGCTGATCGGGGAGCGGGAGCTCCGGATGGTCAAGCCGACGGTACGGATCGTGAACGCCGCGCGGGGCGGCCTGATCGACGAGCGTGCGCTGGCTGACGCGCTGGCCGACGGGCGGGTGGCCGGCGCCGGGCTCGACGTGTTCGCGACGGAGCCGTGCACCTCCTCGCCGCTGTTCGCGTTCGACAACGTGGTCGCGGTACCGCACCTCGGTGCGTCCACAGTGGAGGCACAGGACAAGGCGGGGCTCGCGGTGGCCCGCAGCGTGCGCCTGGCGCTTGCCGGCGAGTTCGTGCCGGACGCCGCGAACATCCAGGCGGGCGGCGTGGTCGCCGAGGATGTCCGGCCGCTGCTGCCGCTGGCCGAGCGGCTGGGCAAGGTGTTCACCGCGGTCGCCGGGGGAGTCGCGGTGAACGTGGAGGTCGACGTGCGCGGGCCGGCCGTGGCCTACGACGTGTCGGTGCTGCGGCTTGCCGCGACGAAGGGATTGTTCGCGGCGGTGGTCGAGGAACGGGTGACGTACGTCAACGCACCGCTGCTCGCCGCCGATCGGGGGGTGCGGGTGACGCTGGTACCGGTGCCGGACAGCGAGGAGCAGCCTCTGCTGGTGACGCTGCGCGGGGTGCTGCCGGACGGCAGGTCCGTCGAGGTGTCCGGCACGGTGCACGGTGGCGTGCGGCTGACCCGGGTGGACGGCTTCGACCTGGAGCTGGCGGCCGACGGGGTGCTGCTGTTCTTCCGGTACCTGGACCGGCCCGGGGTGGTCGGCACGGTCGGTACGATCCTGGGCGGCGCCGGCCTGAACATCGCCGCCATGCAGGTGGCCCGGCGCTCGGCCGGTGGCGAGACACTGATGACGCTCACCGTCGACTCGACGGTCCCGGCCGACGTGCTGGCCAAGACCGCCGAGGCGATCGGGGCGACGGCTTCGTCCACAGTGGACTTGACTGACTGAGCGCAGCCGGAGCCGGGTTGTGGCGGAGGCGAGCACAGTCCTCGAGAGCACCGACTGAGGTCGGTTTGCGCCGGCCGGTCGACGTGTGGTCGACCGGCCGGCGCCGCGTCTCTCAGTTCAGCTCGGCGACCGCCTGAGCGAACTGCGCCGAGTACAGCCGGGCGTACGCGCCCCCGGCGGACAGCAGTTCGTGGTGGGTACCCTGCTCCACGATCTGGCCGTGCTCCATCACCAGGATCAGGTCGGCGTCCCGGATGGTGGAGAGCCGGTGCGCGATGACGAAGCTCGTGCGCCCCTGGCGCAGCGAGTTCATCGCGCGCTGGATCAGCACCTCGGTGCGGGTGTCCACCGAGCTGGTCGCCTCGTCCAGGATCAGGATCGCCGGCTCCGCGAGGAACGCCCGGGCGATGGTGAGCAACTGCTTCTCGCCCGCGCTCACCCCGGTGCCCTCCTCGTCCAGTACGGTGTCGTACCCGTCGGGAAGGGTGCGCACGAACCGGTCCACGTGCGTGGCACGGGCCGCCTCGACGATGCGCTCATGGCTGACCGCTGCCGTCGTACCGTCCAGTTCCGGTGAACCGGCACTGGCGCCGTACGCGATGTTCTCGGCGATGGTGCCGCCGAACAGCCAGGCGTCCTGGAGCACCATGCCGGTCCTGGATCGCAACTCCTCCCGGGACATCGTGGCGATGTCCACGCCGTCGAGCGTGATCCGCCCGCCGGTCACCTCGTAGAACCGCATCAGCAGGTTGACCAGGGTGGTCTTGCCCGCCCCGGTCGGCCCGACGATGGCCACCGTCTGACCCGGTTGGACACTCAGCGACAGGTCGTCGATCAGCGGAGTCTCCGGGTCGTACCGGAACGAGACGTTCTGGAACTCGACTCGCCCGCGTACCTCCGCCGGCCGCTCCGACGTGACCGGGTCCGGCTCCTGCTCGTCGGCGTCCAGCAGGGCGAACACCCGCTCGGCCGACGCCACGCCGGACTGGAGCAGGTTGGCCATGCTGGCCACCGTGGTCAGCGGCTGGCTGAACTGGCGCGAGTACTGGATGAACGCCTGCACGTCGCCGAGGCTGATCGCGCCGGAGGCGACCCGCACCGCACCGACCACCGCGACGAACACGTAGTTCACGTTGCCGATGAACATCATCGCCGGCTGGATCAGCCCGGAGATGAACTGCGCCCGGAAACCCGACTCGAACAGCTTCCCGTTGTGCTCCTGGAAGGTCGCCGCCGCTTCCTCCTGCCGGCCGAACGTCTTGACCAGCGAGTGCCCGGTGTACATCTCCTCGATGTGGCCGTTGAGCTGGCCGGTGGTCGCCCACTGCGCGATGAACCGCGGCTGGGCCCGCTTGCCGATCGCGGCCGTGAGGAACACCGATACGGGTACCGTGACCAGCGCGATCAGCGCGAGCAGCCAGGAGATCGCGAACATCACGGCGAGCACGCCGACGATCATCAGCAGCGACGTGACGATCTGCGCGAACGTCTGCTGCATCGACTGCGCGAGGTTGTCGATGTCGTTGGTGACCCGGCTGAGGATCTCGCCCCGCGGCTGGCGGTCGAAGTACCGCAGCGGCAGCCGGGCCAGCTTCGCCTGGGTCTGCTCGCGCAACCGGAACACGGTGCGCTGCACGATGGCGGTGGTCAGCCGTCCCTGGATCAGTGCGAGCAGGCTCGACACGGCGTAGATGAGGACGACGAGCAGGAGTACCTGGCCGACCCTGGTGAAGTCGATCCCGCGGCCGGGTACGACGTGCATCGATCTGATCATGTCGGCCAGCGTGCCGTGGCCCTGCTGGCGCAGGCCGGCCACCGCCTGGTCCTTGCTGACCCCGGCTGGCAGCTGTCGTCCGATGACGCCGGCGAAGATCAGGTCAGTCGCCCTGCCCAGGATCTTCGGGCCGAGCACCGACAGCCCGACGCTGCCCGCGGCCAGCAGCAGCACCAGGATCAGCAGCCCACGTTCGGGCCGCAGGGTGCCGAACAGCCGACGGCTGGAGCCGCGGAAGTCCAACGCCTTCTCCGTGGACCTGCCGCCCATGAACGCGGCCGGCCCGCGCACCGCGGCGGCCGGCCCCGGCCCGCGCTTGGGGGTGGCGCGCTCCCCGGCGCCGTTCGCGCCGGCCGCACCGTTAGCGCCCGGACCGTTAGCCCCCGGACCGGGCGCCCCCGGACCGTTCGGACCCGGACGGCCGCCAGGCCCCGCCTGCCTACCCGGGACGCTCATGCCAGATCCTCGCTCCGCTGCGGTCCGGCATGAGACATGAGAGGGCTGTAACTCTGGTTCCCTCGCTGACGCTCGGTCATGCCGCGGCCTCCTGTTCGGTCAGCTGGGAGAGCACGATCTCCCGGTACGTTTCGTCGGTGCTCATCAGTTCGTCGTGCGTGCCGGTACCGACCACCCGGCCCTCGTCGAGGACGACGATGCGGTCCGCGTGCCGGATCGTGGAGACCCGCTGGGCGACGATGACCACCGTCACCTCCGCGGTCTCCCGGGCCAACGCCGCGCGCAGCGCCGCGTCGGTCGCGTAGTCCAGCGCCGAGAAGGAGTCGTCGAACAGGTAGATGTCCGGGCGGCTCACCAGCGCGCGAGCGATGGCCAGCCGTTGCCGCTGGCCGCCGGACACGTTCGTGCCGCCCTGGGCGATCGGCGAATCGAGCCCGTCGGGCATCTGCGACACGAAGTCGCGGGCCTGCGCGGTCTCCAGCGCGTGCCACAGCTCCTCGTCGGTGGCGTCCGGCTTGCCGTACCGGAGATTCGACGCGACCGTGCCGGAGAACAAGTACGGCTTCTGCGGTACGTAGCCGATCGCCGCCGCCAGCGCCTTCGGGTCCAGCTCGCGGACGTCCACGCCGTCCACGATCACGCTGCCGGCGGTGGCGTCGAACAGCCGCGGTATCAGGTTGAGCAAGGTCGTCTTGCCGCTGCCGGTGCTCCCGATCACCGCGGTCACCTCGCCGGGCCGGGCCGCGAGGTCGACGCCCCGCAGCACCGGCTGCTCGGCGCCGGGGTAGCGGAACTCGACACCCCGGAGCTCCAGCTCGCCGTGCCGTTGGATGGACGAGACCGGGTTCGTCGGGGGTACCACGCTGGACTCGGTGTCCAGTACCTCCTCGATGCGCTCCGCGCACACCTCCGCCCGGGGCACCATCATGAACATGAAGGTGGCCATCATGACCGACATCAGGATCTGCATGAGGTAGGCCAGGAACGCTGTCAGCGCGCCGATCTGCATGTGCCCGCTGTTGATGCGGTGCCCACCGAACCACAGGACGGCGACGCTGGACAGGTTGATCACCAACATCACCGAGGGGAACATCAGCGCCATCAGGCGGCCGACACCCCGGGACACCACGAACAGCTCGTCGTTGGCG
Source organism: Rugosimonospora africana (assembly GCF_016862975.1). Taxonomy (GTDB): domain Bacteria; phylum Actinomycetota; class Actinomycetes; order Mycobacteriales; family Micromonosporaceae; genus Rugosimonospora; species Rugosimonospora africana. Next base: position 110,759 of record NZ_BONZ01000015.1, read on the forward strand.
CTGGCGAAGCGCTGCCGCTCGTGCGGATCCCGGACGAACGCGCGGATCACCCGTACGCCGGTGATCTGCTCGCGCAGCACCCGGTTGATCCCGTCGATGCGTACCTGCATGGTCCGGAACAGCGGCCGCATCCGGGAGATGATCAGGCCCATGATCACCGCGAGCAGCGGGACGATGACCAGCAGCAGCGACGAGAGCGGCACGTCCTGGTTGAGTGCCAGGATGATGCCACCGACGCACATGATCGGCGCCGAGACCATCAGGGTGAAGGTCAGCAGGGCCAGCATCTGGACCTGCTGGACGTCGTTGGTGGTCCGGGTGATCAGCGACGGGGTACCGAACCGGCCGACCTCGCGGGCGGAGAACGACATGACCCGGTCGAACACCGCGGCGCGGACGTCCCGGCCGAGCGACATGGCGGTACGGGCGCCGAAGTACACCGCGCCGGCCGAGCAGACGATCTGCACCACGGTTACCGCGATCATGATGCCGCCGGTGCGCATGATGTATCCGGTGTCGCCGGCGACCACGCCCTTGTCGATGATGTCGGCGTTGAGCGTCGGCAGGTACAGCGTGGCCAGGGTTTGGAGCAGTTGCAGCAGGACGATCAGCGCGATCGGCCCGCGGTACGGGCGCAGATGGGTGCGCAATAGTCGGATCAGCACTCGGGTTCCCCCATGGTCGATAGTGGGCTGGGCGCCTGTAGCGCCGTGGCGACCCAGCTCAGCGCCTCGCGCAGCACGTCGGCCAGGTGCGTGCCGTCGCCCGCTGGGCTATGTGAAAGCGGGCGCTTGACCGCGTCGCCTCGTTCCTCGGCGTCGCTGGCGCCCGCTGGGCTATGTGAAAGCGGGCGCTTGACCGCGTCGCCTCGTTCCTCGGCGTCGCTGGCGCCCGCGGCTAGCCAGTGTTCGGCCGCCACCCTGGCCGCCCCGGACAGCGCGCCGGCCAGCGCTCTCGGGAACAGGTCGCGGGTGGCGTCCAGGCCGGTTCGGGCCGCGATGGCCTGGGCCAGCGGCCATTCCATCGCGGTCGTGGTGCGGAAATACTCGTTACGCAGGGCCGGCGTGGAGAACAGCAGACACAGCGTCTTCTGGTCGGGTTCGCCCAGGCAGTACTGCGAGACCATCGCATCGACGATCGCCTCGGCCAGGGGCTTGTCCGCCGGCTGGGCGCGCAGCGCGGCGCCGATCCGCAGTGCGCGGTCGGCGGTCAGCGCGACGCAGATCGCCTCTTCCCGGCTGGAGAAGTAGTTGTTGTAGGTGCGGGCCGACACTCCTGCCTCGGCGGCGATGTCGTCGACGCGGACGTTCTCCGGCCCGCGCTCCAGCGCGAGCCGGAGCGCGGCCGAGCTGAGGGCCTCCCGGGTCGCGATCTTCTTTCGTTCGCGCAGGCCGGTCGCCCGATCGTCGTACTCGCGGTCGACAATCGTCACGCGGCACAAGGTACTGGTCGGAGAAAGCTTCGCGCCACGCAATTATGCGCGACGCGAACCTTTTCCGCCGTCAGCGTAACGTGAGCAGCTCTCCGGTCGGTCGGCCGGACACGACAACCGCCTCGTACCCGTCGGTGCTCGGGAACCAGGGCATGCCAGCCTGATCGGCCGCGAACAGGGCGGTGGCGTACGCGTCGGCGGTCGCCAGGGTCGGGCCGGTCACCGTCGCCGGGCCCTTGGACCGGGCCGGTGCGCCGGTGTGCGGGTTGACCACGAGGGCGCCGTACCCGGAGGTGGCCACCGCGCCATCGCTCAGCTGGATCGTCGCGAGTACCCGCAGCGGATTGTCTGGATCGGCGACCCCGACGCGCCACGGGCCGCCCCGCGGGCCGTTGCCCCGGACCAGCCAGTCGCCGCCCGAAGTGATCGCGTAGTCGTCAATGCCGGCGGCCCGCAGCAGCACCGCGGCCCGGTCGATCGCCCAGCCCTTGACCAGGCCACTGGGGTCGAAACCGCCCGGAACCGCCCAGGCGTCGAACCAGCCGTCGGTTGCCGCGCGCATCGCGTCGCAGCGCTGGACCACGTCGGCCAGTGGCGGAGGGTACGAGTCCGCGGTCAGCTCGCCGCGGCGCACCGCGGACACCAGTGAGCGCGGATGGAAGGGGCTGAACGCGGCGTCCACCGCGCGCAGCTCGGCGACGGCCGCGGCCAGCGCCTCGCCGATCGTGCGCCGGGCCATCGTCGGCGGTGCCGCGAGGCAGAACGCGTAGGTGGTCCCGGTTATCTGAACACTGTGTCGGGCGATGACCCGCTCGGACAGCGTGTGCACTGTGGCTCCCCTCGTCAGCCCTCGGCCCCAGCCCCGTTGAAGCTGGAGCCGTCGATGCTGACTGTAGGTGTCACAGGTGACCATGCCCTGACGATTCGCTGGCAGTTAGCTGTGAGTACCGGCACTCGGTCCGAGGGAACGCTTTCCCGAATGGTGGGAGCGGCGTACCGGCTTTTAGGATGATGCCTTAACGTTCGCTAGATAGCTCGGAGCGAGGAGGCTTGACGTGGCGGTGGCACGTATCGCGGTGGTGGCCGGCGACGGCATCGGGACCGAGGTGGTCGCCGAGGGCCGCAAGGTGCTCGACGCGGTACTGCCGGGGGTCGAGGCGACCGAGTATGACCTCGGTGCCGCGCGGTACAACCGCACCGGAGAGGTGCTGCCCGACAGCGTCCTCGACGAGCTGGCCCAGCACGACGCGATCCTGCTCGGCGCGGTCGGGGATCCCAGCGTCCCGCCGGGCGTGCTGGAGCGCGGGCTGCTGCTCAAACTGCGGTTTGATTTCGACCAGTATGTCAACCTCCGCCCGTCCCGGCTGTGGCCCGGCACCGCCGGCCCGCTGGCCGGTGTGAAGCCCGGCGAGGTCGACCTGGTCGTGGTCCGGGAGGGCACCGAGGGCCTGTACGCAGGTGCCGGCGGAGTGCTGCACCGGGGCACCCCGGCCGAGATCGCCACCGAGGAGAGCCTGAACACGCGGCACGGCGTCGAGCGGGTGATCCGGGACGCGTTCGAGCGCGCCGGCCGCCGCGAGCGCCGCAGGGTGACCCTGGTCCACAAGACCAACGTGCTGACCCACGCCGGCGGACTGTGGGCGCGGACGTTCGCCGAGGTCGCCGCGGAGTACCCGGACATCACCACGGAATACCAGCATGTGGACGCGGCGTCGATGTTCCTGGTGACGCAGCCGCAGCGGTATGACGTGATCGTCACCGACAACCTGTTCGGCGACATCCTCACCGACATCGCCGCGGCCGTGACCGGCGGCATCGGGCTCGCCGCGAGCGGCTGCATCAACCCGGAGCGCCGGTACCCGTCGATGTTCGAGCCCGTGCACGGCTCGGCGCCGGACATCGCCGGCAAGGGCGTGGCCGACCCGGTCGCCGCCGTACTCTCCGTCTCCCTCCTGCTTGACCACCTCGGGCACCCCGAGCAGGCCCGCCGAGTATCCGAGGCGGTCGCGGCCGAGTTGGCCGGGCGCAAACCCGGACAGTCGCTGCGTACCGCCGAAGTCGGCGACCGTCTCGCGGAACTGTCCCGCTGACCCAAGCACCATCGGGGGCGCGCGACGAACCGGTCGCGCGCCCCTTCTTCGTGGACGTGGCCAGGGGTGTCGCGGCAGGGGTGCCGCCGCCCGCTGAACGAGCGTTCGGGGTATTTTTTCACCAGGCCCGTCCAGATGTGTACGGAGGACTGAGCAGATGAGCATCGACTTCGAGATCCACCCGAACCCGCAGCCGGTTTCGGACATCGAGCGGGCCGCATTGCTGACCGACCCGGGCTTCGGCCGGGTGTTCACCGACCACATGGTCACGGTGCGTTACGCCGAGGGCAAGGGGTGGTACGACGCCCGGGTCGAGGCACGCGGCCCCATCGCGATCGACCCGGCCAGCGCCGTCCTGCACTACGCGCAGGAGATCTTCGAGGGCCTCAAGGCATACCACGCGGCCGACGGCTCGATCACCATGTTCAGGCCGGACGCCAACGCGGCCCGGTTCCGCCGCTCCGCCGAGCGGATGGCCATGGCGCAGCTGCCCGAGGAGTTGTTCCTCGGCTCCCTCGACGCCCTGGTGCGCCTCGACCGGCAGTGGATCCCGACCGACGAGGGCGGCAGCCTGTACCTGCGCCCGTTCATGTACGCCTCCGAGGTGTTCCTCGGCGTGAAGCCGTCGTCGGAGTACCTGTACGTGGTCATCGCCTCGCCGGTCGGCGCGTACTTCAAGGGTGGCGTGAAGCCGGTCGCGCTGTGGGTGTCGCAGGAATACACCCGGGCGGCGCCCGGCGGCACCGGCGCGGCCAAGTGCGGCGGCAACTACGCGGCCAGCCTGAGCGCCCAGGCCGAGGCCAGCGAGCACGGCTGCGACCAGGTGGTGTTCCTCGACGGGGTCGAGCGCAGGTACGTCGACGAGCTGGGCGGGATGAACGTCTTCTTCGTGTACGACGACGGCACCCTGGTCACCCCGGCGCTGACCGGCACCATCCTGCCGGGCATCACCCGCGACTCGGTCATCACCCTGGCCAGGGATCAGGGGCTGACCGTGGTGGAGCGGCCGTACTCGTTCGACGAGTGGAAAGCCGACGCGGCCAGCGGACGGCTGCGCGAGGCGTTCGCCTGCGGCACCGCCGCGGTGATCACCCCGATCGGCCGGGTCGCCTGGCCGGACGGTGAGTTCACCATGACCGGCGGCGAGGTGACCGAGCGGCTGCGCGGTGAGCTGGTGGACATTCAGCGGGGCCGGGTGGCCGACCGGCACGGCTGGGTGCACCGGGTGAGCTGACCGCCGGCCGAGTTGACCGCCGGCCGAGCCACCGTCCGGGGCTCAGTCCAGCAGATGGGCACGGAGCGATGCGACGTGCTCATCTGTCACTCCGGTGTACGCGACGAATCCGGCCACCGAGCCGAACCGCTCACCCAGCTCGGTGAGGAACAGCAGCATCGCCTCCGGCGGGCAGACCAGGAAATGCATCGGCGGCGGGTCGGCGATCACCGCGTCCGGCGACGCGGCGCGGATCTGAGCGCTGATCCCGGCCTGCGCCGCCTCGCTGCGCGCGTAGTCTTCCGCGATGTCCGTGGCGGCGACGCCCAGCAGGGACAGGGTGAGCGCGGACAGCACGCCGGTGCGGTCCTTACCGGCGAAGCAGTGGAGGACGAGCGGCGCGTTGGCCGGGTCGGCGATCAGGCGCAGGGCCGCTCCCAACCCCTCGGAGCCTTCGATCGCCATGTCCAGGTACCGATCAGCGAGGTACCGGGCCGGGCCGGCCTCCGGTACGTAGAGCGACGCGTCCCACTCCTGATGGATCGGGTGGATGTTGTGGTATGCCAGACCCGGAGTCTCCCGGATCCGGCCGTCCCGCTCGATCTCGTGCGGCCGGCGCAGGTCGAGGATCGTCCGCACACCGAAGGCGCACAGCTGCCCGCACTCGGTCTCGGTCAACCGGTGCAGGGAATCGGAGCGGTACAGGCGTCCATAGTGGACAGTTCGTCCATCGGTGGTGCGGTGACCGCCGAGATCGCGGAAGTTGAAGACCGAGGGCGAGGAGAATGTCGCGATGCTCTGATCCACGCACCCGACAGTACTGGGCGGGCGCCAAACAACGTAAGGGGCCGGCCGACGCCGACCCCTCACTCCCGGAGTGGTACACCCGCTATCGGGGGTCCTGGTACGTCGACCCGTAGTAGCCGCCGACCTTCTCGCGGTACTCCGGGGTGCCGTACGTGTCCGGGTTGAACTGCGGGGAGTCCTTGATCTGAGCCTTCGTCCGGTCGACGTACACCTTCTGGTCGAGTTGGTCGACGCGGTGCACGGTACCGGCCGGAAGCAGGACCTTCTTGCCGAAGATCCACGGGCCGGTGTCCACGACCAGGTACTGCTCGCCGACCAACGGGCTGGTCTCATCGATCTTGCCGATGTGGCCGTCGGTCGCCTCGATCCGGTACCCGATGAGGTCCGAACCGTCGCCGATGCCGGCGTCCTCCCGGTAGTTCCAGGCGTCGAAGCGCTGCGCCATGGCCGGCGTGGTCATCGGTGGGACGTCCCCGCCCATCGGCGCGGCACTCCAGTCCGCCGGGTCCGAACCGACCGCCGGTTCGGTCTCGGACATGTCCCTGTCCGGCACCGGCTGCGCCAGATCCGGCACCGATCCGGCCGGCTGGGGGGTTTGGAATACGTTGGGGTTGGGCCTGTCCACGGCTCTACCTCCCCTGAATGTGGGTGTGCCGTCTATGACAGGTACCCGTGAGCCGCGCCGGATACACCCCCAAACCGCACATGGCCGACGCAGCGGGTGGCTGCGCCGGCCATGAGACGGCTCGCGCCACCGGTCGGGTCGCGCGAGGGGTTGGTCTGAGCACATCATTCCGCTCGCCGCATGGGGACCGAGTCAGGGCTGCTGCGGTGTGAAGCCGATCACGGATTTGTCCACCATGTGGGAGAGTGCTTCCAAGTAACGGACAGCGGTGGCAGGCTACCGTACGTGACTTTGCGGTATTCCGTACTGATTATCGGCTAGCGCGCGCAGACTCCTCCTGCGCGCGCAGACCTCCCGCACCTCGGCGGGGGGTCTTTTTGTTGGGCCACGAACAGCTCAGCCCGGTCGCCCACCGGGACCGGCCGCCGCCAGAAACCGACCGTCAACCCACAGGAGGACTCCGATGACGTACCAGGTGTTCGACACGACACTGCGCGACGGGGCACAGCGCGAGGGCATCAGCTACTCGGTCGTGGACAAGCTCGCGGTGGCGCGGCTGCTCGACGAGTTGGGCGTGGGCTTCATCGAGGGGGGCTGGCCCGGCGCCATGCCCAAGGACACCGAGTTCTTCGAACGGGCGCGCAGCGAACTCGATCTCAAACACGCTGTACTCGTCGCGTTCGGCTCTACCCGCAAGGCCGGAGTCGCGGTGCGCGAGGACAAGCAGATCCAGGCGTTGCTGGACGCGCAGACCCCGGTGTTGTGCCTGGTCGCGAAGTCCGACATCCGGCACGTGACGCGGGCCCTGCGCACCACGGCGGAGGAAAACCTCGCGATGGTCCGGGACAGCGTCGAGTACCTGGTGTCCCAGGGGCGGCGGGTGTTCGTGGATTGTGAGCACTTCTTCGACGGGTACCGCTTCGATTCGGCGTACACCGCCAGCGTCGTGAGGACCGCGCTCGATGCCGGCGCCGAGCGCGTGGTCATGTGTGACACCAACGGTGGGATGCTGCCCTCGCAGATCACCGCGGCGGTCACCGGTCTCATGTCCGAACTCGGCGTGGACGGCGACCGGCTCGGCATCCACTGCCAGAACGACACCTCGTGCGCGGTGGCCAACACGGTCGCGGCGGTCGAGGCCGGAGTCACCCACTTCCAGTGCACGGCCAACGGGTACGGCGAGCGGCCCGGAAACGCCGACCTGTTCGCCGTGCTGGGCAACCTGCAACTCAAGCTCGGGCTGCCGGTCCTACCGGAGGGCTGCCTGGAGAAGATGGTTCGCGTTTCGCACGCCATCGCAGAGATCGCCAACATCGCCCCCGACACCCACCAGGCATACGTCGGGGCCGCCGCATTCGCCCACAAGGCGGGGCTGCACGCGAGCGCGATCAAGGTGGATCCGTTGCTCTACAACCACGTGGAGCCGTCGGTGGTCGGTAACGACATGCGGATCCTGGTCACCGAGATGGCCGGCCGGGCCAGCATCGAACTCAAGTCCCGTGAGTTGGGGCTCGATCTGGCCGGCCACCCGGAGGCACTGGCCCGGGTCACCGAGCAGGTCAAGGACCTGGAGGCGCACGGCTGGTCGTTCGAGGCCGCGGACGCCTCGTTCGAGTTGCTGGTCCGCTCGCAGCTGGCCGGGGGAGTCACCCGCCCGTTCACGCTGGAGTCGTACCGGGCCACGGTGGAACACCGGGAGGACGGGTCGGTGATCTCGGAGGCGACGGTGAAGGTACGGGTACGTGGCGAGCGGGTGATCGCCACGGCCGAGGGCAACGGCCCGGTCAACGCGCTGGACGAGGCGCTGCGGGTGGCGTTGCGCCGGCACTACCCGGCGCTGGCCGACTTCGAACTGGCCGACTACAAGGTACGCATCCTGGAAGGCACGCACGGCACGCAGGCGGTGACCCGGGTGCTGGTCGAGACGGCTGCGGCCGGCCGCGACTGGACCACGGTCGGGGTGCACGAGAACGTGGTGGAGGCGAGCTGGCACGCGCTCGTGGACGCGCTGACCTACGGGTTGGTTCCAGTGCCCGCGTAACGGTTGGACGCGGCCGGGTCCGGCAGGACGAGTTCGGCGAACAGCGGGCGGTGGTCGCTGCCCGGCAACGAGCAGACCACCACCGCCCGGATCCCGATGCGCCGGTCGGCCAGGACGTGGTCGAGCGTCACCCCGGGCATGCGCGTCCTGGGCAGCCCATGCCAGTACCCGCGCCAGGTCGGCGTGCCGCCCCGGCCCACCACGCTCGCCGCGTCCCGGTACCCGGACCGGATCAGCGCGCGCAGCGCCGCGTGGTCCAGCGTCGAGTTGAAGTCGCCGGCGAGGAGCCGTAGCGGACCGTCGGGCGTGGCCCGGTCCAGGGCGGCCTGCCCGGTGAGCCAGTACGCCAACTGGTGCGCCGCGTACGGTGCCGGTGGGTGCGCCGACTCGACGAGTACCGCCTGCCCGCCGGGCACCTCCAGAGTGCCCACGGTCGACCGGTACCCGCCGGCCCCGACCCTGGATCCGGTGGCCGTCAACGGATGCCGGCTGTAGAGCGCCGACCCGTGCCCGCCCGGCTGCGCGTCGACGACCCGGTACGGCAGCAGGCCGTCCAGCCCGGCAGCGGTCAGCTTCCGGGCGAACTCCGGCGTGTACTCCTGGATCGCGAGCGCATCGGGCCCGTGCTGCCCGACGAGGCCGACCAGGGCGTCCGGATCCGCCTGGCCGAGGAGCACGTTCGCGGTCAGTACCCGCAGAGCCACGCCCTCCCGGCGCTCCGGCCGGCCGACCATCCTGGGTACCACGCAGGCGGCCAGCACGACGGCCGTCGCCGCGGTGACCCCGGCGGCCCACCACCAGCCGGTCGCCAGCGCCAACGCCAACGGAACCACGGACGCGACCGCCGCGTACGGCGTGAACGCGATGCCGGTGACCATCAGCCACCCGCGTTCCAGGCCGAGCAGCCGGACCAGGGCCCACAGCGCGAATGGCGTGACGAGTACCCACACCACGATCGTCATGCGCTAACGGTAGCGAGCGGCGACAGGTGACGGGCGGGTACACAATGAGCGGCGTGATCCAACCGCCCGAGCACGAACACCGCGACAGCGACGCAGAGCCGGAACTCCAGGCGTTCGAGTCCGAACACGAGCGGGAGCACCTGCTCGACCACGGCAGGGAGGAGGCGCAGCACGCCGCGCTGAAGGTCCGGCTGGCCCGGCTGGAGCTGCTGGCCGGCCTCGGGAAGACCAACGCCGGGCGGGTGACGCACTACCTGCCGGCGTGGCTGCGCAAGACCCAGGGGGAGAACCGCTTCGCGGTGGCCACGGCGGTCCTGGTGGTCATCGCCCTCCAGGTGGCCATCGCGATAGAGCTGAGCCTCCACCCGGAGTACCTGGTGCCCGCGCTGGAGGTGGTGCTGCTCGTCCTGCTGTCGATCGGCAACCCGGTCCGGCTCAACCGCGAGTCCCCGCTGCTGCGGGCGGCCGGCCTGCTGCTGGTCACCGCCGCGAGCATCGCGGTCGCGTGGTCGGCCATGACGCTGGTATGGCGGCTGCTGCACGGCACCGCCACGAAGGATCCCGTCCACCTCCTGCTCACCGGCGGCGGGATCTGGCTGATGAACGTGATCGTGTTCGCGCTCTGGTACTGGGAACTCGACCGGGGCGGCCCGGCGGCCCGGGCCTCCGCCCGGAAAATCCACCCGGACTTCCTGTTCTCTCAGATGACCGTGCCGGAGCTGGTACGGCGGGACTGGGAGCCGGGCTTCGTGGACTATCTGTACCTGTCGTTCACCAACGCGACCGCGTTCAGCCCGACGGACACGCTCCCGCTGTCCCGATGGGCGAAGCTGGCCATGATGTTCCAGTCGCTGATATCCCTGGTGACGGTCGCGCTCGTGGTCGCCCGGGCGGTGAACATCCTCAAGTGACGGGGTTGGTCGGGCCAGCGTCCCGCAGGCAGGGGTCGGTCAGGCCAGGGCCTCGCAGGCCGCGATGAGCCGGGCCCGAAGGCCAGCCGTGCGCTGTGCCGCCTCGCGCTGACGGGCCACGTACTCGGCCTTCCCCTCCGGGGTCTCGATCGCCACCGGCTGATGGCCGTACCCGGACACGTCGTACGGCGACGCCCGCATGTCCAGCAGCCGGATCTCGGCGGCCAGCTCGAAGCAGTCCAGGAGCAGGTCGCCCGGAACCGCCGGCCCCAGCTTCATCGCCCACTTGTAGCAGTCCATCGCGACGTGCAGGCAGCCTGGCTGGTCGAACTCGACCTCGCGCGCCCGGGTCGGCTGGATCCGGTTCAGCGGCACCGCCTCCGGGGTGAAGAACCGGAAGGCATCGAAGTGGGCGCACCGGATCGGGGTGCTTTCCACGACGGCATCGGTGCCGGCCTGGCCCAGCCGGAGCGGCAGCGGGTGGCGGTGCTCCCGCTCCCGGTACACCATCGCCCACTCGTGCATGCCGAAGCAGCCCGTGAACGCCGGCTTCGCGGCCAGCGACCGGAGCAGGTCACGGATGAAGCGGACCGCTTCGCCCCGGTCGGCCAGGAACTGGTCGATGTCGAGGCTCACCCGGCCGCCGTCGTCCGTCCGGTACCAGCGCCAGGCCGCCTGCTCGGCCGGTCCGTCCGCCGCCGGCCCGAGGCTCACCCCGGCGCCCGGGTGCCACCGGCGCAGCCGGGCGGGCCTCGTGCCGTAGTAGTCGAACATGAAGTCCTCGATCGCGTGCCGCTCGCCGGCCGCCCGCCGGTCGCGGTGCGCGGCGGTCAGGGAGTCGGCCCGCCGGGCGTGCTCCCGCGCCAGCGGCTGCCAATCCGCGGCGGCCAGCGTCCTCATGGCGCCGGCCGCCCGTGCGCGGCGCGGTGCCCGTGCCGCCCGGACTCGAGTACCCCTTTGGTCACACCCGCCATTGTGGCTCGCCGCGGTCCGGCTAGATTGGGGGCGTGCGGATCGCTCGTTTTGTGCATGCCAAGGGCCTGTCATTCGGTGCCGTCGAGGGCGAGGCCGACGCCGGCCCCGAGGCGCTGACCGTCGCCGAGATCGACGGCCACCCCTTCGGGGAGCTGCGGTTCACCGGCGAACGCTGGGCGGTCGCCGACGTCCGGCTGCTCTCGCCGATCCTGCCCAGCAAGGTGGTGTGTGTCGGACGCAACTACGCCGAGCACGCGGCCGAGCACGGGGCGGACGTCCCCAAGGAGCCATTGCTGTTCCTGAAACCGACGACGTCGGTCATCGGGGCGAACGATGTGATCCGGCTCCCTCCGCAGTCCAAGCAGGTCGAGCACGAGGCGGAGCTGGCGGTCGTGATCGGGGCGGCCGGTGCGCGGCGGGTCGACCGGGCCGGGGGCGCGGCGGCGGTCTTCGGGTACACCTGCGCCAACGACGTCACGGCGCGCGACCTGCAGCGGCAGGACGGCCAGTGGACCCGGGCGAAGGGCTTCGACTCGTTCTGCCCGATCGGCCCGTGGATCACCACGGATGCGGCGGTGGACGACGTCGAGGTGCGCTGCGAGGTCAATGAGGAGGTCCGCCAGCTGGGCCGGACCAAAGACATGATCTTCGACGTACCCACCCTGGTGTCCTATGTGTCGCACATCATGACGCTGCTCCCGGGTGATGTGATTTTGACGGGTACGCCGGCCGGAGTCAGCCCGATCGTCGCCGGGGACACCGTGACGGTGTCGATCGGCGGGCTCGGAGTGCTGGCCAACCGGGTTGCGACACTCGACTGACCGGATCCGATTTGGCTCGCCTATGAGCGTCAGGTAGAGTCTTCTTCCGGCGCCGGACAACGGTGCCGGTGGGGTATGGGGTAATTGGCAGCCCAACTGATTCTGGTTCAGTTAGTCTAGGTTCGAGTCCTGGTACCCCAGCCCGCAAGACAGTCTTGGCCCCGTCGTCTAGTGGCCCAGGACGCCGCCCTCTCAAGGCGGTAGCGCCGGTTCGAATCCGGTCGGGGCTACCAAGTTTTGGTACAGAAATCGCCTTCCCAGCAGGGGAGGCGATTTGTGTTTGTGGCCGCATGTGTTTGTGGCCGTTCCGGTGCTCGTGGCCGCGCCTGTTCGTGGCCGTGCTTGTGTTTGGGGCCCTGCTTGGGTTGGGGCCACGCGCCGACCGGCCGGGCTGGCTCCGGCGGGCGGCCCGTAGGCGACTTCGCGCCGCCGGCCGGGTACGAGTCGTTGCTCGTGCGTCGGCCGTGCGGCGCGATCGGTCGTCGTCGGTCCTACAGTCCGGACAGCCGCTGCCCCGCGCGGACCACCGCCATCGCGTGCCGCTCGCCGGGGCGGCGCCCCAGCCGTTCGATCGGCCCGGACACACTGATCGCGGCGATCACCCGGCCGGTGCGGTCCCGGATCGGCGCTGAGACGCTGGCCACCCCCAGCTCACGCTCGGCGACGCTCTGGGCCCAGCCGCGCCGGCGAATCTCGGCCAGCGTGCGGCCGGTGAACTTGCACCGGGGCAGCAGCGGCATGACCGCCTCCGGCGGTTCCCAGGCCAGCAGCACCTGGGCCGCAGAGCCCGCCGTCATCGGTAGCACCGCACCGATCGGTACCGTGTCGCGCAGCCCGCTGGCCCGCTCGGCCGCGGCCACGCAGATGCGCTCGTCCGCCCGGCGAAGGTAGAGCTGGGCGCTTTCGCCCGTCGCGTCGCGCAGCGCGGTGAGCATCGGTTCGGCCGCGGTCAACAGGACATCGGGTGCCGCGTTGGCCAGCTCGCCCAGTCGCGGGCCGGGACGCCAGCGCCCCTGCTGGTCGCGCACCAGTAGACGGTGGATCTCCAGTGCCTGAGCCAGGCGATGGGCGGTGGCCCGTGGCAGCTTGGTCCGCTCGACGAGTTCGGCCAGGCTGGCGCCGTCTACGCAGGCGGCCAGTATGACGACCGCCTTGTCGAGAACGCCGACACCGCTCATACTGTGTCCCATAAGGCGAAACATACCTCCCAAACTTTAGGATGTCCAGATGGTGGGAGTACCCGACGGAACACCGCGGACCCTGGCCGAAAAGGTCTGGGACGCACACGTAGTCCGGTCCGCGCAGGGCGAGCCGGACCTGCTCTACATCGACCTGCATCTGGTCCATGAGGTGACCAGCCCGCAGGCGTTCGACGGACTGAGGATGGCCGGCCGGCCGGTCCGCAGGCCGGATCTGACGATCGCGACCGAAGACCACAACACGCCGACCGACAACCTGCTGACCATCGCCGATCCCGTGTCACGGACGCAGATCGAAACGCTCCGCAAGAACTGCGCCGAATTCGGAATCAAGCTGCACTCGCTCGGCGACGCCCAACAGGGGGTCGTGCACGTGCTCGGTCCGCAGATCGGACTCACCCAGCCGGGCATGACCATCGTGTGCGGCGACTCGCACACGTCCACCCACGGCGCCTTCGGCGCGCTGGCCTTCGGCATCGGGACGAGCGAGGTCGAGCACGTGCTCGCGACCCAGACGCTGCCCCAGGCGCGGCCGAAGACCATGGCTGTCAACGTTGTCGGCGAGCTGGCCGAGGGGGTGACCGCCAAGGACCTGATCCTGGCGCTGATCACTCAGGTCGGCACCGGCGGCGGGCGCGGACACATCGTGGAGTACCGGGGCGAGGCGATCCGCAAGCTCTCCATGGAGGGCCGGATGACCGTCTCCAACATGTCGATCGAGTGGGGTGCCCGGGCCGGCATGGTCGCGCCGGACGAGACCACCTTCGCGTACCTCGCCGGCCGCGAGTACGCGCCGAAGGGCGAGGCGTGGGACGAGGCCGTGGCGTACTGGCGGACGCTGGCCACCGACGAGGGGGCCACCTTCGACACCGAAGTGACGCTGGACGCCAGCGCTATCACGCCGTTCGTCACCTGGGGCACGAACCCGGGACAGGGCGCGCCGCTGTCGGCCCGGGTGCCGGATCCGGCCGACTTCGGAAGTGAGGCGGAGCGCAACGCGGCGACGCGGGCTCTGGACTACATGGCGCTGACGCCGGGCACGCCGCTGCGGGAGGTGCCGATCGACGTGGTGTTCGTCGGCTCGTGCACCAACGGGCGGCTGGAGGACCTGCGGGCGGCGGCCAACGTGCTGCGTGGCCGCAAGGTGGCCGGCGGGGTCCGGATGCTGGTCGTACCGGGCTCCGCGGCGGTACGGGCGGCGGCCGAGGAGGAGGGCCTGAACGAGGTCTTCACCGAGGCCGGCGCGGAGTGGCGGTTCGCCGGCTGCTCGATGTGCCTGGGCATGAACCCGGACATCCTCGAGCCCGGCCAGCGTTCCGCGTCCACGTCCAACCGCAACTTCGAGGGCCGGCAGGGCAAGGGCGGGCGCACTCACCTGGTCTCGCCGTCCGTCGCCGCCGCGACCGCGGTCCTCGGTCACCTGGCCGCGCCGACCGACCTGAACTGAGTACGCCGATCCGGGCGCGGCGCGCCGATCCGGCCACCGGGCCGGGGCAGCGCCGTCCGGCGGCTTCTTTGGAGGAATTATGGAAAAGTTCACCGTCCACACAGGTACGGCCGTTCCGCTGCGCCGGTCCAACGTGGACACCGATCAGATCATTCCGGCGGTGTACCTGAAGCGGGTCACCCGCACCGGGTTCGAGGACGGGCTCTTCCGCTCGTGGCGGGACGCCGATCCGGCATTCGTTCTCAACGATCAAAGATATTCGGGGGCATCGATTCTCGTTGCTGGGCCTGAGTTCGGCACGGGGTCATCGCGTGAACACGCCGTGTGGGCGCTGCGCGACTGGGGCTTCGCGGCGGTCCTCGCGCCGCGTTTCGGCGACATCTTCCGCGGCAACGCGCTCAAGGAAGGGCTCCTGCCGGTCGAGCTTGAATTGACAGTCATCGAAATGTTGTGGGACGCGGTGGAGTCGGATCCGAGCCTTGCGGTGACTGTCGACCTCGGTGCTCGTGAAGTCCGCGCAGGCGACCTGACCTGCTCCTTTCCCCTTGACGACTTCAGTCGTTGGCGGTTGATGGAGGGGCTGGACGACATCGGTTTGACGCTGCGGCACGAGGCTGCGATCGGCGAGTACGAGACGTCGAGGCTGCGCTTCAAGCCCGCCGTCGCCTAGCCCGCGAACCCCTGGAACTCCCCCGGTTGCTCAGCCGACCGGGGGAGTTTCCGTTACGACACAACGGCTTTTTTCTGCCAGATGTTTGTGCTTTTGGCGCGAAGGGCATACCGTGCGCGCAGAATGGCCGCATTGAGGCCAACAATGTGTACGGGAGGGAATGTCGTGAACAAGGCCGAGCTCATCGATGCGCTCGCGGTCCGCTTGGGGGACAAGAAGTCGGCGGCCTCGGCGCTCGACGCGGTACTCGCTGAGATCCAGTCGGCGGTCACCAAGGGCGACAAGGTGGCGATCACCGGCTTCGGTGTCTTCGAAAAGCGGGTGCGCGCCGCGCGTACCGCTCGCAATCCGCGGACCGGCGAGAGCGTCAAGGTGAAGAAGACCTCCGTACCGGCGTTCCGCGCCGGTGCGAGCTTCAAGGACCAGGTGGCCAGCGGCAAGGTGCCGCGGGCGGCTTCGGCGGCGAAGAAGACCACCGGACCGGCGAAGAAGGCTGCCACCAAGGCGACCACCGGACGGGCCACCGCTACGAAGACGGCAACCAAGGCACCGGCAAAGACGGCGGCCGCTAAGAAGACTGCCGCCAAGACCACGCGTGCCGCGTCGACCACCGCTCGCAAGACGGCTACGGCGCCGGCCAAGACCGCCGCGGCCAAGAAGGCCCCGGCGCGCAAGGCTCGCTGAGCCCGCGCAACCTTCAGCCCCAAAGCGAAGGCGCCCGTCACGGCGACGGGCGCCTTCGGCGCGTCACGGGCCGGGAGTCAGAGGTACCAGCGGATCCGCGGCCACCGCGTCGGTGCCGGCGAACGCCAACAGCCAGCCGGTGCCCTTCGGGGTGTCGTATGCCTCGATCGCGGTGGTGTTGGCGGGCCGCAGCGCGGACAGCGTGGGCGGGATCACCTTGCCCTGACTGCACACCACGGCCGGAGTCGCCTCCCGGGCCAGCGCCAGCAACGCTTCCACCGCACCCGGGATGCCTTCGGCGGACCCTTCGTCGAAGGCCCGGCACACGGCCACCGGCGGCCCCAGGCCGTCCACAGTGTCCCGACAGCGCCGGGGGGTGGCCGAGACTACCCGGACCGGCTCGAACGCCCTCAGCAGCGGAGTGAGGGCGGCCGTCTGCCGTACTCCGAGCGAATCCAGCGGCCGCAGCTCGTCGGTCCCGTGCCAGGCGTGCCGCGACCCGGCATGCGCGTGGCGGACCAGCACCACCTCGCCGGTGACCCTGGGCAGCGCGGCGAACGCGGCCACCACACCGCGGTCGTGCGCGTACGTCAGCAGGGACTGGGCGCGGGTCACCGGCACCCAGCGCACCTCGGCCACCTCGTGATCCGGTTCCCGGCCGTGGTCCGCGCGTACCCGCATGGACCAGAAGTCCACCGCCTTGTCCACGCCCGGTTCCCCGGTCAGGTACCCGATCGTGGGGAGCCGTACCTGCGGGACGCCCTCGATCCCGGTCTCTTCCCAGACTTCCCGTACGGCGGCCAGCACCGGGTGCTCGTCCGGCTCCAGCTTTCCCTTGGGCAGCGTCCAGTCGTCGTACCGTGGCCGGTGCACCAGGACGATCTCGACGTCGCCGCGCGCGGTCTCCCGCCACACCACGCCGCCGGCCGCCCGTACCGTGCCCTCGGGCCGCCCGCTCACCGCAGCCACTCGCGGGGCTCCAGTCGGCTGGCCGCCGCCCACGTCTCCGGGAACCGGGCCCGCACCTCGCGGACCACGCCGCGCTCCCGCTCCACGAGCCGCCCCGCGGCCACCGCCAGGCGGTGGTCGTCCGGGTGCGCCTCGGCAATCGCCAACCACGTGTCGGCCGCGATGACCGCGTCCTGATGCTCGCCCAGCAACTCCTGCACCTCACCGATTCTCCGGGCCAGGCTCGTCGCGTTACCGCCAAGTACGGCGGCCACGGCCTCGGTCGCGTACCGGGCCCGCTTGGCCCGGATCCGGACGTCGTGCCACTCCTCGTCGGGGCCCAGCGGGTCGAGCGATCCGGCAGCGACCGTCCCGGCAGACCCGTCGGCCAGCCGGCGCCACGGCTTCCCGGCAAGGCGGGGCAGCAGATCCCGGGCCGTGTCGGCGGCGACGCCGGCCAGCCGGGGCGCCGCGGCCGCGTCGACGAGGCGGTCCAGCAGAGCCAGGTACCGTTTCCCGCTCATCGCTTCGGCGAGAGCGGCCAGCGCGGCCGAGTGTCGGGCTTCCAGTTCCGCGTCGAACCTGGCGACCGCGTCCGGATCTAGCGGCGACAGCGGATCCCGGGCGGCGGTGCGGCGCAGCCGAGCGCGCAGCACCTCGACATCGCGGGCACCGCCGAGCGCTTCGGCGATCCAGGACAGTTCGGCGCGCAGCCGGTCTGCCCAGTCCGGGTCGAGCAACGGCCGGAAGGTACGCAGGTCGGTGCGCAGCCGCCGGCAGCCGACCCGCATCTGGTGTACCGCGGTGTCCCCGTCCGGCAGCGGTGTGCCGAGCCGGACCAGGGGATCGTGGGCGAGCATGCGACCGATGTCGGCCCGGATCGCCTCGGTCACCACCTGTCCGGCGTCCGCGCCGGGTGGCAGCGTCCCGGCTGGCGGCGTGAGATCGGCCGGCCCGGTGGCGTTCAGCGCCCGCACGTGCTTCGGCAGGAACTGGCCGGACACCGCCCCGGCGGCGGTGAGCACGTCGGCGACCCGGCCGAGCAGCTTGCTCCCGCCCTCGTGGCGCTCGACCTCGATCTCCCGGAACTTGCGGCGGACCGACCCGCCCTCCATCACCGCGACCAGGTCGTCGTCCAGCTCGGCGAGCAGTTCGCCGGCGCGGTCACGCAGCTCGTACACCTGCCTGGTGGTGTCCAACACGGCCGCCGCCGACAGCGCCGCGCCCCGGACGTACGCGGTGACCAGCCCGGCCAGCTCCTCCGGGATGGTGTCGGACGGGCCGGTACGGGAGATCTCGTGGCGTATCCCCGGCACCCCCGTGGGCAACTTCACCGTCCACGGTTTCTCGTCCCCGCGCCGGAAGCGCAGTGAAGCCCCGGCGCGGGCGAGCCGCAGGTCATCGGTGTCGTAGTAGGTCGCGCGCAGCGAGACGGACGGGCGCGGCACGACCTGGGCACGGGCCGGGAGCGCCTCGGTCAGGTCCGGCAGGACGAACTGCGGATCGACGTCGAACTTGCGCTCCTCCTCCAACATCCTGGCAGCCTAGCCCCTTCCGGGCGGCTTTCGACCGGTTGCGCGCCGGCCCAATCCGCCCGGATCCGCGCTCAGTCGGTGCGGCCGTGGACTGTGCTCGCCTCCGCCACAACCCGGCTCCGGCTGCGCTCAGTCGGTGGCCTTGTGGACTGTGCTCGCCTCCGCCACAACCCGGCTCCGGCTGCGCTCAGTGGTCTCCTTGTGGACTGTGCTCGCCTCCGCCACAACCCGGCTCCGGCTGCGCTCAGTCGGTGCGGTCGATCACGCGGTGCAGCAACGCACTCTGCAGGTGCTCCGAGTGCCGGCTCCCGTCCCGCGACTGCCCGCTGCGTAGCCACCAGCTGCCGTCCGGTCCCAGCTCGAACGCGGTGATCTCCTCGCTCATCGACAGGTCCAGCACCTCGGTCAGCTCCGCCTTGCTCGCCGGGTCAGTGACCCGGACCAGCGCCTCCACCCGGCGCTCCAGGTTGCGGTGCATGAGGTCGGACGAGCCGAGCCACATCTCGGGATCGCCGTCGTTGCCGAACCGGAAGACTCGCGAGTGCTCCAGGAACCGGCCGAGGATCGAGCGCACCCGGATGCCCTCCGACAGGCCCGGTACCCCCGGACGCAGCGTGCAGATGCTGCGCACCACGAGATCGATGCGCACACCGGCCTGGCTGGCCCGGTACAGCGCGTCGACGACCTCCTCGTCGACGAGCGAGTTCACCTTGATCTGTACCAGCGCCGGGCGTCCCTCCGCCGCGAACTTGGCCTCGCGTTCGATCCGTTCGACGATCCCGCTCCGGACCCCGTGCGGTGCCACCAGCAGCCGCCGGTACGCGGTCTGCCGGCTGTACCCAGTCAGCACGTTGAACAGGTCGGTCAGGTCGGCACCGACCTCCGGATCAGCGGTGAGCAGCCCGAAATCCTCGTAGAGCCGGGCCGTCTTCGGGTGGTAGTTGCCGGTCCCGATGTGCGCGTACCGGCGGATCTGGTTGCCCTCCTGACGAACCACCAGCGCCGTCTTGCAGTGTGTCTTGAGTCCCACCAGGCCGTACGCCACGTGGCAGCCGGCCCGTTCCAGCTTGCGCGCCCAGCCGATGTTGGCCACCTCGTCGAACCGGGCCTGGATCTCGACCAGTACCACCACCTGCTTGCCGGCCTCGGCGGCGTCGATCAGCGCGTCGACCACCGGCGAGTCGCCGCTGGTGCGGTACAGGGTCTGCTTGATGGCCAGCACGTTCGGGTCGGCGGCGGCCTGTTCGATGAAGCGCTGCACGCTGGTGGAGAACGAGTGGTACGGGTGGTGTACCAGGATGTCGCCGTCGCGCAGGGTCGCGAACACGCTGCGCGGCGTCTCGCCCTCAACGAAGCGCGGGTGGGTCGCCGGTACGAAAGGGCGGTCCTTGAGGTCCGGCCGGTCCACCCCCTCGTACACCTGCCACAGCGCGGACAGGTCGAGCAGCCCCGGTACCCGCAGCACGTCGTGACCGTCCATGTCCAGTTCACGGACCAACAGCTCCAGGACGTGGTCGGAGACGGTCGACGCGACCTCCAGCCGGACCGGCGGACCGAACCGGCGCCTGGCCAGCTCCCGCTCCAGCGCCTGGAGCAGGTCCTCGTCGCGGTCGTCCTCCACTTCCAGCTCCGCGTTGCGGGTCACCCGGAACAGGTGGTGCTCCAGGATCTGCATCCCGGGGAACAACTGGCCCAGGTGCGCGGCGATCAGGTCTTCGACGGGCAGGAACCGGTAGCGCCGAGCGGACTCCACGGTCACCAGTCGGGGCACATTGTTGGGCACCTTGACCCGGGCGAACAGCTCCGGCCCGCCGCCCGGGTCCCGGACCACCACGGCGAGGTTCAGCGACAGCCCGGAGATGTACGGGAACGGGTGCGCCGGGTCGACCGCCAGCGGGGTGAGTACCGGGAACACCTTGTCGCGGAAGTAGTCGCGCATCCGGTCCCGCTCGCCCGGATCGAGATCCGACCAGCGGACCAGGTGGATCCCCTCGGCGGCCAGAGCCGGCTGGATGTCGCTGGTGAACGAGCGAGCGTGGCGGCCGACCAGATCGGCGCTGCGCTCCGCGATCACCTCCAGTTGCTCCCTTGTGGACAGGCCGTCCACACTGCGGATCGGCAGGCCGGTCTGCAGCCTGCGCTTCAGGCCGGCGACCCGGACCATGTAGAACTCGTCCAGGTTGCTGGCGAAGATGGCGAGGAACTTGGCCCGTTCCAGCAGCCGGTTCATCGGATCTTCGGCCAGGGTCAGCACCCGGGCGTTGAAGTCCAGCCAGGACAGCTCGCGGTTGAGGTAGCGGTCGTCGGGCAGCGGTTCGGACAGCGGTGACGGAGCCTGATCCGGCGGCGGCATGCCGGGCTCGAACGCCTGCGGGGCGGGGTGCTCGGGTACGACCAGTTCGGGTCCGGACGCCTCGATCTCGACCGCTCCGGACCGGTCCGGGTCAACGCTTTCCGCCTCCGGGAGCGGCACCAGTTCACGCTGGATCTCAACGGCCCCGGGATCCTCGACCCCGCCACGAGGCGCCGCCATCCCGGCGGCGCTGTCCTCGGCGACACTGTCCTCGGCGGCGCTGTCGACGGCGGCGCTGTCGACGGCGGGGCTGTCCTCGCCGGCACCGTTCAGAGCGGCGCTACCCTCGCCGGCGCTGTCTACGGCGGCAGCGTCCACGGCGGGGCTGTCCTCGCCGGCACCGTCCGGCCCCTTCGTCGCCGGTCGCCGCACAGCCGGTTGCTTCGCCGCCGGTCGTTTCGCCGCTGCTCGCTGTGCCGCCGGCCTCGCCTCCGCGTCGCCGGTGGCCACAGCGGGCCGGGTCGCAGCCCTGGCCCGCCGCGTCGGCTTGGTCTCGGTGGCCTCGACGGCCGCGGCCGCTCCGGCGACCCGGGTGGTGGGGGTGGCCTCGGCGGTCCGATCCGTCTCGGCGACCGCGGCCTTCCGTCCGGTGGAGCGAGCCCGGGTGCCTTGTCCCGTGCCGGCCGCGGTTCGGGCCGGCGTGGCGCCATCCGCCGCCGCGCCCGCCCGGGTGGCCCGGCTGGCCGGCGTGGCGCCGTCGGTCGCCGTCGCGGCGCCTGCCCGAGTGGCCCGGCTGGCCGCCGTCGCCCCCTGGCGGGTGGATCTGGGCCGTGGGGCGGTTCCGGTCTCGGTGGTCGCGGAGTCCGTGCGCCGGGCAGGCTTCCGGGCCGGCGGCGGGTCCGTGGCCGCCGATCGCCGCGTGCGACCCGGGTCGGCGCCTCCGGATCCGGTACGTGCGGCCGGGTCGGAGACTTGGTCGGGGGCGGCTGCTCGGCGCTGGCGGGGCGGCGTGGGCGGATTGGGAGAGGCACTCACGTCGCAATCATGACCCGATCTGGGTGAACGTGAAACGGCCTTCGTGGAAAACTCGGGCAGCGCGTCGGAACGCGGTACGCGTCACCGCAGGGGGCCGGCACTCCCGGGCATCGTGACGAGCCCGAGCGCGGTCACCTCGCCGTCCCGGCGCTCCAGGCGTACCCGCTGGCCCGGCCGCAGCAGCCGCAGGCCGGACGCGTCGAACGCGGCCGCGGGGAACGGCAGCTCGGTGCCGTCGTCGAGCAGTACCGTGCCGGAGCGCCCGTCCGGGTCGTAGCTGGCCACCGTGCCCTGCATGCCAGAACGGTACCGCGACCCGCGCCCGGGTCGGGAACGGTAGAGCGCATCCGTTTGGGTACCGAGCCCGATCGCGGCCGCCACGGCCAGGTCCGCTCCGGTGTCCACGTCCTGGCGGAGGCTGGGCCACGGCCCGGCCAGCGTGGTGGCACCCGATCCGGCGTGTGCGGCCGCCGATCCGGGCCCGAACCGGGGATCCAGCAGGGAACCGTCCGGCGCGGCGAGCAGCGTGGTCCCGGTACCGGCGGCATCCGGTACGAACGAGCGCCGCCCGCCGGCCGCCGACAGCGCCGCGCTCAGTTCGGCCGGCCGTAGCGCGGGCAGGTCGCCCGCCAGCGCCACCACCGGAGCGTCGCCGGCCAACCGGGCGCCGTACGCGAACGCCGGGTTCAGCCCGGCCTCCGGGGCATCGGGCACCACCCGCGCGCCCAGCGCGCTGACCGCCCCGGCCACCGCCGGTGCGCTGGTCACGACCATGAGGTGCGCCACATCGGGGCAGGCCAGCACGGCGGCCACGGTGTCCTGCACCAGGGCGAGCACCAGCCGGTCGTGCGCCACTCCGGGCAACGCGCCACGCAGCCTCGTCTTGGCCGACTCGAGCCGCTTCACCGGCAGTACCGCAGACCACACCAACCCCACCGTCGCATTGTCCCTCCCGGCCTGCGACGGTCGGTCCTGGCGTTCCCGGCCGCTTGACCGCGACGCCGCGCCGACCGGCCCCGGACCGCTCGACCGCGGCACCTCCTCCGTCGTCGCCGGCGGTCCATGCCCGTCCTCGCCGTCGGTGGTCCGATGCCCGTCGGAGCCGCTGGCGGCCCGATGTCCTGGGCGCCGCTGGCGGTCGGGGGGACCCGCGCTGGCCAGCCGGTACCCGCGCCAGGCATGATGCGCTGATGGCGGCGCCGGACGGGCCGGCATTTCGCCGATGATCGAGGAGGAGCCGTGCGGCGCAGGCTCGGATTCTGGCGGGGACTGGCGATGGTCACCGTCAAGCCAGCCATGTTCGTGCTGACCAAACGGACCTGGTCGGGGCTGGAGCACATGCCCGACCAGGGCGGCGTCATCATCGCGGCCAACCACGTGTCCGAGGCCGATCCGCTGATCCTGGCCCATTTCGTCTTCGATGCCGGGCGTTGGCCGCAGTTCCTGGCCAAGTCCAGCCTCTTCAAGATCCCCCTGCTCGGCCCCTACCTGCGCGCGGTCAAGCAGATCCCGGTATACCGGGGCACCGCGGACGCGGTGAAGTCGCTGGACGCGGCCGCCGCCGCGCTCCAGGACGGCGAGGGAGTGATCATTTACCCGGAGGGTACGACGCCCAAATCCGGCGAGCTGTGGCCGCAGCGGGGCAAGACCGGGGTCGCCCGGCTGTTCCTGCGGACCGGGGCACCGGTGGTGCCGATCATCACCTGGGGGCCTCAGACGATCCTGGATCCCCGGACCCGGAAGGTCCGGCTGCGCCCGCGCACCCCGGTGACCGTGATCGCCGGACCGCCGATCGACCTCTCGAAGTGGAAGGGTGTCGAGCCGACGGCGGCCAACCTGTACGCGATCACCGACGAGATCATGACGGTACTGCGGGACATGCTGGCCGAGGTCCGCGGCGAGACGGCTCCGGAACAGCCAAGCGCCGCGAGGCGCACCGACGAGGGGAAGACGGCATGAAGCGGGCGGCCGTTCTCGGTGCCGGATCGTGGGGCACGCCGTTCGCCAAGTTGCTGGCCGACGCGGGTACCGAGGTGACGCTGTGGGCCCGCCGTCCCGAGGTGGCACAGGCCATCACCGCGACCGGGGCCAACCCCGACTACTTCCCCGACCTCCGGCTGCCCGACCTGGTCAGCGCGACCAGCGACCCGGCGCTCGCGTTGGCCGGCGCCGACCTGGTGGTGCTCGCCGTACCGTCGCAGACCCTGCGCGCCAACCTGGCTGGCTGGGCCGGGCTCATCGAGCCGGACGCCACCCTGGTCAGCCTGATGAAGGGCATCGAGCTGGGCACCACGAAGCGGATGACCGAGGTCATCGTGGAGACCGCCGGCGTCGATCCCGACCGGGTGGCGGTGCTGTCCGGGCCGAACCTGGCCGCGGAGATCGCCGCCGAGCAGCCGACCGCCTCGGTCATCGCCTGCCTGGACGCGGCCCGGGCGGCGGCCGTGCAGAAGGCCGTGGCGACCCCGTACTTCCGCCCGTACACCAACGACGACGTGGTCGGCTGCGAGCTCGGCGGCGCGGTGAAGAACGTGATCGCGCTCGCCTACGGGATGGCCACCGCGCTCGGCTTCGGGGACAACACGAAGGCCACGCTCATCACCCGCGGGCTGGCCGAGACCGCCCGGCTCGGCGTCCGGCTCGGTGCCGACCCGCTCACCTTCGCCGGCCTGGCCGGCCTCGGCGACCTGGTGGCCACGTGCGCGTCGCCGCTGTCGCGCAACCGGACCTTCGGCGAGCACCTGGGCCGCGGCGAGTCGCTGGAACAGGCGCAGGCCGCCACCCGGTCCACGGCCGAGGGAGTGAAGAGCTGCCTGGCGATCCGGGATCTGGCCCGCCGCCACGACGTCGAGATGCCCATTACCGAGCAGGTCGAACTGGTCTGCCACGAAGGCGCCGACCCGCGGGTGGCGGTCACCGCGCTGATGAGCCGGGAGACCAAGTCCGAGTAACCGGTACGCCCGGGAGGCGACCGCCCCCACATTTCCGCCGGGGCGATTCGACGGCCCGGTACGGCACGGAATGATGGTCGGATGACCTCGACCCAAGGCCCCGGTCGGAGCAGCGGCTTCGGCGACGGCACCGCTGCGGCGCATGCCGGCCTGCCCGAGCCCCAGCCGGGCCAACCGTTCCTGCCCGGCCCTGTGTTCGCCGCGCCGTACCACCTGGACCCGGAGTCCGGCCCGTCGGCGGCGGCCAACGGCTACGGGCGGGTCGACAACCCGACCTGGCGTGCCCTGGAGGCCGCGATCGGCGGTCTGGAGGGCGGAGACTGCGTGGTCTTCTCCTCGGGCATGGCGGCGATCTCGGCCGCCCTGCTGACCCACCTGGCCCCCGGCGACACGCTGGTGATGCCATCCGACGGGTACTACAAGGCCCGCGCGCTCGCGGCCAGGCTGCCCGGGGTGACCGTCCGCGAGGTACCCACCGCCGGCCCGTACCCGCCGTTCGACGAGGTACGGATGGTGCTGCTGGAGACGCCGGCCAACCCGGGCCTGGACGTGTGCGACATCGCCGAGCTGTCGGCTGCCGCGCACGCCGCCGGCGCGCTGCTCGCGGTCGACTCGACCACCGCCACCCCACTCGGCCAGCGGCCGCTGGAGTTGGGTGCTGACCTGGTGGTGGCCAGCGGCACCAAGGCGCTGACCGGGCACTCCGACGTCCTGCTCGGGTACGCCGTCGCCGCCCCCGAGCTGGCCGGCAGGTTGCGCGCCTGGCGGGACGACACCGGCGGGGTACCCGGCCCGTTCGAGGCGTGGCTGGCTCACCGCTCTCTGTCCACATTGGACCTCCGGCTCGGCCGCCAGTCGGCCAACGCGGCGGCGATCGCCCGGTTGCTGTCCGGACGGCCCGAGGTGCTGTCGGTCCGCTGGCCCGGCCTGCCCGGCGACCCGGCGCACGAGGTGGCCAGCCGGCAGATGCGCCGGATCCCGGGTGTGGTCACCTTCACCCTGCCGGACGCGGCGCACGCCACCCGGTTCTTGAACGCGGCGAAGCTGATCTACGCGGCGACCTCGTTCGGCGGCACGCACACCAGTGCCGATCGCCGCGCGCAATGGGGCGATCCTGTACCCGAGGGTTTGATCCGCCTGTCCTGTGGCATTGAGGACACCGAGGATCTGTTGCTCGACATCGACGCCGCGTTGAACGAGGCGCGGGGCGCGGCGGCCGGCTAAGCGGTCGGGACGGGATTCGTTCGCGTTCGCTCGCTCATGCGCCTTCGCCATGCCGCCACGCAGAGTAGGGTCACCGGGGTGACGAGCCCACGAAAGATCCGCGTCGCCATCGTCTTCGGCGGTCGCAGCCCTGAGCACGCCATCTCCTGTGTCAGCGCGGGAAGCATCCTCGGTGCCCTGGACCCGGACGAGTACGAGACGGTACCGGTCGGGATCACTCGTGAGGGTCAGTGGGTCCTCACTGACGGTAGTCGGGAGCACCTGGCCATCTCGGGTGGCGAGCTGCCCGAGATCACCGCGGGGTCCGGTGCCGCCGTGGTACTTCCCGGCGACCCGACCGCGAACGGCCTGATGGTGGTGGACGCGGCGGACGGCACCCGTGCGCTCGGCGATGTCGACGTGGTCTTTCCCGTGCTGCACGGTGCCTACGGCGAGGACGGCACCATCCAGGGGCTGCTGGAGATGGCCGGCATCCCGTACGTCGGCGCGAACGTCTTCGCCTCCGCCGCCGCGATGGACAAGGAATTCACCAAGAAGCTCGCGGTGTCCGAAGGCATCCCCACTGGGCCGTATGTCGTGCTGCGAGCCGGTCAGTCCCTGTCCGCCACCGACCGGGAAAAGCTCAAGCTGCCGGTGTTCGTCAAGCCGGCCCGGGCCGGTTCGTCCTGCGGCATCACGAAGGTCGACGACTGGGCCGACCTGGACGAGGCCGTCGCCACCGCTCGCGCGATCGACCCGAAGGTGCTCATCGAGGAGGGCATCACCGGGCGCGAGGTCGAGTGCGGGGTGCTCGAGGGGGAGTACGACGGCACCCCGGAGGCGTCGCTGCTCGCCGAGATCCGGGTACAGGGCGATCACGACTTCTACGACTTCGAGGCGAAGTACCTGGACGGGTCCAGCGAGTACGACATCCCGGCCAACCTGCCGCCCGAAGTGAGCCGCCAGGTCCAGGAGTACGCCTGCCGGACCTTCGCCGCCCTGGACTGCGCCGGGTTGGCCCGGGTGGACTTCTTCGTCACGCCCGAGCTGGACATCTACCTCAACGAAATCAACACGATGCCCGGGTTCACCAGCACGTCGATGTTCCCGAGGATGTGGGCGGCCACCGGCCTGGAGTACCCGAAGCTGGTCTCCCGCCTGATCCGCACCGCCCTGCGCCGGGGCTCCGGCCTGCACTGACGGGTCCGGACCGGGACGGCCAACCGCCGACGCCGGTGTCCGGCCGGGGGTGGCTCAGCCCGTGACGTCCTGGCAGCCGGTCGGCAGGCCGCTCGTGACGGTCGGCTCGGCCGCCGCCACCGGATTCGAGAACTCGATGACCAGCTGGCCCGGCTGGTCGTACCCGTTGGGCACGGTGATCCGTACCGGTACCGAGCGGCCCAGCGTCGTCCAGGTCGAGGAGTGCTTGCCGGTCTGGGCGTACCAGCAGACGTTGGACAGCGGATAGACGGTGGCCGTCGCCGGGACGGCCGGTTGCGGGCCGGCGTCGCAGCCGAGGGTGATGGCCGGGTCCCCGTACGCGGCGTTCTGCTCCGGGCCGGCGGTGACCGGCCGGCGCTGCTTGCCCTGGATCTGGCCGGGCAGCTTGGCGATCAGCGCCCGGCAGATCGTGGCAGGCTGGTCGGCCAGCGCGGGCGCCGCCATCGGCACCGGACTTGTGGCCTGGGGGCCGGGGGTGGCCGAGCCGACGTGGCCGCTCAGCACCTTGAACGCGACCAGGCCGACAACCAGGGCGATCGGCACCGCGACGAACGCGGCGAGCCGTGCGGCACCGCGGGTTGCCTGGTCAGCCATCTACAGTCGCACCACCGAACAGGTGAGGGTGCGGGTGATCCCGGGGACCAACTGCACCTTGCTCACAATCATGTTTCCCAGCTCATCGACGGTGTGGGCCTCGGTGAGCACGACGACATCGTACGGCCCGGTCACCGCGTCGACCCGGACGACCCCGGCAATATCCGTGATGGTCGCGGCCACGTCGCGTGCCCTTCCCACCTCCGTCTGGATGAGGATGTACGCCTGGACCACGTCACGCCCCCTCTTCACGGCAAGCTCGCAGGTTGCCGTGAAACTACCGCAAGAGCCCGAGCACGTGGAGAGGAGAATTTCGTCGATGAGCGTCGCTGAGTCCGGCGAATTCGGGTTGATCGCCCGGATAACTGCCCGGTTGGGCGCCCAACCCAGCACGATTCTCGGTCCGGGGGATGACGCGGCGATCGTGGCCGTGCCCGACGGCCGGGTGGTCGCCTCGACCGACGTACTGGTCGAAGGCCGGCATTTCCGTCGCGACTGGTCATCGGCGCTCGACGTCGGCCACCGGGCCGCCGCGGCGAACCTGGCTGACATCGCGGCCATGGGCGCGGTACCCAACGCCCTCCTGGTGGCCTTCTGCGGGCCGCCGGACCTGGACGTGCGCTGGGCCGAGGAGTTGACCGACGGGCTCGCCGCCGAGGCCGAACGGGCCGGTGCCGCCGTGGTCGGCGGGGACATCTCGGCCAGTCCAGTGCTCACCGTCGCGGTCACCGCGCTCGGCGACCTGCGGGGGCGCGAGCCGGTGCTGCGGTCCGGCGCGCGGGCCGGCGACACCGTCGCGCTGGCTGGCCGGATCGGGTACGCAGCGGCCGGGTACACGGTGCTGTCGCGGGGCTTCCGGACGCCGAAGGCGCTGGTCGAGGCGTACCGCCGGCCGGCCGTGCCGTACTCCGCCGGGCCGGCCGCGGCCGAACTCGGCGCGACCAGCATGATCGACGTGTCGGACGGGTTGCTGGCCGACGCTGGGCACGTGGCCAGCGCCAGCCGGGTGGTGCTCGACATCGACCGGGACGCCTTCGCGATCCCCGAGCAGATGCGCGACGCGGCGGCGGCGCTCGGCGTCGACCCGTACAGCTGGATCCTGACCGGTGGCGACGATCACGCCCTGCTGGCCACATTTCCGCCGGGTGTCGAGCCGCCCGAACTGTTCCAGATCATCGGCAGCGTGTCCGAGGGCAGCGGGGTGACCGTGGACGGTAAGCCGTACGGGGACGGTCCGCTGGGCTGGGAGCATTTCCGCTGATCGGGCCCCGTACCCTTGGGCCAGTGAGTGAGCTGAAGATCGTTCCGACGGGGTACCTGGACCCCGTCGCCCGTACCCTTGTCAGCGCGGCCATGGCCGACCTCTCCGACCGGTACGGCGGCACCGGCGACGACACCCCGGTCGATCCGGCGCAGTTCGATCCGCCCCGGGGAGCCTTCCTCGTCGCCTGGCTCGACGGCGAGCCGGTCGCCTGTGGCGGCTGGCGCACGTTTCACTTGGACGGCGACGCCGCCGAGATCAAGCGGATGTTCACTCTGGCCTCGGCCCGGCGCCGGGGCGTCGCGATGGCGGTGCTGCGCGCGGTCGAGGAGTCGGCCAAGGCGGCCGGCCGCACCCGGGCCATCCTGGAGACCGGCGGCCTGCAGCCCGAGGCGATCGCGCTCTACGAGAGGGCCGGGTACCGGCTGATCGACAACTTCGGCTATTACAAGGACGAACCGGACGTCCGGTCCTACGGCCGGGATCTCTGAGCCGGCCCTGGCGGCGCGGCCCTCGCAGTGCCTGGCCCGGCGGCGTGGCCTGCCGCAGGTGAATCGCCGCCGGCCCGCTGGGTTGTCGCGTGAGGTCCGGCGCCACAGATCGCCGCCGGCCCGCTGGGGTTACCCGTCAGGGCCGGCAGCACAAATCGCCGCCGGCCCTCAGGACCGGCGGCGATGGGATGTCAGCGCGGCGTCAGCCGCGGACGACCTTGCCCGCCTTCAGGCAGGACGTGCACACCTGCAGGCGCTTGGTGTTGCCGCCACCGGCCGGGGTACGCACGGTCTGGATGTTGGGGTTCCAGCGCCGGTTGGTCCGCCGGTGCGAGTGGGAAACGTTGTGGCCGAAGCCCGGCCTCTTGCCACATACGTCGCACACGCTAGCCACGGGAATCTCCTGGATTGGTTGTCCTGGTCGCCGGGCAACCCGCCGGGCAACCTGTCCAGGGTAACCGATGGCCCGGATGCCGGGCCAATCGACCGGGTGCGTCGATCCGGATCGATCTCCCGGCGCGGGTCTGTGTCCGTGGACACAGTCACACCATCATCGCCTGCTCCGTCCATCTCGCAACTGAAGGAGGAGCGATGAAGGTATTGCTGGCCGGGGCGTCTGGCGCGATCGGTGCCCCGCTCACCCGGATGCTGATCGAGGCGGGACACGAGGTGCTCGGGCTGAGCCGGAGCGAGGCGAGTGGCCGGCGGCTGCGCGAGCTGGGTGCCACCCCGCTGCTCGCGGACGCGATGGATCGGGAGGCGCTGCTGCGTGCCGTACGGGGCCAGTCCGCCGATGCGGTGATCCATGAGCTGACGGCGCTGAAGCGGCCGCCGTCCCGGCACAAGGACCTCTTCGGTACCGACAAGCTGCGCGTCGCGGGTACGGCCAACCTGCTGGCCGCCGCCCGGGAACTCGGCGCCACCCGGTTCGTGACCCAGTCGATCGTGTACGGCTACGGCTACCGGGATCACGGAACCCGACCGCTGACCGAGGCCAACCCGTTCGGGGAGCTGGACGGCAGCGCGTTCGACGCGCACGTACGGGCGATGGTGTCCACCGAGCAGCAGGCGTTCGAGGCGCCCGGGATCGAGGGAGTCGCGCTGCGCTACGGCGGCTTCTACGGCCCCGGTGCCGGTACCGAGGCGGTGGGCAAGCTGCTGCGCCGGCGAGCCTTCCCGGTACCCCGGAACGGGGGCGGGTACCTGCCGTGGATCTACCTGGACGACGCCGCCTCGGCGACGGTGGCCGCACTGGAGAAGGGCCGGGCGGGGCAGGCGTACAACATCGTGGACGAGCAGCCGGTACGGATCGGCGACTTCCTCGATGAGCTCGCCGTCGCGTACCGGGCGCCCAAGCCCATGCGGGTACCGGACGCCCTGCTGCGGGTCATGCCGTACGCGCACACGTTCGTCAACATGTCGATGCGGGTGTCCACCGACAAGGCCCGCCGTGAGCTGGGCTGGCAGCCCGCGGTGCGGACGTACCGGGACGGGATCGGCCTGATCGCCGAGGCAATGCGCGGATAGATCCTGTCCTGCCGGTCTTGCCGGACCGCGGCACCCCGCCGCGGGCCGGCCGGACGATCGGCGGACAGCGGCTCATCCTCGCGCGGGAAATGTCGGTCCTCCCGTTAACGTATGGGACGTGCTGGACAGCTTGGACGCCCCCGCCGTGCACCAGTGGTGCGCCGCGGGACTGGCGGCGCTGCGCCGGCACCAGGACGAGATCGACAAGCTCAACGTCTATCCGATTCCCGACGGTGACACCGGCACCAACCTGGTGCTCACCGTCGCCTCCGCGCAGCGGGCGCTCGCCGTCGAGCCGGAGGACGGCGGGGTGGACGCCGCCGGAGACGTCACGATGCTGGGCAGGGCGCTGCGCCGGATGGCGCGCGGCGCCCTGCTCGGTGCGCGGGGCAATTCCGGCGTGATCGTGTCTCAGATGCTCCGCGCGATCGCCGACGCGCTGGCGACCACCCCGGCCGCACGCGGGCATGCCCTGGCCGCCGCGCTCGATCGGGCGGCCGGCGCGGCCTGGGGCGCGGTCACCGCTCCGGTGGAAGGCACCCTGCTCTCGGTGGCCGGCGGTGCGGCCAGGGAGGCCGTCGACGACGGCTCGGACGAGTTGATCTCGGTGGCCCGGGCCGCGGCCCGCGGGGCGAGCCGAGCCCTGGCGCTCACGCCCAGCCAGCTCTCGGTGCTGGCCCGATCGGGCGTGGTGGACGCCGGCGGGCGTGGCCTGGTGGTCCTGTTGGAGGCGCTGGTCGAGGTGGTGAGCGGCACCGGGGCGCCCGATTCGCCGGACCCCGCGGAGGGGTCGGCCGGCCTTGGCGGCGTTCGGGCACCCGCTGGACGGCCAGCGGAGGCGGGCGAGCCGCCGGCAGCGGGCGCGGTCCCGGGCCCGAGGGTGCAACCGGACGCGGAGCCGGACTCGGCGCCGCACGGCCGGGCAGGTGCCGAGCACCGGCACGGTCCCGCCCGCGAGGCCGGTTCGCTGGAGTTCGGTTATGAGGTGCAATACCTGCTCGAGGCCCCGGACTGGGCCGTGGAGAGGCTGAAGTCGCGGCTGGCCACGCTCGGCGACTCGCTGGTGGTGGTCGGCGACGGCGAGGACACCTGGAACGTGCACGTCCACGTCAACGACGTCGGCGCCGCGATCGAGGCCGGGGTCGAGGCGGGGCGGCCATATCGCATCTCGGTCACCCGGTTCGAGGACCAGATCGGCGCGCCGGACCCGCGCCCCCGGGGCGCCGTCGTGGTGGCGGCGGGAGACGGCCTGGCCGAGCTGTTCCGTGCCGAGGGGGCGGTGATCGTCCCCGGGCCGGGGCCGTCGACCAGCGAGATCCTGGCCGCGGTGCGGGCCACCGCCGCCGGGCAGGTGGTGGTGTTGCCCGGCAGCCGGGCCACCCAGTCGGTCGCCGCGCTGGCCGCCGAGCAGGCGCGGATCGAGGGGATGCGGGTCGGTGTCGTGCCGACCCGGTCGCCGGTCCAGGCGCTGGCCGCGCTCGCCGTCCGGGACCAGGGGCGGCGGTTCGAGGACGACATGATCGCGATGGCCGAGGCGGTCGGCGCCTGCCGGCACGCGGAGGTGTGCCTGGCCAGCAAAGAAGCGGTGACCGTGGCCGGAGTGTGCCGGCCGGGCGACATACTTGGCCTGGTGGAGGGCGAGGTCAACCTCATCGGGCGGGATCTGTACGGCACGTGTCGCGACCTGCTCGACCGGCTGCTGGCCGGTGGCGGTGAGCTGGTCACGCTGTTGACGGGGACCGACGCGCCACCCGACCTGGGCCGGCTCCTGACCGAGCACCTGGGCCGGCGCTGGCCGTTCGTGGAGGTGCAGATGTTCGACGGTGGCCAGCCGCTGTACCCGCTCATGGCGGGCGTCGAATGACACAGCTCGACGATCCGCTGCGCAAGATCGTGGGGGAGAAGACAGCCAAGGCGCTCGCCTCGCACCTGGAGCTGGAGACGGTCGGCGACCTGCTGTACCACTTCCCCCGCCGGTACGACGAGCGCGGCGAGCACACCGACATCCGGTCGCTGACCATCGGCGAGCAGGTCACCGTGCTGGCCCAGGTGCACCGCACCTCCATCCGGCCGATGCGGGCCCGCCGAGGGCAGCTGCTGGAGGCGACCGTCGGCGACGACAGCGGCGGGCTGCTCACCCTGACGTTCTTCAACCAGGCGTGGCGCGAGCGTGATCTCAAGCCGGGCCGGTGGGGCATGTTCGCCGGGAAGGTGACCGAGTTCCGCGGCAAGCGGCAGCTCAACAGCCCCGACTACATGCTCCTGGACGACCGGGAGGGCGGCGAGGAGATCGAGGAGTTCGCCGGGGCGCTGATCCCGGTCTATCCGGCGGCGGCCGCCGTACCGACCTGGGTGATCGCCCGCTGCGTCCGGGTCGCGCTGGACACCCTCGAACCGCCGCCCGATCCGCTGCCCGCCACCCTGCGCGCCGAACGCCGGCTGATGGACCTGGGCGGCGCGCTGCGCCAGATCCACCGCCCGGAGAGCCGCCCCGCCCTGGAGACGGCCCGCAAGAGGCTCAAGTGGGGCGAGGCGTTCGCCGTCCAGGTCACCCTCGTCCAGCGCAAACTGCGCGCCCTTGACTGGCCGGCACGCCCCCGGCACCGTCGCGAGGACGGGTTGCTGGCGGCGTTCGACGAGCGGCTGCCGTACGAGCTGACCGAGGGTCAGCGCGAGGTCGGCGCCGAGATCGCGGCCGACCTCGACCGCCCGCACCCGATGCACCGGCTGCTGCAGGGCGAGGTCGGGTCCGGCAAGACGGTCTGTGCGCTGCGCGCGATGCTCCAGGTGGTCGACGCGGGCGGGCAGGCGGCGCTGCTGGCCCCGACCGAGGTGCTGGCCGCCCAGCACTACCGCGGCATCGCCGACCTGCTCGGACCCCTCGGCCACCGGCCCGCGGCCGGCGAGCTGAACTTCGACGACGGGGCAACCGACCCGGATGGGCCCGAGGCCACCCGCGTCTCGCTGGTCACCGGCTCGCTCAGTGCCGCCGCCCGGCGTGCGGCGCTGGCCGAGATCGCGTCCGGCGAGGCCGGCATCGTCATCGGCACCCACGCCCTGCTGTACGAGGGCGTCGACTTCGCCGACCTGGGTCTGGTCGTCGTCGATGAGCAGCACCGGTTCGGCGTGGAGCAGCGCGACGCCCTGCGGGCCAAGGCCGATCAGCCGCCGCACGTGCTGGTGATGACCGCCACCCCGATCCCGCGCACGGTCGCCATGACGGTATACGGCGACCTGGAGGTCTCCACGCTGACCCAGCTGCCCCGCGGGCGCTCACCGATCGCGTCCCACCTGGTACCGGCGGCGGACAAGCCGGCGTTCCTGGACCGCGCCTGGCAGCGCGTGCGCGAGGAGGTCGAGGCTGGGCACCAGGCTTACGTGGTGTGCCCCCGGATCGGCGAAGACGATCCGTCCGACCCTGGCGAAGCGGCCGACTCCGGCGAGGACGGCGACGAACGCCGGGCGCCGCTGGCCGTGCTGGAGGTCGCGCCGCTGCTGGCCGACGGGCCGCTGCACGGGCTGCGCATCGGGATCCTGCACGGACGGCTGCCGGCCGACGAGAAGGACGCGGTGATGCGCTCGTTCGCCGGCGGCGACCTGGACGTCCTGGTCGCCACGACGGTGGTCGAGGTCGGCGTCGACGTACCGAACGCGACCGTCATGATCGTTCTCGACGCCGACCGGTTCGGTGTGTCCCAGCTGCACCAGCTGCGCGGCCGGGTCGGCAGGGGGGCCGCTCCCGGCCTGTGCCTGCTGGTCACCGAGGCGTCCGAGGACAGCCCGGCCCGGGAACGGCTGACCGCGGTCGCGTCCACGCTCGACGGGTTCCAGCTCGCCGAGCTGGATCTGGAGCAGCGCCGGGAAGGCGACGTGCTGGGCGCGGCACAGTCCGGCCGCCGCTCCCACCTGCGGCTGTTGTCCCTGCTGCGGGACCGCGACCTGATCAGCGAGGCGCGCGCCGAGGCGATCGCGCTGCTGGAGGCCGACCCGGAGCTGGAGCGCCAGCCCGAGCTGCGCGAGTGGATCGCCTCACAGGTGAACGAGGAACGCGCGGAATACCTGGAGAAGGGGTGACCCGGATCGTCGCGGGCGTCTACGGCGGCCGGCGCATCGCCGCGCCGCCCGGACGGGATACCCGCCCCACCTCCGACCGGGTACGCGAGGCGCTGTTCGGGTCGCTCGGTCCACTGGACGGCGCCCGGTTCCTCGATCTCTACGCCGGTTCCGGCGCGATCGGCCTGGAGGCGGCGTCCCGGGGTGCCGAGCACGTACTGCTGGTGGAGAGCGATCCGAAGGCGGCCCGGGCAGCCCGGGAGAACGTCGCCCTGCTGGGCGCCGCGAAGCAGGTGAGCCTGACCACCGCCCGGGTGGCGCAGGTGCTCGCCGGTGGGCCGCCGGGGGCGCCCTATGACGTGGTGTTCGCTGACCCGCCGTACGCGGTCGGGGAGCGGGAGGTCACCGAGATGCTGGCTGGCCTGGTGGAGCACGGGTGGCTCGCGCCGGAGGCGGTGGTGGTGGTCGAGCGTTCCCGTCGATCGCCCGAGCCGGCATGGGTGCCGTGCATCACTGGCGAGCGCTCTCGGAGGTACGGCGACACGACCCTTTGGTACGGTCGCGGATCGTGAGGCGTGCGGTGAGCCCCGGCTCTTTCGACCCGGTCACGAACGGGCACCTGGACATCATCGACAGGTCGTCCAGGCTGTACGACGAAGTCATCGTCGCCGTCTTGATCAACACCTCCAAGCAGGGGTTGTTCACCGTCGAGGAACGGCTGGACATGCTGCGTGAGGTGACCCGGATCTACCCGAACGTGCGCGTCGAGTCGTTCCACGGGCTCCTGGTCGACTTCTGCCGGGCGCAGGGCGCCGCGGTCGTGGTGAAGGGCCTGCGGGCAGTCAGCGACTTCGACTACGAGCTCCAGATGGCCCAGATGAACACCGGGCTGGCCGGGGTGGAGACGCTGTTCATGCCGACCAACCCGCTGTATTCGTTCCTGTCATCGAGCCTGATCAAGGACGTGGCCAAGTGGGGCGGCGACGTGTCGCCGCACGTACCCGAGGGGGTCGCGCGCCGGCTGGCGGAGCGGCTCGCCCCGGGTACGCCGAACGGCTGACCCCATCCGGGCCCCGGCGACGGCAGCGGGGACGCATCATAGATCCGGCTCGGATTGGCGGGCGCGTCTTTGCCCGGACCGTCATGATGAGTCTGGCCGCAACCCAACCGCGCCCCGCCGGCCCGACCCGCCCGCCGGTCGGCGGTCACGGGACCGGTGCGGTACCCGCAGACCTGACAGGAGACCGCCGGTGGACCCGCTGGACCGCATCGACGAGATCATGGTGCTCGTGGAGAACGCGCGTTCGGTGCCGATGTCGCGCAACTGCATGCTCGACCGAACCGAGACGATCAACTTGCTCGACCAGCTACGCGAGGAGCTGCCCAGCGAGCTGCGCCGGGCCACGGCCCTGCTGGAGGAGCGGGACAAGATCCTCGAAGCCGGCCGGAACGAGGCGGAGCGGATCATCGCTGAGGGTGAGGCTGAACACTCCCGGCTGGTGTCGGTCAACGAGATCACGGTGTCCGCCGAGCACGAGGCGGCCCGCCTGATCAGCGAGGCCCGGTCCGAGGCGCAGCGGCTGCGTGAAGAGGTGGACGACTACGTCGATACCGCCCTGGCCAACTTCGAGCAGCTGCTGACCCGCTCGCTGGCCTCCATCGAGCGTGGCCGGGACAAGATGCACGCGCTGCGCGAGATCGGCTCGTTCATCCCCGATCAGGAGACCGGACCGCTGCCGCTGTAGCAGGGCCGATTCGACGCTCCCCGCCGACTCGGGTAACCTTCTTCGACGGCCCTCTACCGGCCGGAGCCTAACGATGCATGATCATTCGCCGAACCAACATCTCGACCCCCGGGCACCGCTGGTCCTCGACACGAGAGACCTGCCTCGCCGACCGGGGGCGATGCGTGTCGTCCAGCGGAAGGTCCCCGCACCGGCGGATCTCGGCCTGGAGCTGATCGGGGTGCCACAGGGCGCCGACCTCGACCTCGACCTGAGGCTAGAGTCGGTCTCTGAGGGCGTCCTCGTCTCCGGGACCGTCACCGCGCCGGTCAGTGGGGAGTGCGGGCGCTGCCTGCGTCCGATCAGCGAGACCTTGAGCGTCCCGATCCAGGAGCTGTACGCGTACGAGAACAGCACCACGGACGAGACGACCGAGGAGGACGAGGTCGGCCGGTTGCAGGGCGACCTGTTCGACCTGGAGCCGGCGTTGCGCGACGGAGTGGTGCTCGCGTTGCCCGCGAACCCGCTGTGCCGCGCGGACTGCCCAGGACTGTGCCCCGAATGCGGGGTGCACCGGGACGAGCTGCCGGCTGACCACAGCCACCAGCAGGTCGACCCGCGCTGGGCGGCGTTGAACAACCTGAACAACCTGATTGACAGCGCACCGACCGAGCAAGCTCGGGCCGCCCGCGGCCCGGATCACGAGGAGAACTAGCCGTGGCCGTTCCCAAGCGCAGGATGTCGCGCAGCAACACCCGGTCCCGCCGGGCGCAGTGGAAGACCACCGCGGTCGCCACCGTCGCCTGCCCGCAGTGCCGGTCGCCGAAGCTTCCGCACGCGGCGTGCACCGTCTGCGGCACGTACAACGGCCGCCAGGTCCTTGAGGTCTGATCCTGGCGACCAGGGGTGACGCGATCCGAGCGGTCAGGGACCGCGCGGATCGCCGTCGACCTCCTCGGCGGGGATCGCGCCCCCGCCGTCGTGGTTGACGGCGCTCTGCAGGCATGCGACGCCGACCCTGATCTACACCTTCACCTCGTCGGGCCACCTGATGTGGCGGACGAGGTCTTTGCCGCGTCCGCGCCGGGGATCCGGCGGCGGCTGACGGTACGGCCGGTCGACGGCGCCGTCGGCATGGCCGACGCACCCGCCCGCGCCGCGCGGCCGGACACGACCGTGAGCGCCTCGGTGTCCGCCGTGGCCGCCGGGGCGGCCGACGCCGTGGTTTCCGCCGGGGCCAGTGGGGCCATCGTGACCGCCGCGGTACTGGGGCTGGGCCGGGTACCCGGAGTGCGCAAGCCGGCGCTGGCCGCGATCGTACCGAGCCGGACCGGCCCGTTGATGTTGCTCGATGTCGGTGCCTCGCCGGACGCGTCCGCCGGGGTACTGGTGCAGCACGCCATCCTCGGCACCCGGTACGCGGTGGCCGTGCTGGGCCTGCCCGAGCCCCGGGTGGGGCTGCTGTCCATCGGTGCCGAGCAGGGCAAGGGCGACCGGCTGCGGCGTGCCGCCGACGATGCCCTGCGCGATGCCGTACCCGAGTACGTCGGCAACGTGGAGGGCAACGACGTGCCGCTGGGCGGTCGTGCCGACGTCGTGGTGACCGACGGATTCACCGGAAACGTCCTGCTCAAGGGCATCGAAGGTGCGTTCGCGCTGGCCGGAGGCGTGGCGCCGGACAGCGTGGCGCCCCGGGCGGCGGCGCTGCTCGGCGTCCGGGGCCAGGTGGTGGTCTGCCACGGGGCGGCGACCGGCGCCGACATCGCGTCCGGTATCGCCTTCGCCGCCCGGCTGCACCGGACCCGCGCACCAGCCGAGTTCGCCCCGGTGCCCCGGCTGGGTCTCGCCGGAGACGACAACAACCCGCCGCCGGACCCGGCACACGGCCGGGCGGCACTGACCTGGAGAAGAGGGTGAGTCGATGAAGGGCCGTCCACCGGTCGCCTTCCTGGAGGCCGCCTTCGGGGTGAGCCTGGATCCCGAGCTGTTGGAGCGGGCGTTGACGCATCGCTCGTACGCGTATGAGAACGGCGGGCTGCCGACCAACGAGCGACTCGAGTTCCTCGGCGACTCGGTGCTCGGCGTGATCGTCACGACCGCGCTCTTCAACGACCACCCCGACCTGCCCGAGGGGCAGTTGGCCAAGCTGCGGGCCAGCGTGGTCAACATGCGGGCGCTCGCCGAGGTGGCCCGGGGCCTGGGGCCGTACGGGCTGGGACCGTACCTGCTGCTGGGCAAAGGTGAGGAGACCACCGGCGGGCGGGACAAGGCGAGCATCCTCGCCGACACGCTGGAGGCCCTGCTCGGCGCGATCTACCTCCAGCACGGGCTGGACACCGCCGCCACCGTGGTCCACAAGCTGTTCGACCCGCTGATGATCGACGCGGCCGGCCGGGGTGCCGCGCTGGACTGGAAGACCAGCCTCCAGGAGCTGACCGCGAGCCGCGGGCTGGGTGTGCCGGAGTACCGGGTGGACGAGGCCGGTCCGGACCACGCCAAGGTGTTCACCGCGTGGGCGGTGGTCGCCGGTGTCCGGTACGGCGGTTCGGAGGGGCGCAGCAAGAAGGAGGCGGAGCAGCGGGCCGCCGAGACCGCCTGGCGTGAGCTGTCCGCCGAGGCGTCGGACGGTTCCGGCGACGGCAAGGTCGCCGGAGCGGGCGCGGCCGGGGTCGCCGGAGGGACTACCGGCGGATCTCTGGACGGCAAGGCCGGTTCTCTCGACGGTAAGGCTCTGGACAGCCGAGCCGGCGGGGCCAAGGGATCCAACGGCAGGGTACGCAGCGGGAAGGAGAACAGACCGGGATGATCGAGTCCGTTGACCGGACCGACACCTCGGCCGCTCCCGCGAAACGCGGGTTCCCGATCAATGGCCCCTGGCTCGCACTGCTGATCTATCTCGCCACCCGGGTCGCGCAGCTGGGCTTCATCGCCTGGATGGCGCCCGCGAACGGGCCGTCCATCAAGGGCCGGCTCCTCGCCTGGGACGGCGGCTGGTTCATCCGGGTGGCGACCGAGGGGTACCCGCACACCTACACGTACGACCCCAACAACGGTCAGATGCTCGGCAACGGGTTGGCGTTCTTTCCGCTGTACCCGGCGCTGATCCATGCCGTGCACTGGGTGGTGCCGAGTTACGACTGGGCCGCGATCGGGATCTCCTGGGTCGCCGCCGGGGCGGCTTCCGTGCTGCTCTACCGGTTCGGTACCGCCCTGCGCGACCGGCGCCTCGGGTACGCGCTGGTCGTGCTGTTCTGCGCGCAGCCGATGTCGGTGGTGCTGTCCATGGCGTACAGCGAGGCGCTGTTCAGCGCACTGGTGATCGCCGCGCTCTACGCCGCGTACCGGGAGAAGTTCCTCATCGCCGGCCTGCTCGGCCTGGGGGCGGGGCTGTGCCGCCCGACCGGGCTGGCCCTGGCGCTGGCCATCGCGGTGGCGGCCGGGATGGCCCTGCGTTCCGGTCGCGCCTCCGGGCCGGCCGCCTGGCGGGCCGTCGCCGGGTCCGCGCTGGCGCTGGCCAGCGTTCCGGCGTACCTGACCTGGGTCGGGGCACGGGTGGGGGACCTGGGCGCCTGGTTCACGATCCAGACGGCCGGCTGGGGTACCACCTTCGACTGGGGCGCCTCGACCCGGGACTTCCTGGCCACCGCGTTCCACCAGGGCAACGGCTGGGTGCAGATGAGCGTGGCGTTCATCCTGGTGGCCGCGACCGTCGCGGTGGTGCTCGCCGTGATGCGCCGGACCTGGTTGCCGCTGATCGTGTACGGGCTGCTCTCGTTCGCCCTCGTCGTCGGGCAGGCCGGGTACTACCATTCCAAGCCCCGGCTGATGATTCCGGTGCTGCTGACCCTGATCCCGGCCGGGTACGCCGCAGCCCGGGCGAAGCCGAGGACTGCCGTCCTGGCGCTGACCGCGTACGCCGCGTTCGGGCTCTGGTACGGCGCCTACATGATCACCGTTTGGCAGTACACGATCTGAGCGAGGCGGCAGCATGCCCGAGCTTCCCGAGGTGGAGACGGTACGGCAGGGGTTGGCCCGGTGGGCCGACGGCCGGCGGATCGTCGCGGTCGAGGTGCACCACCCGCGGGCCATCCGCCGGCACCTTCCCGGCTCCGAGCACTTCGCGGCCGTCCTGACCGGACGCACCATCGTCGATGTCCGGCGGCGCGGCAAGTACCTGTGGATCCCGCTGGACTCGGGCGATGCCATCGTGGCGCACCTGGGCATGTCCGGGCAGCTGCTGTTCCAGCCGGCCGCCGTGCCGGACGAGACACACCTGCGGGTCCGGCTCCGTTTCGCGGACGGCGACCCGGAGCTGAGGTTCGTGGACCAGCGCACGTTCGGCGGGCTCGCCGTGTCGGAGGGCGGTGCGGAGCTGCCCGCCGAGATCGCGCACATCGCCCGCGACCCGATGGATCCGCTGTTCGACGACGACGCGTTCGCGCAGGCGTTGCGGCGCAAGCACACCGAGGTGAAGCGCGCGCTGCTGGACCAGACCCTGATCTCCGGAGTGGGCAATATCTATGCCGACGAGGCGCTGTGGCGCGCGAAGCTGCATGGCGCCCGGCCGACCGACGCGCTGACCCGGCCGGCCGTGGCGCGGCTGCTCGGGCACGTCCGCGACGTGCTCGGCGAGTCGCTGAAACAGGGCGGTACCAGCTTCGACGCCTTGTACGTCAACGTGAACGGGGAGAGCGGCTACTTCGACCGGGCGCTCAACGTGTACGGACGGGAGGGCGAACCCTGCTACCGGTGCGGTACGCCGATCCGGCGCGAACCGTTCATGAACCGGTCGTCCTACTCCTGCCCCCGCTGCCAGCCCCGGCCCCGTCCCCGCCAGGCCACGCGGTAGCCGTCGCGCCGCAGCCTTTCGCGGCGCAGCCTTTCGCGGCGCAGCCTTCGCGCCGCAGTCTCTGCGCCGTGGCCACTGGGCCGTAGCCGCTCAGCCCGGCGAGGCGTCCGGGTCGAAGACCGCGTACGCGGCGATCACCAGTCCGGCGAGGTACCCGGCGGCCACCACGGCCACCCGTACCGGAGCGGGATGCACCAGCACCACGGACAGGCAGCACACCGCGGCCAGGGCGGTACCCGCGACCAGCCGCCGCCGCGCGGCGAGCACCAGCAGCACCGCGTACCCGCCGGCCACCAGCACCCCAACAGCCACCGCGAGCGGTCCGTCCGGGGCGGCCGGAGCCGGCAGCGGTCGCGGCAGGCTCACCGTGCCGGCCAGGGCGACCCCGGCCACCAGCGGAGGCGCCAGGACGGCCAGTGTCGCCCAGCCGAGTGCGCGCAGATGCCGCCGCCAGGCCAGGGCGCTGTCGTAGCTGACCAGTCCCCACCGCACGTGACCCCGGTGCCAGGCGGCCAGCAGCTCGGCCAGCGGTACGCCGAGCAACGCGGGCAGCAGCGCGGTCGCGCCCGCCCACCAGCCGGTACCGGCCAGGATGGCGACGGCGACCAAC
This sequence comes from Rugosimonospora africana, assembly GCF_016862975.1. Lineage (GTDB taxonomy): Bacteria > Actinomycetota > Actinomycetes > Mycobacteriales > Micromonosporaceae > Rugosimonospora > Rugosimonospora africana. Next base: position 152,931 of record NZ_BONZ01000015.1, read on the forward strand.
CGGATGCCCAGCAGCGACGGCCGGCGCAACCCCTGCCAGTCCCAGCGCACCGGCGCCGCCGCGTGCCGGCGCCGGTGCGGGCGTACCCACAGCCTGGCGTGCACCCGTTCGGCGAGCGCGAACACGTCGGACTCGCCGTACCGGCCGCGAGCCACCTGGTCGGTGATCCCGGACTCCTCCAGAAACGCGGCCACCTCGTCCTGGTCCACCACATCGGTGGCGCGCAGCCGGTCGACCAGCTCGTCGAGCCGGCCTCCGACCCCGCCGGCCCGATCGGACCGGCCGGTTCCGGTGGCGCTCCGGGTGCCGGCCGCCGGGGCCGGGAGCGCGTCACCGGCGGCTGCCGAGGCGGCCCGCAGGGTGCCGGTCCGGGGTGCGGGGGCCGTCGCGGCCGACCCGGGCGCCAGCGACGGCACGCGTCCGCCCGGCGTGCACGGCCGGAGCCGGCGCGTCGAGTCCATCGTCACGCCAGGACCCCGTCCCGCGCGGCCACCGAGTGACTGGTCTGACTCGGCGCGTCTGGCGCCGCGCCGCGACCCAGACCAGTCGGGCGACCAGTCTGGCTCGGCGCGTCTGGCGCCGACGGGGTTGGTCGCTGCGCCAGGACCCGCCCGTACTCGGTGCGGAACCCGTCGAGCATCGCGCCCAGCGAGAACAGGGTGCGGGCCCGGTGCCGGGCGGCGGTACCGTACTCCCGGCGCAGCCGCGCGTCGGTGAGCAGGTTGGCGCAGGCCGCCGCCAGCCGGTCCGGGTCCGCCGGCGGTACCACGAGCGCACCCATCCCGGCCATTGCGGCCAGGCCGCCGTTGTCGGTACAGACCGTGGCCCGGCCGCGGAGCATCGATTCGATCAGCGGGTACGGCATCCCGTCGCACCGTCCCGAGATCACCACGACGCGTGCCGCCGGGTACAGCTCCCGGCGGTCGGTCACCGAGCCGGTGAACGTGACCCGTTCTCCGGGCGGCAGCGAGCGTTCCGGCCCGGCGACGATCAGCCGGGCGTCCGGGACCGTCCCGCGCAGGGTGCCGAACGCCGCCAGGATCAGCGGCAGCTCGTCTTCGGGCCCGAACCAGACCACCGCCGGGTCGGCCGGTTCGTCACGCAGTTGCGGGTGCTCGCGCGGGTCCACGCCGGGCGGTACCACGCGCAACACCTCCCGTTCCGCGCCGTGGCGCATCGCCCAGCGCCGGGTCCGGTCAGTGGGCAGGGCGATCGCGTCGGCCTCGGCGTACCCGAGTCGGGTCAGGGCGCGCAGGAAGCGCAGCAGGAGCGCCCGCACCGCCGGCCGGCCGGCGGACTGGCCGATCAGGGGCGCGTGCAGGTACAGGTCGTGTTCGGTGAGCACGTACGGCACTCCCCGGCGCCACTTCTCGGCGAGCGCGACCAGGGTGGCCAGCCCACCGTTCGCGGCGTGGCACAGGTCCACCCCGGGTACCGGTACGCACAGCGCCCGTACCGCCCGCTCCAGCACGCGCGCGGTGACCTGGGCGTCGCGCAGCGCCGGCCAGGGCAGCCCGGTGCCGGGCGACCGGCCGGTCAGCCGGGCCACGGTGGTGGCCGGCCCGGCCCCGGCCCGCCAGGCGTCCAGCAGGATCGGAGCCAGCGGTACCCCGCCGAGCGGGTGGGTACCGTCGGCGGCGATCACGGCCAGCCCGCGCAGGCCGGAGCGGAACATCGCGGCGCTGTGCTGGCCGTCCTCCAGCATCCCCCGGCACAGCAGCACGGCGGCGTGCGTGCCGGCCCGGCGACGCCGGCGTGCGGCGGGGCCCCAGTCCGGTACGAGCGGCCGGCTGGCGAGCCAGACCGTGGTCGTCGTCATGCCGTCCGGTGTCGACTGGTCGGCCGGGGCCGGGGGTTCGGAACGGCCCCGGGGGCGCCGGGCGGTCGCGTCGAGCACGGTCACCAAGTGGAACCGGTACTCGCTCAGGCCGGTCGCGAGCCGTTGGCACCACGTGCCGATGGCCCCGTCCCGGTACGGGGACGTGCCCTCCCTGATCAACGCGACCCGCACGCTACGTTCACCCCATGAGGGGCAACGAGCCTCCCGGCCGGCCCGCACCGGTCAGCCGCGGGATAACTTTGCCGCCGTCAGTTCCCGAAGTCCTGCGTCCAGTACGCGGTGCCGTTCTTGGCCACCACGACACCGACGCCGACCGCCTTGGCGCCACAGTTGACGATGTTGGCGCGCTGCGCCGGATCGGCCAGCCAGGCCGTGATCGCCTGCTGGGCGGTCCGGTAGCCCTGGCCGACGTTCTCGCTGAGCGGATGCCGGTAGCCGGCCTTGCGGATCCGGTCCGCGAAGCTGCTGCCGTCGCTGCCGGCGTGGCCGACAAAGCCCTTCCTGGCCATGTCGTTGCTGTGCGAACGCGCCGCCGAGCGCAGATGGCCGTCGTTCTTGACCGGGTGGCAGCCGGCCTGGGACCGGGCCTGATTGGTCAGCGAGACCAGCTGGTTCTCCAGGTCGCTGGGCTTCGCGGTCGGCTTCCCGGTCGAGGTGACCGGCGGGAGCGAGGTCACCGGGCTCGCGGTGACCGGCGGGCTGGGTGAGCCGGCGGGAACGGGGACGGCCTTGCCCGGGGCCCCGCTGCTCACCGGCAACACGTCCGCCTTCGGGTGCGCGACCAGCGGCGGGAACACCGCGAACCCGATGCCCAGCACGACCAGCACGCCGGCGGCCAGTGCGGCCAGGATTATCGGATCCGGCCGTCGCCAACCGCCGCGGTGGGTGCCGGTCCGGCGGGGGTGAGCGGGATCGCCTCCGCCGATGAGCAGGGTTTCGCTCGGCTCTGTCACCGGCTTGAGTCCTCCGTGCCGTGGGTGGTGACTGTGCTCGCCTCCGCCAGAGAGCGGCTCCGGCTGCATCCGGGACGACGGTACGCGAGCCGCAGGGGGCGGGCAATCAGCGGCCTCGGAGAACGCGAGAGCGACAAATAGGGCCTATCGACCATCATGCCTACTCCTTGAGTCCATACGACTCAAGGTGAAACTTGACGTCGGATCGTGGACGGCGGAGTATGGGGGTTGTCGCCAGTCGCGCCCTGCCCTGCCTGTGCGCTTGTGCTGTGGCAGTGACAACTGGGCGCGCGTTGGCCGGCCACTTCCGGCGGCGCATTACAAGGAGACGATATGGCGAAGGCCCTCTTCGGCCACGTAGGCAGCGCGCCCGACCGGCGCTTGCTCGACGAGGTCACCCAACTGCGTGCCAAGGTTCGGACCCTGGAGTTCGAGGTCACTCGGCTGCGCGCCGAGAATGATCGGCTGGCGGCAGCCGAAGCCGACGAACTGCTGCGCTTGTCAGAGCCAGCGCTGACCTGACCCCCGGGTGCCGACCCCCGAACCCGGCACCAGTCGATCCACCAGCTCGCGGACAACTGCACACCCGGCGCGCCGATACCCTCCAGCAGGGTTCGGCGCGCATCACTTTGTCGCCCAGCGCGCCGTGCTCCGCGTACCGCGACCCCGTCCGGGGTACCCTCGCCAGGAATGACCCACTTCTGACCTGTAGAAACCCGGAGTCACGTGCACCTCAAGAGCCTGACGGTCAAGGGATTCAAATCCTTCGCGTCCGCCACCGCGATGAAGCTGGAGCCGGGAATCACCTGCGTGGTGGGCCCGAACGGTTCCGGCAAGTCGAACGTGGTCGACGCGATCGCCTGGGTGCTCGGCGAGCAGGGCGCGAAGGCGCTGCGTGGCGGCAAGATGGAAGACGTGATCTTCGCCGGTACGTCCGGCCGGGCACCGCTGGGCCGTGCCGAGGTCACCCTGACCATCGACAACGCCGACAACGCGTTGCCGATCGACTACACCGAGGTGTCGATCACCCGCCGGATGTACCGGTCCGGTGAGAGCGAATACGAGATCAACGGCGATTCCTGCCGTTTGCTGGACATTCAGGAGCTGTTGTCGGACTCCGGCATCGGCCGGGAGATGCACGTCATCGTCGGGCAGGGTCAGCTCGACGCGGTGCTGCACGCCAAGCCGGAGGACCGGCGGGCGTTCATCGAGGAGGCGGCCGGCGTCCTCAAGCACCGCAAGCGCAAGGAAAAGGCGCTGCGCAAGCTGGACGCGATGCAGGCCAACCTCAACCGGCTCACCGACCTGACCACGGAGCTGCGCCGCCAGCTCAAGCCGCTGGGTAAGCAGGCCGAGATCGCCCGGCGGGCGGTCGGCATCCAGTCCGACCTGCGCGACGCCCGGCTCCGGCTGCTCGCCGACGACCTGGCCACCCTGCGCGAGACGCTGGAGAAGGAGATCGCCGACGAGTCGGCCCTGCGCCAGCGGCGCGAGGAGGTCGAGGCCGAGCTGGGCTCGGTACAGGCCCGATTGGCAGCGTTGGAGACCGAACACGCCGCAGATGCCCCAATTCTCGCCCGGGCTCAGGAGACCTGGTACCAGCTCTCCGCGCTCCAGGAGCGGTTCCGCTCGTCGGAGCAACTGGCCAGCGAGCGGCTGCGGCACCTGTCGGCCACGCCGGACGACGAGCGCCCCGGCCGCGACCCCGACCAGCTCGCGGCCGAGGCGGAGAAGGTGCGCGCGCAGGAGAGCGAGCTGCGCGCCGCGCTGGAAGCGGACGAGGACCGGCTGGCCGAGGCCGTGGAGCGCCGGCAGGAGCTGGAGCGGCAGCTGGCCGAGGCCGAGCGGGCGCTGGTCGCCGCCGTGAAGGCGATCGCCGACCGGCGCGAGGGGCTGGCCAAGCTGACCGGGCAGGTCGACGCGGCCCGGACCCGGACCACCGCCGCCGAGGAGGAGATGTCCCGGCACGCGACCGCCTGGGCGGAGGCACGGGAGCGCGCCGAGCTGGCCGAAGGGCAGTTCGAGGCGGCTCAGGAGGAGTCCGACGGCCTGGCCGACGAGGACGCCGACCTGGTCGCCCGGCACGCGGAGGCCACCCAGGAACACGAAATGGCCCAGGCCAGGGCGCGTGAGCTGAGCGACGCCGAGCGCAAGGCGGAGCGCGAGGCATCCGAGTGGAAGGCCCGCGAGGAGGCGCTCGCGCTGGGACTGCGGCGCAAGGACGGCGCCGGTGCGCTGCTCGCCGCGACCGACCGGATTCCCGGGGTACTGGGCAGCGTGGCGGCACTGCTGGCGGTCGAACCCGGGCACGAGGCGGCGCTGGCAGCGGCTCTCGGCGCGTTGGCCGACGCCGTGGCGGTGTCCAGAGTGGACGACGTGACCGCGGCGGTCGGGCTGCTCAAGGAGCAGGACGCCGGCCGGGCCACCCTGTTCGTCGGCTCGCCCAGCAGCGGAGAGCTGGACGCCATCGTCGCGAACCGGCCGCCGCTGCCGGACGGCGCGGTGTGGGCGCTGGACGTCGTGCGCTGTGCCGAACCGCTGCGCCCCGCGCTGGCGCACGCGCTGGGCGACGTGGTGCTGGTACCGGATCTGACCGCCGCCCGTGACCTGGTGTCGGCTCATCCGCGGCTGCGCGGCGTGACCCCGGACGGCGACGTCGTCGGGGCCTGGGCCGCGGCCGGCGGTTCGGCGAAGGCGCAGAGCTACATCGAGGTTCAGGCCGCGGTCGACGAGGCGCGGCAGCGCCGCTCCGAGGCGAACGCCCGGTTGGAACTGCTGGGTGCGCAGCTGGAGGCGGCCCGGGCCGAGGTCGCCGAGCGCAAGGACGCGGAGACTGTGGCCGCCGCGGCCCGCCGGGAGGGGGAGAGCCAGCGCAACACGTTCGCCCGCCGGCTCGCCGAGCTGGGTGCCGCGGCCAGGTCGGCCCGCGCCGAGGCCGACCGGCTCGGCGCCGCCCGGACCAAGGCCGAGGCGGCTCGGGAGCAGGGGCTGAGCGCTCTGGCCGAACTCGAGGAGCGGCTGAGGCTGGCCGAGTCGGCGCCGATCGAGGACGACCCGTCCAGCGCCGAGCGTGACCGGCTGGCCGCCCTGGTGCCGCAGGCCAGGCAGAACGAGATGGAAGTACGCCTGGCCGTGCGTACCGCCGAGGAGCGGGTCGGCGCGCTGGCCGGCCGGGCGGACGCGCTGGCCCGCCAGGCGGCCGCCGAGCGTGCCGCACGGGAGCGGGCCGCCGCACGGCGCGCGGCTCGGGCCCGGGGCGCCCGGATCGCCGAGGCCGTCGCCGCCGGCGCCCGGATCGCGCTGGACCGCATCGGGGGCTCGCTCGAGGCCGCGGCCGCACAGCGCGACCAGGTCGCCGCGGCCCGGTCGGCGCGCGAGGCCGAGCTGTCCGAGGTGCGCGGGTCCGCGGGCCGGCTGGCCGGTGACCTGGAGCGGCTGACCTCGGAGGTACACCGCGACGAGGTGGCCCGCGCGGAGCAGCGGCTGCGCATCGAGCAGCTGGAGGCCAAGGCGGGCGAGGACTTCGCCATCGACGTGGAGACCCTGCTCGCCGAGTACGGGCCGGCGATCGACGTGCCGCCGACCGCGGCCGACCTGCTGGCCGCCGAGGCCGCCGGGAAGCCCGCTCCGCTGCCGGCACCGTTCGACCGGCCGACCCAGGAGAAGCGGGCCGCCAAGGCCGAGCGGGAGCTGGCCCTGCTGGGCAAGGTGAACCCCTTGGCCCTGGAGGAGTTCGCGGCGCTGGAGGAGCGGTACAAGTTCCTCTCCGACCAGCTGGAGGACCTGAAGAACACCCGCCGCGACCTGCTCACCGTGGTCAAGGACGTGGACGACCGGATCCTGGAGGTCTTCACCCTCGCGTACCACGACACGGCTCGCGAGTTCGAGGAGGTCTTCCGGGTGCTGTTCCCCGGCGGCGAGGGCCGGCTGATCCTCACCGACCCGGACGACATGCTCACCACCGGCATCGAGGTGGAGGCGCGACCGCCGGGCAAGAAGATCAAGCGTCTGTCGCTGCTGTCCGGCGGGGAGCGGTCGCTGACCGCGGTCGCCCTGCTGTGCGCGATCTTCCGGGCCCGGCCCAGCCCGTTCTACATCATGGACGAGGTCGAGGCCGCCCTCGACGACGTCAACCTGGGCCGGCTGCTCACGCTGATGCGGCAACTGCGGGACACCAGCCAGCTGATCATCATCACCCACCAGAAGCGCACCATGGAGATCGCCGACGCGCTGTACGGCGTGACCATGCGCAACGGGGTCACCGAGGTGATCAGTCAGCGTCTCGGCCGCGACGAGGACGCGGCCGAGGAAGCGGTCCTCGGATGAGGCCGAGCAGGCCGGTCGCCGCGGGCCTTCTGATCGACATGGACGGCGTACTGCGCCGGTGGGATCCCCGCGTACCTGTGTCGGTCGAGGAACGGTACGGGCTACCGGTCGGTACCTTGAGGCGCACCGCGTTCGCCCCGTCCAGGGTCACCCCGGCGGTCACCGGCCAGATCAGCCACGCCGACTGGATGAACGGCGTCGCGGAGGCGATCGGGGAGCCGGCCGCGGTGACCGAGTGGGAGACCTACCGCGGCGAGGCTGATCCGGAGGTGCTCGAGTTCGTCCGGGAGGTCAGGGCGGCCGGAATCCGGGTCGGCCTGGCCACCAACGCCACCGACCGGCTCGACGCCGACCTGGCTCTGCTCGGACTCGTCGGGGAGCTGGACGAGGTGATCAACTCCTCGATCGTCGGGTTCGCCAAGCCGGCAGCGAGCTACTTCGCCGCCGCGTGCGCGCGGCTGGGGGTACCGCCCCGGGAGTGCCTGTTCGTCGACGACTCGGAGCGGTTCGTCAATGGTGCCCGGGCGGCTGGCCTGTCCGCGTTCCGGTGGACCGGCCCGTCCGACCTGCCCTACCTGCGCGCCGCGCTCGGGCTCACCACGGTGTCGCCCCCGCCGAAGTGAGGAACGTACCGGTGGCCGGCGGTGCGCCGGTCGCCGCCCGTACCACCGCTTCGGCGCCCTGCGCCGCGGTCAGGTAGCCCCGATTCCCGTTGAGGTCCGTGGCGCAGTAGCCGGGTGAGACCGCGTTGACGGTGATGCCGGCCTCGCGCAGCTCGTTCGCGTACATCACGGTGACCGCGTTGAGCGCGGCCTTCGACGCGCAGTACCCGAGAAGATCCGGACCCATCTCCGGGCGGTCCGGATCGGCCAGCAGGCGGACCGAGCCGAGCGGGCTGGACACGTTCAGCACCCGGGCCGGCCGGGACCGGCGCAGTAGCGGCAGCATCGCGCGGATGACCCGGACCGCGCCGAATACGTTGACCTCGAACGTCTCCCGCACCTCGCCGGCGGTCAGCGCGGAGGCCGGCCGGCCCCGGTCGAGGCTGATCCCGGCGTTGTTCACCAGCAGGTCGAGCCTGCCGGCCTCGGCAGCGATCCGGTCGGCCGCGGCGGACACCGAGCGGTCGTCGGTGACGTCCAGCGCGACGTACCGCACGTCGGCGCCCGGTCGCCCGGTCGACAACTCCTCGGCCGCCTGCCTGCCCAGTTCGTCGTCCCGCGCCCCGAGGTAGACGGTGTGGCCGGCGGCGGACAGCAGCCGGGCGGTCTGCTTGCCGATTCCCTTGTTGGCGCCGGTGACCAGCGCAATCGTCGTCGTCATGGAGCAAGTTCAGCAGCACGGACAGGCGTGATGGAAAGACCGATCGAGCACGGATCGATATCCTGACGATATGAATGACGTCGAGTTCCGTGAACTCCGCTACTTCCGGGCGGTCGCTGAGGAGCTCAACTTCGGGCGGGCCGCCCAGCGGCTGGGCATCGCCCAGCCGCCGCTGTCCAAGGCGATCGCCGGGCTGGAGCGCCGCCTGGGGGTACGGCTGCTGGAACGCACCACGCGGCGGGTCGAGCTGACCGCGGCCGGTGCGGTGCTGCTGGACGAGTCCCGGCGGCTGATGGACGCGGCGACGGCAGCGGTGAGCCGTACCCGGCGGGCCGGAGCCGAGCGCCCGAGCCTGGTGGTGGCGGTGAAGCCCGGTATCGACGCGGACCTGTTGCGCAGGATCATCGCCGGGTACCCAGAGGATCTGCCGCCGGTGGAGGTCTCGGTGACCGGGTGGGGCGGCCCCGAGGCCGCGCTCCGGCGGGGAGCGGCGGACGTCGCGCTGGTGCACAGCCCGCACGACGTGACCGGCTTGGACAGCGAACCGCTGGTCAGCGAGCCGCGCGTGGTCGTGCTGCCGGCCACGCACCGGCTGGCCGGCCGGCGACGGCTGAGGCGCGCGGACCTGACCGGCGAACATACTCCACAGTGGACGGACGCGGGTCCGGCCGAGGTGGCGTACTGGGCCGGCCGGGATCCGGCCTCGCTCGCGGTGACCTGGCCGAACGGGGCGGGCGAGCGGGGCGGGCCGGAGACGTGCGACGGTCCGGCACCGGACGGGCCTCACGTGGGTGACCTGTCCACACTGCTGGAGGTGGTGGCGCTCGGGCAGGCGGTGGCGTTCGTACCGGCGTCGGTGAGCCGGTACCCGCGCCCGGACGTGGCGTACGTGCCGGTCAGCGATCTGAGCCCGATGGTGCTGTCGGTGGCCTGGCCGCAGGCGTCCCGGTCGCGAGCGGTGGCGGCGTTCGTGAACGCGGCACTGGCCGCCCAGGCGACCGGCGCGCTGCTGCCGGGCGGCGAGTCGGTGGAAAACGCCGTGGGTTAATGGTTTCGTGACCGATCCGGGTAATCGGGATCTTCCGCCGCGCGATACCTGTGTGATGACACGCGCGGCCGTACTCTGAACGGGACAGAACGAGGGGGAGGAGAAGGCTGGTGACGGTGACCGTGACCCCGACCCTGGAGCCCATCGGACAGGTCCTGACTCCCGAGGAGTACGACGCGCTACCCGAGAACAGCCTCAGGGAGTTCGTCGATGGAGTCGTCCACGTGATGGCCACCCCCACGTACTGGCACCAGCAGGTGGCCCAGGAGTTGCGTGCCGCGCTCAAGGGCCTGAAGCCGATGGATCTCAGGGTCACCGGGGAACTGGAGATCAGGCTCGGCGACACCCTCCGGCGAAATCCGGATGTCCTGGTGGTCGCCGCCGCCGGGCTGGACCGGGGAGCCTGCCGGGTGCTGCCCGAGCACGTCGAGCTCGCGGTCGAGATCGTGAGCCCAGGCTCCGAGTCCACGGATCGCCAGGTCAAGCCGCATGAGTACGCGCGGGCGGGGATACCGCACTACTGGCGGGTAGAGATCGACCCCGAGCTCGTCGTGCACACGTTCCGCTTGGGGGACAGGGGCTACGTGGAGACGGGCGTCTTCACGTCAGGAGACGTCGTTGCCGCGCCCGGCTTGTCGTGGGCACGGGTGAAGGTCGACGAGTTGACCGACGAGGGCTGACTATTCGCCGGTCGCGCCGTCGACGCGTTCGCGGAGCAGGTCGGCGTGGCCGTTGTGCCGGGCGTATTCCTCGATGAGGTGCATGAACACCCAGCGGAGCGTGTAGCGCCTGCCGTTGGGCCTGCTCGCCGTGAAGTCCAGCGAATGTGGCGCCGCCGCTGCCCGGGACCGGTCGCACTGCGCCCGGTAGGCGGCGAACACCTCATCGATCGGGGTGTCGTCGAGGTCGTTGAAGTCGCCGTCCTCGTTGTCGGGCAGCGAGTACAGCGGGCGGCGGGGCTCCGACGAGAAGATCCAGAACCAGCCGTCTTCGACATCGGTGAGGTGCCGGACGAGGCCGAGCAGCGACATCGGCGACGGCGGGCAGGACCTCGCCGACAACTGGTCGGCGTCCAGCCCGGCACACTTGATCATCAGAGTCGCCCGGTGGTAGTCCAGCCAGGCTTCCAGCATCTGCCGCTCGCCGAGCTCCTGACCCGGCTCGGCGCGGGACACCTCAGGTGCGAACATGGCATCACCGTACCGGCCGGGTACGACACTCAGCGTAGGACCGCCTGAGGCGCCGGCCGCCGCAACCCGGACCAGTCGGGCTCGGCGCGTCTGGCCGCCGCGCGACGACCCGGACCAGCCGATTGGTGGGCCGGCGAGCCGGCGGGCGGGATGTCTGCCAGGATTTCTGTCATGCAGTGGTACGTCTACGTCCTGATCGTGCTCGCCGTCGTCCTGGTCGTCGGCCTCGGCCTCGTGGTCGGCCAGCTCTCCCGGCGGCCACCGGAGCAGCCGCCACCGCCCGGGGGCCCCACCACGGCGCCGCCGGCACCCCCGACCGAGGCGGCGCCGCCCACCACGGCCGCGCCGCCGGTGGTGATCGAGCCACCGGTGGTCGTGGAGCCGGAGGTGGACGTCGTCGCGCCACCGACCGTCGAGGCGCCCGCGCCGACCGCCGGGCGGCTGGTGCGGCTGCGCTCCCGGCTGTCCCGGTCCCAGAACGCGCTGGGCCGAAGTCTTCTCGCCGTACTCTCCCGGGACCGGCTGGACGACGACGCGTGGGAGGAGCTGGAGGACAACCTGATCACCGCGGACGTCGGCGTGGAGCCCACCCGGGAGATCGTCGAGCGGCTGCGGGAGCGGACCCGGGTGCTGGGCACGCGTACCGCGGACGAGCTGCGCGCGCTGCTCAAGGAGGAACTGGTCGGGGCGCTGGACCCGAAGCTGGACCGGAGCCTCGCGGCCACCCCGCACGACGGCCGGCCCGCCGTCCTGCTGGTCGTCGGCGTGAACGGCTCCGGCAAGACCACCACCTGCGGCAAGATCGCCCGGGTACTGGTCGCGGACGGTCACACCGTCGTGCTCGGCGCGGCCGACACGTTCCGGGCGGCGGCAGCCGACCAGCTCGCCACCTGGGCCGGGCGGGTCGGGGCCGAGGTGGTCCGGGGCCGGGAGGCCGGTGACCCGGCGGCGGTCGCGTTCGACGCGGTACGCCGGGGGATCGAGGCGGGCACCGACACGGTGCTGATCGACACCGCCGGGCGGCTGCAGAACAAGGTGGGCCTCATGGACGAGCTGGGCAAGGTCAAGCGGGTGGTGGAGCGGCACGGCCCGGTCGACGAGACGCTGCTGGTCCTGGACGCCACCACCGGGCAGAACGGGCTCACCCAGGCCCGGGTGTTCACCGAGGTGGTGGACGTCACCGGGGTCGTGTTGACCAAGCTCGACGGGACGGCGAAGGGTGGCATCGTGATCGCGGTACAGCGAAATCTCGGCATCCCGGTCAAGCTCGTCGGTCTCGGCGAGGGCCCGGACGACCTGGCGCCGTTCGAGCCCGAGGCGTTTGTCGACGCGTTGCTTGGTACGAACGCGTAGCCTCGGGGGACCGGTGACGATGAGTGCCGTCGGCGATTTGGATGGGGATTGACGCAACAGGAGATCCCGCTGCTGGGTGGTAACACCAGCACGGTGGTGCGCGTGGGTGACACGGTACGGCGTGGCTGCGGTCCGTGGACCCCGGCCGTGCACGCGTTGCTGCGTCATCTGGAGTACGTCGGCTTCACCGGCTCACCCCGGGTGTACGGCGTCGATGAGCGCGGCCGAGAGGTGCTGTCCTACCTGGAAGGCGAGTGCGGCTCGTACCCGTTGGGCCCCGACTGGGTGACCGACGAGGCGCTGGTGGCGGTGGCCCGGATGCTGCGGATGTTCCACGACGCGCAGTACGGTTTCCGCCCGCAGCGTGGCGCCGTGTGGCGCTCGTTCGGGCCGCCCCCGCCGGACACGGAAGTGATCTGCCATCACGACGCCGCGCCGCACAACGTCATCTGGCGGCCGGACGGCACCCTGGCGATGATCGACTTCGACCTGTGCTCGCCCGGCGCGCGCATCTACGACGTGGCGTACGCGGCCTGGACGTGGGTACCGCTGTTCTCCGACCGGGACTCGTACACGCTGGGCTGGCGGCGCCCGGACCGGCCGCGCCGGCTCCGGCTGTTCGCCGACGCGTACGGGCTGATGAACCGGGATCGCCACCGCCTGGTACGCACCATCCGGAAGCGGATCGTGGACCACGTGGAGGGCATCCGGCGCATGGCGGCGGCCGGCGATCCGGCCTTCGTCCGGATCGTGCACAAGGGACACCTCCGCCGCCCGATGCGCGACCTACGGCTGATCGACTACGAGCGAAACGTCCTGGAGTACGCGCTGCGCTGAGTTCTCCCCGCTCCCCGGCGGCTCGCCGAGTTGGCACTCGGTGAGCGTTTCTTCACACGTACGAAACATCACGTCACGGCCCGGTAACCGAGCAGAGACCGTGCGCGAAACAGCGGGGAGCGAGAGTTCCGCCCAACCGGCGATCGGGCGACGCTGCCGCCGCCGGAGGGAGGGAACTCACACCGAGGAGGGCAGCGTGCTGCTCGCTGATCCACCGACGCTTGACACGGGCAACACCGCCTGGTTGTTGGCCTCGTCCGCGCTTGTACTGCTCATGACTCCGGGGCTGGCGTTTTTCTACGGTGGCCTGAACCGCTCGAAGAGCGTACTGAACATGATGATGATGAGCTTCTCCTGTATCGGGCTCGTCTCCGTTCTCTGGCTCGTCTACGGCTTCTCGTTCGCGTTCGGCACCAACTCCAGCACGGGTGCCAACAACATCATCGGTAGCTGGACTCAGTACCTCGGCAACAAGACGTTCGCCACCGAGTTGTGGGGAACCACCGGGATACCGACGTACGTCGTACTCGCGTTCCAGATGATGTTCGCGATCATCACGGTCGCCCTGATCAGCGGCTCGATCTCCGACCGGACGAAGTTCGGCGGGTGGCTGCTGTTCGCGTTCGGCTGGTTCACCATCGTGTACGTGCCGGTGGCGCACTGGATCTGGGGCGGCGGCTTCATCGCCACGAAGATCGGGGCGCTGGACTTCGCCGGTGGTACCGCGGTGCACATCAACGCCGGTTCGGCCGCGCTCGGCCTCGCGCTGGTACTCGGCAAGCGGGTCGGCTGGCCGAAGGAGAGCTTCAAGCCGCACAACGTCCCGTTCGTGGCGCTGGGCGCCGGCCTGCTGTGGTTCGGCTGGTTCGGGTTCAACGCCGGCTCCGAGCTGACCGCCGACAACCTGACCGCGCTCGCGTTCGTGAACACCCAGGTCGCGACGGCCGCCGGGTTCCTCGGCTGGATCATCGTGGAGTGGGTACGCAAGAACGGCCGGCCGACGATGGTCGGCGGCTCCTCGGGCGCGGTCGCCGGCCTGGTCGCGATCACCCCGGCCTGTGCCTACATCGCGCCGTACGCGGCCATCCTGCTCGGCCTCGTCGCCGGCGCCATCTGCGCGATGGCGGTGAGCGTGAAGTACAGGTTGGGCTTCGACGACTCGCTGGACGTGGTCGGAGTGCACTTCACCGGTGGGTGGGTCGGCTCGCTGTGGATCGGTCTGTTCGGGAGCGGGGCGATCAGCAGCTACGTGAAGCACGACGGACTGTTCTACGGCGGGGGCGTCAGCCAGCTGTGGCGCCAGGCGCTGGCCAGCGCGATCGTGTCGGTGTTCTCGTTCGGGGTGGCATACCTGATCGGTACCGTGATCAACAAGACCGTCGGCCTGCGTACCAGCACCGAGGTCGAGGTCGAGGGCATCGACGTGGCCGAGCACGCGGAGAGCGCGTACGAGTTCTCGCCGGCGGCCACCGGGGGCGGCGCGTTCGCCCTGGCCGGGATCGGTGCGCCGAAGTCCGACATCCCCGCACCGGCCCAGGAGCCGGAGTCCGAGAAGGTAGCCGGTTAACGTCTTGGCGATGGAGGGACTGAGCATGAAGCTGGTGACCGCGGTCATCAAGCCGTACCAGCTCGATGCGGTCAAGGAGGCACTGCACGCCCTCGGCGTGGCCGGACTGACCGTGAGCGAGGTGCAGGGCTATGGCCGGCAGAAGGGGCACACCGAGGTCTACCGCGGCGCGGAGTACACGGTGGAGTTCCTGCCCAAGATCCGGGTTGAGGTTGTGACCGACGAGATCGACGTGGACAAGGTGGTCGATGCCATCGTCACCGCCGCCCGTACCGGCAAGATCGGCGACGGGAAGGTCTGGGTCACGCCGGTGGAAGAGGTGATCCGGGTTCGGACCGGTGAACGTGGGCTCGACGCGCTCTGAGCCGCGACAGGTGATCGACCGCAAGACGGTGGGCGCCGCCGCACGCGAGGAGCGTGCGGCGGCGCTCGACGCCTGGCTGGCCGATCTGCTGCCCGACGTCAGCGGCATCTCCCTGGTCGCGGTCGGCGGCCTGGGCCGGCGGGAGTGCGCGCCGTACGGGGACGTCGACCTGGTGCTGCTGCATGGTGGCGGAGACGTTCGGAGCCTCGCCGACGCGCTCTGGTACCCGATCTGGGACGCCCGGGTCGGTCTGGACCACTCGGTGCGTACCGTCCCCGAGGCGCTGGCCGTGGCCCGGCAGGACGTCAAGGTCGCACTGGGCCTGCTCGACCTGCGGTACCTCGCCGGTGACCCGGCGCTGGCGCAGCGGCTGCGCGCGGAGGCGGCGCAACAGTGGCGGCGGAGCGCCGCTCACACGCTTCCGGCCCTGCGCGAGGTGACCGCGTCCCGCTGGCAGACCCACGGCGAGCTGGCCTTCCTGCTGGAGGGTGACGTCAAGGAGGCCCGGGGCGGCCTGCGCGACGTGGCGATCCTGCGCGGCGTGGGGATGGCCGGAGTGGCGGACGCGGCCCGGCCGGCGGTGCGCGCGGCGCACACCCGGCTGCTCGACGTCCGCGACGCGCTGCACGTGACCGCCGGACGGCGGGTCGACCGGCTCCTCGCCCAGGACCGGGAAGCCGTCGCGGGCCTGCTCGACCTGCCGGACGGCGACGCGTTGCTGCGCCGCATCGCTCAGGACGCGCGTGCCGTCGCGTACGCGGTCGACGACGCCTGGCGGGCCATCGACCGGTGGAGCCGTCCGGCCGGCCCGCCGACCCGGCGGCCGATCGGCCGGGACGTGGTGGAGCAGGACGGGGAGGCGGTACTCGCCCGGGCCGCGGTCGCGCCGCGCCCGGATCCCAGCCTGGCACTGCGGGTCGCGGCCGCCGCGGCGAACGCCACGCTGCCGATCGCGCGTCCGACGCTGGAGTGGCTGGCCGCGTTCTGCCCGCCGCCGTCCACCCCCTGGCCGGCGGCCGCCCGCGAGGCACTGCTCACCCTGCTCGGGTCGGGTACGGGGTTGGTGCCGACCTGGGAGGCGTGCGACCGGTACGGGCTGGTGCTCGGCTGGCTGCCGGAGTGGAGCCGGGTACGGGGGCATCCGCAGTACAACCCGGTGCACCTGTACACAGTGGACCGTCACCTGGTACAGGCGGCGGCCGAGGCGAGCGCGTTCACCCGCGAGGTCGCCCGGCCCGATCTCCTTGTCCTGGCGGCTTTCCTGCACGACATCGGCAAGGGCTTGCCGTCTCCGCATCCTCCCGGAACGCCGCCCGACCACAGCGTGCTGGGCGCGCCGGTGGCGGCGCGCATCGCGGCCGAGATCGGCCTGCCGCGCGACGACGTCGCGATGGTGGAGAAACTGGTCCGGCTGCACCTGCTGCTGCCGGACGTGGCGACCCGGCGGGATCTGGCCGACCCGGTCACCATCCGGCGAGTCGCCGACGCGGTCGGCGACGTGACCACATTGGACCTGCTGTACGCGCTGACCAGGGCGGATGCCGCGGCGACCGGGCCGGGCGCGTGGTCGCGGTGGAAGGGCCGGTTGGTGGCGTCCCTTGTGGACCGTGTCCGGTCCACTCTGGACACCGGCGAGGTGCCGCCCGCCCCGGTGCCCGACCGCGCGCTGGTCGCTGACCCGCTGCCGGCGGTACACGTGAACGGAGACCGGGTGTCCGTGGCGGCGACCGACCGGCGCGGCCTGCTCGCCGCGGTGGCCGGATGCCTGACCCTGCACCGGCTCGACGTGGTGACCGCCGATGTGTCCTCGGTGGAGGGGCGGGCGCTGGTGCAGTGCGCGGTGCAGACGCGGTTCGGCGCCTTGCCGGACGCCGAGGCGCTTCGGGTGGACCTGCGCCGGGCGGCCCTGGGGCAGTTGCCGGAGCGGCTGAACCGGCGCGGCGCGTCCCGGCCCGGCGGCGCCGCTGCCCGGGTGGTGTGGCATCGGGACGCGGCGACCGACGCGGCCGTCCTGGAACTGCGCGCGGCGGACGCGCCCGGCCTCCTGTACCGGGTCGCCAGGGCGCTGGAGGAGGTCGGCGCGGACGTACGCGCGGCCCGGATCTCCACGCTGGGCGGGGACGTCGTGGACGCGTTCTACCTGGTCGGGCAGTGGGTCGATCCGACGGTACGGTCCGAGGTGGCCGGGGCGGTGCTGGCCGCCGCGGGCTGATCGGAGCCGGCGCCCCCTTCTACGCGCACGGGATTTGGTACCTTTGTCCGTATTGGCGCGGCTTCTCCGGCCTGTCGCCGGCCGGAACCGGGCCTGTCCGCCGCAGAGCCCGGCCAGCGCGGGCCGGTTACCCTTGTCGGGGGCCTCGGCCCCGCCCACCGGATCCGAGATCGAGGATGAGGCACCGTGTTTGACACGCTGAGCGACCGGCTCAACGGGATCTTCACCAAGCTGCGCGGCAAGGGTCGGCTGTCCGACGCCGACATCGACGCCACCGCGCGGGAGATCCGGCTCGCCCTGCTCGAAGCCGACGTGGCGCTGCCGGTGGTGAGGGCTTTCATCGCCTCGATCAAGGAACGGGCCCGCGGCGCCGAGGTGCACCAGGCGCTCAACCCCGCGCAGCAGGTCATCAAGATCGTGCACGAGGAGCTGGTCGGCGTGCTCGGCGGGGAGACCCGCCGGTTGCAGTTCGCCAAGCAGCCGCCGACCGTGATCATGCTGGCCGGTCTCCAGGGTTCCGGTAAGACGACGCTGGCCGGCAAGCTCGCCCGCTGGCTCAAGGGCCAGGGTCACCAGCCGCTGCTGGTCGCCGCCGACCTCCAGCGCCCGAACGCGGTCAACCAGCTCCAGGTGCTCGGCCAGCGGGCCGGGGTGGAGGTATACGCGCCGGAGCCGGGCAACGGCGTGGGCGACCCGGTCCGGGTGGCCAGCGACTCGATCGAGCACGCCCGGCGGTCGATGCGCGACATCGTCATCGTGGACACCGCCGGCCGCCTGGGCATCGACGCCGAGATGATGGGGCAGGCCGCGGCCATCCGCGACGCGGTGACCCCGGACGAGACCATCTTCGTGGTCGACGCGATGGTCGGTCAGGACGCGGTGGCCACCGCCGAGGCGTTCCGGGACGGGGTGGGCATCACCGGCGTCGTACTGTCCAAGCTGGACGGTGACGCCCGCGGTGGTGCCGCGCTGTCGGTACGGCACGTAACCGGCCAGGCGATCCTCTTCGCGTCCACCGGCGAGAAGCTGGAGGACTTCGACGTCTTCCACCCCGACCGGATGGCCTCCCGGATCCTCGGCATGGGCGACGTGCTGACCCTCATCGAGCAGGCCGAGCAGGCTTTCGACGAGGACCAGAAGCAGCGGATGGCCGCCAAGGTCACCGGCGGCGAGGCGTTCACCCTCGAAGACTTCCTGGAGCAGATGACCGCGCTGCGCCGGATGGGGCCGATCGCCAACATCCTCGGCATGGTGCCCGGCATGAACCAGGTGAAGGACCAGCTGGCCGAACTCGACGACAGTCACTTCGACCGGATCACCGCGATCATCCGGTCCATGACTCCCGGCGAGCGGGTCAACCCGAAGGTCATCAACGGCTCCCGGCGGGCTCGCATCGCGCGCGGCTCCGGGGTCACCGTGATGGACGTGAATCAGCTGCTCAACCGGTTCGCCGAGGCCCAGAAGATGATGAAGCAGATGGGCGGCATGATGGGCCTGCCGGGGCGGCGCAAGGCCACGAAGTCGCCGAAGAACAAGCGCAAGGGCACCAAGGGCGGCGGCCGGCCCCGGTCCGGCAGCCTGCCCGGCGGGTTCCCGGGCGGAATGCCCCAACTGCCGCCGGGGCTGGACCCGAGCGCCCTGGACCCGGGCGCGGGCTTCAAGGCGCCGAAGCTCGACTTCGGCAAGCTGACCAGGCGTCCGAAGGACAACTGACGCCCCGGCGCCGGTTCGCCGATATCGACCGGAACCACACCGCCGGCACCGGCGTGTACCTGGCATGGATGTGTCCATGACCCGGGCGCCAGACCGCGTCGCGCGGCAGCCCGCTCCACAGGGGGCCGGTGTGCGCGACGGCGTGCCCCGGCCCGACGACCACTCGTTCGACGCCTTCTACCGTGCGCAGTCCGACCGGGTGTACCGGGCGCTGCTGCTGACGCTCGGCGATCCGTACCTCGCCCGCGAGGCGGCCGACGAGGCGATGGCCCGCGCGTGCGCCCGCTGGCACACCGTCGGCGGCCTGGACAACCCGGGCGGCTGGGCATACCGGGTCGGGCTGAACTGGGCCACCTCGTGGTGGCGCAAGCTGCGCCGGGAACGGCCCCTGGAGCCGGACTGGGGCGTCGGTACCGTGCCCGATCCGCAGGTCACGGTCGCCCTGGACGCGCTGCGCGAGCTGCCGCTGCCGCAGCGCGCCGTGGTGGTCTGCCGGGTGCTGCTCGATCTGTCCACCGCCGAGACCGCCGCGCTGCTCGGGCTCGCCGAGGGCACGGTGAAGAGCCGTCTCGCCCGGGCGCTGGCCGCACTGCGGGCCGTCCTGTCCGACCAGGGGGAAGCGTGATGCACACCGATGACGAACTCGACCTCGACGTCGAGCTGATCGAACTGCTGCACCGCGCGGCCGCCGCGCTTCCCGGGTACCCAGCCGACCCGGCCACGGTGGCCCGCCGACGCACCGCGCGACAGCGCCGCCACGTGGCCGCCGGGGTCGCCGCCGGCCTGGTCGCGGCCGTGCTGGTCGGCGGTGTGGCACTGGTCGGCTCGGGTAACGGGCCGGCGCCGATGACGGTCGCGGCCGGCCCTCCCGCCGCCCCCAGGTTGTTTCTCGTTCCCCGTACCCAGTCCTGGGAGGGCAGCGACGGACGCCCGGTCGGGCTGAAGCCCGTGAACGACCTGGACGAGGTGCTGCCCGACGGACATCTGGTCGTCCGGGTGGTGCCCGGCATGCCGCAGGTGGCGGAGGCAGTCACGCTGCCCGATGGCGGGTTCGCGGCGCTCGGCCTCGTCGTCCCGCCCGAGGGCACGTCGCCGTCCCGGCCGAACGCCAGCCCCACGCCGGCCAAGGACCAGGGCCCGATGCGGGTGGCGGTGGTGAGGCCGGACGGGTCGGTACGGTCGATGACCGAGACCGACGCGATCGGGTTCATCGGCGCTGACGACCGGCGGGTGTACCTGTACGACGCCAACTCGCACGTCATCGCGATGGACCTGTCCACCCGCAAGCAGAGAATCCTGAACTGGCCGGACCTGTACGCCGGGGCGGTACTGGCCGGCGGGCGGTTCGCCGAGTTGGCGGGCGGCCCGAACGCGTCGCCACCGGAGCCCTGCCACCTGCGGCTGCTCGACGGGCAGTCCGGTGCCCAGACCGTCCAGCGCACGCTGCCGTCCGAAGACTGCAACCTCTGGGATCTGGCGCTGTCCCCGGACGGACGCTGGCTGGCGATCGCCGTAGCCGGGCCGCTGATGGGCAACGCCAACCAGTTGAGCCTCATCCTCGTCAACGTGGACACCGGCAAGCAGACGAACCAGCTGCTCGACCAGGGGCCGCCGGTGGCGGACAGCGGCGAGATCGACTTCCAGGGTATGGCGTGGCTGGACGACGGCCAGGTACGGGTCGCCTGGACCCACCTGCCCGACAAGGTCGACCGGATGTACGACAAGTCCGAGGTGCTCCGGGTGAAGACGGTGGCGGTACCTGGGTCGTGACGCCGGTACGGCATCGGGTTCACTGGGCGGATGGCGCTGCACGTACGCGGAGTGGTCCTGCCCGACGATGAGGTACGCGACCTGTGGCTGGTCGGGGACCGGGTCACCACCGACCCGGTCCCCGACGCCGTCACGGTCTCGACCGGCGGGTTCATCCTGCCCGGCCTCGTCGACGCCCACTGCCACATCGGCATCGCCACCGGCAGCCGGCCGATCGCCAGCGCCGACGAGGCCCGGGCGCTGGCCGCCATCGACCGGGACGCCGGAGTGCTGGCGATCCGGGACGCCGGGTCGCCGTACCCGTACCCGGAGCTGGACGACGACCCCGGCGTACCGCGGCTGGCCCGGGCCGGCCGCCACGTCGCGGCACCGCAGCGGTACCTGCGGGGTGTCGGCGTGGAGGTCGACGCGGCGGGGGTGGGCGCGGCAGTCGCGGCGCAGGCCCGTGCCGGCAACGGCTGGGTGAAGCTGGTCGGCGACTGGATCGACCGGGGTGCCGGGGATCTGGCCCCGGCCTGGGACGAGGCGACCCTGCGGTCGGCGGTCGGGGCGGCACACGACGCCGGGGCCCGGATCGCCGCGCACGTGTTCAGCGAGCAGGCGGTGGCCACGCTGGTACGCGCCGGGGTCGACTCGGTGGAGCACGGCACCGGGCTGTCCCTGGACCTCATCGACCTGATGGCGGCTTCGGGCACCGCCCTCGTACCGACGATGATCAACGTGCGGACGTTCGACTCCATCGCGGCCCGGGCGGACGACAAGTTCCCCGGGTACGCGCGGCACATGCGGGCGCTGGCCGCGGGCTTCCCGGCCGTGGTACGGGCGGCCGCCGAGGCCGGGGTGCCGATCTACGTCGGCTCGGACGCCGGTGGCGGCATCGACCACGGGTTGGCCGCCCAGGAGATGCTGCTGCTGCACGAGCAGGCCGGGATGACTCCGATCGATGTCCTGCGGGCCGGTTCCTGGGGCGCCCGGGAGTGGCTCGGCTTCCCGGGCCTGGTCGAGGGCGGCCTCGCAGACCTGGTGGTCTACGACAGCGACCCGCGGGAGGACCTGCGGGTACTGCTTCACCCGAAGCGGATCATTCTGCGCGGCCGGGTAGTGACGCCGGGGGCTGTGACCGCTGGCTAAGATGTGCGCTCATGGCACGCGTACTCACTCCCCGGGCGGAGGATTTCCCCCGGTGGTACCAGGATCTGATCGCCAAGGCTGAGCTGGCCGACAACGGACCGGTCCGGGGCACGATGGTGATCAGGCCGGCCGGGTACGCCATCTGGGAGCGCATGCAGTCCGAGATGGACACGCGGATCAAGACCGCGGGCGCCCAGAATGCCTACTTCCCGCTGTTCATCCCCGAGTCCTACCTGCGGCGCGAGGCGCAGCACGTGGAGGGCTTCGCGCCGGAGCTGGCGGTGGTCACCCACGGCGGCGGCAAGCAGCTGGCCGAGCCGGTCGTGGTCCGGCCGACCAGCGAGACGGTGATCGGCGAGTTCATGGCCAAGTGGGTGGACTCCTACCGGGACCTGCCGCTGCTGCTCAACCAGTGGGCCAACGTGGTGCGCTGGGAGCTGCGCCCGAGGGTTCTGCTGCGTACCACCGAGTTCCTCTGGCAGGAGGGGCACACCGCGCACGTCGACGAGGCGGACGCCCGCGAATACGCGCGGCGGATCCTGCACGAGGTCTACGAGGACTTCATGGTCAGCGTGCTGGCCATGCCGGTACTGGTCGGCCGGAAGACCGCGCGCGAGCGGTTCGCGGGCGCCACCAGCACGTACACCCTCGAAGGCATGATGGGCGACGGCAAGGCGCTGCAGATGGGCACCAGCCACGAGCTGGGCCAGAACTTCGCCCGGGCGTTCGACATCGCGTTCTCCGGTGCGTCCGGCAGCCGGGAGATGGCCTGGACCACGTCCTGGGGCAGCTCCACCCGGATGCTCGGCGGGTTGATCATGTGCCACGGCGACGACAACGGGCTGCGGGTGCCGCCCAACGTGGCGCCGGTGCAGGCGTACCTGATGGTGGTCAAGGAGGGCGACGGCGTCGCGACGACCGCCGCCAAGCTGCGCGACGAACTGCGGGCCGCCGGCGTCCGGGCCGCCCTCGACGACCGGGTGGACACCGCGTTCGGCCGCCGGGCCGTGGACGCGGAGCTGAAGGGCTATCCGGTACGCGTGGAGATCGGCCCCCGCGATCTCGCGGCCGGCAATGTGGTGCTGGTACGGCGGCTCGACGGCAGCAAGACGCCGACCCCGATCGGCGAGGTGGCCTCGGCCGTGGCCGCCGCCCTGGAGGCCGACCAGCAGTCGCTCTACGACGCCGCGCTGGCGAGTCGCCTGGAGCGCACCGTCGAGGTGTCCACCGTGGAGGAGGCCATCGAGGCGGCCGCGACCGGCTGGGCCAAGATGCCCTGGGCGGCCGTCGGAGCGCACGGCGAGGCTCAGGCCAACGCCGAGGGTGTGACCGTTCGCTGCCTCACGCGGGCCGACGGCAGCGTGCCCGACTCCGAGGAGGAGCCCGACCTGGTGGCGTACCTCGCCCGGGCATACTGAGGCGCATGTCGTTCGCGCCCGGCAAGGTCATTCTGCATCGCAACACCCGTCACGATCGGATCGGTTGGGTCCGCCCGGCACGGGTGGTCAGCGACGACGAACGCGGCCTGTTGCTGTGGGTGGCTCAGGGCAGCGTGGTCGCCCACGAGGTCGACCAGGACGGGCTGACCCTGCGGGACATGCCGTTCGCGGACTGGGTCCGGCAGAGCTACCAACTGGTTCAGCTGCCGTGGAGCGGCCCCGGGGTACTCAAGCTCGTACGGCCGGGTGCGGCCCACTCGGTGTGGTGGTTCCGCGACGAGGTCGGCCGGTTCTCCGGCTGGTACGTGAACCTCGAAGAACCGGCGGTGCGCTGGCAGGAAGGCGACCTGGCCGGGGTGGACATCGTCGACCAGGATCTGGACGTCTGGGTGGATCCGGACCGCAGCTGGCGGTGGAAGGACGAGGGCGAGTTCACCGAGCGGCTGGGCTTCCCCGACCACTACTGGGTGTCGGACGCCGCGGCGGTACGGGCGGAGGGCGAACGGGTCATCCGGGACATCGAGGCGGGACGGTTCCCGTTCGACGGCACCTGGTGCGATTTCGCCCCGGACCCGGCCTGGGCCACGCCGACCGAGATGCCGCCGGGCTGGGACAGGCCGCCGGCCCGACTGCTCCGCGCCTGACTGCCCGGTGCATAACTGCTCCGCGCTTGACTAACTCCGCGCCCGCTGCTCGGCACCTGACTACTTCGCGCCCGATCTTGGCTACCTGATTTCGGTTGAGCCGCCACTATCTGGCACAATGGTCGGCTGGTATCCGGCACGCGTCCGTCGCCCTCTACCTCGGGCGCGTAGCCAGTCCACGAGCACCCAGTCAACATCAACCCCACGATGGCGGCTGGGCGGTCAGGATCACAAACAGGAGCGAGCAACCAGTGGCCGTAAAGATCCGGCTTCTACGGATGGGCAAGATCCGCAACCCGCAGTACCGCATCGTCGTCGCCGACTCCCGCACGAAGCGTGACGGTCGGGCGATTGAGTACATCGGGGTCTACCACCCCAAGGAGGAGCCCTCGCTGATCGAGGTCAACTCCGAGCGTGCGCAGTACTGGCTGTCGGTCGGCGCGCAGCCGAGCGAGCCGGTCCTGCGCATCCTGGAGAAGACCGGCGACTGGCAGAAGTTCAAGGGCCTGCCCGCGCCGGAGCCGCTGAAGGTGCCGGCCGCTCAGGCCGACCGCAAGGCGCGCTACGAGGCGGAGTCGCAGGCCGCGGCCGGACTTGCCGCCCCGGCGGAGCCGGCCAAGGCCACCAAGAAGGCGGCCAAGAAGGCCGCCGCGGAGGCTCCCGCCGAGACCGCCGAGACCCCGGCCGCGCAGACCGAGGAGTCGGCCGGTGCCGACGCAGGTACGCAAGCCTGACGGGGCGCTCCGGCCCGCGCTGGAGCACCTGGTCAAGGGCATCGTGGACCATCCGGACGACGTGCGCGTCCGGATGGTCGACTCCCGTCGCGGTCAGCGGCTGGAGGTGCGCGTGCACCCCGAGGACCTCGGTACGGTCATCGGGCGCGGCGGGCGCACCGCCAAGGCGCTTCGCCAGGTGATCACGTCGATCGGCGGTCGTGGGGTACGGGTCGACATCGTCGACGCGTACTGAGCCCATGCGCCTCGTCGTCGGGCAGATCGTCCGGCCGCACGGCATCCGCGGCGAGGTCGTGGTCGAAGTGACCACGGACGCGCCCGAGGACCGGTTCGCCGTCGGGTCGGTGCTGGACACCGACCCGACGGCACCGGCCCGGCCCGGCAATGGTGCGCCGGAACGCCCGTCGAACGGTGCCCGGACCGTCCCCCGCCTCGCGATCGAGGCGGTGCGTCCGCACCAGGACCGGCTGATCATCGCTTTCGAGGGGATCCTGGACCGTACCGCGGCCGAGGACCTGCGCGGAGTACGGCTCTGGGTCGACTCTTCCGACGTCGCCGAGCCCGTCGACCCGGACGAGTTCAACGACTTCCAACTCATCGGGCTGGCCGCGGTCGACACCGCCGGCCAGCGGCTGGGCGAAGTGGTCCGGATCGAGCACGGGCCGGCCGCCGACCTGCTCGTGGTGCGGCTGGTCGACGGGCGCGACGTACTGGTTCCGTTCGTCCGGGCGATCGTGCCCACCGTGGACGTGAAGGCTGGCCAGGTGGTGTTGACCCCGCCGGAGGGGCTGTTCGAGATATGAGGACCGGCGCTCGATGAGGGTCGATGTCGTCACGATCTTCCCGGAGTACCTGGCGCCGCTGGACCTCTCCCTGATCGGTAGGGCCCGTGCCGCCGGCATTCTCGACGTCGCGGTACACGACCTGCGGACGTGGACCAGCGACGTGCACCGCACCGTCGACGACACGCCGTACGGCGGCGGTCCCGGCATGGTCATGCGCCCGGAGCCGTGGGGTGAGGCACTGGACGCCGTCGCCTCGCCGGACGGATCGCCGGGTTCGGAGCCCCCGCATCTCGTCGTGCCGTCCCCAGCCGGGGTGCCGTTCACCCAGCCGCTCGCGCACGCGCTGGCCGGCGAGTCCCGGCTGATCTTCGCGTGCGGCCGGTACGAGGGCATCGACCAGCGGGTGCTCGACTACGCGGCCGAGCGCATGCCGGTGACCGAGGTCTCGCTCGGCGACTACGTGCTCTTCGGTGGCGAGGTCGCCGTACTGGTGATCCTGGAGGCGGTCGTCCGGCTGCTGCCGGGGGTACTGGGCAACGCCGACTCGCTGGTCGAGGAGTCGCACGCCGACGGGCTGCTGGAGGCGCCGGTCTACACCAAGCCCGCGCAGTGGCGCGACCTGCCGGTACCGGAGGTTCTGCGGTCCGGCGACCACGGCAAGATCGCCCGCTGGCGCCGCGACCAGTCCCTGCTGCGGACCGCCGGGCGCCGTCCGGATCTGCTGCCGGCGCTGCCGCCACAAGCCCTCGACAAGCGCGACCGGGCCACCCTCGAGGGGGCCGGATTTCAGATCCGGTACCCGGATGTGGCAGAGTAGTGGGGTTGCCGCGAGTGCTCGTGGCCTCATGTCGTCAGAAACCACCCGCGCGCCGCTGGTCCGGCGCGCCTTGAGCCCAAGGAAGCAGCAGCGATGAACACGCTGGACGCTCTGGACGCCCAGTCGCAGCGGACCGATCTCCCGGACTTCCGTGCCGGCGACACGCTCAAGGTGCACGCCCGGGTGGTCGAGGGCAACCGTTCCCGTATTCAGATCTTCCAGGGCGTGGTGATCCGCCGCCAGGGTGCAGGTCTGCGCGAGACGTTCACCATCCGGAAGGTCAGCTTCGGCGTCGGTGTCGAGCGCACCTACCCGGTGAACAGCCCGCAGCTCGACCGGATCGAGGTCGTCACCCGCGGTGCGGTCCGTCGGGCCAAGCTCTACTACCTCCGCGGTCTGCGCGGTAAGGCCGCGAAGATCAAGGAGCGTCGCGAGCGCCCGGTGAGCTGACTTCCCGGCCGCTTCGTAAGCGGCCGGAGACGAGCACCTAACTTTGAGGTCGGCCGGCTATATTGGCGCTACCGCTCGGAGCGCACCGCCCTGGGCGGTTGTCGCGCAAAGCGGGGAGTCGTGGGTGCAGGGTCGCACGGAGGTCAGTATCGACGACGAGGAATCGTCGTGGCGCCACCGGGTTCACCGCGCTCGTAAGAACATGCCGCTGTGGCAGGAAGTCCCACTGCTGCTGATCGTGGCGTTCTGCCTGGCCGTACTGATCCGGACGTTCCTGTTCCAGGCGTTCTTCATCCCTTCGGGCTCGATGGAGAACACCCTGCTGATCGGCGACCGGGTGCTGGTCAACAAGGTCGTCTATGACATGCGCCAGCCGCACCGGGGCGACATCGTCGTGTTCCGCGGCACCGACGCCTGGGCACCGGAGGCACCCCCGCCGGATGGCGGACTGTTCGCCAAGTTCGGCCGCACCATGGGTGACCTGGTCGGCGTCAGCCAGCCCGGGGAGAAGGACTTCATCAAGCGGGTGATCGGCCTTCCCGGGGACACTGTGGAGTGCTGCGATGCCCAGGGCCGGGTGACCGTCAACGGCAAGCCGCTCGACGAGCCGTACGTGACCGACAACTCGCCGCTGGACATCGATCCGACACCAGGACGCTGCGGTCCCCGCAAGTTCGCCCCGGTGGTCATCCCTCCCGGGGAGATGTGGGTGATGGGCGACCATCGCCTGGTGTCCCAGGACTCGCGATGTCAGGGACCGGTACCGATCTCCAACGTGATCGGCAAGGCGTTCGTCGTGGTCTGGCCGAAGAGCCAGTGGAGCACCCTGGGGACTCCGTCTACGTTCAGCAACGTTCCCAAACCGTCCTCCGCCAGCCCGTACCGCATGGTCACACCCGACCTGCGGTCGATCGGGCAGCCGGAGGGGAAGCCGGAGGCGCCGGATGCCGCGTTGGTTACCCCACTACTCGCGTCTTTACTCTTTCCTGCGCGTTCCCGACTCTTCCGACGTAGTAGACGACGTAGGCTTCGCCCGTGATTGACGAGCAGCAGACTCAGCGGCGGAACACGTTCTGGCGCGAGCTACCGATCCTTCTCGGGGTAGCCATCGTGGTCGCCATCCTGGTGCGCGCCTTCGTGTTGCAGACCTTCTACATCCCGTCGGAGTCGATGGAGCACACGCTCAACATCAACGACCGGGTGCTCGTCAACAAGCTGGTCTACGACTTCCGCGATCCGCACCGCGGCGAGGTCATCGTGTTCAACTCGCCAGAGGAGTGGCGCAGCGATCCGAGCGAGACCGACTTCATCAAGCGGGTCATCGGGGTGGGCGGCGATCGCGTGGTCTGCTGCGACGCCCAGCACCGGATCACGGTCAACGGCAAGGCGCTCAACGAGACCTACCTGGACTCCGACGACGGCGCCGACCTGGCGGCCAGCCCGGACCCGTTCGACATCACGGTGCCTCAGGGGCGGCTGTGGGTGATGGGCGACAACCGGTTCCACTCCGGCGACTCGCGCGAGCAGTACCTGCGCTTCCACGACATCGACAAGGCAACGATCAGCACCGATGCCGTGATCGGGCGGGCGTTCGTCGTCTTCTGGCCGTTCGACCGGGCCTCCTGGCTGTCGGTACCGGGCACGGACAGCGGGGTGCCCAACCCGAGGCCCTAGGGTTGGTGACGTGACGGAGCCGATCGCCCGGCGTGCCGGACGGATATTGTTGCTGGACGCCCAGGAACGGTTGCTGCTCTTCCACGGCTTCGACCCGGCTCGGCCCACCCACGGCTACTGGTTCACGCCCGGCGGTGGGTTGGACGACGGGGAGACCATGCTGGAGGCAGCGGCCCGGGAACTGTACGAGGAGACCGGACTGAAGCTCGATCCGGAGCAACTCGGGCCGGCGGTGTGGAGCGAGGTCACCGAGTTCCCGTTCGACGGCCTCCGGTACCGGCAGGAGCAGGAGTTCTTCGTAGTGCGCGTGAAGTCGTGGGAGGTCGACACGTCGGGCTTCGAGGAGCTTGAACGCGACTCGGTCGACGCGCACCGGTGGTGGTCGCTGGACGAGTTGATCGCTACGGACCAGCGGTACTACCCGGAGAACCTGCCCAGCCTGCTGCGCGGCGTCCTGGAGGCGTGATGTTGCCACCCGGCCGTACCGTCATCCACCGCTCCGGCGGCATCTACGCCCTGGAGCGGGCCCTGCAACGGCGCGGCTTCGCCCATGTGGCGGGCGCGGACGAGGCCGGCCGGGGAGCGTGCGCCGGACCGCTGGTCGCCGGGGCCGTCATCCTCCCCGAGGGCCGGCGCGGCGAGATCGACGGGCTGACCGACTCCAAGCTGCTCACGCCGCTGGCCCGGGACCGCATCTACGAGATCGTGGTCAAGATCGCAGTGGCCTGGTCCGTGGTGATCATTCCGCCCGACGAGGTGGACCGGCGCGGGCTGCACGTGTGCAACCTCGCCGCGATGCGCCGCGCGCTGGCCAGCCTGTCGGTACGCCCGTCGTACGTGCTGACCGACGGGTTCCCGGTCGATGGGCTCGGCGCTCCCGGCCTGGCCGTGTGGAAGGGCGACCAGGTGGCCGCGTGCGTGGCCGCGTCCAGCGTAGTTGCCAAGGTCACTCGGGATCGGATCATGAAGGATCTCCACGAGATCCACCCCAGCTACGGGTTTGCCGAGCACAAGGGCTACGTGACGCCGGAGCATTCGGCCGCTCTGCTGGCGCATGGACCGTGCCGGGAGCACCGCTTCTCGTACGCGAATGTGGCGGCGGTTGCCGGCCGGGCCGGTGGGCGCGGTACGGTCGGCGTGGCGTCCCCGGAGCGCGTGCCGCGACAGGCGCCAGTGGGCGAGAATGGCGGCATGGAGGGCGGGGCGGGATGAGCGCCGAAGATCTCGAAAAATACGAGACCGAGATGGAGCTTCAGCTCTACCGGGAGTACCGCGACATCGTGCGCCAGTTCTCCTACGTGGTCGAGACGGAGCGCCGCTTCTACCTCGCGAACCAGGTGGACCTGCACGTGCGCAACTCGGACGGCGAGGTCTACTTCGAGGTGGAGATGCACGATGCCTGGGTGTGGGACATGTACCGTCCCGCCCGCTTCGTGAAAAACGTCAGGGTGATGACCTTCAAGGACGTGAACGTCGAGGAGCTGGAGAAGCCGGACATCTCGCTGCCCGACTCCACCTTCGGCGCCTGACCGGTCGCGTCACCCGATCGCTGAGCGAGTCCGCGGGGGCTGCCTGCCGGCGGCCCCCGCTGTGGCTCGTCTCCGACCCGCCGGCGTCCTGTTTCGGCCCTGCCCCTGGTCCGCGCTCCTGTTTCGGGCCTGGCGCGTTGGTCCCTTGAGCTGGCGGGCCCCCGTGCTCAACTCGCTGATCTTCGGCGCGGCCCCGGTGGCCGCGCCGACCGTTTCACCAGCGGTTGATCGGCCTCCGGCCGCCACCGCGGATCGAACGCTTGGCCTTCCCGTAGAGGTAGACCGCCCCGCCGACCACGAGCGCGCCGACCAGGATGTAGAAGATCACACCGATCAGGGCCTTGATCAGCCACCATGCGACCACGCCGGCGACCACCAGGCCGGCGATCGTCAGTACCGCGTTGCGCAGAAAGTGCCCGTTCTCCATGGGTCCATGGTGCGTCGGCCGAGCGGCCGCGGACAGGGGGGATTTCCCGGATCGTGACCGGAGTTCATATCGCGATCGGTCCATGATCGGCGAGTTGTCCACATCCACCCTCGCTGTCCACAGTTCGCCATGATCGCGATTGGCGGGCCGGAGGTGTTCGTCCAGGCTGACCGCATGACGTACCGCGCGTTGCTTCTCGCCGTCACGGTGCTCCTGGCGCCGGCCGGATTCTCTACGGCATCGGCCTCGTCCGCGCCGTCATGGTCGCAGCCTGTGCCGGCGCAATCCGACCTGGTGCCGGCGGCGTCTCGGCCTGCGTCGGCGCCGCCCGCGTTGATGCCGGCGTCGTCCTCCCGAGCACGAGCGTTGCCCCGCTCGGCACTGGCCCGGTTGCCGCTGGAACCCGCTGGTCCGGCCGGCCCGGCTGCTCCGGTTAGCCTGGCTGGTCGGGTTGGTCCGGCTGCTCCGGCTAGCCTGGCTGGTCGGGTTGGTCCTGCTGGTCCGGTTGGTCCCGCTGGTCCTGCTGGTCCGGTCGGTTCGGGCGGCCCCGCTGATCCGGCTGACCCGATCGGCCCCGCTGATCCGGGTGGCCCGGCTGGTGCCGTCGGCCCGGCTGGTCCGGTTGGTCCGGCCGACCCGATCGGCCCGGCTGTCCCGGGCGACTATCGCTGGCCGGTGGATGGCCAGCCCGTCGTGACCCGGGACTTCTCGCCGCCGCCCCGGCCCTGGCTGGCCGGGCATCGGGGGGTGGATCTCGCGGGCATCCCAGGCGAGCTGATCCGCGCCGCCGGGCCCGGGGTGGTCGCGTTCGCCGGTGAGGTAGCCGGCACCGGCGTCGTCAGCGTGGATCATGCTGGTGGCCTGCGCACCACGTACGAGCCCGTCGCTCCACTGGTCTCCGCGGGCGAGCCGGTCGTCGCCGGGCAACCCATCGGGACGCTGGTCGGTGGCCATCCCGGCTGCCCCGTTGCCGCGTGCCTGCACTGGGGGCTGCGCCGGGGCCCGGAGTATCTCGATCCGCTGCTCCTGCTCCACGCCGCACCCGTCCGGCTGTACCCGGCCCAGGACTCAGTGCCTACTGGCAGACCTCTGGCCGGTCAGCCGGGCCTGCTGGCAGGCCTCCGGCCCGTCAGCCGGGTCGGCAGGCTTTCAGCTCGCGAGCAGGCCGGGAAGCGCCTCGGCGAGGCGGTCATACTCCTCCGCCCGGTTGTAGATCTGTGCGCACAACCGCAGCAGCAGCCGGCCGCGCCACAGGTTGATCGCAACGCTGGCCCGCAGCCGGTCGGCGATCCGGTCGCGTAGTGCGTGCGCATCCTCGATCGTGCGGCTCTCGCCGGACTGCTGAGGGAGCGGCAGCATACGCATGGGCGAGTCGGCACCCGGTTCGGGTAGCTGCCCGGGATCCAGACCCAGCGCCGAGCCCACGACCCGCTGCCCGTACCGGACGAGGGCGGCGTTGTGCGCCCAGACCCGTTCGGGCCCAAGCGTACGCAGCATGAACACGCCGGCAGGGGCGGCCAGCCAGCCGGTGTAGTCGGCGGTCGCGAAGAACTCGACGCTCCGCGGAAAGCCCTCGGGCTGTGCCCACGACACGACCCGCGGCATCATTGAGGACCGCCACTGCTCGGCCACCGTCAGGATGGCCGTGCCGCGGGGTGCGAACGCCCACTTGTGCAGGTTGCCGACGAAGAAGTCGGCGCCGAGCGAGTCGACCGTGAGCGGCATGAGACCGGGACCGTGGGCGCCGTCGACCAGCAGCGGTACGCCCGCCGGCCGCAGTGCGGCGGCGATCCGCTCGACCGGCATCCGCCGTGCGGTCGGCGAGCTCACAAGATCGACGATCACTAGTCGGGTACGCGTCCGGTCGACCGCTCCGGCGATCGTGGAGGCGATCTCGTCGTCGGGCAGCGTCAACTCGACCGGTACGACCCGTTCGCGGGCGCCGCGTGCGGCGATCGCCAGGCTCACGGAGCCGTACCCGTGATCCGTCGTGATCACCTCGTCACCGGCGCCGATCCCGAGCGAGCCGAGGACCACGGCGACCCCGGACGTGGTGTTGGTCACCAGCGCCGACCGGTCCGGGTCCGCACCGAGAAAGGTGGCCAGGTGGCGGCGGCTGTGTTCGATCCGGTCGTGCAGTCCACGGGTGAAGAACTTCTGCGGATCGGCTTCCATCTCGTCGCGCAGGCGCTGCTGGGCGCGCTGTACCGAGATCGGGGTGGTGCCGAAGCTGCCGTGGTTGAGATGACTGTGCGCCGGGTCGAGGGAAAACAGGAGACGGGCGCCGGGCAGCTGCTCGGGTGGTTCGGGATCGCTCACGTACGGAGATCTTAGGCGCGCGGATGCGCCTGCCGGTACGCACTGCGCAGACGCTCGATGGAGACATGCGTGTAGATCTGGGTGCTGGACAGCGAGGCATGCCCCAGCAACTCCTGAACCGACCGCAGGTCGGCGCCTCCTTCCAGCAGGTGGGTCGCCGCCGAGTGCCGCAGCCCGTGCGGCGAGATGTGCGGCAGGCCGGCGGCCTCCGTGTAGGCGGCGACCAGTTGCCGCACCACGGTCGGCTGGAGCCGGCCGCCCCGGGCACCGAGCAGCAGTGCGGCTCCGCTGCGGGGGCCGGCCAGGGCGGGTCGCCCCTCCCGCAGCCATGCGTCGATCGCGGTCTCGGCGGGCAGACCGTACGGAACGGCCCGCTCCTTGGCGCCCTTACCCAGCACGCGCACGACGCGACGGGACCGGTCCACGTCGTCGACGTCGAGACCGCACAGCTCGCCGACCCTGATCCCCGTCGCGTACAGCAGCTCCAGTACCGCCCGGTCGCGCAGGAGCACCGGATCGTGGCCGGAATCCGAGTCCGGTACCGGATGCGACTCCGGTCGTGGCCCGGGTACCGGCCCCGCGGAGTCGGGTACGGCCATCAGCTCGGCGGCCTGATCGGCACGGAGCACAGTAGGCAGCGTCCGCTGTGCCTTCGGGCTGGCCAGAGCCGCGCCGACGTCCCGGGCCAGCAGACCCTCCCGGTGCGTCCATCCGGTGAACGTGCGTGCGGAGGCAGCCCGTCGCGCCAGCGAGGTGCGGGCCGCCCCGGTGGTACGCAGCCTGGCCAGCCAACTGCGCAGCATCCCGAGGTCGAGGTCGGCCGGCTGTTGGCAGCCCATCCGCCCGGCGTGATCCAGCAGCGACACGATGTCGGCGACGTACGCCCGTACCGTGTGGGCCGAGCGCCCCCGCTCGCTGGCCAGGTGGCGGGCGAACCCGTCCACGGCCTCGCGCATGGCTGACGGGAGGGCGGCGTGTACGGCACGAGTGCTGTTCACAACCCGACGGTTCCCGTCCGATGGACGAACCGTCAAGCCGCCGCGCCGGCTGCCGGTGCCTCGGCCCCCTCCGGCGCCGCGGCACCGCCTCCGCCCCGTCCGGTTTCACCGGACCCGCCCGGCGTGGCCTCGTCGGGCCGGGCCTCGTCGGCCCCGTCAGCCCCGGCCTCGTCGGCCCCGTCAGGCCCGGCCTCGTCGGCTCCGGCAGGCCCGGCCTCGTCGGCCCCGGCGGACCCCGCCCCGTCGGCCGCGGAGAGCGCGGCCCCGTCGGCTGCCGCCATACCGACCTCGTCGGCCGGCGCCGGCTCAGCCTCCGGGGTCGTCTCCTGCCCCTGTGACCGCTTCCGGCGTCCGGCCACATATCGGCCGTCTTCCGTCGAGGCGACCTGACCCAGCTCCTCCAGAACCGGCATCGCCCGGAGCACGTCGCGCAGCGGCAGGCCGGCCGTCGCGGCGATCTGCCCCGCGTCGGCCCCGTTCCGGCGCGGCACCGCGTCGAGTACCCGAGACAGCTGCGGCCCGAGCCGGTCATGCTCCCGCTCCGGTGCCCGTACCCGCGGAGCGAGGTCGTCCCCGATGAGCCCGACCTCCTCCAGCACCTCCTGGTATGAGGTCACCAGCCGTACGCCTTCCCGGATCACCTCGTGGCAGCCGACCGACATCGCCGACGTCACCGGACCCGGTATAGCCATGGCCGCCCGGCCGAGCAGCACCGCACGACCCAACGTCTGGCGCGCACCGCTGCGGGCATTCGCCTCCACCACGATCGTGCCGCGTGCCAGTGCGGCGATGACCCGATTGCGAATCAGGAACCGGTGGCGGTGCGGGTCTGCACCCGGCGGCCACTCGCTGATCAACAGGCCGTCCTCGGCGAGGCGTTCGAACAGGGCCGCGTGTGCGGACGGGTACGGGCGGTCCACGCCGCAGGCGAGTACGGCGGCGGTCACCCCACCGGCCGCCAGGGCGCCCCGGTGCGCGGCGGCGTCGATGCCGAAGGCGCCGCCGGACACCACCGCCCACCCCCGGTTTGCCAGGCCATATGCCAGCTCGGTGCCGACATGGTTGCCGTACGACGTGGAGGCGCGGGCACCGACCACGGCGACCGAACGGTTCAGCGTCTCGGCGAGCGGCCAGTCGCCGCGGACCCACAGGCAGACCGGCGGGTAGGTGTCCCGTGAGAACCGGTCGCCACCGAGGCGGCTGATCAGACGGAGATCGGCCAACTGTGCCGGCCACTCCTCATCCTCCGGAATCACCACCCGCGCGCCGACCCGCCTGGTGCGGGCGAGTGCGGCGTCGACGATCCGGTCCGCGGTCGTGCCGACGAGCCTGGCGCGTACCGACTCGACGAGTTCCCCCGTCGCCATTCCGGCGAGGATGCGGGCCAGCGCCTGAACCGGCCCATGCTTTCGAACCAGGTCGTAGACGGCCAGGCCGCCAGGCTCCGCCAGGCAGGCCAGTGCCACCCGGGCGGTGCGGGCATCGTTGATGGCACTCAGCTGACGCTCGCTCATCCGGTCCGTCCAATCCGCATCGCCAATGCCTCCTGTACGTCTCCGTTGTCCGGACTCGACCGGCCGTCGAGGTCCGCGATCGACCACGCCACCCTCAGCACGCGGTCAAAGCCGCGCGCCGAGATCGAACCGGCGTCCAGTGCCTTCTGCAGTCCGGCCGTCGCCGTGCCGGGCAACCGCCACGGTGGCCGCCTCAGGACCGGACCCGGGACCCTTGCGTTGGTTGACCAGCCTCGATCGGCCCAGCGCTCGGTCGCCGCGCCACGGGCCTGCGCGACGCGTGCCGCCACCACCGCGGACGACTCGGCCAGCACCGTCTCCTCGGTCAGCTGCGCCGCGGTCACCGGCGTCAGCGGTACCTGGAGGTCGACCCGGTCCATCAGCGGCCCGGACAGCCGGCTCAGGTAGCGGCGCCGCACGAGCGCGCTGCACTCGCAGTGCGCGTCGCCCGCCGGCCGGGCGCACGGACACGGATTCGCGGCCAGTACGAGCTGGATCCGAGCCGGGTACTGGGTAGCGCCTCTGGCCCGGGACAGCACCACGTACCCGTCCTCCAGCGGCTGGCGCAGAGTCTCCAGCGCACGGCTGCCGAATTCGGGAGCCTCGTCGAGAAACAGAATCCCCATGTGCGACAGGGAGATCGCTCCCGGGCGGGCCAGGCCGGAGCCGCCGCCCACCAGCGCCGCCACGCTCGCCGTGTGATGCGGCGCCTGGAACGGAGGCCGGCGGATCATCGGTGACTCGGGCGGCAGCACGCCCGCGATCGAGTGGACCGCGGTCACCTCCAGCGCGGCGGCGTCGGACAGCGGGGGCAGGATCGACGGCAGCCGTTGCGCCAGCATGGTCTTGCCGGCGCCGGGTGGCCCGACCATCGACAGGTGATGACCGCCCGCGGCGGCCACCTCCAGCCCGCGCCGGCCCAGCTCCTGCCCGACGACGTCGAGGAGATCCAGCTCGGCGGTGCCGTCGACGGGCGGCTCGGCCGGCGGGTCGAGCAGCGGGGTGCCGCCCCGGACGAAGTCGACCACGCGGCGGAGGCAGTCGGTGGCCCGGACCGTCACGCCCGGCACCAGTGCGGCCTCCCGGGCGTTGGCGAGCGGGACCACCACCCGGCGGATGCCGGCCCGGGCCGTGGCCAGGACGCTGGGCAGCACCCCGCGCACCGGCCGTACGGCACCGTCGAGGCCCAGCTCGCCGAGCAGCACCACGCCGTGCAGGGGCGCCAGCGGCAGCACCCCCGCACCGGCGAGGATGCTGACCGCGACGGCCAGATCGAACGCCGAGCCGTGCTTGGGTATGTCAGCCGGCAGCAGGTTTACCGTGATCCGGCGGTTGGGCCAGCTCTCGCCGGAGTTGACCAGAGCCGCCCGGACCCGGTCCCGAGCCTCGGACAGGGCCGCGTCCGGCAGCCCGGTGAGAGTCAGGCCGGGCAGGCCGGCAGCGAGGTCGGCTTCGATCTCGACGAGGTGGCCGGCGAGGCCGATGAGACCGACCGAGAGCACCTTCGCGTACGACATCTCAAAATGCCCCACGCAGGTGCTCGACGGTCGCCGCACCGGACCGCCGCGCCCACACCTCGACCACGTCGAACCGGACCTCGCGCGGATGGATGCCCGCCTGCGCGAGCCACTGCGCGGCCAGTCGTCGCAGCCGGGCGACTTTCGCCGGCACGATGGCCGAGGCCGGACTGCCGAAGCGGTCGCCGCGCCTCGTCTTCACCTCGACGAACACCAGAACGTCGCGGTCGCGCAGGATCGCGTCGATCTCGCCGGACGAGCACCGCCAGTTGCGGGCCAGAAGCACCATGCCCCGATCGACCAGATACCGCACGGCGACCCGCTCGCCGTAAGCACCCACCGCGTCCTTGGCCTGCGTCATGCCGGTGAGGGTGCCGAACCCACCCTGCGCCCGCTACCGCCCGGAGATCGACATGTGCATGGCGAGGGTGGGTGTGGACGGCCGGGCGATCAGAGAGATGATCTGCTATGCGATCGTACGGTCAGTGGCCGGAGAGCCTGCGCAACCGGGAGACCGCCTCGTCGAGCACCTCGGGCTTCTTGCAGAACGCGAACCGGATCAGGCGCCGCCCCGCCTCGACGTCGTCGTAGAAGACCTGGCTCGGTACCGCCACCACACCGCACCGGTCCGGCAGGTCGCGGCAGAACTCGACGCCGTCGGTGCCACCCAGACCGGAGGTGTCGGCGGTGACGAAGTAGGTGCCCTCGGGTACCAGCACCGAGAACCCGGCATCGGTCAGGCCACCGACCAACTGGTCCCGCTTGGCCTGGTGATCGGCGCAGAACTCCTGGTAGTACGACCGGGGCAGCGAGAGCGCGTAGGCGACCGCCGGCTGGAGCGGAGCGGCGTTGACGAACGTCAGGAACTGCTTGACACGCAGCACGGCGGAGACCAGATCGCGCGGCCCACACGCCCAGCCGACCTTCCAGCCGGTACACGAGAAGGTCTTCCCGGCCGACGAGATCTGTACGGTGCGTTCGCGCATTCCGGGCAGGGTGGCCAGCGGAATGTGCTCACCGCCGTCGAAGACCAGGTGCTCGTACACCTCGTCGGTCACCGCGTACACGCCGTGCGACACGCACAGTTCGGCGATCAGCCGCAACTCGTCGCGGGTGAACACCTTGCCGGTCGGGTTGTGCGGCGAGTTCAACAGCACCAGCCGGGTGCGCGGGCCGAACGCGGCGCGCAGGTCGCCGGGGTCGAACCCGAAGCGCCCGTCGGCGCCCGGCCGCAGGGTCACCGGCCGCCGTACCGCGCCGGCCAGCGCGATCGAGGCGGCGTACGAGTCGTAGAACGGCTCGAAGCAGACCACCTCGTCACCGGGCTCGCACAGCGCCAGGATCGCGGCGGTGACCGCCTCGGTGGCGCCGGCGGTCACCAGGACCTCGCCGTCCGGGTCGTAGTCCAGTGACCAGAACTCGTTCTGGTGCGCGGCTATCGCGACGCGCAGGGCGGGGATGCCGGGCCCGGGCGGGTACTGGTTCGCCCCGGTGTGCAGTGCCTTGGCGGCTTCGTCCAGCATCCCGGCCGGTCCGTCGGTGTCCGGGAAACCCTGGCCGAGGTTGACCGAGCCGGTGCGGACGGCGAGTGCGGACATCTCGGCGAAGATGGTGGTGCCGAACGGCTGCATCCGAGCCACGAGCGGATCCATGCGGCCAGCCTAGTCGCCGCCATCGGGGCCCCCGGCCGGCCGGGCCGCCGGCCAGCCGCGCTGGTGAGCGAGGTCGGGCGGCCGTGCTGGTAAGCGCCGTCGGGCGCCCGACCGACCCCGGTGGCACCCGAGTGCTCCGCTAGCCGGGCCGGGCGCCGCCGTCGTCTGGCCGCCGTCCTCTGGCCGCCGTCGTCTGGCCGCCGTCGTCCGGGCGCCGCCGTCTCCCGCGCGCCGCTGCAGCCCCGAGAAAAGCCCCGAAGAAACCGCACCCGTCGAGCGTCACATCATCGGGCGGTGGATCGTCCTCTCCCCATGAACCTCACACTGTGGATCCTGCAGGGCCTGCTCGCAGTGGTGTTCGCCTACTCCGGGCTGGCCAAGTCGACGATGAGCCGCCAGCGCCTGATCGCCAGCGGGCAGACCGGCATCGCGCTGTTCCCGATGCCGGTGGTGCGCGTGACGGCCGTGAGCGAACTGCTGGCGGTGATCGGTCTGCTGCTGCCGTGGGCGACCGGTACGGCGCGGGTGCTCACCCCGCTCGCCGCCGCCGGCCTGTGCGTCGTGATGATCGGCGCGGCCAGCTCGCACACCCGGCTGCGTGAGCCGTGGGCGGTCGCCGCGAACGTGTTGCTGTTCGCGATCGCGCTGACCGTCGCGGTCGGCCGCTTCGGTCAGCTCGGCTAGAGGCGAGGCGTCAGCCGACCGGACGGTACGGGTGGTCCTCGATCCGCCAGTGCAGCCAGCGGGCGTGCGGATCCGTGGTGGCCAGTTCGGTGACCGTGGGGTGGCCGTCGAGCCAGACGACCATCGTCAGCGTGCACGCGGCCCGCGGTGCCGGGCCGTCCTTGCCCGGGCCGCCGTTCGACCGTGACGCCTCGCCTTCCGTTGCTCGCGGCGCAACCCTCGCGAACAGCTCCAACCCGCAGGCGGAGGACTCGTTGAGCACGACCACGAGGTCGCGCCGCCGGCCGGTCTCGGCGAGCGTGGCGACCAGCTCCGCCCGTGCGGCGTCCGGCAGGTAGATCAGCGCGTGCGACGCGAACACCAGCGGTACCGCGTCCACATCGGACAGT
This sequence comes from Rugosimonospora africana, assembly GCF_016862975.1. Classification (GTDB taxonomy): domain Bacteria; phylum Actinomycetota; class Actinomycetes; order Mycobacteriales; family Micromonosporaceae; genus Rugosimonospora; species Rugosimonospora africana. Next base: position 192,130 of record NZ_BONZ01000015.1, read on the forward strand.
ACGGCCGGCAGCCCGGCGACCAGGTCCCCGGCGATCAGCCGCGGCGCGGCCCGTACCGCCTCGGCGAGGGCCGCGTCCAGCCGGGCCAGGCGCTCGGTGTGCTCCGGCCAGACGCACGAGCGCAGCCAGTCCACCGATGCCGGATCCCCGGCGTCGACCGGCGCGAGGTCCAGCCCCACCCGGTCGGCGACGACCGGCTCACGGTCGAGGTCGGCCGGCTGTCCGCCGCGGACCTCGCAGTCCATGACCAGCGCCTCCGGCGCGTCGGCCCGTCCGTACCGCCGCCCCCGGTAGCGGTAGCCGTAGCGGTCGCTGAGCAGGAGCAGCCCGGCGCTGGTACCCAGTTCGACCAGGCTCACCGGGCGGTCGCCGAGCAGCCGCCCGGCGCGGGCGAACGCCGGGCGCAGCAGGGCGGAGCGCAGCGGCTCGTTGGTCTGGGTGTTCCGGCTGGCACACAGGGCGGCGAGGTCGCCGCCGTACGCGCGGACGAACGCGGCGAACGCGGGTACCAGGCCGGGATCCGGCGCTCGGGTGCCACCCAGCGTCGGCAGGTACCCGGCCAGCGGGTGACCGTGCGCCGAGGTGCGCAGCAGGTACTGGGTCGCCGCGAAGTACAGCAGCGGGCGTCGCTGTTCGGGCGGCGCGGCGAGCAGCGGCTCGGCGAGTCCGGGCGCCTGTTCGACGGCATCGGACAGGCGTGTGTAGACCTCGGACGAGCCGGTGAACTCGCGCTCCCGGATGCTCCGGAACATGCCGAGCAGTTGGTCGACCACGTTGTCGCTCACGCTGTACATGCTGGCGGCTGGCGCGTCCGCGCCACAGCGACGCGGGTCACAGCGAACGGTCAGCGCGGCGGCGGCGACAGGGTGGTGCGTTCCAGGAACGCGACCGCCTGCGCGACCTGCTCGGCCAGCACCCGGGCCGGGTCGCCGCGCAGCAGGCTGACCGCCACCTGGTCCAGCCCGAACGTCAGATACCAGACGCGGGCCCGGTGGTAGGTCTGCGGGTCGACCGCCTCGCGCAACGTCGGCCAGCCGTGCCAGGCCAGGCAGGCGGCGTCCACGGCCGGGTCGAAGGGCTGCGCGAAATCCCAGTCCAGCACGCCGACACAGTGCCGGCCGGCCGGGTCCCAGTGCACGTTCTCGCCGGCGAGATCCCCGTGTACCAGCCGGATCGGTACCGGTGCCAGGTCCCGCGCCGCGGCGACCCGCTCGGCCGCTTCCGCCCGCCACTCTTCCGGCAGCAGCCCGCCCACCTCACGCATCAGCTCCGGCCACCGCGCCCCGCCGGCGTACGCGTGAGCCGGGCCGAGCAAACCGTCGAGGTCGCCGAGGTGTACCGAGGCCAGCGCGGCCAGCAGTTCCCGGAGCCCGGCGGGCTCACCCTGCCCGCGTGGCGTCGGTGAACCCGATACCCAGGACAGCGCGACCGCCGCCCGCCCGTTCACGTCGACGACGTCGGTCAGCGGTACCGGCACGGCGAACGGCAGCCCCGCCTTCTCCAGCCGGGAGAGCAGCTGGCAGCGCCGGGGCAGCAGGGCCGCGGCGCTGGCGTGGTTGGCGATCCGCACGGCGGCGACGCCGGGCAGCAGCACGACATCGTGCGAGCCGCCCCGGCCGAGCCGTGCGCGCTCCCACGCGATTCCGGGCAGCAATGCGTCGGCGACGGCGAGGAGATCGTCCGGTACCTCCACGGATGTCATTATGCCGGGATCACTCGCACGACAATCCAGGCATCCAGGTCAACGCGCTGGCGAGCCGGGCCGGCAGTCGCCTACGGTGCGACTGTGGACGCACCTCGCAACTATCAGGACGAGTCGGAGGGTCGCTGGTACCCGGGCTATTCCGAGCGGTACCCGACGCAGGAAAGCCGATTCGACGACGAAGAGCGGTACCGGGTGCCGGAGCCGCGCTACTCCGACCTCGGGGAGACCGGCGGCGACCCCGGCCGGTTCCGCGACGGATACTCCCCGGAAGCCGAGGCGTACTCGTCTTCGGCGGCGCGCACGGACTCGGGTCTGACCGCGCGCAACACGAGCCCGATGGGTCCGCGATCCGGCGTTGAGCTGCCGCCGCTGCCGTCGCAGGCCGAACCGGCCGACTCTCGCTTCCATTCCGACGCGACCGAGCCGCGTTTCCCGGCCGACCAGCCCGATCCCCGGTTCCACTCCGACCCGGGCGAGTCGCGGTTCCACTCCGAGCAGTCGGATTCCCGCTTCCACACCGAGCCGATCGACCGCGCGGCGCTGCGCCGGGCACCCGGATCGGTCGGCGCGCCGACCCAGCTGGCACCGCCCGTCTCCGGGCCGCCGCCGATCGCGCCGCCGCCGATGGCGCCACCACCGGTCGCGCCGCCGATGCAGGCCGGGCCGCCTCCGTCGATGCAGCCGGCGTCGCAGGGGCCGGGCGGGATGCCGGCCGTCGGAGGGGCGCCCGATGCCGGCGGCGCGATCTACCGCACCCGGCACACCGGCGCCGCGATCCTGCTCGTCATCGTGGCGATCGTCGCGGAGCTGCTCACCCTCCGGATGCTGTTCACCGGCGAGTTCGGGCATCCGTTCCAGCCGGGAGAGGTGCTGGCCGGGATCTTCACGATGGCTGGCATTCCGCTGGTCGCCATGGGCCTGTACGGCGCGATCACGGGTGCGGCATCCGCCGGTGGGCCGTCGCTGGCCCGTGCCTGGTCGCGGCCTCCGCTGGCGCTGCTGCCGGTCGGGCTGGTGCTGATCTTGGCCGGTGCGCTCGCGATTTAGCAGGTTAAGAGCCTGTTGGCAGACCTCTGGTCGAGCGAGCCAGGATCCAGGCGGCGTTCGGCAAGGCGGGGGTTCGCCCGGATACCGGTGTTGTATCCGGGCGAGCCGACAACGCCGCCGGTCGCCGCCTGGGCGCGGCGCAGCCGGTCAGCCGGTTTGCGAACAGGCTCTGAAGACCCAAAACCGACGAAAGCCCCCAGGATGTACGCCGGGGGAGGCTGCCGCCTGGCCACCGCGTACACTCGATGACGGCGACCACCTCGCGTGGTCGACCTCGCGCGCCCTCCTCACCCTCGCTGGTGGGGCGGCGGCCGCCCTGGTCCCGATGCGTTCCGCGCACGGGCTCAACCCCGGCCGACGACCAGGCGCCAGGCCGGCGGCCCAACCGGGGCGCTGGAACAACCAGGGATACGAGGAGCACCCCGCCATGGCAGTGGTAACCATGCGCCAACTACTGGAGAGCGGCGTCCACTTTGGACACCAGACCCGGCGCTGGAACCCGAAGATGAAGCGCTTCATCCTGACGGAGCGCAACGGGATCTACATCATCGACCTGCGCCAGAGCCTCGACTACATCGAGAAGGCGTACGACTTCGTCCGCAACACGGTCGCCGAGGGCGGCGCCATCCTGTTCGTCGGCACGAAGAAGCAGGCCCAGGAGGCGATGGCCGAGCAGGCGTCGCGGGTTGGCATGCCGTACGTGAACCACCGCTGGCTGGGCGGCATGCTCACCAACTTCCAGACGGTCTACAAGCGACTGCAGCGCATGAAGGAGCTGGAGTCGATCGAGCAGACCGGTGCGGCCCAGGGTTACACGAAGAAGGAGACCCTCCAGCTGTCGCGCGAGAAGGACAAGCTGACCCGGACGCTGGGCGGCCTGCGGGACATGCAGAAGACCCCGGCCGCGATCTGGGTGGTGGACACCAAGAAGGAGCACATCGCGGTCGACGAGGCCCGCAAGCTCGGCATCCCGGTGATCGCGGTACTGGACACCAACTGCGACCCGGACGAGGTCGACTTCCCGATCCCGGGCAACGACGACGCGATCCGTTCGGCGGCGCTGCTCACCCGGGTGATCGCCGACGCGGTCGCGGACGGCCTGATCGCCCGCTCCGGCCGGGGCGCCGGACGGACCACCGACGAGAAGCCCGAGCCGGGCGCGGTGGCCGCGGACGAGCCGCTGGCCGAGTGGGAGCGCGAGCTGCTGCAGCGCAAGGAGGAGCCGGGCGCGGCGGCCGAGGCCACCTCGGGCGCTCCGGCTGCCTGACGGTTGCGGTGCCCGGGCGGTGTGAGGCCGCCCGGGCCGGACCGCGGAGTCCGTCACCGGGCCGAACCGCCGGGAACCCGGCGACGTAGACAGCCCGGATCGGGCACGCGAACCGGCCACGACCCAGACCGAGCGCCGGCGGCAGGGGGCACGAAGCCCCGCCGGCCGGCGCGAGACATGAAGACCAACAGACAGACATAGCAGGACCTGCCGCTCGCGACGCGGCGCGACGGGTGAGTCCAGGGGACGGCCCGGAACGCCGGCAAGGGCGGCAGCGGCGCCGGACCGCTCCGCGGGTCCAGGAGGACTCCGGTCGGCCTGGCGCCGTCGGAGGGGAAGTCCGGGCGCCGACGGCGCCGAGGAACGAGCCGCCGGGGTCCGGTACCCGGGCGAGAAAGCAGAGTGCCGCGGTCGAGCGGCCGGATAGAAGAGGGACATGGCGAACTTCACTTCCGCGGACGTCAAGAAGCTCCGCGAACTGACCGGCGCTGGCATGATGGACTGCAAGAAGGCGCTGGATGAGGCCGACGGCGACTTTGATCGTGCGGTGGAGATCCTGCGCGTCAAGGGCGCGAAGGACGTCGGCAAGCGTGCCGGCCGGACCGCTGCGAACGGACTGGTCGCCCACTCCGGCACGGCTCTGCTTGAGATCAACTGCGAGACCGACTTCGTGGCCAAGAACGCCGACTTCATCGCCCTGGCGCAGAGCCTGGTGGAGCAGGTAGCGAACACCCGTCCGGCGGACGTGGACGCGCTGCTCGGCTCCACGCTGGCGGACGGCCGTACGGTCGCGACGGCCGTCGACGAGCAGTCCGCCAAGATCGGGGAACGGCTGGTGGTCAACCGGTTCGCCGTACTCGACGGGCAGGTCGCTGTGTACCTGCACCGCAAGAGCGCGGACCTGCCGCCGGCCGTGGGCGTGATGGTCCAGTACGCCGGCAAGGACGACGAGGCGGGCGACGCCGATGCGCGCGGTGTGGCCATGCAGATCGCCGCCATGCGGCCGAAGTACCTGACCCGCGACGAGGTGCCCGAGGACGTCATCGCCACGGAGCGCCGCATCGCCGAGGAGACCGCCCGCGAGGAAGGCAAGCCCGAGCAGGCCCTGTCGCGGATCGTCGAGGGTCGGGTCGGCGCCTACTTCAAGGACTTCGTCCTCGTTGAGCAGTCGTCCGTACAGGACCAGAAGAAGACTGTCCAGCAGATCCTGAACGAGGCTGGACTCACCGTCACCCGGTTCGTCCGGTTCGAGGTCGGACAGGCATAACGGCCGCCAGGCCCGCCTGGTTTGTGGGCGGGCCGGTCAAAGCGGCCGGGCGAAGAAGCGCGGAGTACGGCAGACGGGGAGGCCGCGGGTGGACACTGACCACGCGCCGGCCTCCCCGTCGCATACCCGGGGATCGGCGGGTGACCGCGGTTGCGCCGGGACATGACAGATTGGTAAATGACAGACCTGGAGGGGCACGATGACTGACACGGTGGCCGACGAGATCGTGACGGCGGCGGCTGGCAGGCTGGCGGGCGGTGGACCGCCCCGAGCCCGACGGGTCGTTCTCAAACTGTCCGGCGAGGTGTTCGGTGGCGGCGAGATCGGCGTCGACCCGGACGTGGTGCAGGACCTGGCCCGGCAGATCGGGCATGTGGTCCAGCTCGGCACCCAGATCGCCGTGGTGGTCGGCGGCGGCAACTTCTTCCGCGGGGTCGAGCTGGAGAAGCGCGGCATGGACCGCTCCCGCGCCGACTACATGGGCATGATCGCCACTGTCATGAACTGCCTGGCGCTGCAGGACTTCCTGGAGAAGTCGGGCATCGACACGCGGGTACAGACCGCGATCACGATGGCTCAGGTGGCCGAGCCGTACATCCCGCGCAAGGCGATCCGGCACCTGGAGAAGGGGCGCGTGGTGATTTTCGGCGCCGGGGCCGGAATGCCGTATTTCTCCACCGACACGGTCTCCGTCCAGCGGGCCCTGGAGATTCACGCCGACTCCGTGCTGATGAGCAAGAACGGAGTGGACGGCGTCTACACTGCCGACCCGAGGATCGACCCGAACGCGGTCAAGCTGGATACCACGACCTTTGACGAGATGCTCCGCGAGGGCCTGAGCGTGGCCGACGCCGCGGCCTTCAGCCTGTGCAAGGACAATCGCCTTCCGATGCTCGTCTTCGGCGCGGAGGGCGAGGACACGATCATCAAGGCGGTCAGCGGCGACAAGATCGGCACTTTGATCACCGCCTGACGACCCGCCAGCCACTGCGTGACCTGCCACGCAAACGCCCGAAGGAGGCGACGGAGCACGTGATCGACGAGACGCTCTTCGAGGCCGAAGAGAAGATGGAGCGGGCGATCGAGTTCGCCAAGGAAGAGTTCGCCACCATCCGCACCGGCCGAGCGACGCCAGCGATGTTCGCCAAGGTCGTCATCGACTACTACGGCACCCCCACCCCGCTGCCGCAGATGGCCTCGATCGCCGTACCGGAGCCGCGGATGGCGATCATCAAGCCGTACGACAACGGTCAGATCAATGCCATGGAGAAGGCGATCCGCGACTCGGACCTCGGGGTGAACCCGAACAACGAGGGCACCCAGTTGCGCATCGTGCTGCCCCAGATGACCGAGGAACGGCGTCGGGACATGATCAAGGTGGCCCGGCACAAGGGCGAGGAGGCCAAGGTCGCCGTACGCAACGTGCGGCGCAAGGCCAAGGAGGAGCTGGACCGGATCGTCAAGGACGGCGAGGCGGGCGAGGATGAGGGCCGCCGGGCGGAGAAGGAGCTCGACGACCTCACGCACAAGTACACGGCCAGCATCGACGAGATCGTCAGGCACAAGGAATCAGAGCTCTTAGAGGTCTGATGCCCTCCTATCTCGACCCGCCGGACAACCAGGGAACCCGGTCACGCCATCGGGCGCGGCACGCCGATGTGGCCGCGCCCGAGGCGTACCCGGAGCAGGAGCCCCGGTACCCGCACGAAGACGACGGCACGGTCCAGATCCCGGTGTACCCGAACCAGGCCGCCGACGATCTGGACCTGAACCTCGACGGCGGCCGTACCGCCCGCTCCCGCGAGGAGCGCGCGAACGACCCGTCCGCTCCGCCGCGCCGCAGCCGGGCCGGCCGCAACCTGCCCGCGGCGATCGGTGTCGGCGTCACCCTCGGCGCGATCGTGATCGTGTCGCTGTTCGTGTGGCGCCCGGCGTTCCTCGGCGTGGTCGTGGTGGCCGCCGGGATCGGCGTGTACGAGATGGTCCGCGCGGTCGGCACCACCGGCGTACGGGCACCGCTGGTCCCGCTGCTGCTGGCCTGCCCGGTGATGGCCGGGCTCGCCTGGCAGGGCGGTACCGAGCCGCTCATCCTCGGCCTCACCCTGTCCGTGGTGGCCGCGCTGATCTGGCGCCTGGCAGACGGTCCGGCCGGGTACCAGCGTGACGCCACCTCCGCGGCGTTGATCGCGGTCTACGTTCCGTTCCTCGCCTCCTTCGCGGTCATGCTTGTCAAGCCGCAGGACGGCCCACTGCGGGTGGTGCTAACGCTGGCCGCGGTTGTGCTTTCCGACACTGGCGGATACGCCGCCGGGGTCTTTTTCGGCAAGCATCCGATGGCGCCGACGATCAGCCCGAAGAAGTCCTGGGAGGGGCTCGCCGGCTCGCTGCTGGCCGCGGCCATCGGCAGCGCGGTGCTGATCGACCTCCTGCTCCACGAGCCGTGGTGGCACGGGGTGATCTTCGGAGTCGCGCTGTCCATCGCCGCGGTGCTCGGTGATCTCACAGAATCCCTGCTCAAGCGGGATATCGGAGTCAAGGACATGAGCAACCTGCTGCCCGGGCACGGCGGCCTGATGGACCGGCTGGACTCCATCCTGTTCGCCGCGCCGACGGCCTTCCTGCTGCTGTCGGTACTCGCGCCGACAGGCGGGTGACGCCGGCGCGGCGGTACCCGGCGGCCCGCAGGTGGCCCGCCACGCGCCCGGGTCGGCATCGCGCCGGGAGGGCGATCGTGGCGAGTCGTGCGAGACTGGACCGGCTATGACAACACAGCCCGTTACCGGACCCGGCCGTCGGCTGGAACTGCTCCCCGCGACCCCGGAGGCCGCGGAGCCCCTCGCACCCGCGCACAGCCCGGACGGGCCCGTGCTGGTGCCCCTGACGCCGCTGAACGGGGACGAGTCGGGCGCCGGCCAGCCGGCGGGCAGTGCCGGGCGTCGAGCGCGCGCCTCGCTGCCACCCCGCCATCTGGCCGACCTCGACCTGGCCGGACGGCGGGGCGCCGTCGCCGGATTGGGCGAAAAGGAGTACCGGGCCGGGCAACTGTCCACGCACTACTTCGGCCGGCTGGTCCGCGACCCGGAGCGGATGACTGACATCCCGGCGGCCGCGCGCAGCCGGCTCACCGCCCAGCTGCTGCCCACGCTACTGACGCCGGTACGGGAGCTGTCCTGCGACGACGGGCGCACCCGCAAGACGCTCTGGCGGCTGCACGACGGCTCGCTCGTGGAGAGCGTGCTGATGGGATACCCGGACCGGGTCACCGTCTGCGTGTCCAGCCAGGCCGGCTGCGGCATGGCCTGCCCGTTCTGCGCCACCGGCCAGGCCGGCCTGACTCGCAACCTGTCCACCGCGGAGATCGTCGACCAGGTGGTCTCGTTCGCCGGACTGGCCGCCTCGGGCGCCCTGCCGGACTGCCCGGACCGGCTGTCCCGGGTGGTGTTCATGGGCATGGGCGAGCCGTTGGCCAACTACAGCCGGGTGATCGACGCGGTGCGCCGGCTCACCGAACCGGCGCCGGGAGGTCTGGGCCTGTCTGCGCGACATGTCACGGTCTCGACCGTGGGCCTCGTGCCGGCTATCCACCGGTTGGCCGGCGAGGACCTGCCGGTGACCCTTGCGCTGTCGTTGCACGCGCCAGATGATGAGCTGCGCGACGAACTCGTGCCGGTCAACCAACGGTGGAAGGTGGCCGAGGTGCTCGATGCCGCATGGTCGTACGCGGCAGGCACGGGACGCCGCGTCTCCATTGAATACGCGATGATCAAGAACGTGAATGACCAACCGTGGCGGGCGGACCTCCTCGGGCGGCTGTTGGCCGGGCGGTTGGCGCATGTCAACCTGATCCCGCTCAACCCAACCCCGGGCAGCCGGTGGGACGCCAGTCCGAAGCCGGTCGAGCGCGAGTTCGTCCGGCGGCTGCGCGCGGCTGGGGTGCCGACGACGGTACGGGACACCCGGGGCCGGGAGATCGACGGAGCCTGTGGCCAACTGGCCGCGGCCGCGGTGTCGCGGCCAACCGGGCCGGGGCGGGGACCAGGGGAAATGGCCTCACGCAGTGAGCGAAAGGCGGCACAGTGAGTCAAGGTCAGCGGTTCCGGCGCCGTGCGCTGCGTCGCGGGTACAAGGTCGACGAGGTTGACTCGTTCCTCGACCGGGTCGAGGCGACGCTCAACGGCGAGGCGAGTTCCCCGATCGCCGCCCAGGAGGTCCACGAGGTGGTCTTCCGGGTGCGGTTCGGCGGCTACGACGAGTGGCAGGTCGACCTTCACCTGGACCGCGTCGAGCGGCAGCTCGGCGAGCTCGAGGAGCGGGCGGGCTTCCGCGGTTCGGAGCGCCCGGCCGGTCCGCCCGACCGGATGGCCGAAGACCGCATGGGCTCGGCCGACCGGCTCGGTCCGCTGGATCGGATGGGCCCACCCGACCGGATGGGTCCGCCGAACCGCATGGGGCCTCCCGATCGCATGGGGCCTCCCGACCGCATGGGGCCTCCCGACCGGATGGGTCCGCCGGACCGGATGGGCCCGCCCGATCGCATGGGCCCGCCGGATCGGATGGGCGCAGGGGACCGCATGGCTCCGGCGATGCGCGACGACCGGATGATGCCGCCGCCGGACCGGGGCGGGCCGCCGATGCGCGACGACCGGATCGTGCCGTCGCAGCCCGACCGGTTCGGTCCGCCCGCGCGTGACGACCGCGTGGTGCCGTCGCAGCCCGATCGGCTCGGTCCGCCCGCGCGTGACGACCGGCCGACCATGCCGCCCACGCAGGCTCGTCCGGTCGCTCCGATGGCCGGCGGCGCCACCGGCGGCTTCGCGCGCTTTGACGAGCCGAACCGCTACGACGAGCCGACCAGCAACTTCGGCCGCGGGTTCGACGGGTTCGAGCCCGGCCGGCACGGCAAGACCGACATGACCACCGAGATCAGGATGGTTCCCTCGGACCTCGGCGGTGGCCCGGGTGGGTCCGGGCTGACCGGTGACGCGGCCCGGATCGATCAGCTGCGCCGGACGTTCCAGTCGCGCCGGTTCGGCAGCGGGTACGACCCGAATCAGGTGGATCGCCTGTTCGAGGGCATTCTCACCGCGATGACCGGTCGCTCGTCGGTCGGGATCAACGAGGCGGAGCTGGATCCCGGGCAGTTCAACCTGGTGCCGGGCGGCTACTTCGAGGCGGAGGTCGACCAGGCACTGCGCGAGGTGCGCGACATCATGCGGCGGCACTGACCCGACTGCGGCGACGCTGACCCGGCGACCACCCGGTCAGCGCGGCCCGCTGGCGTTGGCGTGGCCCGCAAAGGGCGTGGCCGGTGAAGGGGCGCGTGCCTCGTGAAGGCCCGTGGACTGTGAAGGGCACGTGACCCGTGAACGGCGTGCCCGTGAACGGCGTGGCCCGTGAACGGCGTGGCCCGTGAAGCCGGGCCGCTGGCGCCGGCCGTCAGCGCAGGCCGTTCTTGCGCAGCAGCAGGTCGCCGATCAGGATGACCGCGAGCAGCGCGGCGGTAACGATCAAGAAGATGTCCTCGATGTGGCCGCGCTGGTTGCCGCACAGCATGGCCAACAGGACCACGATGACCGCGACCGCACCGATCCGGGCCAGCTTGGCGTTGCCCGGCTTGTGCTGGTCTGGTGAGGTCACTGGCTCTTCGTCGGCCACGTCGATCCCCTTTGGTGATCATTCGCTCGATCGGGTGCAGAGACAGTCTGGCATGCCGCCGGAAGGCGCTACCGGCCGGTCCTGCCCCGTTGCGGGGACCACGTCCCCCGTTGCCGGGACCGCGGTCGCCGGTGGCGAGCATCCGGCACGGGCGGTTAGCGCCTCCGGTAGCGTCAGGGGGTACGGACCGCGAAGGAGAAGGGGCACGCCGTGCGCATCACCGGTACCGGCCACGCGAGCATGCGGATCGACACGGCGGCGGGGAGCATTTTATGTGACCCCTGGGTGAACCCGGCGTATTTCGCGTCATGGTTCCCATTCCCGGACAACTCACAGCTCGACTGGGAGTCGCTGGGCCAGGTCGACTACCTGTACGTCTCGCACCTGCACCGGGACCACTTCGACGCGGAGCAGCTCAAGCGCTTCGTGAGCAAGAAGGCGACCGTCCTGCTGCCGGAGTACCCGACCAGCGAGTTGGAGGACCAACTCCGAGAGCTGGGATTCACCAGCTTTCTGCGTACCGTGACGAACGAGGTGCACGAGCTCGACGGCGGCCTGAAGATCATGATCCAGGCGCTGACCGGGCCGATGGACGGGCCGATCGGAGACTCCTCGCTGTGGGTCGAGCACGACGGGGTGCGGCTGCTCAACCAGAACGACGCCCGGCCCTCCGACCTGTCGATCTTCGCCGAGCTGGGGCACGTGCACGCGCACCTGCTCCAGTTCTCCGGTGCGATCTGGTACCCGATGGTCTACGAGCTGCCCGAGTCGGCGAAGACGGCGTTCGGTAAGCAGAAGCGGGACCGCCAGTTCGACCGGACGTTCCGGTACATCGACGATCTCAAGGCCGACCACGTCTTCCCGATCGCCGGACCGCCCTGCTTCCTCGACGACTCGCTGTGGCAGTTCAACGACATCTTCGACGACGAGGGCAACATCTTCCCGGACCAGCAGCGGTTCATCGAGGAGTACGCGAAGGTCGGCGGCACCAACGCGATCGTGCTGCTGCCCGGCTCCGCGACCGAGCTGACCACGTCCTCGGCCGAAACCTCGCACCCGGTGGACGACGTCGCCGAGTTCTTCGCGCACAAGGAAGAGCACCTGCGGGCGTACCAGGAGCGGCAGCGCCCGGTGATCGAGGCGGCGAAGAAGACCTGGGCGCACCCCGAGATCGACGTCCTGGGCGCCATGAAGAAGCGGATCGAACCGCTGCTGGAGGAGTCGATCTACCTGGCGAAGGGCGTCGGTGGCCCGATCCGGATCGACCTCACCGACTCGTTCGGGCCGGACGGCGAGGTCGTCGAGTCGATCGTGGTGGACTTTCCCGGCAAGCAGGTGCGGGAGTACGCCGACGAGAAGGTCCGGTACCGGTTCCGTACCGGCCGGGTACTGGTCGAGCAGCTGCTGCACTCCGGCGAGGTGGACTGGGTGAACTCCCTGTTCCTGTCGTGCCGGTTCTCCGCCGCCCGGGTCGGCCAGTACAACGAGTTCGTGTACTCGTTCTTCAAGTGCCTGTCCGAGGAGCGGTTGCAGTACGCGGAGGGCTGGTACGACGAGAACGAGCGCGCGACCGACGCCGAGGACATCACCCTGGGCGACTGGGTCGTCCAGCGGCGCTGCCCGCACCTGAAGGCGGACCTCACCCGGTTCGGGGTGATCGAGGGCGAGACGCTGACCTGCCAGCTGCACGGCTGGAAGTTCGACCTGACCAGCGGCCGCTGCCTGACCAGCGCCGGGCACGAGCTGCGGTCCCGGCCGGCGACCGTCGAGGTGGGCGCCGAGGCCGGCAAGGCCGAATAGATCGCCTGTTCAGCGGCTGAAGGCGCGCGTGTCAGGGCCACCCCGATGCGAGGTCCCGGGGCACAATGGTGTAGCGTGGTTTGCGAAGTTTTTGTGTACCTGGCTTACCGTCGCTTGACAGGCGACGGCACGGTTGTCTCCTCACGAGATGAGCCCTAGCTAGCGCTGCTCGAAAACGGCCAACCGGCCTCGCAGCGCGTGGGGCCAACGAAAGATCTCTGAGGAGAAAAAAGAATGACGCAGGGAACCGTGAAGTGGTTCAACGCCGAGAAGGGCTTCGGCTTCATCTCCGTTGACGGCGGCGGCGCCGACGTGTTCGTGCACCACTCCGCGATCCAGACCACCGGCTACCGCTCGCTGGACGAGAACCAGCGGGTGGAGTTCGAGATCGTCCAGGGCGCCAAGGGCCCGCAGGCGGAGGCCGTTCGCCCGATCTGATCCATGACGTCGTCCCGGTCCGGATTCCGGGCCGAGACGACGCCGTCCCAGCCCGGTGACGTTGTGTCCCGAGGCTGGGACGCTCTATCGCCCCGGCCTTGAGCCGGGACGGCGCGAAACCGGACCCCGTACTCTGCCCTGTGCTACGGGGTCCGGTGCCATTTCCGACGCTGTTGACGGCTCGGCTTTGTTGAGTTCGGGCGGTCGCAAGCGACCGCCCGAACCGGCGCCGCTCAGGCCGCCGGGCGGCCCAGGTCGGCCAGGATGCGCTGGGCCGCGTTGTGGCCGGCCGCCCCGATCACGCTGCCGGCCGGGAACGCTCCGGCGCTGCCCGCGTACAGGCCCGGCAGACCGGTCACGTACGGCATCCGGTCAGTGAAGGACACCGTGTTGTCGATGTGGTGGATATGCCCGCCGGTGATCCCGAAGTGCTCCTCGATGCCTGGCGGCGTGAGCGGCATCGTGTCCACGACCAGGTCGCTGGTACCCGGCGCGTACTTGTCGCAGATCGCGAGCAGGCGCTCGACGTACGAGGGCAGCTCGGCGTCCCAGTTGGAGCCGGCGATGTCGTACGGGACCGACTGCACGAACAGCGCCGAGGAGTGGTGCCCCTCCGCGTCCTGAAGCGTCGGGTCCACTGTCGTGTGCAGGTACCACTCGATCGTCGGCTCGGCCGGCAGCCGGCCCTGGGACACGTCCTCCCACATCCGGCGCAGCTCGGCCATCGGCTCCGCTCCGGGTGCCGAGCCGGGCAGCAGGTGGATCGTCGAGCCGAACGGGCTCGGCGCGCCCGCCGGCAGGCAGGAGAACGTCGGCAGGTCACGCAGGGCGAGGTTGACCTTGAGAGTGGTACCGGGCCGGCGTACCGCCTTGATCCGTTCCTCGACCGGCAGTCCGGGGGCGAGCCGCATCAGCTGGTACGGGTCGCAGGCGCCCAGGACCACCGGCGCGGCGACGGTACCACCGTCCTCCAGCCGTACGCCGGAGACCGCCCCGGCGTCGGTCAGCACCTCGGCTACCGGCGCGCCAGCGACGATCGTGGCGCCAGCGGCCCGGGCGGCGGCGGCGAACGTGCCGGAGACGGTACCCATGCCGCCCTGGGCGATCATCCAGGTGCCGCCCGAACCGGGGAGCCGGCACATGTTGTGCGCCAGGAAGTTGTGACCGGTGCCCGGGTCGTCCGGCCCGGCGTTGAGCCCGGACACGCCGTCGGTGACCGCGTACATCGCGATCAGCAGTTCGGAACGGAAGTCGAACCGGGCGAGATAGTCGACGACCGACCCCCGTACCAGCTCGACGAAGACCTGGCGCAGCTCGGACCGGATGTAGCGCTCGGCGGTCTCCTCGACGGGCAGCGGCTCGACCAACCACGCCGGCGCCAGATCCTCGCGCAGCATGGCCAGTTCGGCCTGCATCGCGTCGTCGGCGGCCACGTCGGCGGCCGAGAAGAACCGGGTCATCTGCTCCCGGGTGGCCTCGCGGTCGCGCCCGAACAGCAGGTACGGCGAGCCCGGCCCACCCGGCGTCGGCAGGAAGTAGTGCGGATCCCGGCGCAGTACCGGGATGTCCACGCCGAGCTTGGCGATCAGCTCCGGCGGCATCAGGCCCAGCAGGTACGAGCCGGTGGACTGACCCAGCCCGGGCACCTTCGGGAACGGATGCTCGGTGCGGGCGGCTCCGCCGATCACCGGCGCCGCCTCCAGCACCGTGACAGCGAGCCCGGCGCGCGCCAGCAGAACCGCCGCGACCAGGCCGTTGTGCCCCGCTCCAATGATCACGACGTCGGCGCGTCGAGGGATGTCACTCATGCGGCCACCTCGCTCCGCTCGCCGACCACATGAGGCACATAAACGCTGCAACTCTGATTCCTGATCCTCACGGGAAGAGCGGCTTCGCCGCGCCCGCTGATCTGGCGCTCACTCATGGGAACACCCTAACGACCGATCAGGCTGGAAAGTCGATCACGATCGGGGCGTGATCCGAGGGGCCCTTGCCCTTCCGGGCCTCCCGATCGATGTACGCGTCCGTGACCGCGCCGGCCACCGCCGGGGTGGCGTAGACCAGGTCGATGCGCATGCCCATGTCCTGGTGGAACATTCCGGCACGGTAGTCCCAGTAGGTGAACGGGTTCGGGCCCTTCAACGGCCGGGGTACGACGTCCTCCAGGCCGAGCCCGCGCAGCGCGGTCAGGGCGTCCCGCTCGGGTGCGGTCACGTGCGTCGACCCGGCGAAGGCGGCCGCGTCCCACACGTCGGCGTCGGTCGGAGCGACATTGAAGTCCCCGCACACCGCGAACCGGTCGTGCGCGGCGATCTCCGGCTTCAGCGCCGTGCCCAGGGCGGTCAACCAGGCCAGCTTGTACTGGTAGTGGGGCGAGTCGATGGTGCGCCCGTTGGGCACGTACACCGACCAGACGCGCACCCCGCCGCAGGTGGCGCCGACGGCCCGCGCCTCGGGATCGGGGAAGCCGGGCTCACCGGGGAACCCGAGGCTCACGTCGGCGAGCCCGACCCGGGAGAGTACGGCGACGCCGTTCCACCGTCCGGAGCCGTGCGCGGCCACCTCGTAGCCGAGCCCGGCCACCTCGGTCGCCGGGAACTCCGAGGTCTTCGTCTCCTGCAGGCACACGATGTCGGGGGCCACCGCGGGCAGCCAGTCGAGCAGCCGGGGCAGCCGGGCGGTCACCGAGTTGACGTTCCAGGTCGCCAGGCGCATCCGCCTACGGTAGCCGTCCGCGGGCCCGGCGTCGCGCCGCCGGGTAACGGGTCTGCGCGGTCGAGCGCTGCTCCCTAGGATCGACCGCGCAGACCGTCAGGAGGAGACTTGCACATCATCATCGACGCCGAGCCGGATCTCGACCGGTACGCCGGCGCGTTCCGGTACGTCCTGCGCGACGCGTACCGGAAGGTGCGGATCCTCGGCGCCATCCTGGCCGTGCTCGGTGTCGTCCTGCTCGCCCTGGGCACGGACGCGTGGCCGTTCGGCGTCGGTCTTCTCGTGATCGGCGTGCTGTACGTGATCTACATTCCCCGTAAGTCCGTCCGGACGAGCATCCGCGCGCTGCCGCTGGTGATGCGCCAGCCGCAGCGCATCGAGATCGGCGACCCTGGCGTGCGGATACTCTCGCCGCTGATGTCCACGGAGTACGCCTGGGCCGCGTTCGAGAAGACCCAGGAGATTCCCGGTCAGCTCCTGCTCATGCTGGGCAAGCGGCAGGTGCTCCCGGTTCCGATCACCACCGTGCCCCCGGAGCAACTGGCCGAGCTGCGGGACTTCCTCGCCAACCGCGCCTTCGTACGGCAGTGACCGGCGCGGCGCCCCTCGACTCCGCGGCCCTCGCCGACGCGCTGCGGCCGTTCGGCGAGTCCCGGATGCTGCCCGCTGCCGCCTACACCGATCAGGCGGTACTGGCCTGGGAACGCCGGCACCTGTTCGCCGGCGCCTGGACCTGCGCCGGGCGGGCGGACGACCTGTTCGGCGGGGACGGGATCACCCAGCGGGCGCTGACCGTGGGCGACGTCGCCGTGCTGCTGACCGTGGCTCCTGACAGCGAAACCGTCCGCGGGTTCGCCAACGTGTGCCGGCACCGCGGGCACGAGCTGCTGCCCGACGGGGGTACCGCGGGCCGGCCGTCGGTGGTCTGCCCGTACCACGGCTGGGCGTACCGGCTGGACGGCTCGCTGGCCACCGCGCCCGGGATGGGTGCCGCGGCCCGGACCCCGTTCGATCCGGGCCGGTACGGACTGGTCGAGCTGCCGGTCGAGGTGTGGCACGGCTGGGTGTTCGTCAACGCGCTGGGCACGGCGCCGCCGTTCCCGAGTCACCTCGGCGAGCTGGCCGGCCTGATCGCGCCGTACCGGCCGGAGGATCTGGTTCGCGGCGCCGGGCACGTGTACCAGGTGGCCGCGAACTGGAAGGTCATCGTCGAGAACTACCAGGAGTGCTACCACTGCCCGCTGATCCATCCGGAGCTGTGCCGGGTGTCCCCGCCGGCATCCGGGCAGAACTGGGCGCTGCCCGGTGCCTGGGTGGGCGGCGCGATGGACCTCCGGGACGGCGCCGAGACGATGTCACTGGATGGCCGGTCGGCCGGCGAGTACATCGACGGGGCACCACGGGGCACTGTCCGTTACATCGCGGTCTTTCCGAATCTGCTGATCTCGGCGCACCCGGACTACGTGATGACTCACCGCCTCGAACCGCTGTCGCCCGACCTCACCCGGGTCGAGTGCGCCTGGTACTTCCCTCGGACAAGCATCGATCCGGGCTACGCGGTCGATTTCTGGGACATCACCAACCGGGAGGACTGGGCCGCCTGCGAGTCCGTCCAGCGCGGGCTGGCCTCGCCGCACTTCCGGCCCGGTCCGCTCGCCGCCGGGGAGGACGCCGTCTATCAGTGGGTGTCTCTGCTGGCCCGGTGCTATCTCGACCCGATCGGGGCGCTTGGTGCGGCCTGCGTCGATACCGGTCGGGTGAATCGGGGACAATGATCCGGTGAGCGCTGTTCGCGAGATCATCCTGCTCGGGTCGACCGGCTCCATCGGCACTCAGGCCGTCGACATCGTGCGTCGCAATCCAGACAGGTTCCGGGTGGTCGGGCTGGGTGCCGGAGGCGGGAACGTCGAGCTGCTCGCCGCGCAGGCGCTGGAGCTGGGCGTGGACGTGGTCGGGGTGGCCAGGGCCTCGGCGGCGCAGGACCTCCAGCTGGCCTTCTACGCGGAGGCGCAGCGCCGCGGGTACTCGACCGGGGGCTACCGGATCCCGAAGATCGTGGCCGGCCCGGACGCGATGACCGAGCTGGCCCAGTGGCCCTGCGACACCGTGCTCAACGGGGTGGTCGGCTCTCTCGGGCTGGCCCCGACGCTCGCCGCGCTGCGGGCTGGGCGGCGGCTCGCCCTGGCCAACAAGGAGTCGCTGGTGGCCGGCGGCGCGCTGGTCCGGGCGGCGGCCCGGCCGGGACAGATCACCCCGGTCGACTCGGAGCACTCCGCGCTGGCCCAGTGCCTGCGCTCGGGGACCGGCGCCGAGGTGCGCCGGCTGGTGCTGACCGCCAGCGGCGGCCCGTTCCGGGGACGGCGCCGGGAGGACCTGACCGAGGTCACGCCGGAGCAGGCGCTGGCCCACCCGACCTGGGACATGGGTCCGGTCGTCACGATCAACTCGGCCACTCTGGTCAACAAGGGCCTCGAGGTGATCGAGGCGCACGAGCTGTTCGACATCGGATACGACGACATCAACGTGATGGTCCACCCGCAGTCGGTGATCCATTCGATGGTCGAGTTCGTCGACGGGTCGACCATCGCGCAGTGCAGCCCGCCCGACATGCGGCTGCCGATCGCCCTGGCGCTGGGCTGGCCGCAGCGGGTAGCGGAGGCGGCTCCGGCACTGGACTGGACGGCGGCGCACAGCTGGGAGCTGCGACCGCTGGACGACGAGGCTTTTCCGGCGGTACGGCTGGCCAAGGCCGCCGGGCGGGCGGGCCGGTGCCGGCCGGCGATCTACAACGCGGCCAACGAGGAGCTGGTAGCGGCGTTTGTGGCCGGGCGGCTGCCGTTCCTGGGCATCGTCGACGCGCTCGAACGCGTGTTGAGCGAGGCCCCCGATTTCGCCGAACCGGGTAACGTCGAGGAGGTGCTCGCCTCCGAGTCATGGGCGCGGGCACGGGCCCGCGAGTTGGTCGCGGCCGTAGGGGAAGGATCTTGATGGCGTACCTGATCGGCGTCGTGCTGTTCGCGCTGGCCATCTTTATCTCGGTCGCCCTGCACGAGGCCGGCCACATGGCCACGGCCAAGGCGTTCGGGATGAAAGTCACCCGGTACTTCGTCGGGTTCGGGCCGACTCTCTTCTCGTTCCGCCGCGGCGAGACCGAATACGGGCTCAAGGCGATCCCCGCCGGAGCGTTCGTCAAGATCGTCGGGATGACGCCGCAGGACGACGACGTCGCCCCGGAAGACGAGCCGAAGGCCATGTGGCGCTATCCGGTCTGGAAGCGGACGATCGTGATGTCCGCCGGATCGATCATGCACTTCATCCTCGGGTTCGTGGTGTTGTGGGTGACGCTGTTCCTGGTCGGGGTGCCCAACCCGGAGCTGTCCGACCAGGCGAAGGTCAACGCGCTGCCGCCGACCGTCTCGATCGAGAGCTGCGTCCAGCTGGACGCGGACCGCGCCAACTGCCTGCCGACCGACCCGCAGTCGCCCGCCCGGCAGGCCGGCCTGCAGAACGGCGACAAGATCACGGCCGTCAACGACACGCAGGTCAGCACGTACATCGGCCTGGTCAACACGATCCGCGCGGCCAAGCCCGGTCCGGCCACTCTCACCTACGTGCACGACGGGGTGACCAAGACCGCCAACATCACCCTCATCTCCGCGCCCCGGCACCCGGCCGACAACCCCAGCGGCGCGCCGACCCAGGTCGCCGCGCTCGGGGTCAGCCAGGCGCTGCCGAAGAACGTGCCGCTCAACGTGACGTACGGGCCGGTCGAGTCGGTGGGCCAGTCGTTCCGCTTCACCGGCCAGCTGTTCCAGGGCATCGGCGAGTCGCTCAAGAGCATCCCGAGCAAGGTGCCGAACCTGTGGAACGCGCTGTCCGGCAAGCCCCGCGACCCGAACGGCCCGATCAGCGTGGTCGGCGCGAGCCGGCTGGGCGGCGAGAGCGTGGAGCACGGCGCCTGGACGCTGTTCCTGAGCTTCCTGATCAGCCTGAACTTCTTCATCGGCGTGTTCAACCTGCTGCCGCTGCTCCCGCTGGACGGAGGTCACATCGCGGTCGCCTGGTTCGAACGGGTACGGTCCTGGTTGTACGCCAAGATCGGTCGACGCGATCCGGGCCGGGTCGACTACCTGAAGCTGATGCCCGTCACCTACGCGGTGATCCTTGTTTTCGGTGGGTTCACTTTGCTCACAGTGGCCGCCGATATCGTCAATCCCGTCACTCTTTTCGGCAAATAGGAGCGAGTGATCCTGCTGTGACCGCTGTCAATCTTGGAATGCCCAGCGCCCCCGTCGAGCCGTTGTCGCCGCGCCGCCAGTCTCGTCAGATCATGGTGGGCAGCGTGCCGGTCGGCGGTGGCGCTCCGGTTTCCGTCCAGTCCATGACCACGACGCTGACCGCGGACGTCAACGCCACCCTCCAACAGATCGCCGAACTGACCGCCGCCGGCTGCCAGATCGTCCGGGTCGCCGTGCCGTCGCAGGACGACGCGGACGCCCTGCCGATGATCGCGAAGAAGTCCCAGATCCCGGTGATCGCGGACATCCACTTCCAGCCGAAGTACGTGTTCGCGGCGATCGACGCGGGCTGTGCCGCGGTACGGGTCAACCCAGGCAACATCAAGAAGTTCGACGACAAGGTCGCTGAGATCGCCCGGGCCGCGCAGGACGCCGGTACCCCGATCCGGATCGGTGTCAACGCCGGCTCCCTGGACCCGCGACTGCTCCAGAAGTACGGCAAGGCCACGCCCGAGGCGCTGGTCGAGTCCGCGCTGTGGGAGTGCTCATTGTTCGAGGAGCACGGCTTCCGGGACATCAAGATCTCGGTGAAGCACAACGACCCGGTCGTCATGATCAAGGCGTACCGGCTGCTCGCCGAGCGCTGCGACTACCCGCTTCACCTCGGCGTCACCGAGGCTGGCCCGGCGTTCCAGGGCACGATCAAGTCGTCCGTGGCGTTCGGTGCGCTGCTCGCCGAGGGGATCGGCGACACCATCCGGGTGTCGCTGTCCGCACCGCCGGTCGAAGAGGTCAAGGTCGGCGGGCAGATCCTGGAGTCGCTGGGGCTGCGCGAGCGGGGCCTGGAGATCGTGTCCTGCCCGTCCTGCGGTCGGGCCCAGGTCGACGTCTACACGCTGGCCGAGCAGGTGCACGCGGCGCTGGACGGGTTCCCGGTGCCGCTGCGGGTCGCGGTCATGGGCTGCGTGGTCAACGGTCCGGGCGAGGCCCGGGAAGCCGACCTCGGGGTGGCCTCCGGCAACGGTAAGGGACAGATCTTCGTCAAGGGCGAAGTGATCAAGACGGTACCGGAGTCGCAGATCGTCGAGGTACTGGTCGAGGAGGCCGTACGGCTGGCCGACGAGATGGGTGCCGAGCTGCCCGAGGAGCTGCAGGGCCTCACCGGCCCGACGGTCTCGGTCAGCTGATTCCGGCACGGGTGAATCGACGGGACGCAGCCGGAGCCGGAATGTGGCGGAGGCGGGCACCGTCGGCATGGCGCTGACGACGGAGGGGCGGCCACTGGCCGCCCCTCCGTCGTGTCTGGGTCACTCGCTTTCGGCGAGGATCGCGTACAGCTTGCGCTTGGTCTCGTTGAGCACCTCGACGGCCCGCTGCCACTGCTCGCGGTCGCCCTCGAAGCCGATCTGCCGGAGCGCGTTCATGATCCCGAAAACCGCGTCCCGGGTGTCCTGGCCGCTGGAGACGGTCTCCGCGCTGAACTCGTTCCACGGCGGGTCCGCCGCCGCGGTGGTGGCCTCGGTCTGACCGGTCTCGGTGAGCGTGAACCGCTTCCGGCCGCCGCTCTCCTCGCTGGTGATCAGGCCCTCGTCCTCCAGCAGCTGCAGGGTCGGGTAGACCGATCCCGGGCTCGGCCGCCAGACACCGCCGGTGCGGGTGTCCAGCTCCTGGATCATTTCGTAGCCGTGCATCGGGCGCTCGTTGAGCAGCGCGAGGATCGCGGCGCGGACGTTGCCGCGGCGCCCCCCTCGGCCGCCTCGACCGCCTCGACCCCTGCCGTGCCCGTGCCCGGACGGCGGGAACGGCGGGCGCCAGCCCCCGAAGGCGCGCGCCCGCGCTTCGTGCATGTCGCGGAAGTCCCTCATGACTCCCTCCGTTCTGTCGTTGATGTGTTGACGATATATCGGTAAGCTATCGAACCGCAAGCGCGATTGGCATCACACGACCACACTCGGTGCGCAAGCGTTCGTGGCCCAGCGGTCGTCAGGCTCGCCTGGTTTGTGGGCGGGCCGGTCAAGCGGCCGGTTCCGAGATGGGGTCGGCCGTCAGGCTCGCCTGGTTTGTGGGCGGGCCGGTCAAGCGGCCGGTTCTGAAATGGGGTCGGCCGTCAGGCTCCCTGGCTTTCCGGGCGACCCGGGTCAAGCGGCCGGCTCTGAATGGGCCGTGTCAGCGCCGCGTGCGTGTGCTGTCAGCGCGGCTCGCCACCATGGGCATCACATGGACAACACGAGGGGAACGATCATGACTGAGCGAAGCGGGTGGGGGGCCGTCGCGCAACCGCGACCGGACGCCCGCGCCCAGCGGCCCTGTGCCGGACCGCAGCGAAGCGAGGATCCGGCATGAGCGGCTACGCGGTCGAGGCCAAGGGCCTGGTGAAGCGATTCGGGAAGACGAAGGCGCTGGACGGTGTCGACCTGGCCGTCCGGCAGGGCACCGTGCTCGGCGTGCTCGGACCCAACGGCGCCGGTAAGACGACGGCGGTCCGGGTGCTGACCACCCTGATCCGGCCGGACGCCGGTGAGGCTCAGGTGGGCGGCTTCGACGTCCGGCACGACGCCGACCGGGTACGCGCGCTGATCGGGCTGACCGGCCAGTACGCCGCCGTCGACGAGGACCTGACCGGATTCGAGAATCTGGTGCTGATCGGCCGGCTCCTGGAGCTCCCCCGACGGGACGCCAAGCGGCGGGCCGGCGAGCTGCTGGAGCAGTTCGACCTGTCGGACGCCGGCCGGCGCAGCGTGAAGACGTACTCCGGGGGCATGCGCCGGCGGCTGGATTTGGCCGCGAGCCTGGTCAGCCGGCCGGAGATCCTGTTCCTGGACGAGCCGACGACGGGTCTGGACCCGCGCAGCCGGGGCGAGGTCTGGACCATGGTCCGCAACCTCGTCGCGGACGGGGTGACGGTGCTGCTCACCACGCAGTACCTGGACGAGGCCGACCGGCTGGCGAACGAGATCGCGGTCATCGACCACGGTCGGGTCATCGCCAGCGGCACCCCGTCCGAGCTGAAGGCGAAGGTGGGTGGGCAGACGCTGGACGTACGCCCGGCCGACCCCGCCGACCTTCCGGCGGTGTCCGAGATCGTGGGCAAGGCCGTGGGTACGGTACCCAGCCAGCGAGCCGACGACGGCGGGCTGCTGTCGGTACCGGTGGAGGACGACGACGCGTTCGCGGTCGTGGTCGGCCGGCTGCGTGAGGAGCGCATCGCGGTGACCGAGCTGGCCCTGCGCCTGGCCAGCCTCGACGAGGTGTTCCTGGCACTGACCGGACACGGCGCGGAGGAGGAGAACTGATGGTCGCCATTGCCCACCCGGTACCGGCCCGGCGGATCAACCCGGTGCGCGCGCTCCGGCACTCGTTCACGCTGGCCTGGCGTGCGGTCGTGAAGATCCGGCACAACCCGGAGCAGCTGCTGGACGTCAGCCTGCAGCCGATCATCTTCCTGACCATGTTCGTGTTCCTGTTCGGCGGCGCCATCGCCGGCATGAGCCGCCACCAGTACCTGCAGTTCGTACTGCCCGGCATCACCGTGCAGACGGTGGTGTTCGCCAGCATGGGCTCCGGGATCAACCTGAACACCGACATCACCAAGGGCATCTTCGACCGGTTCCGCAGCCTGCCGATCGCCCGCTCGTCGCCGCTGACCGGGCTGGTCCTCGGCGACGTGGTGCGCTACGTGGTGTCGATGGGGATCCTGCTGGCGTACGGCACGCTGCTGGGCTTCCGGTTCCACAACGGCGTGCTGCCGGTCATCGGGGCGGTCGCGCTGGTCATGGCGTTCGCGCTCGCGCTGTGCTGGGTCTGGGTGCTGCTCGGACTGCTGGTGAAGACGCCGCAGAGCCTGCAGGGCCTGGGTTTCGTGGTCGGCTTCCCGCTGACCTTCGGCAGCAACATCTTCACCCAGACCGTCACGCTGCCGGGTTGGCTTCAGGCGTGGGTGAAGGTCAACCCGATCACCGCGCTGACCGACGCCACCCGCGGCCTGATGCTCGGCACCGGCCCGGTGGCCACCCCGGCCTGGCACGCGATCGCCTGGATCGTGGGCATCGTGGTGGTGTTCGCGCCGATCGCGGTGACGGTGTACCGCCGCAAGTCCTGATCGGACGGATTGATCGGACGCTGTGCTCAGCCGGCCGACGGCACGGGGGTGCCGGCCGGCTGAGCCGCGTCTGGCGGCATGATGTCGATCGGCTCGGCGAGGCCGGCGGCGTACTCGGCTGCGTATCTCTCGGTACCGAGGGCGGCCCGTGCGGCCTCGGCGACCGCGGCGACGTCCGGGCTGCCCAGGTCTGGCCGGCCCCGGAGGCTCTCCGCGCTGGCCAGTGCGCGGACCGCCCCTGCGAAGTCGGCCCGGGCCACCAGGAGCCCGGCGAGCGTTTCCGCCGCCCGGGCGAGCAGCGGCCGGTTCGAGGAGCCCTCGCAGAGGGACGCGACTTCGCGCTGGTACCGCTCGGCCGCCGGCAGGTCGCCCTGGGCGGCGGTGACCCAGACCAGCCCGGACAGCGCGAACAACGGCGCGTCCGGCTGCATGCCGGACATCCCGCGCAGCCCCTCCAGACACCGCTCGTATTCGGCCCGGGCCAGGGCCAGGTCGCCGCCGCCGCGTGCCACGTCGCCCCGCATGAGCCCGAGCAGCGCGAGCGGGGTCGCGGTGGAGTCCCGCAGGAGCCGCTCCGCGAGCGCCAGATCGTCGCGAGCGCCGGCGAGGTCGCCGGCCCGCAACCGCTCCCAGATGAGCTGGAAGAGGGTGGCCGCCCGGTCGTCCTCGCCGGTGTGCATCTCCTGCGTCAGCGCGAAGGCCGAACGGTGTGCCTCGATCGCGCCGACGTGGTCCCCGCGCATGCTCCGGCTCTCCGCCAGGGAACTGATCACGACCGTGTTGGCCCACCGGTCGCCCAGCGGCACGAAGATTTCCTGTGCCTGGAGCAGGTCCCGTTCCGCCGCGCCCGGGTCGCCCTTCTGCTGGCGGAGCCAGCC
Organism: Rugosimonospora africana; assembly: GCF_016862975.1. Classification (GTDB taxonomy): domain Bacteria; phylum Actinomycetota; class Actinomycetes; order Mycobacteriales; family Micromonosporaceae; genus Rugosimonospora; species Rugosimonospora africana. Next base: position 217,239 of record NZ_BONZ01000015.1, read on the forward strand.
GCGCACCGCCAAACCCAGTCCGCGTGCCCACGGGTCGGGATGGTTCAACGCGGCCGGCAGCGCGGCCAGTACCCGCTGTTCGTCCTCCTCCATCACCGCGGACAGCACCTGACCCACCGGTATCAGCGGATGGATGTTGGGGTCGAGGTCCTTGAGGCGGGCGTACATCTCCCGGCTGCTGTCCGCGTCGCCCGTCGCCATCAGGTTCATCGCGAGGTGCAGGAAGGCACAGTCGCGTACCGGCGCCGGCACCTCGCCGGGCAGGTCGACCACCTGCTTGAGCCAGTCCACCGCCTCGGCGTGCTGGCCGCGCAGTACCCAGTTCCAACCGAGTGCGCTGGTCAACCGCAGCGCGATCTCCGCTTCCCCCGAGTCGATCGCCCAGCGCAGCGCGCCGACCAGGTTGTCGCGTTCGGTCTTGAGCCGTTCCAGCCAGATCAGCTGCTCGCCGGTGCGCAGGCGTGGCTCGGCGGTCTCGGCCAGGACGAGGAAGTAACTCGCGTGTGAGCGCCGTACCGTGTCAGCCTCGCCGGCCTCCGCCAGGCGCGCGGCGGCGTAGTCCCGGATGGTCTCGAGCATCCGGTACCGGCCGTCCTCATCGGACAGCGTGACCAGGGACTTGTCCACCAGGCCGCCGAGCGTGGTCAGGTCTCCGTCGCAGACTTCCTCGACGGCGTCCAGCGTGGCCCCGTCGAGGAACACCGAGAGCCCGCGCGCGAGCCGGCGCTCGGCCTCGTCGAGCAGGTCCCAACTCCACTCGACGACCGCGAGCAGGGTCTGGTGCCGGGGCAGCGCGGTGCGGCTGCCACCGGTGAGCAGCCGGAACCGGTCGCCGAGCCGCGCCGCGACCTGGGCGGCCGGCAGGTTGCGCAGCCGGGCGGCGGCCAGCTCGATCGCCAGGGGCAGGCCGTCCAGCCGGCGGCAGATCTCCACCACGTCGGCGACGTTGTCGGGCCCGACCGTGAACCCGGGCCGGACCGCACCGGCCCGGTCGGTCAGCAGCCGTACCGCCGGGAAGGCCAACGCCTCACCGGCGCCGACCGGTCCGGGCGGGGTGGCCAGCGGTCCCACCGGGCACAGCGCCTCGGCGGTGATGGCCAGCGGCTCCCGGCTGGTGGCCAGGACGCGTACCCGCGGGCACGCGCCCAGGATCCGCTCGGCCAGCTCGGCGCACGCGCCCACCAGGTGCTCGCAGTTGTCGAGGATGAGCAGCGCCTCCCGGCCGGACAGCAACTCGACCAGGTGCTCCTGGACGTCCCGGACGCCGGCCGTCTCGATCAGTCCGGCGTCGTGTGGCCGCAGCGACTCGGCGACCGCCTGCGGAACCTTGTCGGGCAGGCGTACCGGCGCCAGCTCGACCAGCCACGCACCGCCCGGCAGCCGGCCGGCGTGAGCGCGAGCCGCCTCGGTGGCCAGCCGCGTCTTGCCAGCCCCGCCCGGGCCGACCAGCGTCACCAGCCGGTGCTCGGCGAGCAGTGCGTCGAGCCGGGCGAGATCGGTGTCGCGGCCGACGAAGCTGGTGAGCGCGACCGGCAGGTTGCCTGCCGAGCGTGCCCGGGACGCATCCGGCTCACCGGGTCGGCGGGCCGCGCCGGGTCGGGCCGCCTCCCCGGACCGGCCGCGCAGGATGGCCCGGTTCAGCTCGGCCAGCTCGGGCGACGGGTCGGCGCCGAGCTCGTCGGCCAGGGTGGCGCGCAGCCTGGCGTACACCGCGACCGCCTCGGCACCGCGCCCGCTGCCGGCCAGCGCCCGCATCAGCAGCTCGTGCGGCCGTTCCCGCAGCGGGTATCCGGCGGTCAGCTCGGTCAGCTCCCCGATCGGACGGGCGGCGTCGGCACCCAGCGCCAGCTCCGCCTCGATCCGGTCCTCGGTCGCGGCGAGCCGCAGCTCGGTGAGGCGGGTGGCGGCGGTGCGGGCGAAGTCGGCGTGCGCCGCGTCGATCAGCGCCGGTCCCCGGCACAGGGCCAGGGCCGCGCCCAACGCCTCGACGGCTCCGCTCGGATCACCGGCACGCAGCGCCGCCCGGCCGGTCGCGGCCAGCCGCTCGAACTCCTCGGCGTCCAGCCGGGTGCCGGTCAGCCTGTACCCGGTCGGCTCACCGGTCAACGCGGCCGGAGCCGGCAGTATCCGGCGGACACGGGACACCAGGGTCTGAAGGGCATTGTTCGCCGCGGCCGGCGGGAAGTCGCCCCAGATCGCGTCGATCAGGGTGCCGCTGTCCACCAACCGGCCTCCGGCAAGCGCGAGACGGATCACCAGAGTCCGCAGTCGTGGACCGTTGAGATCGACCGGTCGGCCCTCGTCATCCGTGACCGCCAGTGGTCCCAGGATCGCCACCCGCACGGGTACCAGTCTCTCATTTCCCCGGTACGCATCGGCCTGCCGAGTCTGGCAGGCTAGTAGGGTGCTGACGGTTCCCGCCCGGCTTCTCGGAGACGCCGAACGGATGGCTGTGGAGCGGCTTCTCGATCGCGACCCCTACGCCGCCGCCCAGGTCGCCGAGCAGGTCGCCGCGTTCGGACTGGCCTGGTGGCGGACCGAGGCGCGGGTGTTCGGCTACGGCAGCCGCCGGCACCTCCAGTCACTGTGCTGGCTGGGCAACAACCTGATCCCGGTGCACGCCACGCCTCCGGCCGTGGCCGCCTTCGCCGAGCTGGCCGGGCTCAACGGCCGCACCTGCTCGTCGATCGTGGGCACCGCCGACGCGGTGCTCGACCTGTGGACCCGGCTCGCACTGCGCTGGGGTCCGGCCCGCGACGTGCGGCCGTGCCAGCCGCTGCTGGCCACCGGCGCGCTGCCGGCGGTGCCACCGGATCCGGAGGTGCGGGTCGTCCGCCCGGCCGAGCTTGACCTGCTGTTTCCGGCGTCGGTGGCGATGTATACCGAGGAGGTGGGCGTCTCGCCCACGCTGGACGGAGGAGAGCGCGGCTACCGGGAGCGGGTCGCGGAGTTGGTCCGTGCACGCCGGGCGTACGCCCGGATCATCGACGGCCGGGTGGTGTTCAAGGCGGAGCTGGCGATCGTGACCCGGCACACCGCGCAGATCCAGGGTGTGTGGGTCGCGCCCGAGTGGCGTGGCCGAGGGCTGGCCACGCGCGGCGTGTCCGCGGTGGTTCACGACGCGTTGCGCCGGGTGGCGCCGACGGTCAGTCTGTACGTCAACGACTACAACGAACCGGCTCGGGCGGTTTACGCCCGGTGCGGGTTCCAACAGGTGGGTACCTTCGCCACCGTCCTGTTCTGAGTCCCATCATGTGACCAGTGAGGTGAGCCCGGATGGGACAGATCGTCAAGAAGGTCTCCGAGAACAGGACGCGCTACGTCTGGTACCCGGGGGAGAAGAAAGAGTGGATCCGGGCCGCGTGGGCGCTGGCCGTGGGCGCCGCGGCATATGGCGCGCTCGCCCTCGGCACGCACCGGACGCTGCTCGCGGTGACCACCGGTACCTCGCTGACCGCCGCCCTGGCCGGATTCAACCTGGGCCGGCGGGACTTCCGGACGACGAGGGACTTCCCGGAACTGGGCGGCAGAGCCGGCCGCCGGGCGGCCGCGGAGCACGCCGGACGGGCGGTCTGGCGGGGGTTGGTGTCCGGCATCGGGGGCGCGGTCGCCGCGCTGCTCATCGCCAATCTCGCGGCGGAGGGTTTCGTGGCCGACTGGGTGCTTCCGGTGGTACCGGCGGTGGTCGGCGCACTCGCGCACCAGGGCGGGATGCTGTACGAGCGGCTGGGCCGCGCGGGGAAGCCGGCAGACCTCCCGCCGGTGCCCTCGGCTCAGGCCCGTACCCGCGAGTGGTCCGGATCGTACGGCGACTCCGCCACCACGGTGGCGGACACCCAGCCGCCGAAGACGCCCACCTCCACCACGCAGCCCGACTCCACATCGGACGGCAGGTAGGCGTAGGCGATCGACCGGTTCACCCGGTACCCGTACCCGCCCGAGGTGACCCGGCCGGCCAGCTTCCCAGCCACGCGTACCGGTTCGGTGCCCAGGCACACATCCGCCGGATCGTCGAAAATCAGGCAGCGCAGGCGGCGGTGCGGTCCGCCGGCCGCCCGGGCGGCGAGCAACGCGTCCCGACCGAGAAACGGCTTGTCCATCCGTACCGTGAAGGCCAGCCCCGCCTCGTCGGGGGTGGTCTCGGTGGTGAGGTCGGAGCCCCACACCCGGTACCCCTTCTCCACCCGCATCGCGTCGATCGCCCGGTACCCGGCTGGCCGCAGCCCGTACCCGGCTCCGGCGCGCATCAGCAGGTCCCACAGCGTGAGCGTGTACTCCGTCGCCGGGTACAGCTCCCAGCCCAGTTCGCCGACGTAGGTGACCCGTTGGGCGAGCACCGGTACCGGGCCGACGGTCAGCTGCCGGGCGCGCAGGTACCGGAAGTCCTCATTGGACAGTGAGGTGTCGGTCAGCGGCTGGAGGATGTCCCGGGCGGCCGGCCCCCACAGGCACAGGCAGCCGTACCCGCCGGTGATGTCCTCGATCACCACGTCGGCCGGCGCGTACCGGCGCAGCCACGCCTGGTCGCGCACCCCGCTCGCGGTCGAGGTGACCACCCGGAACCGGTCGGCCGCCAGCCGGGTGACGGTCAGGTCGGCCTCGATGCCGGCGCGGGCGTTCAGCAGCTGGGTGTACGTGACGGTGCCGGGCGGCCGGTCGACGGCGCCGGCACACATCCGGTCGAGGAACGCGGCGGCTCCCGGTCCGGCGACCGAGAACTTGGCGAACGAGGACTGGTCGAACAGCCCGGCCGCGTCGGCGGTCGCGCGGCACTCGGCGGCGATCGCCGGGCTCCAGTGCCGGCCGGCCCAGCCCCGGGGTCGAGCGCTGGCGGCGGCCCAGCCTCGGGGTCGGGCACTGGCGGCGGCCCGTGCGGCGCCGGCTGGCGGTGTGGGCGACTGGGCGCCAGCGCCCGGTGTGGCCGGCACGGCGCTGGCGGGCGACTCGGCACCCGGCTCGTTGCCGGCGAACCAGTTCACCCGCTCCCAGCCGGCCTTCTCGCCCAGCACGGCGCCCAGTTCGGCCAGCCGTGGCCAGGTCGCCGATCGGCGCAGCGGCCGGACCGCGGTGCGTTCCTGGTGTGGGTACCCGATGTCGTAGTAGGTCGAGTAGGCGTCCAGTGCTCGCCGAGTCGCCCAGGACCGGCTCGCCGCGTGCCCGCCGAACCGCCGGATGTCCATTGTGGACACGTCGTACTCCGGCGTGCCGTCGACGATCCACTCGGCCATCACCTTGCCCACACCACCCGCCGCGGCCAGCCCGTGTACGCAGAACCCGGCGGCCACCCAGAACCCGGGCAGCGCCGTCTCGCCGAGCAGGAACTCGCCGTCCGGCGTGAACGCCTCCGGACCGTGCGTCACCGACGCGATGTCGCGCTCGCGCAGCACCGGCAGCCTGCGCCGGGCCGACGCCCACGAATCGGCGAACGCGGCCAGGTCGGGGGCGAAGAGGCCGCGCGCGGTGGCCAGTGGCGGCCCGTCGTCCGGCCAGCACGCCTGCGGGTCGCGGATGTACCCGCCGACGAGCAGGCCGCCGCTCGCGTCGCCGCGGAAGTAGACGATGTGGTCCGGGTCCCGGACCGTGGGTAGCTCGACCGTGTCGCCGCCCACCGGGTCGCTGACCACGTACTGGTGCTTCATCGGCACCACCGGTACCGCCACGCCGGCCAGTGCCGCCACCCAGCCGGCCGCCGCTCCGGCCGCGTCGACCACCACCTCGGTGCGGACCTCTCCGCGATCGGTGAGCACCCCGGCGACCCGGCCCCGGGCGGTGCGTACCCCGGTCACTCCGGTACCGGTGACGATCTCGACGCCGAGTGCGGTGGCCCCGGCGGCCAGCGTTCGGACCAGCGGCTCCGGCCGCAGGTACCCGTCGCCGGGCAGCCAGCCGGCCGCCCGTACGTCGCCGACGTCCAGCAGCGGCAGCCGATTGTGAGCCTCGGCCGGCGACAAAAGGTCCATTTCCAGCCCGTAGGTCTGCGCCGAGCTTGCCTGCCGGCGCAACTCGTCCACCCGGTCCGGGGTGCTGGCCAGGCGCAGTCCGCCCACGCCCCGCCAGCCCGGATCCATGCCCGTGCGCTCGCGCAGTTCGGCGTAGAGCGACGAGGAGTACATGATCATCCTGGTCTGGCTGATGGTGGAGCGCAGCTGGCCGACGAAGCCGGCCGAGTGCCAGCTCGTACCGTCGGCGAGCCGGTGCCGCTCGACCAGCGTGATCTCGGTCCAACCCAGCCGGGCCAGGTGGTAGGCGATGCTCGTGCCGGCGACCCCGCCGCCGATGATGACCGCACGCGCCTCGTCCCGCATCGCTGCCCTCCCGAGCGCTGCCCTCCCGAGCGCTGCCCTCCCGAGCGCTGCTTCCCGGACGCCCGCCGCCCCGCCACGGGAGAGCCATGCCTGAAAGGTTCCTATCACCGATATGGTCTGACCAAAAGGTCTCATCGGCCCATCCGACTTCGGCACCTTCGGGTATTGACGCTCTTGATCGTGCGGTTCCACACTTTGCCCACCACACAGCTGCCGTACTCGATGAGAGGCGGAGCGATGACCGGACCGACCACGGTGGACGACGCGCTCGCGGGCGTGCCGCTGCTGGCCGGCCGCCCGGTGCGGTGGTCCCGGATGCCGGGCGGTCTGAGTCACCGGGTGTACCGGGTGGACGCGGTCGACGATGACGGCGTCCGGGAGAGCTACGTCCTGCGGATCCTCGAACCGGCGGTGTCCGAGGCCGGGCTGGGCATCCCGCCCGGGCAGGAACTCGACAACACCCGTCTGGCCGCCGAGTCCGGGGTCGGCGCGCGGGTACTCGCGGTACTGCCGGAGCTGCCCGCCCTGCTCCTGGAGTACCTGCCCGGCCGCACCCTGGGGCCGGGCGACGTGGCCGGCGCGATCGGTCCGATCGCCTCCGCCTGCCGGAGGCTGCACGCCGGGCCGGCATTCGGCAACGATTTCGACATCGGCCGCAAGCGCGCCGAGCTTCTGGGCATCTGTGAGCGGCACGGCCTCGCCGTCCCGGCCGGGTACCGCGCCGCGTCGTCCACTGTGGACGAGGTGATCCGGGCACTGGCCGCCTGGCCGCCGCCGTCCGTACCGTGCCACAACGATCTGCTCGCCGAGAACTTCATCGCCGACGGACCGGACGGCGCCGGCGGGCCTCCGACCGGCGTACGGATCGTCGACTATCAACTGTCCGGCAACAACGACCCGACGTTCGACCTCGGGGACATCGCCGCCGAGGCCGACTTCGAGCCGGACCAGTGCGCCGCCCTCACGGCGGTGTACTTCGGTCCGGACCGCACCGAGGCGCTGGTCGCCCGGGTCCGGCTGAACCTGTTGCTCTCCAACGCGACCTGGACCCTGTGGTTCTCCGTCCACCATGGACTGCTGAGGTCCAGCCCCGCCTTTGACTACCAGTCAGAGGCGGAAGACAAGTGGCGGCAGGCGTCGCGCGATCTGAACGCACCCGGACTGGGCGCTCTGATCGACGCGGTGGCCGGTCGCGGGCGCCGTCCCGCCCTCCCCTCATAATCCTCATCGCACGAGGAGGTGCCATGGCAACGGCATCGCCAGCGCAGTCCAGGCAGTTTGACGACGACTCGAAGCGGCTCGCCGAACTCGGCTACAAACAGGAGCTGCACCGCGGTTGGAGCGGCTTCTCCAACTTCGCTATCTCGTTCTCCATCATCTCCATCCTCTCCGGCTGCTTCACCACGTTCGGCCAGGCGTGGATGAACGGCGGCCCGATCGCCATCTCCTGGGGGTGGCCGATCATTTCGGCGTTCATCTTGATCATCGGCCTGTGTATGTCGGAGCTGGTGTCCGCGTTCCCCACCGCGGGCGGCATCTACTGGTGGGCGTCGAAGCTCGGCGGGCCGATACACGGCTGGTTCACCGGCTGGTTCAACCTGATCGGGCTGGTCGCGGTCACCGCGTCGGTCGACTACGGCTGCGCGACGTTCCTCAACCTCATCCTCGCCAACACGATCGGCGGCTGGAGCGGGAACCTGAAGCAGGCATTCCTGCTGTTCATCCTCATCGTGGCGCTGCACGCGCTGATCAACATCTTCGGTGCCCGGATCATCGCCACCCTGCAGAACATCTCGGTGTGGTGGCACGTGGCCGGTGTCGCCGCGGTCGTGCTGATCCTGGCGTTCGTACCCGACAAGCACCAGAGCTTCTCGTTCGTCTTCACCCACACCCAGAACGCCAACGGCTTCTTCGGCAACCACAACGGCGGGGCCGGCTTCTGGCTGTACGTGCTGCCCCTCGGCGGCCTGCTCACGCAGTACACCATCACGGGCTTCGACGCCTGCGCGCACGTGTCGGAGGAGACGGTCGGCGCCGCCCGCAACGCGGCCAACGGGCTGTGGCGGTCCATCTTCTACTCGGCGATCGGCGGCTGGATCCTGCTGCTCGCCTTCCTGTTCGCGGCGAACGACACCGACGCGATCACCAAGTCCGGCGGCTTCTCGGCGACCATCTTCCAGACCGCGCTGTCCTCCGGCTTCTTCAAGACGGTCCTGGTCATCTCCACGGTCGGCCAGTTCTTCTGCGGGATGAGCTGCGTGACCAGCATGTCCCGGATGACCTTCGCGTTCAGCCGCGACGGCGCCGTGCCCGGTTGGCGGATCTGGACCCGGCTGGACCGCAACGGCACACCGGTCAACGCCATCGTCGCCGGCTGCATCGCCGGTCTGGTCCTGACCCTGCCCGCCCTGTACGAGAACAAGAACGTGCCCGGCGTACCGGTCGCCTTCTACGCGGTGGTCTCGGTCGCCGTGATCGGTCTCTATCTGGCCTTCCTCATCCCCATCATGCTGCGGTTGCGCGCCGGGGCCAGTTTCCGGCCCGGGCCGTGGACGCTGGGCCGCAACTACCGGTGGATGTGCTGGGCAGCCTCGATCGAGATCATCGTCATCTCGATCTACTTCATCATGCCCATCTACCCCTCCGGTGTGCCGGGCAACGACGACTTCAGCTGGACCTCGGTGAACTACGCGCCGATCGCGGTCGGCGTGATGGTCGTCGTCGTCGCGCTGTGGTGGTGGCTGTCCGCGCGGAAGTGGTTCACCGGACCGCGGCGGACGATCGACGAAGCGCCCGAGCCCGAGCCCGCGCCCGCGGGCGTGGACTGACGGCGCGATGATGTCGCGGTGGCGGCGGGCATCCGCGCCGCCGTCACCGCGATCGATGGCAGGGGGTACGGGGAGAATGGCGCGCGAACCGGTCGAGGCGGTACCCGCGACGGTGGGTCGGCTGCCGGTGTGGCGCCCGGTCCGGGGCGGCAACGCATTCGAGATAACGGTGTCCCGGCTCGCTCAGGCCATCCGGCTGGGCGTGGTCGGCGTCGGCGAACGGCTGCCTCCGGAACGGGAGCTCGCCGATCAGCTCCGGGTGAGCCGGGTGACGTTGCGGGAAGCGATCCGGGCGCTGCGCGAGGCCGGGTTCCTCGAGTCTCGCCGGGGCCGCACGGGCGGCACGTTCGTGGTGGACAGCAATGGCACCGGTCCGGTGGTGCGCGCCCGCCCGGCCGGACTCGCACCACCGGCCGGCCGTCCGTCCCGCGCCGGTACCCGGGGGGCGTCCCGTACCGGGGCCGGGCGCGACGTGGCGGGACGCGACGCGGCCGGGCGGGCGGCCGGTCCGCTCGTGATGGGGGCGGGCGCACCCGGTGGCGAGGATCCGGCGACGGTGGCCCGGGAGATGGGCGAGGCGCTGCACGACGCGCTGGATTTCCGCCGGGTACTGGAACCCGGCGCGGCCGAGCTGGCCGCCGCCCGTACCCTGTCCGCCGCCGACCGCCAGCACCTGGTCGTCCGGCTGGCCGAGGCGCACGACCGGGGACCCACCCGGCGGGTCAACGATTCCCGGCTGCACCTGGCGATCGCCACGGCCAGCGGCTGCCCGTCGCTCGCCGCGGCCGTGGCCGACGTGCAGCTGACCCTCGACCGGCTGCTCGCCGCGATCCCGGTCATCAAACGCAACCTCGACCACTCCGACAGCCAGCACACCCGGATCGTGGACGCGATCCTGCGCGGCGATCCGCACGCCGCCAGCGCGGCGATGCGGGAGCACTGCGACGGCACCGCCGAACTGCTGCGGGGACTCCTCGGTTAGCGACCGGGCCCGGGCTGTCTGGCTGATTGACGCACGAAATGGTTTGGTAGTAGACCTTGGGAGGTGGACAGCATGACCGCGCCGCTCTCCATCGAGGCGCTGCGAGTCGAGGTCGACGCCGGCGCCATCGACACCGTCGTCGTGGGCATCGTCGACATGCAGGGACGGTTGCAGGGCAAACGGTTCCACGCCCGGCACTTCGTCGACGAGGTGCTCGCCCACGGCACCGAGGGATGCAACTACCTGCTCGCCGTGGACGTCGACATGAACACCGTCGACGGGTACGCGATGTCGTCGTGGTCGGCCGGGTACGGCGACTTCGCCATGGTGCCGGACACCGGCACGCTGCGCCGGGTGCCCTGGCATCCGGGGACGGCCATGTTGCTCGCCGACCTGAAGTGGTTCGACGGCAGTGACGTGGCTCCGTCGCCCCGGCAGATCCTGCGCCGCCAGCTCGACCGGCTCGCCGGGCTCGGCTTCACCGCGTACGCCGGCACGGAACTGGAGTTCGTGGTCTACCGCGACTCGTACGAGGACGCCTGGCGCAACGGATACCGCGACCTCGTCCCCGCGAACCTCTACAACAACGACTACTCGCTGCTCGGCACCGCCCGGGTCGAACCCTTGCTGCGGCGCATCCGCACCGAGATGGCCGGCGCCGGGCTGGTTCCGGAGAGCGCCAAGGGCGAGTGCAATCTCGGCCAGCACGAGATCGCCTTCCGCTATGCCGAGGCGATGGCCTGTGCCGATCAGCACACCGTCTACAAGAACGGCGCCAAGGAGATCGCCGCGCAGGAGGGCATGGCGCTGACCTTCATGGCCAAGCCCAACGCGCGGGAGGGCAACTCCTGCCACATCCACTTCTCCCTGCGCTCCACGGTGGACGGATCGGTGGCGATGGGCGACGGCCACGGGCTGTCCGGCACCGGCCGGCGGGTGCTCGCCGGGCTGCTCGCGAGCATGCGCGAGTTCACCCTGCTGTACGCGCCGAACGTCAACTCGTACAAGCGGTACCAGCCGGGCTCGTTCGCGCCGACCGCGGTGCGCTGGGGCCGGGACAACCGCACCTGCGCCCTGCGCCTGGTCGGTCATTCTCCGGCCACGACGAGGGTGGAGAACCGGGTTCCGGGCGGAGACGTCAACCCGTACCTCGCCCTGGCTGGCATGGTGGCCGGCGCGATCCACGGGATCGAGCGGGACCTGAGCCTGGAGGACGCCTACGGCGGCAACGCGTACGACGACTCCTCCGCCGAGCACGTGCCGGCGAACCTGCGGGACGCGGCCGTCCTGTGGGAGGGCTCGGCTTTGGCCCGGTCCGCGTTCGGCGACGACGTGGTGGAGCACTACGCCAACAACGCCCGGGTCGAACTGGCCGCGTTCGACGCCGCGGTGACGGACTGGGAGCTGTACCGCGGCTTCGAGCGCCTGTGAGGCGACCGGTCCGGGTCGCGGCGCGGCGCCAGACGCGCCGAGCCGGACTGGTCGGACGACTGGTCTGGGTCGTGGCGCGGTCGGAGTGGAAGGGTTCGGAACGCAGACATGGATGTGCGCAACCCGGCGACCGGGGATGTGGTCGCCACCGTACCGTCGAGCACGGTCGAGCAGACCGATGCCGCGATCGAGCGCGCGAGGGGGGCGTTCGAGTCCTGGCGGAAGGTCGCGCCCGGCGAGCGGGCCGCGCTGCTGCGCCGGTTCGCGTCCGTCGTGGACGGACACGTCGAGGAGTTGGCCGCCATCGAGGTGAGCAACTCCGGTCACACTGTCGGCAACGCCCGGTGGGAGGCGGGCAACGTCCGGGACGTCTTGAACTACTACGCGGGCGCGCCGGAACGGTTGTCCGGGCGCCAGATCCCGGTACCGGGCGGGCTGGACGTCACGTTCCACGAACCGTACGGCGTGGTCGGCATCATCGTGCCGTGGAACTTCCCGATGCCGATCGCCGGGTGGGGCTTCGCCCCGGCGCTGGCGGCCGGCAACACGGTGGTGCTCAAGCCGGCGGAGCTGACCCCGCTGACCGCGCTGCGGCTGGCCGAGTTGGGCCGTGAGGCCGGCCTGCCGGACGGCGTGTTCACCGTGGTGCCGGGCCAGGGGAGCGTGGTCGGGCAGCGGTTCGTGGCCCACCCGGCGGTCCGGAAGATCTGCTTCACCGGCTCCACCGAGGTCGGCCGGCGCATCATGGCCGGCTGCGCCGAACAGGTGAAGCGCGTGACGCTGGAGTTGGGCGGAAAGAGCGCCAACATCGTGTTCGCCGACGCCGATCTGGAGAAGGCGGCGGCGACCGCGCCGGCCGGCGTGTTCGACAACGCCGGGCAGGACTGCTGCGCGCGGTCCCGGATCCTCGTGCAGGCCACCGTGTACGACCGGTTCCTCGAACTGCTCGAACCGGCGGTCAAGGCGTTCCGGTGCGAGGATCCCCGGCTGGAGACGGCGCAGATGGGCCCGCTGATCTCGGCAGGGCAGCGGCGGACCGTGGCGTCCTATGTGGACGGAGCCGCGGTCGCGTTCCGGGGGAGCGCGCCGGACGGCGACGGGTACTGGTACCCGCCGACGGTCTTGCTGGCCAGGTCCACGGCGGACCGGCACTGGCGGGAGGAGATCTTCGGCCCGGTCGTGTCCGTCCTGCCATTCGTCGACGAGGCGGACGCCATCGCGAAGGCCAACGACACCGAGTACGGCCTGTCCGGCTCGGTGTGGACCCGGGACGTCGGCCGGGCGATCCGGGTCGCGCGCGGCGTCGAGACCGGCACGTTGAGCGTCAACTCGCACTCCTCGGTGCGCTACTGGACTCCATTCGGCGGCGTGAAGCAGTCCGGCATCGGGCGGGAACTGGGCCCGGACGCGGCCGCCGCGTTCACCGAAACGAAGAACGTCTTCATCAGTACGGAGGACTGAGTGGCTGGTCGTCTTGACGGGCGGGTCGCGGTGATCACCGGCGCCGGCAGCGGTATCGGTCTGGCGACCGCGCGCCGGTTCGCCGCCGAGGGCGCGCGGGTCGTCGCGGTCGACGTGAACGCGGAGGCCGGGCAGGCATGCGCGGAGGAGGTCGGCGGCGAGTGCGTCGCGATCGACGTGACCGACGCGCCGGCGGTCGAGGCGCTGTTCGACGGCGTCGCCAGCCGGTACGGCAGGGTGGACGTGGCCTTCAACAACGCGGGCATCTCGCCACCCGACGACGACTCCATCCTGGACACCGGGATCGAAGCCTGGGAGCGGGTACAGCGGGTCAACCTGACCAGCGTGTATCTCTGCTGCAAGTACGCGATCCCGCACATGGTCAGGCAGGGCAAGGGTTCGGTCATCAACACGGCCAGCTTCGTCGCGCTGATGGGCGCGGCTACCTCGCAGATCTCGTACACCGCCAGCAAGGGCGGGGTCCTCGCGATGACCCGTGAGCTGGGCGTGCAGTTCGCCCGCCAGGGGGTACGGGTCAACGCGCTGTGCCCCGGGCCGATCAACACCCCGCTGCTCAAGGAGCTGTTCGCCAAGGATCCGGAGCGTGCCGCGCGGCGGCTGGTGCACGTGCCGATGGGCCGGTTCGGCGAGCCGGAGGAGATCGCCGCGGCGGTCGCGTTCCTGGCCAGCGACGACTCCTCGTTCATGACCGCCAACACGTTCGTCGTCGACGGCGGGATCACCGGCGCGTACGTGACGCCGCTATGAGCCCGAGCGCCCGGCCGGTCATCGGCATCACCTGCTACGTCGAGGACGCCGCGTGGGGGGTGTGGCACACCACGGCGGCGCTGCTCCCGTACAGCTATGTGCGGCAGGTCACCGCGGCCGGAGCCCAAGCGGTCCTCCTGCCGTACGTAGCCGGGCAGGGCCCCGACGACCTCGGTGCCGACCTGCTCGGGCGGCTGGACGGGCTGCTGCTGGCCGGCGGCGCGGACGTCGACCCGCGGCGGTACGGCGCACCGGCGCATCCGTCCACGGTCAGCCGGCCGGACCGGGACGCCGGGGAGTTGGCCCTGCTGGACGCGGCGCTGCGCGCCGACCTGCCGGTACTCGGCGTGTGCCGGGGCATGCAGCTGCTGACCGTCGCGGCCGGCGGGTCGCTGCACCAGCACCTCCCGGAGGACTGCGGTCACGAGCGGCACCAGCCCGCACCCGGCCGGTACGGCGAGCATCCGGTCACCGTCACCGAGGGCTCCCGGCTGCATGCGATCCTCGGCCCGGCCCCACGGGTGAACTCCTACCATCACCAGGCGGTGGCCGATCCGGGCACGCTGGCGGTGACTGCCCGTGCCGACGACGGCGTGATCGAGGCGCTGGAGGATCCGGCGCGGCGTTTCGTCCTGGGCGTGCAGTGGCACCCCGAGGAGCTTCCCGACCTTCGGTTGTTCGAGGCGCTCGTGGCTGCGGCGAGCGTCACAGCCACGGCCGGGACGGCGCTGGGAAGATCGGGGAATGCGAGCCGCCTACATCGAACGTCTCGGTCCGGTAGATGAGATCCGGTACGGCGAACTCCCCGATCCGCGTCCGGGACCGGCCGACGTTCTGGTGCGGGTCGCGGCCACCACGGTCAACGCGGTGGACACCTTCATCCGCTCCGGCGCCTGGCGCACTCCGGTCCAGTTCCCGTTCGTCATCGCGCGTGACCTCGTCGGTACCGTCGTGGAGACCGGCGCCGACGTGACCGGGTTCCGGCCCGGCGACCCGGTCTGGTGCAACAGCCTGGGGCACGCCGGCCGGCAGGGGGCGGCGGCGGAGCTGGCCGTGGTACCGGTCGACCGGCTCTACCACCTTCCGGCCGGGGTGTCGGCGGAGGACGCCGTCACGGTGTTCCACCCCGCCGGGACCGCGTACCTGGCGTTGTTCACCCACGGTCGGCTGCAGGCGGGGCAGACCGTGGTCGTGATCGGCGCGGGCGGCAACGTGGGCGGTGCGGCGATCCTGTTCGCCGTCGAGGCGGGTGCCCGGGTCATCGCCGTGGCCAGCGACCGTGACGCGGATTACTGCCGGAGCCTGGGTGCGGCCGAGTTCGTCGACTACCGCGATCCGGACTGGACGGGCGCGATCCGGCGCGCCGCCCCGGACGGGGTGGACCTGTACCTCGACTCGGCCGGCAAGAACGAGCTGGCCGACGCGCTCGACCTGCTCGCCTGGCGGGGACGGGTCGTGGTGGTCGCCGGCATGGCGACCCGGCCGGTCGTGCCGGCGGCGAGCCTGTATCTCAAGGACGCGACCGTCACCGGCTTCGTGATCTCCCGGGCCACCGTGACGGAGCTGGCCGAGGCGGCCGATGCGATCAACCGCCTGCTCGCCGCCGGCTCGCTGCACTCCCGGGCGGTCGACCTGCTGCCGTTGAGCGAGGCGGCGGAGTCGCACCGCCGACAGGAGGCCGGCGAGCTGCACGGTCGGCGCATCGCCGTGCAGATCGGCACGGTGGGTTCGTGAGCCGGCTCACACCGCGGGACGCCGGACACCGGAACTGTCCGATGTGGACGGTCGGGTGACCGCGTCGCCGGGTCGCGTGGCCGCGTCGCCGGAGGGTCTCGCCGGCACTCTGGCCGTGTTCGGGGGCGGGCGGGCGAGCGCGCCAGATCCGGGCATACCAGGCAAAGGAGAACTCGGCCAGCATCGACGGCCTTCCCGCCCCTGACCAGGCCGTCCCGGACCATCCGGGCCCCGCCGGACAGATCGCCGGGCGATCGGGTCCGCCCGCTGGATAGGCTTGGGTCATGGACGTCCGCGCTACGCTCACCCCCGGCACGATCGGCCCCTGGCGGCAGGTACCTTCCAGCATTCCCCGCCCCGAGTACGTCGGGAAGAAGCGGCCGAAGCCGTACACCGGCTCACATGTGCAGCGGCCGGAGACGATCGAGAAGATGCGGGTCGCCGGGCGCCTGGCCGCGCGGGCCACCGAGCTGGCCGGCGAGCACTGCAAGCCGGGCGTGACGACCGACGAGATCGACCGCGTGGTGCACGAGTTCCTCTGCGACCACGGCGCGTACCCGTCCACCCTGGGCTACAAGGGCTTCCCGAAGTCCTGCTGCACCTCGCTGAACGAGGTCATCTGCCACGGCATCCCGGACTCGACCGCGATCGAGGACGGAGACATCATCAACGTCGATGTCACGGCGTACCTCGACGGGGTCCACGGCGACACCGATGCCACGTTCTGTGTCGGAGAGGTCAGCGAGGAGGCGCGGCTGCTGGTCGAACGCACCCGCGAGGCGATGATGCGGGCGATCAAGTCGGTGGCTCCGGGCCGCCCGATCAACGTGATCGGGCGGGTCATCGAGGCGTACGCGAAACGGTTCGGCTACGGTGTGGTGCGCGACTTCACCGGCCACGGGATCGGCGAGGCGTTCCACAGCGGGCTCTACATCCCGCACTACGACAATCCGGCACTGACCACGACCATGGAAGTCGGCATGACCTTCACCATCGAACCGATGATCACTCTCGGTACCCACGAGTACCAGATGTGGTCCGATGGCTGGACCGTGGTGACCCAGGACCGCAAGTGGACCGCGCAGTTCGAGCACACCCTGGTGGTCACCGAGGACGGCGCCGACATCCTCACCCTGCCATGACTTTCCCAGAGCGCACATGACCGACCCGTTTCAACCGTTGTCCCACGCGGACGACGCGCCCCCGGCGGCCGAGGACAGCCACCATCACGCCGACGTCTCCGGTGGCTGGCTTCGCCCTGCCGTGTTCGGCGCGATGGACGGCCTGGTGACCAACATCGCTCTCATCGCCGGCGTGGGTGGCGGCGGGGTGTCCGCGCACAACGTCATCCTGACCGGGTTCGCCGGGCTGGTCGCCGGCGCGATCTCGATGGGGCTCGGCGAGTACACCAGCGTGCGTACCCAGAACGACCAGGTCGCCTTCGAGCTGGCCAAGGAGCGGCGGGAGCTGGAGCGCAACCCGGAGGCCGAGGCCGAGGAGTTGGCCGGGATGTGGATCGAGCGTGGCCTGCCGGCGGACCTGGCCCGCCAGGTGGCCATCGCCGTCGGCCGGAACCCGGACGAGGCGCTGCGCCTGCACGCCCAGGAGGAACTCGGGGTCAATCCGGCCGAGCAGCCGAGCCCCTGGGTGGCGGCGCTGTCGTCGTTCCTGTGCTTCTCGGGCGGCGCGCTGGTGCCGCTGCTGCCGTACCTCGCGGGCGCCTCCCAGCTGTGGCTGGCGCTGATCGTGGGCGGTGTGGGGCTGTTCGTCGCGGGCGCGCTGACCGCCCGTTTCACCAACCGCAAGTGGTACCTGAGCGGGCTGCGCCAGCTGGTGCTCGGGCTGGCCGCGGCCGGGGCGACGTTCGGTATCGGCCGGGCGATCGGGATCAGCGGCATCGGTTGACGTCCCGGGCTCGTCAAGATCGCAAGCCCGGCCAGGGTCGGTGACTCTGCCGAGATTGGCAGCTCTGCCGAGATCGATGAGGCGTGGCCCGCCGAAGGCACCTACCCGAACAGGTCCGCGACCGTACCGTCCACCGGCCGGCCACGCCGCGCCAGCGTGTCCGCCTGAGCGGCCAGCCGGTCACCGAGTTCGGGCAGGCCCAGGCCGGCGATGCCGGTACGGCGTACCGCGTCCGCGTCGTCCCGGAAGTACGTGCGGCTGAGTAGGCCCTCGACGATGGCGGCGCTGACCCGGGCGTCGGAGAGCGCGACGAGCGCGGCGTCCATCTCGTACCACCCGGCGAGTTGCCGGGCCCGGCCGACCGCCGAGCACGCCTGGTACCACGCCTGCACCGCCAGCACCGTGAACTCGCCCGTACCGGCCTCGGCCAGCCGGGCCAGGTGGGTGTCGCGCAGTGTCGGGTACCAGTCACCGGGGTCGTACGTCGTCTTCGTGGTCAGGTACCGGTCGGCGGCCAGCGGCCACGTCGTGGACAGGGTACGGGCGTGTGCCAGGTACTCGCGGGCACTGATCACGTCGAGGTCGACGATGCTCCCGTTGACCCGCCGGGTGGCCGGCCGCGGCCCGCCGCTTGGCCCGTCCGTGACGACGACCAGGTCCAGGTCGCTGTCCTCGGTGTCGTCGCCGTGAGCCACCGCTCCGTGCACCCCGACCGCCAGGACGTCGGCCGAGAACCGCCGGCGCACCGCGTCGGTCACCTGCTCGGCCAGCGCCCAGCGGGGACTCGCCGGGTGCGGGTTCGTCAGCACGCCGCCATTGTGCCCCGGTCGGCGCCCGCCGGCGCGCAGGAACGCGGGGTCAGGGCAGCGCGACCGTGCCCGGGACGTGCCCGGCGACCCGCCGCCAGCGGGCCGCCCGCACCGCGCAGTCGGTCAGCGCGTCCAGCGCGAACCGGCGGTCGTCGCCGGTGACGTCGGGAAGCACCGCGTGCCAGACCGCTCCGGCGCGCTCCTCGAGCTGGGTGGCCAGCTTGACCGCCGTGGTCGCGTCGGTGACCGGGAACGGCAGCGCGTACGCCGGTGCCGCCGCGGGTGCCGGAGCGCTGCCCCCGGCCAGGTCGATGAACAGTTTGTCCCGCCGGCCGCGGTGTGCCGCCTCCGCCTGCCTGGCCTGGTTGAGCGCCTGGCCGGTGAGGTGCGCGCCGAGCACCCCGTACCCGTAGATCGCCGCGTGCTCACCGGCCAGCGCGTCGGCCAGGCTGGTCATACCAGCACCTCCAGGTGGCACGACCGGCACGCGGCGATCGAGCCGAGCAGCGACGCGTACCGCGGCTGGGCGGCCAGGCAGTCGCGGACCGCGCTGTCCCGGGCGGCCTGCTCGGCGGCCCGGACGGCGGCCAGCGCCTCGGCGGGGTCCGGCGGGACGCCGGCCCCGGCGCTGGGCGAGCCGGTGGCCGGCCCGGTCGGCGCCGCGGACGCCGGTGCCATCGCCGCGTTCAGCGCGGTGACGTGTGCCCGGTGGTCGGCGAGCAGGGGATCGAGCTTGCCGGTCAGTGAAGGCTGGCCCGCCATGGTGGCGGTGTAGAGGTCGATCAACGTGAGCGTGGCGGCGAGCGCCGGCGCCAGCGGGCTCGGTTTCGATCGCGCCCCGGCGTCCGATCCGCCGCCCCCGCCGAGCCAACCGCATCCGGCCGCCGCGGCGAGCGTCGCGCCACCGACCACGGTGCCCAGGACAGCCCTGCGGGTCCGACCGTTCCGGGTCATCGCATCGCCCCCCGCCGACCGTTTCGCCCCCGCACCGGCCGCATCGTAGTAAGCGGACACCATCGGCGCGAATAGGCAGTCTATGGGATCGGCAGGTACGTTCCGGAGCGGCGCTGGCCCATCCCGGGTTACCGCGCGTTACGCTCAGCGCAGCCGCCGCCGGGTACGCCCGGCCGGGCGGCGTGTTGGCGTGTCTGTTTAGCGAGGATCAGGAGGTGTGGGGTGGTTCAGCGCAACCGCGCCTCCGGACGGTCCGGCGGCCGTGCCCCGGGGGAGCGTGGCCGGAACCGGCTTGCGGCGGAGGCGAGCAGCCCTCGCGATCTTCCGGGCGCATCCGGTCGGGGATCCCGGCCGGCCGACTCGGCTGGGCGGACGGCCACCCGGCCGGGCGGCAGCGAGCTGGCCGCGCACCGGGCCCGGCTGCGGACCGTGATCGGACCCGTGGTCGAGTCCGCCGGGTACGACCTGGAGGAGCTGACCGTCTCCCGGGCCGGTCGGCGGCACCTGTTGCGGATCATTGTGGACGGGGACGGTGGCGTGAGCCTGGACGAGGTCGCCGACCTGTCCAGGGACATCTCCGCCGCGCTCGACAGCGCCGAGGAGACCGGTGGTGCGTTCACCGCCGGGGAGTACGTGCTGGAGGTCAGCTCGCCCGGGGTGGACCGGCCGCTGACCCTGCCCAGGCACTGGCGGCGCAACATCGGCCGGCTGGTCGCGGTGAAGGCGGGTGACCGGCAGTTGACCGGCCGGGTCACCGCCGCCGACGACGAGCGGGTCACCGTGGACGTTGACGGCCGGAAGCAGGACTTCGGGTACGGGGAACTGGGGCCCGGCCGGGTACAGATCGAATTCGGCCGGCTGGACGACATCGGCGACGATGGTGTCGACGACGAACCGGACGACCCGAACGACGAGCTGGCCGACTTTGACGAGGAGCGAGAGGAGGACGAGGAGTGAACATCGACCTCGCGGCCCTCCGTGCACTGGAGCGCGAGCGGGAGATCCCGTTCGAGACGATTCTCGCGGCGATCGAGACCGCCCTACTGACCGCGTACCGGCACACTGACGGCGCGAACACGCACGCCCGAGTGGAGATCGACCGCCGTACCGGCGCGGCCACCGTCTTCGCCCAGGAAGTGGACCCCGACGACGGGTCGATCATCCGGGAGTACGACGACACACCGCACGACTTCGGCCGGATCGCCGCCATGACCGCCAAGCAGGTGATCCTCCAGCGGCTGCGGGAGGCCACCGACGAGGTGCACTTCGGCGAGTATGTCGGCCGGGACGGCGACCTGGTCACCGGTGTGATCCAGGCTCACGAGGCACGGGCCGAGAAGGGCATCGTCACGATCGACCTCGGCAAGCTGGAGGCGGTCCTGCCGGCCGCCGAGCAGGTGCCGGGCGAGGCGTACGAGCACGGTCTGCGGATCAAGGCGGTCGTGGTACACGTCGCCAAGGGCTTCCGCGGGCCGCAGATCACCCTGTCCCGGTCGCACCCGGGGCTGGTCAAGAAGCTGTTCGCGCTCGAGGTACCGGAGATCGCCGACGGCACCGTGGAGATCGCGGCGATCGCACGTGAGGCAGGTCACCGCACCAAGATCGCGGTACGCTCGACCCAGCCCGGCGTGAACGCGAAGGGCGCCTGCATCGGCCCGATGGGCCAGCGGGTGCGTTCGGTCATGAGCGAGCTGCACGGTGAGAAGATCGACATCATCGACTGGTCCGACGACCCGGCGACGTTTGTCGGCAACGCTCTGTCCCCGGCCAAGGCCCTGCGGGTCGACGTGGTGGACGCGTCCGCCCGTACCGCCCGGGTCACCGTGCCCGACTACCAGCTCTCGCTCGCGATCGGGCGGGAGGGACAGAACGCCCGGCTCGCCGCGCGGCTGACCGGGTGGCGGATCGACATCCGCCCGGACACCGAGCCGAGCGGCGGTGATCAGGTCGTGGAGGCGGGCGGGGTCGCTCCGCAGCCGGCCGGTGATCAGGTTCTCGACTCGAGTCGGGTCTCCGCCCAGCCGGCTGGCGATCACGCCGTCGAGGCGGGCGGAGCCGCCGCACAGCCAACGGGGTAGACTTTACGAGTGGTACGTGGCGCGCGTCCGGCGAATCCGCCGGACCGGGCTTTTCGACCGGTTCGGACCTGTGTAGGTTGCCGGAAGCGGGCCTCGACCTCCGAGTTGTTGCGAGTTGTCGCGACCGAGTCCGAGGACGGTGTCTTTGTCCTCGAACCCGATCCGGCACGCGTGAGGCCGGGTCGAGGTGCTCATCTGCATCCCGAGCCGACCTGTCTCGCGCTCGCGGAACGGCGTCGCGCCTTCGGGCGCGCGTTACGCGTCACCGGGGTCACCGACGCCGGTGCGTTGTGGAAGCTTCTCGGAACCTCCGAAGGCGGGGCGCCGCCCCGCCCGACTAGCAAGGTAGGACGACCGACATGAGCACACGATGAAGTCGCTGAAATGACCAGGCTTCAAGTGCGGGAGTGAGGTCGCCGCGGGTGCTGCCCGCGCGACCTCGGAGTGAGGAGTGCAGTGGCAGGTAAGGCCCGCGTACACGAGCTGGCTAAGGAGCTCGGGGTCGAAAGCAAGACCGTACTGGCCAAGCTTCAGGAAATGGGTGAGTACGTAAAGTCGGCATCGAGCACGGTGGAGGCTCCCGTCGCGCGTCGGTTGCGCGCGTCGCTGGAGGCTTCCGGTGTGGTGCCGGCCGCCGCGCCATCGCCGCCCGTTGCGGCGGCAGCCCCGGCGCCGGCGGCGGGTGTCGCCGAACCCAGGATCTCGGCGAGGCCGGCTCCGCCACGGAAGATGGCGCCGCCGGCGAAGAAGGCAACCCCGGTTCCCAGCGCGCCGCCGGTCGTCAAGCCGGCGAGCGCCCATGACATCGAGGTCGCGGCGGCCGAAGCTCGCGCCGCGGCACTCAAGGCAGAGCAGGCGGCCGCCGTCAAGGCACAGCAGGCCGCCCGGCAGCGCCCGGCGGGCGAGGGCGGCACCGCGACCGCGCCGAAGCCCGGTCCGGGTGCGGTACCCCCGCGCACGACCGGTCCGGCCGGTGGCGCTCCGAGCGCTCCCGCTTCGGGGGCACCTCGTCCCGGTGGCAACCGTCCTCCACGACCGGGCGGGAACAACCCGTTCGGCATCAGTGGCGGCGGCGCCCGGCCGACTCCGGCCGGCATGCCCCGGCCCAACCCGGCTTCCATGCCACCCCGGCCCAACCCGGCTTCGATGGGTGGGCCGCGGCCGAGTCCTTCGCAGATGCCCAGCCAGCGCCCCGGTCGCCCGGCTGACCGAGAGCGTCCGGGTCGTCCGGGTGGCGGTCCCGCCGGTGCCGGTCGTCCGGGCGGTGGCGGTGGCTTCCGCGGCGGTCCCGGTGGTGGTGGCGGCGGTGGCGGTGGCTACCGCGGTGGCCCCGGTGGTGGCGGCGGCGGTGGCGGTGGCTACCGCGGTGGCCCCGGCGGTGGCGGCGGCGGTGGCGGTGGCTACCGCGGCGGTCCCGGTGGTGGCGGCGGCGGTACCGGCACGGGTACCGCTGGTGCTGGCCGTCCGGGTGCCGGTGGCCGTGGCCGTGGCGGCGGCGCCGCGGGTGCCTTCGGGCGCCCGGGTGGCAAGCCGGCCCGTGGTCGCAAGTCGAAGAAGCAGCGCAGGCAAGAGTTTGACAACCTGTCCGCCCCGACGATGAGTTCGGGTGCCCCGCGGGGGCAGGGCCAGGCTGTCCGGTTGCCGCGCGGTGCTTCGCTGTCCGACTTCGCCGAGCGGATCAACGCCAACCCCGGTTCGCTGGTCCAGGAGATGTTCAACCTGGGCGAGATGGTCACCGCGACCCAGTCGTGCACCGACGAGACGCTGCTGCTGCTCGGCGAGCACCTGGGCTTCGACGTGCAGATCGTCACCAAGGAGGAGGAGGACCGGGAGCTGTTGGCCCGGTTCGACATCGACCTCGACGCCGACATCGCCGAGGACCGGCTGGTCACCCGGCCGCCGGTGGTGACCGTGATGGGTCACGTCGACCACGGTAAGACCAAGCTGCTCGACGCGATCCGCTCGAGCAACGTGGTCGAGGGCGAGGCCGGCGGCATCACCCAGCACATCGGTGCCTACCAGGTCCACGTCGAACACGACGACCGGGACCGGGCGATCACGTTCATCGACACCCCGGGTCACGAGGCGTTCACCGCCATGCGTGCCCGTGGTGCCCAGGCCACCGACATCGTGGTGCTGGTGGTGGCGGCGGACGACGGTGTCATGCCGCAGACCATCGAGGCGCTCAACCACGCCAAGGCGGCCGAGGTGCCGATCGTGGTGGCGGTAAACAAGATCGACAAGCCGGAGGCGAACCCCGACAAGGTACGCCAGCAGCTGACCGAGTACGGCCTGGTCGCCGAGGAGTATGGCGGCGACACGATGTTCGTCAACATCTCGGCGAAGAGCCGGCTGAACATCGACGGCCTGCTGGAAGCGGTCCTGCTCACCGCCGACGCGGCGCTCGACCTGCGGGCTCCGATCGACGGGCAGGCGCAGGGCATCGCGATCGAGGCGCACCTGGACCGCGGTCGCGGCCCGGTCGCCACGGTGCTGGTGCAGAAGGGCACGCTGCGCGTCGGTGACGCGATCGTGGCCGGTGACGCGCACGGTCGCGTCCGGGCCATGCTCGACGAGAACGGCAAGCAGGTCCCCGAGGCCGGTCCGGCCCGTCCGGTGCTGGTACTCGGTCTGACCGCGGTACCGGGAGCCGGCGACACGTTCCTGGCCGTGGCCGAGGACCGCACCGCCCGGCAGATCGCCGAGCAGCGGCAGGCCCGCGACCGCGCCGCCCAGATCGCCAACCGCGGCGGTCGGGTGACCCTGGAGAACCTGCTCGACCGGATCAAGGAGGGCGAGAAGACCACGCTCAACCTGATCCTCAAGGGCGACGTCTCCGGTTCGGTGGAAGCCCTGGAGGACGCACTCGTCAAGATCGAGATCTCGGACGAGGTGCAGCTCCGGATCATCCACCGGGGTGTCGGTTCGGTCACTCAGGACGACGTCAACCTGGCCAGCGCGTCGGACGCGATCATCATCGGGTTCAACGTGCGCGCCGAGGGCAAGGTCCGCGACTACGCCGACCGCGAGGGCGTGGAGATCCGGTACTACACCGTGATCTACCAGGCCATCGAAGAGGTGGAGTCGGCGCTCAAGGGCATGCTCAAGCCGGAGTACGAAGAGGCCGAGCTGGGTTCGGCGGAGATCCGCGAGATCTTCCGGTCGTCCAAGGTCGGCAACATCTCCGGTTGCATCGTCCGGTCCGGGCTCATCCGGCGCAACGCCAAGGCCCGGCTGCTGCGCGACGGTTCGGTGGTGGCGGAGAACCTCACCATCTCGTCGCTCAAGCGGTTCAAGGAGGACGCGACCGAGGTCCGCGAGGGCTTCGAGTGCGGTCTGACTCTGGGCAACTACAACGACGTCAAGGTGGGCGACCTCATCGAGACGTACGAGATGCGGGAAAAGCCGCGCGCGTGAC
This sequence comes from Rugosimonospora africana, assembly GCF_016862975.1. GTDB lineage: Bacteria > Actinomycetota > Actinomycetes > Mycobacteriales > Micromonosporaceae > Rugosimonospora > Rugosimonospora africana. The sequence continues at coordinate 241,912 of NZ_BONZ01000015.1, forward strand.
GCCGGCCTGAACGAAGCCCGGACCCCGTCGACGGGGTCCGGGCTTCGTCGCCTCTGACCGGTCGAGAAACCCAGAGAGGATGTTGTGACCAGGTACGCGCTGCTCATCGCGCCGTCGTCGAACCGGGTGTACGCGGACGCCTCGATCCGTCTCACCCAGGCCGAGTTGGCCATCTTCGCCCCCCGACTGTCCACGCCGCCGACCGATGTCCGGGAGCTGCGTCTCGGCGGGGTGCGCTACGTCGGGTTCGAGGCCGAGCTGACCGATGGCGACGTGGCGTACCTGGCCAACCTGTCCTCGATCTACGCGCTCTTCGCGCTCACGGGCGACGACCTGCTGCGCCCGGTCGAGCTGCGCCCTCTCGACCGGTACGACGACGACCTGATCACCATCCCGAAGTACGCCGGCAAGACCAACGAGCAGTTCACCAAGCTGCTGCTCAACGCGACCGTGCTGGGTAGCGACGCCGGCCCGGCCATGCTGGAGCGGCAGCTGACCGTGCTGGATCCGTTGTGCGGCCGGGGCACCACGCTCAACCAGGCGCTGATGTACGGGTACCACGGCATCGGCATCGAGGTGGACGGCAAGGACGTCGACGCGTACTCGGCGTTCCTGCGTACCTGGCTCAAGCGCAAACGGGTCAAGCATCACGCGGAGAACAACCCGGTGCGCCGGGATCGCAAGCTGGTGGCCCGGCGGTTCGAGGTGACCATCGGCGGCGCGCAGAAGCTGACCGTGTTCAGCGCGGACACCACGAGGGCCCGGGAGTTCCTCCGGGCCGGGTGCGCGGACGTGCTGGTCGCGGACGCGCCGTATGGGGTGGCGCACGTCCCGGGTTCGAGCGGCCGCAGCCGGGGCGTGGCGGACCTGCTGCACGCCGCCGTACCGGTCTGGGCCGAACTGCTGCGGCCGGGCGGCGCGATCGGGCTGGCCTGGAACACGTACCTGGCCGGCCGTCAGGACGTCGCGGACATCTTCGCCAAGAACGGACTGACGGTGCTGGACGGGTCCGGATACGACGACCTGGAGCACCGGGTCGATCAGGCGATCATCAGGGACGTACTGGTCGCCCGGAAATGATCGAGCTACGGTGTGAGATGCGTTCGGCGTCCATCGATATCTGACGCGATCCGTCGCCGGCGCGACCATGCCGGGGACCGCGATCACGGGGCGTGCAGCGCGGTCGAGCAGGCGGAGATCGGGGAAGACGATGTCCGAGTACTGGTGGTCGATCGAGGTTCTCGACGGCGGATTCTCCGCCGAGCTGTGGCGCGGCGCGCACGGCAACTCGCTCATCGAGGCGGCGGTGACCCGCGGCGCTGTCGACTGGAACTGGGAGCGCCACTCCTGGGGGACGGTTTTCGAGATCGCGTTCCGGGATTCCGATGCCTGGGCCGGATTCCGGATCCTGCCGGCCGTGACGGCGGCGCTGGACGCGGTACCGGACCCGGTGAACGGCCTGATGATCTACCAGGGCCGGGGTGGCAGCTCCAGCACCGCCGACCGGCGCCGGCCGAAGCCGAGGTCGGGGGCGGGTGCGGCCGAACTGCCCCGCGAGCCGGACCCGGTGATCATCGCAGCGCTCGGCTGAGGCCACCGGCCTGGGCTCGGCGCGCCTGGCGCCGTGCAGACCTCCCTGGGTGCGTCTGGCGCCGCGCAAACCATCCCTGAGCGCGGCGCGCCACGCTGCGACCGGAGCCGGTCGGGCCCCTGGCGCGGCGAGCAATACCAGGCAGCGCGACGGGCGACGAAGCGCTAGCCTCACTCAGCGTGTATACCGGTACCGCGCTTTTTGATCTCATGTTGCCCGGTGATTCGCGGTCGTTGAAGACGAAACGGTCATATGTCCGGCCGATCATCGCCGCCCTGCGGAAGTTCGAGGTGTCCGTGGCCGAAGTCGGGGCACTGGATCGGCATGGGCGAACCGAGATCGGAGTGGCCGTCGTCGCGCCCGACGCGGGTCACGTGACGGAGGTTCTCGACGCGTGTGAGCGGCTCGTCGCCGGCCGTCCCGAGGTCGATCTGCTGTCCGTCAGGCGCCGCCTGCACGGTGACGACGAGTGAGTTTGACTTAGGTAATGTCTGAGTGTTCAGCGGCTAGTCCAGCGGAGGTGTGAGATGACGGATCCAGCGCGGGTACGTCGGCATGCGGAGCGGGTCCGGGAATTGGTGGCCTCCGTCGTGCGTACCCAGATCAAAGATCCTCGGCTGGGCATGATCACGATCACCGACGCCCGGATCACCGCCGACCTGCGAGACGCCACGGTGTTCTACACCGTGCTCGGGGACGCGGCCGAGGAAGCCGCCACCGCGGCGGCGCTGGAGAGCGCGAAGGGCATGCTGCGCAGCACCGTCGGCAAGGCACTGGCGCTTCGCCATTCGCCGACCCTGACCTTCGTCCTGGACAACGTCCAGGATCACGTCAAGCACATCGACGAGCTGCTCGCCGCCGCCCGCGAGTCCGACGCCGAGGTGGAGCGGCAGGCGGCCGGCGCGCATTACGCCGGGGACCCCCAGCCGTACCGACTGGAGGACGAGCAGGAAGAGGCGGAGGAGTCCGACCCGGACACGCAGCCGGCAGCCGGCACGCCGGACGAGGAATCCCGGTGACCGCGGCCGCACCCGCGGCGCCGTTGCGCGCGAGTACCGAGGACGAGTGGGCGAGTGCCGTCGCGGCCATCCGCGGACTGCCGGCCGACGGCACCATCCTGCTGGTCTGCCACGTCAATCCGGACGGTGACGCGTTGGGCAGCATGCTCGGCTTCGGGCTGGGCCTGCGTCGGCTCGGCCGTGCTCCGCTGGCCACGTTTCCGGCCCCGTACGAGCTGGTTCCGCCGTTCGACGAGCTGCCCGGTCTGGACCTGCTCATCGACCCGGCCGACGCGCCGGCAGCGCCCGACCTGCTGATCTGCTTCGACGCCGCGAGTGTGGGCCGGCTGGGGGAGCTGGCCGACCGGCTGGAGACCGCGGGCACCAGCGTCGTGCTCGACCATCACGCGTCCAACTCGCGGTTCGGCGACGTACCGATCGTGGAGCCCACGGCGGCGGCCACCGCGGTCGTCGCGGAGGCCCTGCTGACCCGGCTCGGAGTGGCGCTCGACGCCCAGATCGCGGAGTGCCTGTACGTCGCGCTGTCCACCGATACTGGATCGTTCAAGTTCGACCTGACCACGCCGTCCGTGCACGAGCTGGCCGCGCGGCTGCTGGCGACCGGGATCAAGCCGGCGGACATCTCCCGGCGGCTGTTCGACAGCCGGCCGTTCGGCGCGATGAAGCTGTACGGCGACGTGCTGGCGCGAGCGAGCCTGGAGCCGGCGGCCGCCGGTGGGGCCGGCATGGTGTGGTCCTACGCGACGCTGGACGACCTGGAGCGCCACGGTCAGCGTAGGCACGTGCTCGAGGGACTCATCGACGCCGTACGGGTAGCCGAGGAGGCGGACGTCACCTGCGTCCTGAAGCAGGTTGGCGCGCAGGAGTGGTCGGTGTCGCTGCGCAGCAAGGGTGCGGTGGACGTGGCCCGGGTAGCGGTCGGGCTGGGCGGTGGCGGGCACCGGCTGGCGGCCGGGTTCACCGGGTACGGATCGTTGACCGAGGTGGTCGACCTGGTGCGTGCCGCGCTCTGACGCCGGCTCCCGTCGCGGGCTCTTCGGGCGGCTCCGGTCGCGGGTGAAACGGCTCTGCCGCCGGCCGCCGTCGCGGGTGAACGGCTCTGCCGCCAGCCGCCGTCGCGGGTGAACAATTGAGCGATGGTACGGGTGCTGGTTCTGGCGCTACTGGCGCTGGTCGGGGCCCTGTTCCCGTCGTTCTCGCCGGCCGCGAACCTGTACGTGCTGGTGGTCGGCGGCACGCTGGCCTGGCTCGCGCTGTCCGGCCGGCTGGCCCGTCGTGCGCTCGCCGGCCCGCTGCCGGCGACGACTCCCGCCCCGGTTCTCGTCGAGGCCCCGCTGCCTGTCGAGGCGCCGGTGCCCGTTGAGGCCCCGATGTTCACCCCGACCACCCCGACCACCCCGGTCGCGGCCGGCCCCGGCCCCGCGGCCCGGGAGGCTTCCAGCCGGCTGTCACCGGCGGCCGCCTGGTGGCTGGTGCCCGTATTGCTGCTGGGCGTCGTCGAATTGACCGATCTCGCGCTCGGCTCGACCTACCCGCACCCGACCCTGTCGAACCTTCTGGATCCCGTCCTGGACCACTACCCGGTCCGGGCGGCGGCGTACTTCGGCTGGCTGGCGGCGTTCTGGTGGCTGGTACGCCGATGAGCCTGACCCGGGAGCTGGCGATCGGCGGGTACCTCGCCGCCGCGCTCACCGTCGTCGCGCTGGAGCTGCTGGCCCGCCGCACCGGGTCGAGGCTGCCCACGCTAGGCCGGCTGTGCGAGTCCCTGCTGCGGCTCCGAATCGGGCTGCGGTTCCGGGCCGGGCTGCGGTTCCGGGCGGGTGGCCTGCCGGTCGGGCGGATCGCCGGGTACGCGGTCTGGTGCTGGCTGGGATGGCACCTCTTCGCGAGGTGATCACACTCGGGAATCGCCAATGCGACGGATCGTCACCTTAACGAGCGTTCCAGAATTCGGGATCGATGTGCATTGCGTGGGACCTGAACGATAACTTGGGTTTCGAGAACGAGCAGGGTCTACCGGCCCGCACCAGCGCCGGCGGCCCCCCTCCGGCAACCCCGGACCGGGTGGCGGGCGATCGCGACGGACAGCGCCGCTGTGAGCGGCGGACGTTCGCGTAGTTACCGTTTTTCCCGGAAGGAACCCATCATGCCGACGTCGACCGTGACGCGGACCGAGTCCCAGGCGCAGACCAAGCCGCAGCCGTCCGAGGACGAGCGTGAGCAGGCTCGTCGCGCCCTGCAGACCTCCATGGACACCCGTCAGTAGCCAAACCTGAGGTTGTAGCGGCTGCCGCGTCTTCCGGTCCTTACCGGAGCCGTGCCATCATGGTCGGCGTGACGGCGACGGCAGACCCCTCGACGCCGCGCCGGATCGCGCAATTGGCGATACCGGCGCTTGTCGTCCTCGCGGCCGAGCCGCTGTACCTGCTGGTTGACACCGCTGTCGTCGGGCACCTCGGCCGGGTACCGCTGGCGGCTCTCGCGGTCGGCGGAGTGGTGCTCACGTTCGCCGCCTGGTTCGGCACCGTCATCGCCTACGGCACCACCGGCCGCTCCGCGCGCCAGTTCGGGGCAGGATCCCGCGCGTCCGCGGTCTCCGAGGGCGTCCAGGCTTCCTGGCTGGCGCTGGCACTCGGGCTGGTCATCCTGCTCGCGGCCCAGGCGCTGGCCGGGCCGGTCACGCGTACCCTCGCCGGCAACCCGGAGGTGGCCCGCTCGGCCGCCGTCTGGTTACGGGTCGCCGCGCTGGGCGTACCGGGCCTGCTGGTCGCCACGGCGGGCAACGGCTGGATGCGAGGGATCCAGGACACCAAGCGCCCGCTGCGCTACGTGCTCGGCGCCAACCTGCTGTCCGCCGTGCTGTCCCCGATCCTCGTGTACGGGCTGCGGTTCGGGCTCGTCGGGTCGGCGATCGCCAACGCCACCGCGCAGATCGTTTCCGGCACGCTGTTCGTCCGTGCCCTGGTGGCCGAGCGGGTACCGCTCCGGCCACAGCCGGCGATGATCCGGGCTCAGCTGCGCTTCGGCCGGGATCTCGCCGTGCGCGGGTTGGCGTTCCAGGCGTGCTTCCTGTCCGCCACCGCGGTGGCCGCCCGGTTCGGTGCCGCGTCGGTGGCCGCGCACCAGGTCGCGTTGCAACTGTGGAACTTCTGCGCGCTCGCGCTCGACGCGGTGGCCATCGCGGCCCAGTCGTTGGTCGGCGCCGCACTCGGTGGCGGCCGGGTCGCCGAGGCACGCTGGCTGGGCCGGCGGATCGCCGCGATCGGGCTGGTCTGTGGCACGGCGTTCGGGTTGGTGATCCTGGCCGGGGCGCCGGTGCTGCCGCGACTGTTCAGCTCTGACCCCGAGGTGCATCACCAGGCGATGATCGCGTGGCCCTGGTTCGTCGGGATGCAGCCGCTGGCCGGCGTGGTGTTCGCGCTGGACGGTGTGTTCATCGGAGCGGGAGACGTCGGGTACCTGCGGAACCTGACCATCGTCGCGGCGCTGGGCGGTTTCCTGCCGATGATCTGGCTGGCCTACGGGCTGCGGTTGGGCCTGGGCGGAGTCTGGGCCGGCCTGACCCTGTTCATCGTGATCCGGCTGGCGTTGCTGCTGTACCGGCTGACCACCGAGCGCTGGCTGGTGACCGGTACCGTCCGCTGACGCGGCCGGTACCGGTCCGGCTCAACCGGTCTCAGCAGGTGTTGGAGATGTCCAGGCTGCGGTCCGGGTCGAACATCGAGTCCGGGTCCTCCGTGCTGCTGCCGCCGCCACCGAGGTCCATCTGCGGTTGGCCGGGTGCAATCAGTCCCTTGTCGAACTCGTCGCAGTCCACGTTGGACCCGTACGACTCCGACTCGTCCACCCACAGGCCCTGGTCGCTCTTCTCGACGTCCGACGTGCTCGGCACGTCCCAGGTCACGGTGTCGTGGATGACCACGAGGTTGTCGCCCGGCTCGGAAGCCGGCTCGTCGAACGCGTACACCCACACGTAGTTGGTGATGATCTCGATCTCGCGTACGTCGTTGCTGTTCGTGGCCGCGCGGAACGTGGTCCGGCCCTGCACCCTCGGCGAGAACTTGGACAGCTTGTGACCGGGCGCGACCTGGGTCGCGTACGTGCTGAACTGGTCGGAGCTGAAGTCCTTCCTCAGGTCGTCACGCTCTCCGCCGGAGACCAGCGCGAGGAACGCGGACGGGTCGCGGTTGACCACCATCTTCGAGTCCAGCCGCGCCGCGACCAGGGCGTTGTGCACCTGGTTCAGCGCGGCCTTGACCTGGGCGGTGCTGAAGCCGCTGACCGCGGCGGCGGCGGGCATGGTGATCCCGTCGGCACCCTCGGGGTAGTTGGCCGCGGGCGTCCCCTCGAACGGCGCGTTCGGGTTGGCGTGCGCAGTGCTCGTGGCGGAGTCGCCGTGGGGCGGGCTGATCGTCGCGTACGCGTGCGCGCCGCCGCTGTTGTCGTCGTTCATGCCGTGGATGACGCCGACGGTCACCACGACCGCGATGGCCACTGCGGCGACGCCGACCCTGATGAGAATGATCTTCCCGACCCGGGCCAGGCCCTTGGGCTGCGGTGGTGGCGGCGGGACGTACTGCCCCCAGCCGGGCGGCTGCTGGGCGGTGCCCCACCCGGACTGCTGCGGCGCTCCCCAGCCGGGCTGCTGCTGCGCGGCACCCCAGGCCGGCGTGTCCTGAGGCGTACCGGTCGCGGGGGGAGTCCACCCCGGCGGCGTGCCCTGGGTCGGCGCGCCCTGGGGCGGCACACCCTGGGCCGGCATGCCCTGAGCCGGCATACCCTGAGCCGGCATGCCCTGAGTCGGCACACGCTGGGATGGCGGACCCTGGGGCGGCATGGCCTGGGGCGGCATGCCCTGCGGCGGCAACGGCTGCGTCGGCGGATAGCCCGGCTGCGTGGGCGCCGCCGGCACACCCGGTGGCGGCGGCACCGCAGGCGTCGGGTCAGGCTGTGGAGACGATGCGTTCGGATCCGGGAACACGAGTGGCCGTCCTGAACTTGGGGGTCAACGGCCGTCGATTGTGTCAGGTCACGTCGAACACGGCGGGCCCGGCCGGGCATGAAAGGGTGTGCCGGTGGAACCGACCGGCCTCATCGTGGTGGACAAGCCCGGCGGGATGACCTCGCATGACGTGGTGTCCCGGGTACGCCGACTCGCCAGAACGCGGCGCGTCGGGCATGGCGGCACCCTGGACCCGATGGCCACAGGGGTGCTCGTGATCGGCGTCGGGCGCGCGACCCGCCTGCTCACCTACGTGATCGGGTCGGACAAGGTGTACCGCGCGACGATCCGGCTCGGGCAGTCGACCGTCACCGACGACGCCGAGGGCGACGTGGTCTCGGCCGTACCCGCCGACGACATCACCGACGAGGGGATCCGGGCCGGTATCGCCGCGCTGACCGGGCGCATCTCGCAGGTACCGAGCGCGGTCAGCGCCATCAAGGTCAACGGCCAGCGCTCGTACGCCCGGGTACGGGCCGGTGAGGACGTGGCACTGAAGCCACGGGAGGTCACCGTGGCGCGGTTCGACCTGCTGGCGCAGCGGCGGCTGCCCGGGCTCGTCGACCTCGACGTCGAGGTGGCGTGCTCGTCGGGTACCTATGTCCGGGCGCTCGCCCGCGACCTCGGCGCCGCACTCGGCGTCGGCGGCCACCTCACCGCGCTGCGTCGCACCCTGGTCGCGGCGGCCAGCCACGCCGGCGCGGCCGGATTCACCCTGGCCGAGGCGGCCACCCTCGACGATCTGGCCGAGCGGGACGATCCGGTGACGCTGAGTTTGGCCGAAGCGGCGGGGCGGTTCTTCCCGAGGCGCGAGGCGAACCCGGACGAGGAGCGGGTGCTGCGCCACGGCGGCTCGCTGGCCCCGATCGGCCTGACCAGCCCGTACGCCGTGTTCGCAGCGGACGGCGAGGTGCTGGCGATCGTCGCGGAGCGGGACGGCCGGGCGCGGCCGGAGGTGGTTCTCGCACCCGCCGGGGCGTGACGGCACGTAGCATGACCCGGTGCCCGCGCCCGGTGGCGAGTCAAGCCGGCGCGGCCCGAGGACCACGTCCGGTGAGGGGATGAGCGTATGAGGGTCCGCCCTCGGCTCGTGACACTGGCGGTCGCGTGCGCGGCCGTCGGACTGACCGCATTCGTCGCCGGCTGCGGCAACCACGCCGCGGGCGCCATCTGGGCGGCACCGGCGGCGTCCGGCTCCGCGGTGCCCGGTTCCGCGAAGGTGTCCGCCCCGGCCGGACCGGCGGCGTCCGGACCGACCGGCTCGCCGATCTCCGGCCGGTTGTCGCTGGCCTCGGTCGCCGGCAAGGTGATCGTCATCGACCCGGGGCACAACGGCGGCAACGTCACGCAGCCCAAGCTCATGGCCAGTCCGGTGCCGATGGGCACCGGTACGAAGGCATGCGACACCACCGGTACCGAGACCAACTCCGGGTACCAGGAGGCGGCGTTCACCTGGGACGTCTCCGTCCGGCTGGCCGCGCTCCTGCGCTCGGCCGGGGCAAAAGTGATCATGACCCGGAACAACAACACCGGTGTCGGGCCGTGTGTCGACGAACGGGCGGCCATCGGCAACGACAACCACGCGGCGGTCGCCATCTCGATCCACGGCGACGGCGCGCCGGCCAAGGATCACGGGTTCCACGTGCTGGAACCGAAGCGGGTGGGAGCGCCGTCCAACGCGATCATCGCGCCCTCCCACCAGCTGGCGCTCAAAATCCGGGACAACTACCGGGCGCGGACCGGCATCCCGCCGGCGAACTACATCGGTACCGACGGCATCAACACCCGCGGCGATATGGGCGGCCTGAACCTGTCGGTGGTACCGAAGGTGCTGGTGGAGTGCGGCAACATGCGCAACGCCGGTGACGCCGCGATGATGACCAGCCAGACCTACCGCCAGCGGATGGCCGAGGGGCTGGCAGCCGGCCTCGCGGCGTTCCTGGCCTGAGCCCAGGCCGGTCGGCACCGACGGATATTCTTGAGCCGTGCAGCGTTGGCGGGGGTTTGAGGCGGCACCCGGCGGGTGGGGCCGCTCGGTGGTGACGATCGGCGTCTTCGACGGTGTGCACCGCGGGCATCAGGAGATCATCGGGTACACCGTGAAGCGGGCCCGTGACCTGGGCATCCAGTCCGTCGTGGTCAGCTTCGACCCGCACCCGGCCGAGGTCGTGCGCCCCGGTTCGCACCCGGCCGTGCTGACCCAGCCGGCCCGCAAGGCCGAGCTGATCGAGGCACTCGGGGCCGACGTGCTGTGCGTGATCCCGTTCACCCCGGACTTCTCCCACCGCTCGCCCGAGGAGTTCGTGCACGACGTGCTCGTCGAGCACCTGCACGCCGCGCTGGTCGTGGTGGGGGAGAACTTCCGTTTCGGCCACCGGGCCGCGGGCGACATCGAGCAGTTGCGGCAGCTGGGTCGCACGTTCGGGTACGCGGTCGAGGGCGCGCCGATGGTCGCCGTCGACGGGCTGGTCTTCTCCTCGACGTACATCCGGTCCTGTGTCGACGCGGGTGACGTGCGGGCCGCCGCGGCGGCACTGGGCCGGCCGCACCGGATCGAGGGGATCGTGGTGCGCGGCGACCAGCGCGGTCGCGAGCTGGGCTTCCCGACCGCCAACCTGCTGTGCCCGCCCCGCACCGCCGTCCCGGCCGACGGCGTGTACGCGGGCTGGTTGATCCGCCGGGACCAGCGGCACCGGACGGCGGTGTCGATCGGTACCAACCCGACCTTCTCCGGCCAGGAACGCCGGGTTGAGGCATACGTCCTTGATTTCGACGGCGACCTGTACGGGGAACGGCTGGCCATCGACTTCGTTGATCACCTGCGTGAGCAGCGCACCTATGACAGCCTCCCGCCGCTGATCGCCCAGATCGAACAGGACGTAGCGGACGCGCGGGACGTCCTATCCTGATCCGCCGACCCGCCGAGGTGCAGGACACCTGCTGGGACGCCCGGAGACCTACTGGTAATGTTGACCGGACGCCGGGTTACCGGCGTGGCTCCGCGTGCCTGCTCGACGCCGTGGGTGCGGGGCCGCTGACACCCATCGATAGGGAGATCATGGCGCTCGCCGCTGAACTCAAGACAAAGATCATGCAGGAGTACGCGACCGTCGAGGGCGACACCGGTTCGCCGGAGGTGCAGGTCGCGGTCCTGAGCAGGCGGATCTCGGACCTGACCGAGCACCTGCGCACGCACAAGCACGACCACCACAGCCGTCGTGGCCTGCTGCTGCTGGTCGGCCGCCGCCGCCGACTGCTGAACTACCTGCAGAAGACCGACATTCAGCGCTACCGTTCGCTCATCGAGCGACTCGGCTTGCGCCGATAGGACCTTCTCGGGGGAAGCGACCGGCTGTCGCTTCCCCCGAGCCATAACCACCTAGGGCATCGACCTCGACGATCGGGAGCCAGGTCGGCGCGGACGCCATACGCTGCGGTCGGCCGCCAAGTGCACCGGTCCTCGGTAGTGGTCCTCGGGACGAGATCTCGCCCGTGGACTTCGATCGAAGACCGGCCGCCTGGACGCTCCCCGAGGTCGTACCCACGACCGAAGGAGTACTCGGTACCGATGTCCGATCAAGACACACTAGGCACCCAACACAGCAAGGCCGTCATCGACAACGGGTCGTTCGGGACCCGCGAGGTGACCTTCTCCACCGGCCGGCTGGCCCGTCAGGCCGCCGGTTCCGTGATCGCCCAGCTCGGCGACACCGTCGTGCTGTCCACGACCACCGCCGGTAAGTCGCCGAAGGACCAGTTCGACTTCTTCCCGCTGACGGTCGACGTCGAGGAGCGCATGTACGCGGCGGGCCGGATCCCCGGCTCGTTCTTCCGCCGCGAGGGCCGTCCCACCGAGGACGCGATCCTCACCTGCCGCCTCATCGACCGCCCGCTGCGTCCCAGCTTCGTCAAGGGCCTCCGCAACGAGGTCCAGGTCGTCGAGACCGTTCTGGCGCTCGACCCGAAGCACCCGTACGACGTCGTGGCGATCAACGCCGCGTCGATGTCCACCAAGCTCTCCGGCCTGCCGTTCTCCGGCCCGATCGGGGCGACCCGGGTGGCGCACATCGACGGGGTGTGGGTGTCCTTCCCGACTCACGAGGAGTTGGAGCGGGCCACCTTCGACATGGTCGTCGCCGGCCGGGCGCTGCCCGACGGCGAGGTCGCGATCATGATGGTCGAGGCCGAGGCGACCGAGCAGACCGTGACCCTGGTCGCCGGTGGCGCCACGGCACCCACCGAGGAGATTGTGGCCGGTGGCCTGGAGGCCGCCAAGCCGACCATCCGTGAGCTGTGCCGGGCCCAGGAGGCGCTGGCCGCGGTGGCCGCCAAGCCGACCGTGGAGTTCCCGGTGTTCCTGGACTACCAGGACGACGCGCTCACCGCCGTCCAGCAGGCGGTCGGCGAGCAGGTGGCCGAGGCGCTGCGCATCGCCGGCAAGGCGGAGCGCGAGGACGCCCTGGACCGGATCAAGGACGCGGCGCACGAGCAGCTCGACGGGCAGTTCGAGGGCCGCGAGAAGGAGATCAGCGCCGCCTTCCGGTCGGTGACCAAGAAGGAGGTGCGGTCCCGGGTCCTGCGCGACCAGGTCCGCATCGACGGGCGCGGGCTGCGCGACATCCGGCCGCTGACCGCCGAGGTGCAGGTGCTGCCGCGGGTACACGGGTCGGCGCTGTTCGAGCGCGGCGAGACCCAGATCCTCGGCGTCACCACGCTGAACATGCTGCGCATGGAGCAGGCGCTGGACACCCTGTCGCCGCAGAAGACCAAGCGCTACATGCACAACTACAACTTCCCGCCGTACTCGACCGGTGAGACCGGCCGGGTGGGCGCGCCGAAGCGCCGGGAGATCGGGCACGGTGCGCTGGCCGAGCGGGCCCTGATCCCGGTGCTGCCCTCGCGCGAGGAGTTCCCGTACGCGATCCGGCAGGTGTCCGAGGCCCTCGGCTCGAACGGTTCCACCTCGATGGGCTCGGTGTGCGCGAGCACGATGTCGCTGCTGTCCGCTGGTGTGCCGCTCAAGGCGCCGGTGGCCGGCATCGCGATGGGCCTGATCTCCGATGAGGTCGACGGCAAGACCGCGTACGTGACGCTGACCGACATCCTCGGTGCCGAGGACGCGTACGGCGACATGGACTTCAAGGTCGCCGGTACCAGCGAGTTCGTCACGGCCCTGCAGCTGGACACCAAGCTCGACGGCATCCCGTCCGACGTGCTCGCCGGTGCCCTCCAGCAGGCGCACGACGCCCGGCACACGATCCTCGCCGTGATGGCCGACGCGATCACCTCGCCGGCCGGCATGTCGCAGTTCGCGCCGCGGGTCACCACGATCAAGATCCCGGTCGACAAGATCGGCGCGGTGATCGGCCCGAAGGGCCAGATGATCAACGCGATCCAGGACGAGACCGGCGCCGACATCACCATCGAGGACGACGGCACGATCTACGTCGGCGCCACCGACGGCCCGTCGGCCGACGCGGCGGTGGAGCGGATCAACGCGATCGCCAACCCGACCCTGCCGAAGATCGGCGACAAGTTCCTCGGCACCGTGGTGAAGACGGCCGCGTTCGGCGCCTTCATCTCGCTGCTGCCCGGCCGCGACGGCCTGCTGCACATCTCCAAGGTGGGCAACGGCAAGCGCATCGACCGGGTCGAGGACTTCCTCAACGTCGGCGACAAGGTCGAGGTTCAGATCGCCGACATCGACCAGCGCGGCAAGATCTACCTGGACAAGGTGCGCCCGGAGGGCGAGGAGGCGCCGGCCGCCGAGGCCGGTGGCGACCGCCCGGCCGGCCGTGACCGGGGCGACCGTGGTCCGCGCGACCGCGGCTCGGACCGGGGAGAGCGCGACCGCGGGCCGGGTCGGGGCCTCGACCGCGGGCCGTCCGCCGAGCGCGGGCCGGCCGGCGAGGAGGGCTCCGGCGACGACACCGGTGAGGCCGGCGGGGACGATGAGGCCCGCCGTCGCCGTCGGCGCCAGCGCTGACCGCGAACGTGCCACGTCGCGACGCGGCGGCGCGGTCCGGCAAGGCCGTCACCACGACGCTCGACGCTGACCCGCTGGGCGGCACGGTACGCCGTACCGTGCTGCCCAACGGGCTGCGCGTACTGACCGAGGCGATCCCCGCGATGCGCAGCGTCTCGTTCGGCATCTGGGTCGCGGTCGGCTCGCGGGACGAGTCGCCCGGCCTGTCCGGCGTCTCGCACTTCCTGGAGCACCTGCTGTTCAAGGGCACCGGGAAGCGCAGCGCGTTGGAGATCGCCGCCCAGATCGAGGCGGTCGGCGGGGAGACTAACGCGTTCACCACGAAGGAGTACACCTGCTACTACGCGCGGGTACTCGACGCTGACCTGCCGCTAGCCGTCGACGTCATGTGCGACCTGGTCGCCTCGTCGGTGCTGGCCGAGCCGGACGTGGAGACCGAGCGTGGCGTGATCCTCGAAGAGATCGCCATGCACGACGACGAGCCCGACGACGAGGTGCACGACCTGCTCACCTCGGCGGTCTACGGCACCCACCCGCTCGGCCGGTTGATCTCGGGTACCGCCGAGACGGTCAGCGCGATGACCCGGCGGCAGATCCAGAGCTTCTACCGTCGCCGGTACGTGCCGGCGAACATGGTGATCGCCGCGGCCGGCAACCTGGACCATGCCGCAGTCGTGAAGATGCTGCGCAACACTCCGCTGGGTAGCGGCGAGGCGGCCGAGCCGACGCCGTACCGCTCGGCGCCCAAGCTCGTACCGGCGAAGCCGGCGACGGTGGTGGTGCGCGACAAGGAGACGGAACAGGCCCACCTGGTCCTGGGCGGGCCGGCTATCGCCCGCACCGACGATCGGCGCTTCGCGCTCGGCGTTCTGAACAACGTGCTCGGCGGCGGGATGTCCAGCCGGCTGTTCCAGGAGATCCGGGAGAAGCGCGGGCTGGCGTACTCGGTGTACTCGTACACCTCGCAGTATGCGGACGCCGGAGTCTTCGCGGTCTACGCCGGGTGCGCTCCCGGCAAGGTCGACGAGGTTCTCGCGCTGGCCCGGGCGGAGCTTGCCAAGGTCGCCGCCGATGGGCTGGGCGACAACGAGATCGCCCGTGGCCGGGGCATGGTCAAGGGCTCCCTGGTTCTCGGCCTGGAGGACACCGGGTCGCGGATGAGCAGGCTGGGCAAGGGCGAACTGCTCTACCCCGAGCTGCTGTCCGTCGACGACCTGCTGGCCCGGGTCGACGCGGTCACCACCGAGCAGGTCCGGGAGGTCGCCGCGGACGTGCTGACCAAGCCGATGTCGCTGGCGGTGGTGGGTCCGTTCGACGGGGACCACTTCACGATCTGATTTCGTCCCGTCTGAGCGCAGCCGGAGCCGGTCTGTGGCGGAGGCGAGCACAGACAGCGATTTACCCGCGCCGCACCAGCAGGCTGATCATTCCCTGGTCCCTGGTCCAGGTGCCGGCAATCGTGTACCGGGCACGCAGCGCGACCATCTTCGGGGTCCCGTTGTCCAACGGGTGGCCCGGATGCAGCGGTGTGACCAGCCAGATCCGCCGGGTGTCTCGCAGGCAGGCGGCGGTGTCGACGCACTCCCGGGCGTCGAGCGAGTCGAGCCGGGCGGCGTCGTCGGTCAGCAGCAGGTCACGGGGCGCCCGGGCCGGCGGTGACCAGGCGTGCCTGCCCAGGTAGTGCTCCATGGTCGGGCGCAGGGACCAGGCGAAATCGCCGTAGACCAGCCCGTCGCCGGGGACAGCGCGGGCCTCGATCACGCCCGCCATGCCGCGTGCGTCCGGCGACGTGTGGGTCTGACGCGTCACGATCTGCGCCGGCAGCGCCTCGACGGCGAGCAGTCCCAGCACCACCGCCGCGCGCAGGGCCACCGGGGGCCGGGCCGGCGCGGTGACCGCCGAGGCGGCCAGGATGGCCAGTGGCCCGAGCGCGAAGGTGCCGTACCGGGGGACCCAGACCGGTACCGCGAGCGACACGAGCAACATCAGCCCCACGGGTACCAGGGCCAGGGCGGCCAGCTCGGCCGCGGTACGGCGGCGGCGCACCGCGGCGGCCACCAGCGCCAGGGCACCGAGCAGGAAGGCCACCTGGGGACTGAGCATGATCCGCTCCGGTACGGCGGCCACGTCACGCCAGGTCGGCGTCGTCACCCAGGCGAGTTGGATCTGCTGCTGCCGGCTGCCGAGGACGACCAGCGGCCCGAGCGCGACGACCGCCGCCCCGGCGACCGGCAGCATCCGCAGCAGTGCCCGGTCCCGCCGCGGGTACCAGCGGATCCCGACGATGATCAGGTGCGCGACGAGGACCGTACCGGCGAGGATGTGCACCACGCCGGTGAGCAGCAGGCAGCCCGCGTACCCCGACCAGCGGCCCCAGGACGGCCGGTCCACGGCGCGGTACAGCGCCAGGGTGCTCAGCGTGGCCAGAGCGAACGCCAGGGCGTACGGCCGGGCCTGGGCGCTGTAGTAGGAAAGCGCCGGGATCGCGACGCAGATCAGCGCCGCGACCAGTCCGGTCGCCGGCCCGATCAGCCGCCGGCCCAGCTCCCCGACCAGGCCCACGCCGAGCGCCATGGCGATCAGCGACGGCGCCCGCAGGGCCAGGTCGGAGGTGCCGAAGATCCCGGTCCAGAAGTGGATGAGCAGGTAGTACGGGGTGATCACGCCATCCACGTGGCCGGCCAGCCCGAGGATCTGCCCCACCGAACGGCCGGCCGCGGAGATCGTGGCGCCCTCGTCCCAGTCCATCGACACCGCGGTGATCCGGTACGAGCCCACCGCCAGCATCCCGGCCGATCCGGCGACGAACGGCACCCACCCCGGTACGGCGGTGCGCGGCGGTGACGGTGACTCGTGCGGCTCGTCGTCCGGTGGCCCGGGAGGAGTCTCCTCGACAATCCTGCTAGTCGACACAGAGTTACATTTTACGGGCCCTTAGTGACTCAGCGTGGCTGAACGTGAACCTACCTCGGTTACCTGCGGCGCCGGCGCGGCCGGCCGAGGCAGGAACAGCGCGAGGCACCCGGCCGCCAGTGTCAGCAGCGCCTCGATCCCGCTGGTCACCGCCTCCGAGTGGCCGGAGGGCGAGGTGGCCGCCTGGGTCAGGTACAGGGTGCCGAACGTGGCGACCCCGACGACGTTGCCCAGCTGGGTCACGGTGGTGAGCAGGCCGCTCGCGTCGGCCGCGTCGGCCGGCGCCACGTGGCTGAGCGCCACCGTCAGCAGCGGGGAGAACGCCGACCCGAAGCCGAACCCGAAGAGCACCTGCGAGACGTAGAACAGCGTGCCGGGGGCGTCGCCGTTCCGGATCGCCAGGAGCAGCAGGACCAGGCTCGCCGTACCGACGATCAGGCCGGCCGGGACCATCCGCCGGTACGTGTGGCCGGGCAGCCGGCGCCAGTTGAGGCTCGCGATCGCGAAGCAGACGGCACCGGGTACGAAGGTCAGGCCGGCACGCAGCGGACTGAAGCCCAGGCCGGACTGCAGGTGCAGGGCCAGCGTGAACAGGAATCCGCCGTACGAGCTCATCAGCGCGAAGATCGTGATCATCGCGACCACCATGCCGGGGGAGCGCACCACCCGGGCCGGGATCAGCGGGGAACTGGCCCGCCGCTCGACGGCCACGAACACGGCCAGCAGCACCGCCGAACCGGCGAGGCACAGCCAACCCCACAGCGGCCACCCCTCTTCGTGACCGAACACCAGCGGTACCACGAGGCCCAGGACCGCCAGCGACAGCACGATCAGGCCGGGCAGGTCGAGTCCTCGGCCCGGCTCGCCGTGGTCGCGGGGCAGGGAACGCAGGCCGGCGAGCACCAGCACCACGCCGATCGGCACGTTGATCAGGAAGACCGGGCGCCATCCGGTGCCCCACAGGTCCGCGCTGACCAGGACGCCACCGACCACCTGACCGGCGATCGCACCGGCGGCGATCACCGCGGCGTACATGCTCAACGCCCGCATCCGCTCGCGCCCGGTGAACTGGCGCTGGATCAGGCTGAACACCTGCGGGATCATGAGCGCCGCGCCGGTGCCCTGGATCAGCCGGAAGGCGATCAGCATCCCGGACGAGGCGGACAGCCCGCAGGCCAGCGAGGCGACCGTGAACAGGGCGAGGCCGCCGAGGAAGAGACGCCGGTGGCCCAGCCGGTCGCCGAGCCGGGCGCCGGTGATCAGGAGCATGGCGTAGGCGATGGTGTAGCCGGTAATGATCATCTGGAGCCCGCCGCCGCTGGCGTGCAGGTCATGCCGGATGGTCGGGGCTGCGACGTTGGTCACCTGTACGTCCAGGATGGCCATGAACTGGCCGACCAGCAGGATCGTTAGTAGTGCGCCTGGACGGTGCGCCGGCACCGCCGCGGATCGCCGGTGGGTTGCCGCCGGGGCAGGTGATCTCACGGTCGTTTGTTCCATGACACCAAGAGTCCACAGGTTCCCGGTGCTGTGGGAGTTGCCGTTGATCCTGGTACTGGCGCCACCTGGCAACTGGTACCGCCGGTGCGGACTATGGGGGGATGACCATGCCACAGGCGGGGGTACGCCGGGTCGAGCTGGCGCAGTTCCTGCGCAGCCGCCGGGCCCGGATCAGGCCGGACGACGTCGGCATCCCGACCGGACTGCGCCGCCGCACTCCCGGGCTGCGCCGGGAGGAGGTCGCTCAGCTCGCCGGGGTCGGTGTGACCTGGTACACGTGGCTGGAGCAGGGCCGGCCGATCAACGCGAGCGTGCAGATTCTCGACGCCATCGCCCGTACCCTGCGGCTCGACTACGCCGAGCGGGCGCACCTGTACCGGCTCGCCGAGGTTCCCGCGGTCGTCGCCGAGGACACCCACGAGGAGCTGAGCCGCGAGGTACAGACGGTGCTCGACAGCCTCGAGCCGCTGCCCGCCGTGGTCTACAGCGGCCGGTACGACCTGCTCGCCTGGAACCGCACCTACGCCGCCCTGCTGCCGGGGGCGGTCGACGCCGCGCCCCAGGAGCGCAACGTCCTCTGGCAGATGTTCACTGTGCCGGGCTGCTGCTCGGCGATGGCCCGCCGGGAGGTCGAGCTGCCCCGGCTGGTCGCGACGTTCCGGGCCGCGTTCGCCCGGCATCTGGGGGAGCCGTCGTGGACCGGGTTCGTTCGCCGGCTGTGCGCGGCCAGCCCCGAGTTCGCGCGGATGTGGGCGAACCACGACGTCGCCGGCCCGGGTAATCAGCTGAAGGCGTTCCAGAACGTGCTGGGCAGGACCCTGTCGACCGTCTCCACCAGCTTCGCGGTCTCCGCCACCCCGGAGGCGCGGATGGTGGTCTACACGCCGGTCGACGACCAGGCCCGGGAGCTGCTCAAACTGGTCACACTCAACCCGCCGACCGAGATCGGCTGCCCGAAGCACCGGCACCCCGCGGGTGTGCGCGCTCCGCTGTCGGTCGCTCCGGTGTCCGCTGCTCCGGTGTCGGTTGCCCCGGTGTCCGCTGCGGCGGATTCCGATAAGTTGATCGCGTGACTGATGAGCGCGAACCGATCCGTGTAGGTGTGCTGGGCGCCCGGGGGCGGATGGGCACCGAAGCCTGCCGCGCCGTCGACGCGGCCGACGACATGGAACTGGTGGCGATGATCGACCAGGGCGACGGCCTGTTCAGCGCGTCGGACGCCGCCGCCCAGGTGGTCGTGGACTTCACCACGCCCGATGCGGTGATGGACAACCTGCACTGGTGCATCGACCAGGGGATCAACGTGGTCGTCGGGACCAGCGGGTTCACCGAGCACCGGCTCGACCGGGTACGCACCTGGCTGTCGCACAAGCCGCAGGTCGGCGTCGTCATCGCGCCCAACTTCGCGGTCGGCGCCGTGCTCATGATGGAGTTCGCGGCGCGTGCCGCGCGGTTCTTCGAGTCCGTCGAGATCATCGAGCAGCACCACCCGAAGAAGGTGGACGCACCGAGCGGGACGGCGCTGAACACCGCGTCCGTGATCGCGGCGGCCCGCGTCGAGGCCGGCCTGGGCGACGTACCGGACGCCACGACGGACGAGATGGACGGCGCCCGTGGCACCCGGGTCAACGGGATCCACGTGCACTCCGTCCGGGCCAGTGGACTGGTGGCGCACCAGGAGGTGCTGTTCGGTACGGTCGGTGAGACGCTGACCATCCGGCACGACTCGTACGACCGGGCGTCCTTCATGCCCGGTGTGCTGCTGGCGATCCGGTCAGCCGTCCAGCGCCCCGGCCTCACCGTCGGGCTCGGTGCTCTCCTCGATTAGGGAGACGTGCAGGCGCGCCTGCGGTACCAGCAGATCCTCGACATCGAGCGACCGGGTCGCGCCGTCGGGCTGCCAGCCGGCGCTGGTCAGGAAGTTGATGGTCGCTTTGTCCTGCTGGTACGCCCAGGCCACGGCGGTGTCGAAGCCGTCCGGGCGCCAGAGGTCCACCGCGGCGGACAGCAGCCGGCTGCCGTGCCCGCGCCGACCCCACCTCGGCTCCACCAGCAGGTCGGTGATCGCCGCGACATTGTCGCCCAGCGTGCCGGGTTCCTCACTGGGAGCCAGGGCAACTTCGTCCGGTGGCCCGGCCGCCAGGAACCCCACCAGGTAAGATTCATCAGCTTGCTCCACGGCCACCAGGAGGCGATGCCGGTCGGACGGCGGGCTCACCACGGCCTCCCGCCACTGCTGCGCCATCCAGTCCTCGTCGAGCTGGTCGAGAACGTGCCTGGGTAGCAGCCGCCGGTATGCGGTGCGCCAGGTCGACAGCTGAATCCGTGCGATCTCGCCGGCGTCCTCGGGACGGGCCGGTCGGACGTACCCGAGCGCCATGGGCTTAGCCTACGGGGACGTACGGGCGGAGATCGCCCGGGCCGTCGGGGCCGGGTCACCGGGCTGCCGGCGGATGGTTTCCGTGGGCCGGGGTCGGGCGGCTCGGGGGGAGGTAGCACGCCGTGGGCTGGCGGCGTGCGGATCTGGAGGGACAGAGTGGGTCGCAAGGTCGCCATCGTCGTGGGTCTGGCCGCCGTGGCCTTTGCCTTCCTGGCCGTCTTCGCGACCCGGCACGGCTTCTTCGACCTGAAGGTCTACTACGGCGCGACCAACTACTGGGCGCACGGGCACGGTGAGATCTACGACTACCTGAAGCCGCTCAGCAAGTACGGCTACACGTACCCGCCGTTCGCCGCGCTGACCATGCTGCCCATGGCGGTACTGCCGTGGGTGGCCACGATCGTGATCAGCGTGGCGGCCACCGTGGTGGTGACCCTGGTGATCATCAAGTGGTTCATGCGGCCGGTGATCGACCGGTACCGGTGGACCCCGTGGTTCACGGTCGCCGTGGTGGCGGTGTTCGCCGCGGTCTTCGAGCCGCTGCGCGAGACGGTCAACTTCGGCCAGGTCAACATGATCCTGGTGTTCCTGGTGGTCGCGGACCTGATCGTGCTGGTTTACGACCGGCCGGCGGCGTCGCCGGGCAGCCCGAGCCGTGCCTGGGGTGGGGTGGGCATCGGCCTGGCCACCGCGATCAAGCTGACTCCGGGCGTGTTCATCCTGTACCTGCTGCTGGCCCGCAAGTTCCGGGCGGCGGCCGTGTCGATCGCCACCACGGCGGCGGCAACGATCGCGGCCGGTCTGGTCGCCCCGCACGCCTCGCGGATCTTCTGGACCGACGCGGTCTTCGACACCGACCGGGTCGGCTCGCTGGCGTACATCTCCAACCAGTCGCTGAAGGGCTTCACCGCCCGGCTGAACCCGGCCCACCCCAACTCGGTGGTGTGGGCCGTGCTGGTGCTGGCGGCGCTGGCGGTCTGGGGGTGGCAGCTGCGCCGGACCCTGCGACTCGGCGACGACCTGGCCGGGCTGGCGCTGACCGGAGCGATGGGCTGCCTGGTCAGTCCGGTGACCTGGGTACATCACCTGGTCTGGCTGCTGCCGGCGATGCTGTTGCTGGCCGGCCGGGCGCTGCTGGCCACCGGCCGCCGCCGGATCCGGTTGTCGATCTTCACGCTGGCTCTGTACGTGCTGCTGTCCAGCAAGCTGGTCTGGCCGTACGACAACCACTTCACCGGCTGGGGCATGCTGTTCAGCAACGCGTACGTGCTGGCCACCGTCGTGCTGCTGGTGTGCCTGCCGCTGTCGGAGACCACGCGACCGGCGGTCGCCGACGCGACCCTCGCGGCGGAGGGGCGCGCCGAGTCGGACGTACCGGAGCCGGAGCGGGCGGGGTCAGCCCGCACGGTAGGTGTAACGGACCTCGGGAAGCTCGATGACGCCGCCGCCGACGCCCCGCATCGGGTAGGTGGCGGTCGCACCGTCGGGGCGGAAACCCAGACGCGCGTAGAACCCGCGGGCGGAGGCGTTCGCCTCCAGTACCCATAGCCGCACCTCGTCCCAGCCCCGCTCGGCGAGCCGTCGCAGGGCGGCGGTCATCAGAGATCGGCCCGCTCCGGTGCCCCAGGCGGGCGGGTCCACGTAGATCGCGACGATCTCGCCGGCGGTCTCGTCGAGTGCCTGACCGTCCCGGTAGGGGCCGAAGTGCACGTACCCGACCGTGGTCTCGCCGTCGACCGCGAGCAGGATCTCGTGCAGGCTCGGCTCGGACATCCGCTGCTGGTACCGGGCCGAGCGGGTCGGGACGTCCATGGCCGACAGCACCTCATCGGGCACGATTCCGGCATAGGCCCGCTGCCAGCACTCCACGTTGATCCGCACGATGTCCTGTGCGTCGGGTGGCGTCGCGGCACGTAGCGTCAGCATGGCGGCGAGGATAGCGGCTCCGCCCCGGGCCCTGTCCTGCCGATCGTTGCCGGCCCGCGGCGGGCCCAGCCGCCGGCGGCGAGCGCGACCGGCCGTAAACGTCGTACTCGCGGGCTAGTCTGCGGAAGTGATCGACTCGTTGTCCGTCGCCCAGGCGCGCCGCATTTCGCTGGCCGCGCAGGGTTTCCTCGACCCCGCGCCGGGCGGCGCGGTCGATCGCCGGCACCTGCGCCGGGTGCTGGGCCGGCTCGGGCTGTTGCAGATGGACTCGGTCAACGTGCTCCAGCGCGCGCACTACCTGCCGCTCTACAGCCGGCTCGGGCCCTACTCGACGGCCCTGCTCGACCGTGCCGCCTATCAGCGCGATCGGGAGTTGTTCGAATACTGGGGTCACGAAGCCTCGCTGCTCCCGGTCGACCTGCACCCCTATCTGCGGTGGCGGATGGCCGAGCAACACTCCTGGGGCGGGGTCACCCGGCTGGCCCGCGACCGGCCGGGGCTGATCGACTGGGTGCGTGACGAGGTGACCGAGCGGGGGCCGCTGACCGCGGCGGAGATCGAGGCCGACGTACCCCGGCGCACAGACCAGTGGGGCTGGAACTGGTCGGATGCGAAAACCGCCCTGGAGTGGCTGTTCTGGCGCGGCGAGGTACTGGTCAGCCGCCGCAACACCTCGTTCGCCAGGGTCTACGACATCCCGGAGCGGATCCTGCCGCGTGCCGTTCTCGACGCGCCCACCCCGGAGCCGGCCGACGCCTACCGCGAGTTGGTCCGGCGTTCGGCGATCTCGCTGGGCGTGGCGGCCGAGACGGATCTGCGCGACTACTTCCGGTTGCCGCTGCTGCCCGCCCGGGTCGCTGTCGCCGATCTGGTGGAGGCGGGTGAGCTGATTCCGGTCTCGGTGGCCGGTTGGAAGGTGCCGGCTTACCTGCACCGGGACGCCCGCCTGCCGCGTTGGATCCGGGCCAGCACGCTGGTCAGTCCGTTTGACCCCGTGGTGTGGAAGCGCGACCGCACCGAGAGGCTGTTCGACTTCACATACCGGATCGAGATCTACACACCGGCCGCCCAGCGCGTCTACGGCTATTACGTGCTGCCGTTCCTGCTGGGTGACCGGCTGGTGGCGCGGGTCGACCTCAAGGCCGACCGGGTCGCGTCCGTGCTGCGGGTGCCCGCGGCCTGGGCCGAGCCGAAGGCCCCGCCGGAAACCGCCGCGGCGCTGGCCGCGGAGTTGCACCGGCTGGCCGGCTGGCTGGGGTTGAGCGAGGTGGCCGCGCCGGAACGCGGCGACCTGGCCGGGCCACTCTGGGCCGAACTGGCTGAGGAACCGGCGAGCGATGCCGGTGTAGGTTGAGGGAGCCCGGTCGGATGGAGTCGGAACGAGGATCTGGCATGAGCAGCGAGGTTGTACCGCAGCCGGCGATACTGTCCGACCACGGTCACGATCACCCGCACCAACCGCAGGTCTACGTGCTGGCTCCGGCGCGGCCCACCGGCCCGGTGACCAGGCTGTTCATCCGCGTCTTCGCCAAGGTACCGGCGTGGGCCACTCCGCTCGCGGTGCTGGTGTGCTTCCTCGGCGGAGTCAGTTATGTGGTGGCCACCAACCCGACCGACGCCGACGCGTTCTCCAGCCCCACGTGCCTGATCCGGCTCACCACCGGGTTCGACTGTCCGGGCTGCGGTGGCACCCGTGCGTTCTGGTTCCTGTTGCACGGCAACATCCCGGCCGCCGCCCGGTCGCACCTGCTGGCCGTGTTCGCCGCGCCGTTCCTGGTCTACTGGTATGTCGCCTGGTTGGCCGACACGGCGTTCAAGTGGAAGCTGCCTCCGCTGCGCCTGACCCCGAAGGCCATCTCGATCTTCCTGTCCGCGTGGGGGATCTTCACCATCGCCCGCAACCTGCCCTGGGCCCCCTTCAACTGGTTCTTCGTCTAGGGAGCGCTCACGGCCGGGAGCGGGCCAGTTCCTGGCCCGCTCCGAGTCGCCCGGTGGCTCACGCCGACGTCGGGACGACCACCCGGTGGATGTCGATGTCGCCGCTCGCGGTGCGCAGGGTGAGCGCGAGGTCCGGCTGACCGCCACCCGCCGGGCCGCCGGACATGTCCAGGTCGCTGTGGGTACGGCCGGAAGCCGTGATGACGTCGAGCCAGACGCTGGTGCCCTGCGCGACGCCGACGTTCACGCCTCCGGAGGCGGTCTTCAGCTTGACCGCGCCACGCCGGACGCGGCCGATGTTGATCGTGCCGGATGCGGCGGTCCCCTGGACCGATCCACCCGCCTCATCGATGGTCAGGTCACCACTGGTGATGTGTGCCGTCACGTCACCGCCGACTAGCGTCAGTGTGACGTCACCGGAGGCGGCGTCGGCTGCGGCGCGGCCATCGACCCGATCGACCAGGATGTGCCCGCTGGCCGTCTTCACCGATGCGTCGCCCGTCACGTGCTCGACCGCGACGTCCCCGGACGCGCTCTTCAACCGGGCGTCGGCGAACCGGCCGCGGCACCGCGCGTCCGCCGAGGCCACCCTGACCTCCAGCGTGCAGTCCAGCGGTACCCGGACGTCCACGCGTACCCGCGCGTGGCGGCGTAGCAGCCAGCCGCTGGCGTCGGGCGTCTCGATGACCAGCCGGTCGCCGACCAGCTGCACGGTGGTGCGGGCGGCGGTGTCCTGGGAGGCGTCGCTGTCGTCCCACGGCGTGACGGTGACGGCCGCGGTGTCGCGTGGCTCGGCGGTGATATCCAGGCCGCCCGCGGCGACGTGGGCGTCGACGGTGACGGGTGTGGGGCAGGGGAACTCAGGCATGATCGGCTGTCCTTTCCGGGCGTGGTTGATTCTGTCGAGGACGTCTTCGGCTGGTCGCGTGATTGCCGGTGGCCTCCGGCCTAACGGCGCGGCGGCGGTGAACCGGGCACCGGTCACGCCTGGGCGTATCCGGTCAGCCGCCGGCCGAAGGTGCGCGGCTGATTGGGTTGACCGGGCTGTTCCGGATTCCGGCGCAGGGCGGCGGCGACCGCCTTGACCAGCCAGGCGTTGACCGAGACACCCTCGGCCGATGCGGCGTGCTCCACCTGGTCCTTGATCTGTTCGGGCAGGCGCAGCGTGATCCGGGCGACGTCACCGGTCTCCGGCGCTGGCGTCACCGGCGGTGCCGTCTCGTCGACCATGGCCACCTCGGTGACCACGAGTTCGGCGTCGCGGCCGCGCAGGCGCACCTCGATGCTGGCCGAGCCGAGCCGTGCGGTGATCTCGGCGGCCGCGTCGGAGAGCAACTCCAACATGGTCAGCCGGGCCGAGGCGTCCAGCGAGCCAGTGAGCAGGTCGGCGGCGCTGCGGACGTCCGGGCCGCCGGGGGCGGCACTGGCGGCGAGGTCCCGGCGGAGGGATTCGAGGTACGGGGTCAGGTCCATGACGTCACTATGACACCAGTCGCGACGTCAGTCAATCGTCACTCTGATGTCGCGATGTCGACCAGTCTGGCTCGGCGCGTCTGGCGCCGCGCCACGACCCAGACCAGTCGGTCGACCAATCTGGCTCGGCGGGTGTGGCGCCGCGCCACGACCCGGACCAGTCGGGTGACGGGCCGGGCAGACGCTCCAGCGGCCGCACTCACCCGGTCGACCGTTAGGCTCGGGAAGTCAGAGGAGAGGAGCCGCCGTGCCGGAGATCGTTGAGCCCCAGGTCAAGCTCATCGCCTGGACGCACTTCGAGGTGCCAGGGGACGTGCCCTGGTCCACCGACGCGGACGGCGGTCAGGCGCTCGCCGAGTTTGCCGGCCGGGCCTGCTACCAGTCGTGGAACAAGCCGAACCCGGCCACCGCCACCAACGCCGGCTACCTGGCCCACATCCTCGATGTCGGGCACCTGTCGGTACTGGAGCACGGCACGGTGACCTTCTACTTCACCGGAGTCTCCCGTTCCTTCACGCATGAGCTGATCCGCCACCGGCACTTCTCGTACAGCCAGCTGTCTCAGCGCTACGTGCCGGAGCGCGACGCCGCCGTGGTGGAGCCGGACGTGATCGCCGAGGATCCGGAACTGCACAAGAAGTTCGTCGAGGCGTCGGAGGCGGCGGTACGGGCGTACACGGAGTTGCTGGAGGGGCTGGAGAAGCGGTTCGCCGACATCCCCAACGCGACCCTGCGCCGCAAGCAGGCCCGGCAGGCGGCCCGCTCGGTGCTGCCGAACGCGACCGAGACGAGGATCGTCGTCACCGGCAACTACCGCGCCTGGCGCCATTTCATCGCGATGCGCGCCTCCGAGCACGCCGACGTGGAGATCCGCGAACTCGCCGTGGAGTGCCTGCGCCAGCTCAAGGGCGTGGCGCCCAACGTATTCGCCGACTTCGTCATCTCGTCGCTGGACGACGGTACGGAGATCGCGGCGAGCCCGTACGCGTGGGAGTCGTGACCGGCGCACACGAGACGAGGGGTGCCGGCCTCCGCCACAGCCCGGCTCCGGCGACGCGCCCCGGACAGACGGGCGAGCTCCGGTGGTGACGGGCCCAGCCGGACGCCGTCGCCATCCGTTACACCACTTCAGTCGGTTAGGTTGAGAGCATGACGAGCAGGGTTACCGATCCGCGCCGGCCCTTCGGCCGGCTGTTGACCGCGATGGTCACGCCGTTTCGTTCGGATGGCTCGGTGGACCTCGACGGCGCCGCCCAGCTGGCCGCCCACCTCGTGGACGAGCAGGGCAACGACGGCCTCGTGATCAGCGGTACCACCGGCGAGGCGCCCACCACCAGCGACGCGGAGAAGGAAGCGCTCCTGCGCGCGGTGGTCGAGGCGGTCGGCGACCGGGCGAGTGTGGTGGCCGGGGTCGGTACCAACGACACCCACCACACGGTGGAGCTGACCCGGGCCGCCGAGAAGGCCGGCGCCCATGGGGTTCTCGTGGTCACGCCGTACTACAACAAGCCGCCGCAGCCCGGCCTCATCGCGCACTTCACGGCCGTGGCCGACGCGTCGGCGCTGCCGCTGATGCTGTACGACATCCCGGCCCGGGCCGGCACGGCTATCGCGACAGAGACGCTGGTCCGGCTCGCCGAGCACGAGCGCATCGTGGCGGTCAAGGACGCCAAGGGCGACCTGACCGCGACGTCCTGGGTGACCAGCCGCAGCGACCTGGCCTTCTACAGCGGGGACGACGCGATGACGCTGCCGGTGCTGTCGGTCGGTGGCGTCGGACTGGTGGGCACGAGCACCCACCTCACCGGCGCCAGGGCCAAGCGGCTGATCCTGGCGCACGAGGCGGGGGATGTCGCCGGGGCGCTGGCCCTGCACCGCGAGCTGCTGCCGTTGTTCACCGGCATCTTCCGCACCCAGGGGGTGATCCTGGTGAAGGCGGCGTTGTCGCTGCTCGGTCTGCCCAGCGGGCCGGTCCGGCCGCCGATGGTCAACGCGACCGACGCGGAGATCGACGTCCTGCGTGCGGACTCCGCCGAGGCCGGGATCGTCCTGCCCGAGTCGTCGCCCCGGGCGGATGCGGGGACCTCCGCATGGTGACCCGGGCCGGCGCCGGATCGACCGTACAGGTGGCGTCATGAATCCGAACTTCGAAACCGCGGATGTTCCACCGCCTCCGCTGGCGGCCGGTGCCCTGCGGGTCACCCCGCTGGGCGGCCTCGGGGCGATCGGCCGCAACATGACCGTCTTCGAGTACGACGGCCGGCTGCTGATCGTCGACTGCGGGGTGCTGTTCCCGGATGTCGACCAGCCCGGTGTCGACCTGATCCTGCCGGACTTCTCGGCCATCCTGGACCGGCTCGACGACGTCCAGGCGATCGTGCTCACCCACGGGCACGAGGACCACATCGGCGCGGTGCCGTACCTGCTCGCGCACAAGCCCGACATCCCGCTGGTCGGCTCCCAGTTCACCCTGGCGCTGGTCGAGGCGAAGCTCGCGGAGCGGCGGATCGAGCCGTACACGCTGACCGTCCGTGAGGGCCAGACCGAGATGCTCGGCCCGTTCCGGTGCGAGTTCTTCGCGGTCAACCACTCCATCCCGGACGCGCTCGCGGTCGCGATCCGCACGTCGGCCGGAGTCGTGCTGCACACCGGCGACTTCAAGATGGACCAGTTGCCGCTGGACGGCCGGCTCACCGACCTGCCCGGGTTCGCCCGGCTCGGCGCGGACGGAGTGGACCTCCTGCTCGCCGACTCGACCAACGCGGAGGTACCCGGCTTCGTCGCGCCCGAGCGCGAGATCGGCCCGGTACTGGACAGCATCTTCCGCGCCGCCAAGGGCCGGATCATCGTGGCCTCGTTCGCCTCGCACGTACACCGGGTCCAGCAGGTACTCGACTCGGCCGCGGCTCACAACCGGAAGGTGGCGTTCATCGGGCGGTCCATGGTCCGCAACATGGGCATCGCCCGCGACCTGGGCCTGCTGCGCATCCCGGGTGGCCTGGTGGTTGGGCTCGACGAGGCGACCACCCTGCCGCCGGAGCAGATCGTGCTGATGTCGACCGGGTCGCAGGGCGAGCCGATGAGCGCGCTGGGCCGGATGGCGACCGGCGACCACCGGCACATCGTCATCGCGCCCGGCGACACCGTGGTGCTGGCGTCCTCGCTGGTACCCGGCAACGAGACCGCGGTCTACCGGGTGAGATCAACCAGCTGTCCCGGGCCGGCGCGTTCGTGGTGCACAAGGACGTCGCCAAGGTGCACGTGTCCGGCCACTCGCCGGCCGGCGAGCTGCTGTACCTGCTCAACCTCGTCAAGCCGAGTAACTTCCTGCCGGTACACGGCGAGTGGAGGCACCTGCGGGCGCACGCCCGGCTGGCGGTGGAGTCCGGAGTCGCGCCGGAACACGTGGTGCTCTGCGAGGACGGGGACGTCGTCGACCTGGTCGACGGCCAGGCCCGCCTGGTCGGCCACGTGAAGAGCCGGTACGTGTACGTGGACGGCCTGGCCGTCGGCGACGTGGGGGAGTCGCTGCTCACCGAGCGGCGCATCCTCGGCGACGGCGGGTTCATCGCGGCGACGGTGGTGGTGGACTCGGTGACCGGCAAGGTCGTCGGCGGTCCCACGGTCTCGGCGAAGGGCTTCTCCGACGACCCGGCGGTGTTCGAGGCGATGCTTCCGCTGGTGACGGAGGCGCTGGACCGGGCCGCGCAAGAGGGCATCACGGATCCGCACCAGCTCCAGCAGATCGTGCGCCGCACGGTCGGGCGGTGGGTCAACGACACCTACCGGCGCCGTCCGATGATCTTCCCGAACGTGGTCGAGGTCTAGCGCGGGCGTCTCGCGTGGGCGCCGCCGGCCGCGTTGTCTGGCGGCGCCCGCTCAGCGCAGCGCGGCCAGGCCGGCGACCACGATCAGGGCGAGGAACGCCAGCGCGAAGGCGATGCCGAGCTGGCCGGCGCGGGAGCGCGCCGCGGTCGCCTCGGGATCGGGCCGCGGATCCGCTGGCAGGTCGCTGGTCACTTCGGCCAGTTCACCGTGGGTACGGGCGGCGAGCGTGCGGTCGACCCGTTCGGCGTACTCGTCGAGGTTCAGCCGTCCGGCCGCGGTGTGCCGCTCCAGCGCGTGCACGACCTGCCGCCGGTCGTCGTCCGACGCCCGCTGCTGCGATCCGTCCATGCCTGACAGGGTAGGCCCGTGGGGGCAGCGCGGGCGGGACGCCCGACGGTAACGTGGCCCCACTCAATCTCATGGATTTGCTGGGGGTGGTCCTCATGCAGGAACGATCGCCGGGCGGCGGCCTGCTCGTCATCGAACGGATCCTGCGTGACCGCGCCGGGATCTGGAGCCAGATCATCGAGGAGCGCGGGCTCCGCGAGCTGATCGTGCAGATGCTGGTCAGCTCCGGTATCAGCCTCGCGCTGTACGGTGCCGTGCTCGGCGCGTCCTACGGCTGGCAGCAGGCGCTGTCGTCGTTCGTCAAGCTGCCGCTGCTCTTCCTCGTCACCCTGTGCATCTGCCTGCCCACGCTGTACCTGTTCAATCTCGTCTTCGGCGCCCGGCTGTCGGTGGTGCAGGCGGTCGCACTGATCTTGGTGGCTATCACGGTCACCGCGGTGCTCACTCTCGCGTTCGCGCCGATCAGCCTGTTCTTCCTGGTCACCGCGCAGAGCTACGCGTTCTTCAAGCTGCTCAACGTCGCGATCCTGATGCTCTCCGCCATCGTCGGGCTCCGCTTCCTGATCGCGGGCATGCGCGCTCTCAACGAGTACCAGGAGATGAAGAGCTTCACGGCGGCGACGAAGCAGACACCCGTCGAGGCCGCGCCCGCACCCGCACTGGTCCCGGTCCCGGTCGGGGTCAACGGCGCCGTGCCGGTGGGCACCGAGCACGCCCCGCCCGAGGTCGTCGCCGCGGCGGTGGCGCAGCCGGCTCCGGTCGTGTCGGCGGTGCCCATGCCGGCGCAGCCGCCGATGGTGCCGCCGGCGCTGGCCGCCGTACCGTTCGGCCAGCAGCCGTTCCCGCGTCCGGTACCGCCGCCGCATGCTCAGCCGCGCCAGGCGAGCATGGGGCTGCTGTACATCTGGATCCTGCTGTTCGGCTTCGTCGGCACCCAGCTCGGCTGGACGCTGCGACCGTTCTTCGGCGACCCGGGCCAGCCATTCGGCCTGTTCCGCCACTTGAGCGGCACGTTCTACGGCGACATCCTGAACACCATCGGCCAGTTGCTCGGTGTGAGCGGCTGACCGGGCCGGGCGGCCGGCGAGCCTGGCACGAATAGCGGCACGCCGCCGCTACCGTTGCAGCATGGCGGGCCGCACCTCTCAGGCGAGCCGGCGCCGCGGTACGTCGGCACGGCGTCGGAGCGGATATGCGCGTACCCGCGGCGTCGGTCCTCTCGACGTCCTCGGAAGGCTCCTCGTCCTGCTCTGGATGGGCGTCGCGCACGGCGTCGGCTGGCTGGTCCGGGCCGTCGGCCGGCGCGCCGCCGATGCCCGTGAGCTCGACCCGGAGCACCGCCGCGACGGGGCCGGACTGCTGGTCCTCGCGCTGGCCCTGCTGACGGCCGCCGCCGTGTGGTTCCGGGCCGGCGGCCCGTTCGGCGACTACATCGCCCAGCTGACCCGGCTGCTCATCGGCAGCATCGCGGTCACGCTGCCGATTCTGCTGCTGATCAGCGCGATCCGGCTGATGCGGGCGCGGGACGAGGAGCCGCGTCCCGGTCGCGGGATGGTCGGCTGGACGGCGCTGTTCGTGGGCACCGCGGGACTGCTCCACGTCGCCGCGAGTGAGCCGACCGACCTGCACGGCATGCAGAGCGCCGGCGGCCTCCTCGGCCGGGCCGCCGGTGGACTGCTGGCCGGCGCTGTCACCGCCTGGGTGGCGGTACCGCTGCTGCTGATGCTCTCCGCGTTCGGGCTGCTCGTGGTCACTTCGACACCGATCAACCGCATTCCGCAGCGGTTGGCGCAGCTGCGCGACCTCGCTCTCGGCCGCACCGCCGAGGAGTCGGAGGCCGAGGAGGCCGAGGAGGCGCTCGACGACGAGGAGGTCGAGCCGGAGCCGGCACCGGTGCGCCGTCGCCGGCCGTCCCGCAGGCGGCAGGCGACGTTCGCCGAGGAGCCCGACGACGAACCGCACGACGAGGAGCCCGAAGAGGCTGAGGAGGCGCCGCCGCCCCGAGCCCGGAAGGTTTCCCGGAAGCCGCAGACGCCTCCGGAGCACTCGCCGCTACCGAGCAGGGCGGAGCAGCTGACCCTCACCGACGGAGGCGGGTACAAGCTGCCCCCGCCGCACCTGCTCGCTGTCGGCGACACGCCGAAGGCGCGCAGCAAGGCCAACGACGAGATGATCAGCGCACTGCAGGGGGTCTTCGAGCAGTTCGACGTGGACGCCGCGGTCACCGGTTTCACCCGCGGCCCGACGGTCACTCGGTACGAGGTCGAACTCGGGCCGGGTGTGAAGGTCGAGCGGATCACCCAGCTGTCGCGCAACGTCGCGTACGCGGTGAAGTCTCCGGACGTGCGCATCATCAGCCCCATTCCGGGCAAGAGCGCGGTCGGAGTGGAGATCCCCAACGTCGACCGGGAGACCGTGGCGCTCGGCGACGTGCTGCGTTCCCGGGTCGCGACCGGCGACCACCATCCGCTGGTCGCCGCGCTCGGCAAGGACATCGAGGGCGGGTACGTCGTGGCCAACCTGGCCAAGATGCCGCACATCCTGATCGCCGGCGCGACCGGCGCCGGTAAGAGTTCGTGCCTGAATTCGCTGCTGGTCTCGCTGCTGACCCGGTCCACCCCGGACGAGGTACGGCTGCTGCTGGTCGACCCGAAGCGCGTCGAGCTGACCTCGTACGAAGGTGTACCGCACCTGGTCACGCCCATCGTGACGAACCCGAAGAAGGCCGCCGACGCGCTGGACTGGGTCGTCCGCGAGATGGACATGCGCTACGACGACCTGGCGGCCAGCGGCGTCCGGCACATCGACGACTACAACAAGAAGGTGCGCGCCGGGCAGATCAAGCCCCCGCCGGGCAGCGAGCGGGTCATCCGCCCGTACCCGTACCTGCTGGTGGTCGTCGACGAGCTGGCCGACCTGATGATGGTCGCGCCGCGTGACGTCGAGGACGCGGTGGTTCGGATCACACAGTTGGCCCGTGCGGCGGGCATCCACCTCGTACTGGCGACCCAGCGGCCGTCGGTCGACGTGGTGACCGGCCTCATCAAGGCCAACGTGCCCTCCCGCCTCGCGTTCGCCACCAGCTCGCTGGCCGACTCCCGGGTGATCCTCGACCAGCCCGGTGCGGAGAAGCTGATCGGCCGGGGCGACGGCCTGTTCCTGCCGATGGGGGCGTCGAAGCCGATCCGGATCCAGGGCGCCTGGGTCACCGAGTCCGAGATCCAGGACGTGGTGAGGTTCTGCAAGGACCAGCGGGAGCCGGAGTTCCGGCCGGACGTGCTGACGCCGGTCCAGGAGAAGAAGAAGGTCGACGAGGACATCGGCGACGACCTCGACCTGCTGGTGCAGGCGATCGAACTCGTGGTGACCAGCCAGTTCGGCTCCACCTCGATGTTGCAGCGCAAGCTGCGGGTGGGCTTTGCCAAGGCGGGCCGGCTGATGGACCTGATGGAGACCAGGGGCATCGTCGGGCCGTCGGAGGGGTCGAAGGCCCGTGAGGTACTCATCAAGCCCGATGAGTTGGGCGGCGTGATGGCCGAGTTGCGCGGGGCGGCGGCGGGCTGAGGCGCTCTCCCGGCGGAGCCGGGTTGTGGCGGCACCCACGCGTCCAGGTCGGGCTCGAGGCCGCATGGGTAGTCTCGCGACGTGGTGGAGGCGGAGAGGGCGACCGAGCCGGCGGTGCGGGTAAGCACGCTTGAGCTCTTCTTCGACCTTGTCTTCGTGTTCACGGTGACGCAGCTGACAGGCGTCTTCGCCGACGACATGACGGTCCCCGCGGTCCTTCGCGTCATGCTGCTGCTCGGGCTGATCTGGTGGATGTACGGCGGCTACGCCTGGCTCACCAATGCCGTCGCGCCGGTCAGCTCGTACCGCCGCGCCATGATGATCACCGGAATGGCCGGCTTCCTCGCCATGGCGCTGGCCATCCCGCACGCGTTCGGCAGCACCGGCTGGGCATTCGGGGTCGGGTACTTCGCGGTCAACCTCGTCCACAGTGGACTGTTCCGGTACTCCGCCGGCGCGAACGCGGCACGGGCCGTGGCCGGTCTCTTCCCGTTGAACCTGACGAGTGCTGGCCTGGTACTGGCCGGCGGGTTCCTGCCGGGCGCCTGGCGGGACCTGGCCTGGGGTGCGGCGCTCCTGGTGCAGATCGTGTCGCCGTACCTGCACCCGATCGGCGGGTTCACGATCTCCGCGGCGCACTTCGTCGAGCGGCACGGCCTGGTCGTCATCATCGCGCTGGGCGAGTCGGTGGTCGCGATCGGCGCCGGTGCCCGTGGCACGCCGCTGAGCTGGCGGCTGATCCTGGCAGCGGTGCTCGGCCTCGTCCTGTCGTACTACCTGTGGTGGGCGTACTTCGGTGGCGATGACGAGCGCGCGGAGCACGCCATGGACCGCATCGAGGACGCCAAGCGGCGGGCCAGGACCGCGATCCGTGCCTACGGGTACGCGCACTACCCGATCCTGCTGGGCATCGTGCTGGTGGCCGCCGGCGTCAAGAGCGTGATCGGGCACACATTCCAGCCGCTGGGCACCCCGGCCGCCCTGACCCTGGGAGGCGGCGTCGCGGTGTTCCTGGCCGGCGACCTGATCTTCCGGCGGATCATGCGGATCGGCCGGCCCTGGTACCGGCTGGCCTGCGTGGCCGGTGCGCTGCTCACCGTGCCGGTCGGCTGGGTACTGGGCATCTGGCAGCTGGCCGCGGTCACCGCCGTGCTGACCGTCCTGCTGTCGGTGGAGGCGCACGGGCGGCCTCGCCGGATCTGACGTGAGTCCCCGCGGGACAGGCCCAGTACCGCCTTTCGGCGTCGCCCCACGGTCTGCGCACGGGCGGACCGCGATCCCCTCCGACCGGCCCGGTAACCTCGGAGGATGCCCGTACCCGCCCCCGAAGGCCGCCGCGTCGCGCTGCTCACGCTCGGCTGCGCGCGCAATGAGGTCGATTCCGAGGAGCTGGCGGCCCGGCTGTCCGGCGACGGTTGGCAGGTGACCACCGACGGGTCCGCCGCCGACGTCGTGCTCGTGAACACCTGTGGCTTCGTGGAGAAGGCCAAGCAGGACTCGATCGAGACGCTGCTGGCCGCCGCGGACACCGGCGCCAAGGTGGTGGCGACCGGCTGCATGGCCGAGCGGTACGGGCGTGAGCTGGCCGACAGCCTGCCGGAGGCCGCCGCGGTCCTCGGTTTCGACCACTACCCGGACATCTCGGCCCGACTGTCCGCGATCGCGGCCGGCGAGACCGTGGAGTCCCACACCCCGCGTGACCGCCGCACGCTGCTGCCCCTGACTCCGGTCGAGCGGCACACCGCCACGGTCGTGCAGCCCGGCCACGCGACCGTGGACCGGCACACGCCCGCGCATCTGCGGCCCGTGCTGCGCCAGCGGTTGACCAAGGGGCCGGTCGCCTCGCTCAAGCTGGCCAGCGGCTGTGACCGCCGGTGCGCGTTCTGTGCCATCCCGACGTTCCGCGGCGCGTTTGTCTCCCGTACCCCGGACGAACTGCTCGCCGAGGCCGAGTTCCTGGCCCGCGACGGGGTCCGTGAGCTGGTGCTGGTGAGCGAGAACTCCACCTCGTACGGCAAGGATCTCGGCGACCCCCGGCTGCTGGAGAAGCTGTTGCCGCAGCTCGCCGGGGTGGACGGCATTGTCCGGGTACGGGTGTCCTACCTCCAGCCCGCCGAGACCCGTCCGGGCCTGGTCGAGGTGATTGCCACCACGCCGGGCGTCGCGCCCTACTTCGACCTGTCCTTCCAGCACTCGTCCGAGCCGGTGCTCCGCCGGATGCGCCGGTTCGGGTCGACCGAGCGGTTCCTGGAGTTGCTGGACTCGGCCCGTGCGCTGGAACCCGAGGCCGGAGCGCGCAGCAACGTGATCGTGGGCTTCCCCGGCGAGACCCGGGCCGACGTCGCCGAGCTGGAGCGGTTCCTGACCGCCGCCCGGCTGGACGCGATCGGGGTGTTCGACTACAGCGACGAGGAGGGCACCGAGGCGGCCGGGCTGCCCGGCAAGGTCGCCCGGGCGACGATCAAGCGCCGGTACGAGCGGCTGTCCGCACTGGTCGACGAGCTGTGCGCCCAGCGGGCCGAGGAGCGGATCGGCTCGACGGTCGAGGTGCTGGTCGAGCAGGTCGACGCGGAAGGTGTCGAGGGCCGGGGCGCGCACCAGGCGCCGGAGATCGACGGCAGCACCACGCTGGTCGGCGACGTGGCCGGGCTGCGGCCCGGCGATCTGGTCACCGCGGTGGTCACCGGCAGCGTGGGGGTCGACTTGATCGCGTCCCCCGTCGCGGGGGCCGGGCCGGCATGAGCGAGCGCCGGATGGGCGAGCGCGGCGGAGCCGCTCCTCCCGTGAGGATCAGGAGTCAGAGTTACAGCACGTCGGTGCCTCATGCCGGACCGCAGCGGAGCGAGGATTCGGCATGAGCGAGACGCCGGAGCCTGCGGTGGGAGCGGCGCGGCGCGACGTCTCGATCGCAAACCCGGCAAATGCCCTGACCGCGCTGCGGCTCGTGCTCGTCCCGGCGTTCGCCGCGCTGACCGTGGGTTCCGGCATGGCCCACTCCGGGCTGCGGATGCTGGCCTGCGTTGCGTTCGTCGTCGCCTCGCTCACCGACTTCGTGGACGGTTGGATCGCCCGTACCTGGAATCTGATCACCGCATTCGGCAAGGTCGCCGACCCGATCGCGGACAAGTTGCTGACCGGTACCGCGCTGGTGCTCCTGTCCTGGTACGGCCACCTGCCCTGGTGGGTGACCGTGGTGATCCTGGCCAGGGAACTGGGCGTGACCGGGCTGCGGTTCTGGGTCATCCGGCACGGGGTGATCCCGGCCAGCCGGGGCGGGAAGATCAAGACAACTCTCCAGATCCTCGCGATCGCCTGGTACCTGTGGCCGTTCTCGGCGGCCGTGGAGCGGGTGGGGGCAGCGATCATGGCGGCGGCGGTGGTGGTTACCGTGATCACCGGCGTGGATTACGTGGTACGGGCCGTCCGGCTGCGCCGATCGGGGAGGGCATGACGTGCTGGAGCTCGACGTCACCGGATACCTGAACCGGCTCGGCATCGTCGATCCCGGCCCGCCGAGCGCGGACGGGCTCGCCGCCCTGCAGCGGGCGCACGTCGAGCGGGTGCCGTACGAGAATCTGCACATCCATCTCGGTACCCCCACCACGATCAACCCGTACGACTCGGCCGCCCGGATCCTGGCCGGCCGGGGCGGGTACTGCTACCACCTCAACGGGGCCTTCTCGCTGCTGCTGTCCGCGCTCGGATACTCGGTGCGCTGGCATCGCGCCGGCGTACAGAGCAGGAATGAGCCGAAGCCGGTCGGCGCGAACGGCAATCACCTGGCGCTGTCCGTGCACGGGCTGCCCACCCGGGGCAACCCGGACGGCATGTGGCTGGTCGACGTCGGGCTCGGGGACGGGCCGTACGAGCCGCTGCCGTTGCGCACCGGCGAGATCATCGACGGCCCGTTCCGGTACCGGCTGGAGCCGTCCGGCGTGGAGTTCCTCGGCTGGCGGTTCAACCACGATCCGGCTGCCAGCATCACCGGGTTCGACATGCGGGCGGACACCGCCGTGCAGGGCGACTTCGAGCGGCCGCACGAGTGGAAGTCCACGGCGCCGGAGTCGCCGTACGCGCGCACGGTCGTCGTGCAGCGACGCGACTCGACTGGTGCCGACCTGCTGCGCGGCCAGGTGCTGTCCCGGTCGCCGGCCGGTGGGCAGCGCGAGTTGACCAGCCAGGCGGAGTGGTACGAGGCGCTCGCCGACGTGTTCGGGCTCGCCCTGAGCGACGTGGGCGCGTACGAGCGGGAAGCGCTGTGGCGCCGGGTCTGCGCGGCACACGAGGCATGGCAGGCGGCATGAGCGGATCCGGTACTTCGGGCGGCGGGCCGGGCGCCGCCGCGCCTGTCTCGATCACCCGCGTACTGGACGCGTTGCGCGGCCGGCGGCAGACCCTCTCGGTCGCCGAGTCGCTGACTGGCGGCCTGCTGGCCGCGACGATCGTCGACGTACCCGGAGCGAGCACCGTCTTCCGGGGCGGCCTGGTGGTCTACGCCACCGACCTGAAGGCGACGCTGGCCGGGGTGGACGCGGCGCTGCTCGCCGAGCGCGGGCCGGTCGATCCGGATGTCGCCGCGGCCCTCGCGCTCGGCGTGAGCGAGCGCTGCGGTACCGACTGGGGCCTGTCCACCACCGGTGTCGCCGGGCCGGGCCCGCAGGACGGGGTCGCGGCCGGCACTGTCTACATTGGACTCCACGGCCCCGGCGGCGCGGACGCGGTACGGCGCCTCGCCCTGGACGGCGACCGGTCGGCGATCCGCCGCAACGTCGTGACGGCCGCGCTCGCCCTGCTGGCCGGCGCGGTCGGGATCTAGATCTCGCTCCGGATCGGGGCGGAAGCCCGGCCGATCGAAGATCAACTGCCCGCGCGCCCCGGCTCACGGGCGTACCGTCTATAAGTCCAGGCTTACTCCGATGGGGCCGTGCGGGACCGGGAAGCCGGCGCGGCCGGCCGGTGTTGCGGCCAATGGGCTGGCGGGGCAGTGGTGTCGTTGTCGGCAGAAGCGGGTACCGTGGCGGGAAACCGCGAGGGGGGTGCGATGATCCTGTTACGTCGGGTGATCGGCGACGCACTGCGAGCCCGCCGCCAGGCACAGCACCGGACCCTGCGCGAGGTTTCCACCGCGGCGAACGTCAGTTTGGGCTATCTGTCCGAAATCGAGCGGGGTCAGAAGGAAGCCTCCAGCGAGCTGTTGGCCGCTGTCTGCGACGCGCTAGGCGCGCGGCTTTCCGAGCTTCTGCACGAGGTCAGCTCCACGGTCGCCAGCAGCGAGCGGGGCGAGGTGGGGGTCGGCGGGTCCGAGCGGCGGGGCGTGCCCGAGCAGGGCAGCGCGGCACTGATCGGCGAGCGCGACACGACCGGGACCGATCCCAAGGGTCAGGATTCGGCGGAGCCGGCGCTGGCCGGCGCGGCCGAGGGCGGCGAGGCGCAGCCGGCGATGGCGGGCGCGGCCGAGGCCCGGGGGCCGGTGGAGCCCGCGCTGGCCGGCGTGGCCGCACCGGCGCGCCCCGCGCTGGCGGTCAGCCGCGGGCGGGGCTCGGCGAAGTCCGCCGCGCTCGGAAACGCCAAGAACAGGCGGGTGGCGCCGGTCGCCCAGACCAGCGTGTCGACGACCATGGACGGCCACGTGTCGGTGACCATCCGGCGGGACACGCCACTGTCCACCACGCTGCGCACCCGGACGTTCCGGCGAGACGTGCTCTCCGGAGTGTGACCGGGCTCTCTGTCGACCAGTCTGGCTCGGCGTGTCTGGCGCCGCGCCACGACCCAGACCAGTCGCCGACCAGTTTGGCTCGGCGTGTCTGGCGCTGCGCCACGACCCAGACCAGTCGGGCCGCCATGGCCATCGATCGCCACGCCCGTCGATCAAGGGCGCATCGTGATCAGCTCGAATCCACCCGATCACCGGCCGAGATCGCCATTCGATCAAGGCGAGGGTCGTTCGCCAGACAGCCGGCGAACTGGCCGGGCGGTGGCATAAGCGGGCACACTAGGTACCTGGGGCCGGCCCGGACAAGCGTATTCTCCGGACCAACCCTGAGTTGCCCCGTAGCCGGCGTGACGGGTTCGCATCCTCCTGCGACGATGGGGAAGACGACACAGGCGATGCACATCACAACGGCCGCAGAGAGGAACCGACAGATATGGCGAATCCGTTCGTCAAGGGCTGGCGCTACTTGATGGCGCTGTTCGGCGCCAAGATCGACGAGTACGCCGATCCGAAGGTGCAGATCCAGCAGGCGATCGAGGACGCTCAGCGCCAGCACCAGGCCCTTGTCCAGCAGGCCGCGGCGGTGATCGGTAACCAGCGCCAGCTGGAGATGAAGCTGTCCCGGACCATGGACGAGGTACAGAAGCTTCAGTCCTCCGCGCGCCAGGCCCTGGTACTCGCCGACAAGGCCCGTTCCGGGGGCAACGAGGACGAGGCGGTCAAGTACGAGAACACCGCGCAGACCTTCGCCACCCAGCTGGTCTCCAGCGAGCAGTCGATGGAGGACCTGAAGACCCTGCACGACCAGGCGCTGTCGGCCGCCACCCAGGCACGCCGGGCGGTGGAGAACAACGCGCAGATCCTTCAGCAGAAGCTCGCCGAGCGCACTCAGCTGATGAGCCAGCTGGAGCAGGCCAAGATGCAGGAGACCGTGGCGAGGTCGCTGGAGTCGATGTCGTCGCTCGCCGCGCCGGGCAACACGCCCTCGCTGGACGAGGTCCGGGAGAAGATCGAGCGCCGGTACGCGACGGCCATGGGCCGGGCCGAGCTCGCATCGAACTCGGTCGAGGGGCGCATGCTCGAGGTGCAGAAGTCCACGCTGGACATGGCCGGTGCCTCGCGGCTGGAGCAGATCCGGGCGAGCATGGCCGGCGAGCAGCTGGCCGCGGCGCCGGCGCAGCCCGCCGTGGAGGCCGGTCCGGCGGCGACGGCAAACGCGCAGAAGGACGCGAGCGTGTCGCGGCTGGATGAGATCCGGGCGAGCATGGCGCGCGACAAGGCGAGTGGGGACCAAGCCACCGGCTGAGCCTGACGGCGGTACGGGGGGAGCGGCAATGGCTGATCAACGAGCACGGTATTTCCGGCAGCTCCGCCGGCTACGCCGCTCCGCCCGCCTGTGGAGCGTACTGGCCGGGACGTTCGCCGGCGCGACCGCGGTTCTGGTGCCGTACCACGGGGTGGGTTGGCTCGATGCGGTCTGGGCCGGGTTGACCGGCGGCTCGGCGGTGCTGACCTGGTGGCGGTGGAGCGACCTGCGCGAGCTGGCCGCCCAACCGGCCCCGGAGCCGGAGCCGGCCCGTGCCGGTGCCCGCAACTGGACCCGGA
Organism: Rugosimonospora africana; assembly: GCF_016862975.1. Classification (GTDB taxonomy): domain Bacteria; phylum Actinomycetota; class Actinomycetes; order Mycobacteriales; family Micromonosporaceae; genus Rugosimonospora; species Rugosimonospora africana. Next base: position 282,698 of record NZ_BONZ01000015.1, read on the forward strand.
TCGAGGGGCTGGTCTCGCGGCTGCCGGCCGGTCGCAGCGCGGTCGCCGAGCTGCAGCGGGTACGGACCCGGGCGCGGCTGCGCGGATCCTCGGTCGTACCGGCCTGGACCCGGCTGGATCGCGCCTCGCAGACCTTCGACGGGCTGGCCGGACGGTTGGACGGTTCGGCACAGCCGGTGGCGCGGGAGGCGGCGCAGGCCGAGCGGACCCTGCGTGACCTGGGTGAGCGAACCGCCGCGGTGGAGCGGGCACTGGCGGTCACACCGGGCGACACCGAGCTGGAGCAGGCTCACGCCGAACTGCTCGCACACTTCACCGAGGGCGTCGACGCGTACGAGAAGCTGGTCGGTGCGGCAGCCGGCTATGTCGCGCAAGATGGCCGGATGGCCGTCGACGGGACTTCGATCGGGCGCCTGCGGGAGGCCACGGACCTGCTGCGCGGAATCGCGGCCGGCCTGGCCGAGCTGCGCACGATCGGCTGAGCCCGGCCAGTCGGGCCAGCCTTCAGGATCAGCCTCAGCGGGGTCAGCCCGGGCCCGGTTGGCAGGACGGGCACCAGTAGGTGACCCGCTCGCCCTGCTCCGCCTTCTCGATCAGGGTCCCGCAGCGCCCGCAGGGCACCGCGTGGCGCCCGTACACGTAGGTGGTCTGGCCCTTCCGCAGCGACCCGGTGGTGCTCTGGGTCCAGCGCCCCTGGTTCGCGGTGAGCAGCTTCTTGGCCAGCGCGACGAGCGCGCCGAGGTCGTCCACCTCCCGGACCGGGGTCCACGGCCAGACGCCGCGCAGGTAGAGCAGCTCGGACTTGTAGAGATTGCCGATGCCGGCGAGGTTGGACTGATCCAGCAGCGCCTCGGCGATCGTGGTGTCCGGGTGGGTGGACAGCCGCCGGACCGCTTCGTCCGGGTCCCAGTCCGGTCCGAGCAGGTCGGGCCCGAGGTGCCCGACCAGGCTCTCCTCCTGCCCGGTCGGGATGAGCGCGAGATCGTGCAGGTGGTATCCGACCGCGACCTGGTCGGCGGTGCGCACCACCACCCGGATCAGGTGCGCGGGGCGGGCCGCCCAGCGGGCACCCGGCTGGTAGACGCGCCAGGCGCCGTCCATGCGCAGGTGCGAGTGCAGGCTCAGGCGACGGTCGCCGTCCGGCAGGGTGACCCGGAGGAACAGGTGCTTGCCTCGGCTGACCGACTCGGTGACCATCGCGCCGGTCAGATCGACGGTGGCAAGCTGCGGTACCCGGAAATCCGAGGCGGTCAGCCGCCGACCCGCGAGCGCGCGATGCAACACCCGCGCGGTGTTCCAGACGGTATCCCCCTCCGGCATCCCACCATCCTGCCGTACCCGCGACCCGGCGACGACCCGTGACGGGGATCGCAGCGGGCTCTGTTCCCGGGCGCCGGTCCCGGTACGCGGATAGCATCCCGCCCGATGAGCGAGGACGGGAACGCGCAGCCGGCCCGGCCCCGTGCCGGCTGGTTGGGCCTCCACACGCTGGACTGGGTCGCGATCGCCCTACTCGCCACCGGGATCGGGTTCGTGGCCAGCGGCCTGCTGCCGCTGTCCGAAACGGACACCACGATGCGGCGCGTCCTGCCGATCCTGGTGTTCCTGTTCACGGTGATCCCGCTCGCCGAGCTGACCGCGGCGGCCGAGGTGTTCGACGTCATCGCGGCCTGGATCGCGCGGACGGCCCGCGGCAGCTATCCGGCGCTGTTCGTGCTCTGCGTCGCGCTGGCCTCATTCACCACCATCACCCTCAACCTGGACACGACCGCGGTCCTGCTGACGCCGGTCATGCTGGCGCTGGCGGCGAGGATCGGGGGTCGCCCGCTGCCGCTGGCGATGACCACGGTCTGGCTGGCCAACACCGCGAGCCTGCTGTTGCCGGTGTCCAACCTGACCAATGTGCTCGCCGCCGGGCGGATCGGGCTGCCGCCGGTGGTGTTCGCGCACCGGATGGCGCTCCCGCAACTGGCCGCCATCCTCGCGACGATGCTGTTCCTCTGGCTCTTCTACTGGCGGCGCGGGGTGCGCGGCGCGGACCGGTACCCGCCGCCCGATCGGCTGCGGCCGAGGCGTCCGGTGCTGTTCGCCGTCTGTGTCGCCGCCTGCCTGCTGTTCGTGGTGGGCATTCTGGTGGAGGTACCGCTGGCACTGGCGTCGAGTGCCGCGGCGGCCATCGCGGTCGCCGGCTTCCTGGCCTTCGACCGGCGCGATCTGCGCTGGGGGCTCATCCCGGTGCGGCTGCTGGTGTTCGTCACCGGGCTGTTCCTGGTGATGCAGACGATCGGCCGGCACGGGCTGGACGGCGTGCTCCGGACACTGATCGGGACCTCGGACGGCACCGCGGGACTGCTGCGGGCGGCGGGCGTGGGCGCCGGGCTGTCGAACGTACTCAACAATCTGCCGGCGTACCTGGCGGGCGAGGCGGTGGTGTCGGTCGCCCACCACGACCAGGTGCTGGCCCTGCTCATCGGTACGAACGTGGCACCGATCATCACGCCGTGGGCGTCGCTGGCGACCCTGATCTGGTACGAGCGCTGCCGTTCGGAGGGGGTCACCGTGTCGCTGGGCCGGTTGAGCTGGACCGGTGCGTGCCTCGCGGTGGTCGGGCTGGCCGGAGCGGTCGGCGCCCTGCTGCTGACCCGGTGATCCGACCCGAGTGGCGGCCACGCGTCAACCTGGCTGCCGGCCTCCGGCCCCGGCCCGGTTGCCCCCTCCTGGACCGTCCCGGCGCGTACCGTCTGTCGGATGGAAATCCGTCTGGCGTCCGTCGAGGACCTTCCGGCGGTGGTCGCACTGTCCGCTGGGCTGTTCGCCGAAGACGGCGGGCTGCGCGACGAATACCTCGACGTGGACTGGCCGAACCGGGAGGGTCGCCGCTACTACGGCGCGGTAATCACCACGCAGCACGCGGCGTGCTGGGTCGCGGTACTGGACGGGCGCACGGTCGGGTACCTGGTCGCGCGGGTGAACGGGCCGTACCCCACCCGGCCGATCAAGGTGGGCGAACTGGAGAACGTCTTCGTCGAGCCCGACTACCGAGGCCAGGGTGTGGGCACCGGCCTGGTGGCGGCGTTCGCGCGATGGGCGGCGGACTCGGGTGCGCAACGGCTGGCGGTGACCGCGTACGCGGCCAATGAACGCGCGATCGCGTTCTACCGGCGGCATGGCTTCACGCCCCGGTCGCTGAGCCTGGAGTCGGGGGTCGACGCGGTCCGCTGACATGCTGGCCGGCGTGGGCGGTGCTCGCCTCCGCCAAGACCCGGCTCCGGCTGCGCTCCACCAGCGGGCGTGGGCCGTGCTCGCCTCCGCTCAGCGCGTGGCCACGCGCAGCACGTCGCCGGCCGACACCGCGAGCGCGACCACGGCACGCCCACCGTTGATGGCCAGCGCCACCCGGTCGGCCGAGTCCACGTAGACGACCAGGTCGCCCGGGGGCGCGTCGCCGAACGTGCCGCCCTTGACCGCGCGAAGGCCGCCGGCGATCAACTGGTCGCCGAGGTCGTCCAGCGCCTGACCGGGCGCGGCCAACTGGACGTTGCCGAACCGGTCCACGGTCAGCACCTCGGCCTCGATGTACCCGTCGCCGATGGTGACCACCGGGTCGGGCAGCCGTACCAGGGTGGCCGGGTCGAGCGGGGTGCCGGCCGACTTGACCGGTGTCCCTCCGGCCAGCCGCGCCCCCACCGGGGCGAACACATCCCGGCCGTGGAAGGTGCGGGAGACCTCGGGCAGGAACCAGCCCGGATCGTCCAGGTGTACCGCCAGCTCCACGCCGCCGAGCGCGTCGGCGGCGGCCGGAAGCAGGCCGTTGTCCGGCCCGACCAGGATGGCGTTGGGCGCCTGGATGGCGATCGGGCGGCGGGCCGTGCCGACTCCCGGGTCCACCACCGCGACGTGCACAGCGATCGGCATGTGCGTCACCGCTTGCGCGAGCACGGCCGAGCCCCGGGCGACATCGCCGGGCGGGATCTGGTGGGTGATGTCGATGACCCGTACCCAGTCCGCGCGTCTGGCGATCACTCCGTGCACGGCGGCGACGAACCCGTCGGTGAGGCCGTAGTCGGTGGTCAGCGTCATCCAGCGATAGCTCGGCATGTCCCCGAGATTAGTAGCGGTCCGCACCTCCACCATGTGGGGCTTTTCTGGCGATTAATACCTGAGATCCCTTCATCAAACCTATGGTCGTATCAGCAGCTTGGCGTCGGGCCCCGACTGGTCTGGGGCGCCGCGCGGTGCGGTGCGGTGCCTGACGCGCCGGGCCGGACTGGTCGACGACTGGTCTGGGTCCTGGGCGCGGCACCTGACGCGCCGAGCCGGACCAGTCGAAAAAGAGAGGCGGGTGGCTCAGATGACGGAGGACACGGCCGGGCGGGCCGCTCGGTCTCCGGTTCCTGACCTGACCGTCCGGGCACGGCCGGGGCTGGTTCGGGGCCTCCTCGCCGGTACCGTGGCGGCCGGGCTGGCCGGGGCGGTCGCACTCGTGCCCGGGCTGCCCGCGGTGGGCGCCGGTGCGGGTGCGCCGGTCGTGCGGTCGGTGGCCTGCGACTCGGACGCCCTGATCGAGGCGCTGCTGCTGGCGAACGCGGGCTCCGGCGGCACGCTGTCGCTGGCTCGCCAATGCACGTACACCCTGACGGTCAACCAGGACGGCAACGGCCTGCCACCGATCACCCAGGCGGTCAACATCCTGGGCAACGACGCCCGGCTCGTCCGCGAGGCGACCGCGGCACCGTTCCGCGTCTTCAACGTGCGCGCCGGCGGGGACCTCACGCTGCGCGGCCTGACGGTGGCTGGCGGATCGGCCGCGGCCGCGGCATCGAGCGGCGGCGCGATCCGCATCGAGCAGGGCGGGGCCGGCACGTTCACCGATGTCACGTTCTCCGGGAACAACGCCCAGTCGCAGGGTGGAGCGGTCTTCAACGCGGGCAGTCTCAGCCTCGTCGAATGCGTCCTGCGCGGCAACGCCAGCGGGCTGGACGGTGGGGCCGTCTTCAACACCGACTCGCTGACCGTCGACCGCTCCAGGCTGGAGGGCAACTCATCCACCAATGGAGGAGCGCTCACCGCCGAAGGCAAGGTCACGATCAGGAACAGCACGCTTGCCGGGAATCACGCGACCGGCGGTGGCGCGATCGATACCCGGATCGGCCCGATCTCGCTGACCATCGACCAGAGCACGATCAGCGGGAACAGCGCCTCACGAAGCGGCGGCGCGATCTCGACCACCGGTGAGACCTACGTGCGTCACAGCACGGTCGACGGGAACACCGCGGGGCAGGTGGGCGGCGGGATCTTCAACCTGCAGGATCTGACGGTCGAAGACAGCAGGATCACCGGGAACACGGCGACGACCTTCGGCGGCGGGATCGACAACGGCACCGCGAACGCCCAGGCCGTGATACGCCGCAGCGAGGTCAGCGGCAATACCGTCTCCGATGCGGGCGGGGTGGCCGGCGGCATCGGCAACCGCGACGGCACGCTCGTGGTGAACTCGACGCGGATCACCGACAACGTCTCGACGACCGCGCCCGGTGGCGTCTTCACCACCACGCCGGTGACCGTGGACAACGCCTCGACCATCGTGCGGAACCGGCCCACCAACTGCGCCGGCAGCCCCGTGCCGGTACCTAACTGCTCCGGCTGACCTCCGGCGTTCGCGAAAGGTGGAACCTTCGATGTCCAGGGATGAAGCCGACCCGGCGGTGGCGCCGCGGCGGGCGGGTACGGTCCGGCGGCTGGCGGTACGGGTACTGGTCGCCGGGCTCCTGGCCGCGGCGGTGGCCGGGCTGGCGGGTACCGCACGGCCCGGCATGAGCCTGGCGGCGCTGCCGCGCCCGGGTGCCGGTACCCCCGTGTCGTGCGACCCGGCCGCGCTCATCGCGGCGATCGAGCGGGCCAACGCGAACGGTGGCGGAACCCTGGCTCTGGCTCGCGACTGCACCTACTCGCTGGCCGCCGATGCGGGAAACCAGTTCGGGCTGCCGGTCATCGCCCAGCCCATCACGCTGCTCGGCAACGGCGCAACGATCGCGCGTGCGGCCACCGCGCCCGCTTTCGGCATCTTCGGCGTCGCCTTCAGCGGCGACCTGACCCTGCGGGACCTGACCCTCACCGGAGGCAGCACCAACTCGTCGATTCAGGGCGGTGCCATCTCGATGGAGTCCGGCGCTCAGGTGACCGTCATCCACTGCGTGCTTACGAACAACCGGTCGCCGCAACGGGGTGGTGCCATCGTCAACACCGACGGAGTCTTGCGCGTCGTCGACTCCACGTTCACCGGCAACAGCACCGGCAGCCTCGGCGGGGCGATCTACAACACCGCGGACCTGACCGTGGAGAATTCCACGCTGTCTGGCAACTCCGCGGGCAGCGGTGGAGCGATCCTCACCTTCGGCGTCGCCCACCTGACCAACACCACGCTTCGCGGCAACCGCGCCACGGTCGAGGGCGGCGGGATCGCGGTGGAGCTCACCGGTACCTCCACGACGCTGGACCACAGTACGGTCACCGGAAACACCTCGGCGCTCGGCGGCGGCATCTTCAGCGCGGCCGTGATCACCCTGCGGGAGAGCACGGTCAGCGGTAACACCGCATCCGGCGACGGCGGCGGGATCGCCAACGAGGGAACGCTGGTGTTCCTCCGCAACAGGATCACCGGCAACACGGCGGGTGGCAACGGCGGCGGGCTGCTGAACACCGACTCCCGGGCGAACGCGGTGGTCCGGGACAGCGACGTCGACGCGAACCGGGCGGTCGGCACGGGTTCGTCCGCCGGCGGTGTCGCCAACAGCGGTGGGAGCCTTGCCCTGCAACGGGATCAGGTGACCGGCAACAGCGCGACGACACCACCCGGCGGAGTGTCCACCGACAACGCGGCGGTCAACGTCGACCCCGGTACGGTCATCGTCGGCAACCGGCCCACCAACTGCGCAGGGAGCGCCGTCGCGGTACCCAACTGCTTCGGGTGAGCCGTCGCGGTAGCCAACTGCTCCGGGTGAGCCGGCGGGCGGCGGAGGCGTCCAGCCGCCCGCCCGATCCGTCAACTGCCGGACTGCCGCCCGCCGCCGACGAACTCGGCCAGCTGGTCCGACAGGGCCAGGCGGCTCGGCTCGTGCACGTACATCATGTGGCCGGCCTCGAAATACCTGATCTCGATGTTCGCGCGCAACTCGTCGGGGATCGCCAGGTGCGCCATGGTGTGCTCGGTGGCGAAGTAGGCCGTGGCACCGTCGTGGTACCCGGAGGCGACGTACACGCGCAGGTGCGGGTTCGCGCGCATGGCGGCCGACAGCTTGTCCGTGACGGTGACCGGCTGCCCCTCGAACTCCTTGTACGACCAGGGCTGCACCCGCCGGGTCAGCACCTCGTACGGCAGGTCGTTCGCGTACTCCAGTTCGGCCCGGACGTAGTGGTTGATCGCGGCGGCGTACGGACCGACGATCGCGTCCATCGACGGGTCGGCGGAGAAGTGTTCCCGGCCGTAGTCGGCCTCCCAGCCCAGGAACCGCCCGTCCAGCCGGCCGACCGTGCGGCGCCGGGAGCGCAGCAGTTCGGTGAAGAACCTGATGTGCTCCACCCGTAGGTCGACCCGGTCGAGGTAGTCCGCGTCAAGGCCGGTCAGTCGCGCGAGGGTGGACAGGACGCCGGCCCGTTCCTCGGCGGACAGCCGGGCTCCCTGGGCCAGGGCCCACGGGTACTCGCGGCTGGCGAACCGCTCGGCCTCGGAGAGTACGTCGGCGAGTGGACGGTCGCCGTGCAGCCCGTGGTAGTGCGCGATGGCGGCGTACGTGGGCAGGTACAGCGGGTACGAGACGTCCTGGTCCTGGTGGAAGTCCAGGGTGGCCATGTCGAGTACCGACGAGACGAGCATGAGCCCGTTGAGGTTCATCCCATAGCGCTCCTGCAGGTGGCGGCACAGCGCCGCGGCGCGCAGAGTGCCGTAGGACTCACCGCACAGGTACTTGGGAGACAGCCACCGGTTGTTGCGTGAGGCCCACAACCGGATCACCTCGCCGACGGATTCGATGTCGCCGGTGTACCCGTGATAGTCCTTGGGCTTCTCTCCCTGCGCCGCACGCGAGTACCCGGTCGACACCGGGTCGATGAAGACCAGATCGGAGTGATTGAGCAGGGTCTGCTCGTTGTCGGCCAGCCCGTACGGCGGCGGCAGCAGCTCACCGGCGTCGCCCATCACCACCCGCCTCGGCCCGAGCAGGCCCATGTGCAGCCACAGGCTCGCGGAGCCCGGGCCACCGTTGAACGCGAACGTCACCGGGCGCGTTCCGGGCTCGGCGCCATCGAGCGTGTACGCGGTGAAGAAGACCTCGGCCTTGGGCTTGTGGCCGTCGAACACGTCGTCCTTGTGCACCTCTTGCCGCAACACGACCCGGCCGGCCTGCGCCGTGTAGTTGAGCTCACCGGTCGCGGCGCGCAGCGTGTGCCGGGTGGTCACGAGGTCGTCGATCGGCTCCGGGCGGGACTCCAGGGAATCCGTTCGGGGTTCTGAGTGGCTGTCAGCGGCGTCGGACACCTGTGCTTGATCTGCGGCCATGAGCGTCGAGGCTACCCGACCGTCACGAGTGCTCCGCCTGCCTCGTGACGGTAGTGCTCCGCTCTGCTCCCCTTGAGCCCTTGACACCCATATGTGTAGATAACTCGCCATTGCCGGTTATCGGGGTGAAATCCCTTTTATGGTGCTGCTAAGAACCAAAGCCCGTTTGTGGCTACCTAGTCCCGCATGGGGTGTTGGTGTAGCCGCTCGTATCGAAGAAGGGCAGGCAGCTTCTATGGCCGAAGATCACACTCGGCAGCCTGACGCCGCCCATCCGGCGGCGCTCAGACGAACACGCAGGGCTCGGTGGCCGCTGGCCGGCGTTCTCGCGGGGGGCCTTATCGCGGGGATGACCGGGGTAGCGTTCGCCAATCACGCCGACAACTCGCAATCGGGTCCGGTACCGATCGCCAGTGGCAGCCCGGTCTGGCACGACCCACAGCCGGTCGACGGCGTGGGTGGCTCGGCTGCGGGCGGCAGCGCCCCGCGCAGCGCGGGTCCCATCATCCGGAGTTCGGGTAGTCCATCCCAGGACGCCGGTGCTCAGGGTGGTAGTGCTCAGGGTGGTAGTGCCCCGAGCCTCGCGGCGCCCGGAGGGCCCGGTGGCTCTGGTGGTTCCGGTGGGCCTCCCGGCGGTTCCGGGGGTACCGGCGGTCCTGGTGGGCCCGGCGGTCCCGGTGGACCTGGCGGTCCCGGTGCGCCTGGCGGCCAGAGCACGCCGGTGGCCTGCGACCCGAACGCCCTGATCAGTGCACTCACGGTGGCGAACGCGGGTACCGGTGGAACTCTGTCGCTCGCGTCGAAGTGCACGTACACACTCACCGCGGTCTCGGCTCCGCCGTCCAGCTCGCTTGGCGACGGGTTGCCGGTCATCATTCAGCCGATCACGATCATCGGCAACGACGCCACGATCGTTCGGGGGGCCAACGCGGGTGCGTTCCGGATCTTCGACGTGGCCAACGGCGGCAGCCTGACCGCGCAGAACCTGACCGTCGCGGGCGGCCAGGACAGCGCGACGTCGCCGAACGGAGCCGGGATCCGGATCCAGACCGGCGGCAACGCCTTCCTGACGCACGTCACGGTCAGGGGTAACCAGGCCGTCGCCGGCAACGGTGGCGGCATCGACAACGCCGGTGTAGCCATCGTCAACGACAGCGCCTTCACCGCGAACAGCGCCTCCGCTGACGGTGGTGGAGTCCGCAACACCGGATTCCTCGGTGTCACCAACTCCACGTTCACCGGCAACTCCGCGGTCCGGGGTGGCGGGGTCTTCAACGGCGGTGGGCTCGAGCTCACCGACAGCACGTTGAGCCACAACCAGGCATCCGGCCAGGGTGGTGGGTTGTTCGTCGACGCTCCGGCGATCACGGCGACCGTCAGCCACAGCGACATCAGCGGGAATAACGCCAACAACGGCGGTGGCATCTTTAGCCAAGGCGTTCTGTTGCTGAACAACAACACCACCGTGACCGGGAACTTCGCCAGTGGCTCCGGTGCCGGGATCTTCAACACGGGGCCACTCACGGTCAACGACAGCAAGATCACCGGTAACACGAGCCGGGGCAGCGGCGGCGGTCTCACGAACGTGGGTGGCAACGTGGTGCTGCGGCGTACCGAGATCAGCGGCAACACCACGACGCTGGCCGGGTCTCAGGGTGCGGGCATCACCACCAACCCCGGCACCCTCGCGCTGTTCGCGTCGCAAGTCAGCAACAACACCTCGCCAGCGGCGCCCGGTGGCATCAACAGCGCACTGACCGCACTCACGATCGACAACCTGTCGGCTGTCGCCGGGAATCGGCCGGCCAACTGTCAGGGCAACACGCCGATAGCCAACTGCTTCGGCTGAACCTGGCCGGGCGATTCGGCTGACGCCGGCCCGACGCGGGCCCGGCTGACGCCGGCCACAACCCAAGAGCACGACGGGCTCCGCCCCGAACCCGATCGATCGGATCGGGTCCGGGGCGGAACCGCGTGACGATGCCGGGCGCTGATCCCTTCCCGCCCGACGCCCCGGCAGGGCGCTGACCCGGTTCGCCCGACGCCCGGCAGGGCGCTGACCCGGTTCGCCCGACGCCCCGGCAGGGCGCCGACCCGGTCCGCCCGACGCTCGACGGGGCGCCGGCACGGTGCGGCAGCGCGCGCCAGCTTGGTCCGGCCCCGCCGCCGCAGGTCCGGGTGCCGGCGAACACGCCGCCGCGGCGTGGGAATCGTCGGCTCGGCCGGGAGCCGTCGCGTCAGCCGCGCAGCCGCAGGCCCCGGGGCGTGGCCCGGAATCCCGCGCCGGCGAGCGCGTCGCGCAGCGGCGACGCGTGGACCGGGGCCCCGTCGGCACGCTCCACCGACATCGGCCCGAGCGCCCCCGCGTGTACCGCGTCGGCCAGCGCCTTCGCCGCCAGCGCGAGTATCTCGTTGTCGTTCGTGTAGGACAGCAGGGTCCGGCCGCCCCGCTCCACATACAGCGCCAGGTCGCCGCCGACCAGTACCGTGAGCGCGCCCGCCTTCCGACCCGGCCGGTGCCCGGTCGGCTCGCCCTCACCGGCGTCCACCACCCGTTCGGGCCAGGGCAGCGCGGCTCCGTACGGGTTGGCCGGGTCAGTCGCGGCCAGCACCGTGCAGCGGGTGCCCTCCGCCGGGGAGCGGAGCCGCTCCACCGCCCCGGGAAGGGCGAACTGTGCCGCGCCCAGCCCTTCGACGAAGTACCCGCGCCGGACCGCCCCGCGCTCTTCCATGGCGGCGAGCACCGGGTATATCCGGGCGAAGCCGCCCTCGACGCCCTCCGCCATGACCGAGCCCCGGGTCACCACGCCGTACCGGTCGAGCAGGGCGTCGGCGAGCGCGGTGACCCGCCGCGTCGGGTCCGGATCACGGTCGGGCGTCCGGTACCAGCGCCCGGCGCCGGAGGGCGGCCCGGAACGCGCGACGGCCAGCGAGGTGCCGCCGGTCAGCGAGCCGCCGGTCAGCGCGCCGGGACGGCCCGGCCGGCGGTACCGGCTGCGGGCGGCAGCCGGTCGCCCGCGATGTGCTCCGGAGCCGGAGAGTGCGGCGCGCAGCGGAGCCAGGGTGTCGCCGGCCACGAACCCGGCCCAGACCAGATCCCATAGCGCGGCGAGCAGATCGGCGTCGGTCGGCGGTGCCACGCCTCCGGTCGCGGGGTCGGCGCCCGCGCCGGCCGCCAGCTCGGCCGTCACCCGGTCGGTCAGCGCCCGGAAGAACAGGGCGCCGCCGCCGTCGAGCGTGGTCAGGATCGCCTGGTGTACCGGCGTCATGGTGAGCGTCTGCGCCGGTTCCGGCAGCAGCAGCGGCGCGGCATCAGCGAACGCCAGGCTGACCCAGCCGTCGCCGCCGGCGATGGCGCCCGCCCCGGACCAGACCACTTCGCCGGACGCGCACAGCTCGTCGAGGTAGGCCGGGGAGTAGTTGGCGACCCGGGCCGGCAGGACCAGCCGTTCCAGCGCCGAGGCGGGGACGGCGAGTCCTTGCAGCGACTCGATGGCGGCCGCGGTGGCCTCCACGCCCCGCGCGGAGGAGCCGACGTGCTGCCAGGCCGGCAGGAAGCGGGCCAGGGCTGCCGGCGGTACCGGCTCGATCTCCTTGCGCAGCGCGGCCAGCGACCGGCGGCGCAACATCCGCAGCACCTGCGTGTCGCACCACTCGGTGCCCGCCCCAGCTGGGGTGAACTCGCCGGAGGTGACACGCCCGGCCGCGGCGAGCCGGCGCAGTGCCTGCTCGACGACGAAGACACCGAGCCCGAACCGGGCGGCGCAGGTCGCCGCGGCGAACGGGCCGCGGGTGCGCGCATAACGGGCGACCAGGTCGCCGAGCGGATCCGGTCCGGGCTCGACGAACGCGGCCGCGAGCCCGACCGGCAGCGCCACGCCGAACGCGTCCCGGACCCGCCCCGCGTCCTCGACCGCCAGCCATCGCTCCTGTCCGGCGATGCGTACCCTGATCGCTCGCCGTGCCCGTTCCAGCTCCTCCAGCCAGGCCGGGTCCACACACCGCTCGCGGGCCTCCACTGTGGACAGATCGCCGAGCAGCCGCAGGATCTCGGCGGCATCCTCCGCGTCGCGCGGGCGCCGGTCGTCGGTGAGCCACTGCAACCGCCGCTCGGTCTCGACGACCACCTCCGGATCGAGGAGCTCCCGGAGGTCGACCCGGCCGAGCAACTCGCCGAGCAGGGTGGAGTCCAGCGCCAGCGCGGCGGCTCGCCGCTCGGCCAGCGGCGCGTCGCCTTCATACACGAACGCGCCGACGTATCCGAACAGCAGCGAGCGCGCGAACGGGGAGGGGTTCTGCGTCTCCACCTCGACTATCCGGACCTTCCGCGCGGACAGGTCGCGCATGAGGCCGACCAGGCCCGGCACGTCGAACACATCCTGAAGGCACTCCCGGGCCGCCTCCAGGGTGATCGGGAAGTCGGCGTACTCCCGGGCCACGTCGAGCAGCTGGGCGGAGCGCTGCCGCTGCTGCCAGAGGGGGCTTCGCCGGCGTGGGTCGCGGCGGGGCAGCAGCAACGCGCGGGCGGCACACTCCCGGAACCGGGCCGCGAACAGCGCGGAGGTGCCCACCGTCTCCTCGACGGCGGCCGCGATCTCCTCCGGGTCGAATGCGACGAGGTCGGCGCCCGGTGGCTCGTCGGCGACGTCGGGCAGCCGGATCACGATGCCGTCGTCCGACGGCAGCACCTGCGCGTCGAAACCGTACCGTTCGGTCAGCCGCCGACCGATCGCCAGCGCCCACGGCGAGTTGACCCGGGCACCGAGTACACAGTGGACGGTCAGTCGCCAGTCGCCCAGCTCGTCGCGGAACCGCTCGACGACCACCGTGCGGTCATCCGGCAGCGAACGGGTCGCCTCGCGCTGCTCGCTCAGGTAGGTCAGCAGGTTGTCGACCGCCCACTCGTCCAGCCCGCTGTCGGACAGCGAGGCCCGGGCGTCGGCCGGGCCGGCCTTGACCAGGTTGCGGAGCCTCGCGCCGATCGCCCGGCCCAGCTCGACCGGCCGGCCGAGCGTGTCGCCCTTCCAGAACGGCATCCGGGCCGGCGCCCCCGGGGCGGGTGAGACCAGCACCCGATCCGGAGTGATGTCCTCGATCCGCCAGGACGTCGAGCCGAGCAGGAAGATGTCTCCGACCCGGGACTCGTAGACCATCTCCTCGTCCAGCTCGCCGACCCGGGCGCCGCGCTCCGCGCCGACCAGGAAGACGCCGAACAGTCCCCGGTCGGGGATGGTGCCTCCGCTGGTCACCGCGAGCCGCTGGGCTCCGGGCCGGCCGGTGAGCACGTCGGTGTGCCGGTCCCAGACCAGCCGCGGGCGCAGTTCCGCGAACGCGGTCGACGGGTAGCGGCCGGCGAGCATGTCGAGCGTCGCCTCCAGAGCCGAGGGCGGCAACTCGGCGAACGGGGCGCTCCGCCGCACCAGCGCGGCGAGGTCGGGCACCTGCCACGGGTCCATCGCGACCATGGCGACGACCTGTTGAGCCAGGACGTCGAGGGGATTGCGCGGGTATCTCAGCTCCTCGATCGCGCCCTCGGTCATCCGCTCCGCGACGACCGCGCAGGAGAGCAGGTCGCCGCGGTGCTTCGGAAACACCACGCCCCGGGACACGGCACCCACCTGGTGCCCGGCTCGGCCGATGCGCTGCAGCCCGGCGGCCACGCTGGGCGGCGCCTCGACCTGAACCACCAGGTCGACGGCGCCCATGTCGATGCCGAGCTCGAGGCTGCTGGTCGCGACGACCGCGGGCAGCTGGCCGGACTTGAGCAACTCCTCGATGTGCTTGCGCTCTTCCTTGGACATCGAGCCGTGGTGCGCCCGGGCCACCACCGGTGCGGCCCGGCCCTCGCTTGCCGAGGCGCCGGCGCTTGTGTCGGCAGCCGCCGGACCGACGCCCAACCCGACGCCGGACTGGGCGATGATTTCGGCCGGCATCCGGGTGCCGGCCGGCAGGGGATCGGCGCCGGCCCGCTCCAGCGCCAGCTCGTTGAGGCGCGCGCAGAGTCGCTCCGCGCCGCGGCGCGCGTTGACGAACACGATGGTCGACCGGTGCGCCTGAATCAGATCGAGCACCCGCTCCTCGACCGCGGGCCAGATCGAACCGCGTGCCGGACCGGCGCCGGGATCCGGGTCATTCAACGACGGCGGCGCGGCGGCCAGGTTGGTCATGTCTTCGACCGGTACCTGGACGGTCACCTCGATGGTCTTCGCGGATTTCGGCTGGACGATCTCCACCGGGGCCGCGCCGCCGAGGAAGCGCGCGGTCTCCTCGATCGGGCGGACGGTCGCGGACAGCCCGATGCGTTGCGCCGGACGGGGAAGCAGCGCGTCCAGCCGTTCCAGCGAGAGCGCCAGGTGCGCGCCCCGCTTGGTCGCGCAGACCGCGTGCACCTCGTCGATGATCACGGTCTCGACGCTGCGCAGCGACTCTCTGGCGGACGAGGTGAGCAACAGGAACAGTGACTCGGGCGTGGTGATCAGGATGTCGGGCGGCCGCTTGGTGAAAGCGCGACGCTCGTCGGCAGGCGTGTCACCGGTGCGCATGCCGACGGTGATGTCGGGCGGTGTCAGGCCGAGCCGATGCGCCGCCTGCCGGATGCCGGTGAGCGGCGTGCGGAGATTGCGCTCGACGTCGACCGCCAGCGCCTTGAGCGGACTGACATAGAGCACCCGGCAGCGCCCGATCGGGTCTTCCGGCGGCGGCTCGGTGGCGAGCCGGTCGAGCGACCAGAGGAACGCGGCGAGAGTCTTGCCGGATCCGGTCGGCGCGACCACGAGTGCGTTGCGCCCCGCGCTGATCGCCTGCCACGCACCGGACTGCGCCGCCGTCGGACCGGCGAACGCGGCACGGAACCACGCACTCGTCGCCGGTCCGAAGTCGTTGAACACAGACCCATACTCTCTCGCCCGTATGACAAGACCAGCGCTGTCCTCTTAATGGCGGAATCTTCTGTGTGTACCAGAGCTGGTGCTTGCCGTTATTGCTGCCAATCAAGTAGGTTCACTCAACACCGGCCACAAAGAGTGACGAAGTAGTCACGGTATGGAGGTGACCCAGTGATTGAGGGACTGCGCGGGCTGCGGCACGAAACGGACGTGCTGCTCCGGCAGCTCGACGGGAACCTGGCCGGTCTGCGGGCCGACCGCGACCCGACCGACATCGTGCTGGCCGAGCGCATCACCGAGGTCCTGGGCAACCTGGTCACCGACACGATCCGGGCGAGCGCGGCCGACCGGGCGAAGGTGCGGGCCGCCGTGCACTACTTCGTACTGCGTCGCGACGGGCGTGGCGACCGGCGCGTGGCGCGCGCACTGGCCGAGGACGTCCGGGTGGTCAACGAAATCCTGGCCGCGCTCGGCCGCAGGGACCTCCGGATCGAGCCGGTTCCGGAGCCGGCGGCCTGATCCTCCCCGCAACCGCGAGACCGCGGCCAACGGCGCGCCCCTCGCGACCGCCGCGCCGCGAACACGGCGCTCTCTCCGCAATCGCCGCGCCGCGAACACGGCATCCTCTTGGCGACCGCCGCGCCGCGAACACGGCATCCTCTTGGCGACCGCCGCGCCGCGAACACGGCA
>NZ_BONZ01000016.1 GCF_016862975.1 Rugosimonospora africana
GCCGCGCCGCGAACACGGCATCCTCTTGGCGACCGCCGCGCCGCGAACACGGCATCCTCTTGGCGACCGCCGCGCCGCGAACACGGCATCCTCCCGCGGTTGCGGGGCTGCGACCACAGGTGATGCCGCCTACAGTGGCCGGCCATGACTCAACCCCTCAATCTGGACGCCATGGTCGATCGGGCCGCGTTCTTCTCACACGAGCATCAACTGCACCTCATCGATCTGGCCGAGCGATTCGGAGAGCACCGGTTCGAGGTCGATCTCAACGCCGGGACGCTGGACTTCGTGGCCGATCGGCCGTTGCTGCGTACCGCCGCGGGGTTGCTCGGGTCCGCCTCGGAGGGCGTGGGGACTTGGCTGTGGGGCTGGGCCAATCCCGCCGGATTCTCCGCGCAGGTGACCGCGTTCGGCGAACGGATCGCCCAGTTCGGCCGCGCGTACGGCGTGCGCGAGCTGGTGGACGCGGAGCTGCCGCTGGATGCGTACCTCGCCGCGCGGCTGGTCGACGCGGCCAAGCTGGTCACCGGCCGGTGGACCAGCTACTCCGGGCAGGCCGGTCCGGGACTGCGGACGTACCTGCTCATCGACGCGCCGGAACTGCACCTGCCGGTACCGGGAGTGAATCGGTCTGTGCGGGTCATCGGAGAGGCACTCAGCTACGGCCTGATCCACGATCACCGGCTCGCGCTGCTCTCGTACGCGCAGCTTCGCGGCCTCACGGCGAACAACGGCAGCGACGGGAAGTCGGTCCGGGTCTGGTTTCCCGACGGGCAGGTGACCGTGGAGTTCGACGGGCTCGGGCGGATCGGCCAGATGTCCGCCGAGATGCGACCGCCGCAGCGGAACTCATAAATACATCGCTGTTGCATATATCGTGAGCCGGTATATAGTTCGTGCATGACAGAGTCGCCGCTGGGTGAACCGGCCTTCCTTGTCCTGACTGCGCTCGCCGCCGAACCGCAGCACGGGTACGGCGTCGTCGAAGACGTGCTGCGAATCTCCGAGGGCCGCGTGCGGCTGCGCGCCGGCACGCTGTACGCGGTACTCGACCGGCTGTGCGCCGGCGGCCTGATCGAGGTCGAACGGGAAGAGGTCGTGCAGTCCCGGCTGCGGCGGTACTACCGGCTGACCGGGCTGGGCACCGAGCGCCTGGCCGACGAGACGCAGCGGCTGCGCCGGCACGCGGACGCGGCCACGGCCCGGCTCCGCAAGCTCGGCACATCCTTCGGGCTCGGTGCCGCATGAGCGGCGAGGCCGGCATGAGCAGCGGGGCGGGCGAGAGTGGCGAGGGTGGCATGGGCGGCACGACGGGGGGACGCGGCATGGATGACGTGCTGGAGCGCCGGTACCGGCGGCTGCTGGCCTGGTACCCGGCGCAGCACCGGGCCCGGTACGAGGACGAGATGGTCGGGACGATGCTCGCCGGAGCGGGTCCGGGGCAGCGTTGGCCGGGTGCGGGCGAGACGGTGGACGTCCTGCTCGCCGCCGTGCGAGCGCGCCTGGGACGGGCCACGTCCAGGCTGCGCGACCCCCGCTGGTACGACGCCGCGGCGACGGTCGCCGTGCTCCTGTCGATGCTGCTGGTCGCCTGCGACCTGCGCATCAGCGTCCACCGGTACGCGTGGTCGCGACGCCTGCCGGACATCGGCGGGATCTCGCTTGGTGCCGCGTTCCCGGCGAGGGTCTGGGCTCCCGCGGTCGTCGGGTTGGCCGTGACCGTGGCGGTGCTGGTCGGGCGTCGGGTCGTCGCGGCAACGGTGGCCTGGGCGGCGGTGCTCGGTGCGGTGGTCCTGGCGGTTCACGAGCCGCTCGGCAGCCCGCCGCTGGGCGCGGTCTCCAAGGGTTGGTTGCTGGTCGCGACGATCGTCGCCGCGGTGGCGCTGAGCCTCCCCGGTACCGCCGCTCACGCGCGCGCCATCCTCGGCTGGCCCCGCACCGTCGGGTTCGCCGTCGCCTGCGCACTGCTGATCGGGTCGGCCGCGGTCGACCCGCTGCTGGCCAAGATCACGTCAGAGGGCCGGCACTACTACACCGTCGAGCTGTGGCCGAACGGTGGCGGATACCTCCGGCAGATCTTCGACGGCGATGGCATGGGCACCGGACTGGCGCCGATCCTGCTGTACGTCGCGGCGCTCTCGATAATGATCACGGTGGTCGCGCGGATCGAGCCGGCGATCCGCCGCCGGCTGCTCGCCCTGCTGGCACCCGCGGTCGTGTTCTACGCCCTGGTCTCGGTGTTCTTCCGGAGCTTTGAGGTGCCCCCCGACTTCTTCGGTGAGCCGGGCAGGCCGGTACCCCCGCAGTGGGTGGTCCTGATCGCCACGCCGGTGCTGACGTTCCTGGTCGCCCTGCTCCTGGTTCGCCGCGCGGACCGCACCCAGCGGCTCGCCGACCTGGGACGTACCGCGCTGCGCCAGCCGACGGCCGGAGATGGCGGCGGCCAGGCAACCTCAGAGCGGTGACGGGTCGTCGCGCAGTCGGCTGTAGAGGTACCCGTCGCGCCACTGGCCGGCCCGGAACTCGCCCGCGCGGATCACGCCCTCCAACTGGAAGCCAGCCTTCACCAGTGACTTCTGCTCCGCCGTGTTCTCCGCATGGGTACCGGCCGCGATGCGCCGCACCGGAGTGTGGCTGAAGAGGTAGTCGCACAGCATCGCCTGTGCCCGCCAACCGATGCCGCGTCCCCGCCACTCGGGCAGCAGCGCGATCCCGATCTCCCAGTGCGGGGCCACGCCGCCGTACAGCCGGGATACGTAGCTCACGAACCCGGCGGCGGCCGACTCCTGTTCCACCTCGACGATCAGCCGGCCTCTGTCCTCACCGAGGTAGCCATCGGCCGCGAACCGGCGGGGCGGCTCCTGCGCGTCGCGGAAACCCGCCCAGTCAAGGCCGATGAGAAACGGCTCGGTCAGGAACCGTTGAAACATCGGCAGGTCGTCCTCCGCGACCGGCCTCAGCCGGATGGGAATCTCATCCATGTCCAGCGACAGTAGCGGTCGGCTCCAAGGGCGGCTGTGCTCGAAGCCTGGCCACCGGTTTGGACTTGACCCTCACGTCGCGTGAGGCTGGACGCTGGCGCGGGAAGGAGGGGACAACATGGACTACTCGGTCGGGCAGGTCGCCCGGTACGCCGGTATCAGCGTGCGCACGCTGCACCACTACCACGAGATCGGGCTGCTCACGCCACGCGGCCGCACCGCGACCGGCTACCGCCGGTACGGCGGATCCGATCTCGAGCGGTTGCAACAGGTGCTGTTCTACCGGGAGCTGGGTTTTCCCCTCGAAGAGATCGCGGCCATCCTCGACGATCCGGGTACCGATGCCCAGGCGCACCTGCGCCGCCAGCACACGTTGCTGAACAAGCGGATCGACCGGCTCCGGACGATGGTCACGGCCGTGGAACGCGCGATGGAGGCGGAGAAGATGGGTGTGTCACTGACCCCGGAGGAGCGCTTCGAGGTGTTCGGCGAGAACGACCCGGCGCAGTACGCCGACGAGGTCGAACAACGCTGGGGTGAGACCGACGCGTACAAGCAGTCCCAGGAGCGGATGAAGTCCTACACCAAGGACGACTGGGTGACGATCAAGGCGGAGGGCGAGGAGGCGACGCGCCGGTTCGCCGAGGCGATGGCCTCCGGTGAGCCGGCAGCCGGCCAGAGTGCCATGGACGCGGCCGAGGCGCACCGGCAGCACATCGAACGTTGGTTCTACGACGTGCCGTACGCGATGCACCGCTGCCTGGCCGAGATGTACGTGGCCGATCCGAGGTTCACCGCGAACTACGAGGAAGTGGCACCGGGCCTGGCGCAGTACGTGCGCGACGCGATCCTGGCCAACGCCGACCGGCACGAGGCATAGGCGGCCGGGCCGCGGGTGCCTGGCGCCCGGCCGGCCGCCGGGAAGGGCCTGTATCCCCGGGTGGAGCCGCCGGTTCCACCCGGGTTCAGGACGGCGGGCTCCGTCAACCGGACCAACCAGAAGACCCGGCCAGAACCGGCCGGCGGGTGGATGTAAGGATCCGGGTATGACAATCCGGGTGGTCGTGGCCGATGACCAGACCGCGGTACGGGAGGGGCTCGCACTGTTGCTGGGCCTGCTCGACGACGTGGACGTGGTCGGCTCGGCGGCGGATGGGGACGAGGCCGTGGCACTGGTCGCCGAGCATGGCGCCGATGTCGTGCTGATGGACCTGAGGATGCCCCGGTGCGACGGGGTCACCGCGACCGCCCGGATCCGCGCCGACCACCCGGAGACCCAGATCGTGGTCCTCACGACGTACGCGGAGGACGCCGACATCCTGGCGGCACTGCGCGCCGGAGCCCTGGGATACCTGACCAAGGACGCCGGCCGGGCACAGATCGCGGCGGCCGTCCGGGCAGCGGCCAACGGTCAGTCGGTGCTCGATCCCCAGGTTCAGCAACGACTGCTCGCCGCCGCCACCGGTGCCGCTCCGGTCACCGAGGGCGGCCTGCCGGACGGGCTGACCGCGCGCGAGGGCGACGTCCTGCGGTTGATCGCGGGCGGCCTGTCGAACCGGGAGATCGCCGCGAAGCTGTACGTCAGCGAAGCCACGGTCAAGTCGCACATCAACCGGCTGTTCGCCAAGACCGGGGTACGGGATCGGGCACAGGCCGTGCAGTACGCGTACCGGCACGGCCTGACCGACACGACTTCCTGACCGGGCGCCGCGCCGGGACTGTGCTCGCCGGGATTCAGCCGGACCAGGGCTGAACTCAGCGAGGCACCCAGCCCAGCGAGGGTTCAGCTCAGCGAAGTGGTCGCCAGTTTGATGGCGAAGCCGACGAAGACCGCGCCGATCCCGGTCGCCAGCGCCCGGGACAACCCGCGACGGCTGCGGAACCAGGCCGCCAGGTAGCTGCCCGTGAAGATCAGCGTGGTCAGGTACGCCGCGCTGATCAGCTCGACGATGGCGCCCAGGATCAGAAACGACAGCCAGGGCCGGGGGTACTCAGGCTGGACAAACTGGATGAAGAACGAGATGAAGAACAGAATCGCCTTCGGGTTGAGCAGGCTGACCACCAGCGACTTGCGGAACGGGCTGCGCGCGGGCACAGCCGGCGCGGCGGTCGCGCTGGCGGTCGCGGTGGCCAGCCCGGCGTTCGCCGGTGCTCCCTCCGCCGCCCCGGCTGCCCCCGACGATCCGGAGCGCCGGCTGCGCCAGGCGCGACGCAGCATGCCGATCCCGATCCAGCACAGGTACCCCGCGCCGGCGTACTTCACGATCAGGAACAGCGCAGGCTGGGCGCGCAGCAGCGAGGCGACCCCGGCCGCGGACAGCGTCATGAGCACCGCGTCGCCGATGAACACCCCGAACGCTCCCGCGTAACCGCTGCGTATCCCGAGCCGGGCGGCGGTGGACAGCACGTACATCGAGTTCGGCCCCGGAAGGAGGACGATGGCCGCGGTACCGAGCAGGTACGCCCAGATGTTGGTGATGCCGAACATGTCCCACCTTCTTCCCGTGCCGAGCCACGCTCGACTCCTACTCGCGCGCCAGCCGCTCGGCCAGCCGCTTCTTGGCCAGTGGCCACTCGTCCACGGTCATCCCGTAGAACACCGAATCTCGCCAGGTGCCGTCAGCGCGGCGCTTGTGCCGGCGCAGTACGCCCTCCCGGGTCGCACCCAGCCGCTCGATCGCGGCCTGTGAGCGCAGGTTGCGGTTGTCGGTCTGCCACTCCACCCGCACCGCGCCCAGTTCCTCGAAGGCCCGGGTCATCAGCATGAGCTTCGCCTCGGTGTTGACGCCGGTGCGCCACCACCGCCGGCCCAGCTGGGTCGATCCTATGTGCACGCCGCGGTTGACCTCGTCAGCAGGTACGTACGAGGTGGTACCGATCACCTCGCCGGTACCGGCGTCGCGCATGACCCAGGGCACCCGCGACCCGTTGGCGGCCTCCCGCAGCTTGCGGGCCACCGCCTCGGCCAGGTCCTCGGGCGAGGCGGGCATCGGACCCGGGATGTACCGGTGTACCTCCTCGTCGTCCAGCGCCTCGAACAGGGCGGGGGCGTGGCACAGGTCCAGCGGTTCGAGGATCACGTATCGCCCGGTCATCACGGCCGGCTCGAGCCAGGGCGAGCGGGCCGGTCGCAGGTAGGCGGGGACGGGCGCGGACACGCCGTCCCCCGGCACCGGTACGCCCGAGGTCAGCCGCAGCGGGACGACCCCGGCCCAGTACGGCAGCGCCAGATCCTCCGGCTCGTCGACCGGTCCACCGCTGCGTGCCTTCACCGAGATCTCGGTCAGCGTCAGCGCCAGCACGCCGGTGGCGGCCAGCTCGCGACCGGTCGGCGGCCGGCTGTCCGCCGAGCGTCCGGCGGCCACCTTCTCCACGAGCGCGGTCATCGCCCGGAGCTTCTCGGCCGGGTCGGTCACCTGGCGTACCGCGCCGAAGCACACCACCGACCGGTAGTTGGCGCTGTGGTGAAACTGCGCCCGGCCGAAGACCAGCCCGTCCAACTGGGTCACGCTGACGCAGACCGGGTCACCGTCGCGCAACGCGAGCATCGGCCCGCTGCCGGTGGAGCCGTGCACGTACAGCGTGTCGTCCACCCGTGCGAACAGGGTGGGCAGCATCCGTGGCCCGTCACCGGCCACGAAGCCGAGATGGCAGACGTATGCCTCGTCGAGGACAGAGTGCGCGGCCGGGCGCTGGTAGGAGACCCGGCTCGGGTACCGGTGCGGGGTGGTGCGGCCGGTCGCCGGGAAGTCGGTGTCCATGGCCTGACTCCTTTGTTCTGGTACAATCCTGGAGCTGTGGCGGTACGTTATCAGATTGCCGGTACGACGGCGGCGACGATTTCCGGCAGCATCGAGTCGGGCGTGCGCCGGGGCGCCCTGGTCGCGGGCCAGAGCCTGCCGCCGGTCCGGGAGCTGGCCGGCGCCCTGGGGGTGAGTGCCGGCACGGTGGCGGCGGCGTACCAGTCGCTGCGCCAGCGGGGGATCGTGGAGACCGCGGGGCGCAACGGCACCCGGATCCGGCCCCGGCCGCCGCTCGCGCCGACCCGCAGCGCGCTGCGGCTACCGAAACCGGCGGGGGTCCTGGACCTGTCGGCCGGCGAACCCGACGCCCGCCTGCTGCCCGACCTGCCGCGCCTGGACCTGCGTCCGCAGCGCGGATACGGCGACGCCGGGCCGATCCCCGAACTGATCGAGCTGGCCACCGCCCGGCTGTCCGCCGACGGCGTGCCGGTGCCCGCGCTCACCGTCACCGGTGGCGCGCTCGACGGCATCGACCGGCTGCTCGCCGCGCACCTGCGGCCGGGCGACCGGGTCGGTGTGGAGGATCCCGGCTGGGCCAACCTGTTCGACCTCGTCGCCGCCCAGGGGCTGACCCCGGTCGCCGTTCCCGTCGATGAGCAGGGGCCGACCCCGGAGGGGCTGTCCGCGGCGCTGTCCGCCGGGGTCGGCGCCGTGGTGGTGACCACCCGGGCGCAAAATCCGACCGGTGCGGCGGTGACCCGCGCCCGGGCGACCGCGCTGCGCGCCGTGCTGCGCACCCACCCCGATCTGCTGGTAGTCGAGGACGACCACGCGGCCGAACTGGCCGTGGTGGCGCTGCATCCGCTGGCCGGCGCGACCCATCGGTGGGCGTTCGTCCGGTCGGTGTCCAAGCCGTACGGCCCGGACCTGCGGCTGGCCGTGATGGCCGGCGACGAGGCGACCCTGACCCGGGTCGAGGGCCGGATGCGGATCGGCACCGGCTGGGTGTCGAGCATCCTCCAGCAGGGCGTCGTCGCGCTCTGGCGGGACGACACGGTCGCCGCCCGGATCGACCGCGCGCGGGACAGCTACGCCCGGCGGCGCTCGGCGCTGCGCACCGCGCTGTCGGAGCGCGGCCTGAGCAGCGCGGGGAACACCGGGCTCAACGTGTGGCTGCCGGTACCCGACGAGACGGTCGCGGTGGCCCGGCTGCGGGACACCGGATACGCGGTCGCCCCGGGCTCGCTGTTCCGCCTGGCCACCCCGCCGGCGGTACGGATCACGGTGAGCCCGCTGTCCGACGGTGACATCGAACCGCTGGCGGACGCGGCGCTCGACGCGGTCGGCGGCGCCCCCCGGGCCGGGTACGCGGTCTAGCGACTTGGAGTGCCAAGCACCGGCCGATGCGGTACACCTGTCGGTATGTCTGACATGGCTTCGTTCGTACCGGCCGGTGCCGATCTCGACGAGCTGCGCGCGGAGGCGCGCTCCTGTCGCGGCTGCGACCTGTTTCGGGACGCGACCCAGACAGTCTTCGGGAAGGGCAGCTCCCGGGCCAGAGTGGTGATGGTCGGCGAACAGCCCGGCGACGTGGAGGACCGGCGCGGTGAACCGTTCGTCGGGCCGGCCGGCGTGCTGCTGCGCCGCGCGGTGACCGATGTCGGGCTCAAGCCGAAGGATCTCTACATCACCAATGCCGTCAAGCACTTCAAGTTCCGGCAGGCGGCCACCGGCAAGCGGCGCATCCACCAGACCCCGGACCGGGTCGAGATCGTCGCCTGCCGCCCGTGGCTGCTCGCAGAGTTCGCCCAGCTGGCTCCGAACTTCGTGGTGGCGCTCGGCGCGACAGCCGGCCAGGCCCTGCTCGGCCCGTCCTTCCGGGTGACGAAGTCGCGCGGGGTACTGATGCCGTGGCCGGAGTCGGCGTACCACCCGGAGGACTACGCCCAGCCCGGCGGCGCCGCACAGGTGATGGCGACGCTGCATCCGTCGGCGATCCTGCGCGCGGATGACCGGGACGCGGCGTACGCGGGCTTCGTCAAGGACCTCAAGGTGGTGGCGGACGCCCTGGGGTGACGGTCTTCGTCGAGTCCGGAGGTTTCGTCCGGTGCCCGGATCGGGAAGGCCACCCGGATGTGAACCGAGGAAAGGTGGTGCGCGGCAGATGATGCACTACGACAGCTATCCGGACGCTCGCGACCATTTCGCCGAGATACTGGACGCGGCCGAGCGTGGTCGAGTCGCTACGGTACGGCGTGACGAACGGGCCTCGGCCGTCGTGGACTCCGAACGCCTGCGGCGGCTCCTCGCGTCCGGTGAGCCGTCCCGGGCGGAGGTCTCCCGTGAGCCGGACGGATGGTCGGTACTGGTGCCGGCCGTACCGGCGGCGGCCGAGGGCGGCACGTTCGAGGAGGCGGTCGACGAGATGGTCGACGCGTTGCGCGAGTACGCCGAGGACTGGCAGCGGGATCCGGACGCCATGGTGGAGCACGTGGACAACTGGGGCCTCGTCCAACTGGTCGGCCTGAGCGACGACGAGCAGCTGCGCGATTGGCTGGTGAGCACGGCGGGCTGAGCCCAGTGCCGCCATCTGACAGACTCGGTCGTCATGGAGCAGCACCTGTACGAGCCCGTACACGAGGAGTTCCGGGAGTTGTGCCGGACCTTCCTGGCCCGCGAGGCCGTTCCGTACCACGCCTCCTGGGAAGAGGCCGGTCTGGTCGACCGTGCGGTCTGGCGTAAGGCCGGCGCCGCGGGGCTACTCGGCCTGGACGTCCCGGAGGAGTACGGCGGCGCCGGCCAGCGCGATTTCCGGTTCAACGCGGTGCTCGTCGAGGAGATCACCACGGCCGGTGCGACCGGACTGGGATTCGGCCTGCACAACGACATCGTGGCGCCCTACCTCACCGAGCTGACGACCGACGAGCAGCGCAAGCGCTGGCTGCCCGGGTTCTGCTCGGGAGAGACGATCACCGCGATCGCGATGTCCGAGCCGGGCGCCGGTTCCGACCTGGCCGCGGTGCGCACCTCCGCCGTACGCGACGGTTCCGACTACGTCCTCAATGGACAGAAGACCTTCATCACCAACGGCGAGCACGCGGATCTCGTGATCGTGGTCGCCCGTACCGAGCCCGACGCCGGCGCGCACGGACTGTCCCTGCTGGCCGTCGAGCGCGGTACGCCGGGCTTCGAGCGCGGGCGGCGGCTGGACAAGGTGGGGTTGAAGGCCAACGACACCGCGGAGCTGTTCTTCAACGACTGCCGGATACCGTCCACCAACCTGATCGGTGTGGAGAACAAGGGCTTCTACCACCTGACCGCCAACCTGCCCCGGGAGCGGCTGAGCATCGCCGTCGCCGCGGTCGCCGGCGCCTCGCGGATCCTGGACGTCACCCTCGACTACGCCCGCACCCGCGAGGCGTTCGGCCGGCCGATCGGCACGTTCCAGCACAACCGGTTCCTGCTCGCCGAGCTGGCGACCGAGGTCACCATCGCCCGGACGTTCCTGAACCAGTGCGTGGCGGAATACAACGCGGGCCGGCTGACCGTCGCGGACGCGGCGATGGCGAAGTGGTGGACGACCGAGCTGCAGACCAAGGTCGCCGACCGGTGCGTGCAGCTGCACGGTGGGTACGGCTACATGAGGGAGTACCCGGTCGCCAAGGCGTGGCTGGACAGCAGGGTACAGACCATCTACGGCGGTACGACCGAGATCATGAAGGAGATCATCGGCCGCTCGCTGGGTCTCTAGCCCACCGATCGCATCGAGCGCCGCTCGGCCACGGTCACCACGTGGCTCATCAGCAGCATCGTGGTGACCGGGCCGACCCCGCCCGGTACCGGCGTGATCGCGCCCGCCACCTCGGCCACCGCGGCCGTGTCCACGTCGCCGACCAGCCCACCGTCCTGGGTCGCGTTGGTACCCACGTCGATGACCACCGCGCCGGGCTTCACATAGTCGGCGGTGACCATCCCGGCCCGGCCCACGGCGGCGACCAGGATGTCCGCCTCCCGTGCCACGGCCGGCAGGTCGGTGGTACGCGAGTGGCACACGGTGACCGTGGCGTTCTCGGCGAGAAGCATCAGCGCGGCCGGCTTGCCGACCACGTTGGAGCGGCCGATGACCACCGCGCGCCGGCCGGCCAGCGGGGTGCCCTCGTGCTTGAGGATGCGCAGCACCGCGGCGGCCGTCGCCGGTGCGAACGCGTCCGTCGACCCGGACGCGAGCAGGCCCAGCGACACCGGGTTGGCGCCGTCCACGTCGACCTCGGGCGGGATCGCGCTGCCGATGTCCTCCAACCGCAGCCCGCCGGGCAGCGGGGTCTGGCACATGACGCCGTGGACGCTCGCGTCGGCGCCGGCCCGGCTCAGCGCCTGCCGGATCGTGCCGGCGTCCGCGTCGGTGGGCAGCTCGACGGTACTGGCCTCGATGCCCAGCTTCCCGGCGGCGCGGACCAGCGACCGTACGTACCACGCGGCGCCCTCGTCCCGCGTGGCCACCACGATGGCCAGCCCCGGTACGATCCCGGCCTCGCGCAGCGTGGCGACCCGGCCGGTCAGCTCGGCGCCCAGCTCCTGGGCGATCTTCTTTCCGTCGATCAGCATGTTTCCCCGCTCGTCAGCCCGCGACGCCACGCCGGACGTTGCCCACGATCTCCCGGCCGAGGTCTCCGGCGGCCACGTGCGCGTCGAGTTCCCGGCGCAGCTCGGCGCGGACCGTCTCGTCCTTCAGCGCGGCCAGGTTGACCTCGACATTGATCGCGGCGGACTCCAGCGCGGACACCGCCAGCGACGCGGCCACTCCGACGTCGGAGAGCACGTTGCGGTTGGACCGGCCGGGCAGCGCGGCGGCCAGCTCGATGATCCGCGCGGCCACTCCGGCCACCTGCAGCGGCGGCCGGGCGGCCTCGGCGGTGGCGGTCTGGATCGCGAGGCTGCGCGCCTTCTTCTCGTCGTCGGTCTGCTTGGCCAGGCCGTACGCGGCCATCACCGTGTCGAACGCGGCCTCGTCGGCCTCGGCCAGCTCCAGCGCGCGCAGGCGCAGCTTCCCAGCCTCGGCGCCGATCGGCCGCACGTACGCCTCGTGTTCCGCGTATGCGCCTTTGCCCACGGTCAGGTTGACCACCATCTCGACCAGGGCGGCACCTGACGCGGCGGCGAGCGCGGCGGCCGCGCCGCCACCCGGTGTGGAGGCCGACGAGCCCAACCGCTCCAGCCAGTCTCCGAGCATGTCCTGCTGCACGTTTAGGACAGTAGCAACGCGCGTGGACGCCGGATGCCGCGCCCGTCCGATGGGCGCGCACCGTCCGGCCGGTCGGGTGGGCTGCTTCGGGCGCCTCCGCCGGCCGGGCCGACCTGTTCCGGGCGCCTCCGCCGGCTGGGGCGGACCGAGGATCCCCGGCGTGATCCGGGGCCGGGGTACCGTTGCTGGGCGGATGGGATCTCGTCGAGGGGGGTGGAATCGTGCGGCTCACCGACTTCTGGGCGCGGCTGAACCAGGTCTTCGGGCCCGGGTACGCGACGAGCGTCGCTGCCGACCAGGTGCTGCCCCAACTGGGCGGGCGGACGATCCAGCAGGCACTGGCCGCCGGGGAGGAGACCGTGGTGGTCTGGCGGGCGGTCGTGGCGGCCTATCCGGAGCGCGTACCTCAATCGATCCGCTGATTTCGGGGTGTCGCGTCATGCGTCGTACACCTGTACGGGTATCGTCCACAGCATGGCGCTTATCCACAGGTCTCGGCCAGTCGGCTGTTTTCTGTCGGACCCAGCGCCTAGCGTGTCCGCGTGACCAAGAGTTCCTCGGCCAAGACATCGGCGAAAACCGCGAACGTAGGGGTGGCAGCGATGGGAGCAGCAGCGCCTGACCGCGAGAAGGCACTAGACCTAGCCCTGGCGCAGATAGATAAACAGTTCGGCAAGGGTTCCGTGATGCGCCTGGGGGAGCGGCCGGTCGTCCCCATGGCAGTGATCCCGACCGGCTCGATCGCCCTGGACGTGGCGCTGGGCGTGGGCGGGCTGCCCCGCGGCCGGATCATCGAGATCTACGGCCCAGAGTCCAGCGGAAAGACCACGGTCACCCTGCATGCGGTGGCCAACGCCCAGGCCGCCGGCGGCATCGCGGCGTTCATCGACGCCGAGCACTCGCTGGACGCCGACTACGCCCGGGCGCTCGGGGTCGACACCGACGCTCTGCTGGTCTCCCAGCCCGACACCGGTGAGCAGGCGCTGGAGATCGTGGACATGCTGGTCCGCTCCGGCGCGCTGGACGTGATCGTGATCGACTCGGTGGCCGCCCTGGTGCCGCGCGCCGAGATCGAGGGCGAGATGGGCGACAGCCACGTCGGCCTCCAGGCCCGGCTCATGAGCCAGGCGCTGCGGAAGATCACCGGCGCGCTCAACTCCTCCGGCACCACCGCGATCTTCACCAACCAGCTCCGCGAGAAGATCGGCGTGATGTTCGGCAGCCCGGAGACGACGACCGGTGGCAAGGCGCTCAAGTTCTACGCCTCCGTGCGGCTCGACGTGCGGCGCATCGAGAGCCTCAAGGACGGCGGCGACGCGGTCGGCAACCGGACCCGCGTCAAGGTCGTGAAGAACAAGGTGGCCTCGCCGTTCAAGCAGGCCGAGTTCGACATCATCTACGGCCAGGGCATCTCGCGTGAGGGCTCGCTCATCGACGTCGGCGTCGAGCAGAGCATCATCCGCAAGTCCGGCGCCTGGTACACCTACGATGGCGACCAGCTCGGGCAGGGTAAGGAAAACGCCCGCAAGTTCATGAAGGAGAACCCCGACGTGGCCGCCGAGATCGAGAAGAAGATTCTCGAGAAGCTGGGCGTGGGTGCCGGGCTGGTGGTCGATGCGGCCGGTGGTCCCGAGGTCGTCGCGGTCGACTTCTGATCGTGCCGGGTAGGCGACGAGGAGCCCGTACGGGGCGGGGCTGGGATGCCGCCCCGCCCCGACCCCGCCGGGCTCCGGCCCGACCGGGTCCGGCCTCGCCCGAGGACTCCGGGTGGATCGTCTCTGACGAGCCACTGTGGACTCCAGACGAGGACGGCTACACCACGGCTCCAGAGAAAGACGGGGAGCCCGCGGCCGACGACTCCGGCGCTCCGGAGCGGAGCAGGCGAGCCCGTTACGGGCGCGACCGGTCCGGAGCACGGGGCGACCGGTCCGAGACACAAAGCGACCGGTCCGAGACACAGAGCGATCGGTCCGGGCGCGATGGCGAGCGGAAGTCCGAACCCGCCCGCGACCCCGGCCAGGTCGCCCGCGACATCTGCCTCCAGCAGTTGGCGGTCCGTCCGCGTACCCGCGCCGAACTCGCCGCCGTACTGCGCAAACGCGGCGTCGCCGATCAGGTCGCGGCCGAGGTTCTCGACCGGTACGACGAGGTCGGGCTCATCGACGACGCCGCGTTCGCCAAGGCATGGGTCGCCAGCCGGCACCACGGCAAGGGGCTGGCCCGCCGGGCACTCGCCAACGAGCTGAACAAGCGCGGCGTCGACAGTGAGCTGGTCGGGGCCGCGCTGGAAGAGATCGACCAGGACACCGAGGCGGCCACCGCCCGTGCCCTCGTCGACCGGAAGCTGCGCACGATGTCCACCGCGCCGCCCGAGGCCGTGTTCCGGCGACTCGTCGGCATGTTGGCTCGCAAGGGATACCCGCCGGGCCTGGCGATCACCGCCGTCAAGGAGGCGCTGGCCGCCCGCGAAGACGAGGTGGGAGCGGTCTCCGACGTCGTCGATCCGGACGACCTTCCGGACCTGATCGGCGATTCGGACGATCCGATCCGGTGACCTGGGGTTCAGCCGAAATGACGATGCTCACGTTTCCCCAGGTAGGCGCTGCGTAGCAGTCTGTGCCGGCCGCTGCTCGATCAGGTGTTCTTGACCGAACCGGTATCGGACACCTAGCCTCGGGTTACCAGAGGAGAACGTCCGACCATCGCGGCTAACCGCACAACATAGATCGCATAACAGTACGGCATCATTTGGTCCTGTTTAGGGACCTAGCACTACCTTTCGTCGCGCACGGTCAATGCGCGACGACTTAGGCGTACCCGCTGTACGGCACCGTGGCCGTACGGCACCGTTGACCGCACCCGCGCATCGGACCTCTCCTCAACCGGGCAGCGTGCCTGGCTTCGCCGGAAGCCTGGTACGGGCGGGAAGGGAGGCGGCCGTGACAGCCCTCGTCATGGTTCTCGTGGGCGTGGTCGTCGTCCTTGTCGCGCTCGTCGCTGTCGGGCTCGCCGCCGTCATGCGTGTCGTGCGTCCGCTGCGGTCCGACCCGCAGGGCACCGCGCAGCCGCAGGTCGACCCCGGGTTCGTCGCCGAACGGGACCGGCAGGAGCAGTCCCTGGCCGCGCTGCGGGACGCCGCCGACGAGGCCAGCTCCGTGGCTGAGGAAGCGCGAGCGAAGGCCACCACGGCGCGCACCGAGCTGGCGGCCGCGAAAGCAGAGGCCAACGCGGCACGTGCCGAGGCCAAGCGGGTACTGGCCGCAGCCCATACCGAGGCCGACACCATCCTGGAACGCGCGCACCGGCAGGCCGAGCAGGACGCCGAGCAGGCCCGGGTCACGGCCCGGCGCACCGGCGAGCGGGAAATCGCGATGCTCACCGCGACCACCCGGGAACAGTCCGCCGACGCCGAACGGCGCCAGCAACGCCTGGACGAGCGCGAACGGCTGCTCGCCGAGGAGGCCGAGCGCCTGGCCGAGCGGGACCGGCGGATCAGCGCGGCGGAGGCGGAGCTGATCGAGCGAGAGACCGGCCTGACCACCCGGGAAAACGCGATCGTCGAGCTGGAGGATGACCGCCGCCGAGAGCTGGAGCGGGTGTCCGGACTGACTGCCGAGGTCGCGAAGACTGAGCTGATCGATACGATCGAATCGCAGGCCAAGCGCGAAGCGGCGCTGCTGGTCCGGGACATCGAGACCGATGCCAGGAACACGGCCGACCAGCGCGCTCGGCACATCGTGGTCGATGCCATCCAACGGGTGGCCAGCGAGCAGACCGCGGAGAGCGTGGTCAGCGTCCTGCACCTGCCGACCGACGAGATGAAGGGTCGGATCATCGGCCGGGAGGGCCGCAACATCCGGGCGTTCGAGTCGGTGACCGGGGTCAACCTGATCATCGATGACACCCCCGAGGCGGTACTTCTGTCGTGCTTCGATCCGGTACGACGGGAGATCGGCCGGCTGACCCTGGAGAAGCTGGTACTCGACGGGCGGATCCATCCGCACCGCATCGAGGAGGTCTTCGACCTGGCCAAGCACGAGGTGGAGCGGCTGTGCCTGCGGGCGGCCGAGGACGCCCTGGTCGAGGTCGGCATCACCGACCTGCACCCGGAGCTGATCACCCTGCTGGGCCGGCTCCGGTACCGCACAAGCTACGGACAGAACGTTCTCAAGCACCTCGTAGAGACCGCTCACATCGCCGGGATCATGGCCTCCGAGCTGCGGCTGGACGCTCCGGTGATCAAGCGTTGCGCGTTCCTGCACGACATCGGCAAGGCGCTCACCCACGAGGTCGAGGGCAGTCACGCGCTCATCGGCGCCGACCTCGCCCGCAAGTACGGCGAGGCGGAAGAGGTGGTGCACGCGATCGAGGCGCACCACAACGAGGTACCGCCGCAGACCATCGAGGCCGTGCTGACCCAGGCATCGGACGCCTGCTCCGGCGGCCGGCCGGGCGCGCGGCGGGAAAGCCTGGAGGCGTACGTCAAGCGGCTGGAGCGGATCGAGGAGATCGCCGGCGGCAAGCAGGGCGTGGAGAAGGTCTTCGCGATGCAGGCCGGCCGGGAGATCCGGGTCATGGTCAAGCCGGACGACGTGGACGACATCGCCGCGGCGGTGCTGGCCCGGGACGTGGCCAAGCAGATCGAGGAGGAGCTGACCTACCCGGGTCAGATCCGGGTGACGGTCGTGCGCGAGTCGAGGGTCACCGAGATCGCCCGCTGACGCGATGAACGTCTTTGCCGGCTACCTTCGGGGAGCGCAGCCGGAGCCGGGGTGTGGCGGAGGCGAGCCCTCCGCCGGCTACCTTCGGGGAGCGCAGCCGGAGCCGGGGTGTGGCGGAGGTGAGCACCCCGCCGGCTACTCTGGGTGGTCGATGGAAGAGGGGCCGAGGGTGGCAAGAAGCTTCAAGGTCGTGACGTACGGCTGCCAGATGAACATGCACGACTCGGAGCGCATTTCCGGTCTGCTGGAGACTGCCGGATATGTCCGAGCCGATGACGCCGACACCGCCGATGTCGTCGTCTTCAACACCTGCGCCGTGCGGGAGAACGCTGACAACCGGCTGTACGGCAACCTCGGGCACCTGCGCCCCACCAAGGTCGCCAACCCCGGCATGCAGATCGCGGTCGGCGGCTGCCTGGCCCAGAAGGACCGGGGCGACATCGTCACCAAGGCGCCCTGGGTCGACGTGGTCTTCGGTACCCACAACATCGGCTCCCTGCCGGCGCTGCTCGACCGGGCCCGGCACAACGAGCAGGCCGAGGTCGAGATCCTCGAATCCCTTGAGGTCTTCCCGTCGACGCTGCCGACCCGGCGCGAGTCGAGCTACGCCGGCTGGGTGTCCATCTCGGTGGGCTGCAACAACACCTGCACGTTCTGCATCGTCCCGTCGCTGCGGGGCCGGGAGCGCGACCGCCGGCCGGGGGAGATCCTGGCCGAGGTCGAGGCGCTGGTCGCCGAGGGTGTCCTGGAAGTCACCCTGCTCGGTCAGAACGTCAACTCGTACGGCGTCGAGTTTGGCGACCGGTACGCGTTCGGCAAGCTGCTCCGCGCCTGCGGCGGCATCGACGGGCTGGAGCGGGTGCGGTTCACCAGCCCGCACCCGAAGGACTTCACCGACGACGTGATCGCGGCGATGGCCGAGACGCCCAACGTGTGCCACCAGCTGCACATGCCACTGCAGTCGGGTTCGGACGCGGTACTGCGGGCCATGCGGCGCAGCTACCGGCAGGACCGGTACCTGGGGATCATCGACAAGGTACGGGCCGCGATGCCGGACGCCGCGATCACCACCGACATCATCGTGGGCTTCCCCGGAGAGACCGAGGCCGACTTCGAGCAGACGCTGGAGGTCGTCCGGGCGGCCCGGTTCGCGAGCGCGTTCACGTTCCAGTACTCCAAGCGGCCAGGTACCCCGGCGGCGACGATGGAGGATCAGCTCCCGAAGGCGATCGTCCAGGAGCGGTACGACCGGTTGGTCGCCACCCTGGAGGACATCACCTGGGAGGAGAACAAGAAGTTTGTCGGCCGTACGGTCGAGGTGCTGGTCGCGGTCGGCGAGGGGCGCAAGGACAGCGCCACCGGCCGGATGTCCGGACGCGCGCGGGACGGTCGCCTCGTGCACTTCGACGCCGGTGGCAACGACGGGATCCGGCCGGGCGACATCGTCGAGGCCACGATCACCTACGCCGCTCCGCACCACCTCAACGCCGATGGCCGGCCCGTCTCGCACCGGCGTACCCGGGCCGGCGACGCCTACGAGGCCGGTCGGCTGCCCCGTACCCCCGGGGTCTCGCTCGGCATGCCCACGCTCGGCGCGCCGGCGGCGGCGCCCACTTCGGCGACCCACTGCGGCTGATCAGGCCCCAGAAATGACCGAGGCGCCCACCGTTACGGTGAACGCCCCGATCTCTATGTGGTGTTTCAGTTGGTGTGCTCCGCCAACTGCAGGAACTGGCGCTTGGCGGTGAGAGCCTGCTCGGCCTCGCGGATGCGCTTGGCGTCGCCGGCCGCCTGAGCCCGGGCCAACCTGGCCTCGGCCTCGGCCACCTGTTCGCGCATCTGGGTGAGCAGCGGGTTGTCCGACGGTGAGGTGCGCCGCCAGGCGATGTCCATCGCGGCGCGGACCCTCTCCTCAACCGCGCGCAGCCGCCGGTCGAGCCCGGCCGCGGCCTCCCGGGACACCCGCCCGGACTCGTGCCACTGGCCCTGGATCTCCCGGAGCCTCGCCTGCGCGGCCTTCGGGTCGGCGTCCACGTCGAGCGCCTCGGCCTGGGCCAGCAACTCGTGCCGGCGGTCCAGGCTCGCCTTCTGCTCGGCGTCGCGGGCCGAGAAGACCTCGCTACGCTTGGCGAAGAACGCGTCCTGAGCGGCCCTGAACCGTTCCCACAGGCGCTGCTCCACCTCTTTCGAGGCCCGCGGCGCGGCCTTCCACTCGCTCATCAGCTCCTTGAGCCGGTTGGCGGTGGGGCCCCACTCGGTCGAGTCGGACAGCGACTCCGCCTCCGTGACCAGCTCTTCCTTGCGCCCCTGGGCCTGCTTGCGGGCGCTGTCGAGCGTGGCGAAGTGTGCGCCCCGGCGACGGGTGAACGTGTCCCGTGCCGTCGCGTACCGCTTCCACAGTTCGCCGTCGGACTTCCGGTCGACCCCCCGGATGGTCTTCCACTCCTCGAGGATCTCCTTGAACCGGTCGCCGGCCGCCTTCCAGCTGGTCGACTCCGCAGCGATCTGCTCGGCCTCGGTGACCAGTGCGGTCTTGTGCGCGATCGCCTCGACCCGTGCCGCGCTGCGCGCGGCGTGGACCTCGCCGACCTTGGCCTCGGCCGTCGCGGACAGCTTGTCGAGACGCTCCCGCAGCCCGTCGATGTCGCCGACGACGTGCGGTTCGTCCAGCTCGCCGCGCAGCTCCTTGATCCTGGTCAGGGCGTGCTGAGCGTCGCCGGCACCGGTGCCGAGCCGGGTCTCGATCAAGTTGACCTCGGTGACCACGCCGTCGAAGCGGCGCGCGAAGTGCGCCAGGCCCTCCTCGGGAGAGCCGGCCTGCCAAGAGCCGACCACGCACTCGCCCTCGGCGGTCTTCACATAGACTGTGCCCTCATCGTCGATCCGGCCGAAGGCGGTCCAGTCGCTCATGCGATCGCCCTGCCCTCGGCAGATCCCCGCGTATCGACGGGACAGTGCCCCGTCGCGCCGAGCCCTCCGCTTCGCTCGCTCATGCCCAACCTCGTTCTCCCGGTGCCATCCGGGCGTCCCCGGTGGCGCCGCCACAGCGCAGTGACTTTCTCCCCGGCATTCTCACAGGTCCGACCCCGTCCGCGTCGAGCCACTGGGGCCGACCGTGACCATACGGTGTCCTGGCGCGCCCCGGGAGGCGTTTTCCGCGTCCGGTTACGGTTGATCCGTGCCACTAGTCGCCGCCGCGGTCTGCCCGTCTCCGCCGATGCTGCTTCCAGAGCTCGCCGGCGGTGCCGCCGCCGAGCTTGATGATCTTCGGGCCGTCTGTGACCGGGCCGTGGGCCGGCTCTTGGCCGCGGATCCGGATGGGATCCTGATCGTGGGTACCGGGCCGGAGACGGCCTGGCGCCGGCCCGACGAGTACGGCACCCTCGCGCCGTGGGGCGTCCCGCTGGAGGTGGTACCGGGGCGGCGCGGCCGTCCGGCCCTCCCGCTGAGCCTCACGGTCGGTGCGTGGCTGCTGTCCAGGAGCGTTGATCTGGTACCGGTACCGGCCGGCGCCACCGAGCCGGCCGGGCAGCCTGGGCTCCCGGCGGACCCGAGCGCGGTCATGGAGCCGGCGGCCACCGCCGCGGCGGTGGCCGGGGGTGACCCGGTGCCGGTGGGGCTGGCCAGCCTCGCGACCGGGGAACCGCCGGACGGCTGCGCGGCCTTCGGCCGGCACCGGTGCGCCCCGTGGCGGTCCCGGGTGGCGCTGCTGGTCATGGGCGACGGGTCGGCGTACCGGGAGAATCCGGCGACCCGGTACGGCGACCCGCGCGCCGAGAAGTTCGACGCGACCGCGGCCGGGGCGCTGGCCGGAGCCGACCTGGACGGGCTGATGAGGCTGGACCCGTCGCTCGCGGCGGACCTGGGGGTGGCCGGACGGGCGGTGTGGCAGGCGCTGGCCGGTGCGGCGTCGGGCGCCGACTGGCGCGCCGAGCTGCTGTACGACGCGGCGCCCTACG
This sequence comes from Rugosimonospora africana, assembly GCF_016862975.1. Lineage (GTDB taxonomy): Bacteria > Actinomycetota > Actinomycetes > Mycobacteriales > Micromonosporaceae > Rugosimonospora > Rugosimonospora africana. Next base: position 20,647 of record NZ_BONZ01000016.1, read on the forward strand.
GGGTCGGTTACCTGGTGGCGGCCTGGGAGCCGGCTGGCGGGCGCACGGCCGGCGGCAGCGGGACAATGGGATGATGCACTTCGTGAAGGGCCACGGCACAGGCAACGACTTCGTCGTCCTGCCCGATCCGGACGGCGAGATCGAACTGACCCCGCAACTGGTCGCGACGCTGTGCGCTCGGCACTTCGGGGTCGGGGCGGACGGCGTGCTGCGGGTGGTGCGCTCGGCGAAGCACCCGGACGCGGTCCGGTACGCCGAGGACGCCGAGTGGTTCATGGACTACCACAACGCCGACGGGTCGCTGGCCGAGATGTGCGGCAACGGCGTCCGGGTGTTCGCCCGGTACCTGACCTCCTATGGGCTGGTCGACGCGGCCCGGTTCCCGATCGCCACCCGGGCCGGCCTGGTGACCGTCGAGGTACGGCCGAGTGAGATCAGCGCCGAGATGCCCCAGCCGACCGTGGGCGGCGAGTCGGTAGCCCGGTTCGGTGACCGGGACTACGCCGGCACCTCGGCCGACGTCGGGAACCCACACCTGGTCTGCCCGGTCGACGACGTGTCCACGGTGGACCTGTCCGAACCGCCGATCCTGGACGCCAGCGTGTTCCCGGAATCGGCGAACGTGGAGTTCGTGGCCAGTGCAGAGCCGGTACCCGACGCCGACCTGCACGTCCGGATGCGCGTCTACGAGCGAGGCTCCGCCGAGACGCTGTCCTGCGGTACGGGCGCCTGCGCCGTGGCCGCGGTCGTCCTGCGTACCGCGGGCCGGGAGACCGGCACCGTCGCGGTCGATCTTCCCGGCGGCCGGCTGACCGTCACGATCGCCCCGGACCGGTGCCTGCTGACCGGTCCGGCGCTGATCGTGGCCACCGGCGACGCGCTGGTCTGAGCCCGTCCGGCCCGGGAGCGCGCTCCGGCCGCGCTCAGGTGTCGATCTCGGACGGCTCCGGCGCGTCCGGATCGGCGATCGGCCCCTTGGCCACCGCCCTGATCGCGGTCGCAACCGCCGGGGCGACCCGGGCGTCGAACACACTTGGGATGATCACCGAAGCGTTGATCTTGTCCTGCCCGACGGTGTCGGCGATCGCCCGCGCGGCGGCCAGCGCCATCTCCTCGGTGAACTGCCGCGCCTGAGCGTCGAGCATGCCCCGGAACACCCCGGGGAACGCGAGCACGTTGTTGATCTGGTTTGGCTGGTCCGAGCGCCCGGTGGCGACGATCGCGGCGTACTTGCGGGCCTCCCGGGGGTCCACCTCCGGATCGGGGTTCGCCAGCGCGAACACGATCGCGTCCTTGGCCATCGTGGCGACGTCGTCGCCGGTGAGCAGGTTGGGTGCGCTGACACCGATGAACACGTCGGCGCCGTTGACCGCGCCCGACAGGTCGCCGGAGTAGTTGTCGGTGTTGGTGTTGTCCGCCAACCACTTCCAGGCCGGGCTCATGTTCTCCATGCCCCGGTGCAGCGCGCCGGCCCGGTCGTACGCGATGACGTCGCCGACCCCCTGGCGCAGCAGGAGCTTGATGATGGCCGTACCCGCGGCTCCCGCGCCGGATACCACCACCCGTACCTTCGACAGGTCCTTGCCCACCACGCGCAGCGCGTTGGTCAACGCGGCCAGCACCACGATGGCCGTGCCGTGCTGGTCGTCGTGGAAGACCGGGATGTCCAGCCGCTCACGCAGCCGGGCCTCGATCTCGAAGCACCGCGGCGCGGCGATGTCCTCCAGGTTGATCCCGCCGTACGCCGGTGCGATCGCGGTGACGATCTTGATGATCTCCTCGGTGTTCTGCGTGTCCAGAACGACCGGCCACGCGTCCACCCCGCCGAACCGCTTGAACAGCGCGGCCTTGCCCTCCATCACCGGCAGCGCCGCGGCCGGTCCGATGTTGCCCAGGCCGAGTACCGCCGAGCCGTCCGTGACCACCGCGATGGTGTTGCGCTTGATGGTCAGCCGCCGAGCGTCGTCCGGGTTCTCCGCGATCGCCAGGCAGACCCGGGCGACACCCGGGGTGTACGCGCGGGAAAGCTCGTCACGGGTACGCAGGGCGACCTTCGGGTGTACCTCGATCTTGCCGCCGAGGTGCAGGAGGAACGTGCGGTCCGACACCTTGCGGACCTCGACCCCGTCCAGCTTGCGCAGCGCCTCGACGACGTGTTCGGCGTGAGCCGTGTCGGCGGTGTCGCAGGTGAGGTCGGCGATGACCGAGAGGTGATCCGAGTCCACCACGTCGAGGGCGGTCACGATGGCGCCGGCCTCGCCGACGCAGGTGGTGAGCCGGCCGATGGCCGACGCGTCCGCGGTGACCGCGACCCGGATGGTGATGGAGAAGCCGGCGCTGGGCAGGGCTCTGCTGGGCACGATGATCCTTTCGGCGCGGGGCCGACCTCGGGCGGGCCGGCCGGACGGCGTTGTCAGGCCGCTGCTCGTATTGTTCCTCGCACGCCTGAAGAATGTTGATGCGGCTAGCCCGTGGTCGTGTCACGCTTGTCGCAACATGACTGACGAATTCTTCACCGATGAACTCACCTCGGGCGACCGGGACCGCTTCGACGATCTGTCGTCCGTGCCGGACTACGACGACGAGGTCGACGTCAACACCGGCGACCTTGAACTTGAGGAGCGGCACGCGCTCCGCCGGGTCGTCGGCCTGTCGACCGAATTATCCGATATCACCGAAGTTGAGTACCGGCAACTGCGGCTCGAACGCGTGGTGCTCGTCGGTGTGTGGACCGAGGGCAGCGTGGCCGACGCGGAGAATTCGCTGACCGAGCTGGCCGCGCTCGCCGAGACGGCCGGTTCCCAGGTGCTGGAGGGTCTCATCCAGCGGCGTGGCCGTCCCGACGCGTCCACGTTCATCGGTCGCGGAAAGGTCGACGAGCTGCGCTCGGTCGTCCTCTCGACCGGCGCCGACACGGTGATCTGCGACGGTGAGCTGTCGCCCGGCCAGCTGCGCACGCTGGAGCAGCAGACCAAGGTCAAGGTCATCGACCGGACGGCGCTGATCCTGGACATCTTCGCCCAACATGCCAAGAGCAAAGAGGGCAAGGCCCAGGTCGAGCTGGCTCAGTTGCAGTACTTCCTCCCGCGCCTGCGTGGTTGGGGTGAAGCGCTGTCCCGGCAGACCGGTGGTAGCGGCCGGGGCGGCGGCGCGGGTGGCGGCGTGGGCCTGCGTGGTCCCGGTGAGACCAAGCTGGAGACCGATCGGCGGCGCATCCGTACCCGGATTTCCCGGCTCAAGCGGGAGATCAGCGCGATGCGTACGATCCGGGACACCAAGCGCTCCGGACGGCTGCGCAACGCCATACCGGCCGTCGCGATCGCCGGGTACACCAACGCCGGCAAGTCGAGCCTGCTCAACCGGCTGACGGGAGCCGGCGTACTGGTGGAGGACGCGCTGTTCGCCACCCTGGACCCGACCACCCGCCGGGCGCAGACCTCTGACGGCCGAATCTACACTTTGTCGGATACGGTCGGGTTTGTCCGGCATCTGCCCCACCAGCTCGTCGAGGCGTTCCGGTCGACCCTCGAGGAGGTCGGCCAGGCCGACCTGATGGTGCACGTGGTCGACGGCGCCCACCCCGACCCGGAGGAGCAGGTCAGGGCGGTCCACGAGGTGCTCGCCGAGGTGGGGGCGGACAAGCTGCCCGAGTTGCTGGTCGTCAACAAGGTGGACGCGGCCAGCGAGGAGATCCTGCTGCGACTCAAGCGGGAGTGGCCGGACGCGGTGTTCGTCTCGGCGCGCACCGGCAGAGGGATCGAGCAGCTCCAGGCGGCCATCGAGGCTCGCCTGCCGCGCCCCGCGGTAGAGATGTCCGTTCTGCTGCCGTACGACCGTGGGGATCTGGTTGCCCGGATTCACCGTCGGGGCGAGGTTCTGGAGACCGAGCACCGCGACGGGGGCACGTTCATGCGGGTACGCGTCAGCGAGCTTCTGGCCGCGGATTTGTCGCGTTACCTGGTGACTGTAAGCTCGATCGGTGCTCACCCCCAGTAATCCGCCTAAATCCGGTATCCCCCTAGCGCTCGACGCTCTGTAAGACTGTTCCGATGCGACGTATTGCGCTAGCGGTCATCGCGGCGGCAGGTGCTGTCTTCCTGCCGCTCACGTCCGCATACGCGGCCCCGGATCCGGCCGCCACCATCCCGGTTCCGCCCGCCAAGCCGGGGCAGGCTGTCTGCAAAGTGGACAAGCAGCTCACCTCGCTGGTCGGCCTCACCGCTACCGCCAGCGGATACGCCGTGGTGGACAAGCCGAACAACGGGGCGCTGTCGTTGCGCATCTATCAGATGAACGGGTCGTGCCAGCGCACAACGCCGATCATCTACAGCGGCGGCAGCGGCGAGGCGCGTGATCCGCGTGACATTCAGCTCAGTTCCGACGGCAAGAACTACTGGGTGGCCGACACCGGCGACGACCTGCAGAACCCGGAGCGGCCGACCATCGGGCTCTGGAAGATACCGGTCAACAAGTCCAAGGGCACGCTGTACCACTTCACGTTCCCGCAGGGAGACGGTCCGTACGACGCCGACGCGCTGCTCATCGGCAGCGACAATTCGCCGGTCTTCGTCACGCACCCGCTGACCGGACCGGCCGGGATCTACGTCCCGACCGCTGCACCCAATCCGTCGGGCGACAGCGTCGCGCTGAAGAAGGCGGGCACGTTCACCCCGCAGAAGACCGGCACTGCCAACAAGCTCGGTCCGCCCGGCGGGATGGTGGTGACCGGCGGTGCCGTGTCGCCGGACGGCAAGAAGGTCGTCCTGCGCACGTTCTCCGACGCGTACGAGTGGGACGTCATCGGCGGTGACATAGCCAAGACGCTGACCACCGGTACCCCCAGGATCACGCCCCTGCCCAACGAGGACCAGGGCGAGGCCATCACCTACAGCCACGACGGCAAGTACTTCCTGACGGTCTCCAACCTGCCCTCAGGGCAGCAGACGACGATGCTGCGGTACAGCCCGGCCGTCCCTGTGGCGGTGAAGAAGGCCGAGACCGGAGGCACGTCGGGTTCCGGCGGCGGCGGTGGGCAGGGCTGGTTCGCCAGTCTCAGCCCGACCACCAAGCTGACCCTCCTGGTGTCCCTGGTCGGCATCATCGGCCTGTTCATGGTCATCGGCGGCGTGGTCGGCATCCGGCGGGCGCGCAAGCGTCCGGTTCCGGTCGGGCAGGACGCCGGGTCGGCGGACGCCGACGAATGGGCGCAGCCGAGGGAACCGGTGGGCGCGTCGACGCGCGGGCGGCTCGGCCCGGACCGGCCCAGCGGGGCGGTATACGGCGGAACCCGGGGCGGCGCGCCCGACGACGGCTACTCGAACGCCCGGAGCGGCGGCCGGCCCGGTGACCAGGGCGGTCGGCCGGGTGACCAGGGTGGTCGGCCGGGTGATCCGGGCGGTCGGCCCGGTGCGCCGGGTGGCCGACCGGGGCAGGCCCCTCCGCCGCGTGGCCGGACGGCGCCGCCGCAGTCGGGCGGCACGTACCGCAGCGGCGGCCAGGGCGGCGGCATGTACCAGAGCGGCGATCAGGACGGTGGCGATCGCGGTGACCGCCGTGGCTCCGGTCGGGAGCGGGGCGGCCCGGGCGGCGGCACCTACTCCGGCGGGAGTTACTCCGGGGGTACGTACTCCAGCGGTGGGTACGAGCCACCGGCACAGCAGCCGGGGCCTCCGCCGCCACGTACCGGTGGAGTGGCCCGCTCTCACCGTCCCGGGCGCGGCTCCCGGGACAACGCCCCGCCACCTCGCCGGGCCGGCGGCTACTCCGAGGAGCACGACGGCTTCGACGACCTCCGCCGGCTGACCGAGGAGTGACCCTCGGCGCCGAGCCGAGCCGAGCCGAGCCGAGCAGGGCCGCACCGAGCCGGGCCGCACTGCGGCCCGGCTGGCGTGCGTCAGATGCGGCGTAGCACCGCCACGACGCGGCCCAGGATCGTCGCGTCGTCACCCGGGATCGGCTCGAACGCGTCGTTCTGCGGCATCAGCCAGATGTGGCCGTCGCGCTGCCGGTAGGTCTTCACGGTCGCCTCGCCCTCCAGCATCGCGGCCACGATGTCGCCGCTGTCGGCGGTGGGCTGCTGCCGCACGACCACCCAGTCGCCATCGCAGATGGCGGCGTCGAGCATCGAGTTGCCCTTGACCTGCAGCAGGAACAGCGTGCCCTCGCCGACCAGCTCACGGGGCAGCGGGAAGACGTCTTCGATCGACTGCTCGGCCAGGATCGGCCCACCGGCGGCGATCCGCCCGACGAGCGGCACGTAGGCCGGCGCGGGATGTGCCGCCCGCTCCGCCGCCTCGTCTTCCGCGCTCAGCTCGGTCGGCGTGCGCACGTCGACCGCACGCGGCCGGTTGGGGTCGCGCCGCAGGTAGCCCTTCTTCTCCAGCTCCTTGAGCTGGTAGGCGACGCTGGACGGGGACACCAGCCCGACCGCCTCGCCGATCTCCCGCACGCTCGGCGGGTAGCCGTGGTGCTCCACCCAGCCGCGAATGAATTCGAGGATCCGCTTCTGCCGCGCGGTCAGCTCCTCGGACAGCGCCTCCGGGATGCCGGTCGACATCGACGTGACGGCGCGCAACGGGGCAGCCGCCGCGACAGTCCGGCGCTCGGACCGACCGCCGGCGCGACGCCGGGCGTCCAGCGAGGTCGGCTCACGCACCCCCGACTCACGTGCGGCCCGCTCATGGGCGGCCTGGCCGCGCACCTCGGCCGGACGTTCGGGGTCAGCGCCTCGCCGCGCTGCGGTGCGGTCCTCGCTCGACACGTCGGTCTCTCCCTTGTCGGCACTTCTGGCGGGTTTTCGTGGCACTGACCGTATCCCGATGTCCTGACAACTTCAAACATCTGTACGACGTGTCGTGCCGGTTCTCTCGACTTGTGCCGTGCCGGTCTGGTAGACCATCGTACGTGAGTTCTATCGAACTTTCGTTCGATCGGGGAGGGTCGCCATGGCGACGATCGGGCATGCGGCGCGCCGCTCACGCAGGGGCGTCCGCCTTACCAGGCGGGGCCGGGTGGTCGTGTTGACCCTGCTGCTCCTGCTCGCCGGCGTCGGCGCGATGCTCGCCGCACCGGCCGGCGATGCCTCCCCGCCACCGGGTGCCGCGCCGACGGTGGTGGTCCGGCCCGGCGACACGCTCTGGTCCATCGCCGCCCGGTTCGAGCCCGGTCCGGACCCGATCGGCGCGGTCGAGCGGATCCGGCGGCTCAACCGCCTGCCCGGATACCGGATCGAGGTCGGGCAGACGCTGACCCTGCCGGCCCATCGCCAAGGGGCGGCGCACCGCTGAGGGGCGGCGGATCACCGAGGGTGGCGGATCACGGAGGGGGCGGATCACCGCAGGCGGCGGCTCACAGGGGCCGCGGATCACGGGGGTCGCAGATCACGGGGGCCGCGCTGTCGGCGGGTCCGCGGGTGACGTATCTTGCCACGCTGCCGGTCCGACCGCGGCCGAACTGGTGGAAAGTCGACTGAGACGCACGATACGAGTGTCTGGGTTGCGCTGTGGTTGGTGGTGGGACTAACGTTCAACCACAACATCTAGTAGTCACATAGGTGTAAGTCATCCACAGGTTGTGGATGATGCGCCCAGGGCTCGACACAGTCTCGGAGTGGATGACCGGCCGCGCATGCCGCTGTCGGCGTCCTTCGGCGTGCCCGTGGGCGTCAAGACCAGAGCGCGAGATCGGAGGTGGGGGAATGCGTTGCCCGTATTGTCGTCACGCTGACTCGCGGGTCGTTGACTCCCGCGAGGCCGACGACGGCCAGTTGATCCGGCGGCGTCGTTCATGCCCGGAGTGCGGCAAGCGGTTCACCACGGTCGAGGAGGCCGTGCTCGCGGTGGTCAAGCGCAGCGGGGTGACCGAGCCGTTCAGCCGGATCAAGATCATGTCGGGCGTGCGCAAGGCGTGCCAGGGCCGGCCCGTGGACGAGGACGCGATCGCGCTGCTCGCGCAGAAGGTCGAGGAGACGATCCGGGCCCGTGGCGCCGCCGAGGTGCCGAGCAACGAGGTCGGCCTGGCCATCCTCGGACCGCTGCGCGACCTGGACGAGGTGGCCTATCTCCGGTTCGCCAGCGTCTACCGGTCTTTCGATTCGTTGGGCGACTTCGAGCGGGAAATCGCGGCTCTGCGCGCCGGGCGGGAGCAGAACTCGGATGGTGTGGGGCCAGCCGGGTCGGAGCGCCAGCCGGCATCGATCGGCTAAGCAGTCACTTTCATAGTTGAGAAAGCACGGTGGTTTGCCGTGACGGCGAGGGGGATGGCATGACGGGTGCCGTGGGCACGTCATCAGGAACGGGCGATCAGGCCGGCGCTGCAGCGGGTGGGCTGCATGTCGAGCGGGTGTGGACGACGGAGGGGGTCCACCCGTACGACGAGGTGAACTGGGAGCGCCGGGATGTCGTGATGACGAACTGGCGGGACGGCTCGATCAACTTTGAGCAGCACGGCGTCGAGTTTCCCGACTTCTGGAGCATCAACGCGGGCAACATCGTCACCACCAAGTACTTCCGTGGCGCGATCGGCACCCCGGAGCGCGAATGGAGCCTGCGCCAGCTGATCGACCGGGTGGTGCACACCTACCGCCGGACCGGTGAGGAGCACGGCTACTTCGCCAGTGCCGCCGACGCGGAGGTGTTCGAGCACGAACTGACCTGGATGCTGCTGCACCAGGTGTTCAGCTTCAACTCGCCGGTCTGGTTCAACGTCGGCACCGCCTCGCCGCAGCAGGTCTCCGCGTGCTTCATTCTCGCCGTCGATGACTCGATGGACTCCATCCTCGACTGGTACAAGGAGGAGGGGCTGATCTTCAAGGGCGGTTCCGGTTCGGGTGTGAACCTGTCCCGCATCCGCTCGTCGCGTGAGCTGCTGAGCAGCGGTGGCACCGCGTCCGGCCCGGTCAGCTTCATGCGCGGGGCCGACGCCTCGGCCGGCACCATCAAGTCGGGCGGCGCGACCCGTCGCGCGGCCAAGATGGTCATCCTGGACGTCGACCACCCCGACATCGAAGAGTTCGTCGTCACCAAGGCACGCGAGGAAGACAAGATCCGTGCGCTGCGCGACGCCGGCTTCGACATGGACCTGGGCGGCGCCGACATCGTCAGCGTCCAGTATCAGAACGCCAACAACTCGGTACGGGTGTCCGGCGAGTTCATGCGGGCCGTCCGGGACGGCAGCAGCTTCTCGCTGCGCGGCCGGCTGGACGGCGGGGTGATCGAGACGGTCGACGCCCGGGACCTGTTCGGCAAGATTGCTCAGGCCGCCTGGGAGTGTGCCGACCCCGGCCTCCAGTACGACGACACGATCAACGACTGGCACACCTGCCCGGAGAGCGGCCGCATCACCGCGTCCAACCCGTGCTCGGAGTACATGCACCTGGACAACTCCTCGTGCAACCTGGCGTCGCTGAACCTGCTGAAGTTCCTGCGTTCGGACGGCTCGTTCGAGGTGGAGAAGCTGGTCAAGACGGTCGAGCTCGTGATCACCGCGATGGACATCTCGATCACGTTCGCCGACTTCCCGACCGAGAAGATCGGCGAGACCAGCCGCGCGTACCGGCAGCTGGGCATCGGGTACGCCAACATCGGCGCGCTGCTCATGGCGTCCGGCCTGCCGTACGACTCGGAGGAGGGACGCTCGGTCGCGGCCGGGATCTCCTCGCTGATGACCGGCACCGCGTACCGCCGCTCGGCCGAGCTGGCCGGTGTCGTCGGCCCGTACGACGGGTACGCCCGCAACGCCGCCGCCCACCAGCGGGTCATGCGCAAGCACGCCGAGGCCAGCGACGCGGTCGTCGCGCACGGGCGCAACGCCACGGCGCTGGTGGAGGAAGCGGCCCGGCAGTGGGGGTGGGGCAACGAGATCGGGGCGCGCAACGGCTGGCGCAACTCGCAGGCGTCGGTACTCGCGCCGACCGGCACCATCGGCCTCATGATGGACTGCGACACCACCGGCATCGAGCCCGACCTGGCGCTGGTCAAGTTCAAGAAGCTCGTCGGCGGCGGATCGATGCAGATCGTCAACCAGACCGTGCCGCGGGCGCTGCGCAGCCTCGGGTACCCGGAGGAGCAGGTCGAGGCGATCGTCGAGCACATCGCCGAGCACGGTCACGTGATCGACGCGCCGGGGCTCAAGCCGGAGCACTACCCGGTCTTCGACTGCGCGATGGGCGAGCGGTCGATCGCGCCGATGGGCCACGTCCGGATGATGGCGGCCGTCCAGCCGTTCATCTCCGGCGCGATTTCCAAGACGGTCAACATGCCGGAGTCGGCGACCGTCGAAGAGGTCGAGCACATCTACCTGGAAGGCTGGAACCTGGGCCTCAAGGCGCTGGCCATCTACCGGGACAACTGCAAGGTCGGCCAGCCGCTGTCGGTGGCGAAGAAGCCCGCCGAGCAGGCCGCGGCTCCCGTGGCGACCGCGCCGGCGACGGTGGAGAAGGTTGTCGAGTACCGGCCGGTACGCAAGCGGCTGCCGAAGAAGCGCCCGTCCGAGACGGTCTCCTTCTCGGTCGGTGGCGCCGAGGGCTACCTGACCGCCTCCTCGTACCCGGATGACGGCCTGGGCGAGGTCTTCCTCAAGATGTCCAAGCAGGGTTCCACGCTCGCCGGCGTGATGGACGCGTTCTCGGTGGCCATCTCGATCGGGCTCCAGTACGGCGTGCCGCTGGAGACCTACGTCTCGAAGTTCACGAACATGCGCTTCGAGCCGGCTGGCATGACCGACGACCCGGACATCCGGATGGCCGCCTCGGTCATGGACTACATCTTCCGCCGGCTGGCGCTGGACTTCCTGCCCTACGACCGCCGGGCCGAGCTGGGCATCTTCACCGCCGAGGAGCGTGCCGCGCAACTGCGCGCCGAGGCGGCCGGGGCGGGCGGCGAGGAATCGGTCGACCTGACCGCGCTGGCCGCGTCGGCTCCGGTCACGACCGGCAGCGCCGAGAAGTCGGCCGGGGCCGCGGGCGGTGAGCGGTCCGCCACGCCGGTCGAGGTGCGGGCGGACGTCCGGCCGGCGAGCCGGATCGGCTCATCGACGGAGCTGCTGGAGCTGGTGCAGGGCAAGGCTGCCGATGCCCCGCTGTGCTTCACCTGCGGCACGAAGATGCGTCCGGCCGGTAGCTGCTACGTCTGCGAGGGATGCGGCTCGACCAGCGGCTGCAGCTGACAGCTGGAAGGCGGAGGAGGGGAGCCGGGCACACTGTCCGGCTCCCCTCCGGCGTCAGAGCGCCCGTACCGAGCTGTCCACAATGGACTCACAGAACGATGTCAGGTCGGCCGGGTCGGGTTCGCGCCCGGCGAAGTGAGCCAGGAACGCGTACTGGAAGCACGCACCAAGCAGCATCGCCGCCACCGAGGGCGCGTCCGCCCCGGCCGACACCCGGCCCAGCGCCCGCTCCTTGTCGAGGTACTCGGCCAGTCCCTCGACCGCCCGGTGTGGACCGACGTTCCGCTCGGCGAGCGCCTCACGGTGCCGGGCCAGCAACTGCGGCTCAGAGAACGTGGCGGCGAACATCGGGAAGCTCTCGGTGTAGAAGTCGGCCGCCGCGCGGGCCACGCGCAGCAGGTTGTCCCGTACCGTGTCCTGCCCGGCCTGGTCGAGCAGCGCCTTCATCGCCGGCATGATGGTCGGTACCCGCGCCCTGAGCACCTCGACGAACAACTCCTCCTTGTCGTCGAAGTGCTTGTAGAGCGTCGCCTCCGAGAATCCGGCCGCCCTCGCGATCTCCTTGGTGGTCGCGTTGTTCAGCCCGCGGGTGCGCACCACGTGCAGCGCCGCGTCGAGGATCGTGTCCCGGGTACCCACCGCTCAAGAATACGCAGTGAGTGATCATTTACTCACCGCGAACGCTCGGGCGAGGTGCTGCGACGCCCGGGCCAGCTGCCCACTGCGAACGTCCGGCCGGTTGCTCGCTCCGACTCCAGACCACGACAGCGCCCGCCCACCGCGAAGTGGGCAGACGCTGTCGCGCACGGGACCTGTCCTGTCGTCGGCGGCGGTTCGGGGCGAGCCCGGCCGCCGCCGGCAGACAGGACCTAGTTCTGCGGAGCCGTCAGCTGACGGACGTCGCGGAGGCCACCGATCATGACCTCCAGCAGTTGGTCGACCCGGTCGGTGGTGGCCGGTGCGCCGCGCTGGCCGGCCCAGGCGATCCCGTTGACCATCAGGATCAGGTCAGCCCCGTCGACGTCGTCGCGTACCGCTCCGGCCCGCTGGGCGCGGATCAGTAGCTGCGCGCCGACCTCACGCATCCCGCTGCAGGACGCGTACAGGTCGGATGCCGGATCGCGCATCGTGCTCATCACCAGCTCGGACAGCCCCCGGTACCGGGAGACGTAGTCCATCAGCGTGTGCAGCCAGTCGATGAGTGCTTCGGCCGGTGTGGCGTCCGCCAGTAGTGCCCGCCCTCTGTCCTGCAACGCGTCGAGCAGATCACGGAACGTTGCTTCCAGGAGCGTCTGGCGGGTTGGGAAATGTCGATACAGTGTGCCGATTCCGACGCCGGCGCGTCGGGCGATGTCTTCGAGAGACGCCTCGGCGCCGTACTCGGTGAATGCTGCCTTGGCCGCGGTGAGCAGCCGGTCGTAGTTACGTCGGGCATCGGCCCGCATGGGGCGCCGTGGCGTGGTGGGCGCATCCGTGGTGCTCATGACGACCTTCTCTTGGCGTGCTGCGGTGCTGGCAGGCAGAGACCTCACCGATCGTGATCTGGAAGCCCCCGCCTGGTTGGGGCGGATAGCTCATTTCATCACGTTTGGAGCCGCTTGGTCGGGTTGTCGCATGGCTTGCGTGCAGACACGCCGGTATGACTGAAGAAAGTTAGTTAGGCCCTGTCCTGTCGATCTTGTCGAGCCGAGGCGGAGTCCAGGCGTCGGGCGGCAAGGCTCGCAGGATGTCTGGATACCGGTGTTGTATCCAGACATCCGAGAACGCAGCCGGTCGGCGCCTGGGCCCGGCGCAGGCCGGCAAACGATCGGCAGGACAGGGCCTAGTCCAGGGTGAGCCACATGTGGATTTCGTCGCGATCGTCGCCGGGCGCCACCCGTAGCGCCCCGGGCAGCCGGCCGACCTCCTTGTACCCGAGCCCGCTGTAGAACCGCTCGGTGCCGCGCCCGGCCCGTACGGTCAGGTGCAGCGCGTCCCAGCCGATCTCCCGCGCCACCCGCTCGGCCTCACGCATCAGCGCGCCGCCGTACCCGCGCCCCTGCACGTCCGGGTGCACCATCACCCGCTTGACCGTCCGCCAGTGTGCGGCCAGCGCGAACCGCCCGTCCACGAACAGCAGCATCGCGACCGGTCGGTCCCCGTCGAACCCGACAAGCAGCCGATCGTGTCGCCCGTCCACCCCGGCGAAGGTCTTCGTCGCGGTGGGTCGGACGTCCTCGGCGGTGACGGTCCCGGCGAAGCCGACCGCGCCGCCCGCGTTGCTGACATCCGTCCAGAGGGCGACGATGCCGTCGCGCAACCGGGCGGTCAGGTCCGGATCAAGCTCGAAGCGCAGTGTCACGCCTCTATCCTGCCCCGCCCGTTACCCGGTCCGACCCGCGCGGCGCGGGTGCCCCTCCGCCGCGTGGCGGTCGCGACAACGACTGACCTGCGCATTCGGAGATCGGGATCAAGCTTCCCGGAGGCCCGGTGCCGGTGTGGCCGGATTCTCGGTCAGGTTGGCGGAGATCCCTCTCGCCCACCGCGTCCGGGTCGCCGGACGATGCCCGGATGAGCCTCATCGACGCACCGCCCCGCCGCGCGACCCGGATCCACCGGGCCTGGGCCGTGGCCGCCGTGGCACTCGTCGCCACGGTCGGGGCAGCCGGATTCCGCGCCACCCCGGGCGTGTTGATCACTCCGCTCCAGCAGGAGTTCGGCTGGTCCCGGGGGACCATCTCGTTCGCTGTCTCGGTCAACCTGATCCTCTACGGCCTGACCTCGCCGTTCGCCGCGGCGCTGATGGAGCGCTTCGGGCTGCGCCGGGTGGTCGGCGCGGCACTGGTGCTGGTCGCCGCGGGCAGCGGGTTGACCGTGTTTATGACGGCGAGCTGGCAGCTCGTACTGTGCTGGGGAGTCCTGGTCGGCCTGGGTACCGGCTCGATGGCGCTCGCGTTCGTGGCCACCGTGACCAGCCGCTGGTTCGTCCGGCATCGCGGGGTGGTCACCGGAGTGCTGACCGCGGGTGGGGCGGCCGGCCAGCTCTGCTTCCTGCCGCTGCTGGCCTACCTGGTCGGCCACTCGGGATGGCGGGCCGCGGCTCTGGTGGTGGCGGTGGCCGCTCTGGTCGTCGCCCCGCTGGCGCTGTGGCTGTTGCGTGATCATCCCCGCGACCTGGGCTTGGAGCCCTATGGTGCCGAGCCGCCGGCCGAGGATCCGGGCGCGATGGCGCAGATCGATCTCGGTGCGGCCGGGCCGCGGATCACGGAGCAGCGGGACGCCGCCCGGCCAGCCGCCTCGACGGGTGGGTCACCGGTTCCGGCGGGGGGATCGGCGGGACCTGCCCGGCGCGCGTTGACAGCGCTGCGCGACGCCAGCCGGGTACCCACCTTCTGGCTGCTCGCCGGCAGCTTCGCCATCTGCGGGGCGACCACGAACGGCCTCGTGGGTACCCACTTCATTCCGGCCGCGCACGACCACGGCCTGCCGACGACGACGGCGGCCGGCCTGCTCGCCCTGGTCGGGGTCTTCGACATCGTCGGCACGATCTTCTCCGGGGCGCTGACCGACCGGTTTGACTCCCGGCTGCTGCTCGCCTGCTACTACGCGCTGCGCGGGCTGTCCCTGCTCGTGCTGCCGGACCTGTTCGCGTCGACGCCGCACCCGAGCATGCTCATCTTCATCCTGTTCTACGGCCTGGACTGGGTGGCCACGGTGCCGCCGACCATCGCCCTGTGCCGGGAGCGGTTCGGCGACTCGGGGCCGGTGGTATTCGGCTGGGTCTTCGCCGCGCACCAGATCGGGGCGGCTGTGGCGGCGACCGGCGCCGGGCTCATCCGCGACGACCTTGGTACCTATGACACGGCGTTCTACCTGGCCGGCGGCCTGGCGCTAGTCGCGTCGCTGCTGTCCGCCTGGGTACGGCGGCCCGGCCAGACCGGTGCGCGGTGGCGCGTGGCGTTCGAGGAGTAGCCGGTAGCTGTCGCGGCCGGGCGGCGGTCGGTAGGGTGTGCCGGTGCAGGCTACCCGCTACGTCATCGTGGGTGCCGGAATCGTCGGCCTCGCGGTCGCGCACCGGCTGCTCCTCGACCGTCCACATGCGACGGTCACGGTGGTGGAGAAGGACGCGCGGGTGGGCGCCCACCAGACCGGACACAACTCCGGCGTGATCCACTCCGGCGTCTACTACCGGCCTGGCAGCCTGCGCGCGAAGCTGTGCGTCGCCGGGGCGCGCTCGATGGTCGAGTTCTGCCGCGACAACGGGGTCCGGGTCGAAGTGACCGGGAAGCTCATCGTCGCGACGGATAAAACCGAGCTGCCCCGGCTACACGCGCTCGCCGAACGTGCCGTCGCCAACGGGGTGCCGGCCCGGCTGGTCGACCCGGCCGAGGCGACCGAGATCGAGCCACACGTCTCCTGCGTCGCCGCGCTGCACGTCGAAACGACCGGGATCACCGACTACGGCGCGGTCTGCGACGTGCTGTCCGGGCTCATCGCCGAGCGCGGCGGCCAGGTCCGGTTGAACACAAGGGTCACCTCGATCGGAGCCGGCGTGGTCCAGACGACCGGTGGCGACATGCCGGTCGACGTGCTGGTCAACTGCGCCGGGCTGTACGCGGACCGGATCGCGCGGCTGGCCGGATACCGGCCCGAGGTGCAGATCGTGCCGTTCCGGGGGGAGTACTTCACGGTACGGCGGGACCTGGTACGGGGACTGATCTACCCGGTACCGGACCCGAGCCTGCCGTTCCTCGGAGTACACCTGACCCGGATGGCCGACGGCAGCCTGCACGCCGGCCCGAATGCCGTACTGGCGCTGTCTCGGGAGGGGTACCGCTGGGGCCGGGTCGACGTACGCGACCTCGCCGAGGCGGCCGGGTACCCGGGGCTGTGGCGGCTCGCCCGGACACACCTGGGTACCGGCGTCGCGGAGGTACGCCGGTCGCTGTCCCGCCGCAGGTTCGCGGCCAGCCTCGCCCGTCTGGTACCGGAGGTGACCCGGGACGATCTCGTACCCGCCCCGGCCGGCGTACGGGCGCAGGCGGTCACCCGGTCCGGCGCGCTCGCGGACGACTTCCTCCTGCTGCGCGGCGACCGCCAACTGCACGTACTCAACGCGCCGTCGCCGGCGGCCACCAGTTCGCTGGAGATCGCCCGCCGGATCGTCGATGAACTGCCGGCCTGAGCACACGGATCGGGAGGAGCGGGTGCGACGCTGGCTGACCGGCGCGGTGTGCGCCGTGACCCTGCTGGGTGCCGGGCTGACCGGCGCCGGCTGCGGTGGCGATGACGCGCCGGTGGGCACGTTCATTCCGCCGGTGGCCAGCCGGGAACCGGCGGAATCGGCGGGCGGTGCCTGCCAGCTGTTCGACTACGACGTCATCAAGGCGCAGTTGGGCATCGACTTCGACATCGCGGCGTCCGGCAACGTGGACGCGACATACACCTGCGTGCTCCAGCAGACCGAGAGCGGCGTGCCGGACCTCTCGCTCGCCGTGACCGCGACCGAGGCCGACAACGAAACGTTCAAGAAGACCGTGACGCCCAAGGGCAGCGCCAGCGTCAGCGGCCTGGGCAAGATCGCATACAGCTCGTCGGTGGCGGCCGGAAGTGGCGCCGGCCCCGGGCTCGAGGTGGGCTGGCTGTCCGGGAACCAGCGATTGATCGTTCTGCGGTACCGCAGCGCGAACGGCACCGCCGGAGGTGACGTCAACGCGCTGCTGCCCAAGCTGGTCGCACTGGCGAAGCAGATCGACCTGAGCACCGCCTGACCGAGCGCTGCCTGGCCGAGTACCGCCTGACCGCCCCAACTGGCCCCCGCGCCTCGACCGGGACGATCGGTGCGGTCGGTTCAGTGGGCGGCGACGAAGACCCGGGAGGCGACCTCGCGGGGCAGCCTGATCTGATCGCCGGAGCGGTCGATGATGACGTCGTTGCGGTCCTGCGCGACGTTGACCGTGGCCCCCGGATCGACCCCGGCGGCGTGCAGTTGCCGGAGCACCTCGACGTCGGTCTGCACGCTCTCGCAGATCCGCCGGACGACCACCGAACCGGACAGGCCGGGGAACGCCAGGTTGCGCTCGACCTCACCGGAGGCCGCGGCGGTGGCGTCCTGGTCGAAGTCGGCGAGCCCGGGGATCGGGTTGCCGTATGGCGAGCGGGTGGGCCGGCCGAGCAACTCGTAGACCTTGGCCTCGACCGCCTCGCTCATCACGTGCTCCCACCGGCACGCCTCGTCGTGCGCCTCCTCGTAGGGCAGGCCGATCACGTTGACCAGCAGCAGCTCGGCCAGCCGATGCTTGCGCATGACCGAGACGGCGTGCTCCCGGCCGGCCCCGGTCAGCATCAGGTGCCGGTCACCCTCGACGGTCAGCAGCCCGTCGCGCTCCATGCGGTTGACAGTCTGACTGACCGTCGGACCGCTCTGGTGCAGCCGCTCCGCGATCCTCGCGCGCAGCGGAGTGACGCCCTCTTCCTCAAGTTCGAGAATCGTCTTGAGGTACATCTCGGTGGTGTCGATGAGATCAGACGACACAGCCCGACTCCTCCCGGACGGCGGCGCGCCGAACCGATCCCTGCGCGCCGGTGAGCGCGCGACCATACCCGCTGGTGGCGACACCAGGGTTTCGACGAAACATAAGGTTGGGGGTGTTGAGGAGATCGTCCACGTGTGCCTTCCTTCCGAGCGTGAATGGTACCCGCCAGATACGACAAACTGTCGGTGTGACTGACTGGAGTGCGTTGACCGAGAGCCCGCTGATCGATGTGTCCACGCTCGCGGAGCGGTTGGCCGAGGCGGCGCCGCCCACGGTCCTGGACGTCCGTTGGCGGCTGAACGGGCCGCCGGGGCGGCGGGACTACCTTATCGGGCACATACCCGGCGCGGTGTTCCTCGACTTGGATGATCAAGTTTGCGGGAGACCCGGCGCCGGTGGCCGGCACCCGCTGCCCGAGCCGGGCCGGTTGGAGCGCGAACTGCGGGCCGCCGGGGTACGCGCGGACCGTTCGGTAGTGGTCTACGACACGGGTACCGGCGAGGCGGCCGCCCGGCTGTGGTGGACGCTGCGCTGGGCGGGGCATCCGGACGTACGGGTACTCGACGGCGGGTACGCCGCGTGGACCGCGACGGGGCGCGCGGTCGAGCCGGGTGAGGCGGTCGCCGCACCGGGGGACTTCACCGTGGTACCGGGCCAGCTCCCGGTCCTCGACGCGGCCGGGGCGGCCACCACCGCCGAGCGCGGAGTGCTCCTGGACGTGCGGGTCGAGCCGCGCTACCGGGGCGAGACGGAACCGATCGATCCGGTCGCCGGTCACATTCCGGGCGCGGTCAACCTGCCCGCCACCCGGCTGGTCGGCCCGGACGGCCGGATGCTGCCCGCCGCCGAGCTGCGCGCACAGTTCGAGGCGGCCGGTGTGGCGCCGGGCACGCCGGCCGGCGCGTACTGCGGCTCGGGGGTGACCGCGGCGCACACCGTGCTGGCGCTCACCGCCGCCGGGTACCCGGACCCGGCCCTGTACGTCGGCTCGTGGAGCGAGTGGATCACCGATCCGGACCGACCCGTGGCCACCTCGTGAGCGCGGCCGGACCGAGCCCGGACGGGTGGTGGGACACCACCGTCGTCTGGAACGAGGATCTGCTGCGGTACGACCTCGGTGACCACCCGCTGGACCCGGTACGGGTCGAGCTCACCATGGCGCTCGCCCGGCAACTGGGCGTGCTGGACCGGCCCGGGGTCCGCATCGTGGCGCCAGAGCCGGCGAACGACCGCCTTCTCAACCTGGTGCACACGGCGGGGTACATCGAGGCGGTCCGCGCCGCGGGTTCGCCCGAGAGCGGCGCGGGCTCGGCCGGCGGCGACGCGGGCTCGTCCGAGCGTGGCGCAGGCTCGGGCGGCGCGGCTCCCGGCGGGAAATCGCTCACCGAGTGGGGCCTGACGACGCCGGACAACCCGGTGTTCGCCGGCATGCACGAGGCCAGCGCGCTGGTCGTCGGCGCGACCGTGGCCGCGGCGGAGGCGGTCTGGTCCGGCGAGGTGCCGCACGCGGTCAGCGTCGCTGGTGGCCTGCATCACGCCATGCCGGACCGGGCGAGCGGCTTCTGCGTCTACAACGACCCGGCGATCGCCATCGCCCGGCTGCTCGAACGGGGCGCGCAGCGCATCGCGTACGTCGACGTCGACGTGCACCACGGCGACGGCGTGCAGGAGGTGTTCTACCGCGATCCCCGGGTGCTGACGGTGAGCCTGCACGAGACGCCGGTGGCGCTGTTCCCGGGCACCGGGTTCCCGGCCGAGACCGGTGGGCCGGGCGCCGAGGGCAGCGCGGTCAACGTGGCGCTGCCGCCCGGTACCGGCGACGCCGGCTGGCTGCGAGCGTTCCACGCGATCGTTCCCTCGGTGGTCCGGGCGTTCCGCCCCGAGCTGCTGTTCACCCAGTGCGGCGCCGACGCTCACCGGCTCGATCCGCTGGCCGACCTGCGCCTGACCGTGGACGGGCAGCGGGCCAGCTATCTCGCGTTGTCGGCGCTGGCCGACGAGGTGTGCGGCGGGCGCTGGGTGGCCACCGGCGGTGGGGGGTACGCGCTGGTCGAGGCCGTACCGCGAGCCTGGGCGCACCTGCTGGCGATCGCCACCGGCGAACCGCTCGATCCAGCCCTGCCGATCCCCGGCGAATGGCGGGAACTCGCCCAGCGCCGCTGCCCCGACCGGTACGCGCCCGAGGCGATGACGGACGGCGTCACACCGCACTGGACGCCCTGGGAACCGAGCGGCGAACCGGACGCGGTGGACCGGGCGATCATCGCCACCCGCAGGGCGGTGTTCCCGCTGCTCGGCCTCGACCCGCACGATCCCCGGGACTGACCGGTGGACCCCGAGGGTGTCACAGGAGACCGGCCGGCGGCGGCCGAGTCCGATGTGCTGCTGTCCGACGGCTCGACCGTCCACATCAGACCGATCCGGCCGGACGACGGCGCCGCGATCATCGCGATGCACGCGCAGTTCTCGGAGCGCACCCGATACCTGCGGTACTTCTCGCCGTACCCGCGGATCCCGGAGCGCGACCTGTTCCGGTTCGTCAACGTCGACCATCGCGACCGGGAGGCACTGGTCGTGATGTCCGGCGGCCGGGCGATCGCGGTCGGACGGTACGACCGGCTGGCTCCGGAGTCGGCCGAGGCCGAGGTGGCGTTCGTGGTGGCCGACGCGTACCAGGGGCGGGGCATCGGCTCGGTCCTGCTGGAGCACCTGGCCGAGCACGCCAGGGTGGCCGGGATCATCCGGTTCGTGGCCGAGGTACTTCCGGTCAACAGCGGGATGCTGCGGGTGTTCGCCGACGCCGGGTACCAGATCCAGCGGCAGTACGCGGACGGCGTGGTGCACCTGGAGTTCCCGATCGGGCCGACCGAGCAGTCGGTGGCCGTGCAGCACCGGCGGGAGCAGTTCACCGAGGCGGCGTCGATCGCCCGGCTGCTCAGCCCGGGATCGGTGGCCGTCTACGGTGCCCGTCGCGACGGTACCGGCGTCGGTGCCGCGGTGCTGCGCAACCTGGCGTCGTTCGGAGGCGCTGTCCACGACGTCCACAGTGGACAGTCGCTGTCCGGGGCGGCCGACCTCGCGTTGATCGCGGTACCGGCGGAGTCGGTACCGGCCGCGGTGGCCGACGCGGCGGCCGGAGGCGTCGCCGGAGCGGTGGTGTTCTCCGCCGGCTTCGCCGAGGCCGGCCCGGCCGGGGCAGTGGCGGAGCGCGACCTGGTGGCCCAGGTACGGGCCGCGGGCATCCGGCTGATCGGCCCGAACTGCCTGGGCATCGCGAACACCGACCCGGCGGTGCGGCTCAACGCCACACTCGCGCCGGTGCTGCCGCCTCGCGGCCGGGTCGGCTTCTTCTGCCAGTCCGGCGTGCTCGGAGTAGCGCTGCTGGCCGAGGCGGACCGGCGCGGGCTGGGCCTGTCGAGTTTCGTGTCGGCGGGAAACCGGGCCGACGTGTCCGGCAACGACCTGTTGCAGTACTGGCAGGACGATCCGGCGACAGACGTGGTGATGCTGTATCTGGAGACGTTCGGCAACCCGCGCAAGTTCACCAGGCTGGCCCGCCGGCTGGGCCGGCACAAGCCGATCGTCGCGGTGGCCAATCTGCGCCGCCGGGCCGCGCCCGGCGCGGTCGCCGGCGCCTCCGATCCAGGCCCGACCGGCCTGCGGTTCGGACTCGGGCCCGAGCCGATTCCCGGGCCTGAGCCGGATTTCAGGCCCGAACCGATCCCCGCGCCCGAGCCGGATCTCGGGCCTGAGCCGGATCCCGGGCCCGAGCCGGACGGCGGGGAACTGCTGGCCCGGGCTGGCGTGATCCGGGTGGACACCGTTGCCGAGATGTTCGACGTCGGCGTGTTGCTGGCCGGGCAGCCGCTGCCGGCCGGCGCCCGGGTCGGCATCGTCACCA
Organism: Rugosimonospora africana; assembly: GCF_016862975.1. GTDB lineage: Bacteria > Actinomycetota > Actinomycetes > Mycobacteriales > Micromonosporaceae > Rugosimonospora > Rugosimonospora africana. Next base: position 42,226 of record NZ_BONZ01000016.1, read on the forward strand.
ACTCGTCGGCGTTGTCCGTACTGGCCGTGGGCGCCTGCGCAGCCGCCGGGCTCGGCGTCACCGCCCGGTCCGATGTCGGGCCGCGGGCCGACCCGGCTCGCTTCGCCGAGGCGATGGCCACCGCCATGGCGGATCCCCGGGTGGACGCGCTCGTGGTGGCCTGTGCGCCACCGCCGCCGGTGGACGCCGCCGAGACGGCCCGGTTCCGCCAGCACATCGCCGATCTGGCCGGTCGCGACAAGCCGGTGGTCGCCACGCTGGTGACCGCCGGCCCGGAGTCCGGCGGGCGCATCTCCGGCGTCCCGCAGTACCCGTCCGTCGAGGAGGCGGTACGCGCGCTGGGTCGGGTGGCCCGGTACGCCGCCTGGCGGCGCGAGCCGGCCGGTACCGTGCCGGACCTGTCCATCGGGCAGACCCGGCCCGGTGCGCCGCCCGATGAACTCCTGGCCGCGTACGGCATTCCGGTGGTGGCCTCCACCACGGCCCGGGACGTGGATTCGGCGCTGGCCGCCGCGGAGCGGTTCGGTTATCCGGTCGCGTTGAAGCTGGCCGATCCCGAAGTGCGTCACCGGATCGATCTCGGTGCGGTACGGCTGGACCTGGCGAACGCCGCCGTCGTGCGCACCGCCTACGAGGAGCTGACCCGGCTGTCGCTGACCGGGCCGGCGGATGAGCCGGCTGGCCCCTGGCCGGCGGCCACTGCGGAGGCGGCCACTGAGGGGACCGGCATTGCGGGGGCCGGCACCGGGCGGGTCGAGGTGATCGTGCAGCCGATGGTCGCCCCCGGCGTGTCCTGCGTGATCGAAGCGCTACAGCATCCGTCGTTCGGGCCGGTCATCGGTTTTGGGCCGGGCGGAGTCACCGGCGAGTTGCTGGGCGACCGGGCCTGGCGGGCCGTGCCGCTGACCGACCGGGACGCCGCCGGACTGGTTCGGGAGCCGCGGGCCTCCGCCCTGCTGTTCGGGCACCGGGGAGCGCGGTCGGTACGGGTGGCCGCGCTGGAGGAGTTGCTGCTCCGGGCCGCCCGGCTGATCGACGACCACCCCGAGGTACGGCGGCTGAGCCTCAATCCCGTACTGGCCCGGCCGGACGGAATATCCGTACTGCACGCGTCCGTCCACTACGGACAGTCCGGGTACCGTCCCGACACCGGCCCCCGCCGCTTGCGCTGAACCGCCTGCACTGAACCCGAACGCGACGCGGGCGCCGGAGGAATCCCTCGGCGCCCGCGTTCGTCGGCGTTCAGTTGTCAGTTGGCGTACGCCTCCAGGCGCTTGGCCCGCGACGGGTGGCGGAGCTTGAGCAGCGTCACCTTCTCGATCTGGCGGATGCGCTCACGGGAGAGGCCGAACTCCCGGCCCACCTCGTCGAGCGTCCGCTGCCGGCCGTCGTCCAGGCCGAACCGCAGCCGGATGACGGCCTGCTCACGCTGCGACAGGGTGGCCAGTACGACCTCCACCTCTTCGCGCAGCATCCCGTTGGACACGCTGTCCGCCGGCTCCTCGCGCGGGTCCACCCGGGCGACGAAGTCGCCGAGCGCGCTCTCCCCGTCCTCGCCGACGGCCTGGTCGAGGCTGACCGGCTCGCGGTCGTACGAGATCAGCTCGATGACCTGGAACTCCTCGATCCCCAGCGCGCTCGCGATCTCGCCGATCGACGGCTCCCGGCCGAGGGCGGTGGCCAGGTCGCGGCGCGCCCGCACCATCTTGTTGACCTGCTCGACCATGTGGACCGGGATGCGGATGGTGCGGGCCTGGTCGGCCATGGCGCGGGTGATGGCTTGGCGGATCCACCAGGTGGCGTAGGTGGAGAACTTGTAGCCCTTGGTGTAGTCGAACTTCTCGACGGCGCGGATGAGGCCGAGGTTGCCTTCCTGGATGAGGTCAAGGAAGGCCATGCCCCGCCCGGTGTACCGCTTCGCGATGCTGACCACCAGGCGCAGGTTTGCCTCCAGCAGGTGGTCCTTCGCCGCGTGTCCCTCGCGAGCGACCGTCGCCAGGTCCGCGCGCAGCGCGGGATCGACGGTCCTGACCATGACCTCTTCGGCGTACAGCCCGGCCTCGATCCGCCGGGCCAGGTCGACCTCCTGCGCCGCGGTGAGCAGCTTGGTGCGGCCGATGCCGTTGAGGTACGCGCGGACCAGATCGGCCGAGGCTCCACGGTCCTCGGCGTCCAGGTCCGCCGGCTCATCGCTCGCGATCGGACTGGCCGCCGTGACGGTCGCGGCCGCTGTCCCGCCGTTCGTGGCGGTATCCATCTGCTCGTCGGCGACGTCCGCCGGCATGATTCGCGTCGCGGTGAGTGGCTGGGCCACGTTCACTCGCCTCCCCGTTGTCGAAGCTTGGTGGCTTTCAACAACGAGCGTGAACCCAGGCGCGTGAAGTCGGAGTAAGGCGGCGGACTGTCGGCGTCAAATCCTGAGGGGAAAAGTGAGTTAAGTCAGATTTCCAGGAGTACTGTCCGAGGGCCGACATTGACGCTCTCGACCAGCATGTGGGTCCGGAAGCGGCCGGTCTCGACCTTCGCGCCCTGTGCCCGCAGTGCCTCCGCGAACGCGGTGACCAGCGGTTCGGCCACCTCCGCGGGAGCCGCCGCGATCCAGGACGGCCGCCGGCCCTTGCGGGCGTCGCCGTACAGAGTGAACTGGCTCACCACGAGTACCGGTGCGCCGACGTCGGCCGCGGACCGCTCGTCGTCGAGTACCCGCAGCTCGTAGGTCTTACGGGCGAGCCGCGCGGCGACCTCCGGCGTATCGCTGTGCGTGACCCCGACGAGCACCAGCAGCCCGTCCTCGATGGCTCCGACTATCTCCCCGTCGACCGTCACGCTGGCCCGGCTGACCGTCTGGACCAGCGCCCTCACCGCGTTCCGCCTTCCCATGGCTGCCCGGCGACCGGCTCGATGAACCCGCGCTCCACCAGGTGCCCGACGATCGGTCCGGCCACCTCGGCCAGAGCCGGCTCGGCGACCTGGTGCGCGGCGGCGAGCACGGCCAACTGGTCGCCCAGCGGTACCGCGCCGTTGCACCCGCCCACCAGCGCCATCACCAGCGGATCGACCTCCTCGCTCCAGTGCAGGCCGCTCGGCAGGGCCAGCAACTGCCGGTCCACCGCCCAGCCCTCCTGGCCGATCGTCGCCTCCTGGTGCAACGTCAGGCCGGGCACCGCCCGGTAGCGCTCGCGGAGCAGGGCGGCGGAATCGCGGGCACGCAGCCAGTCCAGCCGGCGCAGCCACCCGCCGAGGTGATCGCCCAGCGGCGCGTCGACCGCCTGCCGCAGGTCCTCGATCCGGATCAGCGGATCGTGGCGCCCGGTGCGCCGCAGGGTCACCAGCCCGAGACCGACCGCCTCGATCTTGTTTGCGTCGAACCAGTCCAGCCACTCCGCCGCACGCCTCGGGTCCGAGCGTTCGCCGGCGTCGGACAGCCACAGGTTCACGTACGAGACCGGATCGGTCACCTCCCGCTGGATCACCAGCGCGTCCAGCCCGGTACCCGCGACCCAGCCGGCCACCCGGTCCCGCCAGTCCTGCCCCGCGACGTGCAGCCAGTTGGCCAGGTACTGGAAGGTCCCGCCCTCGGCCAGCAGGCCGGGAGCGGCGGCGGCCAGTTCGGCGCAGATCGCGTCGCCTGCCCGGCCCGAGTCTCGGTATGTGTGCGTGGCCCTGCCCGGCCCGGCGACGAACGGCGGATTGCTCACCACCAGGTCGAAACGGCGCCCGGCGACCGGGGCCGAAAGGTCGCCGCGCAGCAGCTCCCAGTCCTGCCCGGACAGGGCGGCCGTGGTGGCGGCGAAACGCAGGGCCCGGTCGGACAGGTCGGTCGCGGTGACCCGCCCGGCGTGCGTGGACAGGTGCAGCGCCTGGACTCCGCAGCCGGTGCCCAGGTCCAGCGCGGTGCCGACCGGTGCGCGCAGGGTCGCTCCCGCCAGCGTGGTGGAGGCCCCGCCGACACCCAGCACGTGATCTTCGGGCAGCGGGCCGCCCTGGGTACCGATGCCCAGGTCGGAGACGATCCACCAGGAGTCCCCGTACGGTTCGAGGTCGACCCCGGCGCGGATCCCGTCGCCGGTACGCACCAGCATCCCGCCCGCCAGCAGCTCGTCCAGTGGCAGCGCGGACCGGACCGACCGCTCCGGCTCGATCTTGGCGCAGATGAACAGCCGGATCAGCGTCGCGAGCGGATCGCGGTCGGTCGTGGCCCGCAGGGCGGCGCGGAAGTCGCCCCGGCGCACGGCAGCGGTCGCCTCCGGGCCGATCCGGGACGCGATCCCGCTGCTGGTGTACCCGGCGCCGTGAAGGGCCTCGCGCAGCCGCCAGAGTGCGGCCGGTTCGAGCAGGGCAGGGTAATCGCGGGCGCCAGCGGCGCCGAGGGACGAGGCGTCGCGGTCAAGCGGCCGCTTTCCAGTGTCGTTGCGGGCGCCAGCGGAGCCGAGGGACGAGGCGTCGCGGTCAAGCGGCCGCTTTCCAGTGTCGGGCACGGGCCTATCCTGCCGGCACCCGTCAGACGTCGCGGTACCGGGACTGGAAAAAGCAGTACAGACCGAACGCGGCGAACCCGGCCGCGATCACGATCAACAGCACCTGCCCGTACGGCTTCCCGGCCAGTGTGTGCAGGGCCGCGTCCAGCCCACCCGACTTCTTCGGGTCGCGGTGTACCGCGGCGACGAACAGCAGGCCGCCGGCGATGCCGTACCCGGCGCCCTTCGCGAGGTACCCGATCATGCCCAGCGCGGTCGTCGCCTTCCGGGTACCCGGCCCCATCCGCTCGGTGTGCAGCCGCTTGGCGAACGCGCGCTTCGCGCCGAAGACGATCAGCCCGATGCCGCCGGCCAGCACCGCGACGCCGGCGATCGCCACCAGCACCCGGCCGGAGGTGTGCGCCAGTACGCCGGCCGTGGTCTGCCGCTGCTCGCCGGCACTGGACGTCGGGTTGCCGGCCGCGACCTTCCCGGCGTCCACCGCCAGGGCCGCGTAGATCACCGCACGCCCGGCCGCGCCGATCCGCTCGAAGACCTTCCGCTTGCCCTGCTCGCTTTCGTAGCCGGTGATCGCGGCCAGCACCTGCCAGAGGGCCATGCCGGCGAGCCCGACGACGATGATCCAGACCAGCGGCCGGCCGAACGGCTCCCGTACCAGCAGTTGGAAGGCGCCGGACTGGTCGGTCTCGTTGGACGAGTGGCCCAGGGCGATCTGCAGGGCGAGCCAGGCGACGACGAGGTGCAGGATGCCGTACCCGACGAACCCGCCCCGCGCGAGCGCGTGCACGATGGTGCTGTTGCGGGCTTTTCCGGCGGTACCGCGTGCGGACTGTGCCAGCGTCGACATGGCGCCCGAAGTTCCCGATCGTCCGGTACGGCAAACGTCCCGGCCCGCTGTCCGTCATGCCTGGCCAGCAGGCAGGATGTACGGCAACAGCCCCGCGACCTGGGAGGCCGCCGTGACACTGACGCTGCCGATCGACGAGCAGGCCAACGCGTTGCTGCAACGCAGCCCGCTCGCGCTGCTCATCGGGATGGTGCTCGACCAGCAGATCCCGCTGGAGAAGGCGTTCAGCTCGCCGTACGTGCTCCAGCAGCGCCTGGGTCACGATCTTGACGTGACCGAATTGGCCGACTACGACCTGGACGCGCTGACCGAGATCTTCTCCAAGCCGCCGGCCCTGCACCGGTTCCCCAAGGCGATGGCCGCCCGGGTGCAGGAGGTGTGCCGGATCATCGTCGAGCGGTACGACGCCGACACGGCCGGCGTGTGGTCCGACGCGAAGGACGGCAAGGAACTGGTCAAGCGGGTCGGCGAGCTGCCCGGTTTCGGCAAGCAGAAGGCGCAGATCTTCGTGGCGCTGCTGGGCAAGCAGTACGGCATCCGGCCGAAGGGCTGGCGCGAGGCGGCCGGCGCGTACGGCGAGGAGGGCTCGCACCGGTCGGTGGCGGACATCGTGGACGACAAGTCTCTGCTCCAGGTCCGCGAGTACAAGCAGCAGCTGAAGGCCGCCGCCAAGGCGAAGGCGTAACCGGTCCGGCCGGGCCGGTCATGGCGAGATGTGTGGGGTCTCGCCGAGGTATTTGCTCAGGTGGTCGTTCCAGGTGATCTCACAGTCGGTCTTCTGGTTGCCCACGTCGTGTACGAACTCGTCCCTGGACAGGGTGGCGTAGGAGTTCGAGCCGTTGTCGTCCCAGTAGAGGTAGCAGGTGGGGACGACTTCACCGTCCACGCGCCAGGCGGCGCCGCGACCAGACGCGTAATCCTTCGTCGTGTAGCCGAACGTCCGCAGATCGAGCTTCTCGGCTAGCTTGGCAGCGGCTGTCTCTCGCTGCGCATCGCGCGCCGTTGCGCTGGTGACCGCCTCGAAATCGATCGTCCATTTCAGAACCGTGTCGCCCGGGACCTGGCACCGGACGTGCCGCACCTCGTCATCGACGGGTATCACGCCCTGGCACTCGACGTCGTTCAGGAACGGCTTGGCCAGTTTCAGCAGGTCGTCGTGGCCGGCGAACAGGGTGGCGTTGTGCCTGCCTTGCGCGTTCAGCTTCGATCCGAACGGCAGCGATCCGGTGTACCACAGGACCGCACCGACACCAGCCACGAGCAGGACGACGAGGCCGCAACAGAGCGCGATGACGACGCGCCGCACCACCGGGTTGGGGCGGCGGGGTGGCTTGGTTACCGGTCCATGCGTCGCCCACGGACCCGGCTGCCCGGTCCCGGGCACCGGCCCCCACTGGCCGGGGATCGGCGGCGCGCCACCGGGAGGCACAGACCCTGGCGGCGGAGCGCCCCAGGGTGGGACGGATCCAGGCGGGACGGACCCAGGTGGCGTGGATCCAGGCGGCGTGGATCCGGGTGGCGCGGATCCAGGCGGCGGATCGCCCACAGTCGCGGCTCCGGGCGGCACGCTCCCCGGTGGAGCCGGCCAGGGGGGTGCCGCGCCCGCGGGCATGGGAGGGCCGGCCGGAGGGAGCGGCCCACCCGCCGCCGGAATAGTGGCTGACAGGCCAGCCGCCGCCAGGCCAGCCGTCGTCGGAGCGCCGGCCCTCGTCGGCACCCCGGTCGTCGTCGGCAACCCGGTCGTCGTCGGAGCGGCGGCCGCGCTCGCGGCGCCGGTGGGCGCCGGTGCCGGCGGCGCGAGGCACAGGCCGCCCTGCGCGACGACCAACTCCGGTCGGTCGACGACCGTGGGCGCGATGCCCAAGCGCTGCTGAAGCAGCGTCGTCACGGCGGGGCTGCCGCTGGATCCACCGATCAGGAACAGGCCGTCGATGCCTTCCCGCGGTACGCCGGCCGATTGGAGCGTGGCGAGGGTCACGTCGACGGTACGGTCCAGGAGCGGGCCGGCTGCGGGCTCGTCGGGATCCAGCTGGCCCAGGTCCGGTACGCCGTCGCTGGCCACCACCTGAAAGCCCTGCGGAGTCTGGCGCACCACGCTGACGTCGAACGTCCCGGCACCCAGGTCGTAGATGAGCGCGCACCGGCCCGGAGGCAGGGGCCCGCGCACGACCATCGAGAAGTACGCCGCGGCGGCCACCGGCTCGGGCACCAGGCTCACCGCGGTCAGTCCGGCGCGGCGGGCCGCCTCGGTGAGCGTTGCCAGCCGGGCGGGGCTCCACGCCGCCGGATGCGTCAGCACCACGTGTGCCGGCGCGGCACCGGCGACGCGGTACGCCTCGATGGCGACGTGGACCAGGACGGTGGCAATCAGGTCGACGGCGGCGAACTTCCGGTCGCCCAGCTGGACCGTGCCGTCGTCGATGCGCCGCTTCGGGTGGGGCTCGTAGCCGGCCGGGTTCTCGGCGGCGGCCCGCTCGGCGTCGGGACCGGTCAGGAGGCCGGCCGGACCGGCGAAGACTCCCGAGGTCAGCAGCGGTGAGGTGCCGAACAGCAGAGGTGAGGCGATCCCGTCCGGCCGTCGGTAGACGGCGACGGTGTGAGAGGTCCCGAAGTCCACGCTCAGTCGCCAGCCCTGGGCATCCATCCGCCAGATCATAGGGGGAGAGATCGCGACGCGCCCGTTACGTATCGATACCGATGGCGGGATCCGCGTACCGGTCGGATCGGTGCAAGGATGGAAGGCAGCCCCAAGGAAGGTTCCCGGACGTGAAGCGTGCCTCTCGACCGGTGGTGATCACCGATGCCGAGCACAGCCAGGGTGATCAGCTGCACTCCCGCGAGGTGCGCTACCTGATGATGATGTCCATCCGGGCGTTGTGCCTGATCGCGGCGGCTGTGCTCGTGGGCGTCCACGCCCCGCTGCTGTGGCTGTGGATCCCGATCTGCCTGGTCGGCATGGTGGTGATCCCGTGGCTCGCGGTGATCCTGGCCAATGACCGGCCGCCGTTGCGGCGTACCCGGGGGGCCGAGAAGTCTACGGCCGCACCCGCGGACCAGCCCGAGGCGCTGTCTCCGGGCACCACGATCCGGATCATCGACGCCGAAGATTAGGTCAGCCTTGCATCTCCGGGCCGCTTGACCGGCCCGCCCACAGACCAGGCGGGCCTGGCGGCCTAGCTCCGGCGGTCGCCACCGCCTCCGCTCCCAGCCGGGCACCGGCGGCCAGCGCGTCGGCCGGTGCCGCCCCGCCGAGCCAGGCTGTGAGCAGGCCAGCGGCGAACGCGTCACCGGCCCCGGTCACGTCGACCACGGTGGCCGGCTGGGCGGGTACCTCCACCGGCTCCGTACCGGCCGAGGCCCAGCCCGCCCCGTCGGCGCCGCGCTTCACGATCGCGTGCCGCGCGTGCCGGGACAGCGCCACCGGGTCGGCCGACCCGACCAGTGCCACGGCCTCGTCGAGGTTCGCCAGGAGCAGGTCGGCATCCCGTACCCAGTCGAGAAACGCGGGACCACCGACCCGACGCAGCGGACCGGCGGACGCCGCGTCGACGCTCGTCGTCAGCCCGGCACGCCGCGCCGTCGCCAGCGCATGTCGACCGGCCGGCCGGGAATCCCCGTCGAACAGCGCATAACCGGACAGATGCAGGTGTACCGCGTCCGGAGCGCCGGCGAGCGCCCGATCGAGGTCGCCGGTCGACAGCCGTGCGTTGGCGCCCCGGTCGCAGAGCATGGTGCGCTCGCCGGTGTGGGACAGCACGACCACGGTGCCGGTGGGGGCGTCCGCGACCTGGCGTACCGCGCAGTCCACCCCGGCGGCGGCCAGCTCCGCCAGGCGGTCGGTACCGGCGGCATCGTCGCCGACGACCCCGACCAGGGTGACCGGCGTACCGGAGGCGGCCAGCCAGGCGGCGGTGTTGGCGGCGGAGCCGCCGGCGGTCAGCGACACCTGGGCTGGGGTGTCCGAGCCGGCGGCCAACTGTCCACTGTAGACAGCGAGAACGTCGGTGACGATGTCGCCGACGACGATGATCCGGCCGGTCACCGGCCTGCCGCTGCGACCGCGATCTGCGCGGCCAGGGCGGCGTTGCGCAGGATCAGCCGCACATTGACGGCCAGGCTGCGTCCCTCGGTGGCGGAGTGGAAGTGCGACAGCAGGAACGGGGTCACCGCCTTGCCGGTGATCCCCTCGCTGTCCAGCTTGGCCAGCCCGTCGGCGAGTACCCGGTCGTGCAGCGCCGGGTCCAGTTGCTCGTCGGTGGGCAGCGGGTTCGCGATGACCAGGGCGCTGTGGTGCACTCCCTGCTGCTGCCTGGCGCGCAGGGCGGCCGCGATCCGTTCCGGCGAGTCGAGCGACCAGTCCAGGGCGAATCCGCTGTCGCTGATGAAGAAGCCGGGGAACTGGGTCGTCCGGTAGCCGGCGACGCTCACGCCCAGCGTCTCCAGGCGCTCCAGGGTGGCGCCCACGTCCAGGATCGACTTCACCCCGGCACAGACCAGCGCGATCGGGCAGCGGGCGAGGGTGACCAGGTCGGCCGACTCGTCGTACGGGGCGCCACGGTGCACACCACCCATCCCGCCGGTCGCGAACACCCCGATGCCGGCGGCGGCCGCGATGGCGCTGGTACCGGCGACCGTGGTGGCGCCGTCCGCCCCGGTCGCGGCGGCCACCGCGAGATCGCGTACCGACAGCTTTGCCACCTGGTCGGAGGTCGCCAGCCGGGTCAGCTGCTCGTCGTCGATGCCGACCACGATCCGGCCGCCCAGCATGCCGATGGTGGCCGGTACGGCGCCGTTGTCCCGGACCGCCTGCTCGATCTGGCGGGCCACCGTCAGGTTGTCCGGGCGGGGCAGCCCGTGGGACACGATGGTGGTCTCCAGGGCGACGACCGGGGCGCCGTCGCGCAGGGCGCTGGCCACCTCGTCGCCGTAGCTGATGTCGAACTCTTTCACGCCCAGGACGCTACCCTGACCGGCGCAATCGAAGATCCGCGGACCGGGTGTAACGATCCGGTCGCGCTCCGGTCGGATCGGGTCGCGCGGGCCCTCGCCGTGCCGCCCGTTCTGCGAGCATCGGCTGGTGAGCATCCCTGCCACGGACTTCTACGCGCCGCCGGTGACGCGGTGGCGCCGGACCGCCGGGCTCGTCGCCGGTGTGCTCGCGCTCCTGGCGCTGGCCGGCACCGTGCTCGGTGCCTGGAACCCGACCTCGCTCGTGCTCGTCCACCAATATCTGGGTGACCCGGTGCGCGACCTGTTCTTCGCGATGCTGCTGGCGCTGATCGCGTACTGGGTCGGTGTGCCGGTGACCAGCGAGGCCGCCCAGCACGGCCGGGTGGTCGCGCGGGCCTGGCTGGTCGTGCTGACCGCGCTGGTCGGCGTCGCCGCGCTGACCACGTGGGGGCTGGCCGTCTTCCGGTACCAGCCGCAGGTGATCGCCCGATCGGCCGACGGGCAGCGCGCCGTGGCCCTGGTCACCGTGCTGCGGGGCCGGCAGCTGCACGCGTTCGCGGGTTCCGGGGTGGGCGCCCGTGACCAGGGCAATCTGGGCAGGCCGTGCGGGCCGTCGGTGGTCGCCGAGTTCACCGGGGACGATGAGGTCAGAGTGACGACCAACTACGGCACGTTCGACCTGCGCCTCGATCCGGCGACCGGCCGGCCGGTCCGCGGCCTCGGTCCGACCTGTTCGGGATAGCCGGCCACCTGTCACAATTGACCACATGAGTACTCAGGTCCAAGAGCGTCCGGATGTGAAAGAGGCCGACACCGGGCCGGAGATGTTCCACTACGTCAAGAAGGACAAGATCGCCGAGAGCGCGGTCATGGGCGTTTACGTCGAGGCGCTGTGCGGCGAGAAGTTTCCGGTGACCAAGGCCCCGAAGCCGGGTTCGCCGGTCTGCCCGGCGTGCAAGGAAATCTTCGAGTCTGACCGGTTTGTCGACTAGATTCCGTCTTTCGGCGCTGGCCGGCGAGGCCGCGCCCGGGATCTCAGACACCGAAAATCGCGGATGAACGTCACGCCGGCCCTGGTCGCGGATCTGGTCGGCGTGGCGGTCTTCGCCGCCTCCGGCGCTTCCGCCGGTGTCGCCAAGCGGCTGGACCTGTTCGGCGTCGTGTTCGTCGGAGCGGTCGCCGCGCTCGGCGGCGGCATCGTGCGGGACCTGCTGATCGGCGCGGTGCCGCCGTACGCGTTCACGCACTGGGCGTACCTGGTCGTCGCCGTACTGGCCGCTCTGCTTCTGTTCTGGCTGCACCCGCAGTTCAACCGACTCCGCCGTACCGTGCTGGTACTCGACGCCGCCGGGCTGGCGCTGTTCACCGTCACCGGCACGCTCAAGGCGCTGGACGCCCGGGTGCCGGCCGTCGGCGCCTGTGTGATCGGGATGATCGCGGCGATCGGTGGCGGCCTCGGCCGCGACCTGCTGACTGGCGAGATTCCGGTCGTCCTGCGCCGCGAGATCTACGCGATCGCCTCGCTGCTCGGCGCGGGAGTCGTGACGGTTCTGGTGAAGGTGGACGTGAACCGGCCGCTGCTGATCGTCGGTACCACGGTGCTGATCTTCGTGGTCCGGCTGCTCGCACTGCGCCGCAACTGGGGAGCGTCGACGCCACCGGGTCCGTCGACGCCACCGGGTCCACTGCCGCCTCCGCCAGCCGGCAACGGTTAAGCTGGAGGCCGCCCTCGAACGCCCGATCGACCGGCCGGCCACAACGCCGGCCCGCGACGCGGTCGTACAGACCCCGGGGGTTTTTGTATGCCCTGGAAGGGGAGGGGATGGCACCGCCTCGGCCGGTCCTGGAACAGTTCCCAGCGTTGCGGGCCTGGCAGCGCAAGTCGCTCGTCGAGTACCTGCGCCGGCGCGACGAGGACTTCCTCGCGGTGGCCACGCCTGGCGCCGGCAAGACCACCTTCGCCCTTCGGATCGCGGCCGAGTTGCTGGCCGACGGCACAGTCGAGGCGCTCACCGTGGTGACCCCGACCGAACACCTCAAGACTCAGTGGGCGGCGGCTGCCGGGGCGGTCGGCATCCAGCTCGACCCGGCGTTCCGCAACGCCGACGTGCACTCCTCGGCCGACTTCCACGGCGCGGTGGTCACGTACGCGCAGGTCGGCATGGCCCCGGAGGTGCACCGGCGGCGCACCATGACGCGCCGGACCCTGGTCGTGCTCGATGAGATCCATCACGCCGGGGATTCCCGCTCCTGGGGAGACGGGGTCAAGGCTGCCTTCGAGCCGGCGGTACGGCGGCTGATGCTCACCGGTACGCCGTTCCGCTCCGACGAGAACCCGATCCCGTTCGTCCGGTACGAGCGGGGCTCCGACGGGCTGCAGCGCTCCCGTTCGGACAGCACGTACGGGTACTCCGACGCGCTGCGTGACGGCGTCGTCCGCCCGGTGATCTTCCTGGCCTACTCCGGGGAGACCCGGTGGCGCACCAGCGCTGGTGACGAACTGGCCGCCCGGCTCGGCGAGCCGATGACCCAGGACCTCATCGCGCAGGCGTGGCGCACCGCTCTGGACCCGACCGGAGACTGGATGCCGCAGGTGCTGCGGGCGGCCGACGCGCGGCTGACGGCGCTGCGCAGCCACGGCATGACCGACGCCGGTGGCCTGGTGATCGCGTCCGACCAGCAGGCCGCCCGCGCCTACGCCAAGCTGATCGAGCAGTTGACCGGCGAGAAGGCGGTCGTGGTGCTCTCCGATGATGTGGGGGCTTCCGCGCGGATTGCCTTGTTTGCCGCCTCTGAGCAGCGATGGCTGGTGGCGGTGCGCATGGTGTCCGAAGGCGTGGACATCCCGCGTCTGGCCGTCGGCGTGTACGCCACCAGCGCCTCGACGCCGCTGTTCTTCGCCCAGGCGATCGGGCGCTTTGTCCGGGTACGTCGGCCGGGGGAGACCGCGACGGTCTTCCTGCCCAGCGTGGAGCACCTGCTCGGGCTCGCCAGCGAGATGGAGGCGGAGCGCGACCACGTGCTCGGGAAGCCGAAGGATCCCGACGGCCTGGACGACGACCTGCTGGAACGGGCACAGCGCGCCGAGGACGCGTCGGGAGAGCTGGAGAAGCGGTTCGAGGCGCTGTCCGCCACAGCTGAGCTGGATCAGGTCATCTTCGACGGGGCGTCCTTCGGTACCCCCGTTCTGGCCGGCACCCCGGAGGAAGAGGAGTACCTGGGCCTACCCGGCCTGCTCACCCCGGACCAGGTGGCCACGCTGCTGGCCAAGCGGCAGGCCGACCAGGTGGCGGCGGAGCGGCGGCGGCCCGAACGCCAGCCGGTCGCAACGGCCCCATCGGCACCGCCGACCGCCGGAGAGCGTCGGGTACTGCTGCGCCGCCAGCTCAACGGGCTGGTCGCCGCGCACCACCACCGCACCGGCCTGCCGCACGGGAAGATCCACGCAGAGCTGCGCCGGCTGTGCGGCGGGCCGCCGAGCGCTCAGGCCACCATCGAGCAGCTGAAGGAGCGCATCGCGACCCTCCAGACGCTCTGAACCGGCCGTAGAGACGAGAAGCGGGGCGCCCCCTTGGTGGGGGGCGCCCCGCTTCACATCTAAACCTCAGCTGGCCATCAGCTCGGTGCCGCGCCAAGAGAACTCCGGGTCGACCGCGACCTGAACCGCGATCTTCACCAGCTTGTCGGCGTACTTGTTGGCGTGGTGCCCGCAGAACACGAGCTCACCGCCTCCAGCGATCATGACGCGCAGCTTCGCAGCCGCACTGCACCGGTCGCACCGCTCATCGGCGCCCGGGAAAGCCACCGTCTCCGGTGGCGGCGTGAGGGTTGGGGTCATCGCCTCCTCCTCCTGATGGTCACCGACGAACGCATACTCAGTCTCGTTACCCACTTATCGTCCAACACCACGCGGTGGCGTTGACTTCCCGCCATCGGTGCGCGGGATCGAGGTCACAAGGGTACCGACAGTGTGCCCTGAATCCAGCCTGCCTCGTCAACGATCACAACGGCATAACATCGCGCCCGGCTCGGCAATCCGTCCGGAACCTGACATCACGACCGTAATTCGCGCGCTGCCGTGACCGAGCACACACCGGGTGCGTCGCCGACTCAGTCGAGATAGTCCCGCAGAACCTGCGACCGCGACGGGTGACGCAGCTTCGACATCGTCTTCGACTCGATCTGCCGGATCCGCTCCCGGGTCACGCCGTATACCTGCCCGATCTCGTCGAGCGTGCGCGGCTGACCATCGGTGAGCCCGAACCGGAGCCGGACCACGCCCGCCTCGCGCTCGGACAGCGTCTGCAGCACCTGCTGCAACTGGTCCTGCAGCAGCGAGAAGGAGACCGCGTCGACCGCGACGACCGCCTCGGAGTCCTCGATGAAGTCACCCAGCTGGCTGTCGCCCTCGTCACCGATGGTCTGGTCGAGCGAGATCGGCTCCCGGGCGTACTGCTGGATCTCCAGCACCTTCTCCGGGGTGATGTCCATCTCCTTGGCCAGCTCCTCCGGGGTGGGCTCGCGGCCCAGGTCCTGGAGCAGCTCCCGCTGGATCCGGCCGAGTTTGTTGATCACCTCGACCATGTGGACCGGGATGCGGATGGTGCGGGCCTGGTCGGCCATGGCGCGGGTGATGGCTTGGCGGATCCACCAGGTGGCGTAGGTGGAGAACTTGTAGCCCTTGGTGTAGTCGAACTTCTCGACGGCGCGGATGAGGCCGAGGTTGCCTTCCTGGATGAGGTCAAGGAAGGCCATGCCCCGCCCCGTATACCGCTTCGCGAGCGAGACGACCAGCCGGAGGTTTGCCTCCAGCAGGTGGTTCTTGGCCCGCTCACCGTCCCGGGAGATCCAGCTCAGGTCGCGGTGCATGGTGATGACGAGCTTCTCCTCGCCCTCATCCTCCGCGCGCAGGCGCTCACCGGCGTACAGGCCGGCCTCGATCCGCTTGGCGAGCTCGACCTCCTGCTCGGCGTTGAGCAGCGGAACCTTGCCGATCTGCTTCAGATAGGCGCGCACCGAGTCGGCGGAAGCGGTCAGCTCCGCGTCCCGGCGGGCCTGCTTGAGCGCCTCGGACTCCTCGTCGTCCCACTCGAAGTCGTCGGCGTCGGCCTGGGCGTCGGCCTCGGCCTCCGCGACGATCTCCGCGGGCTCGTCGACGACCACGTCCTCAAGGTCGGCCGCCAGCGCCTCCGGGTCGAGGTCGCCGTCTTCCGGTCCCTCTCCCTCGCCCTTGGCTGTCCCCGGGGCGGCCTTGGCCCCGGGCGCCTGCTTGGTCGCCTTGGCGGCCTTGGCCGGCGGCTTCTCGGCGGTCTTCGCTGCCGCCTTGGCGGCCTTGGCCGGCTTCGCGATCGTGGCCGCGCCCGATTCGGGGACGGGTGCGGCATCGGTCTCCGGGCTCGCCGCCTGCTTGGGCGCGGCCCGCTTGGCCGGGCTCGGCTCAGCGCTCTTGGCCACCGTCGGCGCCGCCGGCTTCGCCACGGCGGGTGCGGGAGGCGCCTTCGGAGTGGCCTTGGCGGTGGTCGCCTTCGACGCGGGCGTCGCGGACCGGGCCGCGGCCACCCGGCGTCGGCTACTCGCCGAGCCGTCGACGACCACGACCACGCCGGCCTCGGCGAGGCTACGCAGCAGCTTCTTGGCCTGACTCGGGGTGACCTCGGCGTCCTCGACGGCCTGGGCCACCTCGGCCGAGGTCAGATGCCCATCCGAGTTGGCCGCGTGGGCGATGAGCGCGTCGGTGAGGGTACGCACGTCGGTGCCTGATTGGCGGGCTTCAGTCACGAACGACCTTCCGAAGGCGAAAAACGAGCACGGCCGGTCCGGCCAACGTAGCGCGAAATTCGCGCCTCTGCCGACCGGTGAAGCTCCCGGACCGCCAGGCGGGGGACCACGTGGCCCAGGATCTTCCTGTGAGAACGCCCGAGTCGCCGGTGTGAACAGGCGGTCCGAGGTCCTCGTCTCGAAGGTCCCGAGCCGGCCGGAAGGCCGCGTTGCCCGGAATCTTCTTAGGGGGTTTTGCGCAGCACAGGGCGTCGCAAACCCCTCGGTTGAAGTTTGGGAACCCATTCGCCGTGAATCGGCCACTGTGACGTGCTGGGCGATCCGTGACGCGTGGGCAGCGTGAATTGTAGCGCCGCCGGACGCGATCAGTTCACGCCGCGCGCCCACCAGGCACGGATGGAGGCCCTGAGAGGATGCTCGGCATGACGGTCGAGCCCGAAGAGTTACTCCAGATCGCGGTACGGATCGCCAGCGGAGCGGCCGAACTGGCCCGCCAGATGCGCGACGAGGGGGTCACCGGGGTCACCACCAAGAGCAGCGCGACGGATGTGGTCACCGCGGCCGACCGGGCGGCCGAGCGGTACGTGCGGGAGGCGCTGCGCGAGAGCCGCCCGGGCGACCGGGTCCTCGGCGAGGAGGCCGGCGAGTCGACCGGGGCGGGCGCCGTGCGGTGGATCCTCGACCCGATCGACGGGACGGTGAACTACCTGTACGGGATCCCGCAGTACGCGGTCTCACTCGCTGCGGAGGTGGACGGCGAGGTGGTCGCGGGTGTGGTGCGCAACCCGGTCAGCGGTGAACAGTGGACCGCGACCAAGGGCGGCGGTGCCTGGCGCGGCGACGTCCGGCTGACCGGCTCGGCGGTCACCGAGCTGAGCCAGACCCTGCTGGCGACCGGGTTCGGATATGACTCGGCCCGGCGGGTGCACCAGGCCAGGGTGGTGGCGAAGTTGCTGCCGATCGTCCGGGACATTCGTCGGTTCGGTGCGGCGTCGCTGGACTTGTGTTTCGCCGCCGAGGGCCGGGTGGACGCGTACTACGAAAAGGGGCTCAATCTCTGGGACCACGCGGCCGGCGGCCTGATCGGCGCAGAGGCCGGCCTCCGGGTCGGCGGCCTGTCCGGTGCGGGGGCGGGACCAGATCTGGTCGTCGCGGCCCCACCGGCCATCTGGCCGGCGCTGCAGGATGCCCTGGTTCGCCTTGACGCGGCCGGCGGCCTCTGACGGACGCCCGCGCAGGGCGTGACAGTCGGCCCGGCAGGGCGTGACGGACGCCCGCGTCGGGCCGTGCCCGACGGCCCGGCAGGGGGTGACGGGCGCGTGTGGCAGGCCGTGACGAACACCGCCGGCGGCCGTGACGAGCGCCGGCCGGCGGGCCGGGATGGGCCGCGCCGGCTGGTGACGAATAAATACGGTCAGTGAGCGACGCGGCCCGCGCCGTAGCGCGGGCCGGGAAACCGGCTCAGGCCGTGTCGCAGGTGTGCGGCGGGGGCGACGGGTTGCCCAACTGGGCGAGTGACTGGCTGACCTCGGTCTTCGTGCCGAGCGTTGTGTACTGCGAGCCGATGGTCACGTCGATCACGTCGGTCGTGCGCTTGATGTCGAAGTCGGCTTCCGCGGAGCCCAGAAAGTAGGAGTTCACCACCGTCGAGGCGGCCAACTCCTTCGGGCCGTAGACGAGCTTCGACACGCCGTCGAACTTGGCCGGCGCGTTGCCCGCCGTCACCACGGTGAAGCCCCGGCTGCGGAAGTCGTCGGCCACCGCGTTGGCCAGGCCGGCCTTGTTGGTGCCGTTGTAGACGTTGATCTTGATCTTCCCGGGGACCGGCAGGGGGCGGGTCTTTACCTTGACCGCGCCGGCCGGGCAGCTGTTCGAGTAGATGCTGCCACTCTGCTTGTCTTTGAAGATGGCGACGAGTACCAGGATCAGTGCGGCGACGACCAGCAACGCCACCAGGATCATGGCCCGGGCCCGGGCAAGGCTCATCTCTTAGGCTCCCCGTTCAACCGCGTGCATCTGATCTTCGTTTGACGACTCCCGCCGCATCGCTGTGCGGCGAAGCGACTCGGGTACGACGAGAGTAGCGGTATCGTCGCCGACGTTACGCCTGTTGCCCGTCGGCGCCGGAATCCCTATCCGCGGGCGGCGCGGCGGATGCGATCTGCGGGCGTCGCCACCTACCTTGGTGTCGCCTGAGTCACATTGGGAACAACTTCGCGTGCGTGGGCGTACAACTCTCGCACAGGGGCGGTAAGGTACCGCGCCCGGCGAGGGAGTTTCGACGGGCACTTACCCCCACCGCAAGACCCCGCCGGCCGTGGCGGAAAACGGCACGGCCAGCGGGCAAGGAAACACCGATGTCTGGCGTTACACCGGGCGCGATTTGGAAACGGGAGTGTGACAACCGATGGCCACCGACTACGACGCCCCGCGTCGAGACGAGGTCGACCTCGGCGAGGACAGCTTGGAGGAGCTCAAGGCACGTCGCGTCGACGCGCAGTCCGCTGTGGTCGACGTGGACGAGGCGGAGGTCGCGGAGAACTTCGAGTTGCCCGGCGCCGACCTCGCCGACGAGGAGCTGACCGTCAAGGTCCTGCCCATGCAGGCCGACGAATTCCGCTGCTCGCGCTGCTTCCTGGTGCATCACCGCAGCCAGTTGGCGGTCGAGCGGAACGGCGATCTGATCTGTCGGGAATGCGCCTGACAGATCTACGACAGACGGGCGGCTGGATTCGTTCCCGACCCGGCTGGGAACCCTGAGGTACCGCCCGTCTCGGGTCGGCGTGCCGGAGAGCTCCGGCAGCGGCGTCGACCCGAGACCGCTGTGAAGGGAGCGGGAGCGATGAGTGGTGCTGACCGGACCGTGCCGGACGGCGCGACCGCCGGGCCCGCGCAGCCGGCACCGGACCATGAGCCGGTACCGGCGGACGAGGTGCTGGCGCCCGAGGCACGGGAGGAGCCGGCCACCGCCGACGACATGTCGGACACCATCGCCGCGCTGACCGACGACAACCTTGACCAGTCGCAGCGGCGCTGGCTGCTCGGCCGGTTGGCCGGCGAGATCCGGGCCCGTGGCATCGGCGACCTGTTCCGCCCGAAGGCGGCCATGCGCTGGATCGCGGACGCGGTCAGCGACGTCGCGCCGCGGCTGCCCATCCGGGACTACCCGACGCTGCGCCGGCACTTTCCCGAACTGAGCGACGACGCCCTGGCCGAACGGCTCATCCGCAACGCGGCCCGCACCACGGCCGCGATCGGCGCCGCCAGTGGAGGGGTCGCCTCGATCGAATGGGTGGCCACACCCACGCTGCTCTCCGCACCGGTCCTGCTCGCGGCCGAGACGGTGGCGGTGGTCGCCATCGAGATCAAACTGATCGGTGAGCTGCACGTCGTGTACGGCACGCCGATCGTCGGTACCCGCTCCGAGCGGGCGGTGGCGCTGGTACAGGCATGGGCGCAGCGGCGGGGCATCAACCCGATGCTGCCCGGCATGGGGGTGGCCGCGATGCTCGGCACCGCCACCCGCAAGGAGCTGCGCGACCGCCTGCTGCGCAGGTTCGGGCGCAACCTCACGACCTACGGCCCGATGCTGACCGGTGCCGCGGTGGCGAGCTACCTCAACCGGCGGGCCACGATCTCGCTGGGCCAGCAGATCCGCAAAGACCTGGCCGGCAGCACGCCGCGCCCGGCGATCACGCAGTGGCCGACCCAGCCCCCGGCTCGGGACTGAGCCCGGCGGCGCGCGCCGCGAGCAGGGCCTTCGCGACCCGTTCCGGACGCCGGGCGCTGATCACCCAGTACGGGGTCGGATCCTCCGGATCGTTGAGCACGACCAGTACCGCCCGGGGCACCCAGGGGCGCTGCACGACGAACGCGTACCGGTCGGCATTGGGGCCCAACGCCTCCCGCCTGGCCGCGGCGTCCAGGACGCCGACCTCGGAGACGAACCGCACCGGCAGCCGGGCGTCGTCGACCCGCAGCTCGCCGCCTTCCACCGCGACCCGGATCCGGCCGGCGGCCGCGAGGCCGAGGACGGTCAGCGGCAGCAGGATCAGGTACGGGACCCAGGTCGCCAGGCCGGGGGCGCCCAGATATACCTCGGCCGAGAGCATGGCGGCCAGGGCCAGGGCGATCAGCCACAACCACCACGGCACGATGAGCCGCTCCGCGTACCGGGCGGCGGAGACGCTCCGGTGATCATCCGGCCGCTGGACCGCGTCGTCCCCTTCCCCGGTGCCGCTGGCGGCCGGGGTCTGGTTCGGATGTTGTGCCACTCTGTGAGGGTATCGGCGCCCCGCCCGGTCGTCCCCGACCGGGGCACGGCAGGATGGCTTTGTGAGCGACGAGGCCATCATGACTGACGGGGTGACAGTGGCCGTGCGGCAGCTCGACCCCGGCCTGCCACTGCCCGGGTACGCCCATCCGGGCGACGCGGGGGCTGACCTGTGCGCGGCCGAGGACGTGAAGCTGGACCCGGGCCAGCGGGCGCTGGTCCGCACCGGCGTGGCGATCGCCCTGCCGGACGGCTACGTCGGCCTCGTGCACCCGCGTTCCGGGCTGGCCAGCCGCCTGGGCGTGACTGTGCTGAACGCCCCGGGAACCATCGATGCCGGGTACCGCGGCGAGATCATGGTTAATCTGGTGAACCACGACCCGGAGACCACGGCGACCATCGCCCGTGGCGACCGCATCGCGCAGCTTGTCGTTCAGCGGGTGGAGCATGCACACTTCCTCCGCGTCGATGAGCTTCCCGACTCGGTCCGGGGAGTGGGCGGACACGGATCGACCGGCGGCCACGCCGGTCTGCGCTGAACAGGACGGTGGAACCGTGATCTTCTCCCGAGGCCGCGGGAATGGCGGGCGGCACAAGAAGGGCGAGGATGCTGGTCGCGGGGCCCACCGGTCGCCAGCTGCTCAGCCCTCCGACGACGCCGACGAGCTCGTCGAGCGGGCGGCTGGCGGGGGATCCCGCCCCGGCCCGTACGACATCACCGAGGCGCCCAGCGGCGTCGAGCGGCTCGACCTGGGCAGCCTCCAGATTCCCGCGGTCAACGGGGTGGAGATCCGGGTGCAGGCGAACCCGGACGGCAGCATCGGGCAGATCGTGCTCGTGCACGAGAGCAGCGCGCTGCAGCTCGGCGTGTTCGCGGCGCCCCGCAGCAGCGGCATCTGGGACGAGGTCCGCGAGGAGATCCGTACGCAGCTGACTAGCGACGGCGCCAAGGCCGACGAGGTGGGCGGGGAGTACGGCACCGAGCTGCGGGCACGGATCCGCACGCCGGACGGGCCGGCCGATGTCCGGTTCATCGGCGTCGACGGGCCGCGCTGGATGGTGCGCGCGGTCTACCAGGGTCCGGCCGCCGCCGACCCCAGCGCCGCCGGTCCGCTCGCCGACTGCCTCCGTGAGCTGGTGGTCGACCGGGGGCGGGAGGCGATGCCGGTACGCGAGGCGCTGCCGCTCCGGCTGCCCAGAGAGGCCGCCGAACAGGCGCACATCCAGCAGCAGGGCCAGGCGCAGTCCCAGGGGCGGGCGCAGGTCCAGCCGGGTGGGCAGGCGCGGGCGCAGGTGCAGTTGGGCGATTCTCCGCTGGCCCCGCAGCCGTCGACCACCTCGAGCACCGACGCCACGGCGGTGAACGGCTCGACCCCGCAGTCGGGCAAGCGCGGCTCGTCCCGTACCCGCCGATCTCGGTGATCTGCGGCACGGCCCAGGTGCCGGCGGACCGCCCGCGAAGCGGGCGGGTCCATACTCGGCGGCCAACCGGTGACACGTTCCGGGTCCGAACCAGTTTCGACCCCCGGAAGAGGTTGACCGGCCGCCCGATGATGGACGTACGCTAATCAGTGCCGGCTGCTGGCCGGCGCTGGGCCGAGGAGAGTGACACGCAGGTCATGGCGACCGTCGAGCGACCTTCGCCGTTACACCGGTTTTTCCGCCGCCTGATGGCCAGCGAGGCTGAGCTGGACGCTGAGGAGCTGCAGCGCAGCACCGCTGAGTCCGGCTGCGTGTCGGCCTGCGATGTCAAGCGCGGCCAGCTGGTCAGTGTCAGTGGCCGGCTGCGCACCGTGGTTTACACCCCGCGGACGAATCTGCCGACCCTGGAAGCCGATCTCTACGACGGCAGCGACGTGGTCACGCTGGTCTGGCTGGGCCGGCGGCACATCGCCGGCATCGAGCCCGGTCGGGCGCTGTCGGTGCGGGGCCGGATCGCGGTGCGCGAGGGCCGGAAAGTGATCTACAACCCATACTACGAGCTCGAATTACCCCGGTGAGGCCATGACGACCGAGACACCGGGCGAGCGCCCGCAGAACGCCGGGACCGCCGAGCCGGGGGAGCACCTGGCTTCCGGCGAGGTCGAGAAGGTCGACGGGTCGGCCGAGGCCGAGGAGCCGTTGCCGAGCTTCAGCGAGCAACTGGCCGACCAGCTCGGCGGCGTGCGAGGGGTGATCGAGTCCGGGGTTCCGGTCCTGGTGTTCGTGGTCGCCAACATCATCTGGTCGCTGCGGCCCGCGATCGTCATCGCGGTCGCCTCGGCGGTGATCATCGGTGGTTGGCGGCTGGCCCGCCGGCAGCCGGTACGGCACGCGGTCAACGGCATCTTCGGCATCGCGATCGGCGCGATCATCGCCTGGAGGACCGGCAGCGCGAAGGACTTCTACCTGCCCGGGATCCTGCTCAGCCTCGGCTACGGGCTGATCATGCTGGCCTCGGTCGCGGTCCGGCGCCCGATCGTCGGGTGGGTCTGGTCGCTGCTGGTCACGCGCGGGCGCACCGACTGGCGGGATGACCCGCGGATGGTTCGCACGTTCAGCTGGCTGACCGTGGTCTGGGCGCTGACATACCTGGCCAAGGTGCTGATCCAGGCGCTGGTCTTCCAGCACACCGCGGACGACAGCCCGGCCACGACGCTGGGCATCCTGCGGCTGGCGCTGGGCTACCCGCCGTACCTGCTGCTGATCGCGATCACGGTCTGGGCGACCCGGCGGGCCTCGCCGGAGATCGCCCAAGAGCCGATCGTCCAGCAGAGCTGACACGCTTCGGGCGGCCGGGCTGCCCGGCTGTCCGCCGGCCGTGGCGCTGCCGTCGCCGGTCAGCTCTTCTGCCGCCGGCCAGCCCTCCTGTCGCCCGTCAGCCCTGCTGCTCCCCGGCCGCGGCCCGGTTCTCGGCCCCGCTGTTCGCCCGCGCGCCCAGGATGACGGCGCGCACGCTGTCCTCGACCTCGGTGGTACACACGAAGATCAGCTCGTCGCCGGCTTCCAGCGGGTCGTCCGGGGTTGGCACCAGTACCCGCTTGCCCCGCAGGATCGCGACCAGCGCGGCGTCGTGCGGCAGCGGCACGTCGCGTACGGCGTGGCCGACGTACGGCGCCGAACCCGGCAGCGTGATCTCCACGAGGTTGGCTTCGCTCTGCCGGAACGTCATCAGCCGCACCAGGTCGCCGACGGTCACCGCCTCCTCGACCAGGGCCGCCATCAACCGCGGCTTGCTCACCGCGACGTCGACGCCCCACTGGTCGGTGAACAGCCACTCGTTCTCGGCCCGGTTGACCCGGGCCACCACCCGGCCGACCGCGAACTCGGTCTTGGCCAGCAGCGACACCACCAGGTTGACCTTGTCGTCGCCGGTCGCGGCCACCACCACGTCGCAGCTGGCCAGGTCGGCGTCCTGGAGGCTGGCCACCTCGCAGGCGTCGGCCAGCACCCACTCGGCCTCCGGTACCCGCTCGGGGCGCAGCCGCTCGGCAGCCCGCTCGATGAGCATCACCTGGTGGCCGTTCTCGATCAACTCCTGGGCGATCGAGCGGCCGACGTTACCGGCTCCGGCAATGGCAACTCGCATGTCAACGCCCTCCCACCATCTCTCCCCGGCCGCTTGGCCGGCCCGCTCATCAGCCGGGCGGGCCTCGCGGCTCGG
>NZ_BONZ01000017.1 GCF_016862975.1 Rugosimonospora africana
GGCCCACAAACCGGGCCGGCCTGACGGCTCGACTCGAACAATCCGCTGCCCGCCGGTCAGGCCGCGGGCGCCGCGCCGGCGATCTTCGAAACCGGCTCGGTCAGATCGTCTGTGAGCAGCATGAACACCTGGTCGCCGTCCTGCAGGACGGTGGAGGCGGTCGGTAGGGCGCCGACACCGAAGCGCATGATGTAGGCCACCCGGGCGCCGGTCGCGTCCTCCAGGGCGCGGACCGGCCGGCTGATCCAGCCGGTGTGCACCGGTACCTCGACGATGGCCACGGTACTGGTCGGATCCCGCCAGACCTCGGTGTTGCCCCCGGGCAACACGTGGCGCAGCATCCGGTCCGCGGTCCACCGGACCGTGGCCACGGTCGGGATGCCGAGTCGCTCGTACACCTCGGCACGCTTCTGGTCGTAGATCCGGGCCACCACGCGCTGCACCCCGAACGTCTCCCGGGCCAGCCGCGCCGAGATGATGTTGGAGTTGTCCCCGCTCGACACGGCGGCAAACGCGTCCGCCCGCTCGATGCCGGCGGCGATCAGCACTTCCCGGTCAAAGCCGATGCCGGTGACGGTCAGCCCGGTGAAGTCCGGCCCGAGCCGGCGGAACGCGTCGGCATGGACGTCGATCACGGCAACCGAGTGGCCCTTGGCCTCGACGCTGTGTGCCAAGGTCGACCCGACCCGGCCACAGCCCATGATCACGATGTGCACTGGAAATGCCCTCCCGGCATCGGGGTGTTACGAAGCGGCACGGTACACGGTCGATGCACCCCCGCGTCGATCACCCACCCGACACGGCGAGCGCAACGGCCGTACCCTTGTCACTCGTGGCCACCCCCACTTCGCTGCTGAAGCGCCTGCTGATCGGACGGCCGTTCCGATCCGACCGGATGCAGCACACGCTGCTCCCGAAGCGCATCGCGCTGCCCGTTTTCGCCTCAGATGCCCTGTCGTCCGTGGCCTACGCGCCGGACGAGATCCTGCTGACGCTCTCGGTCGGCGGCGCCGCCTTCTACGCGTACTCGCCGTGGATCGCGCTGGGCGTGGTGGCGGTGATGTTGACCGTGGTGGCCAGTTACCGCCAGAACGTGCACGCGTACCCGTCGGGCGGCGGCGACTACGAGGTCGCCACGGTCAACCTGGGGCCCAAGTTCGGCCTGGTGGTGGCGAGCGCGCTCATGGTCGACTACGTGCTCACGGTGGCCGTGTCGGTCTCCTCCGGCGTGGAGAACCTGGGATCGGCCTGGCCGTTCGCCGCCGAGCACAAGGTCGAGTTCGCGGTCGGCGTGATCATCGTCCTGACCGCCATGAACCTGCGCGGTATCCGGGAGGCCGGTACCACTTTCGCCATCCCGACCTACGCCTTCATGTGCTCGATCCTGCTCATGGTCGGCGTCGGGCTGTTCCGGATCTTCATCCTCGGCAACCACCTGCAGGCGGAGAGCGCGCACATCGCCGTCCACCAGACGCACTCGATCGCCGGGTTGGCTCTCACCTTCCTGCTGGTACGCACGTTCGCCTCCGGCTGTACGGCGCTGACCGGAGTCGAGGCGATCTCCAACGGGGTACCGGCGTTCAAGAAGCCGAAGAGCAAGAACGCGGCCACCACCCTGCTGCTGCTGGGCAGCATCGCGATCACCATGCTCGTGGGCATCGTCGTGCTGGCCCGCCTGACCGGGCTGCGGATCGTGGACGTCACGGCGCAGAAGCTGCCCGCCGGGTACCAGCAGAAGACCGTGCCCGCCCAGTTGGCGCACGCCGTCTTCGGCGGCTTCACCCCGGCGTTCATCCTGGTCATCGCGACCACCACGCTGATCTTGGCGCTGGCCGCGAACACCGCCTTCAACGGCTTCCCGGTGCTCGGCTCGATCCTGGCCCAGGACCGGTACCTGCCCCGCCAGTTGCACACCCGCGGCGACCGGCTGGCGTTCAGCAACGGCATCCTGTTCCTGGCGACCTTCGCGATCATCCTGATCGTGGCGTTCGACGCCCAGTCCACCCGGTTGATCCAGCTCTACATCGTGGGCGTGTTCGTGTCGTTCACGCTGTCCCAGACCGGCATGTTGCGGCACTGGAACCGGTTGCTGCGCGTCGAGCGGGACCAGGCGATGCGGCGCCGGATGCTGCGCTCGCGCACGATCAACGGCATCGGCCTGGCCATGACCGGGTTCGTCCTGATCCTGGTCGTGGTCACGAAGTTCCTGGCCGGCGCGTGGATCTCGATCGCCATGATGTGCGTGATCTTCCTGGTCATGCTCGGTATCCGTAAGCACTACGACCACGTCGCGCAGGAGCTGGAACCGGCCGACGAGCGCCCGATGCTGCCCGCCCGCAACCAGGCGATCGTGCTGGTCAGCAAGGTGCACCTGCCCACCCTGCGGGCGCTGGCGTACGCGCAGGGCACCCGGCCGGACACGTTGACCGCGGTGACCGTGAACGTGGACGACGCGGACACCCGGGCGATCGAGGCGGACTGGGAGGCGCGCGGGATCCCGGTGCCGTTGACCGTGGTCGACTCGCCGTACCGGGAGATCACCGCGCCGATCATCGACTACGTCAAGTCGGTGCGCCGCGAGTCGCCGCGCGACGTGGTGACGGTGTTCATCCCGGAGTACGTGGTCGGCAAGTGGTGGGAGCACCTGCTGCACAACCAGAGCGCGTTGCGGCTCAAGGCGCGGCTGCTGTTCGAGCCCGGCGTGATGGTGGTGAGCGTCCCCTGGCAGCTGGAGTCCAGCCAGAACAAGAACCTCCGCCGGCTGGAGGGCGCGCACACCGCGCCGGTACGCGGCCCGCGGGCGGAGACCGGCCTGTCGGTACCCCCGCAGCCCACCACGCCGGCGTCCAGTGGCATGGTGCGGGCTGAATGACGCTCCCCGGCAAGCTCGACTCCCGTTCCGTCGACCCGGCCCGGCCGGTCGGCGACGAGGTGCTGGTCGGGGACCGGTTCGAGGTCGAGGTGGGCGCGGTCGCGCACGGCGGGCACTGCGTCGCCCGGGCGCCGGACGGCAGGGTCGTCTTCGTGCGGCACGCGCTGCCGGGTGAGCGGGTGACCGTGTCGGTCACCGAGGTGCTGCCCGGTTACCTGCGCGCGGACGCGGTGGAGATCCTGTCGGCCTCGCCGGACCGGGTGGAGCCGCCCTGCCCGTACGCCACGCCGGCCAAAGCGCCCCACGTGGGTCGCCACACTCCGGTCGCCCACTGCGGCGGGTGCGACTTCCAGCACGTGGCGCCGGCCGCCCAGCGCGAGCTGAAGGCCGCCGTCGTACGGGAGCAGTTGCTGCGGCTGGGCGGGCTGTCGCCGGCCGAGGTGGACGCGCTCGGGGTACGGGTCGAGGAGTTGCCCGGCGGGCCGCTCGGATGGCGTACCAGGGTGCGGTACACGGTCGACGCGAGCGGCCGGGCCGGCCTGCTCGCGCACCGGTCGAACGAGGTGGTCCCGGTGGACCGGTGCCTGATCGCGCACCCCGCCGTGCAGGACGCCCCGGTCACCGGGCAGCCGTGGCCGACCGACGACCGGGTCGAGGCGATCGCGGGAAGCGGCGGTGACGTCACGCTCGTCGGTTCGACCTCCGGCGTGGTGTCCGGTCCGGCCGAAGTGACCGAGCGGGCGGTGGGGCGGCGCTGGCGCCTCGGCGTGCAGGCGTTCTGGCAGGTGCACCCGGCCGCGCCGGACACGCTGGTGTCGGCCGTACTGGACCTGGTGCAGCCGGTCGCCGGCGAGCGCGCCTGGGACCTCTACGGCGGCGCCGGGCTGTTCGCCGCCGCGCTCGCGCCCCGGGTCGCCGAGGTGACGCTGGTGGAGTCCGACCGGGAGGCGATCACCGCGGCCCGGTCATCGCTCGCCGACCTGTCGAATGTCCACATTGTACGGTCCACAGTGGAGCGTTTTCGGCCGGCGGGCGACCCGGACGTGGTGGTGCTCGATCCGCCGCGCACCGGTGCCGGAGCGGCCGCGGTGCGCCTGGTGGCGGGCGCGTCACCGCGTGCGGTGGCGTACGTGGCGTGCGACCCGGCGGCGTTCGCCCGGGACGTGGCCACCTTCCGCGCCCGTGGGTTCCGGCTCGCGGCGCTGCGCGCGTTCGACGCCTTCCCGATGACCCACCACGTCGAGTGCGTCGGCCTGCTGCTCCCGGCCTGACCGTGCCGGCCCCGGGGCATGATTTCGGTGTCCGGATCGCGCTGTTCGTCGGGATGTTCAGTAAGCTGTTGGTGACCCGCGTCACCGGGCATTTCGCGCCGGATCGGAACGCGACCCGCGTGACCCGCCGCTCAGCTTGCCCGGCTCGCCCCGACCCGAGATCGCGATGTGTGGGGCTTGTGAATCTGAGCGCCGGTCTGGCAGCGGGGCGGCGATCTCCCGTTAGAGTGAGTGGTCATGAGCTCCTTTCCTGGTAACGATGCTGAGTTCCCGATGTTGGCCCGCATCACCGGACCGGGCGACCTGAAGGGGCTTACGCCGGCGGAGCTGGCGGTTCTGGCTGGTGAGGTGCGTGATTTCCTGGTCGCCAAGGTGTCGCGTACGGGCGGCCACCTGGGACCCAACCTGGGCGTGGTCGAGCTGACCCTGGCTCTGCACCGGGTGTTCGATTCGCCCACCGACCGCATCCTGTTCGACACCGGACATCAGGCTTATGTGCACAAGATGGTGACTGGTCGCCAGGAGGGCTTCGACCAGCTGCGCCGCCGCGGCGGGCTGTCCGGGTACCCGAGCCGCGCCGAGTCCGAGCACGACCAGATCGAGAATTCGCACGCCTCCACCGCCCTGTCCTACGCGGACGGGCTGGCGAAGGCGTTCGCGCTGCGTGGCGAGGGCCGGCACGTGGTCGCCGTGGTCGGCGACGGTGCGCTGACCGGCGGCATGTGCTGGGAGGCGCTGAACAACATCGCGGCCGCGCGTAACCCACTGGTGATCGTCGTCAACGACAACGGCCGCTCGTACGCGCCGACGATCGGCGGGCTGGCCGACCACCTGGCCGCGCTGCGCCTGAACCCCGGGTACGAGAAGGTGCTCGACCTGTTCAAGGACGCGCTCGGCCGGACGCCGCTGGTCGGCGCGCCGCTGTACGAGACGCTGCACGCGGTGAAGAAGGGGATCAAGGACGCGGTCGCGCCCCAGGCGATGTTCGAGGACCTGGGCATCAAGTACGTCGGCCCGGTCGACGGGCACGACATCGTGGCGGTGGAGTCCGCGCTGCGCCGGGCCAAGGGCTTCCGTGGCCCGGTGATCGTGCACGCGGTGACCCGCAAGGGCTACGGATACCAGCCGGCCGAGGACGACGAGGCGGACTGCCTGCACGGCCCGGGCGCCTTCGACGTCGAGACCGGCAAGCTGCTCGCCCCGCCCTCGCTCAAGTGGACCAGCGTGTTCGCCGACGAGCTGGTCGCGCTGGCCCATCGGCGGCCGGACATCGTCGGGATCACCGCGGCGATGGCCGAGCCGACCGGTATCGCGAAGCTGATGCGTACCTTCCCGGAGCGCGCCTTTGACGTCGGCATCGCCGAGCAGCACGCGGTGACCTCGGCGGCCGGCCTGGCCATGGGCGGGATGCACCCGATCGTCGCGGTGTACGCGACGTTCCTCAACCGGGCCTTCGACCAGGTGCTGCTGGACGTGGCCATGCACAAGCTGCCGGTCACGTTCGTGCTCGACCGGGCCGGCATCACCGGGCCGGACGGCCCCAGCCACTACGGCATCTGGGACATGGCCGCCTTCGGCGTCGTACCGGGGCTGCGCATCGCCGCGCCACGGGACGCCGCCACGCTCCGCGCCGAGCTGCGCGAGGCGGCCGAGGTGTCGGACGGCCCCACGATCGTTCGGTTCCCGACCGGCTCGGTGCCGGCGGACCTGCCCGCGATCGACCGGCGCGGACCGGTCGACATCCTGGCCCGGGGCCAGCGCCGGGACGTGCTGCTCGTCGCGGTCGGGGCGTTCGCGCACCTGGCCGTCGAGGCGGCCGGCCGGGTCGCCGGCCAGGGATACGACGTGACCGTGGCCGACCCGCGCTGGGTCCGCCCGATCCCCGCCGAGCTGGTCGAGCTGGCCGGGGAGCACCGGCTCGTGGTCAGCGTCGAGGACGGCGTGCGCACCGGCGGGGTCGGTGACGCGCTGGGACAGGCGATGCGCGATGCTCACGTCGCCGTACCGCTGTGCAACCTGGGCGTACCGGCAGACTGGCACCCGCACGGCACCCGGGCCGAGATCCTCACCGACCTGGGCCTGACCGCCCAGGACGTCGCCCGCACGGTGGTGGAGACCGTCTCCGGCTTGGAGCTGGCCGATACCACGCTGACGTCCACTCCGAACGGGGTGCGCGCCACGAACTGACACCTGGCCAGCCCGGGATTCAGCCGATCGGGGGCGGTTAGCCACCCGCCTCGGGGTACCTCCCATACGCGAAGGCTGCTCACATCGTTGGTGGTAAACGACGATGCCAGCCCTTCCGAGACGGGGTGGATCGGGGTGGCGGGTGGCAACGACGGTACTCATCGATCTCGGGGACGACTGGTCGGTCGGCGAGGAGACCGTCCGGCGCCGCTATCGGGGGCGCGGTTCCCGGTTCACGGTGGCCGGCGTGCTGGGCGTGCTCGTCCTGCTGCTGTCGGTGTCCGCCGCCGTACCCGGGCCGGTGTTCGTCCGGCTGGCCACGATCCCGGTGCACGGCCAGGTCACCATCGAGCCCGGGCCGGACGCCGCGTTCGTCGGCCAGCAGACGCTGGGCAGCCAGGAGGTAAGCCGGTACTCGATCTCCACCGGCCGCCGGCTGTGGCGCACCACGGTCTCTGACCCGCCGGAGAACCTGCGGTACGTGGCGGCCGCCGGGGTGCTCGCGGTCAGCACGTTCGAGCCGGTACCCAGCGGGTCCCGGCTCACCGTGCTGGACGGGGCCACCGGCCGGCCGCTGTGGAGCACTCCGGGGTACCCGCTGTGGTCCTGGCCGCCGGATCTTCCAGCGGAACGGGACCAGCTCGCGGTGATCCTGGTCGGCGACCCGGCCGGCGACCGGGACCTGAGGATGGTGCGCATCCGTACCGGCCAGGCGGTCTGGTCGCGGCCGTTGGCGGCCGGCTCTGAAGTGCAGCTCGCGGACTGGGCGCGGTCGGGCCGGCCGGACGTCCTGGTGATCGGGCCGGACGGGATGGCGACGGTACTGGCCCGCGGCAGCGGCGCGCTGCTCGGCACGAAACAGCTGGCCAGCCTGGCCCCCGACGGCCCGGCCGACCCGACCGGACAGACCAGCATGAACGTGGTCGGCGGATCGCTGATCGTGCAGCGGCGCGACGGCTCCAGCACGCTGCTGACCGACTATGCCCTGCCCGGCCTGGCCGAGCGGTGGCACCGCTCGGGGGAGTACTTCGGCTTTCCCGACGACTGCGGCCAGGTGCTCTGCATCGCCGAGCTGAACCGGCTCAGCGGGGTGGACCCGGGTACCGGACGGGTGCGGTGGACCGCGCCGGAGTGGCAGGGTGCCAGCCTCATCGGCGCGAACCAGCTGCTCGGGTACCGGGTCGGCGACATCCAACGCAGCGGGGTGCTGGACGCGGGTACCGGCCGGTTGCTGCGCGACCTGGGGGACTGGTCGCCGCTGGCCGCGTTCGGCACGTCTCGGCTGATGACCGAGCCGGACTCGTCGGACTACCGGTACACCTGGTTCGCGCGGTTGGATCCAGACAAGGCGGCTATCTATCCGGTCGCGCGGCTCGCCGAGGTCGGGCTCCAGGGCTGCCAGCCCGACAATGACCTGCTGTTCTGTACGACGTTGGAGAGCGATTTGGCGGTATGGCGGTATCCGGCATGATCGACCTTGGCGTACTGGGGCCGGGCAGCGAGCGTGCCCACCCGTTCCGCCGAAAGGCCGTCCGCCGTGGATCCCGGCTCGGCATCGTGTTGCTGATCGTCGCGCTCAGCCTCACGCTGTCCGGGGAACTGGGGCCGGCCTCGGCGAGGCTGCGGGTGCTCAGCTCGCTGCCGTTCGCGTCGGGCGCGCAGTATGTCATCGACGGCGACACGGCGTTCGTCGCCGCGGTGGGCCGGGGCGGCAACCGGGTGTCCGGGTACGACCTGGCCAGTGGGCGGCGGCTCTGGAGCACGACGGTCGCATCGCTGTCCACTCTGGTGAACCTTCAGGCGGCCGAGGGCGTCCTGGTGGCGACCATGTACGCGCCCGGGCTCGACGGGGACCACACGGTGGCGCTGGACGAGGCGAGTGGCCGGGTGCTGTGGCACGACCGGTACTCGATGGACATGCTGCTGCCGGCGGGTCGGGTGCTGCTGGCTCACTCGTACGCGGTGGACACCGGCCCGGTGGCCCGGCAGGGCGTGATGCTGTCCGAGCAGTTGGCGACCAGCGTCGAGGCGGTGGACCTGCGCAGCGGCCGGTCGGTGTGGACCTATGGCCTGGATGCCGGCTGCCAGCACGCGGCGACCGGCCAGCCGGCCTCGGGTACCCGGTTGGCTGTCCTGTGCCCGGGCGGCGACCTGCGGGTCGTCGACCTGATGACCGGACGTGTGCTGCGGTCGACCCGGGTACCGCCGCCGAAGTCCGGGACGAGCGGGGTCGAGTCGGCGGCGGCCGGCACGACCGGCTCCGGCGACGCCGGTTCGGCCGGTGCCGGTTCCGGCGATGCGGCGGACGAGACCGGCGGGGACGACAGCGGCGACAGCGGCGACGGGGACGATCGGGACACGCTGGGTATCGCTCCAGTGCTGTCCACGATCGGTGAGCGGCTGCTGGTGGGCTCCGACGGGAACGGCTCGATGCGAGTGATCGCGTACGACGCCGACACGCTCCGTACACTGTGGACGGTCACGGGTACGGGCACCACGTACGGCACGTACCCGTGCGCGCAACTGCTCTGCCTGTCCGACGATCGCGGGCTGACCGTACTCGACCCGGACAGCGGCAAGGAACGCTGGCACACGCCACAGCACGTGGCCGTGGAGGTGCCCGGTGCCGGGCCCGCCCCGCAGCTTCCCCCGGAACTGGCCGGCGACCTGCTGGTACAGCCGCTCGGCGCGGCCAGCGCGGGGATGGTCGCGGCCGGGGACGGCCGACCGCTGCTGTACCTCGACCGCTGGCAGTCGATCACCGGAGCGACCCGGCTGCCGCTGTTCGCCCGCTGGCCGGACGTGCCGGACGGGCGGGTCTGGTTCGGCATGCTGACCGGTGAGCCGCTGGCGCTGAGCACGATCGGCTTCGCCCCGGACGTCCTCAAGGGGCAGTGCCGGTCCTTCGGGGATTACCTGGTCTGCGAGACGCTCGTGGAGACGCTGAGGATCTGGCGTTATCAGCCCTGATGTTCGGATTCTGGTGCCCATCGACCCTTTCATGATCAACTTTACCCGAGCCCTGGGTGGTGGCGTTCTACGCTGTCCGGAGTGACGACTGGTCTGGGTCGTGGCGGGGCGCCCGACACGCCGAGCCAGACTGGTCGAAAGCCGGAGGTGGGGCGTGCGGGTACTGGTGATCGAGGACGAGCGGAACCTCGCGGATGCGATCGTGCGCGGGTTGCGGCGCGTGGGCATGGCCGTGGACGTCGCCTATGACGGGCGCTCCGGGCACGAGATGGCGTTCGTGACCCGGTACGACGTGATGGTCCTCGATCGGGACCTGCCTGGGATGCACGGCGACGAGATCTGCGCCGACCTGGTCAAGTCGGGGGCACTGACCAGGGTCCTGATGCTCACGGCCAGCGCCAGCGTGGCCGACCGGGTGGAGGGGCTCGGGCTGGGCGCGGACGACTACCTGTCCAAGCCGTTCGCTTTCGACGAGCTGGTGGCGCGGGTACGGGCGCTCGGCCGGCGGGCCACCCCACCGGCGCCGCCGGTACTGGCCGTGGGTGACCTGGTCCTCGACCAGGCCCGCCGGTCGGTCAACCGGGCCGGCCGCACACTGGAACTGACCCGCAAGGAATTCGGCATCCTGGAAGAGCTGATCAAGGCTCGGGGTGGCGTGGTGTCCAGCGAGGAACTGCTGGAACGGGTGTGGGACGCCAACGCCGACCCGTTCACCACGACGGTCCGGGTGACCGTGATGACGTTGCGCAAGAAGTTGGGCGACCCGCCGCTGATCGAGACGGTGGTCGGCGCGGGCTACCGGGTGACCGTGTCCGAACCGGAGTTGGCATGACGGTGTATGACGGCCGGCGCGAGCGCGGCCGGCTACGCCCCACGCTCCGGCTGCGGCTGACGCTGCTCAACGGGATCCTGCTGGTCGGCGCCGCGGCCCTGCTCGTACTGCTGGCCTGGCTGGTGGTGCACCAGGCGCTGCGCCCCTCCCACCTGCTCGCCGCCGGCAACCAGGTGGTGCTCGCCGACGGGCGGCGGCTGGACGCCCGGGTCTGGCAGCATGATCTGATCAACTCCGCTGAACGGGAGCTGCTGGTCAAGGGCCTGGTGGCGGTACTGGCGATCAGCGTGGTCGGGGTGGCCGGCGCGTACGTGGTGGCTGGCCGGGCGCTGCGCCCCTTGCACCGGGTCACCGCGACCGCGAGGCGGCTGTCCGGCGAGACACTGGACCAGCGCATCCGCTACGACGGCGCGGACGACGAGGTGGCCGAGCTGGCCGCGACCTTCGACGCGATGCTGGAGCGGCTGGCCGGGTCGTTCGAGAGCCAGAAACGGTTCGTCGCCAACGCGTCGCACGAGCTGCGTACGCCGCTGGCGGTGATGCGTACCGAGATCGACGTGACCATGTCCGACCCGGATGCCGATGTGGACGAGTACCGCCGGATGTCCACCGTGGTACGGGACGCGTCGGAGCGGGCCAACGCGCTGGTGGAGGCGCTACTGGTCCTGGCCCGTACCGAGGCTCAGGCGGGCCGGCGACTGGTCCGCAAGGTACCGGCCGACCTGTCCGCCGGAGTCTCGTCGGCGCTGTCGGCGGTGCAGGCGGAGACCGGTCGGCTCGGGCTGTCGGTCGAAACCGATCTGCGCCCGGCGCCGGTGGTCGGCGACCCCAGCCTGCTCGACCGGTTGGCCGGAAACCTGATCGAGAACGCGGTGCGCTACAACACGCTGCGCGGTCGGCTGTGGGTCCGCACGTACTCCGACGACGAGCACGCGACGCTGGTCGTCGGCAACACCGGCTTCGAGGTGGAGCAGGCCGACCTGCCGGGCCTGTTCGAGCCGTTCCGCCGCGGCGGCCGGGAGCGGACCGGGGTACGCGGCTCCGGGCTCGGGCTGTCCATCGTGCGGGCGGTGTGCGACGCGCACGGCGGTACGGTCACCGCCGTAGCGCTGGCCGGCGGCGGCCTGGAGGTGACCGTGACGCTGCCAGCGGCCGCGACGACTCCGGTGGTGGCGGCGTCGGCGAGCGTGCCGGCACGCTAGCGCCCCCGGGCGGGCTATCTTGATCGGGTGGCGAAACACTCGATCATCGTGGTGATGGGCGTGTCGGGCAGTGGCAAGTCCACCATCGGCGCCATGCTCGCCGGCGAACTCGGCTGGCAGTACGCCGAGGCCGACGACTTCCACCCGGTGGCCAACGTGGAGAAGATGGCCGCCGGCCACCCGCTCACCGACGAGGATCGCTGGCCCTGGCTGCACGCCATCGCCGGCTGGATCGACATCCAGATCACCGCGGCGGACCCGGCCGTGGTGAGCTGCTCGGCGCTCAAGCGGTCGTACCGTGACCTGCTGCGCCGTCCGCAGGTCAAATTCGTGTACCTGCAGGGCACCCGCGACCTGATCAAGGGCCGGCTGACCGCCCGGCACGGGCACTTCTTCCGGGCCGAACTGCTCGACAGCCAGTTCGCCGACCTGGAGGAGCC
Organism: Rugosimonospora africana; assembly: GCF_016862975.1. GTDB lineage: Bacteria > Actinomycetota > Actinomycetes > Mycobacteriales > Micromonosporaceae > Rugosimonospora > Rugosimonospora africana. Next base: position 11,775 of record NZ_BONZ01000017.1, read on the forward strand.
GGCCCCCGACGAGAACGTCCTCACGGTCACCATCGGCGGCACCCCCCGGCAGGTGGTGGACGAGATCACTGCCGGCCTGAACGACGACATCACCGGCGACTAGTCTGGGTCGTCGCGCGGCGCCAGACGCGCCGAGTCAGACCAGTCGAGTTGACCGCTAAACGCGTCGCACCCGCGCTCCGGGTGTGCGAGCGTGACGCAATGACCGCTTCCGTACGCAACATCACGTTCGACTGCGCGGATCCGTGGGCGCTGTCCGGGTTCTGGCAGGAGGTCACCGGGTACCCCCGGCATCCGGAGGACGCCCCGGGCGACGACGAGATCTCGCTCGTCGCGCCGGACGGGGCCGGGCCGGGGCTGCTGTTCATCCGGGTACCGGAGGGCAAGTCCGTGAAGAACCGGCTGCACCTCGATCTCCAGCCGGGTACCGGTCGCGACCAGGAGACGGACCGGCTCATCGCGCTCGGCGCGACGGTCTTCGAGGACCACCGGCTGCCGGACGGCCGGGGCTGGGTCACGCTGGCCGATCCGGAGGGCAACGAGTTCTGCGTCGAGCGCTCGGCAGCCGAGCGGGCCGCGACGGCCCCTCCCACTCCGCAGCGGGCTGCCGCCCCCGAGGCGGCACAGCAGTCGGTCGCGCTGGAGGAACCCGCGGCCGAGCCGCCGATGCCGTAGGTCCTGTCCTGCCGATCATTCGCCGGCCTGAGACGGCGACGGGCGCCTCGACCGTTCGGTCGGGGCGCCCGTGGCGCGGTCGTGCGTGATCAGGCCGGGAGGCTCGCCACCCCGGGTGGCAGGAACCGCGGCTGGGCGTACCCGGCGCGGTCCAGGTACGGCGTGACCCCACCGAGGTGGAACGGCCAACCGGCACCAAGGATCATGCACAGGTCGATGTCCTGCGCCTCGGCGACCACGCCCTCGTCGAGCATCAGCCGGACCTCCTGAGCCAGTGCGGTCAGGGCCCGGTCGCGTACCTGCTCGGCGGTCAGTGCCGTGTCGCCGATCTTCAGCAGCGCGGCGACCTCCGGATCGATGGCGCCGTCCCGGTCGGTCAGCGGCTTGCCGGCCTCGACGATGCGCCCCAGGTTCTCGCTGACTCCGAACCGGTCCGGGAACGCCTCGTGCAGCGTCTCGCCGACGTGCAGCGCGACCGCCGGGCCAACCATGGTCAGGAGGGCCAGCGGCCGCATCGGCAGGCCGAGCGGGTCGAGCGCCTGGTTGGCCACGTCCAGCGGGGTACCCGCGTCGATCGCCCCGAGGATCTCCCCGAGGAACCGGGTCAGCAGCCGGTTGACCACGAAGGACGGCGCGTCCTTGACCAGTACGCAGGACTTGCGCAGCTGCTTGCCGACCGCGAACGCGGTGGCGAGCGTGGCGTCGTCGGTCTTCGCCGCGCGGACGATCTCCAGCAGCGGCATCACCGACACCGGGTTGAAGAAGTGGAACCCGACGACCCGCTCCGGGTGCTCCAGGTGCTCCGCCATGGCGGTGACCGACAGCGAAGAGGTGTTGGTCGCGAGGACGCACTCCGGCGACACGATCTTCTCGACCTCGGCCCAGACCTGCTTCTTCACGTCCAGGTTCTCGAACACGGCCTCGATGACCAGATCCGCGTCGGCGAAGCCGGCCTTGTCCACGTCGCCGGTCACCAGCCCGCGCAGCTTGGCCGCCTTGCCGGGGTTGAGCCGGCCCTTGTTGGCCAGCTTCTCGATCTCCTGGTGGACGTAGGCCACGCCCTTGTCGACCCGGGCCTGGTCGAGGTCGGTCAGCACGACCGGTACTTCCATCCGGCGGGCGAACAACAGCGCGATCTGCCCGGCCATCAGGCCGGCGCCGACGATGCCCACCTTGGTGACCTCCCGGGCGAGCCCCGGGCTCGGCGCGCCGGCCGGCCGCTTCGCGCGCCGCTGCACCAGATCGAAGGCGTACAGCGAGGCACGCTGCTCATTGGTCATCAGGAGGTCGGCGAGCGCCTGGTCCTCTGCCGCCGTACCGTCGGCGAAGTCCTCGGTCTTGGCGAGCGCGAGCAGGTCCAGCGCCCGGTACGGCGCCGGTGGCCCGCCGTGCAGCCGCTCGTCGAGCTGCTGCCGGGCGAACCCGAGTACGGCGTCCCACATCTCGCTGCGGTCGACCTCGGGCCGCTCTACCGACGTCTGTCCACTCACCACAGACGCGGCCCACTCCAGCGAGCGCTCCAGGAAATCGGCCGGCTCGAACAGCTCGTCGAAGATGCCCAGCTCGCGCGCCTCGGCGGGACGCAGCATCTTGTTCATCTGCAACGGGTTCTGCACGATCACCTGCGCCGCCCCGATCACCCCGATCAGGTTCGGCAGCAGCTGGGTGCCGCCCCAGCCGGGGATCAGGCCCAGCGAGACCTCGGGCAGCGCGATCGCCGCCGCACCGCCGGAGACCGTGCGGTAGTGGCAGTGCAGCGCCAGCTCCAGGCCGCCGCCCATGGCCGCGCCGTTGACGAACGCGAACGTCGGTACCGTGGAGTCCTTCAGCCGGCGGAGGATGCGGTGCCCCTCCTGCCCGATGGCCACGGCCTGGTCCTTCGAGGTGATCAGGGCCATGCCGGTGACGTCGGCGCCGACCGAGAACACGTACGGCTTGCCGGTCACCGCGATGAACGCCGGGTCGGCGGCGAGCGCCTCGGTGATGGCGGCGTCCAGGCTGGCTAACCCGGCCGGCCCGAAGCTGTTTGGCTTCTTGTAGTCCAGGCCGTTGTCCAGTGTGATCAGCGCGGCCGGCTTGGCCAGGCCGGGCACGTTCACCTGGCGCAGCAGGGCCTTCGTGACGACCTCGGACGCGAAATCGGGCGTGCTCACTTCTGCCCCTCCCAGTGCGGGTTCTCCCAGATCACCGTGCCGCCCATGCCGATGCCGATGCACATCGCGGTGAGCCCGTAGCGCACCTCGGGATGCTCGGCGAACTCGCGGGCCAGTTGAGTCATCAGCCTGACCCCGGAGGAGGCCAGCGGGTGCCCGATCGCGATCGCGCCACCCCACGGGTTGACCCGCTCGTCGTCGTCCGCGATGCCGAAGTGGTCGAGGAACGCCAGCACCTGTACCGCGAACGCCTCGTTGAGCTCGAACAGCCCAATGTCCTCAATGGACAGTCCGGCCAGCCGCAGGGCCTTCTCGGTGGACGGGATCGGCCCGTACCCCATGACCTCGGGCTCGACGCCGACGAACCCGTAGCTGACCAGCCGCATGGACACCGGCAGCCCCAGCTCGGTGGCCACGTCCTCGGCGGCCAGCAGGCAGGCGGTCGCGCCGTCGTTGAGCCCGGCGGCGTTTCCGGCGGTGACCCGGCCGTGCGGGCGGAATGGAGTCTTCAGCGTGGCGAGCTTCTCCAGGCTGGTGTCGCGGGGGGCCTCGTCCACGGTCGCCAGCGACCAGCCGGTCTCCGGGTCGCGGGTCGCGATCGACACCAGGTCGGGCTGGAGCTTGCCGTTCGCGTACGCCTTGGCGGTCTTCTGCTGGCTGGCCAGCGAGAACCGGTCGACCCGCTCCTTGGTGATGGTCGGCTCGCGGTCGTGCAGGTTTTCCGCGGTCGAGCCCATCACGAGCGCGGACGGATCGACCAGCTTCTCCGCGAGGATCCGAGGATTGGGGTCGACGCCCTCGCCCATCGGGTGCCGACCCATGTGCTCGACGCCGCCGGCGATGGCGATGTCGTAGGCGCCGATCGCGATGGAGGAGGAGACCGTGGTGACCGCGGTCATGGCGCCGGCGCACATCCGGTCGATCGCGTAGCCCGGCACGGACTTGGGCAGTCCGGCCAGCAACGCGGCGGTGCGGCCGATGGTCAGGCCCTGGTCGCCGATCTGGGTGGTGGCGGCGATGGCCACCTCGTCGACCCGCTCGGGTGGCAGGCCGGGATTGCGGCGCAGCAGTTCCCGGATGCAGCGGATGACGAGGTCATCGGCGCGGGTGTCGGCGTACATGCCGCCGGCCTTGCCGAACGGTGTGCGTACGCCGTCAACGAAGACGACGTCGCGAACGGTCCTCGGTCGCGAATGCTGCCGTGGGGCTTCGCCGGGCGACCGGGAGTCAGTGGAGCCGGGCACGGGGGCCTCCTGGAAGAGACGGTGTCGGAACTGATGCTACTCGCGAGTAACTATGCGCCGGACACCGACCGGCTGTGCACCGGGTCACTCCGCACAGCGGGTCGGCGGCGTTACTCTCCGCGTCGCTCCAGCCGGCTCTTCCGCCTCAGCCGGTCCGTTGCCTCAGGCCGCTCTTGTGCCACGGCCGCTCTTTTGGCCTCAGCCGCCCTCCGCCTCGGCCGGTGGCAGCGGGCTCGGTGGGACCGGCAGGGCTCCGGTGAGCGCCGCCGCGGTCAGCTCGATCTGCCACTGACGCGCTCCGTGGCCGGCCAGTACTGCCCGTACCGCCGGCTCGTCGGCCGGATCCGGCGGGTCCCAGGCCAGCCTGCGGATCGTGTCCGGGGTGAGCAGGTTTTCCGGCGGGAGCGTGTGTGCCGTGGCCAGCTTGCTGACCGCCTCTCGGCAGCGGGCGAGCCGGGCCGCGGCGGCCGGGTCGCGCTCGGCCCACCGGTGCGGTGGCGGCGGGCCCTCGCTGGGTGGGGTCACCGGCAACTCGTCGCTGCGCAGGTTGCGTGCCTGGTCGAGGGCGTCCAGCCAGACCCGGGCCATCCGGCGGATGGAACGGCCGCCGTAGCCGGGCAGGGCCAGCAACTCCCGCTCGTCCTTCGGGTCCGCCTCGGCGGCCGCGATGATCGCGGCATCCGGCAGTACCCGGCCCGGGGCGCTGTCCCGCCGTGAGGCCACCCCGTCGCGGGCATACCAGAGCGCCCGTACCCGGGCCAGGGCGCGCGGCCCGCGTACCCGGTGGATGCCCGACGTGCGCCGCCACGGATCCGGCCGCGGGCGGTGCGGCTGCCCGCCGTGCGCGACCAGCGAGGCGAACTCCTCGGCGGCCCACTCGGCCTTGCCCTGCCGAGCGAGTTCGGCGGCGAGCAGGTCGCGGAGATCGACGAGCAGTTCGACGTCCAGCGCGGCATAGGTCAGCCAGGACTGCGGAAGCGGCCGGTTTGACCAGTCCGCCGCCGAGTGGTGCTTCTCCAGGGTGTACCCGAGTAGCTGTTCGGTCAGTGCCGCCAAGCCGACCCGCTCGTATCCGGCCAGCCGAGCCGCCAATTCGGTGTCGAACAACCGCTCCGGTACCAGGCCGATCTCCGCGAGGCAGGGCAGGTCCTGACTGGCGGCGTGCAGGATCCACTCCGCGTCCTCGATCGCCTTGCCGAGCACCGAGAGGTCGCCGAACGGGATCGGATCGACCAGCGCGGTACCGGCGCCGGCCCGGCGCAACTGCACCAGGTAGGCCCGGTGGGTGTACCGGTAGCCGGAGGCTCGCTCGGCGTCCACCGCCACCGGTCCGGTACCCGCCGCGAAACGTGCCACGACCTCGGCCAACTCTGCCTGGGTCGTCACCGGATCGGGGGTACCGTCACGTGGCTCGGTTAGCGGGACGGCCTCTTCGACCCCATCGCGTGCGCCCGAACCGAGGGCATCGTCCGCCGCTGTCGACGGTGGCCGGTCCGGAGCGCTTTCGCTAGGTACGGGATGATTTCCGCTGTGCCGGTCCCGACTCTTCATGTCCCGGGAACGCCCAGGTGTTTCGTCGGTCACCTATCCAACTTACGGTGCGCCCGGCACGGTCTGTTCACAGCCTGGTCCGGCGCGCCGATTCGCCGCGAAGCTGATACCGATCGACGGGCAGCAAGATCGTCGTTGAAACGGTAGTTTGCTGCGTGCTGTGTGCGGTCACGGGGTAGCAACGGGACGCTACCGTGGGCCGTACGTCTAAGGGGAGGGCGTGCGCTCATGACCGCTGGGGTTGACCCCACTGCTTCCACCCCGGAGCCGGATCCGTCGACGGAGAAGCTGTCGGCGCCGGCCGGATGGATGCCGCCGCAACGGGCGGAACCGTCGCGGCCCGGACCGAACCCGCCGACCATGTCGCCCCCGCCGCCTGTCCCCCCGGGGCCTTCGATGCCGCCGGCGGCGCCCAGCCGGGTCGTGCCGGGACAGCCGGCGAACCAGCCGGTGCCGAGTCAGGCGGTGCCGGGCCAGCCGGTGCCGAACCAGGCTGTGCTGAGCCAGGCTGTGCTGAGCCAGGGGGTGCCGAACCAGCCGCAGCCGACGCTGGGCCAGCGCCCGATCAACCAACCCGCGTCCGGCCAGCCCACTTATGGCCAGACCACTTTCGGCCAGCCTCCTCATGGCCAGGCTGCCCATGGTCAGCCCGCTTATGGTCAGACCGCCGCCCAGCCACCGAGCGACCGGCCCGCGTCCGCCGTCCCGTATTCGGGCGGTGCGCCGTACCAGCCGGTCTCCGCACCGGCGAACCCCGGGCCATATCCGGAGCCGTTCCGGCCCGCCCGCGCCTCACACCGCCACTCGGTGCTCGGCGTGCTCCTGGTCGTGCTGTTCCTGGTCGCCGGCGGCGAGGGCTTCTACGTGTACGACCTGAACAACCGGCTCGACACGGCGAACCGGCACATCGCCGCGGACGCTGCCAACGAGTCCAAGACCGACAACGAGCTACAGACCCGGATCAAGGCGCTGGAGAAGGCGACCGCCGGTTCGCTCGACTCGACGGCGGTGGCCACCGCTGTGCTCCCGAGCGTGTTCCGGGTCGACGCCGGTGACTTCACCGGTACCGCGTTCGCCGTGGGCAAGGCGCCCAGCGGCGGCGGTACCGATCTGCTGACCAATTACCACGTCGTCCGGTCGATCTACGAAAAGGGAACCAGGGACGCCGCGCTGGAGCGGGACGGGCAGCGGTTCCCCGTGAAGATCATCCAGGTGGATACCACGAACGACCTTGCCTTGCTGGAATCCACCGAGAACTTCCACCGGCTGAGCACGGCCGCCGCGCAGGTCGAGCCCGGATCGCCGATCGTCGTGGTCGGCGCGCCGCTCGGGCTGGCCCAATCGGTGACGACGGGTGTGGTCAGCGCGGTACGCAACGATTTCCCGGGCGAGGGCGGGAAGACCTTCATCCAGTTCGACGCGCCGATCAATCCGGGTAACTCGGGTGGCCCGGTCGTCAATGCCCAGAAGCAGGTCGTCGGGATCGCGGCCGAGAAGGCGCAGGACGCCGAGGGCATTGGTCTGGCCATCCCGATCTCCGTGGCCTGCCACTCCTTCACTGTCTGTTGATCGCGGAAGTACCACCCGCTGCCGGAGGTCCGGCGGTGGTCGACCTGGAGGAACAATGTCGTACCCCGGAAACGAACCGGATGGCAGCAGACCTGCCGACGGTACGTCCCCGCCCGCACAGGCACACCCGACCGAGCCGACCCACCCGAGTCCGGCTCCCTGGACGGCCGGCCCCTCACCGACCGGGCCGTCCGCGCCAGCCGAAGCGACCGCACCCACCGGTCTGACCGTGCCCGCCCCGGCCCAGCCTTCGGGCCCGGCCGACCCCACCGTGTCGATCTCGGCCGGCCCCACGGCACCGGCGGGGCCGCCGGTGCCCGGCCCACCCGTACCGACCCAGCAGATTCCGGCCCAACCCGGCCCCGGGTACGGCGACACGTTCGGGTACTCGCCGGGCGCCGCCCCGGTATCCGGGCCCGGCGCGATCCCCGGGTACCCGCCGACCTCTGCCGTACCGATGGCGAGCGCCCCGCCCAGCTCCGGAGCCGGGTACCCGTCCGCGTTCGGCCAGCCCGGGTACGGTCAGCCGCCGGCCCAGCGGGGCAAGGCGCTACCGGTGCTCGCCGGCCTGGTGGTCCTGTTCGTCATCGCGACCGGTGTGCTGGCCGGCCTGTTCGTGGCGAAGAATTCGGCGTACAACAAGCAGTCCGCGACCCTGCGGGCCCGCAACGCGACGATCGCCGCCCAGACCAAGCAGTTGGGCATCGACAGCTCGCAACTCAAGTCCCTCCAGGACCAGCTCGACGACGAGACCCAGAAGGCCAGCGGTTCGCAGAACCAGGTCGACGAACTGAATCACGAGAAGCAGGTCATCTCGCAGTGCCTGGACCTGTCCGGCCAGGCCGTCGACGCGGCGGAGCGGGGCGACAAGACCACGGCCAACAAGCTGTTGGCCCAGGCCGAGCCGATCTGCAACGAGGCCGACAACTACCTGAACTGATCGCGTTCGGCGCGTGGTGCGGCCGGCTGCTCAGGCGCCGGGGGCGGCCGGCCACGCCAGCGCGGTGACACCCGGGGGCGGCAGGCCGGCGGTCGAGGAGAGCAGCGTGAACCATGCCGCGCAGTGGCCGCCGAGGTCGGCCGAAAGCGGAGTCCAGGACGCGCGGATTTCCAGGTCGGCGCTGCTCGGTGGCCCGGCGAGATCCCCGAACCGGGTCGACGTGGTCTGGGTGACGGTGCCGCCGATGGCGGTGTAATCGGCACCGTGCGCCGCCAGTGCGTCGGTCAACCAGCTCCAGCCCACCGCCGGCAGCAGAGGATCGCTGGCCAGCTCCGGCTCCAGCTCAGCCGTGACGTAGGTGACCAGTCGCAGCGTGCCGTCCCACGCGTCCTGCCCGGCCGGGTCGTGGAGCAGCACCAGCCGGCCGGTCGCCACCTCGTCACCGGCGCGGCTGACCGTCCCGGAAAAGGCATGCGCGTAGGGCGCCAGCCTGGTGGGGGCGGTGAGATCCTCAAGGACGATCTCCGGTCGCGCCGCGACTGCCCGCAACGTCTCGACGGCGTGCGCGAACGTCTCTGGAAGTACGGACGAGGGCGCCATGTTCGCAGCCTATTGCGGGTACCGGTGTGGGGGCCGCCACGGCGCGCCGATCACTGTGCGGTACGCATGAGATGATGGCTCGCGATGAGCGATACGAGCCGTGAACCGTCCGTTTTTGTCCGCGCCTGTCATGGTGAATCCGTTCCGCATCTTCCCGTGTGGTTCATGCGCCAAGCTGGGCGTTCGCTCCCGGAATACCGGAGCATCCGGGCGGACATACCGATGCTGGAGGCGTTGCGGCGACCGGACCTCATCCGCGAAATCACGTTGCAACCGGTGCGGCGGCACGGCGTCGACGCGGCCATCCTGTTCAGCGACATCGTAGTGCCACTCGCCGCTGCCGGCATCGATCTTGACCTCAAGCCCGGTGTCGGGCCGGTGATCGCAGAGCCGATCCGGGACCCGGCCGCCGTCGCGGCAGTGCCGGTACTCGAGCCGGCCCAGGTGGACTTCGTCGCCGAGGCGGTCGGGCTGCTGGTCGAGGAGCTCTCCGGTACCCCGTTGATCGGTTTTGCCGGCGCACCGTTCACGCTGGCCAGCTACCTGATCGAGGGCGGGCCGTCGCGCACGTACGAGCGGACCAAGGCACTGATGCACGGTGCGCCCGACGTGTGGCACGCGCTGTGCTCCCGGCTCGCCGACATCACGCTGACGTTCGTGCGGGTACAGGTAGCGGCCGGGGTATCCGCCGTGCAGCTGTTCGACTCCTGGGCGGGCGCGCTGTCCGAGGCCGACTACCGACGGTACGTGATGCCGCACTCCGCGACGGTACTGTCCGGGCTCGCCGAGTCGGGCGTGCCCCGGATCCACTTCGGCGTGGGTACTGGGCACATGCTGCCGGCGATGGCGGAGGCCGGGGCGGACGTGGTGGGTGTGGACTGGCGTACCCCGCTGGACACGGCCGCCGCACTGCTCGGACCGAACTTCGCCGTGCAGGGCAACCTCGACCCGGCGGTGCTGTTCGCGCCGTGGCCGGTCGTCGAGGCGGAGGTGCGCCGGATCGTGGCTGAGGGCCGGGCGGCGCACGGGCACGTGTTCAATCTCGGTCACGGGGTGCTTCCGGACACTGACCCGGAGGTACTGACCCGGGTGGTGGCTCTGGTGCACGAGGTGTCTGCCGCCTGAGCGCAGCCGGAGCCGGTTTGTGGCGGAGGCGAGCACAGGCTCACGCTGCATTGCCTGAGCGGAGCCGGAGCCGGTTTGTGGCGGAGGCGAGAGCACGGGCCCGAGCGTTGCCGAATAACGGCTCACACCGGCGGCCGTGATGTCAGGCCCGGCCGGTAGCCTGTCCGGCGTGGACGGGGCTCGATGGTCGTCAGCGGGGGCGTATCGACGTCAGTGGTGGCTTCGCCGCACCGCGCTCGGCGAGGCCACCGCCGTGCTGCGGACTTCCGGCACGGTCCTGGTCCGGCACTGGCCGGCGCTGCTGACGCTGACCTTCGCCGGAATCGCCGCGCGCAGCTTCCTGACCTGGGTCGGGGTGGAGGCGAGCAAAGTCAACGCGACGCTCGGCTTCTTCCCCTTGGTGCTGTTGCCGATCGCGACGTTGACCCCCCTCGTACTGATGATGTGGGTCGTCCGCGACTCGCTGCCCTGGCTGTCCGCCGTCAAGCGGGCGCGTACCGACGCCGCACGCGCCGGCGGCCTGCCGCACCCGCCGCGGGCGTCGATGCTCGACTATCTGGGTAGCGTGCTCATCCCGTTCCTGCCCCTCTACGCCGAGCACGGCTACCTCAAGTCCGACGTGGCCAACTTCAGCTACGCGATACTCAGCGACGAAGTCTTCGCCAGCGGGAAGATCTTTGACGGCACGGCGAACGTGGGGGCCCGGTTGCCGCTCTCGTTCACCACGTCGATGGTCGTGGTGTTCGCTTGCGCGGTCGTGATCCGCTGGGCGCTGAGCAAGTGGCGGATCGCCAGGTGGTTGCGCTTCCCCGGTCTCCTCGGCGCGTACGTCGAGGTGATCTGGATCTTTATGCTTGCCATGCTGGCCGCCAGGAAGAAGAACGACGGAGTGACCTGGCTCGAGGATCGGCGCGTGGTGCACGGGCTGACCGCTGGATTCTCGGACGTCGTGGACCGGCTCGGGCCGCTCTCCGGCCTGATACACACCGTGCTCTCCGCCGCGAGTGAGCTGGTCGGCTCCGCCGATACGGTGATCGTGGTACCGGTGGCGTGGCTCACGGTCGGTGCCGTGGTCTACGGGTTCGAGTTCACGTCGCCCACCCGACTCGCGCTCAACCCCCTGGAAACCGAGGGCGGGCAGTCGTCGATCGTGCCGCGTCTGCTGCGGCGGATCGTCGCCGAGCTGAGCGAGAATTTCCGGGAGAGGTTCGGCCCCCTGGCGCGGGGACTGCGCCTGCTGGTCCGAACCGGTCTGCGCCCGATGTTGTTGTTCTGCGTGGCCTTCGTGATCGTCGACTCGACCTCGACCTGGTTGTGGGAGGTCGAGCGTCCGCTGATCGGCCCGCACAACATCATCCAGTTCTGGATGCCGCTGTCCGACGCGCTGTCCGCGCTCAACGACGGGGTGGCTCAGACGCTGACGGTGGTGTTGCTCGGAGCCGCCGTCGATCGCGTGCTACGGGCGCAGGAGGATGGGTCGCTCCTGGCAAGTCTGACGAGTGCCGTTCCGGTTGCGATGTACCCGGCGGTCGCCGGCAGCACCGGGGTACCGGTGCCGGGCGCGGCTTCGGTCACGGCTACCGCCTCGGTCGCCGCGGCAGCCCCTGTCACCGCGAACGCGCTCGCCGGTCCCGCCGCGCATGCGGTGGCCCGGGCCGCTGTGACGGCGGCCGGCGCGGATCCGGCCGTTCCCGGAGCGCCGGTCGCCTCCGCTGCATCGACCGCCTCGGGTGTGCCGGTTGCTGCGGGTGTGCCGCATGCCTCCGGGGTACCGATCGGTTTGAGCGCGCCGCCGGGTTCGGTCGCGCCGCTTGGTTCGGGCGCGACTGCGCTGCAGTCGGTTCCGCTCGGGGCGCCGCCGGTCGTGCCCGGGCCGCAGTCGGTCCCGTCCGGATCGCCGCCGGTCGTGTCCGCAGCGCAGGCCACGCAGTGGGCCCCCCAGTGGGCCCCGCCGGCTCAGGGCGTTTTCCCTCAGGGCGCCGCCCCGCCGGCTCAGGGCGCCGCCCCGCAGGCTCAGGGCGCCGGCCCGCCGGCTCAGGGCGCCGTCGCGTCGGCTCTGGGCGCTGCCCCTCAGGGCACCGCCGCGGCGCCGTGGTCGCCGCAGTCGCAGGCCGCTCCGGCCTCGCCGGCGGGAGCGGCCACGGTCGGGTCGCCCGTCGGCGGTACGGCCGGTCCCGTCGGGCCCGACGGGTCAGGCGACTCGCCGACCATGGAGCGGCCGTTCGTCGACCCCCCGTTCGTCGACCCCCCGTTCGTCGACCCCCCGTTCGTCGACCCCCCGTTCGTCGACCCCCCGTTCGTCGACCCCCCGTTCGTCGACCCCCCGTTCGTCGACCCCCCGACCGTCGAGCAGCCGCACGTGGCGCCGCCGCGACAATAGGGTCCTGTCCTGCCGATCTTGTTCCGGGTCGGCAAGCGCGCCGCGCGGCGGGGCTCGACACGGGCCGGCGAATGATCGGCAGAATCTACGGCGGGGTCAGCCGGGCGTAGTCGGGCAGCTTCGTCTTCGCGACGACCCGAAGCGCCACCGGATGAGCCTCGCGCGGCAGCAGGAAGTAGGCCACCGTCTGGTACTTGGCCGACTTGTCGTCCGGATCCTCGGGCGTGCAGTAATCGAACGGCGCATCGAGGTCCTTGAGATCATCGGGCCCCGGGGAGAAGGTCTTGCCATCGGCCGTCTCCAGCGAGACGGTGCAGAGTGAGAGTTTCACGCCGTGCGGGACGTCGAAGTCGACGGTCGCCTTCCATGCCTGGGTACCGGCCGGGATCGCGACCGGGTCTCCGAGGAAGTCCTGAGGGCCGGTGTCCGCCGCGAGCCGAGTCAGTCGCATCCGCGCACCGTCGTACGCCACCCAACTCCCTGGCGTGCCGGAGACCGGCTGGCGGGGTTCGGCTTTCCAGTACATGCGGTATCCGGTTTTGACCGGCGAGTACAGCGCCAGCGCCAGCGCGGGTACCAGCAGCAGAAGCCCCCACCGGTTGCGCCGCCACCATCCGGGATTCACTGGACCACCTCGGGAGGCGCGACCGTGGCCGCCGTGGTGGTCGCCTTCCACTGCTGTGCTGTCCCGGTGCTGATTCCCAGTGGTATGTCGGCCATGGCATCCATCCGGAAGTCGTCGAACAGCCCGGGCGAGGCGAGCCGGATCGACAACTGGGGCACGACGGCCACCGGTACCTCGAAGGCGACCTCGCCGGCCACGGGTACCCCCGGTTGCAGCATGCGCCCACCGTCGACGAACGGCTGGTGGAACCGCGTACTGGCAAGGTAGGTGCGGCCTTCGGCATCCTGTACCGCGGCGTAGGTGACCGCCACCGGCTCGTTCGCCGCGACCAGCCGGATCCGTACGAGTACCCAGACCCCGCTGGTGTCGTGCGTCGGGCTGGCGGCGATGTTTGGATCGGGGTCCTCGATGACGGCGGCCCCGCGGACGGACAGCACGCTCGCGTCGAAGGTGCGCACGTCGACGGGCTTGCCGATGCTCCCGGTGTGAATAAACGGCTTCTGTTGGGTGTCGGTGTCGGGGACGTGGTCGGTGATCACCTCGCCGACCGCGAGGGCGACGATGACCGCGGCCGCGGCCCCCAGCCGCCGGACGATCGGCCGGTGGACCTGACGCCTGCGGTGGCTGCGTATCGGCCGGTGCTCGTCGTCCTGCCGATCCGGAGGTGTGGCGGTGTCTACCGGTGGCGCCTGGCCGGGCGCCGGCCAGGGTGCCTGCTGATCGGGGTTCCCTGGGCCGGCAGGCCAGGCCGCCGTCCCGACTGTGACCGCAGCGGCCGTCGCGGGCATGGCCGGCGCAGGGATCTGTGTGGGCGTCGCGAAGACGGGCGCGGCGGCTTGCGCCGACGCGTGCGCGATGGCGGAACCCTGTGCGGTGGCGGGACCCTGTGCGGTGGCCGGACCGTGCGTGGTGGCCGGGCCTTGCCCGGTCGCGGGACCGTGCCCGATGGCTTGGGCGGGCGCCGTGGGTGTCGCGGGCGCCGTGGGTGCTGCGGGTGCTGCCGCCAGACCGGACGTTCGGGCCGGCGCCATCGAGGGGGTTGTGGCTTGCACCACTGGGGCTGTTGCGTGCACCACTGGGGCTGTTGCGTGCACCGGTGGGGCTGTGGCTTGCACCGGTTGGGCCGTGGCTTGCCCCAGTGGTACAGACGCCGTGGGTTGACCCGGCAGCATGGGCTGACTTGGCGCTGTCGGTTGCCCCGGCAACGTCGGTTGTCCCAGCGGTTGACCTGACTGCACCGGCTGACCCGGTGGCACCACCGGTTGCGGAAGCCCGGCGGGCGGCATGAGCGGTGACGACGGGGTGGGCGGCGGGGCGAACACGGGCGGCGCGGCGGCGGCCTGAGGCGGGGGAACCGAGACCGGCCGCGAGGCGATCGGCGGCGGCGCGGTTGACGGAGGCGCGATCGACGGCGGCGCGGTTGACGGCGATGCGATCGGCGGGGGCGCGGTCAACGGTGGCGGCGCGATTGGCGGCGGCGCGAGCGGTGCTTCCGGCCGGCCATACGACTGGGGTGCGGGGAATGACTGCGGTGCGGTGAACGACTGTTGCGCAGTGGATGGCTGTTGTGCGGGGAACTGTTGTGCGGGGAACGGCTGTTGCGGAGCGTACGCCTGCTGCGGTGGAAACGACTGTGGCTGAGTGCATGACTGCGGTGGGGCAGGTGACCGAGGTGGGGCGTACGACTGTGGCGCCGTGTACGCCTGCGGCGGTGGGTAGGACTGTGGTGTCGCGTAGGACTGCGGTGTCGCGTAGGGCTGTGGCGCTGGATAGGACTGTGGCGCGGTGGATGACTGCGGTGCTGTGGTGGGTCCCGGCGGGGGAGCATTCGGGGCCGGGGGCTGCGTCGCGGGGGGCGCGAACGAGGCGGGTGTGGGCGGCGGTCCGTACGAGGCCGGCGGTCCGTATGAGGGTGGCGGTCCGAACGAGGGTGGCGGGCCGAATGCGGGCGGTGCTGAGGCGGGTGTTGACGGTCCCGGTGTAAAGGCCGGTGGGGCCGACGCCGGTGCGGGCGACGGCGGGCCGAATGAGGGTGGGGCCGAGGCCGGCCCTAGCGGCGGTCCGACCGGCGGCGGTGCCGAGGTGGGCGCGGACGGGGGTGGTGCGAACCGGGGTGGCGCGAACGAGGGCGGCGCCGAGGATGGCATCGATGACGGCGGCCCGAACGGCGGGGCCGATGCTTGCGACGGCGGGGCCGATGCTTGCAATGGTGGGGCCCAGGCGGGCGCGGGTCCGGTTGATGGCGCTGGACCGGCTGACGGCGGTGACCAGGCGTTCGGCGATTGCCAGGGGACGGCTCGGCCTGCCGGGCCGGGCTGGCCGGGAGCCATCTGCGCCGCGGGGTACGCGGGTTGCGCCGGGGGCGCCGATTGAGCGTATGGCTCGGCCTGCGGTGGCGCGCCATGCGACGGCACGCCATGCGGTGGCGGTGGCACGCCATACGAGGGCACACCGTGCGGTGGCACAGCCTGCGGTGGTGGCGCGGCCTGCGCCGGCTGCCCCGGCGGCAGTTGCCCGCCGGGTGGCATGGCGTAACCGGGCGGCGCGGACTGGCCGTACGGCCCCGGCTGGCCCGGCGGTAGCGGCTGGCCCGGCGGTGGGTACTGGCCCGGCGGTACAGGCTGGACCGGCGGTACGGCCTGGCCCGGCGGTACGGGCTGGCCCGGTGGCAGAGGCTGGCTTGGTGGTGGTTCCGGCGCCGGCCAGGTACCGGGTGGAGGGCCCGCGGGCGGCTGACTCACGACCGCCGGTCCTCGATAGAGGCGTGCACCTCGGCGTGTACCGAGAGATCCAGCCACTCCTCGTTGCCGCTCAGCGCCGACTCCCGCAACGTCTCGCCGTACACCTGCACCAGCGTCTCCGACGGCATCGGGGCCGAGGGGGACTGCTCCCACGCGAAGCCCACCCGCTCGGTCATCCCCGGGTTCAGGTACTGGACCTCGCTGCCGTCCCGGACCAGCAGGATGTGATCAGGAGGCTTTCCGCGCGAACCGCCCGTGGCGGTCAGACCTTGGACCTGCGGTATCCGGATGATGGCTCCGATGCTGGTCTGGCTCTCGTCGGCGGTCACGTTGACGTAGGCGATCACGACGAACCAGCGGTCGCCGTCCTTCTGCGGCTTGTACGGCGACAGGTCGGTGACGACCCGGCAGGTGAGCACATTGACGTTCCAGGGCCCGTCCCTGCTCACCGTGTTCGGCTTGACCTGCGGAATCCCGGCCGAGGCCGAGGAATCCAGCCCGTGGAAGAGGCTGGAGGCGGCCAGGGCGAGCGCGCCGGCGCCTATGCCCAGCCAGCGCAGCGGAAGTGCGGTGAGTCGAGCCGCCATAGATCTGAATGCCATGGCCTACCCCCGTCCCGTCGAGCCCCGCGCGGGAGTATATGCGCCTCGTCGATATCTCAGGCGAGACGATTGTGCCGGCGTGGACCGGGGTACGGGTCTTGTCGAGGTGATCGCCGATGAATCGGAACGATTCCGAGTTCGTCGAGTCTCGGTAGGGGGTCTCTTCGGTGGTGAACAGGAACGATTCCGAGTTTGTTGAGGTGTGGGAGAACTTCCACGGCTTGGTCAACATGGCCTCCCCTGAGCTGCGTGACTGGCTGTTCAACACGCCCGACGGGGCGGACACCTATGCGCCCGAACCGGACATCGACATCCACGCGCTCGGTTTGCAGGTACTTCAGATCAAGGAAAAGCGGCGTACGGACATCACCAGTACCGATCTGGACACGATGCGTGAGGTGTCGGACCTGATTCGCGGCAGGCTACAGAACGCGCCGGAAACGGACATCAATGATGATCCGTGGCGGAGCACGCTCATGACACTCGGGCACGACCCGACCCGGGCCGATTCGCCGAGGGGCCCGGACGCCGAAGCCTGACCACGCCCGCGGGGGCTGGAGCGCCCAGACTCAGCGGGTACGGGTGCCGAGGCGCAGCGACTGCCAGGACCCGTCGCCGTACCACCCGCCGTCCACCGACAGCGCGGTGCCGTTGATGAAGCCGCTGCGGGCCGGGTCGGCGAGGAACAGCACCGCCTGAGCGATGTCCTCCGGGCTGGCGAACCGGCCGAGCGGGACGTGCGCGGTGATGTCCTCGTCGCCGTACGCGCCTTCCCCCTGGCTCGCGTCGTCCATCGGGGTCTTGACCCAGCCCGGGCACACCGCGTTCACCCGCACCCCGCGGCCACCCCACTCGGCGGCGAGCGTCCGGGTCAGCCCGATCAGCCCGTGCTTGCTGGCGTTGTACGCGGACCGGTCGGCCACACCCCGCAACCCGGCCACCGACGCGATGTTCACGATCGAACCGGCGCGCTGGCGCAGCATCATCCGCCCGAACGCCTGGCTGATCAGGAACGGGCCGGTCAGGTTGATGTCGAGTACCCGCCGCCAGGCGGCCGGGTCGAGGTCTTCGGCCGGACCGATCTCGGCGACACCGGCGTTGTTGACCACCACGTCGATCCGGCCGTAGCGCTCGGTGACCGCCGCCGCGCAGGCCGCCACGTCGGCCTCGCTGGTCACGTCGCCGGCCTGCACGAGTACGTCCGGGAAATCGTCGATCGCCTGCCGGTCGAAGACCACGACGTCGTACCCGTCGTCGCGCAGTACCTCCGCGCAACGCCGGCCGATCCCCTGTGCCGCACCAGTCACTATCGCTACCCCGGTCATGGTCGACACTTTAGGTGCTTACTCTGCGAGAGTGGACGGAACCCGACCTGCGGAGATCGCGGTCATCGGTGGCGGGATCGCCGGGCTGGCCGCGGCGTTGCGGCTGCGCGACCGGCTCGGGCGAAATGCCCGCATCACCGTGTTCGAGCAGAGCACCCGGCTGGGCGGCAAGCTGCGCACGGATGCCTTCGCGGGCGGCTATCTGGAGGCCGGTGCGGAGACATTTCTCATGCGGGATCCGGACGGTTCGCCGAGCGCGGCGGCGGAGTTGGCCCACCGGGTCGGCCTGACGGACGCGATCCGGCACCCGGCGACCAGCCAGGCGGCGTTGGCGGTGGACAACGCGCTGCGGCCGATCCCGCGCGGCACGGTGATGGGGGTACCGGCGGATCCATCCACATTGGACGGAGTGGCGCGGCTGGCGGTCGAGCGGGACCGGGACCTCGGCCGCCCGCTGCTGGCGCCGGACCAGGACGTCGCGGTCGGCGCACTGGTCCGGGAGAGGCTCGGCGACGAGGTCGTCGACCGGCTGGTCGACCCGTTGCTCGGCGGGGTATACGCCGGCCGGGCCGATGACCTGTCGCTGGCCACGACCGTGCCGGCCCTGGCCCGGACGGCGCGGATCGAACCGACCCTGCGCGCGGCGGTGCGGGCCGCGCTGCCGGGCGGGGCTGGCGGCTCGTCGAACGGCGGTCCGGGCGGCTCGATGACCAGCGACGAACCCGGCACCGCGGCCGGCGGCAGCACGGCGGGCGGGAGCGCGGCGGGCGGCAGCGCAGCGGACGGCAGCCCCGAGGTGAGTCACGCCGCGTCCGGCGGTGCGGCGTCGGGTGGCGCGGCGTCGGGTGGTGCGGCGTCCGGCGGCGCGGCGGGCCGGGCGGGGACCGGGCCGGCCGGCGGGCCGCCGTTCGGGACGATCGACGGCGGGCTGAGCCGGCTGGTGTCCGCGGTCGCCGAGGCCGCCAACGCGCGGCTGATGTTGGGGCTGCCGGTACGGGAGCTGTCGCGTACCGCCAGCGGCTGGCGGCTGCTGGTCGGCTCCACCCACGACCCGTCCACAGTGGAGGTGGACGCCGTGGTCCTCGCGGTACCGGCTCGCCCGGCTGCCCGGCTCCTGGCGGGGGTCGACCGGGCGGCGGCGGACGAGGTCGGCGTCCTCGACTACGCGAATGTGGCGCTGGTCCGGATGGCGGTACCCGAGGCGGAACTGCCGGCGCTGTCCGGGCTGCTGGTACCGGCCGTCGAGGGGTACGCGGTCAAGGCGCTGACCATCTTCAGTACCAAGTGGGATCACCTGCGGCGGGCGGACGGCATCGCGCTGCTGCGCGCCTCGATCGGCCGGTACGGCGACACGGCGGTCCTCCAGCGCACCGATTCCGAACTGATCACGCTCGCCCGCTCCGAGCTGGGGAAGCTGATGGGTACGCCGCTGCCGGAGCCGTTCGCCGCGGACGTCGTCCGGTGGGGTGGCGGGCTGCCGCAGTACCAGCCGGGGCACCTGGGGCGGGTGGCCGCGGCCCGGGCCGCACTGGCCGGGCACCCGACCCTGGCGCTGGCCGGCGCGGCGTACGACGGGGTGGGCATTCCGGCCTGCGTACGGTCCGGGGAGACGGCCGCGGAGCACCTCCTAGACTCGTTGTCATGACCGAGCAGACCAACGCGGCACGGATCAAGGAACTGAACGCGACCATCCGCTACACGATGTGGTCCGTCTTCCGGGTCAGCCAGTCGCTGCCCGCCAACCGTGACGACCTGATCGCCGAGGTCGAGGGGCTGTTCGAGCAGCTGGCCGGCAAGGACGTGGTGATCCGGGGCACGTACGACGTGGCCGGGCTGCGGGCCGACGCGGACCTGATGATCTGGTGGCACGCGACCACCTCCGACCAGCTTCAGGACGCCTACGGGCTGCTGCGCCGCACCGAGCTGGGCAGGCACCTGACCCCGGTGTGGTCGCAGGCGGCGCTGCACCGGCCGGCCGAGTTCAACAAGAGCCACCTGCCGGCGTTCCTGGCCGGTGAGGAAGCACACCCGTACGTGTGTGTGTACCCGTTCGTCCGGTCCTACGAGTGGTACCTGCTGCCCGACGAGGAGCGTCGCGAGCTGCTGGCCGAGCACGGCCGGATGGCCCGCGCGTACCCGGACGTGCGCGCCAACACGGTGGCGAGCTTCGCGCTGGGCGACTACGAGTGGATCCTCGCGTTCGAGGCCGACGAGCTGTACCGCATCGTCGACCTCATGCGTGACCTGCGCGCCTCGGAGACCCGCCGGCACGTCCGCGAGGAGGTGCCGTTCTTCACCGGCCGGCGTCGTTCCGTGCCGGAGCTGATCGCCGGCCTGCCGTAGTCGGCTGCCCGGGCGAGCTGATCGCCGGCCTGCCGTGAACCGGCTGCCCGGTGGGCCGGCCGGGCGTTCCCGCGCAGCCGGCTGCCTCACCCGCCGAGAGCTGCCTCACCCGCCGAGAGCTGCCTCACGCGCCGAGGCTGACGGCCTCCGCGGAGCGGGCGCCGGGCCGGCGCATCGGGACGTGTGGGATGCCGTCCTCGACGAACTCCGGCCCGTCCGGCTCGAAGCCGAGGCCGGCGTAGAAGCCGGCCAGGTGGGACTGGGCGTCCAGCACGCAGGTGCGGTCGCCGACCCGGTCCAGGGCGGCGGCCATCAGCCGGCGGGCGAGGCCCGTGCCCCGCTGCGGCGCGGCCACACAGACCCGGCCGATCCGGGCGCTGCCGTCCGGCTCTTCCATGATCCGCAGGTACCCGTTGGGGCCACCCTGCTCGTTGTGCCAGACGTGCCAGGTACCCGGCTCGGTGTCCCTGCCGTCCAGCTCCGGGTACGGGCAGGTCTGCTCGACCACGAACACGTCGACGCGCAGGCGCAGCAGCGCGTACAGCGTTCCGGCGTCGAGTTGGTCGAAGGCGGCGAACCGGATCCCGGCCGGCGAGGTCGCCGGCCCGGCCGGTTCAGTCTTCACGGGGCTCGAGCGTGAGGCTGATCGAGTTGATGCAGTACCGCTGGTCGGTCGGTGTGCCGTAGCCCTCGCCCTCGAACACGTGACCCAGGTGCGAGTCGCAGTTCGCGCAGCGCACCTCGACCCGGCGCATGCCCATCGAGTTGTCCTCGATGTAGCGCACCCGGTCTTCGGCCAGCGGCTGGAAGAAGCTCGGCCAGCCGCAGTGGCTGTCGAACTTCGTGTCGCTGGTGAACAGCTCCGCGCCGCAGGCCCGGCAGCGGTACACACCCTTGGTCTTGGTATCGGTGTATTCGCCGGTGAACGGCGCTTCGGTGTCGGCCTGTCGCAGTACCCGGAACTCAGCCGGGGTCAGCCGGACCCGCCACTCGTCCTCGGTCTGTGGAAGGTCGGTCTTGGAAAGATCCATGCCTCAACGGTACGGCGTGCGCGGCCGATCGTTCAGGACGAGCCGGTGCCGGTCCTGGACGGGGCTGGCCGGTCGCCCGCCGGTACCTTTCGGCGGTTGTGCTCGGGGCGCGGCCTGCGCGGGTTGGAGTCCAGGGTGACGCCGGAGTCGGCGTCCGCCCGGGCGGGCGCCGGGACTGCGACACGCGCGGCCGACCGGGGGTGCGCCGGGGCCTTCGGGTGCGCCGGGTGGGCGGCCGTCCGTCCGGCTGCCGCCGGTACCGGCTGGGCGGGAGCCGACGGTACGGCGGCCCGGCGCGGCCGGGTCAGCCGGCGCCCCAGCTCGATCATGGGCTGCTCCACCCACCGGTGCAGCACGTCCGCGATGACCAGGCTCACCAGCGCGGTCAGCGCCACCTGACCGATGCCGGGCCGGGTGTTCAGGGTCGCGATCACCACCAGGCCGGCCAGCCCCTGGACGAGGTAGACGGCGTACGAGCGCTCACCGAAAATGATCATCGGACGGCGGGACAGTACCCAGTTCAGCGGCCCCACGTGGAGCACCGACGGCAGCAGAAGCGCGACCAGCACCGAGTACCCGGCGATGACGATGGGCTCGCCGCCGAACCAGCTCACCGCGGGCTGGATGAACAGCTGCGCCACGACGAACCCGGCCGCGATCGCCACCCCGGCGACCGGGTGGGTCAGCGGGCGTACCCAGCGGAAGGTCCGCCGGTCGTGCATGAGCAGCGCGAGCAGGCAGCCGATCAGGATGGTCGCGTAATGCACCGCGGCGCCCTGGTTGAGCGAGGCCATGATCGCGAGTGACAGTGCCAGCAGGATGATGGTGAGCCCGGCCCGCCGAACCAGCGGGATCGCTCCGGCGGCGAACGCCAGCAGCGGCCAGAGAAGGTAGAACTTCTGCTCGATGCCGATGGTCCAGGACTGGATGAAGCCGCCGGGCGGGGCGAAGTCGGTGAGCACGGTCGATGCGTAGTACGGCAGCGCGGCCAGTGTTCCGGTGGAACGCAACTGGTCGCGGGCGTGGTAGACGCCGACGAGTACGGCGAGCACCACGAGGTACACGGGCAGGATCCGGAACACCCGCCGTACGTAGAAGGCACGGAGCGAGATGCGTCCGGCTCGGTCCTCCTCGCGCAGCGCGAGCGTGGTGATCAGGAAGCCGGAGAGAACGAAGAAGACCTGTACGCCGCTCCACCCGGACATCCGGGCCCAGTGCGGCCCGCCGAAGTGGAAGAACACCACCATCAGCGCCGCGATGGCCCGCAGGCCGTCGAGCGCCGGGAACCGGCGCGCCGCCCGATAGTCGTTGTAGTTGAGCATGCGCATCGGCTGTTCTCCAGGCGCGGTACGAGGTCCGCAGACAATTCACCCTTCGGGATGACTTAGTGACTATAGCCCGCGAAGATCCGAAAACGGGCAGCTTGGCAGAAATACCTCAGGAGGCCAATATCGGTGCAAGTAGACCGGGAGATCGGTTCTGGGTCGCCGCGGCGTCAGACGCGCCGAGCTGCACCGGTCGGACGCCTACCGGTCGAGTTAACGGGCATCCTCTAGGGTCGGGGCATGGCGGCAAAGGCCGAGGAGATCGAGGTCGCCGGGCGTAGCGTCCGGTTGACCAGCCGAGACAAGATCTATTTCCCGGAACGCGGATTTACCAAGGGCGACGTCTTCGAGTACTACCTGGCGGTCGGTGACGGCATCCTGCGGGCGTTGCGCGGGCGGCCGACCACGCTGCAGCGCTTCCCCGAGGGCATCGACGGCGAGATGTTCTTCCAGAAGCGGGTACCGACCCGGGGCGTGCCGCCGTGGGTGCAGACCACGACGATCGGGTTCCCGAGCGGGCGCAAGGCCGACGAGCTGTGCCCCGCCGATCTGGCGCACGTGGCCTGGGCGGCACAGCTCGGTACCGTGGTCTTCCACCCGTGGCCGGTACGTTCGTCCGATGTGGACAGTCCGGACGAGTTGCGCATCGACCTGGATCCCCAGCCGGGTACCGACTTCGGGGACGCGGTCACGGTCGCCGGCGAGGTACGCGCGTTGCTCGACGAGCTGGGTTGGGTCGGGTACCCGAAGACCTCGGGCGGTCGCGGGGTGCACGTGTACGTGCGCATCCGTCCACAGTGGAGTTTCGTGCAGGTGCGCCGCGCCGCGATCGCGCTGGCCCGTCGCATCGAGCGCCGCCGGCCCGATCTCGTGACCACCAACTGGTGGAAGGAGGAGCGGGGCAGCCGCGTGTTCGTGGACTTCAACCAGATGGCCCGGGACCGGACCATCGCGTGTGCCTACTCGCTGCGGGCCAACCAGCGGGCCACGGTGTCCACGCCGGTCAGCTGGGAGGAGCTGACCGAGGTCGAGCCGAACGATTTCGACCTGCGTACCGTGCCGCAGCGGCTGGCCGGCGGGGCCGACCCGCACGCGACGATCGACGACGTCGAGCACGATCTCACGCCGCTGCTGGAGTGGGCGCAGCACGACGAGCACGACGGCATCGGTGACATGCCCTACCCGCCGGACTATCCGAAGATGCCGGGCGAACCGCTGCGGGTGCAGCCGAGCCGGAAAGCCAAAGCCTCCCAGTAAAGCCCGGCGCTACCGTCGCCTCATCAAGACCTTGACCAACGCCACCGAGCCGGCGACCCCGGCCGTCACGAACAGTCAACACATGCTGAGCACCACCACGTGCCACGGCCTGAGACCACCCATGGGCGAAAGGGTAAGCGGGCCACGCAAATCGGGCTTCCCCGCTCGCCGGTGCCAGATGCCCGCGGCGGGTGCCGCGACGAAGCCACCCCATCGTGGCTCGAGACGGTGCCGGCGGCCCTACCGCCGCCGCCTGAGCCACGGCAGCATCAGCAACACCAGCAGGGCGGCCATGGCGGTCGCCGCGAGGAGGGTGCACAGCACCGTCACCACCAATTGCCAAGGATGGATAGCACCCATGGGCGCGGGGTAGGCCGGACGGGGAAGAACCCCCGGTTGTCGCGCTACGGCTTGGTCAGGTGTGCACCCGCGCCCACGGCGTAGGCTTCCCGGAGCCAACCGGCCAACTCGTCGTCCAACTGATCCAGCGACGACACCCGGATCTGGTGGACGAACAACCGCTTCGTATATGGCGACGAGCTGATGATGCGCGGATCCTCCACCACGCGCTGCAGGTCCATGTAGGCGGCGAGCCCGTGCATGGTGGGTCTCGCGCCCGCGAAGCCCCGCCGGCTGCCCTTGAACGTGATCGACGTCTTGGCGACCGCGTAGGTAAACGGTCCGCAGGCGGCAACCAACTGCACGAACCGCAGGTAGAGAGCCACCGGAACGGGAGGTTTGCCGCGCAGGTGATCCTCGACGGTCCACTCACCCGTGCGGACGGAATCCGATGCGTCGAGAGATGTCGTGGTCAGTTCCATGCGGGCAGGTTAGCGGCGGGGTACGACAGTCCGGCGTCAGCCGTTCACTGTGCCGGACAGGTCAGCCCGGCGGCCGGTACGGTCAGGTTGATCAGGTATCCGTCGACAGCCTGGCGGATGCACTCCGTCTGCGGGTACGCGGTGTGCCCCTCGCCCTGCCAGGTGAGCACCTGACCGACGCCGAGCATGGCGGCCAGCTTCCCGGTCTGCTCGTAGGGGGTTGCCGGGTCGTTCGTGGTGCCGATCACCACGATCGGGGGCGCGCCGGCTGCCTTCCCGGTCGGGTACGGGTCGCGCTTCGCCGGCCAGACGGCGCACGAGATCAGGCCGAGTGCCATCTGGGTGCCGAAGATGGGGTACTTGGTCCGCCACTGGCTCTGCAACGCCCGCGCCTGGTCGATGCTCTCGCCGCTGTTGTCGTCGTCGCACTCGACGGTGTTGAAGATGTCGAACATGTTCGTGTAGTGGCCGGCCGGATCGCGTTCGGCGTACGCGTCGGCGAGCTCGAAGATCTTCGTCGGGTTGCCGTTGGACAGGTCGCCCAGCGCCTGGCCCAGCAGCGGCCACTCCTCCTGCGAGTACAGCGACTCCGCGACCCCGGTGAGGATCCAGCCGCCGGTCGCCTTGCGCCCGTCGGGGCCCGGTGCCGGGTTGGTCTTGGCCGCGGTCAGCAGGGTGGTGAGGGTGGCGCGCGGATCCGCCCCGGCCGGGCAGGAGTGGTCGCGGCACCAGGAGGCGAACTCGTCGTACGCGTGCTCGAAGCCCTGCGCCTGGCTCTCCACGCTGGCGATCGTGTTTGCCGTCGGGTCGATCGCGCCGTCCAGGACCATCGCCCGGATGTTCTTCGGGAACAGCTGCGCGTAGGTGGCGCCGAGCAGGGTCCCGTACGAGTAGCCGAGGTAGGTGATCTTCGGATCGCCGACCGCCTGGCGGACCGCGTCCATGTCCCGGGCCGCCTGTTCGGTGGAGAACAGTCGCAGGGCGTCACCGTATTTCGCCTGGCAACCCTGCGCCATCTTCCGGTTCAGCGCGACCGTGGCGTCGAAATCGGCTTGGCTGACCGGATCCGGGTCGGCCCCGAACGTCGCGTCCTCGTCCGCGTCGGTGAAGCATTTGACCGGGTCGGACTTGCCGACGCCGCGCGGATCGAACCCGACGATGTCGAAGCGCGAGAGGACGTCGGCGGGCAGCTCGGTCGACAGGTACACGGCGAGGTCGACGCCGGAGGCACCGGGGCCGCCGGGGTTGACGACCAGGGAACCGACCCGATTGCTCTGCTTGTCGCTGCGCACCCGGGTCAACGCCAGGTCGAACGTCTTGCCGTTGCCCGGGTTGGCCCAGTCCTGCGGTACCTGGATGGTGCCGCACTCGTACGACATGTTGGCCGGAACCTTGGGCAGCAGCGCCTTGGCCTCCTGCTGGCATGCTGTCCAGCCGACCGTCGATCCGGGCGAGTCGGCCGCGGGCTTGCCGGCCGCGGGCGGAGACATCCAGCGCAGGCTCGGCGTGCAGCCGGCCACGGCCAGAGCCAGCAGGGCGGCGATCAGAGTCGCGGCACGGCGGCGCGTCAGGCGTGGGTGTGGCCAGCTCTCCGGACGGTGCCGCTTGATCTGTGCCGCGTGCTGGGAGCGGTCACCCTCCATCGCGTCGTACCCCACATCGGTCGGCGGTTCCCAGGACAGGGATTCGGTCGCTGAAGCCCATCCTCCCAGATCAGGGGATGCGTCTGTGCGCCGTTCTCACGTTCCATGCGATCTCGAAGGGCGGTTTGCCCGGTACGGCGGCCGGTTTGCCGACCAGTCTGGCTCGGCGCGTCTGGCGCCGCGCTGCGACCCAGACCAGTCGCGCGGCACGGCAGGGGTCGAGGCACACTCCGCCGCCGGGGCCGGTGACGCCGCCCACGAGTCGGGTCGAGGCACACTCCGCCGCGGCCGGTGGCGGGCCTTCAGGGCGGCGGGATCTCGCCCGAACCCCGGGCGATGAACCGGGTCATCAGAACCACCGAGCGGGGCGGTGCCTGGTACCCGTCGATGCGCGAGAACAGCAGTTGGGCCGCGGTACCCCCGATCGTGGCCGGGTCTTGGCTGACCACGGTGACCGGGCGGGGCAGCCTGTCGGCCAGCGGGAAGTCGTCGAAGCCGACCAGCGCGACCCGCGGCAGCGGAGCGCCCAGCCCGTCGATCGCGCCGACCGTTATCAGGTCGTTGCTGCTGAACAGCGCGGTCGGCGGAGCCTGCCGGCTCATCAGTTCGGCCACCGCCTGCGCCGCCTCGGCCCGGGAGCGCAGCCCGTGGCGGACTAGACCGGGATCCAACTCCACGCCGTGCGCGCGCAACGCCTCCTGGTAGCCGGCGAAGCGCTCGCGGAGGGTCCAGATGTCCCGCTGGTCGCCCAGGTAGGCGATCCGCCGGTGCCGGTGCGCGAGCAGGTGGGTGACCGCCTTCCGGGTCGCGTCCCGATTGTCGACGGTGACCGTGTCCGCGTCCAGTCCGCGCGCCGGGCGGTCCGCGCAGACCACCGGCATGCCCTGGGCCATCTGCGCCTTCAGGAGGCTGTGACTGCCCGCCGTGGGTACCACGATGAGGCCGTCCACCTGGCGCGCGGAGAAAGCCAGCACCACCTCGCGTTCCCGCCGCGGATCGTCGTTGGTGCTGCTGACCAGCACGAGGTATCCGCGCCGGTACGCCTCGTCCTCCACCGCGCGGGCGAGCGTGGCGTAGAACGGGTTGGCCAGGTCATCGACGACCAGCCCGATGGTCCGCGTGGTCTGTGCCTTGCGCCGCAGGTGGGAAGCGTTGTCATTGCGCTGGTAGCCGAGCCGGGACACCGCCTGTTCGACCCGGGCTGTGGTCTGCGGAGAGACCCCTCGATCGCCGTTGACCACCCGGGACACCGTCATCAGGCTGACTCCGGCCGCCAGGGCGACGTCCTTCATGGTCGGTCGAGCGGCCACTGAAGATCACCTAGTTCACGTCACACGAGTCGGGAGTGAATCAGGGAACGTTATCAACCGGCGTGGATGCTGCCACACGGCCGGACGGCCGGCAACCCCGGCGCCGTCGGCCGAGGTCGGGGTTATCACGATCCGACAACGATGACGCTGCTCGCAGGCGTGGACCCGGTCGGTGTTTCCGCAGGTGGCCTCGTCATCGATGGACGGTACCGGTGGCCATCGACGCTCTTGACATGCCGCATCGACGTGCACAGAATTCGCGGAATCGTGTGAACGTTATCAACGACTGATCTGGGTCGTGGCGCGGCGCCAGGCCAGTCGCAGACCACTCTCATCGCTCAAGCCCCCGGGGATCGCCGATGACCGAACCATTGCTGGAAGCCCGCGGCCTGACGAAGCGGTACGGGCAGGTCCAGGCACTGCAGGGCGCGGACTTCACCGCGTACCCGGGCGAGGTCGTCGCCCTGATCGGAGACAACGGCGCCGGCAAGAGCACCCTGGTGAAGGCGCTGTCCGGCGCGCTGCGGCCGGACGGCGGCGACATCCTGCTCGAGGGACGCGCCGTGCACCTGGACAGTCCGCTGGACGCGCAGCGCCTGGGCATCGAGACCGTCTACCAGGATCTCGCGCTCGCCCCCGACCTCGACGCGGCGGCCAACCTGCACCTGGGCCGCGAACTGTACTTCGGCGGCATCCTGCGCCCGCTGAGCATTCTCGACCGGGGCGCGATGCGCCGCGCCGCTCGCACCGCGTTCGCGGAGTTGGGCATCGACCTGCGCGACATCACCGTCCCGGTCGGCTCGCTGTCCGGCGGGCAGCGCCAGTCGGTCGCGGTCGCCCGCGCGGTGGCCTACGCCAACAAGGTGATTTTCATGGACGAGCCGACCGCTGCGCTCGGCGTGGTCCAGCGCGGCAGGGTGCTCGACACCATCCGGCGGGTCCGCGACCGTGGCGTGTCCGTCGTGCTCATCAGTCACAACATGCCGGAGGTACTGGCCGTGGCAGACCGGGTCGAGGTGCTGCGGCTGGGCCAGCGGGTCGCCCGGTTCACCGCGGCGGAGTCCACAGTGGAGGAGTTGGTCGGCGCGATGACCGGTGCTCTGGCGGCGCAGTCATGACCGCTACGGAAGTCGGAGTCGTTGAGGAAAACGGCGGCGCGGTCGAGCCGCCGAGTGCCTCGCTGAGCCAGCGCCTGCTCGGCGCGAACGCGCTGTGGACGTTCCTGATCCTGGTCGGGCTGGTGGTGTTCTTCACCATCGCGGCGCCGAGCACGTTCCTGACCCAGTACGACATCACGCAGATCGCCACGAACGCGGCCATCTATCTGGTACTCGGCGTGGGCATGACGTTCGTCATCATCACCGGCGGCATCGACCTGTCGGTCGGCTCGGTGCTCATCCTGTCCGGCGTGTTGGCCGCGGAGTACGTGGTGCACCACGGCGGGTACAACGCGCACTGGCCGAGCATCATCGTCGGCATCGTGATCAGCATGGCCACCGGCACCGCCTGGGGTGTGCTGCAGGGGTTCGTGTGCGCCAAGGCGAAGGTACCGCCGCTGATCGTCACTCTGGGCGGGCTGGGCATGGCGCTGGGCATCGCCCGGATCATCACGACCGGCAACGACGTGGCCGGCGGTGCACCCAACGCGTTGGTGGAGACCCTGGGACTGGGCAAGCTGTTCGGGGTCATCCCGTGGATCGTGATCGTGGCTGTGCTGTGCACCGTGGTGTTCGGTCTGGTGCTGGCGTACACACGGTTCGGCCGGTATACGTACGCCATCGGCTCCAACGCCGAGGCCGCTCGCCGGGTGGGCATCAAGGTGGAGCGCAAGCTCATCCAGGTGTACGCGCTGTCCGGACTGATGGCCGGCATCGCGGGCGTGATGTCGCTGGCCTTCTTCCACACCACCACGATCGCCGGCCACAGCACGGACAACCTCGCCGTCATCACCGCCGTGGTGATGGGCGGAACCAGCCTGTTCGGCGGCCGGGGAACGATCGTCGGCACCGTCATCGGCGTGTTCATCCCCGCCGTGCTCAACAGCGGCCTGGTCATCATCGGCGTCCAGCAGTACTGGCAGGACGTGGCGGTCGGCGCCGTACTGGTCTTCGCGGTGTACCTCGACCAGCTGCGCCGGCGCTCCCGGGAACGCAGCTGACAACACCCAACTGGAGGAGACACATGAGCACAAGAAGGTCGGCGTGCGTGGCGGTTGCCTCGCTCGCCATGCTGGCCGCGGCGGCCGGCTGTGGCAACTCGGGCTCGTCGAGCGGCGGATCCTCCGGCGGCGGCTCGCTGTCCAGCAAGACCGTCGAGCTGATCACCGGGGTCAAGAGCGACCCGTTCTACATCACCATGACCTGCGCGGCGCAGGAGGAGGCCCAGAAGCTCGGGGTCAAGTTCAAGTCGGACGGCTCGTCCCAGTGGGACGTGTCGTTGCAGCGCCCGATCATCGACTCGGTGGCCGCGACCAAGCCGGCCGGCCTGCTCATCTCGCCGGTGGACACGGACGCGCTGACGCCGGACATCAAGCAGCTGCAGAGCGCCGGTACCAAGGTGGTGCTCGTCGACACCGCGGTGACCGACACCTCGGTCGGCGTCTCCCGGATCTCCTCGGACAACGAGGCGGGCGGCAAGACCGCGGCGGACGCGCTGGCCAAGGAGATGGGTGACAAGGGCTCGGCCATCGTCATCAGCGTGAAGCCGGGCGTGTCCACGACCGACGCCCGCATCAAGGGCTTCACCGACCAGATGAAGGCGGCGCACTCGGGCATCACGTTGCTGCCGGTGCAGTACGACAACGACGACCCGGCCAAGGCGACGTCCATCGTGCAGTCGACGATCGCGGCGCACCCGGACCTGGGCGGCGTCTTCGCCGACAACGTGAACACTGCCGAGGGCGTGGCCGCCGGCGTGAACCAGGCCGGCAAGAAGGGCCAGATCAAGATCTCCGCCTTCGACGCCGGCCCTCAGCAGGTCCAGGACCTGCAGAATGGTACGGTCCAGGTCCTGATCGCACAGGACCCGGCGAACATCGGGAAGCAGGGCGTCGATCAGGCGGTGGCGGCCATTCAGGGCAAGTCCGTACAGGGGACGATCGGCACCGATCTGGTCGCTATCACCCCGGACAACATGAAGGACCCGAATGTGACGAAGTACTTCTACAAGGGTTCCTGCTAACTCACGACGAATCGCGGCGGGGCAGGCTGGGCAACGGGATTGCCCTGTCCTGCCCCGCCGGGGCGTGTCCGCCCGCCGTACCGGCCGCTCGGCCCGGGCGCGGGCGTTCGCGCCGGCACGGGAAGGAAAGAAATGAGCGAGCGTCAGCGAGTGAATCGGAGTTGCGGCGCCCTCGTGCCTCATGCCGGACCGCAGCGTAGCGAGGATCCGGCATGAGCGAGCGTCAGCGAGTGAATCGGAGTTGCGGCGCCCTCGTGCCTCATGCCGGACCGGCAGCGGAGCGACTGGTCTGGGTCGCCGCGCGGCGTCAGACGCGCCGAGCCAGACTGGTCGGAGAGGATCCGGCATGAGCGAGCCGGCATTCGACGCGGCCGGTCCGGTCGCCATCGCGGTCGACGTGGGCGGGACGAAGGCGGCGGTGGCCCTGGTCAACGCGGCCGGTGAGGTCTTCGACCACCAGGTGATCCCGACCCCGGGCGGGGAACTGATCGACCGGCTGCGCCGGCTGGTCGCCCGGGTCGCCGAGCCGGTCGGGCTGGACCGGGTGGTCGGCATCGGAATCTGCAGCGCCGGCCCGGTCGACCTGGCCGCCGGTACCGTGATCCCGGTCAACATCCCGGAGCTGCACGGGGCGCCGTTGCTGGCCCGCCTCGCCGACCTGGTACCGGGTCGCCCGGCCCGGCTGGTCGGCGACGGCCCGGCCACCGCGGCCGGAGAGCACTGGCTCGGTGCCGGTCGGGGCTGCGACGACCTGCTCGCGATCGTGGTGTCCACCGGGATCGGCGGTGGTCTGATACTCGGTGGCCGGCTACACGGCGGGGCATCCGGCAACGCCGGGCACGTCGGGCACGCTCCCGTTGTGGTCGACGGCGAACGGTGCCAGTGCGGCGGGCGGGGCTGCCCCGAGGCGTACGCCAGCGGACCCTCGATGGTGCGCTGGGCGCTCGCCAACGGATGGCGGCCTCGGGACACCGCGGACGCCGTGGAGCTGGCCGCCTCGGCGCGGGCTGGAGACGAGACGGCCGTGGCGGCGTTCGAGCGGTCCGGGCGGGTACTCGGCGCCATGATCGCGGCGGCCGCGGCCACCTGCGACCTCGCCCGGGTCATCATCGGCGGGGGCGTGTCGCAGGCCGGCGAGCTGCTGATGGCTCCGCTGCGCCGGTCGCTGGCCGACCACGCGGCGCTGCCGTTCATCCGGCGTATCGAGGTGGTCGGCGCGCGGCTGGGCCCGAGGGCGAGCCTGATGGGTGCGGCGGCACTCATCCACGACGCCGAGGCGTACACGGCCGACGGTCGGGTCACCGCCACACTGGTCGCCGCCTAGCAGACGTCGGTACCGGCGCTCCGGCCGAAAGGCGGCCGCGCTCCGGTCGTTCATCGGCTACAGTCGACGTTCTTCGGCGATGACCGGCCGAGCGGAGCGTCCTCGGGAAAGTGGCCGCTGTCTATTCTCGGCGGCATGGACGTCTCCAACTCCATCACTCTCGCGCTGTCGATCGTCGCGCTCATCGTGTCGGCGTTCCTCGCCGTACGGCAGAACAGCCTGCAGCGGCTGACGAACAACGCGCCGGCGTTGGTGGACTTGTTGAGCCAGTTCCGGTCGAGCGCCATCCACGAGGGCTTCGACTTCGTGTGCGGCGAACTCGGTTCGTACGACGAGAGCAAGGGCCTGACCGGCCTGCCGCCGGAGGTCCGGTACAAGGTCTACGACGTCTGCTACTTCCTGCAACAGTTCGCCTGCATGATGATCTTCGACCTCGTCGAGGAGCGGGCGTTCACCGCCCTGCTGCGTGCGCGGACCGTCGCGGTGTGGGCCGCGGTCGGGCCGTTCATCCGGGCCGAACGGGTCATCAACCCCTCGACCGGTCCTGAGTTCATGACGGCGCTGGAGGCGTTCGCGGCGAAGGCGGCATCGTTGTCGCCCGCCGAGGGGCGGAAGATCCTGGACGAGTGGATGGCCCGCGGGATACCGCCCTTCCCGAGGTGGCCGGTCAGAATCGGGCGAAAGAACGGATGGGCATCCGTGGACCGAAGCGGGGCGGCGCCGGACGCGTTGCCGTCAGCAACTGAACCACCCGCGCCCGCTGGCCGGTGAACGGCGCCAGCAACTCCAGCATCCGCAGGTCCGCCTCGCTGTACCGGCCCGGTGCCGACTCGCGGGAGCCCGCCCGTACCGCGCCGGTCAGCGCGTACACGACGTGGTGCGGGATGTTGTAGTCGCCGACCGTCACCGCGTCCGGGTCGCCGTACCCGAGCCGGACCACCTCGGCGGCGGTCCACTCGCCGATGCCGGGCATTGACACCAGCCGGGCGGTGGCCGCCGCCGCGTCCGGTGCCGCCTCCAGCCGGTCCGCTACGGCGGCCACCCGGCGCAGCGCGTCGGCGCGCTTCTGCTCCACCCCGAACGGGTGGAACACCCAGTACGGCGACCCCGCGATCCGGGCCGGGTCGGGCGGCAGGAGCAGCCCGGGCAGCGGACCGGGCGCCTGCTCGCCGAAGTGGCGCACGATCTTCGCGTAGCCCCGGAACGCCTCCTTGCCGGTCACCTTCTGTCCCAGGATGGTTGGCAGCAGGTGGACGAACAGCCGGCCGGTGCGGGTCAGCCGGAGCCCGGGCCGGTCGTGCCAGGCCCGGCGGACCACCGGATCCAGGGCGGCGAGCGCGGTGAACCCGCTCACGTCGTCGTCCAGCCCGGCGATGGCGGTCGCGCGGTCGATCACCCAGCCGGCCCCGGCGCCGTACCCGGTCGCTTCCGCCTCGTCGCCGTACCGGCGCAGGTGCAGGGTGGCCGGGCCGTCCGGGGTACGCACGGCCCACCACAGTTCGGTGGCGGTCAGCCGGGCGGCCGGGTCGGCCGGGAACACCCGCAGCGGACCGAGGGTACCGGCGAAGTCGTAGTGCGCCGGCAGACTGAGGACCGTCTTCATCGGACCGCCGCCCGCAGCGACCTCTGCAACAGTCGGGAGTCGCCCAGCAGGCCGCGCAGCCGGCGTTCCAGGCCAGCGATCGGGATCAGGTTCTGCGGGGCGCGCGGGTCCTTGTAGGCCCGCGAGGCGTAGCCGGGCAGCGTGACCGCCGACAGGTCGGCGAGGTGGATCGCGTCGGCGGCCTCGACCCGGTCACTGCACTCGACCCGGACGATCCCGCTCCACGGCGAGCCGGCCGGGCCGGGCAGCCGCAGGTACCAGGAGAACAGTCCGGCGAACGCGAACACCGGCGTACGGTGGCCGACCGGCATTGTGGTGACGACCCTGACCTGCGCCGGCTGCAGGTAGTTGCTGTGCTGGGTCTTGATGTACCCGACGGTGTTGCTCAGGTCGCGGCGCTCCCGCAGCCGGCCGTCCACCACCAGCAACTCGTCCTCCGAGGCGCCCGCACCGGCTTCCCGCGACGCCTTCAGCTCCAGCGCGACCAGCAGCTTGCTGAGGTCGCGGTCGAGGTGTTCGGCGACGTCCCGGCTGGCCCGGTGCGCCACGTAACGGGCTGGGCCGGTGCCGAGCGACGTGGCGTCCGGCAGGGCGCTCAGCAACGCGCGCTCGACCAGCGCCGAGGTCACCTCGGCCACACCCCGCCGCCGGTCGCACCGCACCACCCCGGCCGCGTACGAGGCGGCCAGCACGGGATGGGCGTCGCCGGCCTCGTCGGTCAGCCAGCCCCGAGCGTCGTTGTGCATCACACCGTCCACAAAGGACACAACGTCCGGCGGGGTGACGCTGTCCGGCGGCGCGATGGCCTCCCAGTCGCCGAGCTTCCGCTCGACCTGCTCGTCGACGTCGCCGCTGCGGTCGCTCGACGGGCCGTCCTCGATGTCGACGCTGGCGCCGTACCCGTCGCCCCACGAGTCCCAGGAGAGGTTCACCCTTGTACCCGTTCCACTCGGGCGGTGCGGGCATCCTTGCGTACCTCGAACCGGACCGGTACCCGCTCGGCCAGCGCGCTGACGTGGGTGACCACGCCGACCATGCGTTCACCGCGGGCGGCCAGATTCTCCAGCGTGGCCGCGACGGTGTCCAAAGTGGACGCGTCCAGGGTCCCGAAGCCCTCGTCGAGGAGGATCGACTCCAGGCTGGCCGCCCCGGTCGACATGCCGGTCAGCTGCTCGGACAGGGCCAGCGCGAGCGCCAGCGACGCCTGGAACGTCTCGCCGCCGGACAGTGTGCGCACGCCGCGGCGCAGGGCGGCGTCGTGCTGGTCGATGACGAAGAACTCGCCCTTGTCGTGGACCAGCTCGTACTGGCCGCCGGACAGCTCACGCAGGATCCGGGAGGCACCCTCCACCAGCCGGTCCAGTGCCTCCTCCAGCAACCAGCGTTCGAAGTTGTTCGCCCGCAGGTGGTTGGCCAGCGCGCGGGCGAGCTGGCTGTCCCGCTCGTGCTCGGCGCGCTGCTGGTTCAGCCGGTCGGCCTGCTCGCGCCGCTCGATCAGCCGGGCGTGCGCCGCCTCGGCGCGCTCGACCACGATCGCCGCGGCCTCGGCCGGCCCGACCCGCTCGACGCGTGTCGCGCCCGCCCCGGTCCGCCGGGAACCGCCCCGGTCGGCGCCCGCCGCGCCGCTGCCGTCGTCGGCGCCGGCACCGCCCTCGGCGCCGCCCTGCGCGACCGGTCCGGTCGGCTCCGGGAGCCCGGCGTCGGTGAACAGCTTCCCGATCCGGCCGCGCGCCTCGACCGCCGCCGCCTGGGCCGTCTCCAACGTGGCGGCCAGCTCCACGCGCCGGACACGCCGGCCGTCCCACTCGGTGCGCGCCCAAGCCGACAGCGTGCGCCACGCCGCGGCGAGGTCCTCCCGGTCGGCCGTCGGCGGCGCGAGCGGAGCGACCTGATCGCGTACCGCGTCGAACTCGCGCCACGCCGCGCTCAGGCGCTGCCGCGCCCGGGACGCCTGTGCCGACGCCTTGCGGTGCGCGTCCCGGGCGGCGCGCACCTTCCGGCCCGCGGTGTCCAGGTCTTGTTGCAGCCGGCCCACGGCATCCAGCCCGGCCCGCAGCGCGGCCGGTTCGACGCCGGCCAGCCGGGCGTCCAGCGTGACCAGCTGCCGGTTCAGCGCGTCACGCTCGGCGCGGACCCGGCTGAGCGCCTTGTCCAGGTCGCGCAGCGCGCGCTCACGGGTGACCTTGAGCGCGCCGGCCGATTCGCCCGCCCGCTGCGCTTTGACCAGCCGGGCCGAGGCCGCGGTGAGGGCGGGCGCGTCGGGCATGGCCGGCAACTCGCTGACCGGCTGCGTGCAGACCGGGCAGGCGTGGCCGACCCGCAGGTGCGGGCGGAGGCTCGCCGCCCGGTCCGCGGTGCGCGCCTGTTCGACCGCGCGTTCCGCCGCCGACACCTCGTCCGCGGCCATGGCCGCCGACTCGGTCGCGGCATCCAGCGCCCGTACCGCCTCTTCGTATTCCGCCTCGGCCTGCCCGACCGCGCCGGCGAAGTCGCCGCCCTGCACGGCGATCCGGTCCCGCTCGGCGAACTGGTCCAGCAGCCGGTGCATGGCGGTGGCGTCGCCGGCCTCGGCCAGTTCGGCGCGCAGCCGCTCCTCGTGCTCCTCGGCGGAGGTCACCGCGTCGGTGGTCTCGGCGACCGCCGCGTCCGCGGTGGATCCGGCCGCCGCGAGGTCGCTCGCCTCGGCCGGAGGGCGCACCCCGGACAACAGGTCCAGCTCGCCGTCGAGGTCGGCCAGCGCGGTGCGCGCCGCCTGCGCGTCCCGTTCCGCGACGAGCAGCAGCGGTACGGCGGCGGAAACCTCGGCCGCGAGCGCGCGCATC
The DNA here is from genome assembly GCF_016862975.1 of Rugosimonospora africana. Classification (GTDB taxonomy): domain Bacteria; phylum Actinomycetota; class Actinomycetes; order Mycobacteriales; family Micromonosporaceae; genus Rugosimonospora; species Rugosimonospora africana. Next base: position 47,964 of record NZ_BONZ01000017.1, read on the forward strand.
GCGTCCACCCGCCCGGCCGCCTCCGCCAGTGCCTCGTCGGTGGCGTCGGCGAGGTCGGCCAGCAGCCGGTCGGTGGCGGTGAGCCGGCCGTCGGCCTCGGTGGCCATCGCGGTCGCCCGGTTGCGGATCTCCTCATAGACCGACAGCCCGAGCAGGTTGACCAGGATCTGCTGGCGCTGCGCCGGCTTGGCATGCAGGAACTCTGCGAACGCGCCCTGTGGCAGCACCAGGCAACTGGTGAACTGCTCGTACGGCAGCCCGATCGCGTCCAGGACGGCCTGTTCCATCTCGGCCGGCGTGCCGGCCAGCGGCTCGCCCAGCTCCAGCGGATCGCCGGCCCCCGGATCCTTGTCCAGGATGGCCAGGTCGAAGCCCCGGGGCAGCAACTCCAGTCCTGCCTGGCTGGTGGTCACCCGGCCCTTGCCGTCCCGGCGCACCACCCGGGTCGCCGCATAGCGTGAGCCGGCCGACTCGAACACCAGCCGCACCCGTGCCTGGGCGCTGGACGGCGCCAGCGCGTTGGCCACGGCCCGGCGGTCGTTCCAGCGCGGTACGGTGCCGTAGAGCGCGAAGCAGATCGCGTCCAGGATCGTCGACTTCCCGGAGCCGGTCGGCCCGATCAGCGCGAAGAAGTCGGCATCGGTGAAGTCGACCGTGGTCAGGTCACGGAAGACCGTGAAGCCCTCCAGGTCCAGCCGCAGCGGCCTCATGACGCGCGCACCTCGCCGTAGAGCCGGTCGAACAGTTGACCGACCGCCGGGTCGGCGTGACCCCGGCTGCGCAGATAGTCGGAGAACAGCTCGCCCGGCGCGCGCCCGGCCCGTCGGGCCTGTGCCGACGAGTCCGCGGCGGCCATCTCGGCGACCAGTGAGGGATCGATGCGCACCTCCAGCGCGCGGGGCAGCAGGTCCTGGACCGCCTCGCGCAGCCCGGCCCGGGGACGCTCCCGCACGTACACCCGCAGCCAGCCGTCGCTCTCTTTGACCTTTGCCAGTTCGTCGAGGGTGCCACGCACGGTACGCAACGGTACCGCGGCGGTCACCGGTACCTGCCTGATCTTCGCCGCCTGCTGGGTGCCGACCTCGACGATGGTCACCGACGGGGTGTTCTCCTCCTCGCCGAAGTCCACCGCCAGCGGGCTGCCGCTGTAGTGCACCGGGCAGGGCGCCAGGATCGACTGGGCGCGGTGCAGGTGACCGAGTGCCACGTAGTGCGTACCGGGGGAGAACACCGTGGCGGGCACCGCGTACGCCTGGATGGTGTGGGCGTCCCGCTCACCGCCGCCCATCGTGCCGCCGATCACGGTCAGGTGCGCGGTCACCAGGTTCACTGTGTCCGGGCCGAAGCCCTCGCTCAGCGTGGCCAGCAGCCGGCCGACGTGATCGGCGTACGTCTGGGTGGCCTCGGCGGCGGACAGGTCGAACATCTCGGTGGCCCGGATCGCGTACCGCTGGGACAGGAACGGCAGCGCGACCATCCGCCACGCCTCGCCGCCGCGCGTCCGGCCCTCCACGATGTGGTCGGCCGCGCGGTCGCGCACCGAGCCCCTCAGGGTGATCCCGGCGGCCTCGGCCCAGGCGCGCAGCGCGTCCAGCGCCGCGCCGTTGTCGTGGTTGCCGGCGATGGCGACCACGTCGGCGCCGGTGTTGCGCAGCGCGGACAGTGCCCGGGTCACCAGCCGGGTTGCGTCCGGGGTGGGTGCCGCCGTGTCGTACAGGTCGCCGGCAACCACCACCAGGTCGGGCCGCTCCGCCTGGGCGACCTCCACCACCTGGCGCAGGACGGCGATGTGCTCCTCCACCCGGGACTGTCCTTTGAGGACCTTCCCGACGTGCCAGTCCGAGGTGTGCAGGATTCTCATTCCAGCGAAGCTCCCCTCAGAACGGAATGTCGTCGTCGGACAGCGCGGCGCCCGGCGGTCTGGCGCCCACCACCGCGAACGCGTCGGCGGCCTGGGTCAGCGAGCGCAGGGTGGCCCGGGGTGCCGGGCCGGCCTCCGCCGGCCGGGTGGCCCACGCCGGGAACGGGAACTCCACCACCAGCGGAACGGGCAACTCCGGCTGGCCGATGAACATGGTGCCGGGCTTGGCGATCAGGGCCCGGGCGCGCTGGGCGGGCGGAAGGAAACCATACTCCGGGCGGGACGCCTCGGCCGGATCGAGCCGGCCGACGATCCGGATCGCCGAGTTCGCGACGATGCGCCGCTCCACCTCGCTCGCGGTCTGCTGCGCGCCGATCAGCACGACGCCCAGCGAGCGCCCGCGCTCCGCGATGTCGAGCAGGATCTCCTTGATCGGGCTGGTGCCCTCCCGGGGCGCGTACTTGTTCAGCTCGTCGAGCACCACGAACAGCAGCGGCTTGGCGGTGCCGGCCTTCTCCTTGCGCTCGAATTCGGACTTCAGCGTCACACCGACCACGAACCGCTGTGCCCGGTCCGGCAGGTTGTGCAGGTCGACCACGGTCACCTGGGAACTCTCCGCCGTATTCACCGAGTGCGCCCGGTTGGTCGGCAGGTCGCCGCGGATGAGCCGGCCGAGGTCCTTCTTCGACCCGATGAGCCGCCGGGAGAACGCGTTGACCGTGCCCAACCCGACCGCCGAGCCGGCCCAGAACGACCGGGACGCCTCGTCGGCGAGCTGTGCGACGACGAAGTCGACGAGGTCGGCGTATGAACCGAGCCGTACGCCGTCGATGGCCACCCCACCGTCGGCCGGAACGGCCGTCTTCGCCAGGTGCGCGGCGACCGAGTGCACCACCATCGTGTACTGCTGGCGTTCGTCGTCCGCGTCGGCGAACACGTACGGCAGGAGGCTGTCGGCGCAGAACTCGGCCAGTGTCCAGTAGAAACTGTCCACTCCGGACAGTCGGCTGGACACGTCCGGGGTGCCCGAGGGGTCACCGGCACGCGGCGGGGCGTACACGGAGACATCCGGGAACGGCTGGGCGGTCAGCCCCAGCTTCGCGTATGTCGACGCGGTGGACTCGGTCAACCGGGAGTTGGGGTGGTCGAGGAACAACAGGTCCTCGCCCTTGACGTTGAAGATGAGCGCCTTGGTGTTGACCGCCTCGCCGCCGAGCACTCCGGAGCGGAAGACCGAATACAGCAGGAACGTGGCGAACGACGTCTTCGTGGCAACTCCGGAGATGCCGGAGATGGACACGTGGGCGCCGCGCTGCCCGTTGAGGAATTCGAAGTTGAGGAAGACCGGCATGCCGTCCCGGCCGGTACCCAACGGAACCTTCTGCTCCATCCGGTCGAAGTACAGCGCCCGGGACCGGTCGTCGCCGGCCGCCCGGTGGACCGGGGCACCCGGCGACGGTGGCACGTACAGCTCCGGGTCCACCCGGGTGGTGGTGATCTCGGCCGCCTCCTGCACCTGCGCCGGCAGCGTGCCGTCGGCGATGGCGAACACGTCGGACTCGAACTGCGCGCCCTCGTGCCTGGCCCGCACCGCGGTGACCACGCCGGCGATGGTTACCGGCTGTTGATCAGGCAGTTCACGTCTGGTGACCACGACGTCGTCGAGCTGCAGGTATTCGCCGGGCGCCACCGCGACCCAGAACTGCAACGGCGTCGCGTCGGCGGTGCCGAGCACCCGACCGACCGAAGTCTGCCCGGAAAGGTCCATGACGGGCATCGTGCCTCACGGGTGCGACGCTCATGGTCGGGGCACGCCCGGAAGCACAAGGTCGGCATGACAAAGTTACGCATTCCTCGCGTACCGCAGGAGCAGCGTGCCGTCGTCGTACAGTGCGTGAGCGAGCGAGAACTCCTGCATCGCCGTACCGGTGCCGGCGGTGATCCGGCCGGCGCCCGGGCCGGCCAGCATCGGCGTGACGGTCAGGCACACCTCGTCGACGAGGCCGGCCTCGGTCAGCGATCCGAACAGGTGCGGGCCGCCCTCGCACAGGAGCTGGTTGAACCCGCGGTCGCGAAGGTCGGCCAGTGCCGCCCGGAGGTCCACCCCACCTCGCCCGTACTCCAGCACGTCGGCCACGGAGCGCAGTGCGGTGCGCCGGTCCGGCGGAGCGTCGGTGCAGGTGACGATGATCGGCCGGATGGGCGCGTCGGCCAGCGCCGGGTGGGTCGGCGACAGGTCGAGGCGGCGGGAGACGATGATCACCCGGGGGTACGGGCTGAGCCCGTGCGCGGTCCGCCAGTCGCGCCGCTGCTCGGCCAGCCGGATGCCGCCGTACCCCTCCTGGCGCAGCGTCCCGGCGCCTACCATGAGGCCCTCGGCGAACATCCGCAGCAGCGGGAACACCTTCTGGTCGCCCGGGGTCTGCAGCCCCCGGGAGCGCCCCTCCACTTCGACCGCGCCGTCCACGCTGGTCACGAAGTTGACCCGGAGCACCGGGTCGGTGGGCTGGTAGAGCGCGGTGAGTTCGGCGTCGTCGACCGGCGTCGGGTCGGGGTTCGGCCAGATCCGGTGCACGGGCTGCTCCTTCGGGTCGTCGGGTTCGCGGTCGTCGGGTTCGCGGTCGTCGGGTCGTCACTTTCGTGGTCGTCGGGTCACTCGCCGGCCGGTCCGGTGGCCGGTGGCCGCGGCTCCGGCGGCCGGTGCTGGCAGTCGCACCAGTTGCCGCCCCGGCAGCGGTCATGCTGTCGGTCACGACACGCCTGACAGATCATCGCGCAACCTCCTTCGCTCGGCCCCTTGCGTCCAGAATGGTGCACTCGGCGAGAATGAGGCTGGCCGGGGGCGAGCCGAGAGGACACGATGGCGCGACAGATCTTTCAGCTCAGGATCACTCTGCTCGACGTGTCGCCCGCCATCTGGCGGCGGGTGGCGGTGCCGGGCGGGTACACGCTGGACCGGCTGCACCGAGTCATCCAGTACGCGATGGGTTGGCAGGACTACCACCTTCACTCGTTCGAGATCGAGAACGCCCAGTTCGGGATACCCGACCCGGAGGGTGAACTCGACCTGCGCGACGAGTTGGACGTGCGACTGGACGCGGTGGCCGGCAAGGACAGCCGGTTCAGCTACGTCTACGACTTCGGCGACTGGTGGGACCACGAGATCGCGGTCGAGGCGCTGTACCTCGCCGAGCCTGACGAGCGTTACCCGCTGTGCATGGAGGGGGAGCGGGCCTGCCCGCCGGAGGACGTCGGCGGGGCGCACGGCTACGCCGAGTTCCTCGACGCGCTGAAGGACCCCGGGCATCCGGAGCACGGCGCGATGCTGGAGTGGATCGGCCGGCACTTCGACTCCGAGTTCTTCGATCCGGACCGGGCGAGCGTCCTGCTCCGGCGCCTCGTCTGAACTCCGCTGTTTGGATTTCCCGCCTACGATCGGGGATCCATGACCGCGGAGGTGGTGCGGTGAACGAGCCTCAGCGCCCGGGCATAACGACCAGGGTGCGAGCCGCGCTCCGGGGCGAACGTGACGCCGGCGACCTCGAAGCGCTGCGTGCTGCCGGAAACTGGGTGTACGCGGAGCTGGGCAAGGCCGAGCAGACCCGCTCGCAGCTGCTGGCCGACGGGCGGAACCTGTGGACCGCGCCGCCCGCCACCGGCGGATACCTGGTCGCCTGCTGGAACGCGTTCTACCTGCACAGCCTGGGCGCCAGCCTGCTCGACGCCGACTACGCCACCGATCCGCGCACGGTCGGCTACGTCCCGCCGGTGACGTTCGAGCAGGCATGGTCCTGGTTCGCCGCCGCCGAGGGTTGGCTCAGCCACGCCCGGCAGGCCGAGAGCAACCCCGACTACAACCTGGCACACCTCGTGATGCTTCCGGCGGACCTGCCGGCCTGGGCCGGCCCCGACCCGTGCCCGCTCGCGCACCTGCGCGCCCTGATGACCGCCATCCCGCCGGTCCGCGCGCAGGTCGAGCTGGCCCTGTTCGACCTGGAGAAACACGCGCAATCGGAGTCACAGCGGCACACCGTCAACACCGTGCGCCAGCAGGCCGCCGAGGCGGCGGCCGCCGCCGACTACGCCCAGACGCTGTCGGCCAGCGCGACGACGCCGCGGTTGCGGAGCCTGACCCAGGCACACATCAGGCGTTCCGCCGGTATCTGGTTCAAGGTGGGGCAGTTCGCGGCCATGCCGTCGCTCGTCGGTGCCCGATCGGCGAAGACCATCGCGTCCCGGATCGACCCGCAGGTCCTGCCGGGCGGGTCGCGATTCGACCCGTGGTGCCTCACCGATCCGGACAGCCGTGCGCAGTGGCAGAGCGATCCGCAGGCCCGGGAGGCGATCGCGGCCATGTGGGAAGCCGATCCCGACCCTGCGCACACGCTCACGATCCACGCGCAGATCCAGGCGGCTCTGGCCTCGGGCGCGATCGTGCCGGTGACCGGCGACACGATGGCGAGCCATTTCTACTCCTGTCCCTGGTACCCGATGTACCAGGTACGCCGCCGAGTGAAGATCAACGGTGAACGGCTGTCGGTCCCGCAGCGGTTCACCCTCGACGTGGGGCTGCGCCCGCCGAACAGAGGTGGAAAGTTCGTACGCCGGATCGTGCGGGGCCCGTTCGCCTCGACCTACGAGGTCGACTACGGAGCGAACCGGCGTCGGTGAAGCGCGCCGCCCGGGTCGGGGGAGTGGCTCCCCCGACCCGGACGGCGACTCTCGCGGGTTCGGGTCAGGCGGTGGCCGCCCGGGTCAGGCGTACCTCGATGTTGACGCCGTCCACCCGGATCTCACCGGTCCGGAACGCGCTGGCGGCGACCAGCTCCTCGAACTGCGACCGGGAGAAGGCGCGCCTGCGCAGCCCCCGCAGCACCAGCCGGACCACGAGCGCGGACACTCCGGACGCCTGCATCTGGCGTACCTCCCGGTCGATGTCGGCGCCGGTCGCGTCGCCGGGCAGGTCCTGGATCAGCGCCGTGCCGCCGGCGCGCAGCACCCGGTGCATCTCGTCCAGCGCGAGTACCGGTCGCTCGAAGTTCTTGAACGCCGCCTGGCACACGATGCGGTCGAAAGACTCCGCCTCGAACGGCATCGCCGCCGCGTCGCCCTGCCTGACGTCGACGTCGACCGTCTCCTTCCGGGCGTACTCGCGGGCGATGTCCACCATCGTGTGGCTCACGTCCAGTGCAGTCACCCGGTACCCGAGCCGGGCCAGCTCGACCGCCTGGTATCCCGGCCCCGGCGCGACCTCCAGGATGTCGGCGCCCGCGGGCAGCCCTTCGGTGATGCGCGCGGCCTGCTCGCGTACCAGCGCGAGTTGACTGGCCGAACCGCGCTGCCGGGCGTACCAGCGCGCGGTCACGCCCTCCATCTCGGGAACCAGCTTGAACCGTTTGGTCTCGGTGCTTGCCATTTCTGATGTCTCCTCGCCTGTGTACGGGTCGTGACGGCGGCCCGTGGGCAGGAGAGCCCGGCTATTCTGGTGATCGCTACATCTCGTACGCCGGGTTCCGTTCCACGGGATCGGTGCGGGGCCCGACCCCGGTCGCGGTGTTGCCGCACCGCAACCGGGGTCGATCGGCGGTCAATCTCTCGGTGTCTCCTCCTCTGCCAGCAGTCGCGCCCACTCGGCCGGCTGCTCTCCGGTCTCGTGGTAGTCGCGCCACTCGGCGACGCCGGACAGCGTGCCCTCGGTGATTTCGGTCAGCAGCGAGCGGACCCAGGCCGTTTCGGCCTCCCGCATAGCCAGCGCGTATTCGGCCTCGATGAGGAACACCCGGGGCACCGGACCGCTCTGCTCGAGCACGGCGCGCCTGGCGGCGATGTCGCCGTCGAGCGCGCGCAGCCGTTCGGCCAGCAGCGTGGTCACCTCGTCGGGGCTGAGCACGCCCAGGACGGACAGCGCCGCGGACAGCTTCCGCTGCTCCGGTTCGGGCACGGCGACCAACTCGCGCAGCCAGTCGGTCAGTTCGGCCCGGCCGTCGGCGGTGATGGCGTAGCTGGTGCGCTCCGGACGCCGTCCTTCCCGGTCGCTGCCGGTGGCCTCGATGAACCCGTGCTTCTCCAGGTTGGCCACGACCGTGTAGAGCGAGCCCCACTTGATGTCGATGTCCTGCTCCTTGCCGGTGCGGCGGAGCAGGTTCGCCATCTGGTACGGGTGCATCGGGTTGCCCGGCGCGAGTAGCGCGAGCAGGGCGAGCGCGAGCAGATTGCCCACCTTGCGCCGCTTCGCCATCGGTAGCTCCTCGTCGCCGTATACTCGTCCGCGAGTATACGGCGACGAGTGCAGTGATCACAACGTCGATCGATCCGACCACTGTGGACAGTCGGCGAGGGCCGGCCGGTCCGCCTCTTCCGCCACCGGTCTGTCCATGAGCAGAATCAAGGCAACGCGGGGGTCCCGGCTCGGAGGTGCGCCATGTCCGCCCTGTCCTACGCCAACGGTCCGTCCGCGATTCCCCTGCTCGGCGACACGATCGGTGCCAACCTCGCGGCCGCCGTCGCCCGCTTCCCGGACCGGGAGGCGCTGGTCGACGTGCCCAGCGGCCGCCGGTGGACCTATCGCGAATTCGCCGCCGACGTGCGGCGGGTCGCGCTCGGCCTGCTCGCCCTCGGGGTGGACCGGGGTGAGCGGGTCGGCATCTGGGCGCCGAACGTTCCGGAGTGGGTGCTCGTCCAGTACGCCACGGCCCGGATCGGCGCGATCCTGGTGAACATCAACCCGGCGTACCGCAGTCACGAGCTGTCCTACGTGCTGCAACAGGCCGGCATCCGTACGCTCGTCGCGGCCGAGGCGTTCAAGACGTCGGACTACCGGGCGATGGTGAACGAGGTGCGCCCCGCCTGCCCGGCGCTGCGTGAGGTCGTCTACCTCGGTACCGCCGGCTGGTCAGACCTGCTCGACCGGGCCGCCGCCGTCGACCCTGCCGAGCTGGCCGCCCGGGAGGCCATGCTCACCTTCGACGACGCGATCAACATCCAGTACACCTCGGGTACCACCGGCTTCCCCAAGGGCGCCACGCTGTCCCACCACAACATCCTCAACAACGGGTTCTTCGTCGCCGAGGGCCAGGGCATCTCCGAGGCGGACCGGATCTGCGTACCCGTGCCGTTCTACCACTGCTTCGGCATGGTCATGGGCAACCTCGGCGCGACCAGCCACGGCGCCTGCGTCGTGATCCCGGGCCCGGCGTTCGAGCCTGCCGCCACCCTGCGTGCCGTCGCGGCCGAACGGTGCACCGTGCTGTACGGCGTACCCACCATGTTCATCGCCGAGCTGGCCGACCCGTCGCTGCCCGAGCACGACCTGTCCAGCCTGCGCACCGGCGTGATGGCCGGCTCGCCGTGCCCGGTCGAGGTGATGAAGCGGGTGATCAGCGAGCTGGGCATGGCCGAGGTGACCATCTGCTACGGGATGACCGAGACCTCTCCGGTGTCCTGCCAGACCGGGCGCGACGACGACCTGGAGCGCCGGGTGGCCACGGTGGGCGCGGCGCACCCGCACGTCGAGGTGAAAGTCGTCGACCCGGCCACCGGCGCGCCGGTACCCCGGGGGCAGGCCGGTGAGCTGTGCACCCGCGGGTACAGCGTGATGCTCGGGTACTGGAACATGCCCGACATGACCGCGGAGTCCATCGACACGGCGCGGTGGATGCACACCGGTGACCTGGCGGTGATGGACCCGGACGGGTACCTGTCGATCGTCGGGCGCATCAAGGACATGGTGATCCGGGGCGGCGAGAACATCTACCCGCGCGAGATCGAGGAGTTCCTCTACACCCACCCGGACATCGTCGACGCGCAGGTGATCGGCGTCCCCGACGCCAAGTACGGCGAGGAGCTGGTGGCCTGGGTGAAACTGCGCGAGGGGGTCGCCGAGTTCGGCGCCGAAGAGCTGCGCGCCTTCTGTGCCGGCAAGCTCGCGCACTACAAGATTCCGCGGTACGTGCGGGTGGTGGACAGCTTCCCGATGACCGTGACCGGAAAGGTGCGCAAGGTGGAGATGCGCGAGGTTTCCATCGCCGAACTGGGTGGCTGATTGCCTCCGGCCGGCTTTCGGCGCTCGCCGGATCCGATCGGATCTCGATAAAGCGTGATCGGGCGACGGCCGCACCGGATTTATCGGTGCGGCATGTTCGCGGCCCGCGAGTTTTTCCTTGCTGGAGCGTGATCGCGCGCTGACCCCAACCCGTAACGAAATGGGAACGCTCCCAAGGCGGTCTTGACAGTCTCGAAACTCGGCGGCAGTCTCATGGGAGCGCTCCCGAGCCCTGTGGCGCAAGCCACAGGCTCCACTCACGGTGTGGCGTCCCGGTACGGCCAGTGATGGCGTCCCGGGCACACCCCAACGAGAAGGCCGGCCCCGGCCGGCACCTTCGCCACACATCGCGACCTGAGAGGGGTCATAAGGATGGGCGTCATCTCGCGCCGCCGTGGTTTCGCGGCGGTCGCTGTGGTCGCCGCTGCGGCGCTCGTCGCGGCGGCAGGCTGCGGCAAGAGCGACGATTCTTCCTCTGGAGGGAAGATCACGCTGTCGGTCACCGTGTTCGGAGACTTCGGCTACGGCAAAGCGGGTCTGTACGACAAGTACATGCAGGAGCACCCGAATATCAAGATCAAGGAACTCGGCAACGGCCAGGGCCTCACGGACGAGAACACCAAGCTCGACCAGACGCTCGCCGCGGGTGCCGGTGCCGGTGACATCGTGGCGCTCGAAGAGGGCACCGTCACCAAATACAAGGGCCTCGCGCAGGACTTCGTCGACCTGAACCAATATGGCGGCGCCGCGCTCAAGGACAACTTCCTGCCGTGGAAGTTCCAGGAGGGCAGCACCGCCGACGGCAAGCTGCTCGGCCTGGGCACCGACGCCGGGTCGATGGCGATCTGCTACCGCACCGACATGTTCAAGGCGGCGAACCTGCCGACCGACCGCACCGCGGTGGGCAACCTGTGGCCGACCTGGGACGCCTACCTCGCTCAGGGGCAGAAGTTCGCGGCTTCGCCGGCCGGCAAGACGGCCAAGTGGGTGGACGCGGCGACCAACCTGTACAACAACATCCTGATGCAGGTCGCCGGCGCCAACACCGGCTACACCTACTACGACAAGTCCAACAAGCTCGTGCTGGACTCGAACCCGGACATCAAGGCGGCCTACGACCTGACCACGAAGGCGATCGGCGAGGGCCTGTCGGCCGGCGAGATCTCCTTCTCCGACGAGTGGACGGCCGGCTTCAAGAACTCCAAGTTCGCCACCATCGCCTGCCCCGCGTGGATGCTCACGAACATCAAGCAGAGCGCCGGTGACGGGCTGTCCGGCAAGTGGGATGTGGCCAAGGCACCCGGCGACGGCGGCAACTGGGGCGGCTCGTTCCTCGCCGTCACCAAGCAGAGCAAGCACCCGGCCGAGGCCGCGGATCTGGTGAAGTTCCTGACCAGCCCCGACAGTCAGCTGGCCGTGTTCCAGAAGGCGAACAACCTGCCGTCCTCGCCGAAGGTCTACGACAACCCCGACTTCCAGGCGTTGAAGGACCCGTACTTCAACAACGCGCCGGTCGGACAGATCTTCGGGGCGGGCGCGCTGTCGCTGAAGCCGGTCTACCTCGGGCCGAAGAACAACGACGTGCGTACCGCGGTGGAGGCCACCCTGCAGGCGGTCGAACAGGGCCAGAAGACGCCGGCCCAAGCCTGGCAACTCGCGCTCTCCACGGGCGCGGCGGCGGCCAAGTAGAGCGGGCCGCGGTCGACCGGCAACGGGATCGGTTCCGGGTGATGACGGCGGACGGGCCAGCAACCAGGGGCTCGGCCACCGCATCACCCGGCTGCCGGTTGCCCCTTGGCACCGCCGGCGGCCGCACGACCCAGGCCGGCCGAGGGCGGTGGCGCGGGAGTGCCCCGCCCGCCCGGCGGCCCTCGACCAGGAGAATCAGATGAGCCTGCACCTCGACGCGACGCCCGCGCACGGCCCCACCGGCGCGGCCAGACAGGCACCCCCACCCCGACCCCAACGATCCGTGCGGCACCGGCTGACCTGGCTGGACATCAAGGGTTCGCCGTATCTGTACGTCGCCCCGTTCTTCATCATCTTCGCCGCCTTCATGCTCTACCCGCTGATCTACACGGCCTACGTGTCCACCCGGAACTGGACGCTCGGCGCGCCGGACTCCACGCCGGCCGGCCTGGCGAACTTCCGCGAACTCTGGCACGACAGCCAGTTCTGGACCGCGGTCGGCAACACCTTCGGCATCTTCGTCATCTCCACGGTGCCCCAGCTGCTCCTGGCGCTGTTCCTGGCGAACCTGCTCAACCGGGCCATTCGCGGACGGGTGTTCTTCCGGATCGGCATGGTCGTCCCGATCGTCACCTCCACCGCCGTCATCGGCCTGGTGTTCAGCCAGCTGTTCAGCAAGGACTTCGGCTTCATCAACTACCTGCTGCAGGGCATCGGTGTGCACCACATCGACTGGAAGTCGACGAAGTGGAGTTCCTGGATCGCCGTCGCCACGATGGTGAACTGGCGGTGGACCGGGTACAACGCGCTGATCTACCTGGCCGCGATGCAGACGATCCCCAAGGACATCTACGAGTCGGCCGCGCTCGACGGTGCCCGGCCGTCCACCCAGTTCTGGCGGATCACGCTGCCGATGCTGCGTCCCACGATCATCTTCACGGTGATCATGTCGACCATCGGCGGCCTGCAGCTGTTCGGTGAACCGGCCCTGTTCGGCAGCGGCTCGCACTACCTGCAAGGCGGCTCGCTGCACCAGTTCCAGACCGTGACGATGTACCTGCTCCAGGAGATGTTCGAGCGCTCCCGGCTGGGCTACGCCGGCGCCATCGCGTGGGTGCTGTTCCTGATGATCCTCGTCACCTCACTGCTCAATTTCCTGGTCATCCGCCGGATCAACTCGGACAAGTGAAGGAGATGTGATGGCGACGACCTACCCACCCGCGCACGCCCGGCAGGACCGGCACGAGCAGCGCGAGCGCCGGCCCGCCCGGCTCCGATCGGCGTCCGGCCGGCTGTGGCGCACCAGCCCGCTGACGTACATCACGCTGGTCGCGGCCCTGCTCCTGTCGGTGTTCCCGCTGTACGTCATGATCGTCGGGGCGACGGAGTCCAACGACGCGATCTTCAAGATGCCGCCGTCGCTGGTTCCCGGCGGCCGGCTGACGCACAACCTGCAGGCGGTCTTCTCCAACGTCGACGCGAACGTGGCCAAGGGCCTGCTCAACTCGATCATCATCTCGAGCAGCGTGACCGTGTCGGTGGTGTTCTTCTCCTCGCTGGCCGGCTTCGCGTTCGCCAAGCTGCACTTCCGTGGCAAGAACGCGCTTCTCCTGGTGATCCTCGGCAGCATGATGATCCCGGTCCAGATCGGTCTGATCCCGCTGTTCCTGATGATGGTCAAGCTGGGCTGGGAGAACCACCTGGCGGCGGTGATCGTGCCGGCTCTGGTCAACGGCTTCGGCGTGTTCCTCATGCGGCAGTACGCCAGCCAGGCGGTCCCCGACGAGCTGATCGAGGCGGCACGCATCGACGGCAGCAACACCTGGGGGATCTACTGGCACGTCGTCCTGCCCGCGCTGCGTCCGGCCGCCGCGGTTCTGGGGATCTTCACGTTCATGCAGACCTGGAATGACTTTCTCTGGCCCCTGGTCGCCCTGCAGGACCCGGAGAACCCGACCGTTCTGCTCTCCCTGCGCAACCTGGGCAACGGGTATTACCAGGACTACGCGCAGGTCTTCGCCGGTACAGCGGTGGCGACCGTGCCGCTGCTGATCGTCTTCATTCTGCTCGGCCGTCAGATCATCGGCGGCATCATGGAAGGTGCTCTCAAAGCGTGACTACCTACAATCTCGCGCCCGAAGCGGTCCTGCTGGCCCGGGACGCCGCGACGTTCCCGGCAGACTTCCTCTGGGGAGGGGCCACCGCCGCGTACCAGATCGAAGGCGCGGCGGCCGAGGACGGCCGGACCGCCTCGATCTGGGACACCTTCAGTCACACGCCGGGTCGGGTGGCCGGGGGCGACAACGGCGACGTCGCCTGCGACCACTACCACCGGTACCGGGAGGACGTGGACCTGATCGAGCGCATGGGCCTACGCGCGTACCGGTTCTCGGTGTCCTGGTCGCGTGTCCAGCCCGGCGGGTCGGGCCCGCTGAACCAGCCCGGTGTGGACTTCTACAAGCGGCTGCTGGACGAGCTGAACCAGCGTGGCGTGGTGCCCTGGCTGACGCTGTACCACTGGGACCTGCCGCAGGAGTTGGAGGACGCCGGAGGCTGGCCCAACCGGGACACCGCGCACCGGTTCGCTGACTACGCCGGCCGCCTGCACGAGGCGCTGGGCGACCGGGTCACGCACTGGACGACGATGAACGAGCCGTGGTGCTCGGCGTTTCTCGGGTACGGCTCGGGGGACCACGCGCCCGGGCGGCGTGACCGGGAGCTGACCATCCCGGCGGCGCACCACCTCATGCTCGGCCACGGCCTCGCGGTCCAGGCCATGCGGCAGTCGGGCAGCCCGCTGGACGCGGGCATCACTCTCAACCTGTACGCGATGTCGCCGGCCAGCGAGTGCCCGGAGGATCTCGACGCGGCACGCCGGATCGACGGGCTGGCTCACCGGATCTTCCTCGACCCGCTGCTGCTCGGCCGCTACCCGGCGGACCTCATGGAGGACCTGCGCGAGCTGTCCGACTTCGGGCACGTCCGCGACGGCGACCTGGACGTGATCAGCACGCCGTTGGACCAGCTCGGGATCAACTACTACAGCCGGTACGTGGTGGCCGCCCCGGAGCCGGGTACGCCGGTGGGCGACCCCAAGGGTGGCACTTCGTGGCCGGGCGCGGAGAATGTCCGGTTCGTCAGCCGGGACGTGCCGTTGACGGCGATGAACTGGGAGATCGACGCGCCCGGGCTGACCGAGGTGCTGCGCCGGGTCCACCAGGAGTACCCGGAGCTGCCGCTGTACGTCACCGAAAACGGCGCCGCCTTCGACGACGTACCGGACGCCAATGGTTGGGTCGACGACGCCGACCGGGTGAAATTCTTCGACGAACACCTGCGCGCGTGCCACCAGGCGATCACCGAGGGGGTGCCGTTGCGCGGATACTTCGCCTGGTCGCTCATGGACAACTTCGAATGGGCGTGGGGGTACGAGAAGCGCTTTGGCATGATCTACGTCGACTACCCTTCGCAGCGCCGGGTCTTCAAGGCCAGCGGCGCTTGGTATGCGGAAGTGACCAGGCGCAATGGGCTGACTGCACAATAGGGAGGCGATCAACCGCGAACCGGCGAGGAGAACTGACATGACGACCCAGCGAACCCGGTCCGCCGGGCGACCCACGCTGGACGAGGTGGCCGCTCGGGCGGGTGTCGGACGTGGCACCGTGTCTCGGGTCGTCAACGGATCACCCCAGGTGAGCCCCGAAGCCAAGGCCGCTGTCCAGCGAGCGATCGAGGAGTTGGGCTATGTCCCGAACCGGGCGGCGCGAGCGCTGGTGACTCAACGCAACGACTCCGTGGCGCTCGTGGTGTCCGAATCCGAGGCCAGGGTGTTCGGGGAGCCGTTCTTCGCCGGAATCATCCGAGGCATCAGCAGCGTGCTTCTGGAGACTCCGCTCCAGCTGTGGCTGGCCATGGCCCAGTCACCGGAGGAGCGCGACCGGGTCAACCAGCACCTGACCCGCCAGCACGTGGACGGCGTGCTGCTGCTGTCCCTGCACGATGACGATCCGCTGCCCGGCCGGCTGCGCGAGCGGGGCCTGCCCGCGGTTCTCGGCGGCCGGCCGGCCGGCATGCTGGTACCCGACGACCAGCCGGTCAACTTCGTGGACGTGGACAACGCCGGCGGCGCCCGGCTGGCCGTGGCGCATCTCGCCGCGTCGGGTCGCAGGCAGATCGCGGTGATCGCCGGGCCGCAGGACATGGCCGTGGGTGTCCACCGGCTCGCTGGGTACCGGCAGGAGATCGTGGAGGCCGGGCTCAAGCTGGATGAGGCGCTGATCGGGTACGGCGACTTCAGCGAGGAGAGCGGCGCGCGGGCGATGCGTGAGCTGCTGTCCGCCCGGCCCGGCATCGACGGGCTGTTCGCCGCGTCGGACCTGATGGCGTTCGGTGCGATGCGGGTGCTCAAGGACCGCGGCCGGCGCATCCCGTCGGACGTCGCGGTGGTCGGGTTCGAGGACTCGGCACTGGCCCGCCAGACGGACCCGCCGCTGACCACCGTGTACCAGCCGGTGGAGGAGATGGGCCGGGAGATGGCCCGGCTGCTGCTGGACCGGATCCGCGGCGAAGCGGACGAGGGCCGCTCGGTGATGCTGGACACCCACCTGGTGCGCCGGGCCTCGGCCTGACCCGAGGGAGTCTCCCCTTCCCCCGACACCTGAGCGGACCAGCCGGTCAAACTCGCTGATCAGAGCGGGGATTGACCGGCTTTCTGCGGGGGACACAGTGCCGCAATAGTCCGGAAACGTTGAGGCGGCACGCTGACTGGGACAGACGGTCGGCGAGGGGGTCCTCCATGTTGTTGCGGCTGCGGGTACGGCTACCAGACCGGCCGGGCTCTCTCGGTCAGGTCGCCCGCACCCTCGGGGTGACCGGGGCCGACATCGTTCAGATGATCGTGCTGGAGCGCGTCGGCGGCAGGGCCGTCGACGACTTCACGGTGATCTGGCCAGCCGCCGCCCCGGTGGACCGGATCCTCGCCGGGCTCGGGGCCATCCCCGGGGTCGCCGTCGAGGGAATCTGGCGCTCGACCGGCGGGGCCCCGGCGATCGGTGGCGCCGACGCCGAGCTGGTCGGCCAGGTCGCGGCGAGCGCGGATGGCGGGATCGCCACCCTGGTCGATGCCGTACCGGGCCTGCTGTCCGCGGACTGGGCGGCGGCTCTGGTGGTACCGGCGGACTGGGCGAGCGCCGCGGAGAACGGCGGCACGACGCCGGGCCGGGCAGCGGTGGCGTACGCGAGCTGGCAGGCACCGGACCCGTTGACGATGCCGGATGTCGCCCCGCTGCGACCGCGCGCCTTCGGCGGAGCCGACGGGATGCTGTTCGCCGCCGCGCCGTTCGGCCGGGGCGGCGTGGTGCTGCTCGTCGCCCGGAGCGGCGGAGAGGCCGACTTGCCGGTACCCGCGTTCCACACGACCGAGGTCGATCGGCTGGCGCAGCTGGTCCGGGCCTGCGGGCTGGTGCTCGGCGACCGGTTGGACGGCCTGGTCGGGGCGTCGGCGGGCAGCGGCCGGGGACACCGGCCCATCGACTGGCCGGTCAACCCGTCCGGGTCGGGCCTCGCCTCGATGTTCGACCGCTGATCAAGAGTGAATAGGGAGTCGACATGGCGTTCTGGCGGGTACGGGCGACGGTGGACGACCGGCCGGGGTACCTGTCGGTGCTGACGGCCAGCCTCGCGCTGCGCTCGGTGAACATCCTGTCGGTGCAGGTGCACGCGACCGAAGCCGGCGCGGTGGACGATTTCCTGGTCGACGCGCCGGACAACCTGAGCGAGGCGGACCTGCTCGCCGCCATCGCGAAGGGCCGGGGCCGGGACGCGTGGGTCGGCCGCACCGACGTCCGCGGGCTGGTCGACACGCAGACGCAGCTGTTGGGTGTGGCGGCCCGCTTGGTACGGGACCCGGAGGAGCTGGGCCCGGCGCTGGCCGGGCTGATGAACGGCGGCACGGTGTCGTGGAGCCCCCGGGACTGCCCGGCCGGTCGGGACTTCGCGGAGGACGCCATGCGGCTGCCCGACCCGGCCGGCGGGACGCTGCTGGTCCGGCGCGACGAGCCGCCGTTCACGCCGGCCGAGTTCGCCCGGGCGCACGCGCTCGTGGATCTCGCCGCCGCCGTACTGGAGCAGGCCGGGCGCCGGTGGCACCTGCTGCTGCCGGACGGGGACGAGCTGACCGTCCGGCTCGCCGGGCCGGAGGACGCCGAGGCGGTGGCCGCGCTGTACGCCCGCCGGCGGGCGTGGGCCGGCGTGACCCGGCATCTGGGTCGTGGCGCGGCGCCAGACGCGCCGATCAATCTCACCCTGATCGCCGAGGCGGAACCGGCGGGGCAGGCCGGGAAGGCGGGGCAGGCAGAGCCGGCGGGGCAGGCGGTGGCGGCCGGTCAGGCGGTGGCTGTGGCCCGCATGCACCGCGACGGTACCGAGGCGCAGGTCGACCTGCTGGTCGTCGAGGCGTACCGGCGCCGGGGGGTGGGCAGTGCGCTACTGCGCCGGATGGCGCGGCTGGCGGCCGACGGCGGGGTGGAGGCGCTGCACGCCTACGCCTCGCAGCCGGACAGCCTGGCTCTGGTACGCATCATGGCCCGGCTGGGTCGCCCGGTGCGTCAGGTGGTCGACGGCTCGATGCTGACCCTGACCGCCGACCTGCGCCCGGACGCGACCGACCCGGTGCCCCCGACCACCCAGCCGGTGGTTCCCTCCACTCACGAAGTGAACCGGTAGCCCATGCCGGGCTCGGTGTGCAGGTACCGGGGGCGGGACGGGTCCGGCTCCAGCTTCGCGCGCAGCTGCGCCACGTACACCCGCAGGTAGTTGGTCTCCGACTCGTACCTTGGGCCCCAGACCTCCTGGAGCAGTTGCCGCTGGGAGACCAGCCGGCCGGAGTTGCGGACCAGTACCTCCAGCAGATGCCATTCGGTCGGGGTGAGCCGGACGTCGGCACCGTCCCGCACGACCCGGCGGGCGCCCAGGTCGATGGTGAACGTCTCGGTCTCCACCACCGGCTCCTGGACGGCTGGCGCTGCGCGGCGGAGCGCCGCCCGTACCCGGGCCAGCAACTCGTCCATCCCGAACGGCTTGGTGACGTAGTCGTCGGCTCCGGCGTCCAGCGCCCGTACCTTCGACTGCTCCAGGTGGCGGGCGGACAACACGATCACCGGCGCGGTCGACCAGCCCCGGATGCCCTGGACCACCTCGACGCCGTCCATGTCGGGCAGACCGAGGTCGACCACCACCAGGTCGGGCGGCTGCCGGCTCGCGGCGGCCAGCGCGGTCGCGCCGTCCGGCGCGAGTACGACGTCGTATCCCCGGGCGATGAGGTTGATGCGCAGCGCGCGCAGCAGCTGGCGGTCGTCGTCGACGACCAGGATCCGGCTCACTCGTCAGTCCACTGTGGACGCGAAGGCTCGTCCGCGCCGGACCGGCCCGCGGATTCCGGTGCCGCCCGGGGCAGCGTCACGGTCATGGTCAGTCCGCCGCCGGGAGTCTGGGTCGGATGCAGCGATCCGCCCATCGCCTCGGTGAACCCACGCGCGATGGCCAGCCCCAGGCCCAGCCCTCCGTCCGCCCGGCGATCGTCCAACCGCTGGAACGGTGCGAAGATGCGGTCCCGGTCGGCCGCGGGTACGCCCGGACCGTGGTCCACCACCGCGAAGTCCACAGTGGACGATGTGGTGGTCGCGCGCAGGGTGACCGCCGCCCCGGACGAGGCGGTGACCGAGTTGCTCACCAGGTTTGCCACCACTCTTTCCAGCAGCCCGGGATCGGCCGACACCAGGGGAAGGTCGTCGCCGATCGCCACATCCAGCGCGGCGCCGGGCGGCGTGTGCAGCAGCGCGCGGGCCACCACCTCGTCCAGCGCCACCGGCCGGGACTGCACCGACAGTACCCCGGCCTGGAGCCGGCTCATCGCCAGCAGGTTCTCCACCAGGTCGTCGAGCCGGTCGGCCGACTCCTCGACGGTCTCCAGCAACTCGTCGCGGTCCTGCGCGGAGAACGACACGTCGCCGGCGCGCAGGCTGGACGCGGCGGCCTTGATGCTGGCCAGCGGGGTACGCAGGTCGTGACCGACCGCCGCCAGGATCGCGGTGCGCAGCTTGTCCACCTCGGCCAGTTGGGCGGCGCGACCGGCCTGCTCGGCCAACCGCTGCGCCTCCAGGGTCCGGGCCGCGGCGGCGGCCAGCCGGCCGAGCAGCCGCCGGTCCTCGGCGAACAGGGTCGGGCCGACCGCGATCAGGTGCAGGCCGGGGGCTGCCTCGACCTCCAGCGCGGGTGTGGCGCTGCCGCCGACGGCTCCCACGCTGGCCACCACGGTGTCGCCCTCGACCAGCGCCACGCCCCGCATGTTGAAGGCGGTCTGCACGTGCCCGAGCAGTTGGCGCAGGGACTGGTCGACCACGGGAGCGGACGCGATCCGGGCGAGCAACTGGGCCTCGATCCCGCTGCGGGCGGCGGCGGCCCGCTGCCGGGCGGCCAGGTCGACCGCCAGGCTCACGGCCACCGCCACGAGGACGTAGACCAGCAGAGCGACCAGGTTGTCCCGCCGATCAACGGACAGAGTGTGGTACGGCGGCACGAAGTACCAGTTGAGCAGCAGATCGGACGCGATCGCCGTGGCCAGGCCCAGCCACACCCCGCCGACGGCGGCCACGAGCACCACCGGCACCAGGTAGAGCAGGGCGGTGTTGGTCAGGTTGCCGTGCGCCAGCGTGGCGGTGAGGCTGGCGAGCCCGGCCACGCCCAGCCCGAGGCCCAGCCAGGTGCGGGCCGGTGACCGGAGGGGGCGGGACTGCGCAATCACGCCTCAGTTATACGGCGACGCCGGCCTCCACCGGCTGGCGCGGCTCTGTGACCCCGCCCGGCTTCGGCGACTGATCTTGGTCGCGGCGCGGCGCGAGACGCGCCGAGCCGGATTGGTCGTGATCGTCCGATGATTCGGTGGAGCGCAGCTGCCAGGGCACGCTGGTGACCATCACCCCGGGCTGGAACAGCAGCCGGGCCTTGAGGCGCAGGGCGCTCTGGTTGTGCAGCAGGTGCTCCCACCAGTGGCCGACCACGTATTCGGGCAGATACACGACGACCAGGTCGCGGGGCCCCACGCCCCGGCGCGCGGCGATGAAATCCAGTACCGGGCCGGTGATGTCCCGGTACTTCGACTCCAGGACGGTCAGCGGTACGGGTACCCCCCGGTCGGCCCACTGCGTCTGAAGGTCGCGTACCTCCTCCTCGTTGGTGGCGACGGTCAGCGCGGTCAGCGAGTCCGGGTGGGTGGCCCGGGCGTAGGCCAGGGCGCGCAGCGCCGGCTTGTGCAGCCGGGAGACGAGGACGACGGCGTGGATCCGGGCCGGCAGCACCATTCCGGCCGGTTCGGGCGCCAGTTCGTCGGCGATCCGGGTGTAGTGCCGCTGGACGGCCTTCATCAGCAGGAACAGGGTCGGCATCGCGATCACCACCAGCCACGCCCCGTGCGTGATCTTGGTGATCAGAACGATCACCAGTACCAGCGCGGTGGTCAGCGCCCCGAGCAGGTTGATCGCCCGGGACCGGTGGACGCGGCGGCGGGCGGACCTGTCCCGCTCGGTCGACAGCCGCCGGTTCCAGTGCCGCACCATCCCGAGCTGGGACAGGGTGAACGAGACAAACACGCCGATGATGTACAGCTGGATGAGTCGCGTGGTGCTGGCGTCGAACGCCCAGATCAGTCCGGCCGCGAGCAGGGCCAGCAGGACGATGCCGTTGGAGAAGACCAGCCGGTCGCCGCGCCGGGCGAACTGCCGGGGCAGGTACCCGTCCTGGCCGAGGATCGAGGCGAGGATCGGGAACCCGTTGAACGCGGTGTTCGCGGCGAGCACCAGGATCGCCGCGGTGAACACCTGGAGCAGGTAGAACCCGATCGAGCTGGCCCCGAACACGGCGGCGCCGAGCTGGGCGATGACCGTCTTCTGTTCGCCGTTCGCGGGAAAGCCGACCAGCTCGGCGTTGTCGCTGGTGAGGTGTACGTGGGCGACGATGGCCAACGCGGTGATCCCGGCGAACATGATGATCGCCAGGGTGCCCATGATGGTCAGCGTGCCGGCCGCGTTCTTGCTCTTCGGCTTGCGGAAGTTCGGTACCCCGTTGCTCACCGCCTCCACGCCGGTCAGCGCGGTACAGCCGGAGGCGAACGCGCGCAGGCCGAGCATCAGCAGGATCAACCCGCCGGCGTGGGTCACGCTCGGGGTCACCTGGTAGCGCGCGCTGGACGCGACGAGGTGACCGCCGGTCAGCAGCTTGGCGGCGCCGACCGCGAGCATGCTCAGCACGATGATCACGAACCCGTAGGTGGGCACCGCGAACGCGGTACCGGACTCCTTGACCCCGCGCAGGTTGACCAGGGCGAGCAGGGCGATCAGCGCGACGTTGATGCCGACCTGGTACGGCGCCAGCGAGGGGAACGCGGAGACGATGTTGTCCACTCCGGCGGCCACGCTGACCGCCACGGTGAGCACATAGTCGACCAGCAGCGCGCTCGCGGCGACCAGGGCGGCGTTGGCGCCCAGGTTGGCCCGGGAGACGGCGTACGCCCCGCCGCCCGTCGGGTACGCGTAGCAGGTCTGCCGGTACGACGCGACGACCAGGACGAGCAGCACCACCACGGCGGCGGCGACCCACCAGGACAGCCACAGCAGCGCCAGACCGCCGAGGCTGAGGACGAGCAGGATCTCCTGAGTGGCGTACGCCACGCTGGACAGCGGGTCGGAGCAGAACACGGGCAGCGCCAACCGCTTGGGCAGCAGGGTCTCGCCGAGCCGGTCGCTGCCGAGCGGGCGGCCGACCAGGAACCGTTTGGCCACATCGAACACGCGAACAGCGAAACGGGCGGAAGCCGCCGGACCGGTCGGTCCTGACGGGTCTTTGACGCCGAGCCGGTCAATCTTGACGGTTTCTTGACGGTGCGGGCGTTCAGTTGCCGCGGCCGGCGAGGCGGGTGCGGATTCAGTTGTCGTGGCCGGCGAGGCGGCTGTGGGTGTTCAGTTGTCGTGGCCGGTGGGTGGAGATCCGAGTCCCGGAGCCGGATATGGACATCAGAATTCGACATGTAGGCTGGCAACATGTCGCGGGGGTATGCGTCGTCATACCGGGACGGGCGGTGATGCGGGAGTGGGACCGGTTGATCCACGGCTGATGCGGCTGCCGGGCCTGCGGACGTACTTCGTCGCGGTGACCGGCTCCGGTGTCCTCGCCGCGATCCTCGTCGTCGCGCAGGCCAGCGCGTTGTCACAGCTGATCGCGGCCGGCGTGAGCGGTCGGCTCGACCGGGGTGCGCTGGTCGCGACCGCCGTCGTGATCGCCCTCCGGGCGGCGCACCACGCGGCGCAGGGCGTGCTGGCCGCGCGCGCCGCGGCGAACGTCAAGGCCGGACTGCGCGAGCGGCTGCTGGCCGCGGTCAGCGACCGCGGGCCGGGCTGGCTGGCCGGGCAGCGGGCCGGCGAACTGGCCACGCTGGTCGGGCGCGGGGTCGACGCGCTGGACAACTACCTGATCGGGTACCTGCCGACGCTGGTGCTCGGGGTGACGGTACCGGTGGCGGTGCTGGCCCGGCTGGCGTTCGGCGACCGCACCTCGGCACTGGTGATCACGCTCACCCTGCCGCTGATCCCGATCTTCGCGATCCTGGTCGGCTGGCACACCCGTACCCGTACGGAGCGCCAGTGGCGGCTGCTGTCCCGGCTCGGTGGCCACTTCCTCGACATGCTGTCCGGCATGTCGACGCTGCGCGCGTTCGGCCGGGCCCGGGCACAGATCGACGTCGTGCGCGGGATGGCCGAGAAGTACCGCGGCGCGACCATGGCCACGCTGCGGGTGGCGTTCCTGTCCGCGCTGGTGCTGGAGTTGGTGGCCACGGTGTCGGTGGCGCTGGTCGCGGTGCCGGTCGGCCTGCGGCTGCTGGACGGCAGGGTGACGCTGCCGGTGGCGCTGCTGGTGCTGTTGCTCGCACCGGAGGCGTACGCGCCGCTGCGGGCGGCCGGCGCGCAGTTCCACGCCAGCCAGGAGGGGCTGGCCGCGGCGACGGACGCGTTCGCGTTACTGGAGTCGTCCGAGCCCGGCCGGCAAGCGCGGGTGGCCCGGGTAACCGCGCGGGTACCCGACCCGGGCGCGGTGGAGCTGGTGTTCGACCGGGTGACCGCCGGGTACGGCGACTCCCCGGTGCTGTGCGAGGCGTCCTTCACCGTTCCGGCCGGGGAGCGGGTCGCGCTGGTCGGCCCGAGCGGGGCCGGCAAGAGCACGGTGCTGGCCCTGCTGCTCGGCTTCATCGAGCCGGAGCACGGCCGGATCCTGGCCGGCGGTGTCGACCTGTCGACGGTGGACCTGGCGGCGTGGCGGGCGCGGCTGGCCTGGGTACCGCAGCGACCGCACCTGTTCGCCGCGTCGGTGCTGGACAACATCAGGCTCGGTGCGCCGGACGCGTCCGTCGAGGCGGTCGAGACCGCCGCCCGGGCCGCCCAGGCGCATGGATTCGTCGGCGCGCTCCCCGATGGGTACGCGACGGTGCTCGGCGAGCGCGGGTACGGGTTGTCCAGCGGGCAGCGCCAGCGCTTGGCGCTGGCCCGGGCGTACCTGCGCGGCGACGCGTCGCTGCTGCTGTTCGACGAGCCGACCGCCCGGCTCGACTCGGCCAGCGAGGCGGCGGTACTCGCGGCGGCGGCCACCCTGGCCCGGGACCGCACCGCGCTGCTGGTCGCCCACCGCCCGGCCCTGGTCGCGACGGCCGACCGGATCCTGTGGGTGGCCGGCGGCACGGTACGCGAGGAGACCGCCGGTGACGGTGGCGGCACGCTGGTGGCGGACCGGACCCTGATCAGGGTCGAGGGGAGTGGGGCGGCGTGAGCGCATCGTCCGGTACCGCGCCGTCCGGCACGCGGGCGGCCGGCCTGCGGATCGTCGGCGGGAGCGCAGTCCGCACGCTCGTCCTCGCGGCGCTGCTGTCCGCCGCCACCGACCTGTCCGGCCTGGGCCTGCTGGCCACGGCGACCTGGCTGATCAGCCGGGCTGCCCAGCGCCCGCCGATCGTCGCGCTGACCGTGGCCATCGTCGCGGTGCGCGCGCTGGCGATCGGCAAGGGAACGCTGCGCTACCTCGAACGGCTGGCCGGCCACGACGCGGCTCTGCGGGTACTGGCCCGGCTGCGTACCCGGGTCTACGCGAAGCTCAGCCGGGACGCCGGCCGGCTGCCGCGGGGGGACCTGCTGGCCCGCCTGGTGTCCGATGTGGACAGTGTGCAGGATCTGCTGCTGCGCTGCGCGATCCCGGCCGCCGTCGCTGGTGTCGTGACGGTTGTCACGGTCGGGTTCACCGCGGCCTTCTCCGGCCCGGCCGCGCTGCTGCTGGCGGCCGGCCTCTTGACAGCCGGGCTCGCCCTGCCCGCCCTGGCGTTCAGGCTGGCGGACCGGGCCGCGGCGCGGATCGCCGAGGTGCGCGGACGGTACCTGGCGGCCTCGGTCGACGTCCTGGCCGGCGCGGCCGACCTGGCCGTGTTCGGCGCCACCGGCTCGGCGCTGGCCGGAGCGGCCGGCCAGGCGACCGCACTGGCCCGGCTGGAACGCCGCGCGGGCGCGGTGGGCGCGGCGACCGGAGCGGTGGGCGCGCTGATCCCCGGGGCGACGGCGATCGGAGTGTTCGCGGTGACCGTGCGCGGCGGCCCGTCGGTCATGGTCGCGGTGCTGTCGCTGCTGGCGTTGGCGGCAGTGGAGGCGGTGCTGCCGCTGACCGGCGCGGCGGTGCGGTACGCGGAGCTGCGCGGGGCCTGGCGGCGGATCCGGCCGCTGCTGGCGGCGGACTCCCCGGCGCCCCCGGATCCGGCGCCGGCTCCGCTTCCGGCGCCGCTCGCCGGAGACGGCGCGGATCGGGACGGCGCGGCCCGGGATGGCGCGGCCCGGGGCGGCGCGGATCGGGGCGGCGCGGATGAGGGCGGCGCGGATCGCGGCGGCGCGGATCGGGACGGTGCGGACGTGGGCAGCCGGCGGGTGGCCGACGCGCCGGTTCCGGCCATCGCCGCCCGCCGGATCGAGGTGCGTTACCCGGGCGTCGCGGTACCCGCGCTGAGCGGCATCGACCTGGACCTGTCGCCCGGTCGCCGGGTGGCCGTGGTCGGGCCGAGCGGCGCCGGCAAGTCCACGCTGCTCGGTGTGCTGGTCGGACAGCTCCGACCGACGGCGGGCAGGCTGCTGGTGGACGGCGTGACGCTCACGTCCCCCCGCTCGGGCGTGGCCGACTCGCCGACGGAACCGGACGGATTGGGCTGGCCACGGTCCGGCGGCGTACTGGCCGACGGGTATGTGTTCCACGCCTCCGTACGCGAGAATCTCACGCTCGGCCGGACCGGGTTCGACGATCCGGCGCTGGGCCGGGCGCTGACCGACGCCGGGCTGCCGGACTGGGCCGGCCGGCTGGACGACCTGATCGGCGAGGACGGGGCCACGCTGTCCGGCGGCCAGCGCCAGCGGCTGCTGCTGGCCCGCGCGCTGCTCGATCCGCCGCCGGTACTGGTGCTGGACGAGCCGACCGAGGGCCTGGACCCGGCCGCCGCGGACGCGGTGCTCGCCGACGTGCTGCGCGTCACCGCCGGGCACACCGTGGTCATGGTCACTCACCGGCTGGTGGACCTGCGGGCGTTCGACGAGATCGTGGTGCTGGTCGACGGGCGGATCGCCCAGCGCGGCGGGCACGACGCCCTGCTCGCGAGGCCCGGATGGTACTCCACCTGGACCGGAATCAGGGAGGTCCCGGACTCCGCCATCGGCAGTGGTGTGGGACGCTGAAATGGTGTCCGATGTTGACATCGACGGCTACGCGGCCGGTCTGGCCGCGGCGCTGCGCGGTCCCCGTCGGGTCCGCGATGACCTGGTGGCCGAGGCACGCGACAGCCTGACCGACGCCGCCGAGGCATACCTGGACGCCGGGCTGAGCTCCGGGGACGCCCAGCGCCGGGCGATCGACGAGTTCGGCTCGTACCAGGAGGTCGTGCCCGACTATCAGGCGGAGCTGGCGGTGGCGCAGGGCCGGCGCACCGCCATGTTGATCGCGCTCGCGCTGCCCACGCTCTACCTGCTCGCCCCGCTCATGTGGCGACACAGCCCATGGCCGGGCACGCACCCCATGTCCAGCGAGTACCTGCGGCTCGCCTCCAGCTTCGACTACCTGTCCCTGGCCGGCGGGCTGGTGGCGGCGGTCGTGCTGCTCGGCTTCGGGTGGGGCAGCCGGTACGTCCGGGACGGGGTGCGCCTCACCCACGCGGTCGGGTACGGCGCCCTGACGTTCCTGGTCATTCACGGGCTGGCCGGCGGCGTGGTCTACGTGTGGAGCATCACTCAGTGGCCGAACGCCATGCGCTGGCCGCTGCTGGCCGGCGGGGTGGCGTTGTGGCTGGCCTTCGACTATGCCGCGTTCTGTGCCTGGCGGTGCCTGGCCACCAGCCGGGCCCAGCGGGCCGCGTTGCGCCTGGTCAGCCGGCGGCCGGTCGGGGCGTGAGCACGGCGCCGATCGTGCTGGCGAACTCCTGCCACGCGCTGCGCTCGGCGCTCAACGTGCGCCGGCCGGCGGTGGTCAGCTGGTAGGTGCGCCGCTCCCGGCCGCCGACGGTGCTCCACGCGCTTTCCACGAGTCCGGCGCGCTCGAGCCGGCGCAGGGCCGGGTAGACGGTGCCGGTGGGCAGGTTGAGCACGCCGCCGCTGCGTTCCTGGAGCGCCTCGATGATCGCGTACCCGTGCCGCGGCTCGTTGTCGAGCACGGCGAGGAGGAGTGCGTCGAGGTGCCCGCGGAGAGCGTCGGCCTTCATGTGTAGCGAGTCTACGGGTTGGCCAGGCCAGGCCGCCAGCGGGCACCCTGTCGCGATTGCCGTCCCAGATAGTAAGACGGCGGTGCCGGCCGATGCCGGGCCGGGCTGGTGAGGCACCGAGACGACGGACGGCCTGTGCGACTCGGCGGCCGGAGGGCTGGAACCCGATCACTACACCGTGCGACCTTTCGGTGACAACCTGCGTCGATGGAACGTGGAGGGGACATGGCCGGGATTCCTGGCTACCGCGATACCCCGAACCAGCCATGGGACGAGAACGCCCTGGTGAGCTGGGACGAAGCCGAGCAGTTCATCCGGCTGTTCCACCGGGAGAACCGGGATGCCGGTCCGGTGGAGCGAAGGCTGGAGGAGGTGCGGGCCGAGATCGCCGCCACCGGTACCTACGTCCACAGCGCCGCCGAGCTGACCTTCGGCGCGCAGACAGCGTGGCGCAACGCGAGCCGGTGCATCGGCCGGCTGTACTGGCGCAGCCTCGTGGTGCTGGACCGGCGGACATCCGGTACCGCGGAAGAGATCTTCGACGACCTGGTCGGCCACCTTCGCCTCGCCGGCGGCGGGCCGGCCTCGCGGAGGCGCGACGTCTGGTCTGGGTCGTCGCGCGGCGACAGACGCGCCGAGCCGGACTGGACGCCCCCGGCGGACGCACGTCGGGTCGGCCGGATCCGCCCGGTCATCTCGGTGTTCGCGCCCGCCCGGCCGGGCCGGCCCTATTCGCGAGTCTGGAATGACCAGCTGATCCGTTACGCCGGATACCGTCGGGCCGACGGCCAGTTGGTCGGCGACCCGCGGTACGTCGACTTCACCGAGGCGATGACCCGGCTGGGCTGGCGGGGCAAGGGTCGCGAGTTCGACGTGCTGCCGCTGGCGATCGAGACGCCCGGCGACGGGGTACGCCTCTTCGAGCTCCCCGAGGACGCGGTGCTGGAGGTGCCGCTGACGCACCCGGAGTACCGGTGGTTCGCCGAGTTGGGGCTGCGTTGGCACGCGGTACCGGCGATCTCGAACATGCGGTTGACGATCGGCGGCGTGCACTACCCGCTGGCGCCGTTCAACGGCTGGTACATGGGCACCGAGATCGGTGCGCGCAACCTGGCCGATCCGGACCGGTACAACCTGCTGCCGGTGATCGCGGCCCGGCTGGGCCTGGACACCACGACCGAGACGACACTCTGGCGCGACCGGGCACTGGTGGAGTTGAACCGTGCCGTGCTGTGGTCGTACCAGGCCGCCGGGGTACGCATCTCCGACCATCACACCGAGGCGCGGCGGTTCCTCGCTCACGTGGAGCGGGAACGGCGGGCCGGGCGCCGTACGCCCGCGGACTGGACGTGGATCGTGCCGCCGATGTCCGGGGCGGCGACGCCGGTGTTCCACCGCTACTACGACGAGGCCGACCAGCGGCCGAACTTCTATCTCGACCCTCCGGCCCGGGAGCTGGCCCAGCACGGGCGGACGACCCGGCCGGCGGTGGCGAACCCGGCCGGGACGGCACGGCTGATGTCGAGGTGCCCGTTCGCACCTGTCGTATCAACGACAGCGGCTCCGGTCGACTCCACCCCGCCGGTGCGGGAACCGGCGATGTCCGAGTGGTGGGTGCCTCGTCAGCCGGTGGGGCGGGAGGCTCTCAACTCCTTGCGCTGAACCCGGCCCACGCGCCCGCGTACCGTCGCGAACACCCGACGCCACCAGGGGGTCGGGCGGAACCGGGGGCAGAGGCCGGCCGGACACGTGACGCACTCCGTACCGGATCGGAAGTGCGAGTGCGCGTCACGCGGGTGACCACAGAGGCAGAGCAAGGCTTTCGGCCGTTCCAGGTGCATGTACAAACCGTCGACGTGATTTTACCATCCGTAGTTTTGCCTGGTAGTTGTGGCCGCCGAGGGGTCTTTCTCGGCGGCCGATTCATCGACGGTGGTCGCTGGTGTGTTCCGACACGCCCCGGCGGTCCGAGACCGGTCTCGGACGTCGCGCGGCCCGGACGAACCGAACCGGACCGGTCGGAGGCGGTGGGGTCGGTCGGACGGTTCGTCGCGTCGCCGACCCGGTCCATCGGTGGTTGTCCACCCGTCGCGGAACGTGGTCCAGTCGGAGGGCGTCTCACCTCTCGCCTATCGTGGGGCCGAGCCAAAGCCGTTATCCTGGCGCCGCGTCGCATGCTTGCCGGGGGGCGGTGCAGTCGTCGGCGCCCAAGCACTTGGAGATATAGGTTGATCGTTCCCTCAGCCAATCTGTCACGTCCGCCGACCGCCGAGCGCTATCCATCGTGTGGGTTCAGGAGCGGGCGCATCGGGGTCGCGGTTCCGGAGCGTCGTGGGCGGGCGCTCGGCGCGTGGAGCTGGAGGGTGCAGCGGTCGGATCGGAGTCGCAACGCATGAACACGGGGGATGAGGCTCAGGTGGGGAGGCCACAGGTGAAGCGCGGCGGGGAACCGAGTGAGACTTCCCACAGCGACCGCCTGCGGGTCAGCGTCATCGTTCCGGCGCTGAACGAAGAGCGCAATCTGCCGCACGTGCTGAGCCGGATCCCCGACGACATCGCCGAGGTGATCCTCGTCGACGGTGGGTCGGTGGACGGGACCGTCGCCAAGGCCCGCCAGATGCTGCCGTCGGTGATCGTGGTGCACCAGACGCGTACCGGCAAGGGAAACGCGTTGGCCTGTGGCTTCGCCGTCAGTACCGGCGACATCGTCGCCATGATCGATGCCGATGGCTCGACCGACCCCGCGGAGATTCCCCGCTTCGTCGACGCGCTGTTGCAGGGTGCCGACTACGCCAAGGGCTCACGGTTCCGGCCGGGCGGCGGCAGCCACGACATCACCCGCCTGCGCAAGCTGGGCAACTACTTCCTCAACGGTGCGGTAAACCTGCTGTTCGGCACCCGGTTCACCGACCTGTGCTACGGATACAACGCGTTCTGGCGCGAGGCGTTGAAGGTCATGGACCTGCCTGACATCGACCTGCCCCGCCCGCCGAACGGCGATCGGCTGTGGGGCGACGGGTTCGAGATCGAGACTCTGATCAACGTCCGGGTCGCGAGCCACGGCCTGCGCATCACCGAGGTCGCCAGCGTGGAAGCGGCCCGGATCCACGGGGTCAGCAACCTCAACGCGTTCGGGGACGGCTGGCGGGTGCTGCGCACCATCGTCGCCGAGTTCCGTCGCCACCGCGCGCTGCTCAAGCGGGAGAAGCGCGGCATCGCGGTCGAATCGGTGAAGCGTGCCCCGATTCAGCCGGGGCCCGCAGACGGAGAGTGGTGACGGTGGCCGATCCGCAGGTCAGCGTCGTCATCCCATGTCACACGCTGGAACGCACGCAACACCTGACGCGTGCGGTCGCCTCGGCGCTGGCACAGCACCCCGCACCGGCCGAGGTCGTGGTGAGTGTCGACCACAACGACGCGCTGGCCGACTTCGCCCGCTCGACGCTGACCGGGGTCACCGTGGTGACCAACGAGTACGCCCGGGGCGTGTCCGGCAACCGCAACACGGGTGTGGCGCACACCGGCACGCCGCTGGTCGCCCTGCTCGACGACGACGCGTACGCGCACCCCGGCTGGCTGGCCGGCCTGGTCGGCCCGTTCGAGGACCTGCGGGTCATCGGCTCGGGGGGCGCGATCGTACCGATCTGGGAGAGTCCGCGGCCGTCGTGGTTTCCGGACGAGTTCCTGTGGGCGGTGGGCGGCTCATACACGGGCATGCCCACGATGACGGCGCGGGTACGCAACGTCTGGTCGGCGAGCATGGCCGTACGCCGCACGGCTTTTGAGGCGGTCGGTGGCTTCCGGGTCGGTTTCGGCAAGGTCGGCGACCGCGCCCGGCCGGAGGACACCGACCTGTGCCTGCGGATGAGCAAGGCCACCGGCGGGACCTGGATGTACGTGCCGCAATCGCGGATCGATCATCCGGTACCGACGGCGCGCACCACGCTGCGGTTCTTCCTGGGCCGCTGCTTCAACGAGGGACGCGGCAAGGTCGAGATGGGCCGGCTCAACGACGGGCGGGAGAGCCTGGACTCCGAGCGGGACTACCTGCGCAAGACGCTGCCGAAGGCGGTCGGCCGCGGGGTGGCCGCGACGCTGCGCGGGCAGGGTGCGGCGAACGCGGGCCGGGCGGTGGCGGTACTCGCCGGGATGTGCGCCGCGGCGGCCGGCGGCGCGGTGGAGACGCTGCGCCCGCACCGGCCGGCGGATCCCTCGGTGGCGCCCGACCTGCCGGTGGCACCCGGTTTGCCGGCGGCATCCGATCTGTCGGCGGCACCCGACCTGCCGGCGGGATCCGATTTCCCGGCGGCACCCAGCTTGCCGGCGGAGAACGCGTCGGTCGGGGAGCGCGCATGAGTCTTGCCGGCACGGTCGAGTCGACCGGCACCCAGGCCCGGGTGCCGGCGGTGGTGCGCGACCTGGAGCTGACCGAGGCGTTGCCGGCCATCGCCGCCACGGACCCGGCCGGCCGCCGGGTCGAGCGGGCCTGGCTGCTCGTGCGGCTGTTCACCGAACCGCTGGGCTTCGCCGTCCTCGACGTACCCGATCGCGGGCTGGCGCCCGAGGAGGTCGCCGCGTCGGTCGCCGCCAAGTTCGGCGCACAGATCGCGCAGCGGCTCGCGGGTGCCGGCGTGCCGCCGCGGGAGGAGGTGCCGGTCGGTGGCATCCAGGTCCCGGGGCCGGTTCCGTTCCTGGCCCGCCGCGCGGAGGTGCTGCGCGACGCGCCGCCGATCACCGTGGTGGTGTGCACCCGCGAGCGTCCCGAACAGTTGACCGCGTGCCTGGACAGCCTGCTCGCCCAGGACTATCCCCGGCTGCGGGTGCTGGTCGTGGACAACGCACCGGTGAGCGACGCGACGGAGCGTGTGGTCCGCGCCGCTGCCGAGCGCGGGCCGGTGGATTACCTGGTCGAGCCGGTTCCCGGCCTGTCGCGGGCGCGCAACCGGGCGGTCGCCTCGGCACCGGGCGACATCCTGGCCTGGATCGACGACGATGAGCGGGCCGACCGGCACTGGCTGGCCGAGGTGGCTCGGGCGCTGGCCGACCACCCGCAGGCGTCGGTGGTCTCCGGGGTGATCGTGCCGGCGGAGTTGGAGACGCACGCGCAACTGCTGTTCGAGCAGTTCGGTGGGCACAGCAAGGGACGCGGTTTCACCCCCGACGTGTTCTCTCCGGCGACCGCGCGGCGGCAGAGCCCGCTGTACCCGCTGCCGCCGTTCGGGACCGGGGCGAACATGACGTTCCGGCCCGGCGTCATCGAGCGCATCGGCGGCTTCGACCGCGCGCTGGGCGCCGGTACCCCGGCCATGGGGTCGGAGGACACGCTCGCCTTCACGCAGGTGCTCCGCGGCGGCGGCACGATCGTCTACCAGCCGAGCGCGATCTGCCGCCACTATCACCGGCGCGACCTGGCCGGTCTGCGCGAACAGATGCGCGGGTACGGCACCGGGCTCACCGCCGCGTACACCAGCCTGGTGCTGCACAACCCGCTCGTGCTGCTCCCGCTGCTGCGGCTGATCCCGACCGCGCTGCGCGACCTGTCCAGCGACGACAGCCTGCGCAACGCGGGCATCGACGAGCATTTCCCGGCCGAGCTGATGTCGGCCAACCGGCGCGGCATGCTCGCCGGTCCGTTCGCGTACCTGCGGGGAACGCTCGGCCGCCGGCGTGCCGAACGGACACCGCCAGGCCGATGAGCGAACGAAATCCCGGCCCGAACGCCGCCGGCCCTTCACCGGAACGGGATGGGCCCGCGGCCGAGGGCGCGGCGCAGCGACGGCGCTCCGGGCGGGCGCCCGAAGCGGGAACCGGTGCCCAGCAGCGACGGCGATCCGGTGCGGCACCCGCGCCGGAGACGGGCCCGGCAGCGGCCGACCCGCGTGCGGGCGGGTGGGGGACTGCCGGTACGGCGCGCGGATCGGGCGGGCGGAGGCCGGCGGCGCCGGGCGGTCGGCAGCCCGGTCCCGAGGAGACGGCGGTGATTCCGCGGGTCGGGCCGCTGGGACCGGGGCAGAACCCGGCGGTACGGCGCGGCAGGCAGCCCGGCCCGGACGAGACGGCGGTCATCCCTCAGCCCTCGCCGGAGGGGCCGGAGCGGACGGCGCCGATTCCCCGCGACGCCCAGCCGAGGCTGGGGAACGCCGGGTCGATCCCTCGACCCCGGTCCATCGGTGAACGCGGGGAAACGGCCCCGCCGCGCGGCACCGCTTCGCGTGCGGTTCCGCCTGCGGCGGCAAGGCCGGTAGTTCCGCCCGCGGCGAGGCCGGTGGTGCCTCCCGCGGCTTCGCGTGCGGTTCCGCCCGCGGCGGCGAGGTCGGCGGTGCCTCCCGCGGCGGCGAGACCGGCGACGCCTCCGGCCGCGGACCAGCGGACGCCCCCGGCCGCGCAGGACGCGCCCGCGGCTCGGGCCAAGCCGGCGGCGCCGAAGTCCGCGCCGAAGTCGATGCCGCCGCCGTGGCCCACGGCGCCGCCGACGTCCTCGGCCCCGTCCACGCCGCCCGCGTCCACGGTGCCGCCCGCGTCCACAGTGCCGCCCGCGTCCACAGTGCCGCCCGCGTCCACGGTCGCCATGCCGCCACCGGCGGCCAGGTCGGTGGTGCCGCCGGCACAGCGCGCGCCGTCCGAGTCGACGAGACGAACCGTGCCGGCCAGACCGGCAGGTCCGGGGACGCAGGGCAAGTCGCCCGTTTCGAGAGGCGCGCCGCCGGTCACGCCGCCCGGGTCCAGAGGCGCGACGCCGCCCGCGCCGCCGGGGTCCAGGAGCGCGCCGCCGGGGTCCAGAGCCGGGATGCCGCCCGCGCCGCCGGTCCCGCCGTCCACCACCGTGCCGCTGCCCCGGACGGCACCCGGGCCGATGCCGGAGTCCACCACCGTCCCGCTTCCGTCGGCGCGGCCGGGGGATACCGGGGCGCGCCTGGTGGTACCGGCGCCGCGCAAGGTCGAGAGCGTGGCGCGGGTACCGGTCGGGGCTCCGGACGAGACCATGGTGCTGCCCCGGTTCACCGACTCGGCGCCCGACCAGACCGTCGTGATCCCGAGGGTGGCGGAGCCGGTCGCGGAGGCCGCCCGGGCGCCGGGCTGGCTGCCGTCGCTGGGCCGGGCACCGGAGGTGCTCGCGCTGTCCGCGTTCGGTGTCGTCCTGGTGGCCCTGGCCTATCAGGGCGGCCGGTCGGGAGCGGGCTGGGCCGGCGCGGCGTACTGGCTCGGGCAGCTGGTCGTCTCCGTACCCGTCGCGGTACGCATGTTCTTCCGCCGCCTCGCCGGTGTCGCCGAGTCGTTCGTGCTCGTGATGGGGTTGGCCGTCGACGAGTACCTGCAGAAGTGGCTCTACAGCCCGGACCAGTTCCGGTTCCCGGACGAGCTGCAGCACTGGGTCGGCACCAACATCCTGCTGCAGGACGGCCGGCTCTTCCAGCCCAACAACGCGCTCCCGGTGGCGGTGCACTTTCCCGGGCTGGAGGAGATGACGGCGTCGCTGTCGTCGATGACCGGGTTGTCCATCACCAACGCCGGCCTGCTGGTCGCCGGGGTGGCCCACCTTGCCTTCATCGGGTTGCTGTTCCTCGTGGTGCGCAGCACCGGTGGCTCGGCCGAGCTGGCCGGTGCGGTCTGCGTGATCTACTCCACCGCGCTGCACTACCTGTTCTTCGACTCGATGTTCATCTACCAGACCGCGGCGCTGCCGTTCCTGATGCTGGTGATCTGGGCCAGCCGGCGGTGGGAGCCGCGGCAGCGGCACACGGCGGTGTACGCGGTGCTGTGCGGCGTCGGGCTGCTGGGCGTGTCGATCTGTCACCACGTCACGGCTGCGGCGACGATCGCGACGCTCGGGCTCATCGGCGCCTGCGAGGCGGTCATGAACCGGCCGCGACGCTGGGCCACCCTGATCGTCGCCGGAGCCGGGGTGGTCCTGGTCACCGGGTGGTTCGCGCTCGTGGCCCGCGAGGTGTTCGGCTACCTCGGACCGCCGGTCGAGCAGATGGTCGGCGGGGTGGCCGGGATGCTGCGCGGCGGCGGGTCGTCCGGCGGCTCGTCGTCGCCGGGCAACCCGATGTGGCAGCTGGCCGTGGAGGCGTTCGGCCTGCTCGCGCTGCTCGGCCTGCTGGTACGGGCGGGCCTGGTGAGCTGGCGGTCGTCCGGGCGGTTCGACGCGTGGCGGGCGGCGGCGCTGATCGGGGCCCTGGTCTTCTTCGCCTCGACCGCGGTGCGGTTCGTCGGCTCGGAGGGACCGGAGCTGGCCGGCCGTGCCTCGACGTTCACCTACATCCCGATGTCGATGGTGGCGGCCGGCGTACTGGTCGGCTGGCGGCCGCGGCTGCGGGGGCCGAGCCGGCCGCTGGTGGTGAAACGGGCGGTGGACGGGGTATTGAGCCGGATGAGACCGATCTGGGTGCATCCGGTGGTCCTCGGCCCGGTGATCGTGACGCTGCTCATGGCGGGTTCCCGGGTCGGGGGGTGGCCGCCGTACTGGGAGCAGTTGCCCGGCCCGTACCTCGTGTCGGGGTATGAACGCTCGGTCGACCAGCAGGGCGTGGCCGGGGCGGTGTGGACGTACGACTGGCTCGGGCCGGATCACCGGGTGGCCGCGGACATCACCGGCGCTACCCTGGTCTCGACGTACGGGGAGCAGAATCCGGTCGGCGAGGCATCGAAGCTCTACTATGACGGCACATGGAACCTTGACGACGAGCTACTCCTGCAGTCACTGGGCGTCGACTACCTTTGGGTCGACACCCGGATCTCCCAGCAGCTACCGATTTCCGGGGCGTACTTCCCGGTGGATCCGCAGACCGGGCAGCACACCGCGCCCATCCCGCAAGGGAATCTGAGCAAGTTCGACGATGTCGCCGGGATCAACCGGGTGTACGACAGCGGTGACATCCACGTCTACGACATGAGGAACGCATGAGGTTGGCGGGTACCCGGTGGGCGGCGCTGGCCGTCCCGCTCTCCGCTGCCCTGGCGCTCCTGGCCTGGCTGGTCACGCTGCAGCACGCGGTTGGCCCGGCGCGGGTCGTGGCGGGACTGCTGCTGGTGTTCGTGCTCCCCGGCGTGGCGGCCACGGCGGCGCTGTTTCCCGAGCTGGCGGTGCCGGAGCCGGGGCGCGCCGCCAACGAGCGGCCCCGCCTGTCCCGGCTGGAACGCGTCGTGCTGGTTCCCACGCTGAGCCTGGCCGTACCGGTCATCGGCGGGGTGTTGCTGAACCTCGTCGGCCTGCGCCTGACGGCCGCCACCTGGGGCGGGCTCGGTGCCGTCGCGACGCTCCTGCTGGCCGGCGTCGCCTACCTGCGCCAGCGTGGCTCGCGGTCGCCGTCCGACCCGTTCGCTCCGGCCGGCGGCTCCGCACGACCGGCTGCCTTCCCACCCGGGGCCGCCGGCTCCGGCCGCCCCGGAAGGCCGGCGGTCGGGATGCTTCGGCGCCTCGCGCCGCTGGCCGTGGCCGTCGCCCTGCTCGGGATCGCGGGCTGGATCGGCATGCGCAGCGCGACGAACGGGGCACAGGAGTCGTTCACCGCCCTGTCGATGGTGCCCGACGACGACCCGAACCCGGCCGACCAGGTACGCCCGGTCACCCTCGCCGTCGACTGTCACGAGAGCGCGCCGACCCGATACACGGTCAAGGTGCGGGAGGATGCCGGCGACGGCCACCAGTACCAGCTGTCGTTGCAGCCCGGTGAGGTCTGGAAGCAGGATCTCGACGTGCCGACCACCGGCCGGGTCACGGCCGATCTGTTCAAGGGGGACGGGGACACCCCGTACCGCAGCGTCTTCGTGTCAGGGCTGCAATGACGTTCTACAACAGCGGCAACGCCCGCGAGACCCCGTACCCCGACTCGACCGACCGGCGCGAGGCGCTGCTCGAAGCGCTGCGGTGGATGACGGTCTACGAGAGCGCGAACGCCGCGACTCCGCGTAACCGCCTGCAGCGGGTGGTCAAGCGCAACGGCGACCTGCTGAGCAACTCCGGCGCCCTGATGGCCACCAGCGTGCTGACCTCGCTGCTCGGCTTCGTGTACTGGTGGGTCGCCGACCGGTCGTTCTCCGCCGAGGCGGTCGGTGCCGCGTCCGCCGCAATCTCGGCGATGACGCTGGTCGGCACGCTCGGCATGTTCGGGATGGGTACG
Source organism: Rugosimonospora africana (assembly GCF_016862975.1). Lineage (GTDB taxonomy): Bacteria > Actinomycetota > Actinomycetes > Mycobacteriales > Micromonosporaceae > Rugosimonospora > Rugosimonospora africana. The sequence continues at coordinate 85,493 of NZ_BONZ01000017.1, forward strand.
CTGCTCATCTCCGAGCTGCCCAAGTCCAAGGACCGGCAGTGGAGCCTGATCTCCACCTGCGTCCTGGTGGCCGCGGGCGCCTCCACGCTCGGCGGGCTCGTCTACGTCGGGCTCGCCCTGTTCGCGATCCCCGGGCTGCGCGAGTCGCTGGGCTCTCCGCTGGGCATCGCGCTGCTGATCCTCGCGATGGCGCTCAACGGCGCGATGCTGGTCTTCGACGAGGGCCTGGTCGGACTGCTCCTGGGGCACCTGCAGCTGCTGCGCAACGCATACTTCGCGGTCGGCAAGCTCATCGTCGTCGGCATCGTCGCGCTGCTGCCGGTCGCGGTGACCGGCAGCGAGATCCTGGGTACCTGGGTGGCCGGCATCCTGGTGTCGCTGCCGCTGCTGTGGTTGTCGCTGCGCTCTCGCGGGGTGGGCTCGATCCGTCCGCGACTGTCCCGGCTGCGCGGCCTCGGCCGGCACGCGATCGACCACAACCTGCTCAACGTGGCGCTGTTCCTGCCCCGGACCTCGTTGCCGCTGGTGGTCACCTCGGTCGTGTCGACCCGGGCCAACGCCGCCTTCTACACGGCGTGGATGGTGATGGGCTTCCTGGCCATGATCCCGGGAAGCATCGCGACGACACTGTTCGCGGTCGCCAGCGGCGACATAGCCGGTCTGCGGGCGAGGGTCCGGATCGGGCTCGCGGTCGCGCTCGGCGTCGGCGTACCGGTGTCGACCGGCATCGCGGTACTCGCCCGACCGATCATGGGGGTGTTCGGCAGCGAGTACGCGTCCTCGGCGTCCGGCGCGCTGACCGTGCTGGCGCTGACCTATGTGGTCGGTGTGATCCGGCAGTTCTACGTCGCCATCTCGCGAGTACGGCAGCGAGCGCGGCGGGCGAGCGTCTACGCGGTACTGATCGGAGTCATGGAGCTTGGCGCGGCGTGGATCGGCGGCAGCCACGACGGGTTGTCCGGGCTGGTGGCCTGGCTTGCCGGCGCGTTCGTGGTGGAGGGTGTGCTCATGGCGCCGGCGGTGATCCAGGTCGCGCTGCGCCGGGTTCCGGCGGCGGCCGGCGCGGCCGGGGCCGAAGCCGAGTCTTCCGCGCAGGCGTCCGGGCCGGGCGAGGGTACGCCGGCGCCGTCCAACCCGGTGGTACCGGCGAGGCCGCGCAAGAAGCCGCCGGCGGTCTCGGCTCCGGCCGAGCAGACGGCGGTCATTCCCCGGCCGAGGGTGGACGAGACGATGGTCATCCTGACCGGCAAGCCGGACGAGACGATCGTCCTGCCGGGCACCAGGCCGGACGAGACGATGGTCATTCCCCGGCCGAGGGCCGACGAGACCATGGTGATACCCCGGCCGCGCGTCGACGAGACGGTCGCGATGTCCGGGACGAAGCCGGACGAGACGATGGTGCTGTCCCGGCTCTCGGATGACCAGGCAGCGGTGACCCGACCAGTGACCCTGAGGAACAGCCCGGTCAATCCGTGGTTCACGTCCGACGCGAACGATCTGTTCACACCGGTGGCGGCCGACGAGACCGCGGTGATCCCGCGGTTTGCCGCGGTACCGGGCCCGCGGCCAGCGAAGCCGCCCGGCGAGGAGACCACGGCGGTCGTCGTGCGGCCGGTGGCGGCCGACGAGACTGCGGTAATTTCCCGAGTACGCCCGGACGAATCGGCACAACATCCACCTCGCAGCATATGATCCCGCTATGTCTGCGCACCGTTCACCGACCGCGGAGACCCGATGAGGCTCCCCTCGGTGTCAGCGGTCGTCGTCACGTATAACCGTCGGGACCGGCTCGCAGAGTCGATCGCCGCGATCGCCGGCGATCCGCTTGCGTCGGAGATCGTGGTCGTGGTGGACGGGTGCCACGACGGCTCGTACGAGATGCTCGTCGAACTGGCGAAGTCGGACCCGCGCATCCGGCCGGTCTGGCAGGAGAACGCCGGAGACGCCGCCGCCCGCCAGACCGGCGTGGAGCAGGCGGGTGGCGAGGTCGTCCTGGTCCTGGACGACGACGTGCTGGCCGGACCCGGCCTCGCCGAAGGGCACGCCCGGGTGCACGCCGCCACGCCCGGGGCGCTGGTGCTGGGGTACATGCCGGTGCGCCGGCCGGCTGTCCGGCGGCCCGGCGACTTCGCGAGTCACCTGTACGCCGAGGAGTACGAGGCGCAGTGCCGCCGGTACGAGGCGGACCCGTCCACCATCCTGCGCGGCCTGTGGACGGGCAACCTGTCGATCCGGCGCGCGGACGCGCTACGGGTCGGCTTCCAGACCGAGGGCGCGCGCCTCGGCTACCACAGCGATCAGGCATTCGGGCTGCGCTGCCTGCGCGCCGGCCTGGTCGGAGTGTTCGACCGCGGCCTGTTCGCCGAGCACCTGCACGAGCGCGACGTGGACACGTTCGTGCGGCAGTCGCGGATGCGCGGGTCGGACCGCCGGCGCCTGGAGGAACTGTTCCCGGATCTGATCTCGCACCACGACCTGGACGACCGGCTGGCACCGGCGGTCCGTGCCGCCGTCGCGGTGGCGGCGGCGCCGGGCATGTGCCGCCTGTCGACCCCGGCCCTGCTGTGGCAGGCGAGGCGGGCGGGACAGGCCCGGCTGTGGCGGTTGGAGTCGGTGCTCGCCCGGTGCCTGCGGCAGGTCGAGCTGCGCCGGGGCTACCGGGAGTGTGCGACCCGAGCGACCTGAGGCCGCGGCCCCCGGCTGGTGTGCCCGCCCGAGGGTTGAGGCCGCGGCGCAGGCATCGATGCGAAACGGGTAGGGTCGGGTCCCGACTGCGGGTGCCCGACGGAAGGAGTGCCGGTCGGTGGCTGGTCGGCGAATGTCGTTGCGCGACGGCGAATGGTTGTCCTGCGAGCAGGTCCGGGTGGTGGGTCCGCTGACCGGCGTGACCGCGCCCATGATCCGCGAGACGTTGATCGCCCTGCACCGCCAGCACCCCAACCATCCCAGTGTCTGCCGTATGGACCGGGAGGCGCGGCGGTGGGTACCGGTGTCCACGGCCGAGTACGCGTACCTGATGGACTCCGACGTGTCCGTCCTCGTCTGGCCCGAGCCCGGTACGGCGGAGTCCGTGGCGGTGGCGGCGGCGCGGGCGGCGGTCGAACAGCGGACCGGGGAGCGCACCGGAATCGAGCCGCACGAGGTGGCCACCGCCGAGACGCTACGCGAAGCGCTGACCTCGCGGGGGCTCGGCGACCGGCCGCTCCGGGTACTCGTCTGCGGCGAGTTCGTCGGCATCCGGATGAGTCACGCGATCGGCGACGCCCGGGTGTTCAACACGCTGGTGGCCGAGATATTCGGCGCCGGTGCCGCCGGCCGGCCGCCTCGCCTGGCGTTCCCCCGGCCCACCCGGTTGCCGCTCGCCCGTGCGTCGCTGCGCTTCTTCGGCCGCGATCCGCGCCGGGTGGTGACTCTGCTGAAGACGCCTCGGCCGGTGCTCGAAGAGCCGCCCGCCGACGAGCCGCGCCGTGCCTGGCAGCCGGACGTGTCCGCGACGTACATCCGGTCGGAGCCCGGCACTCTCAGCGCGTTGCGCACCTGGCGTGACACCCACCAGCCCGGGGTCTCCGCGGCGGCCGTGCTGTTCGCCGCGGCCCGCGCCGCGTTCGAGGAGTGCGGGCTGCAGCCCGGCGACCCGGGCATGATGATCCTGGTCGACGCCCGGCGGTACCTGCCGAAGGGCGCGACCGTCGACGGCAACTTCGCGCCGGCGCAGTACGTCATCCCGTCCGACACCCTGGATCCCCGGGCGATCCACGAGGTGATGAGTGCCACGATCGCGGCCGGCCGGCCGCTGAGCAGCCTCGCGCTGCGCGACCTGTACGCGCTGCGGGCCCGGTTCTCTCCCACCTCGCCACCGGCGCAGGTGCGGGTCAAGCCCAGCCCGCAGCTGACGATCACCCATATCGGCCGGCTCGACGGCTACTACTCCGAACTGCCGTGGGCCTGCCCGCCGGAGTACCGGATGATGCTCAGCGCGCCGACTCCGGGCGGACCGGAGGCGGTGACGGTCACGTTCGCGGAGATGGACGGGGAGCTGCACCTCAACGTCACGTTCCACCGCTCCACGTTCGAGGAGAAGGCGATGCGCCGCATCGGCGAGCTGATCTGTGCCGACCCGGTGGCCCTGGTCGAGGCTCACCGGCCCCGGTAACCGCGCAGCAGTTCGATCTGGCGCAGGGTACGGGCGAGGTAGGTCTCGGCGCCGAACATCCGCAGCCGGCCGGTCGCCCGTACCCCGCCGCGCAGGGCCGCGTTGGCCAGCGGGTACATGCCGGGTGTGGCGGCCGCTCCGACACCGGCGCGGAGCACCCCGGGCAGTGTGCCGGTGGGGTCCGTGTCGGCGACCAGGTCCGGATAGGTGGCCGCCAGGTGCCGCCGGGCCAGACCGGACAGGCGTGCCTGGCGCAGGAAGCTGTCCACGTCACGGGAGTGGGAGTGCCGCGCGGCCAGCGACCGGTCGAAGACCGCGGTCAGTCCCGCCCGGGCGCAGCGCAGCCCGAATTCCTGGTCGTCGTGGTAGCCCAGGCGCCGTGGCCCGTTCAGGCCCACCCGTAGCGCGTCCTCGCGGCGCAGCGACATGTTGCCCGCCCAGAGCGCGGTGATGACCGAGCCGGGATCGTTTTCGTAGCGCTGGCACGCCTGCTCGTACTCCCTGGCGTACAGCACGGTCGGGAAGTCTCCCCGCCGCCGTACCGCCGGCGCTGTCGTGGGCATGTACCCGAGCACCACGGTGCCGGTCCGGTCCCGGTGCGCCCGGGCGTGCCCGGTCGCCAGCCCGGGGCCGGCGACCACGTCGTCGTCGAGCAGCAACACGATGTCGCCGGTGGCCGACTCGACGCCGGTCTGCCGGGCCGCGCCCTCGCCGCCGTTCTCCCGCCAGATCGGGCGTACCCGGGGGTTCTCGGCGGCCAGGTCGCGGACCACCTCGTACGAGCCGTCCGCGCAGCCGTCGACCACGACCAGGATCTCCGCCGGATGCGGGTCGGCGGCGATCGCGGCGATCGCCGCCGGCAGCGCGTCACGACGACGGTAGGTGGTGATCACCACGGACACCGAGGGCAGGCTCACCGGCGGCGACCTCCGTCAACCCGAGAAGTGCGGATCGGTGGCCAGCGCACGGTACGCGGACAGCGCGGACTGTGAGCTGTCGATCCGCCAGTTCTTGCCGTTGTTGTGGTCGTTGTCGGTGTCGAACCAGACCAGGGCGCCGACCGCGGGATGGTCCTCGATCCAGGACTGCAGCGCGCGGATCCAGTCGGCCTTCACTGTGCCGCCCCGCTCCAGTGCGCCGGTCTCGGCGATCATCACCGGCTTGTGGGCGCCGTACTTGCTGGTGATCCCGCTGAACAGCGACGCGGGCGTCTCCCGCCCGGTGAAGTATCCGGACACCGCGACCCAGTCGACGTAGTTGTCGCCCGGGTAGTAGTTGGCCATGTTGTTCCACGAACTCTGCGGCACCGAGCCCGCGTTCGGCCCCCAGACCCAGGAGACGTTGTCGGCCTTGTGGGCCACGAAGATGTCGTGGATGTGGCGCCAGGCGGCGATGAAGCCGCCCGGGTTCTTGCCGTTCTCCGCACCACCCCAGTCGTACCAGTTGCCGTTCATCTCCCACGCCCAGCGCAGGAACACCGGCGCCTTCAGGCTGGCCAGCGCGTCCGCCGCCTTGGCGATCAGCTGATCCTGGGAGCCGTTGGTGATCGGCGCGTAGAAGGTCCCGCTCCACGAGATCAGCAGGATGCTGCCGGCCGGCAGCCCGGCCAGCGAGGTCGGCATCGGCTGGTACCAGTCGTAGTACTCGTGGATGATCCGCTGCTGCCGGCCGAGCTGCTGCCGGCGCAGCGCGAGGCTGTCCTGCTCGCTCTTCTGGCCCTTGAGGTCGATGTACTCGCCGAGCATCACCTTGCCGGGTGTCGGCTCGGGCTTGGTCGAACCGGTCTTCGCGCCCGACGTGTCACCGGATCCGGCGGGGGCGGGTGCGCCCGAGGCCGCCGCGGACGCGCCGGGTCTGACCCACGCCGCCGAGGTCGTCGTCGCCGGCTCCTGTGCGCAGGCCACCAGGGACGCGATCGTCACGGCGAGTACGGCGCCGGTGGCGAGCCGCCGCAACGGCCGGTCAAGACGCTTCACGAAACTCTCCCCACGGGTGTACGGCCGGGCAACGGGCCGGGCTCACGTCAGTTTCGTCCGGAACACCCGGAGTGCAACACGCCGGGCCACCCGCCATCCCGGCTGCGCCACCCGTTTCAGTGCCGGTACCAGGCTCGAACCCTCGCCGCGCACCAGCCGCACCAGGTCGTCGCCGGAGTGGTCGGGGGTCGGCTGCAGCCGGGACACGGCGAGGCGGTCGCCGCCCTCGCGGTACAGCCGCCGGCCGACCTCGCACGCGTTGCCGTGCCCGTACTTCGCCACGACCGCCCGAACCGTCGCGCTGTTGTACCCGTGCGGGTACGCGAACGAACGGATCGGTCGCGCGAGCGCATCGGCGAGCCGGTCGCGGCTGTCGCGCACCTCCGCGTCGAGCTGACCGGCGGGCAGCACGTCCAGCGGGTGATGGATGAGGCTGTGGTTACCGATCTCGACGCCCGTCGCCGCCACGTCCGCCAGCTGCGACCAGTCCATGATCGGGCCGAGTGCGCCGGCGTGCGGGCCGAGCCAGTCGGCCGGGCCGCCCATGTGGCCGACCGACATGTAGAGCGTGGCGCCCGCCTTGGCTTCGGCCAGCACACCGACGGCGTGGTCGAGGAAGTCGACGTACCCGTCGTCGAACGTCAGCGCCACGAGCGGGTCGGTGCAGCCGCCGTCCAGCAGGTCCAGCGCCTCGGACAGGCCGGTCAGCCGGTATCCGGCGCCGGACAACGCGGCGAGCTGTTCGGCCAGCAGTTTGGGTGGCACTCCGAAGGTGCGCATCGGGCCCTCGGGAACGCTTGACACCGAGTGGTACATAAGCACCGCAAGAGCGCGCTCTCCCGGCGGTTGTGGTTGTGCCACCTCAGCCCGTCCTCGTTCCCGTCGTGTCGCGCCGTGCCGGCCGTAACCCGCGGGCGGTCGCGTCACGGGCCGATCCGCTTCACCCGTCTCCGCGCCACAGCGTCTGGGGAGCAAGTATGGACCAACCGTACGTCCACGCGCGAATGGACCGGGTGGCGCCGATTTGGCTGGTGCGGATCGAGCGATCTGCGGCCGACCACTCGGTGTCGTCGGCTATCGTATGAACGCCGTGAAGACTTCTTCACAACGGGGCCGGTCAGGGGCAGTGACCGAGGGCGTAACTAAAGACCAACCAGTGCAACACGGCTGCGTGTCTTGCTGATGGGGAGTGTGGGTAGTGCCGCAGGCGGTAGCGCAACGACCACGAATCAGTGGAATCGGCACCGCCAACCCGAAGTCCACCTATACCCAGGCTGAGCTGCTCGACCGCTATCGCATGACCGACCCGAGGATCGCCTCGATCTTCGAGAACAGTCACATCGATCAGCGCCATCTCCTCCTGCCCGACCTGGACGAGCACGGCCGGCCGGTCGACGAGAGCCAGGGGCAGTTGCTGGTCAAGCACCGGTCGCACGGCATCGAGATGGCGTCACAGGCGCTGCTGCGCTGCCTGGAAGACGCCGGCGCGGAGATCGACGACATCGACTACCTGTGCTGCGTGACCTCCACCGGGTTCCTGACCCCGGGGTTCAGCGCGTTGCTCATCAACGAGTTGGGCATCCCGCGCGACTGCCACCGCTCCGACGTGGTGGGCATGGGCTGCAACGCCGGGCTCAACGGCCTCAACACCGTGGCGTCCTGGGCCCAGTCCAACCCGGGCCGGCTCGCGATCATGATCTGCGTGGAGGTCTGCTCGGCCGCGTACGTCTTCGACGGCACAATGCGCACCGCCGTGGTCAACAGCCTGTTCGGCGACGGTGCCGCGGCCGTGGCGCTGAGGGCGGATCCGCGCGCCGGCCGCGGGCCGGCGGTGCTGAAGTTCGCCAGCCGCCTCATTCCCGAGGCGATGCAAGCCATGCGCTACGACTGGGACGACGACCACAACAAGTTCAGCTTCTACGTCGACCGCGACGTGCCGTACGTGGTGGGCGCCCACGCCGAGGAGGTCCTCGCGTCGCTGCTGGAGGGCACCGGGGTACGGCGCAGCGACGTGAGCCAGTGGATCGTGCACTCCGGCGGCAAGAAGGTCATCGATTCGGTACGCGTCAATCTCGGCCTGACGGCCCACGATCTGCGCCACACCGTCTCGGTCCTGCGCAACTACGGCAACCTGTCGAGCGGTTCGTTCCTGTTCTCTTACCGGCAGCTCGTCGAGGAGGGCAGGGTCTCACCCGGAGACCATGGCGTGTTCATGACGATGGGTCCCGGATCGACTATCGAGATGGCATTGCTGCGGTGGTAGTGGGCCGCACGGCCGGCCCACACAGCCGCGATGAGGAGTTCGGACGGATGCTCAAGGAGGCGCAGCCGGTGTCGAGTTATTCCGATCTGACCGACGTTCACCTGGAGGTCGACGGCGGCGTCGCGTTGACGAAGTCGCTGGTCGCCACGGTGAACGAGGCGTGCGCCCGGATCGAGGACGATGACCGCAAGGGCCTGACCCTGCTGGTCCACATCACCGGCGCCGGTGCCGGCGCGGCCGGCGAGCCCTGGCCGCACGAGACCGCGATCCACCTGGTCAACCAGTGGGAGCGGGCGTTGCGGCGGCTGGAGCGCCTGCCGGTGCTGGTCCTCGCCGTCGTCGACGGAGCCTGCCGTGGGCCGGCCCTCGACTTGTTGCTCGCGACCGACTACCGCGTGGTGACCGCCGACCTGCGCCTGGAACTCGTCAGCGTGGCGGGTAGCACCTGGCCGGGCATGGCGCTGTACCGGCTGGTCAACCAGATCGGCATCGGTGCGGCCCGGCGGATGATGGTGCTCGGGGCGCCGCTTCTCGCCGACCGGGCGGTCGCCTCCGGCCTGGTGGACGAGGTCGCTCAGGACGTGGACGCCCGGGTACGGGAGATCCTCCAGTCGGTCGGGGCGAACGGCAGGGAGTGGGCGATCCGCCGACAGTTGCTGTTCGAGGCCGCCACGACGAGCTTCGAGGACGCCCTCGGCACCCATCTGGCCGCGTGTGACCGGGCCCTGCGGCTGGCGCGAAGCGGGCTGGAGGCGGCCCCGGCCGCGGGCGGGCGCCTGTAGCGCTTGTCGCGCTCGCTCTAGCGGCTCTGCAGGTGGTCGCGGACTCCCTGCCCGTACGGGGTCGGCGTGCCGGACCAGTCGCTGATCAGCGCCGGGCCATCGGCGCAGCCCCAGGTGTTCCAGCTCCAGGCCAGGTACGACACGCCGTGCCCGTCCAGCCATCCCATCAGCGGAGTCACCAGGGCTGACGAACAGTCCATTTCGCCGATCTCGGTGGCCACCACCGGTACCCGCTCGGCCACCGGCCCGACCTGACGCTGCCAGCAGTCGGCGCCGTCGCAGGATCCGTCGTTGTACCAGTGCCACGCCGCGGCCAGGTTCCCGGTCGGGTCCTGTGGGCGGTGGGCCAGCCACCCGGTCAGGTCCCGGGAGTAGCTGTTCGCGCTCACCAGGATCAGGTTGCCGGCGCCGGTCGAGCGCACCGCGTCGACCAGCTGCTGCATGCCGGCCACCGGGTAGTCCAGCCCCTGGCAGGCGGAGCCGCCGCGCAGCCAGCAATTCCAGGACTCGGCCCGGGACATGGTCCCGGTGTCGCTCGGGTACGGCTCGTTGAACAGGTCGAAAACCACCGAGCCGTCCGGGCGGAAGGTCTCCGCGACCGACTTCCAGAACGTGACGGCGTTCCCGTCCGGCATCGGCTTCTGGCAGGTCGCCGTGGCGCTGGGGCACATGCTGTTGTCGCCGGTGAAGCGCCCGTCGCTCCAGTGCAGGTCCAGTACCGGATTGAGACCGTGCGCCTCCAGCGACGCCACCAGCGCCGCGACGGCGGAGCGGTACCGGGCGCCGGAGTACTGCGGGTCCACCCCGCCCAGGCTCAGCCAGCAGTCCTCGTTCAGCGGTACCCGCACCGCGGTGACGTTCCAGGATCCGATCGCGGCGAGAGCGTCGTCGCCGACCGGACCGTCCCAGATGCCGCTGCCGTGCACGCACATGTACTCGCCGCCGGAGCGGTTGACTCCGAGCAGCGGGCTGGGCCGGCCGGACTGGTCGACGATCTGGTTGCCGGCCACGTGCAGTGCGGGAGCGTGCCCGGTGGTGGTGGCGAGCGCGTGCGCGTCCGAGTCGACCCGCAGGGCGCACACCACGCCGTCGAGGGTGAACTGTGCCGGGGCCGTACCGACCGTGCCGGTACCGTCGAAGCCGGCGGTCGCCGAGGCGCCCGACGCCAGATCGGCGGCGGAGGAGGTGGCCGTGACGTGGGTGCCGGCCTGCGCCCAGGTGGCGTTCCAGCCGGAGAGCAGGCGCTGGTCGGCGCCCGGGAAGTCGAAGCCGACCGTCCAGCCGTGGAGCCGGCCGCCATGGTTGGTCACGCTCACGTCGGCGGTGAAGCCGGCCGGCTGGGCGCGTATCACGTACCGGACCTCGCAGGCGGCCGGCGCCGACACGACGGGGTCGGGCGAGGAGCCGGTACCGGTGCAGCCGGACAGGGCGGCCAGCGCCACCGCCGCCGCGGCCAGCGACCTCGACAGCCGTCGCCGCCGACCGGCCCGTTCCGTGCCCCACATCATGAGTCGAGTCTCGCCCAGCAACCTCAAGACGAGCTGGCGACCCGCCTTTTCGACGGGTCGCCAGCTGCCCGGGTGCGTGCGACTACGCGGCCGCGCTCTCCTTCGCCGACTGCGCCTTGCTGATCAGGTCGTGCAGCGGCTTGGTGCCGGTACCCACGACCAGGCCGGTGACCAGCGCGTCGATCCAGGTCGGGATGTGCGACACCCAGCCCGTGGCGGCAATCATGTGCAGCAGGTAGAAGCCGCCCAGGCCGGACACCAGCGCGGCCAGGCCGGTCGCCAGGCCCCACATGAGTACCGTGCGGTTGGACAGCGCACGGTCGAGCTTGGCCTTGGCGGCCGCGACGTCCTTCAGCGTGGTCGTCGGGTGCCCGTTGGCGAGCGCCGCCACGACGCTCTCGTACTGCGCCCTGGCCCCGTTGCCGGGCAGCATGTTGGAGAACGGCTCCAGCAGCCGCTCCACCGCACCGGCGAACACGACGACCGCCGCGTACGCCGAGATCTGGTTGCCGATCTCGAACGGCGTCGACTTGTGGACCCAGCGGTTCAACGCGTACGCGGCTCCGGTGCCGATCGCGACGATGAGGAACGCGCCGAGCACGCTGAGCACCGACGCGCCCTTGGACGCGACGGCGGCGGCCTCGGTGTTGGCGGCCCAGGCCGGCACCGCGCCGGCCGCGTTCGGTGCGGGTGACAGGTTGACGGTGGGCTCGGAGCCGCCGTTGGACGAGCCGCCGTTGGACTGAGTCGGCGCGGCGCCGCGTGCCGCCGCGCTTACCTGCTTGGTCAGCATGTCCGAGGCGTCGTTGACGCCCGCCGAGATCGCGTGGTCGAGTTGCCCGATGATGGAGGATCGACGTACCAGTGCCATGACTTTCCCCAGTCTCGATGGACACCGAAAACGTCGCAGACGATACGTGAGCTGTGTACGCCGATTGATCGAGGTCCCTTTGGCCGGGAAAAGGGAAGCGCTAGGTATCCGCCTCGATACCCGCCGCCCGCGGGATCTGACGGACGCGCTCGCGCGAGCACCCGCTGATCCGGATGATGTCGACGTGCGGTGTGCCGGCGCGAGCCTCGGCCGCGATTGCCTGGGCGAGTTTGTCTCGCGCCCGGGCCCGCGCCTCGCGAGCGGCGCTCACCCGCGCCTGCGCGGCCTCCTGCGCTCGCCTGAGTGCGTTCTCCGATGCGCGGTAGGATCGCCGAACTTCCGCTGGCCCTCGTTCCACAACTGCCGGCGGTGGTTGCCAAGCTGGCGCCCGACATACCCACCGCCGGCGGTTGAGAACCTTCGAACCGTCAGACCTCCGGCGGCATCGCCGTCCAGTCGGGGAAGTTGCCGTACAGCCGTTCATCCGGCTCGCCCACGGTCACCGCCTGTACCAGCAGGTCACCGCCCACGAACGCGCCCTTCCACGACGCGCCCCGGCCACCGAACGGCTCCTCCCGGTCGCCGCGCGAGCGCGGCTTGTTGATGCCCACCTTGAACGCCTGGAGGTCGCCGGCCAGCTTCTCCGCCAACTCCTGGTCGTCGCAGGCGAGGCTCGCGACCAGCGAGCCGTTGGACGCGTTCATCGCGGCCAGCAACTCCTCCTCGGTGTCCACCACGACGATGGTGTCCACCGGCCCGAACGGCTCCGCGTGCATCAGCCGGGAGCGCCCGGGCGGGGCGAGCAGCGCGGTCGGGGCGACGTACGCGCCGGTGTCCTGACCGTCGAGGAAGCCGGCCGAGTCGGCCAGGTCGCCCCGGTGCAGCGGGATCGCCCCGTGCTTGATCGCCTCGTCCACCTTCCGGTGCAGCTCGTCGGCCTTCGCGGCGCTGATCAGCGGACCGAAGTCCAGCACCGGGAGCGCCTGGTCTGGGTCGTCGAGCGGCATCAGACCCGCCGAGCCGGACGGATCGCCGTCGGCGGGCACGGCCAGGGGGTGGCCGAACTGGATCGACTTGACCACCGGCAGGTACACGTCGAGGAAACGGTCGACCAGGTCACGCTGGACGACGAATCGCGGGTACGCGGTGCACCGCTGCTTGCCGTACTCGAAGCCCTTCTTCAGGTGCCCGGCGAGCAGGTCCCACTGGGAGAACTTCCAGACGCCCCAGGCGTTCAGGCCCTCCTGCTCGATCATGTGGCGCTTGTCGGTGTCGAGCAGCGCGGCGGCGACCTTACCGCCGTTGGACCGGCCGCCGACGAACGCGACCGCGCCGATCTCCGGCGCCCGTACCAGCACCTCGGACAGCTCCTCGCCACCGCCGGACAGCAGGGTCACCGGCAGGCCGGCGCGGCGCATGAGCGCGTGCGCGACGGTGAGGCACACGGCGCCGCCCTGTGACGGGGTCTTCGCGATGACGGCGTTGCCGGCCAGCAGTTGTACCAGCTCGGCATGCACCAGCACGCTCATCGGGTAGTTCCAGCTGGCGATGTTGGACACCGGGCCGGACAGCGGGTCGCGCCCGGCGACCTGCCGCTCGATCTCGCCGGCGTACCAGCGGACGCCGTCCAGCGCCCGGTCCACGTCGGCGCAGGCCAGCCGCCACGGTTTGCCGATCTCCCAGACCAGCAGCAGGGCGAGCAGGTCCCGGTGCTCGCTCAAGGCGTCCAGCGCGGCGAGGACGCGTTCCCGCCGTTCGGCGATCGGGGTGGTCGCCCAGTCGCGGTGTTCGGCGAAGGAGGCCCGGACCGCGCGGGTGGCGGCCTCGGCGTCGAGCCGGGACAGCTGTGCGAGGGGGCTGCCGTCGACCGGGGTACGCAGTGTGGACGGCGTACCGGAGTCCTGCCAGCTGCCCTCGAACAGGTTGTGCAGCCGGTCCTCGTTGAATGCTTCCGGGGTTGCCGCGGCGGCCCGCCGCAACGTGTCCGCCCAGGCGGTGCCTGGAGCCAGTCGCATGGTCATCGTCGTGTCCTTTGGGGGTCCGGCGAAGGGGCGGCAGCGTCGATGGCACCGCGGGCTCTCGCTCGCCAATCTGCCTTTTCATGGCCCGTTACCACAACGTGACCTACGTTACGGGGCGGCCGGCGCGACTCCGGCGCATCGACGAAATCGGCGGTGACCCGTGCCGGGTTACCGCCCTGATTGCCGATTTCCGCCTGGTGAGCCGGGTGGTGGGGCGGGGTCGCCGGCGCCGGCGACCCCACCTCAAGTGTGAAAGATCAGCTGGCCGGCGCCTTCTCGCGGAGTACCCGCACGAACTCGCGCATCCACGCCGGGTGGTCGGGCCACGCCCGGCCGGAGACGACCACGCCGTCGACGACCGCCTCGCTGTCCCGGAAGGTCGCCCCGGCCGCGATCACGTCCGGCTCCAGCGCCGGGTACGCGGCGGTGGTCCGGCCGTCGAGCACCCCGGCCGCGGCCAGCACCAGCGGGCCGTGGCACAGGTCGGCGACCGGCTTGTCGAGTTCGAAGAAGTGCCGCACGATGCGCCGCACGTCGGTGTCGTTGCGGATGTACTCCGGCGCCCGCCCGCCGGGGATGACCAGCGCCACGTAGTCGTCGGGGTCGACCTCCGAGAAGGCGAGATCGGCCGGCCAGGTGTAGCCGAGCTTCTCGGTGTACGTGTCGAATCCGTCCACGAAGTCGTGCACCACGAACTGGAGCTTGCGCTTGCTGGGGGCGGCGATGTGCACCTCGTACCCCTCTTCGCGCAGGCGCTGGTAGGGGTACATGACTTCGAGGGATTCGGCGGCGTCTCCGGTGAGGATGAGGATCTTTGCCATGGCGTGCCTCCTGGGATCGGCAGGCGAGTATCGCCCCACGATGCCTCGGGCGCCGCGACCCCGGCAACCGTCCGCCCGTCCCGGTCAGCCGTGGAGTTCGCCGTGCTCCACGCACTGCGCACGCCACCCGGACGGCAGCACCTGTACCTTCATCCGGCGCCTGCAGACCGGGCAGAACCGGGGCGGCTCCAGCGCACGGGCCGCCCGGCACGCGGCGTGCGCACCGGCGACCAGGTCGCCGCCGCAGCGGTCGCAGAAGGCCGGCGGGGCGGCCGGGCCGGCGGCGGTCAGTGCCACGGGGACGGCGCTCGCCTCCGCCACACCCCGGCTCCGGCTGCGCTCCGTCACAGCGTCGCCGAGAGCGCCTTGACCGGCATCTTCAGCTCGTCGAGCAGCTGCAGATCGGTGCCCGGCGCCCGGCCGAGGGTGGTCAGGTAGTTGCCCACGATCATCGCGTTGATGCCGCCCAACAGTCCGTCGCGGGTGCCCAGGTCGCCGAGCGTGATCTCGCGGCCACCCGCGTACCGGAGGATCGTCTTCGGCAGGGCGAGCCGGAACGCGGCGATGGCGCGCAACGCGTCCTTGGCGTTGACCGGATCGGCGTCGCCGAGCGGGGTGCCGGGGCGCGGGTTGAGGAAGTTCAGCGGTACCTCGTCCGGCTGGAGCGAGGCGAGCTGCGCGGCGAACTCGGCGCGCTGCGTGACGGTCTCGCCCAGCCCGAGGATGCCGCCGCAGCAGACCTCCATGCCCGACTCGCGGACCATCCGCAGGGTGTCGAACCGCTCTTCCCAGGAGTGGGTGGTGACCACGTTGGGGAAGAACGAGCGGGCCGTCTCCAGGTTGTGGTTGTACCGGTGTACGCCCATCTCGACCAGTTCGTTCACCTGGTCCTGGCTGAGCATGCCCAGCGACGCGGCGATCTGGATGTCCACCGCGGCGCGGATGGCCTTGACGCCCTCGCGCATCTGATCCATCAGCCGCCGGTCCGGCCCCCGGACCGCGGCCACGATGCAGAACTCGGTCGCTCCGGTCGCGGCGGTCTGCCGGGCCGCCTCGACCAGCGCCGGGATGTCCAGCCACACGGCGCGTACCGGCGAGGTGAACAGGCCGGACTGCGAACAGAAGTGGCAGTCCTCGGGGCAGCCGCCGGTCTTGACCGAGACGATGCCCTCGACCTCGACCTCCGGGCCGCACCAGCGCACCCGGACCCGGTGGGCCGCCTCCAGCGCCGCCGGCAACTCGTCGTCCGGCAACCGCAGCACGGCGAGGATGTCGGGCTCGGCGAGGCCGACCCCGGTGTCGAGGACGGACGCGACGGCGTCGGCGAGCGCCGGGTCACTCAGCGTGGCGGTGGGCCCGGCGTCCGGGGTGGTGATGGACATGGTCGTACTCTACAAGCGCCTTTCACCTGCCTGACGAGGTGGTTTCGTCAGGTCAGGGTCTGTTTTTCAGCTGTGGGGGAGCCGGGTTATGGGGGAGCGGAGCCGGGGTGCCGGGGTGGGCAACCCCGACGTGCCCGCGGCGGGCGGGCCGGCCGGCTGGCTGAGCGGGCTCGACGACGAGGCGGCGCGCCGGCGCGATGCCGGGCTGCGGCGTGAGCTGCGTCCCAGGGCGGCCGGCGACGGAGCCGTGGATCTTGCCGGCAACGACTACCTCGGACTCTCCCAGCACCCCGAGGTGCTGGCCGCGGCGGCCGACGCCCTGGCCCGGTACGGGCTGGGAGCCACCGGCTCGCGACTGGTGCGCGGATCGACCGAGGCACACGCGGCGCTCGAAGCCGGGGTCGCCGACCTGCTCGGTGCCGAGGCCGCCCTGGTGTACTCCTCCGGGTACCTGGCGAACATGGGCGCGGTACGGGCGCTGGCCGGGCCGGGGACCCTGCTGGTGTCCGACGCGTACAACCACGCGTCCATTGTGGACGGTTGCCGGAACTCCCGGGCCGAGGTCGTGGTGGCACCGCACGCCGACGTGGCCGCGGTCGACCGGATTCTCTCCGGCCGTCAGGCCCGCCCGAATTCTGGGCGAGCCGGTCAAGCGGCCGGATTCTCCGGGCCCCCAGCCGGCCGTCAGGCCCGCCCGGCGGTGGTGGTGACGGAGTCGGTGTTCTCCGTGGACGGCGACCTGGCGCCGCTTGCCGAACTGCACGCGACCTGCCGGCGCCACGGCGCACTGCTGCTGGTCGACGACGCGCACGCGGTCGGTCTGCTCGGCGCCCGCGGCGCCGGTGCGGTCGCCGACGCGGGGCTGTCCGGTCAGCCCGACGTGGTGGTGACCGTGACGCTGTCGAAGTCGTTCGGCGCGGCGGGGGGCGTGGTCGCCGGGCCGCGGGCGCTGGTCGCGAAGCTGGTGGACACCGGCCGTACCTTCATCTACGACACGGCCCTGCCCCCGGCGGTGGCAGCCGGCGCGCTGGCCTCGCTGGAGCTGATCCGGGACGGCGACGCGCTGCGCGCGGAGTCGGCGGAGCGCGCCGCGCTGGTCGGCAAGCGCCTGGTCGGTCACGACGTGTCGGAGCCGGCGGCCGGCGTGGTGTCGGTGAGCGCGCCCGGTCCGGCCGAGGCGGTCGCCTGGGCGCAGGCGTGCCGGGACCGAGGGGTCGCGGTCGGCTGCTTCCGGCCACCGTCCACACCGGACGGTCGGTCCCGGCTGCGGCTGACCATCAACGTCGGGGTGCCGCGCGCGGCGTTCGAGAAGGCGCTGGACATCATCGCGGAGTGTGCGCCGTGACCGACGTGTGGATCATCAGCGGTACCGACACCGGGGTCGGCAAGACGGTGGTCACCTCGGCGATCGCGGCCGCCGCGGCGGTGGCCGGCCAGCGGGTGGCGGTGATCAAGCCGGGGCAGACCGGCATCGCTCCCGGTTCGGCCGAGGAGTCCGACCTGGACGTGGTGCGCAGGCTCGCCGCGCCGGCCACCGGACTGAACCTGGTCACCTACCCGGACGCGCTGGCGCCACTGGCCGCCGCGGAGCAGGTCGGCGCGGAGCCGCTCGCGCTCGGCGACGTCATCGAGGCGGTCGCGCGCACGGCGGCGCACCACGACGTCGTGCTGATCGAAGGCGCGGGTGGGCTACTGGTACCGATGGGTGAGGGCCGCTGGACGGTCGCCGACCTGGCGCTCGCGCTGCGGTGCCCGACCGTGGTCGTGGCGCGGTCCGGCCTCGGTACCCTCAACCACACTGCGCTCACCCTGGAGGCGCTGGCCCGGCGCGCGCTGACCGGGTATGTGGTGATCGGATCGTGGCCCGCCACGCCCGAGCTGGTGCACTGGCGCAACCTCGTCGACCTGGCCGGCGAGCTGGTCGGGGTGCTGCCCGACGGGGCGGGGGCGATGGAGCCGGCGGACTTCCGGGCATCGGCGCGGTCCTGGCTCAGCCCGCTGCTCTACGGGCGGGCCGACCCGCTGCGGTTGCGTACCGACGGGGTGGCCGGCCGTTCGCCGGAGTGGCCGGAGCCGGTCGAGCCGCCCCGGTAGTCCGCCCCTCGGGGGAGCCTCGCGACAGCCCGCCCTCAGGACGGCCGCCCTCAGCGACGGCCGCTCCTCGGGGCGGCCTCCGCGATAGACCGTCCGCTATCGACTGTCGCGAAACCGACACGGTCGTCCGGGCCGCCGCCGTGATTGGCGCCGGATCCGGCGGTTGGGCGCCGACGGCCATCGATCGGTCGTGGCCGGCCTGTCATGAGTGGTATCCAGTGCGGTCCTGACCGCCTCCTTACCCATGTCACACAGGCAATTCATCAAGCGATACCACTCCGTACCGGTCGGTCAGTGAGGACGTCACGCGCGATTTCATGCCGCCAAGGCGGGTACCAACGGCTTAGCCCCGTATGGTCCATCCGGGTCGGCATCACCCGACTGGGAGGGGTTGCGGACCGGTGTAGCGAGAAGCAACCTTGCATGGGGTCAGCGACAAGGTGTCCGGCGATTACGCAGAGACACCAACGGGTTTGGGGGGAGAGGTCGCCACGGAGGAGAACCTCGGCACTGGGGAGGCGGCGCCGCGCGCCGGCCGTGGCCACCAGGTGGCGGTGCACACCCGCACGGGTGGCCTGCACTCGATCCGGCTGCGCCTGATGCTCCCCATCGTGCTGGCCGCGATCGGTCTGGTCGGGCTCGGAGCCGCACAGACCGACACCGCCGTTCACTCGGCGCTGGCCGCCAAGCGGGGCGAGGCGGTGGCGAACACCGCGATCGTCGCGCTTCAGGTGGAAAACGAACTGGAGCAGGAGATCGCCGAGGCCGACCGGCTGCGGGCCCGGGGCGGAGCCGGCGCCGCGCTGCTGACCGCGGCGCAGGGCCAGACCGACCTCGCCGTGACCAAGTTTCGCCAGGTCAGCGCGCAGGCCCGGGAGATCGCCCCGAACCTCGCCGGGGTGCTGAACTCCGCGGCCGGGCAACTGGGCACGCTCGAAGCCGTCCGGGCCGAGGTGCAGAAGCTCGGTGAGGACGCGCTGTCGGGCAACCTGTACGACGACATCCGGCACGCAGTGCTCGCGGTCGCCGACGCGCTGCCGACCGCGCTCGCCGATGCCGACCTCGCGGCCACCGCCCGAGCGGTCGCCGCCATCGCCCGGGCCGAATATTACGGCGCCCAGCAGCGCGACCTGCTTCACCAGGTCTTCCTGCGGGGCAGGTTCCTGCCCGGCGAGCAGGCGCAGCTCGCCGAGCTCGTGGGCGCGCAGGACGAGCGGTTGGCCGAGTTCAGCCGCAACGCGACGCGGCAGCAACAGGCCCTGTACAACCGGGAATTCAGCGGGCCGGATGTCACCTCGGCCTCGGCCATGCGCTCCGCGGTGCTGGCTCCGTCACCGACGCCGGCGGCGTTGAAGGCCGACCCGGACGGCTGGTACATCACGCAGAGCAACCTCATGCGCGAGATGCACAACGTACAGCTGAGCCTGTCGCACACGCTGGACCAGACATCGCGCGAGCGGCAGGCGGCGGCGGCCAACCAGGCGATGATCACCGGCGCGGCGACCACGGCGCTGATCGGCATCGCGTTCGGCGCGGCGCTGTTCTTCGCGGTACGCACCAGCCGGCGGCTGCGCCGGTTGCGGCGGGCGGCGCTGACCGTGGCCGGCGTCGAGCTGCCCGGCACCATCACGTCGCTGACCACCGCGCCGGACACCAGCGCGGTGCGCGGCGTGCTCAACACGTCGGCGGCGCGGGCCGACTCCCTGTCCGTGGCCGGCAGCGACGAGATCGGTGAGGTGGGCGCGGCACTGTCCACAGTGCACCGTCAGGCGCTGCGGCTCGCCGCCGACCAGGCGCTGATGAGGCTCGACATCGCCGGACTGTTCGTCGCGCTGTCCCGGCGCGGCCAGACGCTGGTCAACCGGCAGCTCGAGCTGATCGCCGACTTCGAGCGCATGGAGACCGATCCGGACGCGCTGGGCCGGCTCTTCCAGCTCGACCACCTGGCCGCGCGGATGCGGCGTAACGACGAAAACCTGCTGGTACTGGCCGGAGGCGAGCCGGGCGGCCGGGTGATGACGGCGGTGCCCCTGATCGACGTGATCCGCGCGGCGTCGGCGGAGATCGAGGATTATCACCGGATCGAACCGGTCGCCGTCGCCGAGGTGGCGGTCGCCGCACCCGTCGTCCGCGACCTGATCCACCTGCTCGCCGAGCTGCTGGAAAACGCCACCCAGTATTCTCCGCCGAGCACCAGGGTGGGGGTCTCCGCCCGCCGTACCGTCGACACGGTCACCGTCACGGTCTTCGACGAGGGCATCGGCATACCCGCGGCCCAGGTCACCGAGCTGAACGGCAGGCTGAGCCGGACCACCATGCTGACCGCCGAGCTGGCCGGGACGATGGGCCTGCTCGTGGTGTCCCGGCTGGCGGCACGGCACCAGATTGCGGTGGAGCTGCGCAGCGCCGGCGGCGGGGGCACGGCCGCGCTGGTGGCGCTGCCGATCGCCATCCTGGCGCCGGTACCGCCGCCGCTGGCCCGGGGAGAGCAGCCCGCCGGAGCGCATCCGGCGCCGTACGCGGTGCGGGCGGCGCAGAACAGCGCCGGCCGGGCGGTCACCCGGGCGGTCGGCGGCTTCGCGCCGATCGTCGCGGACCCGATCCCGCCGTTGACCCGCGGTCCGGCCGCGGTGGCTCCGGCCAGCTACGCCGCGACCGGCGCGACGCCGGTCAGCCCGATCCAGTACGGCGCGTACCCGCCGGAGGTCCCGCCGCCAAACGGGACCGGTCGCGCGAACAACGGCGCCACCGGTGGCCCGGTCAACGGCACGCCGAACGGGGCCGGCGGATATCCGTCGGCTGGCGGTTTCTCATCGGCTGGCGGTTATCCCGGGGCGGGCGGTTATCCGGCTGCTGGCGCGGCTGGCGGCTATCCGGCCGCTGGCGCGGCCGGCGGGGTCGACGAGAGCATGGGCCTGCCCCGACGGCGGCCCGGTCGCCTGCTGGTGCCCGGTCAGCTGACCGACCGCACTCCGCCGGCACCCGCCGACGACCCCAGCCGCCCACCCGACCCCGACGCCATCCGCGCGCGTCTCAGTGGGCTGGCCAGCGGGCTGGCCGCCGCTGCCCGACACACCGACAACCCCCGTCCGCCTGCGTGACCACCGCCTCCCGCCCGACCAGGCGTCGCACCCGCGCCGCAGCGCTCGCGAGGCGCCACAGCGTGAGCCCCGCTCCGAAAGCTCGACCTGGGTCCGCCCGGGCTTGACCGACCAGCGAAGGACGCATGATGAGCATCCCGACCGACCACTCGACCGAGTCCGTCGAAGGCAACCTCAACTGGTTGCTCACGACGTTTGCCCGACGGGTACCGGACATCGCGCACGCGCTCGCGGTGTCCGTCGACGGGCTGACCCTCGCCGCCTCCGAGGGGCTGCCCGTCGACCGGGCCGACCAGCTGTCCGCGATCACCAGCGGTCTGGCCAGCCTCACCGTTGGCGCCGCCAAGTGCCTGGCCACCGGCCGGGTACGGCAGACCGTGGTGGACATGGACGACGGCGTGCTGCTGGTCATGGCGGTCGGCGACCGGGCGCACCTGGCCGTACTCGGCAGCTCCGGCTGCGACCTGGGCCAGGTCGGGTACGAGACCGCACTGCTGGCGCACCGGGTGTCCAGCGCGCTGGAACCGGGTGCCCGGGTCGCGGGCCAGTTATGAGCGGTACGCCATCCGCCGGGCACCGGGCGGCGGTCAGCCGCCGTGCGTTGCTCGGGTTGCCGCTGCTCGCCCTGGCCGGCTGCGCCGTCGCGAAGGACCCGGCGAGCAGCCGCTGGCACCAGGGCGAGCTGGCCGTGGGTACGGGTAACCCGACGGGCGTGTTCTACGAGGTCGGCGCCGCGTACGCCGCGGTGATCAACCGGCACCTGTCCGGGTACGACGCGGTGGCCGCCCCGACGAACGGTTCGGTGGACAACCTGAAGCGGCTGGGGACCGGGAACGTCGACATCGGCCTGGTGTTCGCCGACAACGCCGCGGACGCGCTGCACGGCACCGGGCCGTTCGCCGGGCAGGCCCAGCAGTTGCGCGCACTGGCCCGGATCTACAACAACTACGCCCACGTCATCGTGCGCACCGACCGGGACATCGCCTCGGTCGCCGACATGCGCGGGAAGCGGATCTCGACGAGTACCCACAACTCGGGTACCGAGGTGATGGCCAACCGGATGCTCAGCGCCGTGGGCCTGAACCCGGACAGGGACGTCGTCAAGCTGCCCATGTCACTGGGCCAGACGACGGACGCGCTGGCCGCCGGCACGATCGACGGCATGTTCTGGTCCGGCGGCCTGCCCACCCCCGGCGTCGGTGACCTGTTCCGCGAGGCCAGCGGGCACGTCCAGTTCCTGCCCGTCGACGGGTTGATCCCGGCGTTGACGAAGCTGTACGGCGCGGGCATCTACACCGGTGCGGTGCTGCCCAAGGCCACCTACGGGCTGACCGCCGACGTGCGGACGGTCGCCGAGCCCAACATGATGGTCGTTGACCAGACGATGCCGGAGGGGCTCGCGTACCAGTTGACCGGGCTGCTGTTCCAATACCAGTCGGAGCTGGCCAAGGTGCACCCGGTGGCCAACGACATCAAGCGCGACACGGCACCGGAGACCGATCCGGTCCCGCTGCACCCCGGGGCGGCCCGGTTCTACCAGCGCGGTTGACTGTCAGGTGGTCCGATCGGCCGGGTACCGGCCATGTCCGGCCGGCGTTGCCTGCCCGCTCGTGCCGACCCGGGTACCCGAACGGGCGGCTCAACCCGATCCACCCGGAACGGTCCGCTCAAGTTGCTGAGCCCGTCATACGCCGTTCAGGTATCGTCCGCACGAGATCGACGACTGACGCCTAGCGTCCACATGCCGGCCCGTGAATAGTCCGGGCTGTGATACACCACCGACCCCCTTGGAGGTGCGGGTCTTTGTCTGCGCCGTTTGCCCGGCGAGTAACCATCGCCGCCCTATCAATCACCACCGCAGGCATCGCCTGCACATCGCTCGCCGTGCCGGCGTCGGCCAACCCCGCCGGCACCGGGCTGGTCATCAGCGAGGCGTACGTCAACGGCGGCTCGTCCGGCGCGAGCTACCTCAACAAGTTCATCGAGCTCTACAACCCGGCGGCGGATGCGGTCTCCCTCACCGGTGACACGCTCCAGTACCGCGCGCCCACGAGCACCGTGGTGCCCAGCGGTTCGCAGGTGTTCGCGCTCTCCGGGACGGTGGCCGGGCACGGTCACTTCCTCATCCAGTTGCCGAGCAACAACGCGAGCACCGACCCCGGAGCACCGCTGCCCGCACCGGATTTGAGCACCGGCGGCAGCGTCAACCCGGGCGCCGGCGGCGGCACGCTGTTCATCGCGGCCAGCACGGCGGGCGTGCTGCCCACCGACCCGGCCGTGATCGACAAGATCGGCTGGGGGACCAGCAACTCTCCGGAGGGGAGCGCCCCGAGCGGCAACTCCCTGACACTGAGCTACCAGCGCGACGCGGCCGGCACGGACACGGACAACAACGCCACCGACTTCCACGTCGTCGCCCCGACCCCGCAGAACGCCGCCTCCGACTCCGGCCCGGGCACCGGTACGGTCACCGTCACCAACCCCGGTACCCAGAACGCCACGGCCGGTACGGCGATCACCGCACTGTCGCTCGCCGCCTCCGGCGGCACCGCGCCGTACACCTGGACGGCGACCGGGCTGCCCGCCGGGCTGAGCATCTCCCCGGACGGCACCATCTCGGGCACCCCCACCGACGCCGGCACGTCGTCGGTGACGGTCACCGCCACCGACTCGACCGGCGCCAAGGGCTCCGCGACCTTCAGCTTCCAGGTCACCGGGGCCGCCCCGACCGTCGTGCCGATCGCGTCGATCCAGGGCACCAACACCGACACCTCGCCGTACGCCGGGAAGACCGTGACCACCGAGGGCGTCGTCACCGCGGCCTACGCGACCGGCGGCTTCAACGGCTTCTTCCTGGAGACCGGCGGTGCCGGCGGCGCCTCGGCCGACGACCACACCCCCGGCGCCTCCGACGCGGTCTTCGTGTTCGGGTCCACGTCGGCGAAACAGGTCACCATCGGCGAGAGCGTCCAGGTGACCGGCCAGGTCAGCGAGTTCCAGGGGGAGACCGAGATCGGGTCCCCGACCGTGACCCAGCTCGACACCGCGCTGCCGGCCGTCGTCCCCGACCAGATCCCGTGGTCGGACCTGACGACCGACGTCGCGAAGGAGGCGCACGAGGGCGAGCTGATCGCTCCCCAGGGCGACTTCACCGTGTCGGACAACTACGACGCCAACTGGTACGGCTCCTTCACCCTGGCCGCCGGTGACACCCCGCTGCGCCAGCCGACCGACGCCGGCACCGCGGGCAGCGCCGGCGCGCAGGCAGCGGTGGCCGACAACGCGGCCCGGATGGTGACGCTCGACGACGGTTCGAGCGTGAACTACAGCACCAGCGCCAACCAGAACACCCCGCTGCCCTGGCTGACCCCGACCAACCCGGTCTCGGTCGGCTCGAAGGTGACCTTCCACCAGCCGGTGATCCTCGAATACCGGTTCTCGCTGTGGAACTTCCAGCCGACCCACCAGGTCACCGACAACGGAGCCGCTGTCGCCACGTTCAGTGACACCCGTACCGGCAACCAGCAGCCGGCCAACGTCGGCGGCGGCGCACGCCTGGCCACCTTCAACGTCGAGAACTACTTCCCGATGACCGGCGAGGACTACGTCGCCAAGGGGCTGGGCACCTGCACGTACTACACCGACCGGCAGGGCAACCGGATCGGCGTCAACACCTGCACCGGCACCGACGGCAGCGCCGGTCCGCGTGGCGCGGCCGACGACACCAACTTCGCCCGCCAGCAGTCGAAGATCGTGACCGGGATCAACCGGCTCGGCGCCAGCATCGTGTCGCTGGAGGAGATCGAGAACTCGGCCAAGTTCGGCGAACCGCGGGACACCGCGCTGGCCGGGCTCGTCGACGCGCTCAACACGGCCGCCGGCTCGAACGTCTGGGCCTACGTGCCGTCGCCGTCCGCCGACAAGCTCCCTCCGCTTGCCGACCAGGACGTCATCCGTACCGCGTTCATCTACAAGCCGGCCGACGTCGCCCTGGTCGGGGCGTCGACGGTGCTGACCGGCGACTCCGGCCCCGGCCAGCCGTTCTCGATCGCCCGTGAGCCGTTGGCACAGGGCTTCAAGAAGGCCGGTGCCACCGACAAGGACGCCTTCCTGGTGGTGGCCAACCACCTGAAGTCGAAGGGCGCCGACGGCAGCCCGCTGTACCCGGGCGACGCCGAGGACACCTCGTCCCCGGCCGTGGACCAGGGTGCGTTCAACGAGACCCGGGTGCACCAGGCGCAGGACATGGCCGCGTTCGCCTCGCAGACGGCGTCCAGCCTCGGTACCGACCGGGTGTTCCTGCTCGGTGACTTCAACGCGTACACGCACGAGGACCCGATGCAGACCCTGTACGGGGACGGGTACACCGACCTGGGCAGCGCGCTCGACCCGACGGAGTGGACGTACTCGTTCAACGGCCTGGAGGGCTCGCTCGACCACGTGCTGGCCAGCCCGACCGCGCGAGCGATGGTCACCGGCGCGGACGTGTGGCAGATCAACGCACAGGAGGCGGTGGCCTACGCCTACAGCCGCTACAACTACAACGCGGCCCAGCTGTTCGACGGCACCGACCCGTTCGCGGCCTCCGACCACGACCCGGTGGTCGTCGGGCTGAACCTGCCGGTCACGCCGACGGCACCGGCCTGGAACGCCTCGACGGTCTACAACAACGGCGACACGGTGACCTACCAGGGCTCCACCTGGCAGGCGATGTGGTGGACGCAGAACCAGAAGCCGGGCGACCCCTACGGCCCGTGGGAGCAGATGTCGACCGCGGCGGACGGTACCGCGATCTGGACGCCGTCCCGGGTGTTCAACACCGGCGACGTCGTGGTGTACCAGGGCAAGAAGTACGTCGCCCAGTGGTGGACCCGGAACCAGGCTCCAGGCCAGCCCTACGGCCCCTGGAAGCCCGCCGCCTGATCGGCCGTACAGCGACGGGGCCGCCTCCGACCACGGGTCGGAGGCGGCCCTTTGTCTTGCGCCCGCCGGACAGGCCATCTGACGAGCCGGGCCTTTTAGTGACCGTCTTGATCTTCGGGCTCCTAGTGATCTTGAGGGCGTGACGCTGGCTGGGTGGGGCGACGCGCCAAAACCGGGATCCGGTTTGTCAGACGGTGGGACGCTGGGCTAGAGTTCTCATCCGTCGCCGGGAAACAGTCGGGGACAGAGTGCGGACGTAGCGCAGTTGGTAGCGCATCACCTTGCCAAGGTGAGGGTCGCGGGTTCGAGTCCCGTCGTCCGCTCGGGGCCGCCAGAGGCACCACCTCGGTGGAGTGGCCGAGAGGCGAGGCAACGGCCTGCAAAGCCGTGTACACGGGTTCAAATCCCGTCTCCACCTCAGCAGGATCAAGGGCGATTAGCTCAGCGGGAGAGCGCTTCCC
>NZ_BONZ01000018.1 GCF_016862975.1 Rugosimonospora africana
GACGGGCTACGACGCTTTCGACCCGCACGAGCGGACCTGTGGATAACTCGGCAAGCCGGATCCGGAGCGCCTTCGGGCGAGGTGGTCAAGCTGGGTTGGCAGCGGTGAGTTCTGCGATATCGAGGAGATCGACGGGCCGGTTGAGTGCGGCCTTGTAGCTCGGCAGGTCCTTCAGGGGGACGATGTGCTCGGCTATCTCGGTGAGGAAGCCGTCAGCGGCGACCAGTGGTGCGTAGAAGTCCAGGTCCACGATGGGACGGCGGTCCCCATAGGCGTGTGCTGCAAGACCACCGACAACCTGGAACGGCACGTGCTGGCGGCGCAGGGCCGAGACGACCCACGTCAGGGCGGTGGCGATGTCACGGTCGTCCGCAAGCGGTCTCATGCTTCGGCTTCTTCCTCATCCACCGGTTGCCGACTGCGCCCACTCCCCCGAGGTCGACCGTCCGACACCGGTCGGGACCGGCAATTCGCACAGTCTATTGATCTGCGAACACCGGACCACATAGAGACAGCCACGGTATGACCGCCGCAGGCCGCGTCGCCGCGACGGCACCGGAGGAGGTGAGCGCAGGCGAGACGATTTCAGGGGCGCCCCTGCCCGGGCAAAGCCGCGCGATGCGCAAGGCACGTGGCGAGCCGGGCATCATCCGGCGCGCCGTCGCCCCGTCCGGTCAGGCGGCCGGCACCGCGGCACGGATCGCGACGTGGCACGCCACGTTGTGGTTCGGGCGCAGCGGCAGCAGCTTCGGATCCGTGCTCAGGCACACATCCTCGGCGAGCGGGCAGCGCGGGTGGAACGGGCAGCCGGACGGCGGGTTGGCCGGGTCCGGTACCTCGCCGACGACCGTTGCCTGGATCGGCTCCGCGAGGCTCGGGTCCGGTACCGGCACCGCGGCGCCCAGCGCCACCGTGTACGGGTGCGCCGAGTCGTCGAGTACGGACTTCCAGTCGCCCTGCTCCACGATCCGGCCCAGGTACATCACCGCGACCCGGTCGCTGATGTGCCGCACCATGGACACGTCGTGGCTGATGAACACGTATGCCAGGCGCAGGTCCCGGCGCAGGTCGTCGAGCAGGTTCATGATTTCCGCCCGTACCGACACGTCCAGCGCGGAGACCGGCTCGTCCAGCAGCAGTACCTTCGGCTCGACCGCCAGCGCCCGGGCGATGCCGACCCGCTGCCGCTGCCCGCCGGACAGCTCGTGCGGGTATCGCTGGGTCAGCCGGGGGTCGAGGCCGACCAGGTCGAGCAGCTCGCCGACTCGGCGCTGCCGGCCCCGGGCGTCACCGGCCAGCCGGTGCACCGCGAGTACCTCGCCGAGGATCGCGCCGATGCGCTGGCGCGGGTTGAGCGACGAGTACGGGTCCTGGAACAGCATCTGGATCCGCCGGCGCTGCTCGCGCAGCGCACCGCCACGCAGCGTGGTGAGGTCGACGCCGTCCAGTTCCACGGTGCCCGACGTCGGATCCTCCAGCCGCACCAGCAGCTTGGCCAGGGTCGACTTGCCGGAACCCGACTCGCCGACGATGCCCAGGGTCTCCCCCTCGGCCAGCTCCAGCGAGACGCCGGCCAGCGCCTGCACCACGCCGTCCCCGCCGCGCACCGGGTACTGCTTCGTCAGATTCGTCGCCCGCAGCATCGCTACCTCCACTCCGCCGGCGGTACGTGGCAGGCGACCCGGGTGGTCGCCGCCTCAACCGCAACAGCCGCGCCACCGCCGGCCGCAGGCTCCGCGACCGCGCCACCGGCCGCTGCGGGCGCCGCAGTGGGGGACACCGGCAGCGTCCGCGGCAGCAGCTCCGGGCGTACGGCGCAGATGTCGCGCGCCTGGGCGCAGCGGGGCCGGAACGGGCAGCCCGTGATGGTCTGGGTCGACGTCGGCGGCCGGCCCGGGATGGTGGCCAGCCGGCCGCGCCCGTCGCTGTTCGGATCGGGCAGCGAGGCGAGCAGGCTGGCCGTGTACGGGTGCTGCGGCGCGGCGAACACCTGCCGGACCGGCGCGTCCTCGACCACGTGGCCGGCGTACATCACCACGACCCGGTCGACCAGCCTGGCCACCACGCCGAGGTCGTGGGTGACCCAGATGGTGGTCATCCCGAGTTCCTGGCGCAGTTCGTCGACGAGCGCCAGGATCTGCTGCTGGATCGTCACGTCCAGCGCGGTGGTCGGCTCGTCGGCGATCAGCAGCTTGGGGCGCATGGCGAGCGCGGAGGCGATCATCACCCGCTGGCGCATGCCGCCGGAGAACTCGTGCGGGTACGCCCGGGCGGTGCGCCGCGGGTCGGGGATGCCGACCCGGGCCAGCAGGTCCAGCATCCGTTCCCGGGCCTGCGCCTTGGCCACCCCGTGCGCGGTCATCGCCTCCATGACCTGCTCGCCGACGCGCATCAGCGGGTTCAGTGAGGTCATCGGGTCCTGGTAGATCATCGCGACCTCGTTGCCGCGGATCTCGCGCAGCTGCCGCTCGTGCAGTCCGGTCAGCTCCCAGCCGGCGAGCCGGACGTGGCCGCCGGAGACCCGCAGCGGCGGGCTGAGCAGACCCATGACCGAGAGCATGGTCAGCGACTTGCCCGACCCGCTCTCCCCCACCACGGCCACGGTCTGCCCAGCCGGTACCGCGAGGTCCACGCCGCGCACGATCTCGTGCGGTCCGGCGGAGACTCTCAGGTCCTCCAGTTCGAGCAGGTCACTCATGTCGCTCTCCGATCAGGCGCAGCGCGGTCGGCGCGACGGCCACCGGTTCGGGCAGCCGCAGCGGTCCCGTACCGGGCACGATCGAGCCGAGGATCCGCCCGCCCGCGGCGCCGGTCGCGCTCGGCGCGTTGCCGGCCAGCCCGTGCGCGGTCTGCCAGCCCACCAGCGCGAAGGCGATCGCCTCCTTGGTCGCGGTCGGCGCGCCGAACTCCGCGGTGGTGGTCAGCCGGACACCGGACAGCCGGGACGCGAGCATCGCCATCAGAGTCGGGTTGTCGCTGCCGCCGCCGGAGACGGCCAGGGTGTCCACGCCGTACCGGCGTACCTCGTCGGCGACCGTCTGCGCGGTCAGCGCGGTGAACGTGGCCACCGCGTCGGCGTCGCCGATGCCCGGGAACAGAGCCAGCGCCTTGTCCACGTAGTCGGCGTTGAACAGCTCCTTGCCGGTGGTCTTCGGGGCGGGCAACGCATAGTACGGCTCGGCGAGTAGCTGCTCCAGAAGTCCACTGTGGACGGTACCGGCAGCGGCCAGCTCGCCGTCGACGTCGTAGCTGCGCCGGCCGCCGCTGAACCGGACGACGGCCGCGTCGATGAGCGCGTTGGCCGGTCCGGTGTCGTAGGCGATCGGGCCGTCCCCGGCGGCGGGCACTCCGGCGGCGCGCACCCCGGCCGCGCGCACCACGGTCATGTTCGCGATGCCGCCCAGGTTGAGCGCGGCCGGGTGGCCGGGCAGCCCTGCCAGGAGCATGCTGTCCATCAGCGCGACGATCGGGGCACCCTGCCCGCCGGCCACGATGTCGCGGATGCGCACGTCGGCGACGACCGGTACGCCGGTCCGCTCGGCGATCCAGGCCGGCTGGCCGATCTGCAGGGTACCCAGGACGCGCTGGCCCTCCGTCCAGTGGTAGACCGTCTGCCCGTGCGAGCAGATCAGATCCACCGGTCCACCCCGCTCGATGGCGTCCGCGGCGACACCGGCGAACGCCTGCCCGATCAGGGTGTCGAGGGCGCACGCCTCGGCGAAGGTCAGCGGCGCCGGGGGCAGCGCGCGCACCAGCCGCTGCCGCAGTTCCGGCGGGTACCCGACGGTGCCGGTGTACCCGACGGTGCCGTGCAGCACCCCGTCGCGTACCTCGAAGTCGACCACGGCGACGTCGACGCCGTCGTGCGAGGTACCCGAGATCATGCCGAGAACCCTCATGACAACTCCTCCAGTGCCTGGCGCAGCCGCCCGTCGCTTTCGGCCAGCCGGCGCGCAGCATCATCCACAGTGGACGATCCGCCGAGCATCATGATGGCTACCTTGACGTCCAGACCGGCGGAGTCCAGGGCCGCCTCGGCGGCCGGGCGCTGCGCCCCGGTCACCCGCTCGATGATGCGCAGCGCGCGGTCCCGCAGCTTCGCGTTGGTCACCCGCAGGTCGACCATGAGGTTGCCGTAGGTCTTGCCGAGCCGCACCATCGCGACGGTGCTCACCATGTTGAGGACGAGCTTCTGCGCGGTGCCGGCCTTGAGCCGGGTGGATCCGGCCAGCACTTCGGGGCCGACCAGTACCTCGATCGGGTACTCCGCCTCGGCCGACAGCGCCGTGTCCCGGTTGCAGGACAGCCCGACGGTCAGCGCGCCGCGTTCGCGGGCGGCCCGTACCGCGGCGAGTACGAACGGGGTACGCCCGCTGGCCGCGATGCCGACCACCGCGTCGGCCGCGGTGACCGCGTGGTCCGGTACGACGGCGGCGCCGGCCACCTCGTCGTCCTCCGCGCCCTCGACCGCGACGCCGAAGGCGTCCCCGCCTCCGGCCATGATCGACTGAACCATCCCCGCCGGTGTGTTGAAGGTCGGCGTCCACTCGGCGGCGTCCAACACGCCCATCCGCCCGGCGCTGCCAGCGCCCACGTACAGCAGCCGGCCGCCGGCCGCGAGGCGTTGGGTGACCGCCTGGATGGCCGGCACGATCTGCGGCAGGGCCTGCCGCACGGCGGCGGGTACCTCGTGGTCGGCCTCGTTCATCAGCCGGGCGAGTTCAGCGACCGAGGCGCTGTCGATCGCCGCGTACCGGTCGTCGACCCGCTCGGTGAGCAACCGTTCCAGTGCCTCGCTCATGAGTTGCGTCCGTTTCTCGGATCGAGGGCGTCGCGTAGCCCGTCGCCGAGCAGGTTGAGCCCGACGACGAAGATGACGATCGCGACACCCGGTGCGGCGAGCGTCCACCACGCGGTGGACGCGAAGACCTTCGCGTCGAAGACCATGGAGCCCAGCGACGGTGCCGGCGGTGGGCTGCCCAGGCCGAGGAAGCTCAGCGACGCCTCGGTGAGTACGGCCCAGGACAGCGACAGGGTGACCTGGACGGTGACGATGGCCGAGATGTTCGGCAGGATGTGCCGGGCCAGGATCCGCCGCGTCGGCAGTCCGACCACCCGGGCGGCCCGGATGAAGTCGGTCTCCCGCAGCGAGAGCACCGGCCCCCGGGTGACCCGGACGAAGATGGGCACGTACACGATCCCGATGGCCAGCGCGATGGTGGCCCAGTTGCGGGTCAGCGTGGTGGCCAGGGTCAGCGCGAGCAGCAGGGGCGGGAAGGCGAACAGCACGTTCGTCACGGCGAGCACCGGACCCCGTACCTTGTTGCCGAAGTACCCGGCGCAGACGCCGGCCAGCGTTCCGACCACCCCGGACAGCGCCACCGCGACCACCGAGACGCGCAGCGAGTTGCCGATGCCGGCCAGCGTACGGGAGAAGATGTCCCGGCCGAACTGGTCGGTGCCCAGCCAGTACCTGCCGGACGGGCCCTGCAGGGCGTCGCGCGGGTGCTGAGCCACCGGGTCGTACGGGGTCAGGCCGGCGATGGCGCAGATCGCGCCGATCAGGATCAGCGCCACGAGCACGGTTCCGATCAGCCCGGCCGGGCTGCGCAGCAGCCTGCGCCAGGCGGCGGTGGTGGCCGGTGGGGCACCGACCGCGACCGTGGTCTCGGCGGGGGTGACAGCAGTGGTCATGACGCACGCACCCTCGGGTCGACGACCCGGTACAGGAAGTCGGTCAGCAGGTTCACCAGCACGAACAGCGTGGCGATGACCAGAACGGTGCTCTGTACCACGGCGTAGTCCTTCTGCTGCATGCCGACCAGTACCTGCTGGCCGATGCCGGGTACCGAGAAGATCTGCTCCACCACGATCGCGCCACCCAGCAGGTACCCGAACTGGATGCCGGTCATCGTGATGATCGGGTTCAGCGCGTTGTGCAGCAGGTGCCGTACCCGCAGCCGCATCGGCGCGACGCCCTTGCCCCGCGCGGTGCGCATGAAGTCGGCGGTGGACACCTCCAGCAGCGAGGTGCGGGCGGTGCGCATGATGGGCGCGGCGAGCCCGAAGCCGAGCACCAGCGCGGGGAACATCATCTGCTGGAGGTTCACGCCCGGGTTGGCGAACAGGTGCTGGAACTCCCCGGCGTTCGGGTTGTAGTGGGCGTACTTGGAGATGAGCGTGAGCAGCGTCGCCGCGATGAGGAAGTTGGGTATCGACAGGGCGAGCAGCCCAATCACCTGGCTGACGCCGTCCCGCGCCCCGTTGGGCCGGGATGCGGACAGCATCGCCAGCGGCACCCCGATCACCAGCCCGACGATGGTGGCCAGGATGGCCAGTTCGATGGTGATCGGCAGCGCCGACTCGGTCATCGCCAGGACGGACTCGCCGGCCCGCTGCGAGTAGCCGAGGTTGCCGGTGAAGATGTCGCCCAGCCAGGAGAAGAACTGCACCGGCAGGGGCTTGTCCAGCCCGTAGTAGTCGCGCAGCGAGGCCAGCTGGTCCGGGCTCAGCGCGGCCGACTCGGTACCCAGTGTGGCGGTGATCTGGTCACCGGGGATGGCCCGCAGCATGGCGAAGACGAGTACGGCCACCCCGAAGAGGGTGAGCACCGCCTCCACCAGCCGGCGCGTCAGCGAGTGGCGTGCGAACCTTCGCACCGCGCTCCTCCTTTGGCTGTCACGAGTCCTGCTGTCACGAGTCCTGCTGTCACGGTTCCTGCTGCCACGAGTCCTGCTGTTACGGGTCTCGTGGTCGCTTGCGGTGGAAGCCGGCCGGGCGGCGAGCGCCGCCCGGCCGGGAACCCGGCGTCAGCCGAGCGAGGTCTTCCACAGGTTGATCAGCGACCCGTTCGGCATCGGGGTGAACCCGGAGACCGACTTGGTCATCGCCGTGTAGTCGTAGCTGGAGAACAGCCAGATCCACGCCGCGTTGTCCACCAGGTTGTTGGAGATCTGGGTGTAGATCTGCTTGCGCTGCGCCGGGTCGGTCGTCGACTTGCCCTGCGCGAACAGCTGGTCCAGCTGCGGCGAGGAGTACCCCGCCACCTTGTTGAGGTTGCCGGTGCTGGTGAAGTACCGGCCGTACATGCCGTCCGGGTCCGGCGAGCCGCCGTTGAGCGCCAGCGCGGCGGTGAAGTTGCCCGCCTTCCAGGCGTCCACGTACGCGGCCGAGTCCAGCGTCTGCAGCTTCAGCGTGATGCCGACTGCCTTCAGCTGGGACTGCAGGTTCTGCGCCTCGTTGACCGAGGTCGCGTACAGGCCGGTGGAGACGATCGTGTTGATCGTCAGGCCATTCGGGAAGCCGGCCTGGCTCAGCAGCGTCTTGGCCTTGGCCACGTCCTGGGTCGCGCACGGCTGCGAGTTCGGGTCGGACTTGAAGGCCGGCGAGGTGATCGGGCCGATCGGCGTACCCTCGCCCAGCGCGGCGGTGTCGATGACCTGCTGCCGGCTGATCGCGCACTGCATGGCCAGCCGCACGTTCAGGTTGTTCAGCGGCGCCTTGCGCGAGTTGAGCTGCAGCGCGTGGTACGCCAGGTCGGGCGTCTTGTTCAGGGTCAGGCCGCTGCCCTGGGCGGTCTTCGCGACCGTCGGGTCGTTCAGCACGGCGAAGTTCACGTTGCCCGACTGCATGGCGGAGACCACCGAGCTCTCGTCGGGGATGATGCGGAACTGAAGCGCCGCGACCTTCGGCTTGCCGCCCCAGTAGTCCGGGTTCGCCTTGAGCGACACGGACTGGTTCGGGGCACGCGTGGTGTACGAGAACGGGCCGGTGCCGTTGGGCTTCTGCGAGACCTGCTGCTCGGTGTTGTCCTTCGACAGCATGGCCAGGTTCACGGTGGCCAGCCCGGCCAGCAGGCCGGCGTCCGGAGTGGACAGATGCAGTACAGCGGTGTTCGCGTCCGGCGCGTCGACCGACTGCACCGAGGCGATGTACGAGGCGGCGACCGCCGCGGTCGCCGGGTCGCGCAACCGGTCCAGCGAGGACTTCACGTCGGCCGAGCTGAACGCCTGCCCGTCCTGGAACTTGACGCCCTGCCGCAGGTGCAGCGTCAGGGTCTTGTTGTCGTCGGAGTACTGCCAGCTGGCCGCCAGCCCGGGCTGCACGTTCATGTTTGTGTCGAGCTGGGTCAGCGTGCCGTAGACCTGCTCCAACATGTGCGCGGCCTGGAACTGCGTGGCCCTCCAGGGGTCGAGCGTGTTGGGGTCGGCGGTGTAGCCGACGACCAGGGTGCCGCCGCCCGCGCCGGACGAGGAATTGCTATTGGAGCCGCTCGAACACGCCGAAGCGAGCAGTCCGGCGGCCGCGACGACCGCCAGGCACCTGCTCACCGGTGAGCTCAACGCGGTGCGGAGCTTCACGATCCTTACCTCCGGACTCTCGCGACCCGTGGGCCGCGACCACTACCCGGCGCCCGGGGCGACCGGTCGGTGCCGGCCGGCTCGAGCGCCCTAGGCGACGAGTATCGGAACTCGCGCCAGTTAGGTCAATAGTTAACGCGAAATTGCTTCCTTGTGTTAGATCTTGCCACGGTGCTACCGTCGGTGCCATGGCCAAGTTGGAGGAACTGCTGGTCAGGGGCCTTACGGCGACTCCGAGACCGTTGTACAGCGGCGCCGTCGGAATCATCCAGGTCCGCGGCCAAGTTGAGCAATTCGCCACAGTCGGACATACGGCTGCCTACGCCGATACGAGCGGAACGCCTATTTCTCCGGAATTCTCCCGCCCGGTCACCGAAGAGACCATCTTCGACCTCGCGTCGATCACCAAGCTGTTCGTCACCACCACCGTGCTGACCCTCGTCGAAGAGGGCGTCCTGAGCCTCGACGAGCCGGTGGCCACCTGGCTGCCCAGCTTCGGCACCGGCGAGCGCACCCAGGTCACCCTGCGCCGGCTGGTCACCCACACCTCGGGGCTGCCCGCGCTGCTGTCGCTGTGGAAAGACTGGCCCGACCGGCAGTCCAGGTTCGACGCCATCCTGAACGCCCCGCTGGTACGCACGCCGGGCACCGGCTTCGAGTACTCCGACATCGGGTACCTGACGGTCGGCCTGCTCGCCGAGCGGGTCACCGGCCGGACCCTGCCGGAGCTGGTACGGGACCGGGTCACCGGACCGCTGGGGATGGTCGACACCGGGTACCTTCCGCCGGCCGCGAAGCTGGACCGGATCGCGGCCACCGAGTACGAGCCGGACGAGCACCGGGGCATGGTGCGCGGCGAGGTACACGACGAGAACTCGTGGTCGCTGGGCGGCGCGGTCGGCCACGCCGGCATCTTCGGCACCGCCGGAGAACTGGTCCGCCTCGCCGAGATGTTGCGCTGCTACGGTGCCCTCGACGGGGTGCGGGTGCTGCGTGAGGAGACGGTCGACCAGATGACGCGTGACCAACTGCCCGCGGGGGTCGACCCGGGCTTCCGCCACGGCCTCGGCCTGCGCATCGACGACCCCTCGTTCATGGGGCCGCTGGCCGGCGGCGGCGCGTTCGGCCACACCGGGTTCACCGGCACCTCGCTGGTGGTGGACCGCGACCGCGAACTGGTGGTCGTGCTGCTCACCAACCGCGTGCACCCGAGCCGCGAGCAGGCCGACATCGGGCCGCTGCGCCGCGACGTGGCGGCGGTCGGGGCCGAGACCACGACCGGGGCGGGAGCCGGTTCATGAATGGGAGATCCCGGTGAGCGACGCGAACATTTTGGTTCGCATCCGGGGCGCGCTGCCCTCGCTGCGGCCGGCCGAGCGGCGCGTCGCCGAGGCGATCCTGGCCGACCCGGCCGCCGCCGCGGAGCTGTCGATCAGCGCCCTGGCCCGGCAGTGCGCCACGTCCGAGACCACCGTGATGCGGCTGTGCCGGTCCCTCGGCATGGAACGCTTCCCCGAGCTGCGCCTGGCGCTGGCCCGCGCGGCCAGCATCCAGGAGGCCCGCTTCGGCGCCGAGGTCCAGATCGACGGCGACATCAGCGCGACCGACAGCCTCGCCGACGTGGTGCGCAAGATCGGGTTCAGCGATGCCCGGGCCATCGAGGACACGACGTCCACATTGGACATCGAGGCGCTGGGCCGGTCCGCCGAGGCGGTGAACCAGGCCCGGCGCATCGACCTGTACGGCGTGGGCGCCAGCGGCTTCGTCTGCCAGGACCTGCACCAGAAGCTGCACCGCATCGGGCTGCTGGCGTTCGCCTGGCCGGATCCAAACGCCGCGCTGACCTCCGCGGCGCTGCTGACCGAGGCGGACGTCGCGGTGGCCATCTCGCACACCGGCACGACCATCGACACCGTCGAGTCGTTGCGGCTGGCCAGTTCCCGGGGTGCCACCACCATCGCCATCACCAACTTCGTCTCCTCGCCGGTCACCGAGCACGCCGACCTGGTGCTGACCACGGCCGCACGGGAGACCACCTTCCGCTCCGGCGCGACCGCCAGCCGCATCGCCCAGCTCGCCGTGGTGGACTGCCTGTTCGTCGCCGTCGCGCAGCGCACCTACGACAGCGCGATGCAGGCACTGGAACTGACCTATGCGGCGGTGCAGGATCGCCGGTATCCTGCACGATGATCACTCACGTACTGACCCACCGGGTCGAGGTGCCGTTACACACCCCGTTCGTCACCGCACTGCGCCGGGCCGACACGGTACGCACGCTGGTCGTCGAGGTGCGCGACGGGGACGGCAACCGCGGCTTCGGCGAGGGCCCGCAGGTACTTCAGGTGACCGGGGCGTCGGTCGAGGGCACCGAGGCATGCGTCGAGCAGCTGCTGGGCCCGCTTCTGATCGGCCGCGACCCGGACGACCTGCTGGCCAACTGCCGCGCGGTGCGCAAGGCGGTCGCCGGCAACGAGGCGGCGAAGGCCGCGCTGGACGTCGCGCTGCACGACCTGGTCGCGCGGCGCCTGGGCGTACCGCTGGTGCGCCTGCTGGGCGGCACGACCTCGCGGGTACCCACCGATGTGACGCTGTCCGCGAACGCGGACCGGGGCACCACGGCGGACCGGGTGGCGGACGGGTTCACCGTGCTCAAGGTGAAGGTCGGCGCCGACCCGGCCACGGACGTCGCCCGGGTACGCGCGGTGCGGGAGGTGGCCGGGCCGGACGTGACCATTCGGGTGGACGCCAACCAGGGCTGGACACCCCGGCAGGCGGTCGACGTCATCCGGGCGCTGCACGCCGAGGCGCTGGACGTGGAACTGGTCGAGCAGCCGGTACCGGCCTGGGACCTGGACGGGATGGCGTGGATACGCGACCGGGTCGACCTGCCGATCCTGGCGGACGAGTCGGTGTTCGGGGTACGCGACCTGATCGAGGTGATCCGCCGGGGTGCCGCCGACCTGGTCAACGTGAAGCTGGCCAAGTGCGGCGGCCTGGCCCCCGGCCGTACCCTGCTGCAGATCGCCGAGGACCACGGCGTCGGCACGATGATCGGCTGCATGATGGAGGGCCCGATCGGGGTGGGCGCGGCGGCCAGTCTCGCCGCGGCGTGCGGCACCACGCTGACCGCCGACCTGGACGCGGCGTGGTGGCTCGCCCGCTCGCCGGTGTTCGGCGGCATCCACTACGACGGTCCGGTCGTGGTGTTGCCGGACGCGCCGGGACTCGGGGTGACCGGTCTCGTCGGCGTCGACGACGCGGCCGGTTCCAGCAACGCGGCGGCTTCTAGCAACGCCGCCGGCTCCGGCGACGCGGCCGGCGCGACGCCGGCCGGCGAGCCGGAGGTGTGAGCATGGCACTGGACACCGCGATCCTGGACCGGCTGCGCGAGATCGTCGGCTCCGAGCACGTCCGCGTCGCTCCCGGTGAGCTGGCCGCGTTCGCCCGGGACGCCACTCCCCTGTTCCACGCGGTACCCGACGCGGTCGTGCACCCCGCCGACACCGCCCAGGTGTCCCGGATCCTCGCGCTGGCCACCGCGGAGAAGATCCCGGTGGTACCGCGCGGTGCCGGCTCCAACCTGTGCGCCGGGGCGGTGGCCCTGCGTGGCGGCATCGTGCTCGTGCTGACCCGGCTCAACCGGATCCTGGAAGTCAGCGCCGACGAACTGCTGGCCCGGGTCGAGCCGGGGGTCAGCACCGCCGCGCTGGCCGACGCGGTCGACGCCGTCGGACTGCTGTACCCGCCGGATCCGGGCAGCCGCACGGTGGCCACCATCGGCGGCAACGTCGCCACGAGCGCGGGCGGGCTGCGTGGCCTCAAGTACGGCGTGACCCGCAACTACGTGCTCGGGCTGACCGCGGTCCTGCCGACCGGCGAGGTGATCCGGACCGGCGGCCGGCTCTGGAAGGACGTCGCCGGGTACGACCTGACCCGCCTCCTCACCGGTTCGGAAGGCACCCTCGCGGTGATCACCGAGGTGACCGTGGCGCTGCTGCCGAAGCCGGCCACCACGCGTACCGGGTTGGCGTACTTCCCCGATCTCGCCGCCGCCGGCCGGGCGGTGTCCCGGGTCCTGCACGGTGGCGTGGTACCGGCGACCCTGGAGTTCCTGGACCGGCGCTGCATCGACGCGGTGGAGCGCTACGCCCACCTGGGCCTGCGGACCGACGCGGGCGCCCTGCTGCTGTTCGGCGACGATGGCGACGAGTCCACAGTGGACGCTCACCTCCGGCACATCGCCGAGGCGTGCACGGCCGAGGGCGCGGTCGAGGTGACCACCGCGAGCGACGCCGCCCAGGCCGAGGCGCTGCTGACCGCGCGGCGCTGTTCGCTGCCGGCGCTGTCCCGGCTGGGCGCGTTGACCATCTTGGAGGACGCCAGCGTGCCCCGCCCGAGACTCGCCGAGATGGTCGAGCGGATCGACGCGATCGCGGAGAAGCACCGGGTGACCGTCGCGACGTTCGGCCACGCCGGGGACGGCAACCTGCACCCCACCTGCGTGCTGCCGGACGCACGGGACACCGACGCCATCGCCCGCGCCGAGGCCGCGTTCGCCGACATCTTCGCCGCCGCGATCGAACTCGGCGGCACCATCACCGGCGAGCACGGCGTCGGGTCGGCCAAGCTGCCGCACCTGGCCGCCCGGCTCGGCGGCGACCAGCTCGCCCTGCTGCGCCGGATCAAGGCGGCATTCGACCCGGCGGGCATCCTCAATCCCGGGAAGCTGGGCTCATGAGCGAGCGACCGCTGGCGGCCGCCGCCGGAGGTGCCACCGGCATCTTCGACCAGGACCTGCTGGACCGATGCATCTCCTGCGGCTTCTGCCTGCCCGCCTGCCCGACCTACAAGCTCACCGGCGACGAGGCGTCCTCACCGCGCGGGCGCATCACCCTGATGCGCGCGCTGGCCACCGGCAGCCTCGACGCCGACGACGCCACGCTGCGCGAGCAGTCGTCATTCTGCCTGGGCTGCCGGGCCTGCGAGCCGGTCTGCCCGGCCGGCGTGCAGTACGGGCAGCTGCTGGAGCAGTGGCGGGTGCACCAGTGGCGCGGGCGGCGCCGCCCGGTACTCGCCCGGTTGCTGACGCTGGCCGCCGGCCGGCGGTGGGCGCTGCGGGTACTGGGCCGGGTCCGCGGGGCCGCGCACTGGCGCCCGGACCGGACCGGCACCGCGTCGCAACCTCCCGCATCACCGGCTGCCGGGTCACCGCCCGCCAGCGCCGGCGCGCCGGCCGGGCCGCAGCTCATGCTCGGCTGCTTCGAGCGCGGCCTGTTCCCCGGTGTCAGCCGGGCCGCGGCCGGCCTGGTACCGGACGCCTGCGTACCCACCGACCAGGGCTGCTGCGGCGCGCTGCACGCGCACAACGGCGACCTCGCCGGCGCCGAGCGGCTCGCCCGTGAGCTGGGTGACGCGCTGCCCGGTCGCATCGTCACCACCTCCGGCGGCTGTGCCGCACACCTGTCCGGGGTGCTCGGCCGGGACCGGGTGGTCGAGCTGTCGGAGTACCTGGCCGGGGGCTCCTTCGGTGAGGTACGGGTCGACGGCCGCCGGGCCCGGGTGGCCCTGCAGGACTCCTGCCACCTGCGCAACGGGATGGACGTGTGGCGGGAGCCGCGGAAGCTGCTGCGCCAGGTCGCCGACTACGTCGAGTTGCCGAGCGCGGCGGCGTGCTGCGGTGCGGCCGGCACGTACGCGCTGCTGCGGCCGAAGGACTCCCGCCGGGTACTCGATCCCAAGCTGGACGAGATCGAGGCCGCCGGCATCGACTACCTGGTGGTGGTGAACCCCGGCTGCCAGCGGCAGCTGATCGGCGGCCTGCGCCGGCGCCGCTCCCGGGTGCGCGTGCTGCACATCGCCGAGTTGCTGGCGATGGCCGGCGAGAGCTGACCGGGCCGGCCCGAACAGCGCGGGCCGTCAGCGCGTCACGTCGGCCGCCGCCAGCCGCGCGGCCAGTTCCGGGTCACCGCCGGCGCGCTCCAGCAACCCCTCGACCGAACAGTGCCCGTCGTACCCTGACCCGCCGCCGGTGACCTCCAGGCACAGGCCGGTCTCGAACCGCTCGCCGTACAGCGCCACGTCCGCGTCCGGCAGGCGTGCGCGCAGGGCGTCGGACAGCTCCTCGGCCAGGCGGTCTCTGCGGGCGCGCAGCACCGGATCGCACTCCCGCAGCGCCTCGGGCACGCCCCGGTCCGCCGGGTCGAACGCCCGCAACAGCGGCAACAGCGCCGGATCGGCCAGGAACGCGGCCGCGTCGAAGCAGAACACGTGCGCCGACTCCTCGGCGAGCAGGCCGGCCAGCAGCGGGACCACCCGCCGGTCCCGGCGCCGGGCCAGCCCCCGGATGCCCTCCTCGCGGGCCTCGCCGTACTCGTCGGTGGTGCGCTCCCACAGCGCCCGGCGCACCGCGTCCCCGTCGGCCGTGCTCTGCCACCCCAACCCGAACGTGGCCCAGTTGCGCACCTCGCGGTCGGGATCTCGGGACAGCGCGATGAGCGCCGCCACCCCGGCGTCGTCGGCCACCTCGCCCATGACCAGCGGCAGGGACACCGCGACCCGGTGCCGGACGTCGGGGTCGGCGTGCCCGGCGAGCGCCACCAGCACGGGCACGCCGCGCGCGTCGGCGGTACCGCCGAGCGCCCGCGCGATGGACCACTGGACGTCGCCGTCGACCTCGGTGGAGGCCAGCGAGATCAGCGCTGTCGCCGCCGGTCCGCGCACCTCCTCGTGCCGCTCGCTGGTGACCCCGAGCAGATCGCAGGCGGTCGCCCGGATGGTCGCGTCGGCGGTCGCATCGGGGGACGCGAGGTGCGCCAGGGCCACCGCCGCGGCATCCCCGCCGGCCTCGGCCGCGCGGTCCAGCACCTCCCACACGGCGTCGTAGTCGTCGGGCCCGGCGACCGCGCGGGACACGTCGACCGCCCGGGCGAACAGCGCGGCGACCTCATCCGCATCCACGGCCGCGATGATGTCACGGCGGGAGCGCCCGGAGCACCGGGATTCAGCGCCGGCGGGCCAGCAGGTACGCGCGTTGGCTCGGGTGCTCAACACCGGCGTACGGCTCGCGATCCAGGCGCGCGGTCAGCTCGAAGCCGGCCCGTACCAGGGCGTCCGACTCCGCCGCCGGGTCGAGGAACCGGAAGTCCAGCCGCACGGCGTGCCCCCACCAGTCGGTGAGCGTCCTCGTGCCGCCGGGCGGGATGTCGGCGTCGCTGGTGTGAAACGCCACCAGGGCGTACCCGCCGGGGCGCAGCACCCGGGCGAACTCCCGGTACGCGGCGGTCCGCTGCCGTTCGTCGCAGTGGATGACCGCGTACAGGCAGACGATGCCGGCCACGGAGCCGGACCGCAGCGGCAGCGCCGTCATGTCCGCCGCGCCGAACGGCAGCGCGGTGCGCCGGTGGGCGACGGCGCACATCGCCGGCGACAGGTCGAGCCCGAACGCCGCGGCCTTCCGCCCGGCCAGGTGCTCCCGCCCGGCCAGGTGCGCCGTCACGTGTCCGGGACCGCAGCCCACATCCAGCACGGGCGCGTCGCCCGGCAGCGTGGCGGCCAGTTCGGCCACGGCGTCGAGCAGCGCCCGGTCCAGCGGCTTGCCGTCCAGTTCGTCGCCGATCTCGGCGGCGTACCGGTCGGCCACCAGGTCGTACCCGCTCCGCGTGTCGTTCACCGTGCCTCCTTCGCGGCACATCATCGCACTGTGGCTGCCTGCCGCTTCCCGGCCGGCCTCTCCCCGGCCGGTTCGGCGGTGACCGCCTCGGGCGCACCGGCCGGCTCTCCCGCCCGGCCCGAGGTCCGGCTCGAACTCCGATCGGGGCGCATCAGGTACAGCACGAGGAACGCGGCCACCACGCCCACCGCGGCGGCCAGCGCGAAGGTACCCCGGACACCGGCGACCGCCGCGGCGCGCACGGCCTCGTCAAGGGCGTGCCGGGCGGCGGCCGGGACGGTACCGCGCAGCGACGGCGCCTGACCACCGGCCACGGCACGGGCCACCCGGGCCGCACCGGCGACGCCGCGACCGGACAGCGATCCGCGGGCACCGACCGTGAACGCGCTGCCCAGCGCCGCGATACCGAACGCGAAGCCGAGCTGCCGGGTGGTGTTGACCGCGCCGGCCGCCATGCCGCCCCGGTTCGCGGGTACCAGCGACATCGACACCGAGCCGAGGATCGGCGTGACCAGCCCGACCCCGACGCCGATGACCGCGAACCCGGGCATCAGCGCCGGCCAGCCCGCCGAGCCGTGGACGAGCAGCGCCACGAGCGCGTCGCCGAGGCCGACGCACAACAGTCCGCCGCCGATGACCCGGTGCGGCGGCGTGCCGTGCAGGCGGCGACCGGCGGTCGCGGAGACCACGAACGACATCACCGACATCGGCAGCCCGGTCAATCCGGCCTCGATCGGGCTGAGGCCGAGTACCGACTGGAGCCAGATGGAGGTGTACGTGAACGCCGCGAACGCGGCGAACGTCATGAGCAGTCCGGCGATCAGCACGCCGACGAATGACCGGTTGCGCAGCAACGCGAGGTCCAGCATGGCGCCGCGGGACCGCGACTCGACCGCGACGAACGCGACCAGCAGCACCGCCGCCAGGCCGAGCGTCCACCAGGTCGCCGCGCTGGACCAGCCGTTCTCGTTCGCCCGGATCAGCGCGTACGTGGCGCACCCGGCCGCGGCCGTGAACGTCAGGATGCCGGGAACGTCGACGCCGCGCCGGCCCATCGCGGGTCGAGAGCCGGCGGGCCCGCCCACAGCCGGCCCGCCCGTCGCGGGACCGCCCGTCGCGGGACCGCCCACAGCCGGGCCGCCCGTCGCCGGCTCGCCCGCGTCGCCGAACACGACCACAGACAGGACGATCGCGACAACGCTCACCGGCAGGTTGACGAAGAAGATCCAGCGCCACGACGCGCCCTGGGTCAGCAGTCCGCCGATGATCGGGCCGACCGCCGCCGAGGCGCCCGACACGGCGCCCCACAGGCCGTAGGCGGTGCCCCGGTCCCGCCCGGAGTACGAGCGGTTGAGCAGGGCGAACGTGGTCGCGAACATCGCCGCCGCCCCGATTCCCTGGACGGTACGGGCGGCGATGAGCGCCGTCGGACCGGGTGCCACTCCGCACGCGAGCGAGGACGCCGCGAACACCACGAGACCGGCGACGTACGCGCGGCGGTGCCCGACGAGGTCGGCCACCGACCCGGTACCGAGCACCAGCGCGGCCAGTGCCAGCGCGTACGCGTCGACGACCCACTGCAGCGACCCGAACG
Organism: Rugosimonospora africana; assembly: GCF_016862975.1. Lineage (GTDB taxonomy): Bacteria > Actinomycetota > Actinomycetes > Mycobacteriales > Micromonosporaceae > Rugosimonospora > Rugosimonospora africana. The sequence goes on from NZ_BONZ01000018.1 coordinate 17,624, forward strand.
ACGCGTGCAGGTCACCGACCATGTCCGGCAGCGCGACGTTCACGATCGTGACGTCGATCAACAGCATGAAGGTTCCGAGGCAGACCGCGAGGAGCGGAAGCCATCTACGCATTGGGTGATTCCCCCGAACTAGATTGTCGACGCGGTAACGCCTCAGGCCGGTCAGGCCGCTGGCGGTGCGAACTCCGGCTGGTCGAGCAGCCGCAGCCAGGTGCCGTCCGGTTGCCGCCGGACCACCTGCGCGCGGGCTCCCACGCCGTCCTTCGGTGCGGTCGAGGTCAACGCGATGTCGCCGCTGACCAGCGTCGGCAGCGGCGTCTCCGGCTCGAATCGGGGCGCGTTCGCCAGCATCTTCTCCACCAGCGCCCGGATCGCCTCGCGCCCGACCGTCTGGCTGCCCGGCGGGTATGCCATCACGGCGTCCTCCTCGTACAGCGCCGCGATCCCGGCCGCGTCGCGGTCGTTGGCCCGCTCCACGAACAGGCGGGTGAGGTCTTCCGGCCGGTGCGCCTTCTCGTACTCCGACATCTCGCGTCCTTCCCTGCGTTTCGGCTTGACACCATCAACCCTGGTTCAGCCGGGCCTAGAAGTCCAACAAATGGTTCTACTCAGAGCTAGAATCTGGGGTTATGGAGCTGAGACAGCTGGAGTACTTCGTCGCGGTCGCCGAGGAGGCCAACTTCACCCGGGCGGCTGAACGCGTGCACATCAGCCAGTCCGGTGTCAGCGCACAGATCCGGCAGCTCGAACGCGAACTCGGCGCCGACCTGATCGACCGCTCGGGCCGGGCCGCCACGCTGACTCCGGCCGGGGTCGCCGCGCTGGACCACGCACGCGCCGCACTCGCGTCGGCGGCCGCGGTGCGCGAGGCGGTCGACGAGGTGAACGGCCTGGTCCGGGGCCGGCTGGTGGTCGGCATGGTCACCGGCTGCACCATCACGGCGCTGTTCGACGCGCTGGCCGCGTTCCATCGCGACCATCCCGGCGTCGAGATCACGCTGTTCGAGGACAATTCGGACCGGCTGATAGAGAGCGTCCGGATCGGCGCGACCGACCTAGCCCTGGTCGGATCCGCCGAGCAGCCGCCCGAGGGGGTGGACGAGTTGCCGATCATCAGCGAGGGGCTGGCCGCCGCCGTACCTCTCGATCATCCGCTGGCCGGGCGCGAGCGGGCGTCGCTGGCCGAGATCTGCGAGCACCCCCTGGTGTGCCTGCCCCGGGGCACCGGGATCCGGGCCGTCTTCGATCAGGCATGCGTTGCCGGAGGCGTCAAGCCGGACATCGCGTTGGAGGCCAGCGCGCCCCCCGCGATCGCGGACCTCGCCACGCGCGGACTCGGTGTCGCCGTCCTCAGCGAGTCCATGGCCGCGGCGCACCACGGCCGGCTGGCCTCGGTCGGCATCGACGGCGTGGACTCGAACGCGGCACTGACCCTGATGTGGCGGGCCAACGCGGGGCCGGCGCTGAAGGCGTTCGTCCGCCACGCCCGGGAGGCGTTCCGCCCGGTGAGGAGCGCGGCGAAGGCCCGCCCGCACCGGGCGGCGACCGCCCGCGGCCGGCGTACCCCCGTGGCGGCCGGCACACCCTGAGTCGAGCCCCTACCCGGCTCGCGAGAAGAACTCGGCGAGCACGGGCGCGGTCACCTCAGCGACGATCTCGTACGTCTGCCCCTCCAGGCTGTGGTGGCGGGCGCCCGGAATGGCGTCCGCCGTCGCCCGCGCCGCAACAGCATCAGCGCACACTCCACGGGCCGGCTGTATCGGCGTTCACGCGTTCGGCGGCAGATCCGTACCGGCGCCCCGGCGGCGTACCCGCACCAGATCGGCGCGAACCGGCGCCGCCGACGGCCCGACCCCGACCGGGACGCCCGCGGCCCGGCGCGCGGCCGGCAGCGTCGACTCCTCGGCACTTTCCACTACAAACCCGGCGTCGGCGATCATGTCGAGGTCGGCCCGGCCGGCCTGGCCCTCACTGGTCAGGTAGTCGCCGAGGAAGATGGCGTTCGCGATGTGCAGCCCCAGCGGCTGGAGCGTGCGCAGGTGCAGTTCCCGGCCACCGGCGATGCGCACCTCGACGTCCGGGAAGACGAACCGCACCATGGCCAGGATCCGCAGGCAACGCTGCGGGGTCAGCTCCCAGCGGCCGGCCATCGGGGTGCCGTCGAAAGGAATGAGGAAGTTCACTGGTACCGAGTCGGGCTCCAGCGCGGCCAGCCCGAAGGCCACGTCGACCAGGTCGTCGTCGGTCTCCCCCATGCCGGCGATCAGCCCGGAGCACGCGGACAGCCCGCCGGCCCGCGCCTTGTCTACTGTGGACACCCGGTCGGCGTACGTGTGGGTGGTGCAGATGTCCGCGTACCGCTCGCCGGCCGTGTTCAGGTTGTGGTTGTACGCGTCGACGCCGGCCTCCCGCAGCCGTCCGGCCTGACCGTCGCCGAGCAGGCCCAGGCAGGCGCACACCTCCACTCCCGGGTGCCGATCCCGAATCGCGGCGATGGTGCGCGCCACCCGGTCGATGTCACCGTCGGTGGGTCCGCGGCCGCTGGCCACCAGGCACACTCGCTTCGCGCCGGCTGCCACGCCCGCACTGGCGGCCTCGGCCGCACGCTCCGGCTGAAGCCAGGTGTAGGACAGCACCCCGGAGCCCGCGCCGAGCCGCTGCGAGCAGTACCCGCAGTCTTCCGGGCATCGCCCGCTCTTCAGGTTGACCAGGTAGTTGAGCTTCACCCGGTCGCCGAAGTAGCGCCGCCGCACCCGGCCGGCCGCGGCCACCACGTCGAGGAGGTCGCCGTCGCCGGTGGCCAGCACCGCCCGCGCCTCGTCCGGAGTCGCCCGTCCACCGCTGCGGGCGCGTTCGACCAGCCCGTCAAGGAGATCCATGCCGGCCATGCTTCCGCAGCCGGAAGGTCGCGCACGACGGGTCGAGCCTCCAACACGAGGCGGGGAACCTTGGAGGCTTTTGACAATTTCACTTGTACGCATTCGACAATCCCCGCCGCAGTCGAGGACGGCGCCACGGCACGGAATGCGGTGGAACGAATGATGTACGGCATGAACGTTCCCGCGCGAGAGATCCGCGCCACCTACTCCGCCGAGTCGATCACCGTGTACCAGGCGTACTCACCGGAGATCGCGGAGCCGGCGCTGGCCGCCGGCCGGTTCGTGCCGCCGTTCAAGCGGGACCGGATGACGTGGGTCAAGCCGTCGTTCCTCTGGATGATGTACCGCTGCGGCTGGGCGTCCAAGCCGGGACAGGAGCGGGTACTCGCGATCGAGATCACGCGCGGCGGGTTCGAGTGGGCACTGGCCCGGGCGGCGCTGAGCCACTACGACCCGGCGCAGCACCGCGACCACCAGGACTGGTCGCAGCGGGTGAAGGACAGTCCGGTACGGATCCAGTGGGACCCCGAGCGGTCGCTCCACCTCGCCGCGCTGCCGTACCGGTCCCTGCAGGTCGGGCTGTCCGGCGAGGCCGTCGACCGGTACGTCGGCGAGTGGACGGTCGCCGTGACCGACGTGACCTCCACGGCACGGGCCATCTACCAACACCTCCGCGTGGGTGACGAGGAAGTGGCCAGGAGCCTGCTGCCCACCGAGCGGCCCTATCCGCTGCCGCCGCGGCTGGCCGCGACCATCGGCGCCAGCACCGAGTGAACCGCGAGGCTCACCGGGAGCGGCCGGCGGCACGTCAGCCGAGGTAGTCCTCGCGCGGGTCGACGAGGATCTTCGGTCCCGGCCCGGCCCCGGCCGGCCGGCGCCCGTCCAGCACCTCGGCCACCTGGCGCAGCCCGACGGTCGCGCCGACCAGCGGCCGGGTCCGCACCGTACCGCCGGCATACTCGGCGATCGTCGCGTCCAACCCGGCCGACGCCGCGAGGATGCCGACCACCGTCACGTCGGCGAGTACCGCGTCGCGCAGGTCCGCCAGGCTCGGCGACTCGGCGACCCCGACCAGCACCAACCGGCCGGTCGGCTCGACGTGACGCAGGGCCAGCTGCGGGACCGTCGAGGCGTTGGAGGTGTCGATGACTGCGTCGTACCTGTGGTCGGGCAGTTCGTCCACCAGCCAGACGCGCGCCGCGCCCAGCTTTCCGGCCAGTTCCAGCCCCACCGGCTCGACGCCCACGACGTCGACGGTCACGCCCCGGGCGACCAGAAACTGCGCCGCCAGCATGCCCAGCGTGCCGGGGCCGAACACGCACGCCGTCGCGCCCGCGCCGAGGTGCGCGGCCTCGACCGCGCGCAGCGCGCAGCCGCCCGGCTCGACCAGTGCGCCGGCCGTGTCGTCGACGCTGTCCGGAAGGGCGCGCAGCGCGGTCGCGGGTACCAGCAGCCGCTCGGCCAGCGCGCCGGGCCAGTTGCCCCTGATCCCGATCTCGTGCCGGTCGTCGCACACGTGGTGGCGGCCGGTACGGCAGCGGTCACACCGGCCGCACCCGAGCATGGTGTCCCCGGTGACCCGCTGCCCCCGCCAGGCCGGGTCGACCCCGGCACCGACCGAACAGACGGTCCCGACCCATTCGTGCCCCGGGATCATCGGTGCCGTCTGGGCGCCGCTGCGCAGGTACGGCATGGTCCCGGCGAACAGCTCGACGTCGGTGCCGCACAGGCCCACCCGCGCCACCTCGACGACGACCTGTCCGGGACCGACCACCGGGGGGTCGACATCCACCACTGCCCCATCGCGGGGGCCACGAATCAGGAACGCGCGCACGGCCGATTCTCTCACCGGGCCACCGGGCCACCAGGCCACCAGGCCACCAGGCCACCAGGCCGTCAGTGGAAGTTCACGTTGCGCAGCCGCGCCTTGTAGAACTCGGCGCCGTAGGACAGGCCCCGGGTGAACGAGGCCGCGCCGGTGGCGTCGAAGAACTGGACGTTCGGGTTGACCCAGTTCCGGGTGTCGCCGTGGTATGTCGAGCCGGTCGCCTGTACCCAGAACGCCTCACCCGAGACGTCCCGCGAGTACGACTTCACACCGACGGTGGCGGACAGCTGGGTCACCGCGTGGGTGCTCTTGCTGATCGTGAGTACCCGTGTTCCGTCGCTGGCCAGCAACAGGTCGGGATCCGTGTAGCAGGCGTCCAGGCTGTGCCCGTGGCTGGTCGAGCCGATGGAGATGGTGGTGTTCACCGCGAGCCGGGTGGCGCGGTAGGTCCCGCTGACCGTGAACGCCTTGACGTACCCGTCGCCGATCGCCCACACCATGCCGGTGACGTCGTCGTACCAGACTCCGTGCACGGCCGGGAACGCGATGGTCTGTACCAGCGCCAGCGTGCTCGGGTCACTGATCGCGGTCGGCCCGTACAGGTAGAGGTGCCCGCCGGTCGTCGCGACCACGATGGCGCCGATGTTCGGGATGCGCTCGATGGCGTGCGGGTTGCCACCCGGCGTCGCCGACCACAGCACGTCGTTCAGCTCCTGCTCGACCTCGTCGGTCACGTTGACGATGCCGGCCTTGCCGCCGGACGCGGTCACCAGCGCCACCTCGCCGAACGCCGACGTGTTGCGGAACTTCACGTCGGACAGGTTCGACCAGGCTCCGGCGCCCGGCGAGAAGCTCCACTTCAGGGTGCTCGGGCTCCAGTCCGAATCCGACGGGTACACCTGGATCTGGTTCTTGTACTGCTCGCACACCGCGACGTCGTAGCTCGCCGCGGCGTGGCCGGCCGCCTGCCCGAGCAGCGCCGCCGCGGGTACGCCGAGCGCCGCCGCGGCACCGGTCTTCAGCACAGTCCTTCGACGCATGGAAACCTCCCGATCACAAGGGGTGCCGGGAGGTTAACAGGAGCTGGCGTGCCCGGTGGGTCTCGTCAAACCAGCGGACTACCCGGCCTACAACCCACGGATGATGCGGTAGACCTCGTCGGGGCGCTCCACGTGCGGGCTGTGCCCGGCACCGGGAAGCTCGATCGCGTCCGGGTCCAGGGCGCGCAGCTGCTCGATCGTGACGCCCGGATCCTCGCTGCCGCACACCATCCGGACCTCGGCCCGGCTCGCGCCGATCGCCGCGGACACCATGCGGGCCGGCGACTCGGTGGCGCGCGCGGTGGGGCTCGCCGCCGGGTCCATGCTCAGCCGGAAGCCCTCGGGGTCGGACACCAGGCCGCGCCGCACCAGGTCGCTGCCGGCCGGCGTACCGTTCGGCAGCCCGGCCACCTTCACCAGCCGGTCGAGCGCGGAGTCCTCGTCGGGGAAGTACGCGACCGGCTTGGTCGCCCGGCGCCGGGACACCTCCAGCTCCTCGTCGGTCCAGTGCACCTTCACCCCGATCGCCACCACCCGGGACACCGGTACGCCGAACCACCCGGTACCCAGCAGCAACGCCACGACGCCGCCCAGCGAGTGCCCGACCGCCACCACGTCCCGCGAGTCGCCCACCAAATCGGCGACCTCGGCGGCGTACCGGCCGAACGACGCGACCGCGGGCCAGCCGGAGTGGCCGTGGCCGGGCAGGTCGCAGACGACCCAGCTGCCGGGCCAGTCCGCGCGGACCCGGTCGAGCACCGGCGACCACACGCCGCCGGTGCCGCCGAGGCCGTGTAGCAACAGCAGCGTCGGATCCCCGCTGCCGCCGGCTTCCCGCCACAGCTCGCCGCCGCGCCTGACCGGTGCTCCACTGTCGACACTCACGTCGGCCTCGCCTCTTCCCTGTCGGTGGCGCTGTCTCGCCGGGACCGTCTCGCTGGGACCGTCTCGGTGACACCTGCAGGGTAGCGAACCCACTCGCCGCCGCCCCCACGGAGAAGGCCGCGGCAGCGAAGTGACGTGCGATATTCGGTCGTGAACCTTGTCGACCGAAGAGGCGTCGTGAGCGGCCATCACTTAGCCGTTGACGTTCTTGACATGATCGATGCAACCGGCGGATACTGCGAAACGGCTTCAGGTGGTGCGAATATCGTGCCTGCTCCGATCAACCGTTCCGACCAGTCCGGCTCGGTGCGTCTGAAGCCGCGCGACGACCCAGACCGGTCGCCCGACCAGTCTGGCTCGGCGTGTCTGACGCCGCACGACGACCCGGACCGGTCGCCCGACGACAAAGGGACGAGCAATGACGCTGTCTTGTGCCCCCCATTCGTTGAACCACGCCGCCTACCCGACCTTCGACACCGGCGCGACGTACCGCTTCTACACGCAGGTACTCGGGTGCCAGCTGGTCGGCGCGATCCGCAAGGACACCGTCCCGTCGACCGGCGCGCACTCCCCGTTCCTGCACACGTTCTTCGCGCTGGCCTCGGGCGAATGCCTGGCGTTCTTCGAAGTCGACGGGCTGGAGCGCCCGGAGCGCGGCGACGGCATCCCGTCGTGGATCCGGCACATCGCGCTGTCCGTGGAGTCGCCGGAGGCGCTGGCGCAGCTGAAGCAGCACGTCGAATCGCACGGCATCGACGTGCTCGGCACCGTCGACCACGAGGGAATCTGGTCGTCCATCTACTTCTTCGACCCCAACGGCATCCGCATCGAGCTGACCTACCAGTCGCGCCCGCTGGGCGAGCAGGACGCCGCCGAGGGTCGCGCTCTGGTCGGGCAGTGGGTGGCCGAACGGGGCCAGTCGCTGGGCGACTGAGCCGCCGGCACGGCACACCTGGCACACCCGTCAACCGCACGCGAAAACTGGGGCCGATGAGGGACGAACTGCTGCACTTTCCGGTGAACTACGGCGAGCGCATCGAGATCTACTCCGGGGTCGCCCGGCTGAGCGGCAAGATCTGGGCCCGGCTGGTGCGGCCGGACGGCGACCGGCCCGGCACCGCGTTCCTCATCGTGCACCCGACGTCGAACTTCCTCGGGCACTACGCGCTGGAACCGTTGGCCGGGCACGGGGTCGCGGCCGTCGGGATGACCACCCGGTACATCGGCAACGACACCTCGCTGCTGTTCGAGAACTGCGTGCTGGACATCGCGTCCGCGGTCCGGTCGCTGCGCGAGCGAGGGTACGAGCGGATCGTCCTGGTCGGCAACTCGGGCGGCGGCGGGCTCGCGGCGCTGTACCAGAGCCAGGCCGAGCACCCCACCATCACCGCGACGCCGGCCGGCGACCCGCCCGACCTCACGGCCGCCGAACTGCCTCCGGTCGACGGGCTCATCATGCTGATGGCGCACCCGGGGCGGGCCCAGGTCTACACCGAATGGCTCGACCCCGCGATCGTCGACGAGCACGACCCGTTCACCCGCGACGCCGCGCTCGACATGTTCGACGAGCGCAACGGTCCCCCGTACAGTGCCGCGTTCCTCGCCCGGTACCGGCAGGCCCAGCTGGAGCGCAGCGAGCGGATCCGGGCGTGGGTACTGGAGCGCCTCGCCCGCCTCGCGGCCGACGAGGAGGGGCCGCAGGACTTCCCGTTCGTCGTGCACGGCACGTGCGCCGACCCGCGGTTCCTGGACCTGTCGATCGACCCGTCCGACCGCCGCGTCGGCACGCTGTGGGGCGACGCGCGCACCGTCAACGTGGCGCCGGCCACCCTCGGCCGGTATACCAGCGCCCGGGCGTGGCTGAGCCAGTGGAGCATCCGGGACAGCCAGGGCCACGGCCCGTCCCACCTGCCGCACGTGTCGGTACCTGTCCTGGTGGTATACGGCACGGCCGACAACGCGGCGTTTCCCGGCCACGCCCGCGCACTGTACGACGCGGTCGCCCACGACGACAGGGAACTCGTCACGCTGCGCGGCGCGAACCACTACTTCATCGGGCAACCCGACCAGGTCACCGCGTGCGTGTCGGAGATGGTCCGGTGGGCGCGCGAGCACGGCTTCAATTGACTGAGCGCAGCCGGAGCCGATCCGTGGCGGAGGCGAGCACAGTCCCCGATTCAATTGACTGAGCGCAGCCGGAGCCGATCTGTGGCGGAGGCGAGCACAGTCCCCCGACAACACTGAGCCCGACTCACCCGCGCCACGAACGTCCACAGTGGAAGGAGACCCACGTGACCTCGAACCTGCGAGTGGGTGACCTCGTCGTCCGCAACGCGGCACGCATGCCGGACGCGGTGGCGGTCATCGACCCGGGCGGCACCCTCAGTTGGCGGCAGCTGGACCGGGGCGCCAACCGGCTGGCCTCCGGCCTGCTGGCGGCCGGGCTGTCCCGGGGTGACCGGGTCGCGACCGTCATCCACAACTCCGCCGCCGCCGTCGAGATGCTGTTCGCTCTCGCCAAGGCCGGCCTGATCGGGGTACCGATCAACTACGGGCTGACTCTGTCCGAGGTCCGGCAGCTGCTGGCCGACTCGGATCCGCGGTGCGTCGTGGTGGACGCCGAGTACGCCACCGGCGAGTTCGTCGACACGGTCGCCGCCGCCCTTCCGGCGAAGCCGCCGACCATGGTGCTGCGCAACGGCGAGGTCGTACCGGACGGCTGGCTCGACTACGACGACGTGAGGCTGCGCGGCCGCGACGACTTCGACAGTGCCGGGGTGAGCGCGGACGACATCCGCACCATCCGGTACACCAGCGGGACGACGGCGGTGCCGAAGGGCTGCATGGGTACGCACCGGCAGATCCTGGCGAGCATCGCGAACTACTTCCTGCAGGTACCGGCGCCGGACTCGGGTCCGTTCCTGCAACTGCTGCCGCTGTTTTCCGGTGCCGGCATCTGGATGTCGTTCGCGGCCGCGTACCAGGGCGTCGCCACCGTCATCCAGCCGTCCTTCGACGCGGCCGAGGCGCTGCGTTCGATCGAGGCGACCGGTGCGGCTCACACGCTCGCGGTGCCGACGATGGTCAGCCGGCTGACCGAGGAGTTCGCCGGCGGCGGGTACCGGATCGACTCGTTCAAACTGCTCGGGTACACCGGCGCGCCGATGCCGCCCAAGGTGATCCGGCGAGCGATGGAGATCCTGCCGTGCGAGTTCTACCAGGGCTTCGGCGGCGGCGAGATCGGCGGCCTCGTCTCGTTCCTGCTGCCGGAGGACCACGCCGCCGCGCTGGCCGACGAGCGGATGGCCGAGCGGTTGCGTTCGGCGGGCCGGCCCGCCCGGTACGCGGAGGTCCGCATCCGCGCCATCGACGGCACGGTACTCGGGCGCACCGAGGTCGGCGAGATCACCGTCCGGTCGCCCAGCAACTTCTCCGGGTACTGGAACCGTCCCGAGGAGACCGCCCACACGGTACGCGGTGACTGGGTCTACACCGGCGACATGGGCTACTTCGACGAGGCCGGCTACCTGTACGCCGTCGACCGGGCGAAGGACATGGTGATCACCGGCGGCAACAACGTCTCCCCGGCCGAGGTCGAGGCGGTGCTCATGGAGCATCCGGACATCGCCGCCGCATCGGTGATCGGCCTGCCCGACGAGGAGTGGGGCGAGGCGGTGACCGCCGTCGTCGTCGCCCGCACCGGGGCGAGCCCCGGGCAGGAGGAGATCCTGCGTCACGCCCGCGCGCACCTGGCCGGGTACAAGACGCCGAAGTCGGTGAAGTTCGTCGACGCCCTGCCGCTCAACAGCGCCGGGAAGGTCCTCAAGCGCGCCTTGCGGGAGCGGTTCGCCTCACCCGCCGAGACGGCATAGCACGGCACAGCACGGCACCAGTACCGAGAACGACCGGAGGAACGACAATGGACTGGAAACCCGACCGGGCCTCGATTCCGGAGGGCTTCGTCATACAGCCGGAAGAACTGACGACACTGACCGTGTCGATGCCCGTCGAGGGTGTCGCGCGGATCGTGCTGAACCGGCCGGACAAGCTCAACGCCTTCAACGGGGCGATGCTCAAGGACCTCCGCTCGGTGCTGTGGCTGATGAACTTCGACCCGGCCGTGCGGGTCATCGTCCTGACCGGTGCCGGTCGCGGGTTCAGCTCGGGCCGGGACATCCCGGAGCTGCGTGCCGAGCGCGGGATGCCGCTGCCGCAGTACCGGGCGTGGATGCGGGCCAACCAGGAGACCTTCGACGACATCGAGGCGATCGAGAAGCCGGTCATCGCCGCCATCAACGGCGTGTGCGCCGGCGGCGGCGTCGAACTCGCCACGTCCTGCGACTTCCGGATCGCGTCGAGCGGGGCGACGTTCCTGCTCCCGGAGATCTTCATCGGCGTGATGCCCGCCTCGGGCGCGTGTTCCCGGCTGATCCAGCTGATCGGCATCGAGAACGTCAAGGACCTGGTGATGACCGGGCGCACGATCGACGCCGAGGAAGCGCGCGGCATGCGCCTGGTCGGCCGGGTCGTGGCCCCGGACGAGCTCGATGACGCCGCACTGTCCCTGGCGGGGCAGCTGATGCGGGGTGCGCCGCAGGCGGTGGGCATGGCCAAGCACGTCATCAACATGTGCCAGAACGTGGACACCGACACCGGCCGCATGCTGGAACGGCTCGCCCAGTCCTCGCTCGTGGGCACCGCCGACTCGACCGAGGGCATCCGCGCGTTCCTCGACAAGCGGCGCCCCGAATTCGGCGGCCGGTGAGCGCGAGATGAGCGAGCGCGGGATGAGCGAGCGCGGGATGAGCGAGCGCGGGATGAGCGAGCGCAACACCGACGTCGATGAGGTCATCGTTGCCGGTGGCGGGCCCACCGGCCTGACGGTGGCCGCCGCCCTGGCCCACCGGGGCGTACCGGTCACCGTCCTGGAGGCGGCACCCGCGCTGAGCACCGAGTGGCGGGCGTCGACCTTCCACCCGCCGACGCTGGAGCTTCTCAAGGAGCTGGACGTCGTCGACGAGATGGTGTCCCGGGGCCTGGTCGCCGACAAGTACCAGATCCGTGACCGGGTGGACGGGCTGATCGCCGAGTTCGACCTGTCGGTGCTCGCCGAGGACACCGAGTTCCCGTTCCGGCTCCAGCTCGAGCAGTACAAGTTCGCCGAGATGCTCGCCGAACGGATGGAGCGCCACCCGCTCTGCACCATCCACTATGGACACTCGGTGGAGTCGGTCGAGGACGACGGGGACGTGGTGACCGTCACCGCGCGGCTCGCCGACGGTACCCCGGTGACCCGTCGTGCCCGGTACGTCATCGGCGCGGACGGCGCCCGCAGCGCGGTACGCAAGTCGCTGCGCATCCCGTTCTCCGGCCACACGTACCCGGTGCGGTTCCTCATCCTGAGCACCACGTCGGACTTCGCCAAGGTGATGCCGGACATCTGCTACGTGAACTACATCTGGGACCCGGTGGAGCCGATGATGCTCCTGCGTATCCCGGACGTGTGGCGGGTGCTGTTCTCCATCGGCCCCGACGAGCAGGAGGGCGACCTGCTGGAGCCGGAGTCGCTGCGGCGGCGGGTCGCCCAGGTGACCCCGGAGCGCGGCTTCGACGTGCTGTCCGCCCAGTACTACAGCGTGCACCAGCGGGTCGCGGACACGTTCCGGTCCGGGCGGGTCCTGCTCATCGGCGACGCGGCGCACGTGAACAGCCCGGTCGGCGGGCTGGGGCTCAACAGCGGGGTGCATGACGCGTTCGACCTGGCCATCCGGCTGGCCCGGCACCTGCGCGACGGGGCCGCCCCGGAGATCCTGGACGAGTACGCCAGCCGGCGCAGGGAGATCGCGCTGGAATTCGTCCGCCGGGTGACCCACCGCAACACCACGATGATGATCGAGCAGCAGGCCGAGGCGCGGGAGAAGAACCGCCGCGAGATGCGGGCGATCGCGGAGAGTCCCGAGCGGCAGCGCGAGTGGCTGCTGGAGTCCAGCATGATCTCCGGGGTACGGATGGCCTCGATCGGCCACTAGTCAACGGGGTTCACCGGGACCGGCAGGTCGCCAGGGTCTCCATCGCGTGGCGTTCCAGGTCGGCGAGCTCGGCGAGGATTTCCGAGGCGCGGGTCAGGTGATCCGGGTCGCCGGTCTCGCCGGCCGCCCCGATCTGGGCGGACACCTCGGTCCAGAGCGGAGCGATCTGGGCGTACGCCTGGTGGCCCCGGTGCAGGCTGTCGTCGTCGACGATCGACGCGCACTCGGCGAGGAAGTCGCGGTACATGGCGCGGAACAGGCCGCCACCGGTCCCGCCCCGTTCCATCAGCATCGCGGCCTGGCACAGGTCGCGGGACGGGTCGGCGGAACGGTCGAGCCACCGGGTGACCTGCCGGGCCGCCTTGCCGATGCCGCGGTGGCCGAGGTTGGCGATGGGTGGGTTGAGGAAGTCGTGCGCGTTGCGCAGGACGGCTGCCCGGATGGCCTCGCCCAGGTCGGGCCGGGCGGCGGGGCCGGCGATGGTGTACGAGAGGTTGCGGGCGGTCATCGGCCCGCGCGCGTTGCGGGCCTGCTCCAGGCTTGCCAGGGTGGTCGTCACGGCACCGCCCTGGTCGGCGGTGTCGATCAGGTAAGCGTGTGTGTCGTCGTACCCGTACGCGGCGACGAAGTGGCCCCCGAAGTGGACCTTGGTGGCGAAGTAGTCCAGGTGGTAGGAGTCCAGCTGAAGGCCGACCGGGCGGCCGGCGTCGAGGGCGGCGGTGATGTTGCGCCACGCCCGGCGAGGTGAGGCGGTCTGCTCGGCGTGCAGCGTGAGGCCCAGCCGGTCCGCCAGATTGCGGCTGATCGTGAACGGCTTGGTGCGACCGCCGAGGAACGGGAAGTCCATGCTCTTGGCGTCCCAGTAGACGAAGCCCAGGCCCTCGCCGAGGCCGAACAGCATGGGCTCGGACAGCTCAAGGCCCTGGTGGCGTACCAGGACGCCGAGCGCGGTGGTCTCGCAGTGCCGACCGCCAGGGAATTCCACGTTCTCGATGATCATTCGGCTTCCTCGACTGCCGGCCGAGCTGGGCCGGCGGGGAGATGGACGGGTCAGGCGACCGTACCCGCATCCACGCGACCGGTCGGGCGTCGCATCGTCGCCGACGGGTCCGCGGGCCGGTGGACCGACCGCTATCCGACAGTCGCCCCGTGCGGTCGCGGGATTGTCCGGCTACCGGACGTGCCGGCAGCATCGGGGGTGTCGGCAGGACCGCCCGCACCCCGAGGAGTCCGGTGACCCACGCGTACGCCACCACGAGCCGCGACCCGGGAACGCGTGGCAGGGGTGAGTCCCGGCCCCGCCACGCGTCCGAGGCCCGGCGCCCGGCGCCCGCCGTACCCGCCACCGGGCGCGGCGGCGAACCCACGCGCACAGCCGTCGCCCGGGCGATCGCGAGCGCCAGCCGACCGATCGCACCCGGCCACCGGGCCGACGCCGAGCGGTGGACCGGTCAGGACCTGAGCGACGTCCGGCTGCACACCGGGCCGCAGGTACGGGTCGCGGCCCGGGCACTGGGCGCCGCGGCGTTCACGGTCGGCCGCGACGTGGGCGTGGCCACCGGGCCGGGCCAGGAGATCCCGCGGGCGCTGCTGACCCACGAGCTCATCCACGCCGCCCAGCAGGGTGCCGAGCCCAACGGCGCCACCGCGCACCAGGCCGAGACCCAGGCCGCCGGCCGCGGCGGGGCGCCCGGTCCGCTCGCCGCGCCCGGGGCGCCGTACGTCGCCTGCGCGCCCGAGGACTGGCTGCAGACGACCCCGGACGTGCGCGCCTACGGGTACTCCGAACTCGTCGACGAGCTGCGCGGGGTCAACGAGTGGCTCGCCCGGCAGATCTCCTCCAGCCAGGATGTCGACCGGATGCAGGAGGCGAAGGCCGCGCTGGAGGCCGAAGTGGCGCGCCGGCAGCGGGCGATCCGCCAGGCCGACCGGCCGCCACCGCGGCAGCGGGGTGGGACACGGAGCGGCACCCGGGGCGGCACGCGGGGCGCACCCGCCGCGCCGACCCCGACGACGGAGACGCCGTCGGAGAGCGAGGTGCCCCGGGTGCTGCGCGACCGGGCCAGCACCCAGCTGACCGATCCGGCCGAGGTCCGGGCCGAGGTCGACCGGATCACCGCGTGGTTGCAACGCCCGGATGTCAGCCGCGCCGACCGCGCGGCGCTGCGCGCCGAACTGGTCGCGCTCGCTCCGCAGCTCGGCGAGGACCTGGCCCGGTCGAGCGCGGCCCGCCAGTCGGCCCGGCTCACGGCGGCGTTCCAGCCGACCGACGCGGGCGACCGCACGCAGGTACTCGACGCGATCCGGCTGATCGAGTCGATCCGGCCGTACTCGGCGCAGCCCGGCACGGCGTACGTCGTCCACCGCGGCGAGATGCTCGTCTTCCCGCAGGATCTGGCCGACCGGGTACGCGGTGAGGTCGTGGCCGCGCTGAACGAGGCGGCACGCCGGGCCGGCGACATGAACACCGGCACCGAGTTCCGGCTCCAGGAGCACCTGCGGCTCAACTACGAGGAGCATCCCGTCGTCGGCTTCGCGGTCAGCCTGGTCAGCGGCGAAGAGCCGGTCGACGTCCAGCGACGGGTCCTGCCCCCGCTCGGCGACTCGTCGGTGGCGCTCAGCCGGTACCGGAACGCGCAGCGCCGCGGCTCCCTGTCCGAGGCGGCCGAGGCCGTGTTCGCCGCCGTCGAGCAGGCCGACCGCGCACAGCAGCTGGTCTTGGAGGGCATCGACCGCAGCATCGCGGCGGCCGGGCAGATCGTGCGCGGCCTGGAGATCACCCGCAACCTCGCGTTCACCGTCGCGCTGTCGATCGGCGCGATCCTCGCGGCACCGGTCGTCGCGGCCGGCGTCGCCGGGTTCGGCGCGACCGGGCTGACCGCCACCGGGCTGACCGCACTGGGCACCGGCACCGTCGTCGGCGCCGAGGGCTTCGGGCTCGGCTTCCTCAGCGGCGGTGCCGGGGAACTGGCCGCCGGCGGGAGCGTCCGGCACGCCCTGCGGACCGGAGTCGGCGAGGGCGTACGGGTCGGCGAGCAGGGCTTCGCGATCGGCCTCGGCGGCGGGGCGAGCCTCGGCCTGGCTGGCAACCTCGGCGTCGGTACCGCCGGCCTGAGCCGGACCGGAACCCTGGTACGCAGCGCTCTGGCGCAGGGCGGCGGAAACGCGCTCGGTTCGGCGACCGGCGCGCTGCTGACCGAACCGCAACCCGGCGGCCCGGGCAGGGGCGAGGCCGCGTTGCGGGCCGGCCTACTCGGCTTCGGGCTGGGCGCGTTGGGCGGCGGGGCCGGCGCGTACGCCACCGGACTCACCTCTCCGACCGCCCGGCTGGTGATCGGCGCCGGGCTGCCCAGCCTCGCGACCGGCGGCGCGACGTACTGGCAGACCGGCGACTGGCGGCAGTCGCTGGTCGCCGGCGGCACCGCGCTGACCGTGGGCGTCATCGGGCTCCGGGCGCCGCAAACCGAACCGACAGCGGCGCAGGATCGGGCGTTCCAGCTCGGCGTGTCCGCGCGCGAGTCGGTCGGCAGCTTCGGCACCGGGGTGGGGCGGACGGTCGCGCCGTGGCTGGCCGCGTCGATGATCGGCCTGAACGAGGGGCTACCGGCGACCCGCATGCCGGTCGGCTCTGCCCCGGTCGCCACGGCACCGATCAGCGCGACCGCATCGACGTCGCCGCCACCGGCCGGCACCCTGGCCACGCCCACACCCACGACCACGACGACCGCCGCCACCGCCGCCACGCCCACACCCACGACCACGACGACCGCCGCCACCGCCGCCACGCCCACCACGACCACCCCAGCGACCACGACCACCACGACGCCGACGACCACGGCGCCGACGACGACCACGGCGCCGACGACCGCACCCACCACCACGCCGGCGACCACGGCCGCCCCCGCGCCGCCGACCGCGACCGCGCCGGCACCCGCCCCGGCACCGGCCGTCGCGGTCCGGGTGTCGGCCGGCGCCCTGGTGCCCGGCGGCCAGACCGTGGTCGACCCGTTCTCCGGGCAGGCGCTGGGCACGCAGTCCGCCTCGGCGCGGACGGCTCGCTCCCTGATCACCGGCATCCGTGCCGACGAGGGCGAGGTCGCCGCGTGGCGGCTCGCGCTGGCGCGCGGCGAGATCGGCCTGCAGGCACCCGCCGGCGCCAATGTGCGGGGACCCGACTTCCTGACCGCCGTCATCGACAGCAACGGCGTGGTCTGGCTGATCGTCACGGACGTGAAGACCTCCACGGTGGGCACCTTCCCCACACCGGCGACTTCGGTGCCGCCGACCTGGATGGCCGAGTTGCAGGCGGCGATCGCGGTGGGCCGGCTCAACCTCAACGATCCGGCGCTGGAGGCGGCGATCCGGCTGGCGTTCACGCAGGGCCGGGTACGCATCCGGCAGCTCAACGCCGACTACTCGCCGACCGGTGGAGGGACCGTCACCGGCTTCTGATCCCGCCGCGCCAGACGGGCCGTCCGGTCCGCGTCACCGCGAACCGTCCGCCTTCGGCCGCGTCACCGTGAGACCGCCTCTGGCCCGCGTCGCCTGGAACCGTCCGCCTCGGGCCGCGTCACGGTGAGCCGACCGCCTCCGGCCCGCGTCGCCCCGAACCGTCGGTCTCCGGCCCACGGCGGCCCCGACCCCTCCGCCGCCGGCATCCCGGACCTTTACATCGCCATTGACTTTGCGGTACAAAGTACTTGGCGGCGATCGAGGAGGACATTCATGGACGCACCCGGAACCGACGGCCCCGACCGGACACTGGAGGAGCTGCGACGCGTGCGGATCCGCAGCCGCCGCCGGGCCCACGGCGGCGCCTGGCTGCCCGCTGGCGTGCTCGCCGCCCTGGTCATGGTGAGCGCCGTTCTCTACCGCTCGCCATGGCACGAGCTCACCTCGGGTGTCGTGTCGTACCCGTACTGGGCCGGGTTGCCCAGCGACCAGCGCAGCGCTCCGGCCTCTTACGCGTACTGGCTGGTCGGGCTGCCCGTGGCGTTCGCCGCGATCGCCTGGTGGTACCGCGGACGCTCCCGGCGGGTGGGCATGCGCGTGCCCTGGCCGGTGTTCGCCGGTGTCGGCCTGGCGGCGCTGCTGCTGATCGTGGTGCTCCTGGCCGTACCCCGCCAGCCACCCACCGATCCCTTCCTCCTCACCGCCAACCCGGGCCCGGACTGGGCGCGCGGGCTGGCCACCCCGCTGCTGGCGATCACCGCCAGCCTCGTCGCGCTCGGCTGGGTCGAGCGCAGCCCCGCCCTCGCGGTGGCCGGCGCGTGGATCGGCGTACTCGCCTGGTGGCAGTGTGCCGCCGGGTACGGGCGCATTCCCGGCTGGCTCTTTTGGCTACTGGACGGCGGGCAGGGGCCGTCGCTGGGCGGCACGGTCGCGCTGCAACCCGCCGGTATGCTCCTGCTGATGACCCTGCCGCTGCTCGCCTGCGCGGTCGTCGCGGCGGCGCGGGCCTCCCGGTGGCGGCGGAGCCGCGCGCAGTGAGCGACGACGCTTCCCACCCGTCACTGGCGCTCGACGAGACCGTGCACCAACGCGTGCGCCTGGGCATCCTCGCGGTGCTCGGCGAGGTGGCCGAGTGCACGTTCACCGCGGTACGCGAGGAACTGGAGCTGACCGACGGCAACCTCAGCCGCCACCTGCGCGTGCTTGAGGAGGCCGGCCTCGTGCAGATCCGCAAGGGGTACGAGGGGCGGCGGCCGTGCACCTGGCTGGGGCTGACCCGCCAGGGACACAAGGCACTACGCGCCGAGTTGGCCGCGCTCGAACGGCTCGTCGTCCGGCTACGCCGGTCGGAGGCGGCGGAGGCGGCCGAGCAGGGTAACGATCGGTAGCGGTGAGCCGCGCGGCCGGCCGGCGCCGGCGGGCCGGAACTGTGCGTGCCGCCGGGGCGCGGTGCCTCGACGGTGCCCAAGTCGACGCCGGCCGCACGCGTTCGCGACACCCGGGCGGCGCGAACTGCCGGTAGGGTGCGGCACGTGAACGCTCGCTACCCCTTCCTCGACGCGCCCACCCCGCTGGCCTTCGCCCATCGCGGCGGGGCCGCCGAGGGGGACGAGAACACAGTGGAAGCGTTCGGCCGCGCGATCGACCTGGGCTACCGGTACGTGGAGACCGACGTGCAGGCCACCTCGGACGGGGTGGCGGTGGTGTTCCACGACGACACCCTGCACCGGATCTTCGGCCGCGACGCCCGGGTCGACGAGCTGCGCTACGCCGACCTGGCCAGCATCCGGGTGGACGGGGACCCGGTGGTGCCCCGGCTGGACGCGGTACTGGCCGCGTGGCCGGAGGTCCGGTTCAACATCGACGTGAAGTGCGACGCCGCCGTCGCGCCGGTCGTCGACGTGGTACGCCGGGCCGGCGCCCTGGACCGGGTACTGCTGGCCGCGTTCTCCGATGCCCGTACCGCGCGGCTGCGCGCCGAGCTGGGCCCGGAACTGGCCACCTCGCTCGGGCACCGCGGGGCCGGCCTGCTGTACGCGGCGTCGCGGGTCGGCTGGGGTGCCGCCCGTACCGGCCGGCGCGTGGCCGCGGCGCAGGTACCGCCGACGAGCGGGCGGCTGCGGGTGGTCGACCGGCGGTTCGTGCGCCACGCCCACCGGCTGGGCCTGCAGGTGCACGTGTGGACGATCGACGATCCTGCCGAGATGCACGAGTTACTCGATCTCGGGGTTGATGGCATCATGACCGATCACATCGACGTGCTGCGCGACGTTTACACGCAACGCGGCCACTGGCCCGCCTGAACCCCGGGACGCCTCATGACCTTCCGACAGCGGTCGCTCGACTTCGTCACCGCGCCACCCGACCCGGACCGCCCGACCGCGCCACCCCTGGCGACGGCATGACGGCCGAGTCCACCGCCCCCGCCGGCGACCTGACCGTCCCGCCGGCCGGCCCCGCCCTCGCCGACCGCCGCGAGCGCGTCGGCTGGTACTTCTACGACTGGGCCAACTCGGTGTTCCCGACCACCGTGGTGACCGTGTTCCTCGGGCCGTACCTCGGCTCGGTCGCCGACCGCGCCGCCGACGCGCACGGGCGGGTGCACCCGCTGGGCATCCCGGTCGCCTCCGGCTCCCTGTTCGCCTACACGGTGTCGGTGTCGGTCCTGCTGACGGTGTTCATCCTGCCGGTCGTGGGCGCGGTCGCCGACCGGTCGCACCGCAAGAAGCAGCTCCTGGCGCTGTTCACCTACCTGGGCGCCGGCGCGACCGTCGCGATGGTGTTCCTGACCGGCACCCGGTATCTTCTCGGCGCCCTGCTGTTCCTGTTCGCCAACATCTGTTACGGCACCACCAACGTGGTCTACAACTCGTTCCTGCCGCAGATCGCCGGCCCCGACGACCGGGACCGCGTCTCCAGCGTGGGCTGGGCGATCGGCTACATCGGCGGCGGCGCGCTGCTGGCCTGCAACGTGGTCGCCGTGCAGCTGGGCGGCGACGCGCACGAGTCCGCGGTCGCCCGGTGGTGCCTGGTGTCGGCCGGGGTGTGGTGGGCGGCGTTCACCACGATCCCGCTGGTCCGGCTGCGCAACCGGCCGCCGGTGGCCGGCGAGGCGCGCGGCTCGGCGCTGCTCGACGGGTTCCGCCAGCTCGGGCGTACGCTGCGGCACCTGACCGGGTACCGGCTGACGCTGCTGTTCCTGGTCGCGTACCTGGTCTACAACGACGGTATCCAGACCGTGATCACCCTGGCCGGCGTGTACGCCGACAAGGAGCTGGGCCTGTCCCAGTCGGTGCGGGTGGAGACCATCCTGCTGGTGCAGTTCCTGGCGTTCGCCGGGGCCTGGGCGACCGGGCGGCTCGCGCTGCGCGTCGGCGGCAAGAGGACGGTCCTGGGCAGCCTGGTCGTGTGGGTGATCGCTCTCGGCTTCGCGTACCTGCTGCCGGCCGGCCGGGCGGTGCCGTTCGTGCTGCTCGGCTGCCTGATCGGCGTCGTGCTGGGCGGCAGCCAGGCGCTGAGCCGCTCGCTGTTCAGCCAGCTGATCCCGCCCGGGCAGGAGGCGGAGTACTTCAGCCTGTACGAGATCTCCTCGGACGGTACGAGCTGGCTCGGGCCGCTGCTGTTCGGCCTGGCGTACCAGCTGACGCACACCTACCGGGTGGCGATCGTGTCGCTGCTGGTGTTCTTCGCCCTCGGGTTCGTGGGGCTGCTCGCCGTACCGATGCGCCGGGCCATCGTCGCCGCCGGCAACCCGGAACCGCGGCTGGTCTGAGCCCCGGCTGGTCTGAGCCCGCCGGGTACCGCCGGGCCGGCCGGCGCGCGGTCGCCGCCGGCGCCGGCCGGACTGCCCGCGGCGGTCAGGGCAGCAGCAGGGTCTTGCCCGTCGTGGTTCGCGCTTCGATCGCCTCGTGCGCCTCGGCGGCCCGTTCCAGCGGGTACGTCTGGCCGATCACCGGCCGCAGCCTGCCGGCGAGCGCCTCGTCCAGTGCCGCGACACTGGCCCGGCGCAGCGCCTCCGGCGGATGCGGCTGAGCGAAGAAGTCGATCACGGTGATGCCCCGGCGCTCCGCCTCACCCGGCTCCAGGCGCAGGGGCGTGCCGCTGGCCCGGCCGAAGACGACCATCCGGCCGCCGGGCGCCAGCAGGTCCAGCGCGGCTCGGCCGACCGCGCCGCCGACCGACTCGAAGACCAGCTCGACGCCGTGGCCGCCGGTCACCTCCCGGACCCGCTCGGGCCAGTCCGGCCGGGAGTAGTCGACGCCGGCGTGAGCGCCGAGCGTGCCGGCCAGCTCCAGCTTCGCCACGCCGCTGGCGGCGGCGATCACCATCGCGCCGGCCGCGGCCGCCAGCTGGACGAGCAAGGTGCCGACTCCGCCCCCGGCGGCCTCGACCAGCGCGTACCCGCCGGGCCTCGGTGGGGCCTGCCGGACCAGGGTCGTCGCGGTACGGCCGTCGGCCAGCAGCGCGGTCGCATCCGGTACGGATACGCCGTCCGGTACCTCGATCAGCGCGTCGGTGCCGACCAGAGCCCGCTGGGCGTAGCCGCCGCGCCCGCCGGTGGAGCCGATGACCGGCCGTCCGAGCAGCCCCGGGTCCACGCCGTCGCCGAGCGCGGTGACCGCGCCCCCGACTCCGTTGCCCAGCACGAACGGGGTCGGCCCGGCACCCGGCATCGTGCCGGAGCGGACCAGGGTGTCGGCGAACACCACGGCCGCCGCCTGGACCTCGACGAGCACCTGCCCCGGTCCGGGTACGGGGTCGGGTACCTCCACCGGCCGCAGCACCTCCGGTGGGCCGAACCGGGTCACCTCGATCGCACGCATCATGCGACGATCTTCCGACCTCAACCGAGGTTGAGGTCAAGCGCGCACCTTGCGGCGTACCGGCCGGTAACCAAGACTGGCGGCATGTCCCGTTTCGTGCAGCCAGTACCGGCCCTCGGCGACCCGTACGCCTCCGACCAGATCCTGCGCTCCCACCTCGACCGCATCCTCGGGCCCGATGGCCACGGCGCGGTCGCCGGTCGCCTCGCCGCGCTCGGCGCCGAGGTCGCCGGGCCGCTGCGTGCCGCGCACGCGGACGCGGAGGCACACCCGCCGACGCTTCGCCATTACGATGCCTGGGGCACGCGGATCGACGCCATCGACACGTCCGCCGGATGGCAGGCCCAGCGCCGCGCCGCCGCCGTTCACGCCCTGGTCGCGACGCCTTACTTGCCCGAAGCAAGACAGTCCTTCGGCGCTGGTGCACGGGTCGTCCAGCACGCGCTGCTGCACCTGTACGGCCCGGAGTCGGCGACGTTCACCTGTCCGGTGGCGATGAGCGACGGGGCCGCCGCGCTGCTCGCCCGCCCGGACGTCGACCCGTCGGTCCGCGACGCCTGGCTGCCCCGGCTGATCTCCACGGATCCGGATACCGCGATCACCAGCGGCCAGTGGATGACCGAGTCGCAGGGCGGTTCGGACATCGCCCGCTCCGGCACCTCCGCCCGACCGGCCGCCGACAGCACCTGGCGGGTCACCGGGGAGAAGTGGTTCTGCTCCGCCGCCGACGCCGCGATGGCCGTCGCGCTGGCCAGGCCGGAGGGCTCCGGACCGGGCAGCCGTGCGCTCGCGCCGTTCCTCATCCCGCGCTACGGGGAGGACGGCGGTCCCGCCCCCGGGATCACCCTGCACCGGCTCAAAGACAAGCTGGGCACCCGCGCCGTCCCCACCGCCGAGATCGGCCTTGCCGACGCGTACGCGCTGCCCGTCGGCGACCCGGCCGAGCCCGGCCTGCACCGGATGATGACCCTGGTCGTGGTGACCCGGGTGCACAATGCCGCCGCCGCGGCGGCCGGGATGCGCCGCGGCCTGGACTATGCCCACGCCTACGCCCGCGTCCGCCGGGTGGCCGGCGGTGAGCTGGCCGGCAATCCGCTGCACCGCGCCACGCTCGGCACCCTGGCGGTGCACGCCCAGGCGGCGTACGCGCTGGCGGCGCACGCCTTCGCCCTGCTCGGCCGCGTCGAGGTTGACCAGGACCCGGCCGCGGAGGCGGAGTTACGGCTCGTCGCGCCGCTGGCCAAGCTGCTGACCGGCAAACTCGCGGTCGCCTCCGCCAGCGAGTACCTGGAGTGCTTCGGCGGCGCCGGGTTCGTCGAGGACACCGGCATTCCCCGGTTGCTGCGCGACGCCCAGGTGCTGCCGATCTGGGAGGGTACGACCAACGTGCTGTCCATGGATGTGCTGCGAGCCCTGACCCGGAACGAGGGCGTGGCGCAGCTCGCGGCCCGGGTACAGGCCGCCGCGGAACTGACGGGAATCCGACTGCCGCGGGTCGCCGGGATCCTCGCCACGAGCCTGTCCGACCTGCGCGACCAGATCGCGTCCGCGACGAAGGACCCGACGTCCCCGGCGGTACTCGCCGGCGCCCGCGGCCTCGCGCTGCGGCTGGGAACCATGCTGAGCGCCGCGTTACTGGCCGAACACGGTCAGTGGAGCGCCGAACGTGGCGACGAAGGCCCGGGCATCGCCGCGGACCTGTGGGCCCGCCAGCAGCTCGCCGGACAGGACATCGCGGAGGACGCCCACCGGTACGTAGAGATCCTCTGAGTGGGACGCGCCGGCCGGCGCGGGCTAGGCTGGGCAGGTCTGACGATTCTCGAGGGAATCGTCAGACTGACCGCATCGTTACACCCTGTACCGACTAAACACACCCGAAGGGGAAAGCCGATCATGGGCGAGCGCATGCTGCGCGGAAGCCGTCTCGGAGCAGTCAGCTACGAGTCCGACCGCAACACCGAGCTGGCTCCGCGACAGACCCGCGAATACCTCTGCGCCCGCGGGCACCAATTCGAGGTGCCGTTCGCCGTGGACGCTGAGGTTCCGACGACCTGGGAATGCAAGTTCGACGGCACCGTCGCCCGTCTGGTCGACGGCAGCGAACCCGAGCAGAAGAAGGCCAAGCCGCCGCGCACCCACTGGGACATGCTGCTGGAGCGGCGTTCCATCGCCGAGCTGGAAGACATTCTGGCCGAGCGGCTCGAAGAGGTACGGGCGCGACGCGGACGGGCCTGACCGGAACTCAATGCGTGCAAGCCGCCCGGATCCGATGGCTCCGGGCGGCTTGACGTCTGCGCGAAATAGGTCCGTCTGCGGCGCGCTTTGCGCGGAACTAGGCCCGTATGGGCGACATGTCCCGGCATGGGCTGCGACTGACCGGGGGCGCGGCGACAGACGCGCCGACCCAGACCGGTCGGAACCGCAACCTCGGATATAACTACCTCGGATCGATGATCTCGCCCTCGATGGGCGAACCGCCCGGCTGCGGGCTGGCCTGATACGGGCGGCCGGGCCGGACCCGTACCCGCCTCGGGCCGAACAGGTCGCCCGCCGCCGCCGAGGACAGCTGGCGCTCGGCCAGCCGCTGCACCCCCGACCCGGCCAGCCGGCGTACCGGAGGCACCAGCAGGGCCAGCCCCACGACACCGGTGATGAACCCCGGTACCGCCAGCAGCAGGCCGCTGAGCAGGCCGGGCAGTCCCTGGCTCACGTCCGTACCGACCGGTCGCCCGGTCGTGCCGGCCTCGCGCAGCTTCCGCCACGCCCGGCTGCCCTCCCGCCGCAGCAGCCAGCCGCCGAGCAGCGAGATGGCCAGCAGCAGGATGAGCGTCAAGCCCACACCGAGCCAGTGCGCCACGACGACGAAAACGACGATCTCGGCAGCGATCACCGCAAGCAGGCCGATACCGGCCAGACCGATCAGACGCTGCATGATGGCCCTCCCTGGACCGATGGGTCCGGCCGCTCCAGGTGTCTTCTCCCCGAGCCGGCCGCCCACCCCCCGTTCAACAATGGCACGCCGGCCGGCGTTCCCCGGCAGCGACCACGACCATGCCCGCAGTCATGCGGACGCGATCCGCCGATCCCGCACGCGCACCGCGCCCGCACCGACCAGCACCAGTACGGCGATACCGCCCAGGACGAACTCGGGCAGCGGCCCGAGTCGGGTGGCGAGCGTCTGCTCGTCGCCCAGGCGCAGCGCCCGGTCCAGCTCCGCCTGCGTGTTGAACCGGGTCGCGTCGAGCACCGTGCCGTCCGAGGTCACGAACGCCGACACACCGACCGTCGAGGCCATCAGCGCATCCCGGCCGTGCTCCACCGCGCGCAACTGCACCATCGCCAGCTGCTGGCGCGCCTCGGCGGTACTGAAGTCGGCGTTGTTCGTCTGGACCGTGACCAATTGGCCGCCGCCCTGCACCGCGGACCGGACCAGGTCGTCGTACCCGATCTCGAAACAGATGACGTCCCCGACCGTGAGCTTGCCGGTGTCCAGGACACCCGAGTGGTCGCCCGGCACGAAGTTGCCGACCAGGGCGGCCCTGCTGCTGACCAGTTGCGCCAGGCCGCGCAGCGGCATGTACTCGGCGAACGGCACCGGGTGCTGCTTGACGTAGTACGGAGTGGTCGGGCCGGTACCCGGCTGCCACACGATGCCGACGTTGCGCAGGTTCTCGCCCGGCCCCTCCAGCAACGTACCGACCAGGATCGGCGCCTTGATCTCCGCGGCCGCCCCGTCGATCAGCGACCGGGCGTCCGCGTCCTGCGGGATCAGCGGGTCGATGTCGCTGGAGTTCTCCGGCCAGACCACCAGGTCCGGCTGCGGCGCCTTGCCCGCCGCCACCTGCTGCGCCAGCTGACGGGTCGCGGCGACGTGGTTGTCGAGCACCGCCCGTCGCTGGGCGTTGAACTCCAGACCGAGCCGGGGCACGTTGCCCTGGATCACCGCGACGTTCACCGCACGGCCGGACGGGTGCGCCAGCGGTACCGCCAGGCCCACCACGACGACCAGGACGGCACCGAGCCCGGCCGCCGCACCCATGAGCCGTACCCGCGGCGTGCCGGACCGCCACGGCCGCCACACGGCGACGACGAGCAGGCCGCCGGCCAGCGCCACCGCGAACGTGACCAGCGGGGCACCGCCGACTGAGGCGAACCGCAGCAGCGGGGAGTCGCCCTGGCTGAACGCCAACCGGCCCCACGGGAACCCGCCGAACGGGATCCGGTCACGCAGAGCCTCCTGCCCGACCCAGAACACGCCGGTGGCCAGCGGCCACACCCAGCGGTACCGGTCGGCGAGCGGGCTCAGCCAGGCCGTACCCGCGCCCAACAGGGCCAGGAACGCCGACTGCGACACCGCCAGGATCAGCCACGGCGCGACCCCGCCCACGATTTCGGTCCAGCTCAGCAGCGGCACGAAGAACGTCAGACCGGCCAGCGCGCCCAGGCCCGCACCGGCCCGCAGCCGGCGGCGGTGCGCCGCGATCGCGAGCAGCGCGGTGCCCACCGGCGCCAGCCACCACAGCCCGTACGGCGGGAAGGCCAGCAACTGGGCCGCACCGCTCGCCAGCGCGAGGATTACGCCGGCCCACAGCGGCAGAGGGGACGGGTGCACCGCTCGGCCCTTGCGCTCGGCCCCCGGCTGCCGCTCGCCGGACGGCTGCTCCGTCGCGAGCTGGCCCGTCGTCGGCTGCTCCGTCGTGGGCTGGCCCGTCGTCGGCTGCTCGGTCACCGGCTCGCTTTGCGCCTGCCCGGCTGCCGAGGATTCTCCGACCGCGTCGACCGCCGTCATGCGTTCACCACCCGTCTACTGTGCCCTATCCTCCGCCCCGGACGCCGCTCGGATCATGAGTGTCGAGGACGTTTCCGAGTCCGCTTTGATCGGACATCCGGCCGCACAGCGGAATAGAAGAGAACAAAACACCACGAGCGTTAACAGAATTGATGCACAGATCGGATCAGGCTCTGAGCGACCGAGCCCGACCGCGCCACATTTTCCGAACGCGCCCTC
>NZ_BONZ01000019.1 GCF_016862975.1 Rugosimonospora africana
CCTGCCACATCTTTCAGGACGCGCCCCCAACGGGAATCGGGGCGCGGCCAGCGGCCGCGCCCCGATCGCTCCCAGGCCCTCCCGGGCTGGTGTGGCAGCTGCGATCCCCCGCGACCTTCGGACCGACCCGATACGGACTGGACGCCCGCACCTGGCCGTTGTCTACTGGCCGCGTTTAACCCCCTGCCCGTACCACCGATGCAACGACAGGCTCATCTCGCCCCGCCAACCTCCACCCGCTGGACCTGGCCGTCGCGGCGGCTGGTTCGCCGTCGCTCGACCAGCGGATGAAGGGACCACACAAGCCGCAGTCGCTTCCCGAAGTAGGACCAGATGACGGTACGCGCTGCCCCCCGGAGGCTGTCAACGGGTACCCAGGTATCGGGCACAAGGACACGGCGTGTCGCAGCGGGCGTGTCCGGCCCGGTAGCGCTACGTAGATCGTTAGGTTCGTGGATCCGGGGCGCGGCATGCTGTCCGGATGCACTGCTGCCAGTCCTGCGACAGCCAGGTCGCCATGGAGCCCCGCGACGGGCACGCCGTCTGCCCCGAGTGCGGTCGCGTCGACAGCGCCGCCGCGATCAGGCCGCTGTTCATCGTCACCGGCGCTTCCTGCTCCGGGAAGACTGCCGTGCTCGATCCGCTCACCCGCAGGTTGGCCGGTCGCTGCGTAACCTTCGACGTCGACTGGCTCCTCGACGCCGTGGGCACGCTCAGCGGCGACCAGCCGATCAACTGGCCCGCATTCCGTGACGCGTGGCTGGCCGTTGCCCACGGCGTCGCCCAGTCCGGGATGCCCACCGTGCTGCTCGGCCCGCTCATCCCCGCCCACCTCGAAACGCTGCCCGGGAGGCGCTGGATCGCGGACATCCATTTCCTCACGCTCGACTGCCCCGACGAGTTGCGGCGCGCCCGCATCAACGCCCGCCCTCGCTGGCGAAAGCGCGACATCGACGAACAAGTCGAATTCGGCCGATGGCTCCGTGACAACATCGCCGATCGAGTCGATACCAGCAGCGGAACACCGGAAGACACCGCGGCACGCGTCGTCGCCTGGATCGATCGCCACCTCACGGGCGGGCAGCGCTAGAGCGACGCGAGCCGTACGGCGGGTAGCCGCGAACGCAGCAGAGCGGTCGCCGCATCCGGGTGGTCCCCGGCGAGCAGGCCGGCCACCGCGAGTACCCCGTCAGAGTCGACGACAACCTCCGCCGACCGCGGCGGCGCCCACCCCCCGGCGTGATCCGACAGCGCCGCCGCCAGTACCCGCGCCGCCATTCCCGGCGGCGCGTGCCGCAGCACGCCACCCGAGCCGATCACCAACCGCACGTCCCGCAGGTCCCGGCCGCCGCTTCCACCCGGTCCGCCCCGCGCGTGCCGACGCAGCGCGACGGTCGTCGCCAGCTCAGCGATGCGGGCGTCCACCGCCCACCCCGCCTCGTCGGCGGCGAGCAGCCCCGGGTCCGCCGTTCGCGCCGCCGCGGCCTCGTGCAGCGGGCCGGCTTCGCCGTCCGCGAGCAGCCGCTGCGCGGCGGCCGCCTCGACCACGCCCGCGGCGCCGTGGCGCATGCCGAGGTCGCCCTCCACGGTCCGGCTGCGCCACAGCGTGCCGGCCACCGCGCGCCGCGGTCCGCTGTCCACATCCGCGTCCGGGGTCAGCACGGAGTAGACGTCCGTGGTCGCGCCGCCGACGTCGACCACCGCCAGGTCACCACCGAGCCGGTCGGCCAGCAACTCCACCCCGGTCAGGACGACCTCCGGCGTGGCGCCCCGCACCAGCGACCCGAACCGGCGGCCCCGGGACAGCCGCTTCCCGCCGATGACGTGGCGCAGGAACACCTCCCGGATCGCCGCCCGGGCCGGGCCGGGATCCAGTACCCCGATCCGGGGCAGGACGTTGCCGGTGGCCACCACCGGTACCCCGCCCGCCGACAGCAGCGCCACCACCTCGTCGCTGGCATGTGCGTTGCCCGCCGCCACGACCGGTACCCGCAGCCGGGCCCGGGCCAGCCGCCCGGCGTTGTGCAGCAGCACCTGCGCGTCGCCGCCGTCGGTGCCACCGACCAGCAGGATCACGTCCGGCCGCGACGCGCGCAGCTCGGCGATCCCGGCCGCGTCCAGGTCACCGGCGCACACATGCACCACCCGGGCACCGGCCGACAGCCCGACCCGCTCGCCAGCCGTCGCGGTCACCAGCCGCTCGTACCCGACCACCGCCAACCGCAGCCCGCCACCGGCGCTGGAGCACACCCGCAGCGGGTACCCGGTGCCGCCGGCGGCGGCGACCGCCGCGTCCAGGCCGTCCAGCACGTCGGTACCGGTCGTCGTGCGGTGCGCCGCCGCGCCGGCCAGCTCACCGGTCGCCAGGTCGACGACGAGGACCTTCGTGAACGTCGACCCGACGTCCGCGCAGGCGACCAGCCCGCTCACCGGGCCACCGACCGCGGCCCGATCCCGGCCGCCGGCGACACGGTCAGCGGCACGGCCGGCAGCACGGCGACGACCGTCACGGTACGACGACGATGCCGGTCGCCTCGACCGCCAGCAGTGGCGGGTCCAGCACCTCGGCCGCCGACTCCCGCCGCTCCGGCGTGCCACGGCACACCACCGAACAGGAGAACTCGATCGTCCGGCTGCGGTTGCCGACCCGGACCACCCGGCCGGTCGCCTCCACCACGTCGCCCGCCCGTACCGGGGCCACGAACCGGATCTGCGAGTACCCGGCGAACAGCCCCTCGTCGCCGTCGGTGCGGATGCACAGCTCGGTGGCCACGTCCCCGAACAGGCCCAGCGCGTACGCGCCGTCGACCAGGCCACCCGCGTAGTGCGCGTGCCCGTACGGCACGTACCGCCGGTGGGTCACCACAGTTCCCTCGCTCATCCGGCTGCCACCTTCTCCCGAACCGTTCCGCCCGCCAGGGCGTGCACCAGATAGCTGGCAACCTCGCGGGGCGTCGTACCACGACCGAAGATCCGGTCGACACCCAGCTCGGCCGCCATCAGCTCGTCGAAACGCGGCCCGCCGACCACCAGCAGCGGCCGGCGGCCGGCCGGCAGAGCCTCCCGGAACGCGGCCGACATCTCCCGGGTGTTGTGCATGTGCGCGTCCCGCTGCGTCACCACCTGCGACACCAGCACCGCGTCGGCGCGCTCCGCCGCCGCCCGCTCCACGAGGTCCGGCACACCGACCTGGGCGCCCATGTTGACGACCCGGAACTCCCGGTAGGACTCCAGGCCCTTCTCCCCCGCGATGCCCTTCACGTTCAGGATCGCGTCGATGCCCACGGTGTGCGCGTCCGTACCGATGCACGCGCCGACGACCACCAGCTTGCGGCGCAGCCGCCGCCGTACCAGCGCGTTGACCTCCTTCGCCGCCAGTACCGGGAAGTCCCGCTCCACGACCTGTACGGCGTCCACGTCCACGAGGTGGTTGACCCGGCCGTACACGACGAAGAACGTGTACCCGTCGCCGATCGGCCGCGAGTGCACCACCATCGCCGGGTCCATGCCCATCTTGGCGGCCAGCTGCAACGCAGCACCCTCCGCCCGCCGGTCGGAGGCCACCGGCAGCGTGAACGACAGCTGCACCATCCCGTCGCCGGTGGTGTCCCCGTACGGCCGAACGATCCTGCTCATTCAACCGCCTCGCCGCGCTCGCCGGTCGCATGAGGCACAGCGGCACTGCAACCCTGCGCTCGCTCGCGCTCGCTCATCGTTCCTCCAGGATCTCCGTCGCCGGGTTGTAGTAGTCCGGCTCGTGCCTCGCCACGCCCGCCAGGCCCTTACCGCCGTCCGCCGGGCGCTTCATGATGCCGAACGTGCCGGCCCCGATCGCCTCCAGCAGCCCGTCGTCGACGATCCGGCGCAGCAGCTCCACCGACTCGTCGAGCACCTGGTGCGCCCGGCGCTGGATGAACCCGCCCGGCGCCGGTACGAAGTCCTCGTGCAGCCCGCCGCAGGCGCCCAGCACGTACCGCACGTTGGCCAGCGCCGTGTCCCGGTCGGACAGCCACGGCGTGACCACCGCCTCGGTCATCATCCCGACCAGCAGGATGCTCTGCCCGGTCATGGTGCCGGCCAGGTTGAAGAACCCGTCCAGCAGGTTGCCGCGGAACACGTCGCCGGTCATGTGCTTGGTCGGCGGCATCCACTTCAGCGGCGCCTTCGGGAACAGCTCCCGGGCCAGCAGCGCGTGCGCCAGCTCCAGCCGGAACGAGTCCGGCAGATCCGGATTGATCTCGAACGCGTGCCCCAGGCCCAGCTGCCAGTCCTCGAGCCCCGCCTCCTTCGCGAAGTACTCGTTGAGCAGCTGCGACACCGTCACCGTGTGCGCCTCGTCGACCGCGTCGGCGGTGGTCAGGTAGTTGTCCTCACCGGTGTTGATGATGATCCCGGCCCGGGCGTGGATCTGCCGGGAGAACCGCTGGTCGACGAACGTCCGTACCGGGTTGATGTCGCGGAACAGGATGCCGTACATCGAGTCGTTGAGCATCATGTCCAGCCGCTCCAGCCCGGCCAGCGTCGCGATCTCCGGCATGCACAGTCCGGAGGCGTAATTCGTCAGCCGCACGTACCGGCGCAGTTCCCGCGACGTCTCGTCCAGCGCGGCGCGCATCAGCCGGAAGTTCTCCTGCGTCGCGTACGTGCCGGCGAACCCCTCCCGGGTCGCGCCATCCGGTACGTAGTCCAGCAGCGACTGCCCGGTCGACCGGATCACCGCGATCACGTCCGCCCCTGCCCGGGCCGCCGCCTGGGCCTGCGGGATGTCCTCGTAGATGTCGCCGGTCGCCACGATCAGGTAGATCCACGGCCGGCGCGGCGGATCGCCGTACCGGGTGACCAACCGCTCCCGCTCCGCCCTGCGCCGGTCGATCTGCCGGATCCCGGCCGCGACCGCCTTGCGCGCCGCCCGGCGTGCCGCGGTCGCCGCCGACCCACCGGGCGCCTCGAACCGCACCGAGCCCGCCGCGGCCTTCTGGGCCAGCAGGGTCAGGTCGTGCGTACCCGACGCCGCCAGCGCGTGGAACGCCGGCACCGCCACCCCGTACCCCAGACCGACGTCGGCCACGACCGCGTCCACCAGCCGGTTCACCCAGGGAATGCCGTCCGGGTCCGCGCCCGACACGCCGGCGAGCCGCAGTACCGCCCGCTCCACCGCGACCGTGGTGTGGCTGCGCGCCAGGTCCACCACCGGCTTCCCGGCCCGCCGGGCCAGCTGTCGTGCCTGGCGTACCCGGGCCCGATCCAGGTCAAGCTTGTTCGCTATCAAAGATCACCTCACCACGCAGCACCGTGCGGCGGCACACCGGCAACGCCGGTACCGGATCCTCCGCCCCCGCACCCAGCAACACCGGCAGCCCATCGGCAACCGCTTCCACGTCCCACACCGCGAACGTCGCCGGCGCACCCGGCGCCAGCACACCCTCGTCGTCCCGGCACACCGCACGCCAGCCGCCTCGGGTGTGCGCCGCGAACGCGGTCCGGATGCCCACCCGGTACACCGGGTTGTGGTGGGTCATCGCCGCCCGGACGGTGCCCCACGGATCCAGCGGAGTCACCGGCGAGTCCGACCCGAACGCCAGCGTCACCCCGACCCCGGCCAGCGCCGCGATCGGGTTCGCCCCCATCGACCGGGTCACGCCCAGCCGCTGCGCGTACATCCCGTGCTCGCCGCCCCACAAGCGGTCGAACGCCGGCTGCATGCTCGCCACCACCCCGAACGACACCAGGCCGGCGATCAGCTGCTTGTCCACGATCTCCACGTGCTCGATCCGGTGCCGTGCGTCCCGGATCGCGTCCATCCCGACCTCCGCCGCGGCCAACCCGAACCCGGCCATCACGGTGGCGATCGCCTTGTCGCCGATGGCGTGGAAGCCGCCCTGTACGCCCAGCCGCGTGCAGTCCACCAGGTGCCGCGCGACCTGCTCGGCGCTCAGGTACCCGTGCCCCGACGTGTCCGCGTCCAGGTACGGCACCCGCAGGTGCGCCGTCTGCGAGCCGAGCGCTCCGTCCGCGTACAGGTCGCCACCGGCACCGACCGCGCCCAGTTCCCGCGCCTTGGCCGCCGCGCCCAGCTCGCCCCAGTACCCGTACACCTCGGGCAGCCCCTGGCCGCTGCACGCGAGCACGCTGGTGAAGTCGTCCTCGCTGGAGGTGCCCGGACCGCCGCACTCGTGTACCGCCGCGATGCCCAGCGACGCCGCGTGGCGCAGCGCCACCGACTGAGCTTCACGCCGCTGGGCGACGGTCAGCGAGCCCATCGCCACCTCGCGTACCGCGTGGTGCGCGTCGCGCCGCAACCAGCCCTCGCCGTTCCAGCCGGCCAGCGACTGGTCGGCCTGCACCAGCAGCGGCGTGGACACCACCGCCGAGTGCACGCTGGCCTGAGACAGGTACGCCCGCCGGCCGCCGACCGCCCGGTCCAGCTCGACCGCGGTCGGGGGCTGCCGCACCGACCACCCCGACTCGTCCCAGCCGTGCCCGATGACCACCGCGTCGCCGGGCATCCCGGCCGCGAAGTCAGCCACCCGCCGCAGCACCTCGTCGGCCGAGCCGGTACCCGAGAGGTCCAGGCCCAGCATCGTCACGCCAGTACTGGTGGTGTGCATGTGCGCGTCCACGAACGCCGGGGTGACCAGGGCGCCGTTCAGGTCCACCACCCGGTCGGCGGCCGGCGCGTCGCCGGTCTCGCCCAGCCAGGCGATGGTGCCCCCGCGCACCAGCAGGGCATCCGCCGTGGGATCCCCGGGGCTGTACACGTGCCCGTTGCGGTAGAGGACACCGGGAGCCGAACTGTCGTCGGTGGAGGAGGCGGGGCCGCCCGCGGGCGGCAGGTGATCGCTGCTCATGCCCATCAGTCTGCCGCTGTGCCCGAAGCGCCGCGGCCACCCCCGGCCGGCGTGCCGGTTTCGGTACCCAGCCGGGCCGCGAACAGGTCGCGCACCGCCGGTACGGTACGGACCAGATCCAGCGCGTACTCGGCGTGCCCCGGCAGGTACCCGTTGCCGATCAGCATCGTGACGTCGGCCGCCAGCCCCTCGGCACCCAGTGCCGCGGCGGCGAACGACGTCGCCATGCTGAAGAACACCACCGTGCCGCCCGGCGCGGTGACCAGGATCGCCCCGTGCTCGCAGCCCGGGACGTCGACGCAGACCACGGTGACGTCGACCGGCTCGCCCAGCGCCGCGGACAGCGCCACCGGATTCCGCGCGTCGGCCACCGCGACCCGGTCCGCCAGCCCCGACTCCCGCAGCCGCCGGGCCTCGCCCTCGTCCGGCACCACGCCCACCGTCCGCGCAGCGCCGGCCAGCCGGGCGGCGGCAAGCGACAGGCTCCCGCTCTTGCCCGCACCGCCGATCACCGCGACGCTCGGGCCTCCGGCCCGCGTGGGCGCGCTCTGCCGGACCGGGCCGCCGCCAAGGCCGTCACCGCCAAGGCTCTCGACGGCCGGACTCCGGTTCGGTGCGCCGTCGCGGTACCCGGCCACCACCCGCGCGGTCAGCGCCGGTGCGCCGCACACGTCCAGTACCGCCAGAGCCAGCGTGGCGTCCAGGTCGTCGGGCAGCACCGCGGCGATCGACCGGCCGAACAGGATCGCGTGACCGGAGCACGGCACCTGCTCGCCGTGCCCGTCCCAGCCCGCGAGCCCGTCGGTGACCGCGAGCGGAGTGAGCGTCAGCGACACCAGCGTCGCGACCCGGTCGCCCGGCTTCAGTCCCAGCGGTGAGTCCGGACCGACCTCCTCGACGGTGCCGATGAGCATGCCACCGGAGCCGGTTACCGGATTGTGCATCTTGCCCCGCTTGGCGATGATGCTCAGCACTTCGGCCCGCACCGCGTCACCGTCTCCGCCGTGCTTCGTGGCCAACTGCCGGAAACTCGCCGCGTCCAGGTTGAGTCGCTCGACCGCGATCCGCACCTCGTCGCGACCGATGGCCGGACTCGCGTCCAGCCGGGCGGCCGCCTGCGGCAGCACACCCACCGGCTCGATCACCCGGTGCAGGCCGATCGGTGACGTCATCCAGCCACTCCCGTCTCCGAAACTTTGTTGCACACCCGAAACAAACGAAAGAACTTCCGGTACTCTAATGTGATTACAGAAGATCTTCCACCACTGCCGGCCGCACGTCGAGGGAGGCGTCATGACTTTGATCCGCGAACCCGAGAACGCGACCGACCCGTCACGCTCCGCACCCAACCGCGCGAGAGCATCCGCCGATCAGCCGTACGAGTACCGCCGCCGGGAACTCGTCGAGCCCGACTGGACCCGGCTGCCCGGATGGCGCGACGTGACCCGTGAGCAGTGGGAGTCCGCGCAGTGGCAACGGGCGCACTGCGTCAAGTCCGTGCGCGCGCTGCACGACGTGTTCGGCGACCTGATCGATGACCGCTTCTACGCCGATCTGGAAGCCGACCAGCGCACCAACGCGACCATGTCCATGCTGGTACCACCGCAGATGATCAACACGATGGTGCCGCACTCGGTACCGGACACCCAGCGGCTCTACGCCGACCCGGTGCGCCGCTACATGATCCCGGTCGCGTCCGACCGGCGTGCCGACTGGCCGAGCCACCCGTACGCCAGCCGCGACTCACTCCACGAGCACGACATGTGGGTCGCCGAAGGGCTCACCCACCGGTACCCGACCAAGGTGCTCGCCGAACTGCTCTCCACCTGCCCGCAGTACTGCGGCCACTGCACCCGCATGGACCTGGTCGGCAACTCCACCCCGACGGTGGACAAGCTCCGGTTGTCGCTCAAGCCCACCGACCGGTACGACGGCATGATCAACTATCTGCGTACCCATCCCGGGGTCCGCGATGTCGTGGTCTCCGGCGGCGACGTCGCCAACGTGCCGTGGCGGCACCTCGAGTCGTTCCTCGCCCGGTTGCTGGAAATCGAGACCGTCCGCGACATCCGCCTGGCCACCAAGGCACTGATGGGCCTGCCGCAGCACTGGCTGCAACCGGACGTCGTCGAGGGTCTCGGCCGGATAGCCGCCACCGCCGCCCGGCGTGGCGTCAACCTGGCCATCCACACCCACGTCAACCACGCCAACTCGCTGACCCCGCTGGTCGCCCGCGCCGCTCAGACCGCACTCGAGGTTGGCGTCCGCGACGTGCGCAACCAGGGTGTGCTGATGCGCGGCGTCAACGCGACCGGGATGGACCTGCTCGACCTGTGCTTCGCGCTGCAGGGCGAGGCCGGCATCCTGCCGTACTACTTCTACATGTGCGACATGATCCCGGGCTCGGAACACTGGCGGGTCGCCGTCTGGCAGGCCCAGGAACTGCAGCACGACATCATGGGGTACCTGCCGGGATACGCCACCCCGCGGATCGTGTGCGACGTACCGTTCGTCGGCAAGCGCTGGGTCCACATGGTCACCGAGTACGACCGGGAGCACGGCATCTCGTACTGGACGAAGAACTACCGCACGTCCATCGAGCGCGACGATCCGGACGCGCTGACCCGGCGCTACCCGTACTACGACCCGATCGACACGCTGCCGGCGTCGGGCCAGCGGTGGTGGCGCAAGCAGGAGCGCGACGGCGACTGATCGCTTCGACTGGTCTGGCTCGGCGCGTCTGACACCGCGCCACGACCCAGACCAGTCGTCGACTGGACTGGCTCGGCGCGTCTGGCAGCGCGCCACGACCTGGACCAGTCGCGGTCGCCCGGACACATTCCCAGCACGTGGGGGCCCGGCCAACTGGCCGGGCCCCCACGGTGTGTGTGGGGGGTCAGCGCCCGAGGACGTCCTTCGCGGCGTCCTTGAGGTGCTCGCCGGCCTGCTTCATCCGGCCCGACGCCTTTTCCGAGGCACCCTCGGCCTGAAGCGACTCGTTGTCGGTCTTGTCGCCGACCCACTCCTTGGTCGTGCCCTTCATCTCTTCGGCCTTGTTCCTGGCCTTGTCGTCGTACCCCATCACGGACCTCCCTGTCGTCTGGATGTCCTTGCCGCGTGGACGTCCTCTGGTGCCCGATGGGGTCGTTCGCCAACCGTCCCTTGTGGCGGGTCACACTCCCGCTATGACATCCTAGGACGCTAGGTTGACGGCATAGCGTCGACGACACGGGGTTGAGAACGCCGGTCGAGAACGCCGGGTTGGACCGGGCAGAAGGTTGGGCCGAGCGGAGGTTAGGCCGAGCGCCGGGTTGGACCGCCGGTCCGGCTACACCCGCTCGCGAAGGCCCATCACGATCACCCCTGCCAGCCGGCGGAAGCTCTCGTCCAGGTCCTCCCGGTAGCCGAATCCGCCGGCCGCCTCCAGCGAGGCGAAGCCGTGCACGCTGGAGCGCAGGATGCGGGCGGCGTGGATCGCCTCCGAGCCCTCCAGCCGATACCCCCGCAGCACCGCCAGCACCACGGCCAGCAGGTCCTCCCGTGGATCGACGGTGGGCGGCGGCGAGATCAGAAACCCCGCCCGGTTCGGGAACTCCACCAGGTAGGACCGGTAGGCATCCATCAGCGCCCGGATCGCGTCGTCGCCGGACACCCCGATCACCGCCTCACGGGTCCGGTCGGTCAGGCCGGCCAGCACGACCCGGGCCACCCTCTCCCGCAGGTCCGGCAGGCCGGCGACGTGCTTGTACAGCGACGGCGTGGCCACCCCCGCCGCCTCCGCGACCCGGGCGAGGGTCAATCCGTCCAGGCCCGCGGAGTCGACGATGGACAGCGCCAACTCCACCACCTTCTGCGCGGTCAGGCCGGCTCGCCGAGGCATGTCACTCCTTGGTCAGACGCTGAACTGGTCGGGCGCCCGAGTTGGTCAGACGCCGGAGTTGCTCCGGCGCCGGGTCTGTCGGGCATTGAGCTAACTACATTAGCTTAATGGCTAGAGAAAGCAAACAACCGGGTGACCCGGACCGCTCGCGGGGCATCCGGGACCGGCGCGCCCCGACCATGAACGACAATGGTCGGCGTGGGCGACATCCTTCTGATCCGGCACGGCCAGACCGAGTGGAGCGCGAACGGGCGGCACACGTCGTACACCGATCTCCCGCTGACCGAGCAGGGCGAACAGGAGGCCGAGGCGCTGCGGCCGGCGCTCGCCGGCCGGCGGATCGCCGCCGTGCTGTGCAGCCCGCTGCAACGGACCAGGCGCACCGCCGAGCTGGCCGGACTGCGGATCACCGGTACCGACGACGACCTGGTCGAGTGGAACTACGGCGCCTACGAGGGGATCACCTCGAAGCAGATCCACGCCGACCGGCCGGACTGGAGCCTGTGGCGGCACGGCTGCCCGGACGGGGAGTCGCCGGAGCAGGTCGGCACGCGCGTCGACCGGGCGCTGGCGCGCGCCAGGGACCTGGCCGGCGACGGTGACGTGGTCCTGGTCGGCCACGGCCACTCGCTGCGGGTGTGCGGCGCCCGGTGGATCGGGCTGGCCCCGGCGCACGGTGCCGGGCTGCTGCTGAACACCGCGACCCTGTCCGTGCTCGGCTCCGAACACGGGCTGCCGGCGCTCGCCCGCTGGAACGCGCCGGTGTCCGGCGCCTGACCCGCCCCACCCGCGCGCCGGCTCAGCGGCCGACCGGCGCCGCCCGCCCCTCGTACGGCGTGGACAGCACCACGGTGGTACGGGTCGCGACGTTCACCGCGGTACGGATCTCCTGCAACAGGCGTTCCAGGTCACCCGGGCTCTTCACCCGCACCAGGAGCAGGTAGAAGTCCTCCCCCGCGACCGAGTAGCAGGACTCGATCTCCGGCAGGCCGGACAGCCGCTCCGGGGCGTCGTCGGGCGCCGCCGGGTCGATCGGCCGGATCGCGATGAACGCGGTCAGCGGCAGGCCGATGGCCTCGTAGTCGATCCGGGCGGCGTACCCCTTGATGACACCGCGCTGCTCGAGCCTGCGGACCCGCTGGTGCACCGCGGACACCGACAGCCCGACCCGTTCGGCCAGGTCGGTGTACGACAGCCGGCCGTCCTCGGAAAGGGCGGTGAGAATCGCGCGGTCGATCGCCTCCACGGCGAAGAACCTACCCGCCCGGGCCCGGCCGCGCCGACACCCCGCCGCCGTTGGCCCCGCCGCCCGGCCATGCCGCCCGGCCATGCTGCGCTCTCGGGCTGCCGGGCGCCCCGGTGGGACGCGGGGGGGTGTTTGCCGTTTCGCGCCATCGGGAAGCCAGGAATCGGGCTACGGCCGCGGTGTGCGAGAGGTGCGGTGTGTGAGGTGGGGAGGGCGACATGGTCGATACGGTGAGCAACGATTCGGGTACGACGAGCGGTGGCGCCATCAGGACGAACGTGCCGGCCCGGCTGGATCGGTTGCCCTGGGCCCGATGGCATTGGCTGATCATCATCGGCCTCGGTACCGTCTGGATCCTCGACGGTCTCGAGGTCACCATCGTCGGCAACCTGTCCGGCCAGCTGGCCAAGGCGGGTAGCGGCATACACATCACGGCGAGTCAGGTCAGCGGCTTCGGCGCCGCGTCCTATGTGGCCGGTGCATGCGTCGGCGCGCTGTTCTTCGGGTGGTTGACCGACCGGTTCGGCCGCAAGAAGCTGTTCATGATCACACTGGGCGTGTACCTGACCGCCACCGCGTTGACCGCGCTGTCCTTCGACTCGTGGTGGTTCTTCCTGTTCCGGTTCCTGACCGGCCTGGGCATCGGCGGCGAGTACGCGGCCATCAACTCCGCCATCGACGAGCTGATCCCGGCGCGCCACCGCGGCCGCATCGACCTGGCCATCAACGGCACCTTCTGGCTCGGCGCGGCGATCGGTGCCGTGGTCACCATCCCGGTGCTGAACGACTTCCCGGTCAATGTCGGCTGGCGGCTCGCGTTCGGGCTCGGCGTGGTGCTCGGCCTGGTGATCCTGCTGGTCCGGCGCAACGTGCCGGAGAGCCCGCGCTGGCTGTTCATCCACGGACGCCACCAGGAGGCCGAGGACCTGGTCGCCGACATCGAGCAGAAGGTGGAACGGGAGACCGGAAAGCAGCTCGACGCGCCGGACCGGTACATCACGATCCGCGAGCGCCGGTCCATCGGGCTGTGGACCATCGCCCGTACCCTGTTCGCCAGCTACCCCCGGCGCTCGGTCCTGGGGCTGGCGCTGTTCATCGGACAGGCGTTCCTCTACAACGCGATCACCTTCGGCTTCGCCCAGATCCTGGAGACGTTCTTCAAGGTCCCCTCCGGTTCGACCGGCTGGTACTACCTGATGATCGCGGTCGGCAACCTGCTCGGCCCGCTGCTGCTCGGCCCGCTGTTCGACACCGTGGGGCGGCGAACGATGATCTCCGGCACGTACGTGCTGTCCGGCGTGCTGCTGCTGGGCACCGCGTTGCTGTTCCACTCCGGCTCGCTCAGCGCGCTGGGCCTGACCCTGTGCTGGTGCGTCGTGCTGTTCTTCGCCTCGGCCGGGGCCAGCTCCGCGTACCTGACGGTGAGCGAGGTCTTCCCGATGGAGACCCGGGCGCTGGCCATCGCGGTGTTCTACGCGATCGGTACCGCGGCCGGCGGCATCACCGGCCCGCTGCTGTTCGCCAAGCTGGTGGGTACCGGCAAGGTCGGCGACACGGTCGTGGCGTTCATCATCGGCGCCGTCCTCATGGTGGCGGCCGGGCTCGTCGAGGCGGCCATCGGCGTCAAGGCGGAGCGGCGCAGCCTGGAGGACCTGGCCACCCCGCTGACCGCCGAGGACGCGGAGGTCGACGCGGCGTCCGGGCGGGTCGGACCCCGGCCCGACGGCGGCGGCCTGGCCACCGTTTGAGTCCGGCCACTCAATCGAGTCCTGCCGCATCGAGTCCTGCCGCCGTTTGAGCCCGGTGGCCGGGGGTACCTGACCGCGCCATGAAGGTCAACGCATCGGTCATCTACTACTCGGCCACCGGAATCACCTACCAGATGGCGTTGGCCGCCGCCGACGCCGCCGAGAAGGCCGGCGCCGAGGTGCGCCTGCGCAAGGTCCGTGAACTGGCGCCGGACGAGGCGGTCTCGTCCAACGAGGGCTGGGCCGCCCACCGGCTCGCCACCCAGGAGGTACCCGAGGCCACCCCGGACGACCTCGACTGGGCGCAGGCCGTCATCTTCGGCACTCCGACCCGGTACGGCAACGTGGCCGCACAGCTCAAGCAGTTCATCGACACGACCGGGCCGTTGTGGGCACAGGGCAAGTTGGCCAACAAGGTGTACGCCGGGTTCTGCTCGACCGCGACCGCGCACGGCGGCCAGGAGTCCACCCTGCTGGCCCTGTTCAACACCGTGTACCACTGGGGCGGCATCGTGGTCACCCCCGGGTACACCGAGCCGGGGCAGTTCGTCAGCGGCAACCCGTACGGCGGCTCGCACACCAGCAACAACGGGGAGCTGCCCCCGGATCAGGTGGCGCTGACCGCCACCGCGCTGACCGCGACCCGGGCGGTGACCCTGGCCAAGGCTCTCGCCACCGGCATGACGCAGTCCTGACCGCCGCCCGATCCCGATCGCCGCCCGGCTAATCCCCACCCGACCCCGACCGCCCGGGCCCGGTCCACGGTCAGCCGGTGGCCAGGTCCCGGGAGATCACCAGTCGCTGGATCTGGTTGGTGCCCTCCACGATCTGGAGCACCTTCGCCTCGCGCATGTACCGCTCGACCGGATGGTCGGCCACGTACCCGTACCCGCCGAGCACCTGGACCGCGTCGGTGGTCACGCGCATCGCCGCGTCCGTGGCGAACAGCTTCGCCTTGGCCGCCTCCACCCGGTACGGCAGGCCGGCGTCCTTGAGCCGGGCGGCCGACAGCACCAGCGCGCGGGCCGCGGACACCGCCGTCGCCATGTCGGCGAGCAGGAAGCCCAGCCCCTGGAAGTCGACGATGCGCCGGCCGAACTGCTCCCGCTCGCGGGCGTAGTCGGTCGCGTAGTCCAGCGCCGCCTGGGCCAGGCCGACCGCGCACGCGGCGATGCCCAGCCGGCCGGCGTCCAGCGCCTGCATGGCGATCCGGAAGCCGGTGCCCTCGTCCCCCATCAGCCGGTCGGCTGGAACCCGGGCGTCGTCGAAGACGACCTGGGCGACCGGCGAGGAGCGCAGGCCCATGGTGCGCTCCCGCGCCTGGGGCGCCAGCCCCGGCGTGCCGGCGTGGGCGAGCAGGCAGGAAATGCCGTGGGGGCCCGCCTCGCCGGTACGGCAGAAGACGTTGTAGAAGTCGGCATGCCCGGCGTGCGTGATCCACGACTTGGTTCCGTTGATCAGGTACCCGTCGCCGTCGCGGCGCGCCCGGGTGCTCATCGAGGCCGGGTCGGAACCGCCCGACGGCTCGGACAGGCAGTACGCGCCGAGCAGCTCGCCGCCCAGCATGTCGGGCAGCAGCCGCTTGCGCTGCTCGTCGGTGCCGTGAGTGGCGACCGGGTAGCAGGCCAGCGTGTGCACGCTGACCCCTTCGGCCACCGCGAGCCACCGGGTGGCCAATTCCTCCAGGACCTGGAGGTAGACCTCGTACGGCTGGCCGCCCCCGCCGTGCTCGGTCGGGTACGGCAGGCCGAGCAGGCCGGCCCGGCCCAGGACGCGCAGCAGTTCACGGGGGAACTCGCCGCGGGCCTCGAAGTCGGCGACGCGAGGCGCCAGTTCCCGATCGGCGATCTGTCGTACCAGTTCCAGCAGGTCGTGGGCCTCCTCGGTCGGAAGCACCCGGGGTACCCTGCCAGCCGGCCGCCCCGTGTCCGACCGCCGGCCCGAAAGCTCGGCGCTCACAGCTGTATCAACTCCGTGGGATTCAGATCGGACGAGCCGACGCCGCCACCCACCTGCTGGAGACGACGCCGTTCCGCGCAGATAGCTTAACGCTCGTTTGGGCGCCGGCGGGAGACCGGTCCGGTCACAGGGCCTACGCTGTACCGCGTGTCCCGTCCACTGCTGCTCATCGACGCCGCCAGCCTGTACTTCCGCGCCTACTTCGGCGTGCCGGAGTCCGCCGCCCGCGCGCCGGACGGAAGCCCGGTCAACGCCGTCCGCGGGTTCCTGGACATGCTCGCCACCCTGGTGCGCACCCGCCGGCCGGACCGGATGGTGTGCGCGCTGGATGAGAGCTGGCGCCCGGCCTGGCGGGTCGAGCTGATCCCGTCGTACAAGGCGCACCGGCTGTCCCCGTCCGGCGGCGAGGAGGTGCCCGACGGCCTGGTCGGGCAGGTGCCGGTGATCCTCGACGTACTGGCCGCGCTGGGCATCCCGGCGGTGGGTGTGCCCGGGTACGAGGCTGACGACGTGGTGGGGACGCTCGCCAGCCGGGAACCCGGGCCGGTCGAGGTGGCCTCCGGCGACCGTGACCTGTTCCAGTTGGTCGACGACGAGGTGCCGGTCCGGCTGCTGTACTGCGGCCGGGGCGTGGCCAAGCTGGAGGTGTTCGACGACGAGGCGGTACGGCGGCGCTACGGGGTGCCGGCCGCCGGGTACGCGGACTTCGCCGCCCTGCGCGGCGACCCCAGCGACGGGCTGCCCGGGGTACCCGGCGTCGGCGAGAAGACCGCGGCACGGCTGATCGACCGGTACGGCAGCCTGGCCGCCGTCCTGGCCGCGTTGGACGACCCGGCGG
The DNA here is from genome assembly GCF_016862975.1 of Rugosimonospora africana. Classification (GTDB taxonomy): domain Bacteria; phylum Actinomycetota; class Actinomycetes; order Mycobacteriales; family Micromonosporaceae; genus Rugosimonospora; species Rugosimonospora africana. The sequence continues at coordinate 16,520 of NZ_BONZ01000019.1, forward strand.
CCGGCTTCGCGGCGGGGCTGCGGACGAAGCTCTCCGCGGCGGCCGACTACCTGGCGGTGGCGCCCAAGGTCGTCGAGGTGGCCCGCGACGCCGCGGTGCCCGGCATCGACACCACGCTGCCCGGCGCGCCGGTCGACCCGGACGGGTTGATGGAGCTGGCGCAGCGGTGGAACCTCGCCGGCCCGATCCGCCGGCTGGTCGACGCGATCGCCGAGACGCCGGGGCAGGCGACCTCCGAGTAGCCGGATCCTCCGGACGGGCCCCTGGCGGACAGGCCAGGCGGACACACCTCGTGGACGCGCCGGGCGGACGGGGCGGGCGGACACGCCGGGCGCGGGCGGACACGCCGGGCGCCCGGGAGCCGGCCCCGACGTGCCCGGCCGGCGCGACGCGTCAGATGTCGGCGGCCGGAACGGCGGCGCCCACCGTCGCGTACGCGAGCACGCCGCGGTTCACCGCCACGATCGCCTCACGGGCGCTGCGGCGTACCCGGGTGGACACCCCGGCCGCGTCGGACAGCTGGCCCAGCAGGTCCACCACCTGCCGGGCCCAGCGCACGAAGTCGCCGGCCGGCATGTCCCCGTCCAGGGTGTGCACGCTCCCGAGCACCTTGGACAGCGGCTCGCCCCGGGCCCACCGGTAGATCGGCCAGACGAAGCCGAAGTCCGGCTCCCGGGTCAGCTCCAGCCCGTGGGCCGCCTCGTCGGTCTCCAGCTCCGACCAGATCTCGACCGTGCGCTCGACCGCGTCGCCGACCGGCCCACGCGGTACCGACGCCCGCTCGTCGCCCTCGCGCCGGGCCTCGTACAGCAGCACGGAGACCGCCGCCGCCAACTCCGCCGCGGACAGCTCCTCCCACACCCCGCGGCGAAGGCACTCCGCCACCAGCAGGTCCGCCTCGGTCCAGACCCGGGCCAGCGTGCGGCCGGCATCCGTCACACCGAGCTTCCCGTCCGTCGAGGCCAGGTAGCCGCGCCGCTCCAGCAGCGCGCAGACCTGGTCGAAGGTGCGGGTCAGCGAACCGGTGCGGCCCGCCACCTTGTCCCGCAGCGACTGGGTGTCCCGGTCGAGCCGGTGCTTGCGCTCCGCCCAGCGGGCGTGCTCCTCCCGGTCCGGGCAGGCGTGGCACGGGTGGGCGCGCAGCTGGTGGCGCAGCCGCTCCAGCTCACGGTCCTCGCCGCCGCCCCGCCGGGCGCTGCGCCGGGCCACCCGGGCATCGACGCCGACCGCGCGCAGCGCCGCCGCCAGGTCACGCCGCTCGGCGGGTGAACGGTGGTTGAAGTGCTTCGGTACCCGTACCCGGGCCAGCGCCTCCACCGGCCCGGCGAACTCCCCGGCCGAGATGCGCCCGGCCCACCGGTCCTCGGTGAGCACCAGCGGGCGCGGCTCGTTGAACCCGCCGCTGCCCGGATCGAGAATCACCGCGAGCCCGGCCCGCCGCCCGGACGGCACCCGGATGACGTCACCGACACGTAGCTTCTCCAGCGACGTGATCGCGGCCGCCCGCCGCTGGTTGGCGTTCTGCCGGGCCTGCGCCCGCTCCCGGTCGCCGATGGCCACCCGGATGTCGAAGTACTCCGCGAAGTCCCCGCGGTCGCACTCCATCTCGGCGGCGTACGCCTGCGCGGTCTCGGTGTTCCGCTGCACCTGGCGGGCCAGGCCGACCACGGACCGGTCCGCCTGGAACTGCGCGAACGACGACTCCAGGAGCTCGCGGGCGCGGTCACCGCCGAGCGTCCCGACCAGGTTGACCGCCATGTTGTACGACGGCCGGAAGCTGGACCGCAACGGGTAGGTACGCGTCGACGCCAGCCCGGCGACGTGCCGCGGATCGACCTCGGGTGCCCACACCACCACGGCGTGCCCCTCGATGTCGATGCCCCGGCGCCCGGCCCGGCCGGTCAGCTGCGTGTACTCCCCCGGCGTCAGGTCCACGTGCGCCTCGCCGTTGAACTTCACCAGCCGTTCCAGCACCACGCACCGGGCCGGCATGTTGATGCCCAGGGCCAGCGTCTCGGTGGCGAACACCGCCTTGACCAGGCCGCGGACGAACAGTTCCTCGACGATCTCCTTGAACGCCGGCAGCATCCCCGCGTGGTGCGCGGCGAGGCCGCGCTCCAGGCCGTCGAGCCACTCCCAGTACCCGAGCACCTGAAGGTCCTCGGAGCTGATGTCGACGGTGCGCGCCTCGGCGACCGCCCGGATCTCCGCCCGTTCGTCCGGCGTCGTCAGCCGCAGCCCGGCCTGCAGGCACTGCTGCACCGCCGCGTCGCAGCCGGCCCGGCTGAAGATGAACAGGATCGCCGGCAGCAGTGCCTCGCGATCGAGCCGCTCCACCACGTCCGCGCGCAGCGGTCCCGGCCACCGGCGGCGCCCCGCCCGGCCGCGCCCCGGGTCGAAGTCCATCCGGCGGACCATCTCCCGGGTGTGCCGCAACAGCTCGGGGTGCACGTCGTGCTTCTGCGCCGCCTCGACGTCGTGGAACAGGTCGAACATCCGCCGCCCGACGAGCATGTGCTGCCACAGCGGTACCGGCCGGTGCTCGCTGACCACCGCCTCGGTCTGGCCGCGCACGGTGACCAGCCAGTCGGCGAACTCCTCCGCGTTGGACACGGTGGCCGACAGCGAGACCAGGGTCACCGACGGGGGCAGGTGGATGATCACCTCTTCCCAGACCGCGCCCCGGAACCGGTCGGCGAGGTAGTGCACCTCGTCCATCACCACGTACGACAGGCCGTTCAGGGCGGACGAGCCGGCGTAGAGCATGTTGCGCAGCACCTCGGTGGTCATCACCACCACCGGAGCGTCGCCGTTGATCGCGTTGTCGCCGGTGAGCAGGCCGACCTTCGCCGCCCCGTGCCGGGCCACCAGGTCGTGGTACTTCTGGTTGGACAGCGCCTTGATCGGCGTGGTGTAGAAGCACTTGCGGCCCTGGACCAGAGCCAGGTGCACGGCGAACTCGCCGACCACCGTCTTGCCCGCCCCGGTCGGCGCGCACACCAGCACCCCGCTGCCCCGTTCCAGCGCCTCGCACGCGTCCCGCTGGAAGGGGTCCAGGCTGAAGCTGAGGCTTGCGGCGAAGTCGGCGAGCGCGGGGCTGCGCGACGTCTCGGCGGCCCGCCGGCGGGCCGCGGCGTACCGCTCGGCGGGGCTGGTCATATCTCAAAGGCTACCGTTCACCCGGGCCGGCGAGGGACGAGGCGTGGGTGCGATGGTCGTGACGCCATGAATGGGGCAGATGCCCCCCTTCCGGATGTTCGGCTCCGCTGGTCGGTCACCCTGCGGTGGCCGTTCGGCCCATCGGTATGGTGCTCGACGTGCCCGATCACGAAGAATCGCCCGCCGACCGTGATCATTTGACCCGGATCCCGCCCGGCGCCGAACCACCGTCCGCCATCCTCTTCGACTTCCACGGCACCCTGATGCAGGTCGAGGACTCGGTGAGCTGGGTCGTCGCGGCCGCGGCCGCCTGCGGTACCGAACTGGACCGGATGCGCGCCACGGTACTGGCCGACCGGCTGGTCACCGCCGGGCGTGCCGGCGGCCCGCTGCCCCACCGGGTGCCGCCACACCTCGCCGAGGTGTGGGCCGAGCGGGACCTGTCCGGGTACGCGCACCGGGAGGCGTACACCGGGCTGGCCCGGACCGTGGACCCGGGCGTGGACGAGCTGGCCGACGACTTCTACGACGCCCTGTACGACCGCGTGCTGGTACCGGAGGGGTGGTTGGCGTACTCGGACACCGTCGACACGCTCAGGGCGCTGCACGGGGCCGGAGTGCCCGTCGCCGTGGTGAGCAACATCGGTTTCGACATCCGGCCGATCGTCACCGCGCACGGCTTCGGCGACCTGTTGGACGCGTACGTGCTGTCCTACGAGGTCGGGCGGTGCAAGCCGGACCGGGCGATCTTCGAGTACGCGTGCGCCGCCCTGGGGGTACCGCCGGAGAAGGCCCTCATGGTCGGCGACACCGCCGCCGACGCGGCGGCGATCCGGGCCGGCTGCCGGGCGTACGTGGTGCCGACCGGCGAGGCGGGTGCGGCCAACGGCCTGGGTGCCGTGCTGAGCCTGACCGGCCTGGCCTGAGCCCGGCGCTGGTCGGCCCCGGCGCGAGTCTGGTCTGAGCCTGGTACGGCCCGCGCCGTGCCCGAGCCGGCGCACCGGCTCGGCGATCGGGCGGTCAGGCGTCGATCGGGCGGTCAGGCCAGCAGTGTCAGGGCGCCGGGCGCGCTGGTGACCGTCACCGGCAGCGGGAAGCTGCGCTCCCCGTCGACGTAGGACACGATGCCCTCGGCACGCAGCTCCACGGTGGCGGCCCGGTACGTGGTGACCAACGGGTGCCCGACGTGGGTGCCCCGGTACACGTGCGGCTTGATACGGGCGAACGCGACCCGGCTCAGACGACCGCCCACCACCACGTCGAGCAGCCCGTCGGTCGGGTCGGCGGCCGGGACGATCCGCATCCCGCCGCCGTAGCAGGCGGTGTTGCCGACCGCGACCAGTACCGCGTCGAGGTGGTGTTCCACGCCGTCGAGGACCAGCGTGTACGGCCGGGGGCGCAGCCGCAGCAGCTCCGCCACGATCGCCACGTCGTACCGCCGGGGCCCCTTGGGGAACCGCATCCGGTTGGCGCGCTCGTTGACGATCGCGTCGAAACCGGCGGCCAGCACCGCACCGAACCAGCGCACGTTGCCCTCGGCGTCGGTCATCCGGGCGAGGTCGACCTTGCGGATGCTCTCCTCCCGCAGCGCCCGGGCGATCGCCGCCGCGGCGGGCAGCGGCTCCCCCGGCAGGCCCAGCTCGACCACGAAGTCGTTGCCGGTGCCGGCCGGTATCGCGCCAAACGGCACCCCGGTCCCGGCGACCGCCTGCAGCCCCAGGTGGATGGTGCCGTCACCGCCGGCGGCGACCAGCGCGCCGGCGCCGGACGCGACGGCGGTGCGGCACGCGGCCAGCGCCTCGTCGGCCGAGGTGGCCGGGAGGACGGTGACCTCCCGGCCGGTGGACCGCAGCTGCTCCAGGACACCGGGCAGCGCGTCGCGGTGCCGCCCCCGGCCAGCGGTCGGGTTCAGCAGTACCGCGACCGGCCCGGGGTCGCTACTGGGTCTCACCGCGATCAGGTCGCGTCGTCGTCGTAGTGGCGGTCCAGCGGACGGGCCGGAGCCACCGGCTCGATCGCCGTGATCGGTTCGCCCGCCTCGACCGGGTCACCGGTGTCGTAGTTCAGCGGGGAGATCTCGTCGTCGCCGACGTCGCCGAACTCGGCCCGGTGCAGGCGGCCGCGCCGCTTGTCGTTGATGTACGCGAACAGCACCGCGCCGAAATACAGGGCGGTCAGGCCGAGCGCGAGCACCGTCATCGTGAACGGGTCGCCGGTCGGGATCGCGATCGCGGAGAACGCGAAGAAGATCAGGATCGCCGGGCGCCACCAGCCGAGCAGCCGCTTCGCCGGGGCGATCCCGGCGATGTTGAACAGCATCACGATGAGCGGGAACTCGAACGCGACACCGAACAGCAGCACCAGGTTCGTGACGAAGCCGATGTACTTCGACAGCTCGAACGTGAACGAGACGTGGGAGCCGCCGAAGTTCAGCAGGAAGTCCAGCGCCCTGGGCAGCATGATGTAGGCCAGCCAGGCACCCAACGCGAACAGCGGCGCGGCCAGGATGACGAACGCGTAGGCCCAGCGCCGCTCGTTGCGGTGCAGGCCCGGCGCGATGAACGCCCACAGCTGGTAGAGCCAGATCGGCGCTCCGATGATCAGGCCGATGATCAGTGCGACCTTGACCTGCAGGGCCAGCGGGCCAGTGGGGTCGATCGCCAGGAATTCACCGCAGGTCTTGCCCGGCGGGGCGGTGGCGTCGCAGTAGGGCTTTTCCAGCAGGTCCAGGACCGGCTTGGAGAAGAACCAGCCCACGACCATGCCGGCGACGATGCCGAGCGCCGCCTTGAACAGGCGGCTGCGCAGCTCGCGCAGGTGGTCCAGCAGCGTCATCGAACCGTCAGCGGCGCGCTGGAACTGCGTCTTGCGCCGCCGACGTACCGGGAGAGCCACGGGGAAGCTCCTCCTCGGAAGGGTCAGTTCTCGCGGACGCGCTCGACCGGGTCGACCACCGGCGTCGGCGAGGGCTGGCTGTCCAGCGGCTGGCGGCCCGACTGGGCCTCGGCCTTCGCGGCCACGTCGTCCTCGGCGAGACCCTTGGTCTCAGCCTTCAGGATCCGCATCGAACGACCCAGCGAACGTGCCGCGTCGGGCAGGCGCTTGGCGCCGAACAGCAGAACCAGCACGACCACCAGAATGGCGATGTGCCACGGCCTGAGCGCACCCATGTGAAGCCACCTCACACTGTCTTGAAATTGACGTGCCCATCCTACGGTCTTCCCGGCCGAAAAGCCTTAGCCGGGCGGTTCGGATCAGTCCTTGCCTTCCGGCGCGGACCCTCCGATCGCGGCGGCTCGCTGCCGAGTCGCCTCCGCACGTGCGCTGACCTCGACTAATCGGGCCTGGAGCGCGTCAGTCGCACCGCGAAGTTTCTGGGCGTCAACGGCGCGTTGTCGAACTTTCACCATAGCGCGCCTCAGTCCCGCGAGCCGCCGTAGCACCGGTAACACCACCAGTACCAGCAGAACCACGCCCAGTGCCACGAGCGCGGCCACTACCCACCAGACCATGGACGAATACCCTAGCTCGATCCGTCCCCGACCGTTGGACCGGCCCGCCCGGGGAACCGGCGGCGCCGGGTCCTAGTCCGGATCGGCGCCGTACGCGGCCAGGGCGGCGTGCGCCTCGCCGCGGACCGCCTCGGCCAGTTCCGCCGGGGCGACCACGGTCACCTCCGGGTCGAGCCCCAGCACCAGCCGGCGGGCCCAGCCCAGGTCGGCGGCGCGCAGGCTGACCAGCCAGTGTTCCGTCGACTCGGCGATGATCTCCTCGCACGGGTAGTACTCGGTGATCCACCGGCTGCCCCGGCCCACCCGCAGGGTGACCAGCGGCAGCTCCGGGGTCGGGGTGAAGACCGCCTCGCTCAGCTGGCTCGGCTGCGCCTGGGGCGGCGGCGCGGCCGGCTCGTCCAACTCGATCAGCCCGTCGATCCGGTCCACCCGGAACAGGCGTACCGCCTCGGCCCGCCGGCACCACGCCTCCAGGTACGCGCGCCCGGCGGCCACCAGTACCCGCATCGGGTCGACCACCCGCTCGGTGAGCACGTCCCGGCTGGCCGTGTAGTAGGTGATCCGCAGCGCCCGGTGGCGCTCGACCGCGCCCCGGATCGTGGCCAGTCGGTCGTCGTTGCCCGGCAGCCGCACCGCGACCGGCGCGTCGGCCAACTCCCCGGCACTCGACTCGATCTTGGCCAGCGCTCGTTCGATCGCGTCGCGCTGGCCCATCCCGGGCGTCTCGGCGAGCATCCGCAGCGCCACCACCAGCGCCAGCGCCTCGTCCGGAGTCAACTTCAGCGGCCGGTCGATGCCGGCGTCGTAGGTGATCGTCACCCGGTCGCCGTCGAACGCCATGTCGATCAGGTCGCCCGGCCCGTAGCCGGGCAGGCCGCACACCCAGAGCAGTTCCAGGTCCTCGCGCAGCTGCCGCTCGGTGACCCCCAGGTCGGCCGCCGCCTCGGCGACCCGGATCCCGGGCCGGGCGAGGAGGTACGGCACCAGGTTGAGCAGCCTGCCGAGCCGGTCCGCGGACGCCGCCGTCGCCATCACGCCACCCCAGCCATCACGCCACCCCAGCCTTCGCGGCACCGTCGTGCCGGGGCTCGGCCGGACCGGCCGGCGGCGGCACCTGGCGACGGGACGCCTCGTCGTGGACGGCCACGATCCGCCGCAGCCGCGCGACGGCCGCGTCCCGTACCTCGGGCGGGTCCAGCACCACGACGTCGGCCCCGTACCCGACCAGCCAGGACGCGAGCCCCTCCGGATCCGAGTACCGCAGGACCGCCACGTCGCCGTCTTCCCCCGACCGCACCTGCTCGGCCCACCGGCGGACCCCGGCACCCCGGCCGGGCCGGATGCGCACCGTCGCCCGCCCGGTCCGCTCCGCGGGGCCGGACCAGTTGGCCACGTACCTGATCAGGTCGACGTTCTCCGGCGGCGCGAACGCGCCCGGGCGGCCGAGGCGCCGGACCGTACCCACGATCCGGGAGAGCCGGAAGCAGCGCTCCGCACCCCGGTCCAGGTCGTGACCGACCACATACCAGCGGCCCCGCCAGCAGACCACGCCCCACGGCTGCAGCCGGCGGGTGGCGGCCGCGTCGTCCTCCGGCGTGCGGTAGTCGAAGGTGACCGCCACCCGGTGGCGCACGGCCGCGGTCAGCGGCTCGAACGCCGCGTCCACGGTGACCACCGGCTCCACGCCGAGCGTCGCGTCCGGGTCGACGTCCACCCCGGCGGCGCGCAGCTTGGCCAGCCCGCTGGAGGCCGCCGCGGCCAGGCCGGCGTGGCGCCACAGCCGGGCCGCGATGCCGACCGCCGCCGCCTCGTCCGGTTCCAGCGGGATGTCCGGCAGCGCGTAGTCCCGGCGCGCGATGCGGTAGCCGGGCTCGGCGTCCAGCACGCTGGACGTCCCCGTCTCCAGCGGCACGCCCAGCTCCCGCAGCTCGGCCTTGTCGCGCTCGAACTTGCGCTGGAAAGCCTCGTGGTCGCGGGGGTCGCCGGGATCGTGCTCGTATCCGGGGACGGTCAGCGCGATCTGCGACGCGGTGAGGAAGCGCCGCGTCGACAGCAGGCAGATCACGAGGTTGACCAGGCGCTCGGTCCGGGTTCGAGACACGCGTACGAAACTAGCAGTGTCCGGGCGGGCTCGGGTCACGGCCGGTCCGGCTCGGTCCGTTCCTGGCGGGAGGAATGGGCGGGTCGCGCTATATTCGCGCGATGATCTGGTGGCGCGGCGGGACGGTCGGCGCGGTACGCCGGCGCTGGCGGGGTGCGGTCGAGCTGGACGTACGGGTCGGCGACCGGGACGTCCGCGCGCTGGCCTACCCGGCGCTGGTGGGCGAACCGGAGCCCGGGGACCGGGTACTGCTCAACGTCGGCGCCCTGGAGATGGGCCTGGGCACCGGCGGGTACGCCCTGGTGGTGGCGCTGCCCGACCGGCTGCCAGCGGACCCACCCGGGTCACTGGACCGCACCTCCGGGCACGCGGTCAAGGCGCGGTACACCCCGCTGCAGCCGATCGTGCTGGCGGTCGAGGAGGAGGCGTCCCCGCACCACGAGGTGGTGGCCGCCGCCACGAGCCTGGACGGCCTGCCGGTGGTCACCGCCGACCTGCACTCGGCGGTACCGGCGATCCTGGCCGGGATCCTCGCCGACCGGCCGGATGCCCGGGTGGCATACCTGATGACCGACGGCGGGGCGCTGCCGGCCTGGTTCTCCCGTACCCTCGACGCCCTGTCCGAGTTGCTGGCCGGCGTGGTGACCGTGGGCCAGGCGTTCGGCGGCGACCTGGAGGCGACCACGCTGCACAGCGGGCTGCTGGCGGCCCGGCACGTCCTGCGCGCCGACGTGGCGGTGGTGGCTCAGGGGCCCGGCAACCTCGGCACCGGTACCGCGTGGGGGTTCTCCGGCGTGGCCACCGGCGAGGCGGTCAACGCCGCCGCGGTGCTCGGCGGTCGCCCGATCGGCTCGCTGCGCATCTCGGAGGCGGATCCCCGGCCGCGCCACGGCGGAGTGTCCCACCACAGCCTCACCGCGTACGGGAAGGTCGCGCTCGCCGCGGCGGACCTGGTCCTGCCGGACGCCCTGCCCGAGCACCTGGCGGCCGGCGTCGAGCGGGCGCTGGCACCGCTGCGCGAGCGGCACCGGGTGGTGACCGTGCCGGTCGCGGGGCTGGACGGGGCACTGCGGGCGCTTCCGGTCAAGCTGTCCACGATGGGCCGGGACCTGGATGCCGACCACACCTACTTCGTGGCCTCGGCGGCGGCCGGCCGGCACGCGGCCGCCCTGCTTCCGGCGCCCGGCGAAACGGCCGGATAGTCACACCGGCCGGAAAGTCGCACGACCGGAAAGTCGCACCGGCCGGGTAATCACGCCCGTCGGGTGGCCGCACCGCCGGACGGGGGGTGCCGGTCGCGCGGAGCGCCGGTCAGACGGGGCGCCGGTCAGGCGAAGATCACCAGCGAGGCCCAGCCGGCGATGATCGCCAGCAGGATCGCGACCATCGCCCAGGTGGGCAGCCAGTACTCGCCGCGGCGGTTGCGCTCGATCTCGGCCACGATGCGGTCGCGGCGCCGCTGCACCGCGCTGCGGCGGGCCTCGGCGCCACGGTAATCGCGCTTCTCGTCCTGCTCCGGCATCACCGGACGAGGGTATCCCCTACATGGAGGCGATCAGCCGCTCGACCCTCTCGTCGTACGCCCGGAACGGGTCCTTGCACAGCACGGTGCGCTGCGCCTGGTCGTTCAGCTTGAGGTGCACCCAGTCGACGGTGAAGTCGCGGCGCTTCTCCTGGGCGTGCTTGATGAACTCGCCCCTCAGCCGGGCCCGGGTGGTCTGCGGCGGCGTCTCCTTGGCCTCGAAGATCTCGATGTCGTTGGCCACCCGGTCGACCTGACCGCGCCGCTCCAGCAGCGCGTAGAGGCCGCGGTTGCGGCGCAGGTCGTGGTAGGCGAGGTCCATCTGGGCGATTCGCGGGTGGGCCAGCGGCAGGTCATGGCGGCGCTGGTAGGACTCCACCAGCTTGAGCTTCGTGATCCAGTCGATCTCGCGGTCGACGTTGCCGTAGTCGCCGGACTCGACCGCGCCGAGCACCCGGCCCCACAGCTCCACGACCCGCTTGGCCACCCCGTCGCCGCCCCGGCGGTCGACGAAGTCGCTGGCCTTGCTGAAGTACTCCTGCTGGATCTCCAGCGCGCTGGCCTCCTTGCCGCTGGCCAGCCGGACCTTGCGGCGCCCGGTGACATCGTGCGAAACCTCCCGGATCGCCCGGATCGGGTTCTCCAGTGTCAGGTCACGCATCACCACGCCGGCTTCGATCATCCGCAGCACGATGTCCGCGCTGCCGACCTTGAGCATCGTGGTGACCTCGTTCATGTTCGAGTCACCCACGATCACGTGCAGCCGGCGGTACCGCTCGGCGTCGGCGTGCGGCTCGTCCCGGGTGTTGATGATCGGCCGGGACCGGGTGGTGGCCGAGGACACCCCTTCCCAGATGTGCTCGGCCCGCTGGGACAGGCAGAACACCGCGCCCCGCGGCGTCTGGAGCACCTTGCCGGCGCCACAGATCAACTGCCGGGTCACCAGGAACGGGATGAGCACGTCGGCCAGCCGGCCGAACTCGCCGTGCCGGGAGACCAGATAGTTCTCGTGGCAGCCGTAGGAGTTGCCGGCGGAGTCGGTGTTGTTCTTGAACAGATAGATCTCGCCAGCGATGCCCTCGTCGTGCAGCCGCTTCTCGGCGTCGACCAGGAGGCCCTCCAGGATCCGTTCGCCGGCCCGGTCATGCATCACCAGATCGGTGACCGAGTCACACTCCGGCGTCGCATATTCCGGGTGCGAGCCCACGTCGAGGTAGAGCCGGGCACCGTTGCGCAGGAAGACGTTGCTGGAACGCCCCCAGGAGACCACCCGCCGGAAGAGGTAGCGTGCCACCTCATCCGGTGACAGCCGCCGCTGGCCACGGTACGTGCAGGTGACTCCGTACTCGGTCTCGAGGCCGAAGATTCGCCTATCCATGAACGAACAGTAGCCGGCTGGAGGCTCAGTTAGTTACTTTGCTACGCAGCGATTCGATGTATCTGACGCAGTTCTCGTAGTCCGGCAGCAATCCGGCCCGCGTGGCCTCCTCCAGACCGGGCGCCGCGCCGTCGCGCGCGGATACCACCGGCGCGTCGGACGGCCAGTCGATCGCCAGCCGCGGGTCCAGCGGATGCACGGCGTGCTCCCGCTCCGGGTTGTAGGTCGTGGAGCACAGGTAGGTCAGGGTGGCGTCCTCCGCGAGGGCGCAGAAGCCGTGACCGAGCCCCTCGGAGAGGTAGACCGCGCGCCGGTCGGCGTCGTCCAGGCGGACCCCCTCCCACTGGCCGAACGTCGGCGACCCGATCCGGACGTCCACCACCACGTCGAGGACCGCGCCGCGCACGCAGGTGACGTACTTCGCCTGCCCGGGCGGTACGTCGGCGAAGTGGATCCCGCGCACCACTCCCGGCGCGGAGACCGACAGGTTCGCCTGCGCGAGTTCGAGCGGGTGCCCCACCTCGGCGGCCAGCTGGTCGAAGCGGTACCACTCCAGGAACAGCCCGCGTGGATCCCCGTGCTGAACGGGCGTGATTTCCCAGGCACCGTCGATGGACAGCGGTCGGAACTTCATGACTTGCGGCTCACCACCACGAACTCGTTGTAGGCAAAGACCCTCCCCGCTACCCGGGGGAACGGGAATGAGTATCGCCGAGCGACGGTCAGGCCCAACTCGCGGGCCAGCGAGGTCGATTCGGTGAAGCCCACGAACCGTACATGCGTCGCGTCGCTAGCATAGCCACGCTCCTGAGGCGTGATGAACACGACCGAGCCTCCGGAACGGACGTACGGCAGGTACCTGCCCACGATGTCCCGCACGCTGTCCTCGGGCAGGTGTTCCAGCACGTGCGCGACCAGCATCGAGTCGAACCGTTCGGGCGTGGAGTATTCGCTTTCCCGGAACGCGTCCGGGGTGAAGGCGGTGAACCCGGCGTCCCGGGCCACCTCGACCGATGTCGGGTTGTGGTCCACCCCCACGCCGTCGCCGCCCAGGTGGCGCAGGTTGCGACCGATACCGCAGCCGACGTCCAGGACGAAACCGAGACGCAGCCTCCGGATGTTCCAGCGGTACGGCGCCTGCGCGTCCAGCATCCGCTTCCAGCGCTGGCCCGCCAGCCGTTGCAGGCGGTGCGCGTAGGCCGCGTCCCGGGTCTGCGCGTTGCGGGTCGCGGCTTCGGCGCCGTACCGCGACGAGCCGTTCCTGGCCTTGTCGCCGCGGTCGAAGTTGGCCTGTGACGCGGGTACCGCGGCCCTCACCGATGGGCGGCGCGGGGCCGGGAGCACACCGGGTATGGGGTCGGATCGGTCAACTAAAGGGGAGTTGGAATCCACATCTGGACAACGAGCGGATCCCGGGATCGGCGCGGCGTCATCACCTGAAATGGCGTCCGCTGGGGGTATCAAGCAGCTTGAGCAGATATGAGCCATATCCGCTTTTCAGCAGCGGCTCGGCGAGGTCGCGCAACTGGTCGTCGGTCAGGAAGCCCTGCGCCCAGGCGGCCTCCTCGATGCAACCGATCTTGAGATCCTGCCGCTGCTCGATCACCCGGACGAACTCGGCCGCCTGGACCAGCGAGTCGAACGTGCCGGTGTCCAGCCAGGCGGTACCCCGGTCGAGGACCGCCACCTTCAGCTGGCCGCGCTGCCGGTACTCCTCGTTGACCGCGGTGATCTCCAGCTCGCCGCGCGCGCTGGGCGTCAGCTTGCCGGCGATGTCGACTACGGCGTTGTCGTAGAAGTAGAGCCCGGGAACCACGTAGTTGGACTTGGGCTTCGCCGGCTTCTCCTCGATCGACAACACCTTGCCGTCGTCGTCGAACTCCACGACGCCGTACTCCCGGGGATTGGCCACCGGGTAGGCGAAGATGCAGCCGCCGGCCACGTCGGCGTTCTCGACCAGCTTCCGGTCCAGGCCCACGCCGTGGAAGATGTTGTCGCCCAAGATGAGGGCGACCGACCCGTCGCCGATGAAGTCCGCCCCGAGCACGAACGCCTGCGCGATGCCGTCCGGCGTCGGCTGCACCGCGTACGACAGCGACAGGCCCCACTGGCTTCCGTCACCGAGCAACCGGCGGAACTGATCCTGGTCCTCGGGAGTCGTGATCACCAGGATCTCGCGGATGCCGGCCATCACCAGTGTGGTCAGCGGGTAATAGATCATGGGCTTGTCGAACACCGGCATGAGCTGCTTGGAGACCGCCCGGGTGATCGGCCAGAGCCGCGAGCCGGTGCCGCCGGCCAGGAGGATGCCACGCACCGGTGGAGCTTAGCCGGGCCTCTCCGCGCTCACCTGGCAGGTCGATGAATCGGATCGGAAAAGATCTTCGACACAACGCTGTGTTATCCGGACGCCACACTCCGTTGCGCGTACGATCCCCCTGACGAAAGCCAATGGCCAGGCGCCGGTACGCATCGAGTCCGGCGGATACGCGAATCCTCTTCGGGCGGTTGATTTCGCATGCCTCAAGCCGTTCTGGAACCGGCCACGCAGCTGCGGCCGCGCTCGCACACGAGCAGGGCGCGACGTGCGCTGGGCCGGCCGGCCGGCCTGATCGTCCTGGCCGCGCTGGTGCCCACCGCCTGCCACCTCCTGCGCGCCGACTGGGTGTTGCCGCCGCTGATCCTGGTCGCGACGGCGAGCCTGCTGCGCGGCGGCCAGACCCTGCTCGACCGGCTCATGTTCGCGCTGATGCTGCTGCTCGGCGCGGCCTGTGCCGGCGGCCTCCTGCTGTCGCTGTGGCCGTGGGGGCTCGCCCCGCCGGCCGTCGGCGGGCTTGCGCTCGCGGTGCTCGTGGTGGTCGGCACGGTACTGGGCCGCCGGCCGAGCCTGCCGCGCCCCCGGCCGGCCGACGCGCTGCCCCTGCTGGCCGGGCTCGGCGGCTTCGCCTACCTGGGAGCGAGCTACCTGCGCGCCGACTTCGCCGGCCGGGTCAACCGGGCCATGGCCGGCGAGGATCTCGGGCGGCACTTCAGCATCTTCGACAGCATCCGGCGGCTGGGCGGGTACCTGTTCCTCGACCCGACCGGGGCCGGAGCGCACGTGTACGACGGCATCATCCGGTACCCGCAGGGCTTCCACTTCATCGCGGCGCTGCTGGACGGCTTCCTGCGCAGCTCGACCGCCCCGGGTACGCCGACCAGCGCCTTCGATCACTTCCTCGGCTTCCACACGGCGGCGTACGGGCTGTTCATGCTGTCCGTGATCTGGGCAGCCGGCTGGGTCGGTGGCCCCCTGGTACGCACCGGTGCCCGACCCCTCGTGCTGTTCGCGTTCCTGACCCCGGTCCTGCTCTACACCGACCTGCTCGCCAACTACGTCTCCGGCTACCCCAGCGAGATCCTCGGGCTGTCGCTGGTCGCCGGCCTCGTCGCGCTGCTGGCACGACCGCTGCCCGGCATCCGGACTCAGCTGCTGCTGGTCGCGGCGGTGCTGGTGGCCATCGGCTTCAGCTACTACCTGTTCCTGCCCGGCGCCGCGCTGGGCACCCTGCTGTGGCTGGTGCACCGGCGGCGGGCGGTGCTCACCCGTCCGGTGTTCACGGCCGCCCTCGCGGTCGTCACCGCGACGCTCGCGCTCGCGCCCGTGGTGCTGGGCATGTTCGTCGGGAAGGCCGCCGACGCGCTGAGCGCCCGGGCCAGCATCCGGGACAGCCGCGACCTGGTCATCGCGCTCACCCTGGCGATCCTCGCCGGCATCCTGTGCCGCCCCGGCGGGCGACCGCGCACCTGGCTGCGCTACGGGCTGGCGGCCGGCGCGATGATGGCGGCGGCCGCCGTGCTCGGCGGGTACCAGGCGATCGTCGACGGCTCCACCGGCTACTACTTCGAGAAGTCGCTGCACGCCGTCGAGGTCACGCTGCTGGTCGGCATCGGGGCGCTGGCGCTGCTGGTACCGCCGCCGGCCCGGCCGGCCTCAGCCACGCCGCGCCGGCACCTGGCCACCGCGCTGCCGGCGGTGCTGCTCGCCGTCTCGCTCGTCGCCGGCCTTGGCGTGGTCCGCGGAGACTCGCCCTTCCGGCCCCGGGTCAACGCGGGGTTCGACAGTTGGGGCCCGGCGTGGACCAAGGGCCGGCTGTCTCCCCGCGGCTCCGGTGCCGCGGTGGCGACCATCCTGCGCGACCACCCGCCCCGCCCGGGCGAGGTCACGCTCGTCTTCGACGCCAACGGCCTGCGCCAGTACGACCTGACGCTGTTCGTCGCCGTGCTGCGGCGCGATGGCACGGCCGGTGTGTTCCGCGCGCTGTACGGCCAGCCCGACAACCTCGTCGACACCAACCGGGCGAGCCTGACCACCATGCTGCTGGACATCCACCAGCCGATCGAGGCGGTGACGATGACCTCCAGGACCGCCGAATTCATCCAGGACATCCGGGTCAAGCATCCGGACCTGGGGTTGCGGCTGGTCGACCTGTCGTGACCGGACTGCGTGTTCCCCGATTCCGGAAGGCCGGTGACCCCGTGCCCCACTGGCAGTGGTCGGTTGACCGCGACACCTCGTCTCCCGGTGCCACCGGTGATTCCGTGGCCGGAGCCCCCGGCGCCGCTGGCGATTCCGTGGCCGGAGCCGGCGCCAGCGGTGAGTCCGTCGCCGGAGCCGGCGCCGCCGGCGATCGTGGTGGCGGTGGCTTCGCCGGCACCGGCCTGCTCGGGACGTTGCGCCCCGCGGCCCCCGGTGCCGACCGGGAGCCGCCCGACCTCCGGCGCCGGCTGTGGTTCGCGCTGGTCACGATCGGCGCCGCCTGGATCTTCGCGCTCGTCGCGCACCTGGCGCACCTCGACGCGGTCACCCTGCTGGTGGTGGTCGTGGCGACCGCGGTGACCCTCCGCAGCCCCGGCTCGCCGCTGGACCGGCTGGTCGTCGCCGTCGCGCTTCTCGCCGGTACCACCTGCGGCGCCGCACTGCTGCTCTCGGTGTGGCCCTGGCACCTGCGGCCGCAGGTACTCGGCGGCTGCGCGCTGACCGGGCTCGCGCTGATCATCGCGGTACGCGGCGAGCTGCCCGCGGTGCGGATCCGGCCCCGGGCCGGCGACCTCGCGGTACTGGCCCCGGCCGGAGTGCTGGCGCTGCCGTTCCTGGCGTCCACGTTCCACGCGAGCCTGCCGGTGCGGCTCGGCAGCGTGCTGCGCGGTGAGGACCTGGCCCGGCACTTCGCCATGTTCGACACCATCCGCCGGGTCGGCGGGTACGTGTTCCTGCATCGCACCGAGGCGTCCGACAGCATCGCCAGCTCCGACCTGGCGTACCCGCAGGGCGCCCACCTGCTCGCCGCCGTACTGGACAACTTCCTGACCTCCTCGGCGACCGTCGGGCGGCCGGTGCCCTCGGTCAGCCACTTCCTCTACTACGACCAGTTGAACTACCTGTTCCTGGCGTTCGCCGTGCTGTGGGCGGCGCACCGGTTGGCGGGACCGGGCGTGCGCCCGCTGGCGTTCGTCCCGATCGGCGGGCTCTGCGTGGCCTACCTGCTGTTCGGCTCCCCGATCACGACGTACACCTACGGCTTCTTCCCGGAGATCACCGGTCTCGGATTCCTGG
Organism: Rugosimonospora africana; assembly: GCF_016862975.1. Classification (GTDB taxonomy): domain Bacteria; phylum Actinomycetota; class Actinomycetes; order Mycobacteriales; family Micromonosporaceae; genus Rugosimonospora; species Rugosimonospora africana. The sequence continues at coordinate 33,788 of NZ_BONZ01000019.1, forward strand.
CCCTGCTGACCGGGGTGCTGGTCCGGCCGTTGCGCTCGGTGCGCGAGCAGGTCGTCGTGGTGACGGCGCTGGTCGTCGCCGTGTCCTACTGCTACTACCTGCTGCTGCCGGTCGTCGTGGTGGGCGTGCTGGGGCACGTCCTGGTGTACCGGCGCCGGCTCCTGCCGGCGTGGCCGTTCGCGGTAGCGGTGGCGGTGGTCGGTGTCGCGGTCTCGGCGGTACCGAGGCTCGAGGCGCACGGCGAGCAGGCGCTGTCCCTTCAGCTGCTACTGCAGGACTTCGGCGTGGTACGGGTGCAGCGCGGCCCCCTGTTGGCGCTTTGCATCCTGGTCGGCGTCGGGGTCGCCGTGACCGGGTCCTGGTGGCGCTCGCCGGCGATCCGGGTCATGGCGGTGACCGGTGCCGGTGCCGTGCTGTTCGCGGCCGGTGTCGGCGGATACGAGGGCGTCCAGGTGGGCCGCACGCTCTACTTCTTCGAGAAGTCCCTGCACACCGTGATCGTGCTGCTGCTGATCGCGAGCGGCGCGGCCGCCGGGCTGGCCCAGCGGGTACTGGACGGGGTGGCCGTCCGGTACCGTGCCGCCCCGCTGGCCTGCGCCGTCGCGCTGGGCCTGGTACCCGTCGCCGGGCTCGGCGGCCTCGACTGGGACCCGCAGCAGCTGGCCGGCGCGGAGTTCCACGATCCGGCGTACGGCACCAGCCCCGGCCGGTTGCTGGTCGGCGGGGCGATCTCGGAGACCGTGCCGGCCCGGACCGCGCTCATCGTCGCGGAGCGGTTCCCCGACCCCGGCGACAAGATCACACTGGTCGCGACCGGCCGGCAGACCGACAACCTGAGCACGTTCTACACCTGGATGATGCAGCGCAACTACGGCCGGGCCTGGCGGCTGTACCCGAGCACGTTCACGGCGCGCACGGCGTACCAGTACCAGGTGCTGGTCCTGACCCACCAGGACCAGCACTTCCGCGTGGTGACGGACAATCCGGTCATCGCGACCAGCCTCGCGTCGCTCGCCATCCTGCGCCCGGACCTGCGGCTCGAGGTCGACGACCTCCGGCAGCTGCACAATTGGTGAGCGTGGTCCGGGTGTCGCCCATCACGGTCCGCTACAATCTCAGCCTCGTGAGAGTCCTCGTCACCGGCGGAGCCGGCTTCATCGGGTCCAACTACGTGCGCGGTGTCCTGTCCGGAAAATACCCGAGCATGGCGGGTGCCCAGGTCACCGTTCTCGACAAGTTGACCTACTCCGGAAACCTGGAGAACCTGGCCGAACACCGGGACGATCCGCGCCTGACGTTCGTCCAGGGCGACATCTGCGACGCGGCGCTGCTGACCGAGCTGCTGCCCGGCCACACCGCCGTGGTGCACTTCGCCGCCGAGTCGCACGTCGACCGCTCGATCCTCGGGGCGGCGCCGTTCGTCACCACCAACGTGCTGGGCACCCAGGTCCTGCTGGACGCCGCGAGGCTGGCCGGGGTGGACCGGTTCGTCCACGTGTCCACCGACGAGGTGTACGGCTCGATCGAGGAGGGTTCCTGGACCGAGTCGTGGCCGCTGGCCCCCAACTCGCCGTACTCGGCGTCCAAGGCCGGCTCGGACCTGCTCGCCCTCGCCGCGTACCGGACCCACGGCCTGGACGTCGTGGTCACCCGCTGCTCCAACAACTACGGGCACTACCAGTTCCCGGAGAAGGTCATCCCGCTGTTCGTCACGAACCTGCTGGACGGCCGGAAGATCCCGCTGTACGGCGACGGCGGCAACATCCGCGACTGGCTGCACGTCGACGACCACTGCCTGGGCATCCAGCTCGCGCTGGAGAAGGGCCGAGGCGGCGAGGTCTACAACATCGGCGGAGGCACCGAGCTGACCAACCGCGAGCTGACCGAGCGGCTGCTGTCCGCGTGCGGCGCGGACTGGAGCAGCGTCGAGCAGGTCACCGACCGCAAGGGACACGACCGCCGATACTCGCTGGACATCAGCAAGATCTCCAATGAGCTGGGATACGCCCCCCAGATCGACTTCGAGTCCGGCCTGGCCGCCACGGTCCGCTTCTACACGGACAACCGGGCCTGGTGGGAGCCGCTGAAGGTGGCGGCGTCGCTGCCCGTCGGGCCGCCCGCGCCGGGCACCGCCCCCGGTGGAAGCGCCGGCTGATGCGGTGGCTGGTCACCGGCGCCAGCGGGATGCTCGCCCGGGACGTGTGCGCGGTTCTCGCCGAGGCCGGCGAGGTCGAGGTGGCCGCGGCGACCCGGGCCGATCTCGACCTGCTCGACCATGAGGCGCTCGCCGCGGCCGTGACCGGCCGAGACGTCGTGATCAACGCGGCGGCGTGGACCGACGTGGACGGCGCGGAGACCGGGGAACAGGCCGCGACGGAGGTCAACGGCGACGCCGTCGCCGACCTGGCCCGGCTGTGCGCGGCCAGCGGCGCGTACCTGTTCCAGCCATCCACCGACTACGTCTTCGCCGGCGACGCGACCAGCCCGTACCGGGAGGAGGCGCCGACCGCGCCGCTCAACGCGTACGGGCGGGGCAAGCTGGTCGGCGAGGAGGCGGTGCTGGCCGAGCTGCCCGAGCGCGGGTACGTGGTCCGGACCGCCTGGCTCTACGCCGCCCACGGCGGCAACTTCGTCGCGACCATGCTCCGGCTCGCGGCGCAGCGTGAGACGCTCGAGGTCGTGGCCGACCAGGAGGGCCAGCCCACCTGGTCGTACGCGCTGGCCACGCAGCTGGTCGCGCTGGCCGGCCGGGCGGTCGCCGGAGACGCCCCGGCGGGGGTCTACCACGGCACCGCCAGCGGGCAGACCACCTGGTACGGGCTGGCCCGCGCGGTCTTCGAGGAGGCCGGTCTCGACCCCGAGCGGGTCCGGCCGACGACAACGGAGAGGTTCCCGCGACCGGCCGCGCGGCCCCGGTACAGTGTGCTCGGACATGACCGGTGGAAGCTGGCAGGTCTTCCCGCACTGCCCGACTGGCGGCACATGCTGTCCACCGCGCTGCCGCACTTCGACCCAGCCCTGATCCGTTCCGCGCAGAGCGCGGCCCTGTGAGGAAGCGGCCCGCGACAGCGGCCACGTGAAAGAGGCATGGTGAAGCTCACGATTCTGACGGCCATCAGCGGTCTGGCCGTTCTGTCGATCATCTTCGAGCTCGTCCGGAGGCGGCAGCTCCGGGAGAAGTACGCGATCCTGTGGGGCCTGGTCGGCATCGTGGTGATCCCACTCGCGATCTTCCCGGGCCTGCTCAACCCGCTGTCCCGCGCGATCGGCGTGGCCAGCGGGGTCAGCCTGGTGCTGTTCCTGGCCGTCGTCTTCCTGCTGGTCGTCTGCATCCACCTGAGCTGGGAGGTCAGCCGGTTGGAGGAGGAGACCCGCACGCTGGCCGAGGACTTGGCGCTGCTGCGCACGGAGATGAGGGAACGGGTCGGGCAATGATCAATGGCAAGCGGGTACTGATCGTCATTCCGGCCTGGAACGAGCAGGCGTCCGTCGCCGACGTCGTCCGCGAGGTACGCGGCGAACTGCCCGGCGTCGGCGTGCTCGTGGTCGACGACGGGTCGAAGGACCGAACCTCCGACATGGCGCGCGACGCCGGGGCGACGGTCGCCCGGCTGCCGTACAACCTCGGGGTCGGCGGCGCGATGCGGCTGGGCTACCGGTACGGGTACGAACACGACTACGACGTGGTCATCCAGGTCGACGCCGACGGGCAGCACGACCCCCGGTACGTGCCGAAGCTGGTCGACGCGCTCGACGACGCCGATTTCGTGATCGGTGCCCGGTTCGCCGGAGAGGGCGACTACACCGTGCACGGCCCGCGCAAGTGGGCGATGACGATGCTGTCCGCGGCCCTGTCCCGGATGAACCACGCGAAACTGTCCGACACCACCTCCGGGTTCCGGGCCGCCAACCGGCGCACGATCGAGCTGTTCGCCTTCTGGTACCCGGTGGAGTATCTCGGCGACACGATCGAGGTGCTGGTCCGGCTGGTGCGCAACGGATACCGGCTCGCCCAGGTACCGGTGACCATGCGCCAGCGCCAGGCCGGTACGCCGAGCCACTCCCCCGTCAAGTCCACGGTCTACCTGGCCCGGGCCGCGCTCATCTTCGCCCTGTCGATGGTCCGCAAGTGAGGCGGCTGCTCGGGCTGCTGCCCCCGGGTACGGTCGCCGTGGGCAGCGGCCTCGCCGTGCTCGGACTCGCCTCGTACGTGCACATCTCGATCGCCAGCCACACCCTGGGCGGCCACAGCAAGGGCTACGGCGCGTTCGCCGTGCTCTGGGCGATCGTGTTCACCATCGGACTGGGCCTGTTCTTCCCGATCGAGCAGGAAGTCACCCGGATCGTCGCGGCGCGGCGGGTGAACGGGGACGGCAACGCGGCCGCGTTCCGCCGGGGAGCGATGCTGTCCCTGGTCCTGTTCCTGGTCGTGTGCGTCCTGCTGGCCGTGTTCGCCCCGCTGATCGCCGACAAGCTGTTCGACGGCGAGCGTGACCTGGTGCCGGTGATGGCCGGCGGCTTCGCCGGGCTGGCGCTGGCGTACCCGACCCGGGGCGTGCTCGCCGGCACCGGCCGGTTCGGCGCGTACGGCGCCCAGCTCGGCATCGATGGCGGCCTGCGGATCGTCCTGGCCGCGGTGTTGGGCGTGCTGGGCGTCAGATCCCCCGTCATGTTCGGGCTCATCCTCCTGGTCGCGCCGGTCATCTCGGTCGTCGCCACGGCCGGCCCGGTCCGCGCCGCGCTGACCCCGGGCAGCCCGCTGTCCTGGCGGACGTTCGGCCGGCGGGTGGCGCCGCTGATGGCCTCGACCCTGCTCGCCCAGGTGGTCGTGAACATCGCGGTGATCAACGCCAAGCTGCTCGCGCCGCACGCGGACGCCCTGACCGGCGCGCTGCTGTCCGCCCTGACGCTGGTGCGCATCCCGCTGTTCGTGTTCGGCTCGTTGCAGGCGTCGCTGCTGCCCGGGCTGTCCAGCGCGGCGGCCAGCGACGACCGGACCGGATTCCGGAAGCTGCTGCTGCGCGCGTGCGGGATCGTGCTCACCCTCGGTGTCGCGGGCGGCGTACCGGCGATCGTGTTCGGGCCGTGGCTGCTGCGCCTGTTGTTCGCGACCAGCGGCGTGCTGGGCGACGGCGACTTCGCGGTACTCGCCGTGGGCACCGCCGCGTACCTGCTCGCCCAGGTGCTCGGTCAGGCGGCCATGGCGCTCGGCCACCACCGCGACCAGACGCTGGCCTGGCTCGGCGGTACGGTCGCGCTGGCCGCGGTCACCGCGCTGCCGATGGACGTGAAGCTGAGGGTCGAGTGGGCGTACACGGTCGGCTCGATCGTGGTGGCGCTGATCCTGGTCGGTACCGTGATCCACCGGACGAACCGGCAGTCCGCCGCGGACCGGGCGGCGCACGTCACCGGCCGGCCGGCGGGGGCCGCGGGGCCCGATCCGGGCACCGGCCCCGGTGCCAGCCTGGCGACCGCCGAACCGCTGGCGCCGGGCCGCTGACGCGAAGTCGCTGACACCGGGCCGCTGACACCAGGCCGCCGTTGGCGGGCCGGTTCCGGCGGCGGTCAGACGCTGACCCGGGCGGTGCGCATCTTCTTCCGCGGTACCCGGTGGCCGCCGGGCGACCGGACCAGCTCACGCTCCTGCGTGGGCGCCTCCGGAGGCCGCCCGGCGAAGCCGACCACCAGGTCGGCGGCGACCAGCACCATCGGCGGAAACGCCAGCGTCAGGTAGAACAGGTGGTCGGCCCGGTTGTTGAACACCACCAGCACCAGGCCGGCCGCGAACGCACCGGCGGCCAGGCACGTCCACTCCTCCCCGCGGCGTACCAGCACGGCGACCAGCGCCAGCACGGCGCACGCCAGGAAGACCCGGTCGCCGGTGATCTGGGTCAGCTCGGGCCGTGCCAGGTGGCGGATCACCCGGCCCAGCCACTCGGTGCTGTTCCAGAACCAGGAGTGCGGGTACTGCGCGTGGCGCCGCGACACCCACAGGTCGGCCAGGACGCTGCCCACGCCCAGCGCGAGGGAGATCAGGCCGTACGGCAGCCACAGCGAACCCCGGCCCCGCAACGCGGCCGCCACGCAGGCCACCAGGACGCCGACGACGAGGATGATGCTGCGGTACTGGACCGCCAGCGCCACGGCGAGCAGGACGGCGAATCCGGCCAGCGGTGCGGCTCGCCACAGTCGACGGCTCCACTTCCCGGACCGCACCGGGGCGTGGTCACCCCGGTGGTGGCCGTCCGGCTGTGCCGTGCCGGTCAGCGGCACGGCCCCGGTCAGCGGTGCCGCGCCGCTCAGTTGCCGTGTCGAGCGCTCGCCCTGACGCCGGCCCGGCTGCGGCCACAGTCCCCCGGGCAGCATCGCCAGGCAGCCGATGATGGCCAGCAGTGCGAGCGAGAACCGCGACGAGCTGATGCTCGCCGAGGCCACCGGGGCGGACAGCACGAGCGCGATCCCCGCGATCCCGCCGGCGACTCTCCCGCTGCGCCGGGCGACGAGCACAACGATGGCCGGTACCGCGACCGTGAACCCGGCCAGCGCGAGGATCTTGTACCCGTGCTGGTGCGGCGAGCGGGCGATCATCACGTACACGACCAGCAGGTACATGGCGGCCAGCAGCGCCCAGCCGGCGACCGGCAACCCGGGTACCCGGGCGAGGAGGACCCGCCAGCGCGACGTCGCGATCCGCTGCCGCCAGGGCGAACAGGTGACCCGCTGCCGCCAACGGGTCCGGTAGCGGCCGGCCGGCCGCTGCGGTTCGGGCACCGGCTCGGCGGACTGCGCTTCGCGGAACGCCACATCCCGGGTCACCGCATCCCGTGCCGGGCCGTCCCCCACCGCGCCGTCCCCTGCCACGCCGTCCCCTACCGCGCCGTCCTGTGTCGCGCCGTCCCCTCCGGCCCCGTCCCGTGCCGCGGCCTCCCGTGCGGCGGCTTCACGCCGGGCCTCCCGCAGGGTGTCCCGCTGCGCCTCCCTCGCCGCGGCGGCGCCGGCGGCACTCTGGGCGACGTCCTCGGGAGCCGTACCGGTCTCCGGCAGCGTCGTGCCCTCCGGCACCGCCTCCGTCGACCAGTGCGGTCGGGTACCGGGCGACGATGTCAGGTCGGCGATCAGTGCCAGGACGCACAGCACCATCAACGGTACGACCGGGACGAAGTACCGGAAGTAGGTCGGATCGACGATCAGCACGGCCAGCGCCAGCGTGGACGCCGACATGCCGATCATCATGCTGCTCAGCTCGCTGCGGAACCGCCAGAACGCGGAGACCACGGCGAACACCACGATGACGATGAGCAGCAGGTCGAACGCCCGCACGTACCGGTAGTCGACGTGCAGCATGTTGCGCAGCACCCGGGGTACCGCGGCGAACCCGTCGGTGTGGAACGCCCGCTCGGTCACCCGCTGGTACCGCTGGGTGAGGCTCAGCGAGTCGCCGCTGTAGAGATGGGAGGCCACGACGTTCTGCGCGGCCAGCGTGCCCGCGGTCAGCACGGAGGACACCACGGCGAACGACAGCCACGGGTTGCGCGCGCGGCGGTCGCGGATGGCTACCAGCACCCAGGTGAGCAGGATCCCGGCCGTGATCGTCACCGCGAACTGGCGGGTGAACAGCCCCAGTTCCAGCAGGATCGCGAACCAGACCAGGTCGCGCCGGCGAGCGCGCCGGGCCAGCGGAAGGCACAGCAAGCCGGCAACGGTGAACATCAGCGCGGTGGCATCGGTCAGCGCGTACAGGCCGAACCGTGACGGCAGCGGCGGAAGCAGGATCAACGCGCCGGCGGCGACGCCCCACCACCGGCCCAACAGCCGGGCGGCGAGGATGGCCAGCAGCGCGACCCCGACCGCGTACGACACCACCGGCACGACCAGCATGCCGTTCGGCCCGAACAGCCAGACGAACGGTGCCGACAGCAGCGGGTACAGGACTCTGGGGCCGACGACCGCCCCGTTGTCGCCGTGGAAGAACGAATGCTCGTACCCGGCCGGCCAGCAGAAGTCACAGGTGATCAGCCCGGACCTGCCGCGCAGGTGGGCCGCCGTACGGTGCGCCGCTTCGGTCTCCGAGTACCCGAGGTACCGGTACGCCCAGGCGAGGTACAGCCGTGAGTCGCTGATCCACAGCGTCTTGGTCAGGTACGTGCTGACCTGCGAGACGAGGAACGCGCCGGCGAGCAGTGCCCAGCCGGCGGGCGGGATCACGGTCCATGGTGCCCGGATCCGCGCGGCGACCGATCGTAGGCGCGGAAACCCGCCCGCCCGAGGGGGGTTGTCCATCCGATCGGCGGTCGCAGATTGATCAACCATTGCTGAAAGACCCTGAATCGTCGTTGAGGCGATCCGGTCTTACCCAGCAACGCGAGCGAGAATCGCATTGTGGCGCAGTTGGCGACCAGTCTGGCTCGGCGCGTGTGGCGCCGTGCCACGACCCGGACCGATCGTCGGGCGGGTTTCGCCGGGCGCGCGAGCAGGCGCAGGGAGGTGTGCGACGACCGCCTCACCCGGTCCGGGCGAGGCTCACCCGGGCATGACCGGCCGAGGCGTGCGGACCGGACGCGTGCGCCGCACCGCAGTGGTGAGTCGAGCCTGGATGGCTTGGTCGCGCAGTAAATCGTCGGTCGCGTCGTTGACGTTCGGCCGCGCCGCAATTCGCCGATTGCCGCGTTTGACCGGTCGGCCGCAGCACAATCGGTCCGTCTCACGTTTGACGGTCGGCCGTGCCGTGATTAGTCGGTCGCGTCATTCACGGTCAGCCGCGCCACAATTCGCCGGTCACGCGTTTTGACGGTCGGTCGCGACACAATTCGTTCCATCGCACGCTTGACGGCCGGCCGCGCCGTAACTCGTCGCTCGCACCGTTGGCCGTCAACCGCACCGCAATTTGCCGGCCGTGTGGTTGATGGCCCGCCGCGCCGCAATCCGTCCGACGC
>NZ_BONZ01000020.1 GCF_016862975.1 Rugosimonospora africana
GGCGTTGACAGTCGGACGCGGCGTTGACAGTCGGACGCGGGTTATCAGTCGGTCTCGGCGGACTGCGTCGAGTCGGGGCCGGTGTCCTCATCGCCAGCCGTGCCCGCATCGGCCGGTGGTGCGTCCGTTGCGGCACCGGACCCGGTCGCCTCCGGTGCGGTCGCCCCGGCGTCCTTGGCAGCAGCGTCCTTGGCGGCACCGTCCTTGGCGGCACCGTCCTTGCCTTCGCCAGCCGCGCCCTCACCACTCGCGCCCTCACCAGCCGCACCCTCGGCGGCCGGCTGCTCCGGCGCGGCCAGGAGATCGGTCAGCGCCCGGTCGGTGAGCCGGCGGAACGCACGCCCGCGCCGGTGCCGATCCAGGATCGCGACTTCCAGCTGGGTGGCGGTCAGCGTGCGCGGGGCGTTGCCCTCGCCGCCCACGCTGCCCAGCGCCTCGACGGCCAGCCGCAGCGCGACGTCGAGCGCCATGTCCGGGCTGTGCCGCTGGCGCAGGCCGCCGGAGATGGACTCGGCCTGGCCACCCATGGCCACCACGCCGGGCTCGTCCTGCACCGAGCCGTCGTACGTGAGCCGGTACAACTCGTCCTGCTCCGGGGTCGCGCCCACCTGGGCGACACACAGCTCCACCTCGAACGGCTTGGACTGCTCGGTGAAGATGGCGCCCAGCATCTGCGCGTAGAAGTTCGCCAGTGCCCGGCCGTTGACGTCTCGCCGGTCGTAGGAGTAGCCGCGCAGGTCCGCCAGGCGTACCCCGGCGGCGCGCAGGTTTTCGAACTCCGGGTACCGGCCGACCGCCGCGAAGCCGATCCGGTCGTAGATCTCGCTCACCTTGTGCAGCGCGGTCGACGGGTTCTCCGCCACGAACAGCACGCCGCCGGAGTACGTGAGCACCACGACGCTGCGGCCGCGCGCGATGCCCTTGCGCGCGTACTCGGAGCGGTCTCGCATGATCTGCTCAGGCGAGGCGTAGAACTGCATGGCCACGGCGGGCGGTCTCCTCGGTCTCGACGATCGGTGGGGACGGGGCGGTATCGGTCAGCGCGGCGTCAGCCGCCGGGGTTCTCCATGCGACGGGCCACCACGGCCTCCGACACCTCCGCGGACTGCTCGTCGGAGATGCGTCGGGTGCCGTCGGCTCCGGCGGTCATCACGACCGGGAAGATGCGGCGGGTCAGATCGGGGCCACCGGTCGCGGTGTCGTCGTCGGCCGCGTCGTACAGCGCCTCGACCGCGAGGGTGATCGCCTCCTCGACCGGCAGGCCGGGGCGGTACCGCTTCTTCAGCGCGGCCTTCGCGAACAGCGAACCGGAGCCGATCCCGTCGAAGCCACGCTCCTCGTAGACCCCGCCAGCCACGTCGAAGCTGAAGATCCGGCCGGCCCGGCCGGGCTCGGCGGCGTCGAGGTCATACCCGGCGAACAGCGGGATCACCGCGAGCCCCTGCAGCGCCGCGCCGAGGTTGTTACGGATCATCGTGGCCAGGCGGTTGGCCTTGCCGTCGATCGAGAGCATCGCGCCCTCGATCTTCTCGTAGTGCTCCAGCTCGACCTGGAACAGGCGCATCAGCTCTATCCCGACGCCGGCCGTGCCGGCGATGCCGACCAGCGAGAACTCGTCGGCGGCGTGCACCTTCTCGATGTCCCGGTTGGCGATCAGGTTGCCCATCGTGGCCCGCCGGTCGCCGGCCATCACGACACCGTCCGCGCAGCTGATCGCGATGATCGTGGTGGCGTGCGGGGCGATGTCGGCGTTGATCCCCGTTGGCAGCGGCCTCCGGCCGGGCAGCAACTCCGGCGCGGCGGCACCCAGAAACTCGCTGAACGACGACAGGCCAGGCACGGTGAACGCCGCCGGTAGCCGCCAGGATGGATCAAGACCCGCTGCCACGTGTGTTCCCTTCAGGTACGCGATCAGGTTGCCACCGCAATCGTTGGCACCGCACTCGTTGCCGCTGCACTCACCAGCGCCTGCGGCGGCGAGGTTGACCCGTGCCGCCGCGGGCGCTTGCCGAGATGGGACGCGTTGAGACTACCGTCCCGATGATCGGGTTTACTGGCCGCCCTTCTGGACGTACCCCCGGACGAACTCCTCGGCGTTTTCCTCCAGTACCGAGTCGATCTCGTCGAGCAGGTCGTCGACGTCCTCGGTCAGCTTCTCCTGCCTCTCGGCCACCTCCGGGTCGACCGCCGGCGCTCCGGCGTCGTCGATCTCTTCGTCGCGCCGGCTGCGACCCGACTGCGACTGTCCGCCCGTGTCCCGGGTTGCCATCGTTGCCTCCTGCTAGCTGCGCGGCCCCGCTTGCGTGCCCTGTGCGACCAACTTACCCCGACCGTCGACCCCGGTCCCACCGACGCGGCGGCCGGCCGGGCGCCACGCGGGGCCCCGGAGCAGCCTGGGCCGGGTCGGCGGTTTCGCCCATGGCGTAACGATCGTCGCCCGCGACGCCGTGTCCGGGCGGGCGTCCGGGAGGGGGCGGTGCGGCCCGGTCCCGGCGGGGGGGGCCGGTCAGGCGCCGGTCAGCGCCTCCAGCAGGTCCTTGGCGCTCGGACAGCGGTCGAACAGGGCCCCGACGTGGGCCTTCGTGCCCCGCAGCGGCTCCATCATCGGTACCCGTACCAGCGACTCGCGCCCGACATCGAAGATCACCGAGTCCCAGCTCGCCGCGACCACCTCGGACGCATACTGCGCCAGGCACCGCCCTCGGAAGTATGCCCGGGTGTCCTCCGGCGGCTCGGTCATCGCCTCCCGGACCTGCTCCGGGGTGAACAGCGTCTTCATCGCCCCGCGGGCCACCAGCCGGTGGTACAGGCCCTTCTCCGGGCGGACGTCGGAATACTGCAGGTCGACCAGCTGCAGCTTGGGCGAGCCCCAGCCCAGGTCCTCCCGGTCGCGGTATCCCTCCAGCAGGCGGAGCTTGGCCACCCAGTCCAGCTCGTCGGCGCAGGACATCGGGTCCTTGCCGAGCCGGTCCAGCACGGACTCCCAGCGGCGCAGCACGTCGAGGGTCTGCTCGTCGCCGCCCCGGTTGTCGACGAACGCCGTGGCCCGCTCCAGGAAGGCCCACTGCAGGTCCAGCGCGGTGAGCCGGCGGCCGTCCCGCATCTTGATCCGGTAGGTGAGCGTCGGGTCGTGGCTGACCTGCTTCAACTCACCGACCGGATCGGTGATGCCCAGGTCGGCGGTGAGCGCCTTCTCCTCGATCATCTCCAGGATCAGCGCGGTCGTGCCGACCTTGAGGTACGTGGAGGTCTCGGACAGGTTCGCGTCCCCGATGATCACGTGCAGCCGCCGGTACTTGTCGGCGTCGGCGTGCGGTTCGTCCCGGGTGTTGATGATCGGCCGCTTCAGCGTGGTCTCCAGGCCGACCTCGACCTCGAAGAAGTCGGCGCGCTGGGAGATCTGGAAGCCGGGCGTCGAGCCGTCCTGCCCGATGCCGACCCGGCCCGCGCCGCAGACGATCTGCCGGGTCACGAAGAACGGGGTCAGGAACTGCACGATGTCGGCGAACGGCGTCTGCCGGCGCATCAGGTAGTTCTCGTGGGCGCCGTAGCTCGCGCCCTTGTTGTCGGTGTTGTTCTTGTAGAGGTGGATGGGCGCGCTTCCCGGGATCGTCGCGGCCCGGCGGGCGGCCTCGGCCATCACCCGCTCCCCCGCCTTGTCCCACAGCACGACGTCGCGCGGGTTGGTCACCTCGGGCGTCGAATACTCCGGGTGGGCGTGGTCGACGTAGAGCCGGGCGCCGTTGGTGAGGATGACGTTGGCCAGCCCGAGATCCTCGTCGGCCAGCGCCTCGGAGGGGTCGTACAGCGCGCCGGAGTAGGTGAAGCCGCGCGCGTCCCGCAGCGGCGACTCCTCCTCGTAGTCCCACCGGGCCCGTCCGTTGCGGGAGAGCTCCGGCCGCGCGCCGTAGGCATTCACAATCTGAGACGAGGTCACCATCGGGTTGGCACCCGGCTGGCCCGGCACGGAGATGCCGTACTCGATCTCGGTCCCCATCACCCGGTGTACACCCATACCCAGAGCCTAGTCGAGCGCCTCCGGTTGGCGGTCATCCTCGTCGTACCGCGTTGTGCCATCGACGCCGAATTGCGGCCATCTGGACGGGAAAGGACGCAGCCGCGGCGACGCCGACGGACCGGCCGCCGGCTGGCGCCCGCCCTACGGCGGCGACTGGTCTGGCTCGGCGCATCTGACGCCGCGCCGCGACCCAGACCAGTCAAAAGGGTTTCAGGCGCCGGCCATGGCGGCTTCCGCCGGGCGGTCCGGATCGGCTTCCCGTGTGTGCTCGACCTGCCCCGCGGCGGAAAGCGAGGACAGTTCGGTGGCCGGCCGGCCCACGGTTCGCCAGAGCAGCGCTCCGACGACCACCAGGCCGGCCACCTCGACGAGCAAGGGAGTCAGCGAGCCGACCACCGGATGCCACGGGCCAGCCAACGGGTTGAGCTCGTGTGCCTTGGGATAGCTCTTCGTGATGCCATGCTGCCAGCGGACCATCGTGTAGCCGAGGGCGACGATCTGCAGCGGCAGCAGCGTACCGGCGACCAGCCGGGCGATGGTGCGGGCACGTCCCGCGCCGACGCCGCGCTCCTCCATGATGAAGGCGGCCATCAGGACCAGCCCGACCAGGACCGGCAGTAGGTACCGCCCCTGCGTCACGAAACCCTGTTCGTTGACGTACTTGATCTGCATCAGGGTCGGCACCACGGCGCCACCGAGGAACACCACGAACAGCCGCCACCGGTCCAGCCGGTTACTCAGGACGACACCGGCCAGGATCAGGGCACCCACGGCCAGTTCCCAGATGATGTAGAGGAACGCGGGCAGCCGCAGGTCCAGCCAGGACATCACGCCGACCAACTCGTCCGTGTACTCCCGCCACTGCTGCAGCACGGCCCAGGTCGCCTGCCCGTGCGAGAGCCAGACCGTGTGCCGGAAGTCCCCGAGGTCGGTGGCCTTCTGTACGACGGTCCACCCGACACCCGCCACGCCGACCACGAGAAGACCGGCCAGGCACCAACGCACCGCTCCGATCCCCCACAGCCGGCGGATTCTCGAGGGGCGCAACGGCAGCAGCAGCGCCAGGGCCGAGAACGCCAGCCACAGCGGGCCGGCGGCCCGCAGCGTGGCGAGGATCGCGGCGGCGATCGCGACCTGCCACAGCAGTCTGCGGTCGAACCGTTCACCGTCGGGCCGCATGAACAGCGGGACTCCACTGGCGAACAAGGCGATGCCGGCCGCGATCTCCAGACCGCTGGGGTTGACCGCGCTGGACATCTGCAGCGTCATCGGCGTGGCGACGGCCACCAACCCGACGGCCAGGAGCCGGAACCGTGACCAGCGCATGGCGCTGACGAAGGCACCGGCGAACAGGGCGGCGCTGGCGGCGGCGCAGATCAGCCGAGCCAGCAGCACCCCCGGCCAGCCCGGCCACAACCGGAGCGGCCAGCCGACCAACGCGTAGAAGACGGGGTTGTATCTCCCGGCACCGGTCGGCACGGTCACCGGAGTCCGGTCGGCGCTCGGCGACGTGGCGCACGCCGCCGACTTGGTCTGGTCGTAGGCCCAGCAGTTCGTCCTGACCAGGCCCTTGGGCACCGTCTGGAAGGCGCCGGAGCCGTGGGACGCGGCGACCGGCGCCGGCGCCACCTGGCCCGAGTCGACGCCCGCGGCCCGGATGATGTGCGCCTGCTCGTCCGGCGTCCCGTCATACGGCGCGGCGAGCGACCAGGCAGCGATCATGAAGAAGAAACCCACGAAAGCCAGCAGGCCATACCGGCGCACCCGGCGCCTGACCAGGGCCTGATTGTTCTGGTCGCCTACCATGGCGCGCCACCAATCGGTTCGAGTCGACTTCAACGGCCCGTGACGGCGGGCCACCTGAAAGGTGCGAGGCGCTCAGTCGGGCGTTGCCTGTATATCAAGAGTCCAGGCCGAGATCAACATATGGATACCGGTCAATAGTGGGCCCACGCTGAGCAGCACACTTCCGGTCGACGCGGCGGGCGGACCGAGCGTCTCGACGAGCACCCAGACACCCACCGCCAGCCCCCAGGCGCACAACGCCAGGCCGCTGAAGAACAGCAGGGCGATCGGGGAGAACGAGGCCAGGACGTGCTTGAGCATCAGCCGCCGCCAGAAGCCCCGCAGCAGCAGGCTGGCGATCGTCGGCGCCACCTTGCTGATCTTCATTGTCGAGACCTCGTCGCCGTAACGCGCCGGGATCGGGACGTCGCGAGCGCGCGCGTTCGCGATGTTCAGCCAGATCAGCAGGTCGTTCTCGAACTCATAGCCGCGCGCGATGAGGTTGAGGTCGAGCCGGCTCAACGCCGAGCGGTGCACCGCCGTATAGCCGTTCTGCGGGTCGAACAGATTCCAGTAGCCGCTGGCGACCTTGGTGGCGAACGACAGCCCGACACTGCCCAGCATGCGAACCGTCGGCATGGCGGCGTACGAACTGCGGGAGAAGAACCGGTTCGCCTTGGTGAATTCGTAGCCCTGGGTGCAGATCGGGCTCAGCAGGGCGGGCAGGTACTGCGGGTCCATCTGGGCGTCGCCCGCCATCACCACGTTGACATCCGAACCGAGTTCGAGCGCTTTCGTGTGCCCGTCCAGAATGGCACCGCCGACGCCGGTGTTCTTGGTGTGCTCGATCAGCACGACCCGAGAGTCGCCGACCTCCAGCGCGCGCTGCGAGGTCTCATCCGTCGAGCAGTCGTTGACGACCACAATGATGTCGACGAAGTCCGGCATCGTGGTGATGGTCGTGCCGATGAGTTTCGCCTCGTTGTACGCCGGTACCACCGCCGCGATGGTGCAGCCCTCGAACACGGCTACCCCACCACCGCGGAGTCCCGGATGTCCAAGCAGATCCGCAGCGCCGCCAGGCCGTCCGCACCACTGACGAGCGGATCGGTGCGCTGCGTCACGCACTCGGCGAAGTGGCTCAGTTCGTGCATGAGTGGCTCCCCGTGCTGCGACAGGAACGGGATCTCGACCCGACCGCTCTGGCGGTACCGTACGCCGCCGTCGTCGAGGTACTCCGAGTGCTCGATGCGGTGCACCTCGACGTGCTGGCGCAGCAGGTCGGCGACGACGCTGTTCTCACGCTGAGTGAGCGTGATGCGACGGATCTTGTTCTGGCTCACCCGACTCGCCGTGATATTCGCGATCACGCCGTTCTCGAACCGGAGCAGGGCGCAGGCCAGGTCCTGGTCGCCGGAGCGCACCACCCGGGCCATGGCCTCCTGCTGGACGACGTTCTGCCCCACGATCGCCATCGCGAGATCGACATCGTGGATCATGAGGTCGAGCACCACGTCGGCCAGGTTGCGGCTGGAGAACGGGCCGACCCGGGTGATCTCCAGGGACAGCGGCTCGTCGACCAGCTGTCGCAGCTCGACGACGGCCGGGTTGAACCGCTCGACGTGGCCGACCATCAGGATCCTGTCGTTCGCCGCCGCCGCCTCGACCAGCCGCTCGGCGTCCGCCACCGTGGTGGCGATCGGCTTCTCCACCAGCAGGTCCCGGCCGCTCTTCAGGATCCGCTCGCCGAGCTCGCCGTGCATGTCGCTCGGCGCGGCCAGCACGACCGCCTCGGCGTCCCGGATCGCCTCGTCGAAGTCGGTGGTGGCGACCGCCTGGAGCGGACCGGCGACCGCCTCGGCGCGGGCCAGGTCGGGGTCGCAGATCGCGGTGACCGTGTACTGCGGCATCGACCGCGCGACCCGCCCGTGATTGGCGCCCATGATCCCGGCGCCGAAGATCGCTAGATTAACCATTGAACGCCTCCCGGACGGTGCCGACGATGCGGTCGAGCTGGCTCGGCGTGAGGTTCTGGTGGACCGGCAGGGACAACACCTCAGTGGTGATCTGCGCGGCTACCGGCGTGGGGTCCACCGTGATCTGGGGGTGCCCGCGGTAGCAGTCATAGTCGTGCATGAGCCGGGGATAATACAGTCCGTAGCCGATCCGCGCCTGCTCCAGCTTCTTGGCCAGATCCTCCCGGTCGATCGGCGCCTCCGGGGTGACCCGGATCGTGTACTGGTGCCACACGTGCCCGCGACCGGCGGGTACTCCCGGCGTGATCAGGCCCGGCAGCCCGGCCAGCCCCTCGTTGAGGGCAGCGGCGTTGGCGGCCCTGGCGGCGCCGTTGTCCGCCAGCCGGGCGACCTGCGGTACCGCGATTGCCGCCTGCAGGTCGGTCAGGCGCCAGTTGTGTCCGGCCGCCTCGTACTGGTACCGCACCCGCATGCCCTGGTTGCGCAGGAGCCGCAGCCGGTCGGCGAGCAGGTCGTCGGACGTGGTGATCAGGCCACCTTCGCCGCACTGCAGGTTCTTCGTCGCGTAGAGGGAGAAGCAGCCGACGCCGAAGGAGCCGACGACTCGGTCCGCGATCGTGGCGCCGTGCGCCTGGGCGGCATCCTCCACCAGGTGCAGGTCGTGGGCTCGGGCGATCTCGGACAGCGCGTCCATGTCCGCCGGCAGGCCGTACAGGTGCACCGGGAGCAGCGCCCGGGTGCGCTCGTTGACCAGGGAACGGACCGAGTCCGGGTCCATGGTGAAGTCGTCCCGGATGTCGGCGAACCGGACCTTCGCCCCGCTCTCCAGGATGGCGTTGAGGGTGGCGACGAAGCTGAACGGGGTGGTGATCACCTCGTCGTCCGGGCCGAGGCCCAGCGCTTCGAGGGCGGCGACCAGAGCAACGGTGCCGTTACTGACCGCGACGGCGTGCGGGACGCCGGTCAGCTCGGCGAACTGCCGCTCGAGTTCGGCCACAACCGGTCCCTGGGCGAGCATGCCCGAGTCGAGAACCCGCTGCACCGCCGCCTTCTCTTCGGCACCGATAACCACAGAGGTGATGGGAATCGGCTGCGGGGTGTTCATGAGGGGAGATGCCTCGCTATCTGTCGGGGGTCAGGGATCAGAGGCCGGCCGGACGTTGCGGGTCGCGCGACACGACCTCACCACGCTCGTCGACCCAACCTCGGGGACGGGCCGGGTTGCCCGCCACGAGTTGGTTGGGCAAGACGTCGCGGGTCACCACGGCGCCCGCTGCCACCAGGGCGTACTCGCCGATCTCGACGCCGCAGACGATGGTGGCATTGGCGCCGATCGACGCACCTCGGCGCACCCTGGTCGGGGTGATCTTCCAGTCGGTGTTGGTCGCCCGGGGATTGTGGTCGTTCGTGAACACCGCGCTCGGACCGACGAAAACGTCGTCCTCGATGGTGACGCCCACGTAGACCGAGACGTTGTTCTGGACCTTGACGTGGTCACCGATGGTGACGTCGGCGTCTACGTAGACGTTGCGACCGACGGTGCAGCCCGCACCGATGCGTGCCGTCGAACGCACGTGAGCCACGTGCCATATCTTTGTGCCCGGGCCGACCACAGCGCCATTCTCGACTTCGGCGCTCGGATGGATGTAGGGCGACGGTTCGGGGGGAGAACCATCTGGCGACACAGACAGACCCTTTCGAAGAACGATTCAGCGTACCGCGACCGATCGCTGCACCCGGCGGAACGATAGCCTGTTCGATCTGGCCCCCGCATCAGGGGTCGCGGACAGGGGGAATTCGAGTGTCGTCGAGTCTTACCGCCTCTATCACCAACCTGAGCAGGCATAGCGCGGTCAGGTTCGTCCTGGTGGGCGGCACCAGCTTCATACTCGACGCCGGCACGCTCTTCTTGTTGCACGGTGTGTTGAAGCTCTGGTTACCGTTGGCGACGGTATTGGCATATGCCGTTGCATTCGTCGCCAACTTCGGCCTAAACCGCAAATGGGCCTTCGCCGCCGAGGGCCATGTCGGGCGCCAACTGCACCGCTATCTCTATCTCGTCGCCGCGAATCTGGTGCTGACCGTCGTGGGAGTGCAGGGACTGACCTGGCTGGGCCTGCCCTACCTGGTGTCGAAGGTGGTCACCTCGGGCGTGGTCGCGGCCATCAACTACGTGGCGTTCCGGTTGTGGGTCTTCCGCTGAGTGCCCCGGTGCCACCCGGGAGCGCAGCGGCCTCAGGAACCCGCCGGAGCGCCGCCCGGGCGGTCAGCCGCCCGCGTTGAAGTCCACGACCTCCAGCTTCCCCGACGGCAGCGTGGCGGCGAACGCGCGCAGGTCGGCCAGGTCCTGCGGATCCTTGGCGATCACCCGTACCGGCCTCGTGCTGCTCGCGATGAGCGGCTCGATCTGCGGCAGGTTGTGCTTGCCGTTCCAGGGACGGATGTGCTGCGCGAAGTCCTCGGCCGTGCCGTACTGGTGGTGCATGATGCCGAGGTAGATGGTGGTGTAGAACTGCGGCCACTGGCCGTCCATGTAGACCACGGTGAGCTTGTCGTCGGCGTGCGGGAAGCGCTGGAACACCGCGACCGTGTCGCGTGCCGCCGGGCTCGGCTCCGCAGTCCGGCCGGTGAGGTAGCGCCGGCCCTCGCTCATCGAGGTCGCCGTGCCCCGGGCGAAGTACCCGACCGACCCGATCGCCACGATCGCGGCCGCGACCGGGGTGACCAGCCGCCACCAGGAGCGGTGGGACAGCCTCGGCGGCAGCCGTAGCACCGCGGCGAGGACGCCGCTGGCCACCAGGATCACGATGATCGCCTCGTGCAGCGTCTTGTACCAGAAGTACGAGGCCCCCGCGTTGGCCGCCTGGTACTTGTTGACGCCGGCCGAGAACGCCCCGACCACGATGACCGCGACCGCCGCGACCACGCCGAACCGGCGGCGCCGGGCGATCAGCAGGATCGAGGCGGCGACGCAGGCCAGCCCGAGTCCCCAGAGCGGGTGGGTGCGCACCGGGATCGCCTGCCCGTTCTGCAGCAGTACGGTGCCCGGATCGGCGGACCGGTTCAGCAGTGGGGGCACGGCGGCCAGCGCCAGCGACACCACCCCGACGACGAGCGTGTACCGCCACCGGGGCAGCACCCGCCGCCGGTACGCGACCAGCCATCCGAGCGCGATGACGCCGGCCACCGGCAGGAACAGGTAGTAGGTGAACGAGATCGCCACCAGCAGCGCGCCGACCAGGAGGATCTGCTCACGGTCCCGGGCAATGGGGCGGATCGCGACGCCGGCCAGCATCGCCACCACGGCCAGGGACGTGACCTCCTGCGGGTACCCGGAGTCGAACACCGTGATCGGGACGTCGAGCAGCAGGTATGCGGTGATCAGCGCGCCGAGTGCGCCGGCCCGCCAGATCCCGACACTGGGGCCGGCCACCCGCTGCGCCGCCCACAGGACCGCGAGACACATCGCGATGAACCCGAAGGTGTGCAGCCAGATGAAGTTGCTCGTCCAGGTCAGCGGGTTGCCCGGCACGGCCGAGGACTCGAGGAAGTTCTCCAGCAGGGCGTAGGTGAAGTGCCCACCCTGCGGGTAGGTCAGGAAGCCCGGCTCGTAGACGTGACCGATCGACTGCGCCTTGTGCAGGAACAGGTAACCGCCCTGGGTCCGGATCGTGTCGTAGATCATCAGGTGCCGGGAGAAGTCCTCGACGTGCATGAACAGCGACAACCGGCCGGCCAGGTCGCGGCGTACCAGTGGGAGGAGCGCGACGGCCGCGCACACCGCGGCGTATCCCAGGGTGATCAGGTCGGATCGCCGGAGCAGCCGCGGCAGCTGCGGGCGGCGGCCGGTGACCGCCGCGACGGCGGTCAGCACCGTGCCGCCCAGCCCGGCGGCACCGACCGGGGCCAGGTGCCAGGGCCAGACCGACAGCAGAAGCCCGGCGGCCAGGGTCGCCCCGAATACCAGCGCCATCGCGCACATCAGGCGGTCGAGCACGGTACGTCCGGCGCGCAGCAGCGAGGCGGTCGCCAGCAGCAGCAGCGGCGGCAGCAGCCAGTCCACGTGGGCCAGGTTGGTCAGGAGCGGCACGACCCAGGACGCGACGAGGGCGACCAGCAACGGCACGAGACGCTTGCGGCCGGTGGCCGGCGACGTCTCGGTGGCGGGGACGGTGGGCGGGCGTTCAGTGGACATGTTGCCGGTGATCACTGTGTGCGGCCCCCTGCCGTCGCCAGATGTCGGGCCCGGCCACGATCACCGGGCGCTGTCCGACGGCATATTACGTCCCTTTGGTGGGTGCCGGCGCGCCGGCACCCGGCAGCGTACGTGGTACGGCAGGGCTGCCCTGTGGGTCGCCCTGCCGTACCACGATCATGCCGCTCTCCGGTCCCCTGCGGGGGACCGTTACAGGTACTGTCCGGTATTGGTCACCGTGTCGATCGAGCGCCCGGATTCGGTGCCCTTGCCTCCGGAGACCAGCGTGCGGATGTAGACGATCCGCTCGCCCTTCTTGCCGGAGATCCGTGCCCAGTCGTCCGGGTTGGTCGTGTTGGGCAGGTCCTCGTTCTCCCGGAACTCGTCGACGCACGCGTCGAGCAGGTGCTGCAGGCGCAGCCCCTTGCGGGCCGAGGACAGGTACTCCTTGATCGCCATCTTCTTCGCCCGGTCGACGATGTTCTGGATCATGGCGCCGGAGTTGAAGTCCTTGAAGTACAGGACCTCCTTGTCACCGTTGGCGTAGGTGACCTCCAGGAACCGGTTTTCCTCCGTCTCCGAGTACATCCGCAGCACCGCGGCCTCGATCATCGCGGCCACGCACGCCTTGGGGTCGCCCCCGTGCTCGGCGACGTCGTCGTCGGCGAGCGGCAGGTCCGACAGGATGTACTTGCTGAAGATGTCCCGTGCGGCCTCGGCGTCCGGTCGCTCGATCTTGATCTTCACGTCGAGCCGACCCGGGCGCAGGATCGCCGGGTCGATCATGTCCTCACGGTTGGACGCGCCGATCACGATGACGTTTTCCAGGCCCTCCACGCCGTCGATCTCGGAGAGCAACTGGGGAACGATCGTGTTCTCCACGTCGGACGAGACGCCGGAGCCACGAGTGCGGAAGACCGAGTCCATCTCGTCGAAGAACACGATCACCGGTGTGCCCTCGCTGGCCTTCTCCCGGGCGCGCTGGAAGATCAGCCGGATGTGGCGCTCAGTCTCGCCGACGTACTTGTTGAGCAGCTCGGGCCCCTTGATGTTGAGGAAGTAGCTGGTGTGCTTCTCCTCGCCACGCCGCTCGGCGATCTTCTTGGCCAGCGAGTTGGCCACCGCCTTCGCGATCAGGGTCTTGCCGCAGCCGGGCGGCCCGTAGAGCAGCACGCCCTTCGGGGGCCGCAGCTGGTGCTCACGGAACAGGTCGGCGTGCAGGAAGGGCAACTCGACGGCGTCGCGGATCTGCTCGATCTGCGAGTGCAGGCCGCCGATGTCCTCGTACCCGACGTCCGGCACCTCCTCGAGTACCAGCTCCTCGACCTCGCTCTTGGGCACCCGCTCGTACGCGTAGGCCGAACGCGGCTCGATGAGCAGCGAGTCGCCGGAACGCAGCGCCGCCACGTTCAGGCTCTCCGCCAGGTGCACCACCCGCTCCTCGTCGGCGTGGGAGATGACCAGGGCGCGGTCGGGCTTGCCATCGATCGGGCTGTCCAGGACCTCCTTGAGCATCACCACCTCGCCGGCGCGCTCGAAGCCGAACGCGTCGACGATGTTGAGGGCATCATTCAGCAGGACTTCCTGGCCCCGGCGCAGTTCTTCGGCCGCGAGTGCCGGAGAGACCGCGACCCGCAGCTTGCGACCGCCGGTGAACACGTCCACCGTGCCGTCCTCATGCCGCCCGAGGAACACGCCGTAGCCGCTGGGCGGCTGGGCGAGCCGGTCGATCTCCTCCTTGAGGGTCACGATCTGGGCACGCGCCTCCTTCAGCGTGGCCACCAGCCGCTCGTTGTTCTCGGTCAGCCGGGCCAGCTGAGACTGAGTCGCGGCAAGCCGCTCCTCCAACTGGCGCACGTGCCGCGGGCTCTCGGTCAGCTTGCGCCGCACCAAGGCGAGTTCCTCCTGAAGGAACGCGACCTGGGTCGAGAGATCGTGGGCCTCCTTCTCCCAACGGGCGGCGCGGGTCTCCGCGTCGTCACTACGTGCCACGTCCCACCTCCCCGGGGGCTCGAACGTTGTGGTCTAACACTAACCGCTGATCGCCTCTGTTCGCCCCTACCGGCTAGGCCGTCACAGACTCTTATTGTTCCGGGTACCTTCAGGGTGATGTTCGCGGCATTTTCCGGGCGGTTCGGCGTGTCGGCGTTGACCGATGGGCTGAGCGCCAAGAACGCGCCGTCCGCACCGCGGTCGGGAATGCTCGACGCGGCCGGCGACCGCCCGCCGGGCCACGTCCCGGGCATCCGGAGCAGCGGCGCGACCCGGACCCGTCGCGGCCGATCGATGGCCGCGAGATCGCTGGCCCGGACACCGAGGACCGATCCCCCGTATCGCCTCTCACCGCTCATCATGGGCTAAATGGGACGACCGACGAGGGACGCCACCAGGCGGGCGAACTCCTCCAGGCGCGCGATCTGCCCGGCTCCCCCGTCGTCGAGCGTCTTGCCGAACCGCAGCGCGTCGTGCCGGATCAGCGTGCTGGCCTCCTCGCTGGCGACGGTGCCGAGACCGGCCTCGTCCAGCGAGCTGAGCAGCAGGTACACGTCCACGCTGTCGACCCGGACCGGCCCGCCGCCGCCCCGCGTCAGCCGTCGCCGGCAGCCCACCTCGGTCACCGCGGACAGCGGCACCACCCGCAGCGAAGAGGTCATCGAGCCGGGTGGGCCCTCGCTGGGCGGCACGTCCTCGCCGTGCCAGAGCACCAGCCGGGTGCCGTCGCAGACCACGACCTCCTGCCAGACGCCGTTGACCTCGTTCACGAACCGTTCGAGGGTGAAGCCGAGAACGGTGGCGCCGCGCAGCACTCCGCCCAGCGCGTCGAGGGCCACCTCCGGATCGCGCAGGTAGGCCCGCGCGGCGGACTCCAGGTCGGGGTACGGCGACCAGTCCGGGAAGACGGCGGGCAGGTCGTTGAACGCGGGACCGGACGGGGTCATGCGGCCTCGCTCTCCGTGCTGCCCGGGCGGGCGGGTCGAGGGGTCCGGGCACCGCCCGGCGCAGGGGTGCGGACGCGACCGGTCACGTCGCGTCCTCGGGCAGGCTCGCCGGCGGTGCGTCGGCCGGCGCGGCCGGCACCTCGCCGGACGGCTCCACGGACGGCTGGGTCGCGGCCCGGCGCAGCGCGTACGCCTCGGCGCCCTTGCTCGGCTTGCGGCGGCGCGGTGGCGCCAGCACTCCGGGAGCCAGCCGGCGCGCGCTGACCAGGAACGCGGTGTGGGCGATCATCCGGTGGTCGGGGCGGACCGCGAGGCCCTCCGCGTGCCAGTCCCGGATCAGCGACTCCCAGGCCCGGGGCTCGGTGAACCCACCCCGCTCGCGCAGCGCCTCCACCAACTCGGACAGCTGGGGCGTGGTGGCGACATAGCCGATGAAGACCCCACCCGGTACCAGAGCCCGGGAGACGAGGTCCAACATCTCCCACGGGGCGAGCATGTCAAGAATGATCCGATCGAACCCGGTCTCTTGGCAATCGGCGACGTCGCCGGTACGCAGGGTCCAGTTCTCCGGACGCTCCCCGAAGAAGTCGGCCACGTTACGCTCCGCGATCGCCGCGAAGTCCGGCCGCAGCTCGTACGAGATCAGCTCACCGCGCGCCCCGACCGCCCGCAGCAGCGAGCAGGACAGCGCGCCGGAGCCGGCGCCGGCCTCCAGCACCCGCGCCCCGGGGAAGATGTCACCCATCGCGACGATCTGGGCCGCGTCCTTCGGGTAGATCACCTGAGCGCCACGAGGCATGGACAGCACGTAGTCGGCCAGCAAGGGCCGCAGCGCGAGGTAGGCCGTGCCGCCGCTGGAGCTGACGACGCTGCCCTCCGGCGCGCCGATGAGGTCGTCGTGGGCCAGGCCGCCCCGGTGGGTGTGGAAGATCCGGCCGGGCTCCAGTACCAGCGTGTGCAGCCGCCCCTTCGGGTCGGTGAGCTGGACCCGGTCGCCGGGCTGGAACGGGCCGCGCCGGGCGGTGACGGTGGACGGTGCGGTCAACGGGACTGCCCCCTGGGTTCGAGTACGCGCATGAGATCGGCGACCCGCAGGACGCCCACCACATCCTCGCCCAAGGTCACCACGTACTCGCTCGCCGGGTTGGCCTGAACGGCCTCGACCAGGTCCATCCCGCCCAGGCCGGCGGGCAGCACCTTGGCCCGGTCCAGCCCGGCGGCCACGGTGTCGACCGCCACCCAGGCCCGGCGCTCCTGCGGTACCGCGGCGACCGCGGCCTCGTTGACGACGCCGAGCAGCTGGCCGGCCGAGTTCACCACGACCAGTACCGGCGGCTGCGGCGGGAACGGGGCGGCCGGATCCGGGTACACCGGCGGGGACGGCGGCCCCTGGGACGCGGGTGGCGGGGACGGCAGCGGCGGGTACCCAGCCGGCGGCGGGGGCGACGGCGCCTCCCCGTACCGGCGCAGCGCCTCGGCCAGCGGAGTGCCGGTGAGCACCGCGACCAGCGGCCGGGCCAGCCGGCCGGCGTTGACCATCGGCAGCCGTACCCCGATCCGGCCGAACCGGATCGACTGGCTGGCCCCGCTCCACAGCGTCCAGGCGACCAGCACCGTGATGATCAGGCCGAGCCAGAGCAGGATGTGGCTGAGATACAGCGCCACGGCGGCGAGCAGGCTCGCGACCGCGACCAGCCGCCCGGTCCAGCCGGCCACCCGGTCGCCCAGGTGCCGGTCCTTGCTGATCGCCCAGACCCCGGCGCGCAGCGCCCGGCCGCCGTCCAGGGGCAGCCCGGGCAGCACGTTGAACACGGCCACCACCAGATTGCTGAACGCGAGCTGGAACGCCAGCTCGTGCAGGACGGTGCCGTCCGGCAGCACGGCGGTCGCCAGGGCGGCGAGCAAGCCGATCGCGAACGACACGGCCGGCCCGACCAGCGACACGATCGCCTCGATCCCGGGGCGGGGCGAGTCCCGGTCCATCTCGGTGTAGCCGCCGAGCATCTCCAGGGTGATGCCGCGGACCCCGATGCCGTACCGGCGGGCGGTCAACGCGTGCCCCAGCTCGTGCAGCAGCACCGAGACCAGCAGGCAGATGACCAGGCCGAACCCGATGAGGTAGGCGAACCCGGTGGGCAGCTCCGGACGGCGCGCGGCGACCACGCCGCCGTACGTCACGGTGATCAGGACGGCCAGCACGAACCAGGAGGCGGTCAGGAACACGGGTACGCCGGCCACCCTGCCCAGCGGCATGCCGGCGTTCCGCGGCGGTGGCGAGCCGGCGGGGGTGTTCCCGGCCGGGGGTGGCGCGACTCGGTCCTCCATCGTGTCGATGCTACGGACTCACGGCGACGCGTACCCAGCCGCAGGGCGCGGCGACCGTCTGGGTCATTCCGCGGCGCCAGACGCGGCCCCGCGCCAGCCGCGCCGGGCCTGAGCGGGCGTCCGGTCCGAATTGCGGCGCGGCCGTCAGCCGCGTCGGGCCAGAGTGGTCGGCGACTGATCCCGGTCGCGGCGCGGCGCCAGACGCGCCGCGGCCCAGACTGTCGAAGGTTTCGTCGTACCCCTGCCCTAGCCTTGTCCCATGACGGTGCACGCGGCGACGACGGGTCCGGGTAAGGCGAACACGGCACTAGACGACTCGGCACCAGACGACTCGGCACCAGACGCCGCGGCACCGGGAGACGCGGCACCAGACGTCGCAGCGCCGAGAGACGCGGCACCGGCCTGGGCGGGCGGCATACCCGCCCAGGGCAAGGGTCCGGAGTTCCACCGGTCTGGCTCGGCGCGTCTGCCGCGCGACGCCCCAGGCAGGTCGCCGGGATCGGCACCGGCCGGGGGCACACCGGAGGAGGCCGCGCCCCGCCGGCCCTCGCTGTCCCCCTCCCGGGCGGCCGACTTCAAGACCTGTCCCCTGCTCTACCGGTTCCGCTCCATCGACCGGCTCCCCGAGCGGCCGACGCCGGACCAGTTGCGGGGCACCCTGGTGCACGCGGTGCTCGACCGGCTGTTCGACCTGCCGGCGGCCGATCGCGTCCCGCAGCGGGCTGTCGACCTGGTCGAGCCGGAGTGGCGGCGGATGGTCGAGGAGCAGGCCGACCTGCTGGAGGTGTTCACCGCCGCCCCGGCACCCGGCGAGACCGGGGGCACCGCTCCGGCCGACCCGCCAGCCGCTCCCGCTGACGGACCGGCGGCTCCCGCTGACGGCCCGACCGCTGCCGCCGACGGGCCGGCCGCTGCCGCTGACGGGCCGGCGGCTCCCGCCGACGGGCCTGCCGGGCCGGCCGACGTGCCCGCCGGGCCGCGCGCCGTCGCCATGACCGCCGAGGAGTTCCTGGCCGGCGCCAGGGACCTGCTCGGTGGGTACTTCGCCGTCGAGGATCCGCGCCGGCTGGCGCCCGCCGAGCGGGAGTGCCTGGTCAGCGTCGAGGTCGACGACGGCCGGCTGCTGCTGCGCGGATACATCGACCGGCTCGACGAGTCTCCGGCCGGCGACCTGCGGGTGGTCGACTACAAGACCGGTGGCGCGCCACGCGAGGCGTTCGAGGCGCGGGCCCTGTTCCAGCTCAAGTTCTACGCGCTGGTGCTCTGGCGCACCCGCGGCGTGGTCCCGAAGGTGCTGCGCCTGCTCTATCTCAAAGACGCCGAGATCTGCGACTACGCGCCCGAGGTCGACGAGCTGGACCGGTTCGAGCGCACGCTGATCGCGCTGTGGGACGCGATCGACCGGGCCACCGCAGAGCGCGACTTCCGGCCCAAGCCGAGCCGCCTGTGCGGCTGGTGCGCGCACCAGGCGCTGTGTCCGGCATACGGTG
Source organism: Rugosimonospora africana (assembly GCF_016862975.1). GTDB lineage: Bacteria > Actinomycetota > Actinomycetes > Mycobacteriales > Micromonosporaceae > Rugosimonospora > Rugosimonospora africana. The sequence continues at coordinate 18,729 of NZ_BONZ01000020.1, forward strand.
GCACCCCGCCACCGTTCCCGCAGCTCGTGGTGGCGCCGTCGGCGGAGCCGCCGGGCCCGATGGACAACTGAACCGTGGCCACCCGCCGGCCGGTGCGGCTGCTGATCGCCGACGACCAGGCGTTGCAGCGCACCGGATTCCGCACCGTCCTGGCCGCCCACGGCGACCTGCACGTGGTCGGCGAGGCGGGTGACGGGACGGAGGCGGTCGACCTGGCCCGCCGGCTGCTGCCCGATGTCGTCCTGATGGACGTCCGGCTGCCGCGCCTGGACGGCATCGCGGCCACCCGGGCGATCGCCGCCAGCGGGTTGCCGGTCCGGGTGCTCATCCTGACCAGCTTCGACGTCGACGACTACGTGGTCGGCGCGTTGCGGGCCGGGGCGCGCGGCTTCCTGGCCAAGGACGTGGCCAGCGAGGACCTGGTCGCGGCGATCCACACCATCGCGGCCGGGGGCGCCGTGATCGCACCGCCCGTCCTGGGCCGCCTGCTGGACCGGTTCGGCGCGGCGCTGCCCGATCCGGCCGAGCGGGTTCCGGACAGCCTGTCCGCGCTGACCGACCGCGAGCGGGAGGTGCTCGTGGAGGTCGCCCGGGGGTGGACCAACGCCGAGATCGCGGCGCGGCTGTCGGTCAGCGAGACCACGGTCAAGACGCACGTCGCGCACGTGCTGGCCAAGCTCGGCGTGCGCGACCGGGTGCAGGCGGTGGTGCTGGCCTACGAGTGCGGCCTGGTGCGTCCGGGCGCCCGGGCGGCGGCGCCGGCCCGAGGTCAACCCTGACTCGGGGTCAACCCTGACTCCGGGTGGGGGCTGACCCCCACCCGGAATTCCGCCTCGGTTACACCCGTGGGCGGAGGTCGGCAGCCGATCGTGCCCCGAGGATGGGCAGTGCCGGCCGGGTGAACCGCCCGGCCGGTCCACATCACTCGGGAGGAATCGGTGACAAGGACGCCGGGAACCATCACGGCATCTTCGACGGGGGTCGCCGCCCGTGCGACAGACGTCTGGAAGGTGTACGGCGCGGGTGAGGCTCAGGTCGTCGCCCTGCGCTCGGTCAGCGTCGAGCTACGCCGCGGTCAGTTCACTGCCATCATGGGGCCGTCCGGCTCCGGCAAGTCGACCCTCATGCACTGCCTCGCCGGCCTGGACACGGTGACCCGCGGCGAGGTGTCGATCGGCGCCACGAAGCTCGCCGGCCTGTCCGACGCGGGGCTGACGAAACTGCGCCGCGATCAGGTCGGCTTCATCTTCCAGCAGTTCAACCTGCTGCCCACGCTGACCGCGGAGGAGAACATCCTGCTGCCGCTGTCGATTGCCGGGCGCAAGCCCGACCCCGCCTGGTACGACACAGTGATCGAGACGGTCGGCCTGCGCGAACGGCTGCACCACCGGCCCAGCCAGCTCTCCGGCGGCCAGCAGCAGCGGGTCGCCTGCGCCCGCGCGCTGGTGTCCCGACCCGAGGTCGTCTTCGCCGACGAGCCGACCGGAAACCTGGACTCCCGCTCCGGCGCCGAGGTGCTCGGCTTCCTGCGTCACTCGGTACGCGACTTCGGCCAGACGATCGTCATGGTCACCCACGATCCCAACGCCGCCTCGTACGCCGACCGGGTCATCTTCCTCGCCGACGGTGAGGTCGTGACCGAGCTGCGGGAGCCGACGGCGGACGCGGTCCTGGAGACCATGAAGCGCATCGACGTGCTGGCCGCCAGCCGGGACGGAGACGTCTGATGCTGCGCGCCACGCTCAAGAGCCTGATGTCGCGCAAGCTGCGGCTGGTCCTGTCGGGACTCGCCGTGGTGCTCGGCGTCATGTTCGTCGCCGGGGCGTTCGTGCTCACCGACACCCTCGGCCGCTCGTTCACCAGCCTGTTCTCGACCGCGTACGCCAACACCGACGTGCAGGTGGCCGCGAAGTCGAAGGTCGCTACCGGGGTCGGCAACGACCAGGGCGTGGCGAGCCTGCCCGGATCGCTGGTCGACACCGTCCGGCAGGTACCCGGGGTGGCTTCGGCCACCGGTGAGGTACAGGTGGACGGCGCCCGGGTGATCGGCCACAACGGCAAGGTCGTCACCACGTACGGCGCCCCCCAGTTCGGCATGAACTGGACCGGCGGCGGGTTCGCCCAGCTGGAGCCGGGCAGCCGGGCTCCGGCGGCGGACGACGAGATCGTGATCAACGCCGGTCTCGCCAAGACCGCCGACCTCAAGATCGGCGATCAGGTCTCCGTGCTCACGCTCGAGCCGAAGAAGACGTTCACCCTGGTGGGCATCTTCGGGTACAGCGGTGGCCGCGACTCGCTGGGCGGCGAGCAGAGCGTCGCGTTCACCACGCCGGTGGCCCAGCAGCTCATGCTCGGTACGCCGGACGCGTACTCGGACGTCGACGTGCGGGCAGGCCCCGGGGTGAGCGACTCCGCGCTGCGCGACCGGGTCGCCACCGCGGTCGGCGGTGACTACCAGGTCAAGACCGGCAAGCAGTTGGCCGATGACGCGTCGGCGGGCTTCCAGAAGGCCCTGTCGTTCTTCAACTACGTCCTGCTCGGCTTCGCCGGCGTGGCGCTGTTCGTGGGCATCTTCCTGATCCTGAACACGTTCTCCATCATCGTGGCGCAGCGCGTCCGCGAACTCGCGCTGATGCGCTCGCTGGGCGCCAGCCGCCGCCAGATCATCAACTCGGTACTGCTGGAGGCGCTGGTCATCGGGACCATCGCGTCGGTACTGGGGCTGGGCGCCGGGATCGGCGTCGGGGCGCTGCTCGCGTACCTGTTCGCCAACCTCGGCGCGAGCGGCCTGCACCTGGCCGGGATCGGGGTACCCGCCTCGGCGGTGATCGCGTCCTTCGCGGTCGGCGTCGTCATCACCCTCGTGGCCGCCACGCTCCCCGCTCTGCGGGCCGCCCGGGTGGCACCGATCGCGGCGATGCGCGAGGTGGCCGCCACCGACCGCCCGCTGACCCGGGTGACGGTCGCCGGCAGCGTGGTCACCGCGGCCGGGATCGGTGTGCTGGGGGTCGGCCTGGCCGGTGACGGCGGCGACGCGACGCTGTGGGCGATCCTTGGCGGCGTACTCGTGTCGTTCATCGGGGTCGCGCTGCTCACCCCGCTGATCGGCCGCCCGGTGGTGTCCGTTCTCGGCCGGCTGTTCGCCTGGTCCGTTCCGGGTCAGCTGGGCCGGCGCAACTCGGCGCGCAACCCGCGCCGTACCGCCATCACGGCGGCCGCGCTGATGGTCGGCCTCGCGCTGATCACCGGGGTGAACGTCATCCTGACCTCGGCGACATCGAGCATCCACAACGTGGCCGACACCCAGGTCAGCGCCGACCTGGTCATCTCCGGCGAAGGGGGCAACTCGTCGATTCCGCCGACCTTCGACAAGGCGGTACTGGACAAGACGCGCTCGACTCCCGGGGTGGCCCAGGTCGCCGGGTTCTACCACGACCAGGCGCGGGTCGACGGCAAGGTCACGGGCGTCGACGCGGTCGACGATCCCCAGGCACTGCGGGACATGTTCGGGCTGTCGGCGAAGTCGGGCACGATCGGCACCGAAGGTTCCGGGCAGCTGATCGTGGACGAGAAGCAGGCCACGTCGCTGGGGCTGCACGTCGGCAGCCAGGTACCGGTACAGCTGACCCGGGGCGACGCGCGGACGTTCACCGTCACCGGGATCTACCGGGACAACGACGTGTACGCCGGGTGGGTCCTGTCGGCCGCGGACGTCTCCGGGTTCCGGTCGGCACAGCCGCAGCAGGCGATGATCAAGCTAACACCGGGGGCGGACGTCAACTCGGTCAAGACCGCGGTGAACGGGCTGCTGGCGGACAGCCCCGGGATCAACGTCGCCGACCGTACCGAGTACGTCGACCAGCAGACCTCGCAGTTCAACACGATCCTCACGATGATCCAGATCCTGCTGGCGCTGGCCATCCTCATCGCGGTGCTCGGGATCGTCAACACCCTGGCGCTGTCGGTGCTGGAACGGACCCGGGAGCTGGGCCTGCTGCGGGCGATCGGGCTGCGCCGGGCGCAGGCGATGCGCATGGTGACGGTCGAGGCGGTGGTCATCTCGGTGTTCGGCGCGCTGCTCGGCCTCGCGGTGGGCAGCGGGCTGGGTGCCGCGGTGGTCCGTGCCCTGCGCGACCAGGGCTTCACCGTCCTCGCGTTCCCGTGGTCCCGGATGGCGCTGTACCTGGTGCTGGCCGCTGCCGTCGGGGTGGTCGCCGCGATCCTGCCGGCGATCCGGGCGGCGAAGGTCAACGTGCTGGCGGCGATCGCCTACGAGTGAGGCAGTCGTCGGCACCCGACGGGGGTGAAGACGCGGTCCGGTACGCACCGACGGGGGGTGTACCGGGCCGCGTTTCCGGTGCGGTGCCCGGCGTCAGCTCTCCCGGCTCACCATGCGGCGCAGGTACGGGAGGTCGATGTCGACCAGGCTGTCGACCAGCGTCACGCCGGCCAGCCCGGACAGGTCGACCTCGCACGGTACGGCGATCACCGCCGCACCGGCCGCGCGGGCGCTGGCCGCCCCGGTCGGCGAGTCCTCGATCGCCACGCACCGGCTCACGTCGACGCCGAGCAGGGCGGCGGCGGTCAGGTACGGCAGCGGATGCGGTTTGCTCTCGTCGACCTCGTCGCCGCAGACCACCGCGTCGAAGTACCGCCGGCCGATCGTCTCCAGCGCCACCTCGACCAGGTGCCGGCGAGTCGCGGTGACCAGTGCCATCGGGATCCCCGCGTCGAACAGCGCACCCAGCAGCTCCGCCGCACCCGGGCGGAACACCAGCCCGTCGGCGAACAGTTCCTTGACCCGCTCCTCCAGCCACTGCGTGCTGGCGTACGGGTCGCGCCAAGGCTGCCCGATGTCGTTGTGCAGGATGGTCATCGAGTCGATCATGCTGGTGCCGACCATCTGCACCCGGGCCTGTGCGGAGAGTACGCCGCCGTAGCGCGCAGCGAGCTCGGTGAGCCCGACATCCCACACCTTCTCGCTGTCCACGAGCGTGCCGTCCATGTCGAAGAGGACGGCCGCGAGGGGATCGGCGCCGGTCATGATCGCAATCTTAGCCCGGCGTGGCCCGAGACAGCGCCTGCTGTGACGCAGGTAGCGCAGCCCGCCACCGCTCGCCCGGCGACTGAGCCCGCGGCCGGGTCCAGCGGTCGGCCCGGTTTTTGGCCCCGGGTGGACGTGGCCCGGCCGGTCGCCGAACCGGCGGCGAACGGCCGGCGTACGGCACCGGGGTGGCACGCCGCGCGGCACGTGCCGGTTTGGCCGGCCGGGTCCCGCGCCATAGGGTGACCCGATGCTCAGGGGATTCAAAGACTTCATCATGCGCGGCAACGTCGTCGACCTGGCGGTCGGCATCGTGATCGGTGCCGCGTTCACCGGTCTGGTGACACAGTTCACCGACTCCTTCCTCAAGCCTCTGATCCAGGTGTTCGGGGGCAGCACCGAGACACACCAGGGTGCGACGTTCAGCGTGCGCCACGCGAAATTCGACTACGGCTCGTTCATCAACGCCGCCATCACCTTCCTGCTGACCGCCGCCGTCCTGTACTTCCTCGTGGTCTTCCCGATGAACAAGCTGGCCGAGCGGCGCCGGCGCGGCCAGGAGCCGCCGCCCGCGGCGCCGTCGGAGGAGGTTCGGCTGCTCACCGACATCCGGGACGCCCTGGTCGTCCAGCAGGGGGCGGTCCGCCCCCGTACCCCGCTGGACCCGCCGCCTCAGGGTCGCGCCCGCCCGTAAGACCCCGCCGGGGCGTCCCTACCGCGAGCAGGCGGTCGGGGATGCCTCGGCGGCGACGAGCCGGCCGGCCTCCGACGGGCGGGACACGGCCGCCGTCGGGCGTGACGTGGGGGCGCAGGCAGCGGAGCCGGCCCGGTTCCGGCTGGCGGCGCCGACCACGCACGCGAACGTGATGACGACCAGGAGGATGCCGACCCCGACCCAGCTCAGCGTGGTACGGGCGGCGTCGCGGGCATCCCGCTCGTACTGCTTGGCCATCTCCCGGGCCTTGCCACGGTCCGACCAGCCACGCCGGGCCACCGCGTACGTGAATCCCGCCGGCCCCCCGATGAGGAGGCCGACGAACAGTCCGACCATTGCCGTCGCCGCCGACACAACACGGAGTGTGACCGTGAGCATCGCTCACGCACTGTCACTCAGGCGACTCAAGCCGGCCAATCCGGCCGGTCGAGCCGGTACTGGCTCCGGGAATACGAACGGCTGTCGCCAGTACGGACGAGCACGGGTCGGCCGTACTGGCGAGGAAGCCGAGCCTCAGCGGTCGAGCGTCACGATCACCGCGCTGCCCGACGCCACGTCGAGGTTCACCGTGCCGTGGCGGGCCCGTACCCGGTCCGGCCGTTTGGGGTCGAGGCGCCCGTGCCGGTCCACGGTCGCGCCCTGGACCGCGACCCCGTCCGCGCTGTCCAGCGCCGAGCCGGTGAGGTGGACGACCGACGCCGTCGCGTCCCGCCCGCCGACCTCGATGCTCACCGGTACCGCCGGACCCGAGGTGTCGTCCTTCTCGATCACCGCGATCCGGGTGCGCTCGTCGTCGCCACGGACCGCGTACGCCGTCACGTTGTGGTCACTGGACACGGTCACCGGCAGGAACCGGCCCGACGCCAACTGGCTGGCCATGTAGAGCCCGTAGTACTCGGGCGCCGCCGTGTAGATCTTGTCCTGCTCGTCCTGCGCGGTCGCGGCGCAGATCGGGGTGTACCGCTGGTACTTGCCGTTGAACAGCGGCTCACCGCAGACGCCGAACCCGCCGTGGAAGTTGAGCCCGGCGAAGCCCGCCTGGGCCATCGTCAGGTTGTAGTCCATCGCCCACAGGGCCGAGGCGTACACATCGCTCACGCCCTCGATGCCCCCGCCGACCGCCGAGTTGGTCTCGTCGAGCCGGATGGGGATGCCCAGCGCCCGCGCGGTGGCCAGCTGCGGGGCGACGTTGGCCAGCTCGCTCGCCCGGATTTCCGGCGAGAGCAGCTGAGCGATGGTCGTGGCGCCGGTGTAGTTGTGGATCGTCAGCATGGCGACCCGGTCGCGTTCGGCCTGCGCGAACTGGTCGAACCAGTCGACCGTGCTGGTCGGCGACGACAGGTCGGGCGCGGCGATCGGCGAGTCGCCGACCAGGGCGGCGCACGCCTCCCAGTCCTGCTGGTGCTGCGCGAAGCCGTAGGGCGCGGTCCGGTATCCGTTGCTGGCGTAGTGGTTGGGTTCGTTGCCGCACTCGACTCCGGCCAGGCGCGGTCCCAGGATCGACGCGAGGGTGTGCGCCTCGTCGGCGGCCAGCGCCGGATCGTAGTGCGCGAGGTTGATGCCGACCTCGGCCTTCCAGCCGGTACGCCGCAGGACGCCGTCCAGCCGGGCGATGTCGGTGGGCGTCACGACGTCCGCGGTCCAGCTGGGCAGCGGGTCGGGTGGCTGCTGCCCGGCGGGTACCCACAGGGTGTCGCGGTCGAGCTGGTTCCCGGCGATGCGGACGTTGCTGACGCCGAGGTTCTTCAGCAGCGCGACGAGGTCGCCCCGGTCGGCGGCGAAGTTTCCGGTGCAGTCCCCGGTCAGGCACTGCGCCGACAGTTCGCGCATCTCGTAGGACAGCCCGACGAAGTCCCCGGGCATGCGGCCCGATGGGTGCGCGGAGTCCACCGTGACCACGCTGCCCGCGGCCGGCGCCGAGCCCGCCGCCTGGTCGACCGCCACCGCCTGGCCCAGCGCCGCGACCAGTACCGCGGTCACCCCGGCCGTGTACCAGCGCCGTCGCCGTCCCGTCCTCGCCCCGTCCATCCGCAGCACCTCCGGTCACATACCTGAACGACGTCCATCAATGTGTTCGGCCACGATAGCCGTCGATCATCCGGGCGGCAACGGATCATTCCGCGGGAACGAACCGGGGCCGGTGGAAAGTCCACCGGCCCCGGTAGGGATGTGCCGCGATCAGTGAGCGAACGCCTGGAACTCCGCCACGCGTACCTGGGCCGCGAACGGGCTCCCGGTGGCGCAGTCGGTCGTGGCGGCCGGATCGTTGTCCTGCTCACCGGCGTACCGGGGGCCGCCGGTGCACTGGCTCGCCAGTACCCGCAGGCGCAGGTGCGTGGCCCGGGTGGGCCTGATGTCGAACGAGCGCAGGTTCAGCTGCGGCGCAGTCGGCCGGAACGCCGCGGCCGGGAACGCGTCCGGGGCGCTGCGGTACACCTGGTGGTACCCGGCGTCGGTGGAGCAGTCCGAGACCGTCGCGTCGCAGGCCAGGATCGCGAACGAGCGCAGCGCGGAGAACCGGTTCTGGGTACCGGTGTCCACGTCGCCGGTGATCGCCGGGCGCAGCAGCGCGCTGACGTTCACCCGCCGTACCGTCTGCGGCCGGCCGCCGGCGAGCGCGACGGTGACCTGCCGGCCCGCGACGCCGTCCAGCGACGCCCAGTCGGTCGCCTCGGTGTCGTCCACGATCTTGTCGAGGTTGACGCCGTCGCCGGAGACCGTCGCGCCGGACGCGCCGGACGCCAGGTTGCGCGACAGGTCCGGCCTCAGGTCCTGCGTCTTGCCGTGGAACGACTGCCGCAACCTCTCCGTCCCGAATCCGGGGGCCGTGACGGTGAGGTCGAAGGACGTGCCCGGCACGATCGCGAAGGTGTCCGGGATCGGGGTCGCCGGGTCGGTGTCCGCGACCGGTACCGCCCGGGCCTCGTAGTCGCCGACATAGAGCCGGACCGGTGCCGTGGCGGCGTCGCCCTTCGGCTTCAGGGTGACCGTGACGTTCTTCGCGTACGGGGAGGCGAAGCTCGGCGTCGGATCCGTGTCGTTGGGGGCGGACGAGGCGTCCCGGCCCATGCCGGATTCCGCGAACGCGCCCCAGATCAGCGCCTGGTCGGCACCGTGGAACCGGGCCACGTCGGCGGCCAGCATGTTGTCCCGCATGTCGAGCATGCTGAACTGGCTGTCCGCCTCCAGCAGGTAGGAGTCGAACATGAGCTGGATCCAGCGCCGGTTGCCGGGGCAGGCGGTCACCGGGATCGCGCCCTGGGCGCAGGCCCGCTGGATGAGGGCGTTGCCCGTCCCGTACCGCTTGACGAACGCGTCGCGTACCCGCAGGTTCGTCGCGACCCAGATCTCGCCGTCCGCGTGCACCTCGGGGCCGACCAGGTCGAAGCCCACGTCCGAGTAGTTCAGCGGGCTTCGGCTGCCGTCGTAGTCGCGGATTCCGGTGACGTCGTTGCCGGTCACGTACGCGCCGACCACGAACGGGGTGGCGCCGGGCGCGCGCAGCCCGTTCTCGGCGAGGTACTCGACCGCGGTCAGGTCGCCCCACGCCTCCCCCATCGCCCCGCCCTGGAAGGAGGTGATGCCGCTGTCCGGACCGGCGATCATGCGGTTGGTGATGGCGTGGGTGTACTCGTGCCCGATCACCGTCATGTCGTAGTCGCCGTCGACGCACGGCGGGTAGGCCGCGCCCGCCTGGGGCTGCCACAGGAACATGTTGGTGGTCGGCGGCAGGCCGTCGGCCCCGGTGCCCTGGTTGGCGTTGTTGCGGCTGCCGGTCAGCGCGCCGGACTGTGCCCGGCCCTGCTCGGCGTCGGCGCCCTTGCCGGCTCCGCTGAGGTTGACCGCCTGCAGGTTCCAGGTCGCTTCGGTGAAGCCCAGGTGGTACGCGAAATCGTGCATGCTGTTGTGCATCGCGAACAGGTTCGTCACGGCCGCGTCGGCGTCGTTGCGCTGCGCCGAGGCGAACCCGGCCGGGTCGCACCGGGCGGCCTGCCACTGGTCGGTGAACGGGTAGGTGTACTCGCGGTCCGGGCTCGGGGTCGCGTTCACCGGGGTGCTGGTGCCGCCCCAGCGGACCGTGTCGTTGGCCGAGTTGCCGACCGACGTGCCGGTGGGCGCGCCGGTGGTCAGGTCGACGTCCCACGCCTGGCCGCTGACCGGGTCGCTGACCGTCTTCACGCAGCCGGGCTGCCAGTGCAGGCACCAGTGCACGCGGGGATCGGTACCGGGCTTCACGACCCGTGGCGCCGTCGCCGGGAACACCGCCCAGGTGGGGTTGTCGGAGTCGAAGTCGACGAGGTCCTCGCGGACCAGCACCCGACCGGTACGGGCGTCGACGTAGGTGTTGTACGCCGCCGGGTCGGCGGTGTCCGTCGAGATGAGCGTGACCAGGTACGCCGCGCGGGGACCGTCCAACGGAGTGGGTACCGCGACCTGACGGGTCTCGGGCGCCTGCACCCGGTCCCGGGACAGGCCGGCGTCGGCCAGCGCCGCGTCGACCGCCTCCGAGGCGGACAGCGTGGCCGGCTGCGGGGCGCGGGTGTCGCGGGACAGCGACGAGGTCACCCGGATCACCGAGCCGTGCGAGACCAGGATGGAGACCAGCCCGTCGTGGCCGGCCGGCAGGTCGCCGAACCGCTGGCGCAGCGTGACCACCGACGCGTCACCGATCGGCTGGACGAGCACCGTGTCCATCGCCGCGACGGTCGCCGCGTCGAAGCCGTACAGGTCGTGGTTGCCCACCAGGTACTGGCGGGCCGCGCTGTCCGGGTCGGCGGACAGGCCGGTCGCCAGGGCCGCTCCCGGACCCAGCGCGCGCGGGGTGCCGAGGGTGTTCCACGGTACGGCCCCCAGCCGGCCGGCCATCGCCCGCTGGGTCGCGTCCGGCGCCGCGGTACCGGCGCGGTTGTCCTCGTCCCGGGGACCGTGCCCCTCGCCGAGGAACGGCGACGCCGTGACGGACGCCGGCCTGTCGGGCGGGGCCGCGTGGGCGGCCGGGCCGGCGGCGGTCAGGCCGGCCACCACCACGGCCGCCAGCGGGTACCCGGCGGTCCATCTCGAACGGTGTCTGTTCATCCAGCCACGTCTGTGCACGTAAGCCACCTCCTTTGGTGACTGGTCTGGGTCGCGGCGCGCGTCAGACGCGCCGAGCCAGACCGGTCGCGGCAACGGGAAACCGCACCGGTTCACCGGTGCGACAGGGGACGAGGTTCGGAACCGGAAGAGATCGGGAGGGTGGTCGCGGGTGCTCGCGAGGGGCTCGCGGGTGGTCGCGGACAGTCGCGAAGATGCGCAATTGATCGACTAACCTCAATATTCGAACGTTACTCGTGGATAACAGATCGTGCCCCGGCGCGCAAGGATCGCCGGGCCCAGCGCCCGGCAGACCTCCAGTCTTCGTCAAGAAACGTCCGGAGATCATCGTCGGTCATCGAAGGATCCCTACGGTTGTGCCACGCGTTCCACGTCCCGGTTCCGCCCGGTTCCCGGCCCGACGCACGGCTGATCCCGCCGGGCCGGCGAGGCATCCGGGCCGGGTCGTGGGTCGGGCTGGCGAGAACTCAACGAACGGTGGGATGGACCGTGAAGACACGATTGATGCGCAGCGCCGCCGTGGCGTCAGTGTTGGTGTTGGTCGCGGCCGGCTGCGGCTCGAAGGGCGAGGCGACGGACACCGGAGCCAAGACCGGCACGCTGACCGTGGGCGCCTCCCTGTCGCTGACCGGTTCCCTCGCGCGGGAGGGGACACTGACCAAGGAGGGGTACCAGGTCTGCCAGGACGTGGTGAACAAAAAAGGCGGGGTCAGCGTCGGCGGCAAGAAGCTCACCCTGCAGATCCAGTACCAGGACGACACGTCCGCGCCGGACACCGCGGGCCAGCTGGTCGACCAGTTCAACGACAAGGGGGTACGGCTGATCCTCGGGCCGTACGGTTCGGCGACCACGGCGTCGACCGCCGCGGTGGTGGAGCGCAACGGACAGGTCATGGTGGACAGCTCCGGCGCCGATGACAGCATCTTCACCAAGGGCTACAAGCGCACCTTCGCGGTGCTCTCCCCGGCGACCGAGTACGCGGCGAGCATGGTCCAGGCGCTCTACGACCTGGCGAACCCGCGCCCGAAGACGCTCGCGTTCGTCTCCGCCGACGACGGCTTCTCCAAGACCGCCACCAAGGGCGGCGTCGACAAGGCCAAGCAGCTCGGCTTCACGGTGGTCGACACCGAGTACGTGCCCAACGGCACCTCGGACGTCTCCGCGGCGCTGACCAAGCTGAAGGGCAAGAACCCGGACGTCATCCTGGGCTCCGCGCACCTGGCCGAGGGCGTGGCCATCGTGAAGCAGAGCAAGGAACTGGGCATCACCCCGTCCGGCGGGTTCGCCGAGACGGTGGCGCCGCCGACCCCGGACTTCGCGCAGACGCTGGGTCCGGCCGCCAACGGCGTGCTCGGGTCGACCCAGTGGACGGTCAAGACCACGGGCAAGGACGACTGGTTCGGTACCGCGTCGGACTACGCCACCACGTTCAAGGCGGCGTTCTCCGGCCGGGAGCCGGAGTACCACGGCGCCGAGGCCACGGCCGCGTGCCTGGTGCTGGTGCTGGGCGTGCAGAAGGCCGGTTCGACCGAACCGGACAAGGTCCGGGACGCCATCGCCGGGCTCGACGAGCAGAGCTTCTTCGGGCCGCTGAAGTTCGCCCCCAACGGCGAGAACCTCACCAAGACCATGGCGGTCGTTCAGATCCAGAACGGCAAGCCGGTCGCGGTCTGGCCGAAGGAGTCCGCGGAGGCCGCCATGACGTGGCCCGGGACCACCTCATGAGTCAGTTCCTCCAGGCCACCCTGTACGGGCTGCTCCAGGGCGGAGTCTTCGCCCTGGTAGCGGTCGGCTTCTCGCTCGTCTGGGGGGTGATGAACGTGGTCAACCTGGCGCACGGCGCGTTCGTGGTGGCCGGCGCCTACCTGGCCTTCGAGCTGCACTCGTGGACCGGGATCGACCCGTTCCTGTCCGTACCGGTGGTGGCGGTGGCGCTGTTCGCCCTCGGGTACCTGGTGCAGCGGTACCTGGTCAACCTGGTCATCAACGCGCCGGTGTTCATCACGCTGCTGCTCACGTTCGGGCTCGAACTGGTCATCGTCAACGGGATGATCATGCTGTTCACGGCGAACTATCGTTCGATCCCGACCGGGTACGCGACCACGTCCCTGGCGCTGCCCGGCGACGTCCGGCTGCCACTGGGCCGGCTGATCGCCGCGCTGCTCGCGGTCGGGCTCACGCTGGCCCTCGGGTACCTGATGCGGCACACCCGGATCGGGCTGGCCATCCTGGCGACCGGGATGGACCGGGGCGCGGCCCGGCTGATGGGCATCAAGGCCGCGCACGTGTACGCGCTGACGTTCGGGCTGGCCGTCGCGCTGGCCGGCATCGCGGGTGCGGCGGTCGGCACCATCGGCACGTTCTCCCCCGCCGACGCCGGGCGGTTCACGCTGTTCAGCTTCGTCGCCGCGGTACTCGGCGGGCTGGGCACCATGTCCGGCGCGCTGTACGGGGGCCTGCTGCTCGGGCTGGCCGAGGCGTGGGGCGGGCAGTTGCTGCCCGGGACCCTGGTCAACGCCGTGGCCTTCGCCGTACTCGTGGTGGTGCTCGCGGTACGGCCGCAGGGGCTGGCCGGGCGCTCCTTCTACGCGGCCAGGGTCGAGGTGTGACCGGGGTGCCCACAGTGGACACTGCCGCGCCGGCCACCGGGTCGCCGGCCCGGCCGTCCGAACCGGGATCGGTGCTGCGGCCGCCCCGGTGGCGGCGAACGACGCCGTGGCTGCTGCTGGTGCTCGCGGTCGTCGCGGGCTTCGGCCTGCAGACCCAGCTCTACACCGGGCAGGAGCGCACGGCCAGCACGATCCTGATGTTCGTGTCGCTGGCCGTGGCGTGGAACCTCATCGGCGGCTACGCCGGGTACGCGTGCTTCGGCCAGGTCGGGTTCTTCGGTCTCGGCGGGTACACGACGGCGGTGCTGATGACCCACGCACGGCTGTCGTTCTGGCTGGCGCTGCCGGCCTCGGCGGTGCTCGTCGGGGTGTTCGCCGCGCTGATCGGCGCGCCGCTGCTGCGGCTGCGCGGGCACTACTTCGCGGTGGCCATGCTCGGGGTGGCCGAGGGGCTGCGCGAGGTGGTGACGAACGTGCCGGGGCTGACCGGCGGCGGTGCCGGGATCACCGTACCCACGGTCGACGCCGGGGCGCCGACCCGCTGGCTGGGCAACGACGGGTTCTACGTCCTGTTCCTGCTGCTGGCCGGGGTGCTGGTCGGCGTCGGGCTGCTGGTGTCCACCTCCCGCGCCGGGTACGCGCTGCGCGCGATCAACCAGGACGAGGACGCTGCGGCGGCGATGGGCATCAACACCACCGTGGCCAAGACGATGGCGCTGGCCGTCTCCGCCGCGTTGACCGGGGCGGTCGGCGCGGCGTACGCCTTCCAGCAGGTCACCATCTATCCGGAGCGGCTGTTCGACGTGGACATCACGGTGCTGATGGTCGTGATGGTGATGCTGGGTGGCGCGGGTACCGTGATCGGTCCGGTCATCGGCGCCGTCGCCGTCGCGTTCGCCTCCGAGTGGCTGCGCCAGCACTACCCGCTGGTGCACACGTTCCTGCTCGGCGGGCTCATCATCGCCGCGGTGATCCTGCTGCCCCAGGGCTTCACCACGTACGTCCACGACGCGGTGCGTACCCGGCGGTTCTCGCCGCTGGCCAACCTCCGGAGGTACCGGCTGTGACCGCGCCCATCCTGGCGGCGCGCGGCCTGTCCCGGCGCTTCGGCGGCCTGCGCGCCACCCACTCGGTGGACCTCGACCTGTACCCGGGCCAGATCCTCGGCGTCATCGGGCCCAATGGCGCCGGCAAGTCCACCCTCATCAACCTGCTGACCGGGCACCTGCGGCCACACGCCGGCACCGTGCTGCTCGACGGGCACGACGTCACCGGCAAGCGCCCCTGGCACATCGCCCAGGCCGGGGTCGCCCGCACGTTCCAGATCGTCAAGCCCTTCCGGGGCATGACGGTGGCGGACAACGTGGTGGTCGCGGGGCTGTACGGCGCGCGGGGACCGGCCGGCACCACGACCGGTGCGCCCGCCGGGGCGGTGGGCGGGCGGCGCTCCGGGACCGGCGCCGCCCGCCCGCGCGCCGGCCGGCGCACCCTGGCCGCGGTGCGGCGGGACGCGCTGGAGACCCTGGAACGGGTGGGCCTCGCCGACAAGGCGCACCTCGCGCCCGCCGAGCTGTCGGTGGCCGACGCCCGGCGGCTGGAACTGGCCAAGGCGCTCGGCCTGCGCCCCCGGGTGCTGCTGCTGGACGAGGTGCTCGCCGGGCTGCGACCCGGCGAGATCGGGCCGGCCCTGGAGCTGATCGGCTCGCTGCGCCGCGACGGCCTGGCGCTGCTCATGGTCGAGCACGTGATGAGCGCCATCTCCGCGGTCTGCGACCAGGTTCTCGTCCTGCACCAGGGCGAGGTGCTGACCACCGGCGAACCGACCGCCGTCCTGTCCGACCAGCGGGTCATCGCGGTGTACCTGGGCACCCGGTTCAACCAGTCCGGCTCGGCGCGTCGGACGCCACGCGGCGATTCCGACCCGTCGTCCGAGCAGTCGGGGCCAGCGCCACTGGCGGAGCGGGAAGAGGAGCCGCGATGAGTTTCGCGCTGGAGGGGATCAGCGCCGGCTACGGCCGGGTGCTGGTGTTGCACGACGTCACGGTCACCGTGGCGCCCGGCGAGATCGTGGCGCTGGTCGGCCCGAACGGCGCCGGGAAGTCCACGTTGCTGCGGGTGGCCTCGGGCATGGTACGGGCGAGCCGCGGCAGCGTACGCGTGGACGACCGCAACCTCGACCGCGCGTCGATCGAGCAGATCGCCCGGGCCGGGGTGGCCCACGTACCCGAGGGGCGGCGGCTGTTCCCCGGCCTGACCGTACGCGACAACCTGCGCCTCGGCGGCTGGCAGAACCGCAACCGGGACCTGGAGCCGGTGCTGGCCCTGTTCCCCCGGCTGGCCGACCGCCTGCGCCAGGCCGCCGGCTCGCTGTCCGGCGGCGAGCAGCAGATGTGCGCGATCGCGCGGGCGCTGATGAGCCAGCCCCGGTTCCTGCTCATCGACGAGCTGTCGCTCGGCCTCGCCCCGGTGCTCGTCGACGAGATCATGGCGCGGCTCGTCGCCATCGCCGCCACGGGCACCGGGATCCTGCTGGTGGAGCAGGACGCGGGCGCCGCGCTGGAGCTCGCGGCCCGGGGGTACGTGCTGGAGAACGGGGTGGTCGTGCTGGAGGGTCCGGCCGCCCAGCTCGCCGGCGACGCGCGGGTCCGCGAGGCGTACCTGGGGATCTGACGCGCGCCGGAGACTTGCGTGATTCTTGCGGTTGCGACCCTGATGCCGGACACGCCGCGCGCCTATGCTGCCGCTATGCGGGTGCTCCTGGTGGAGGACGACATCCGGGTCGCCGGCGCGTTGCACACCGCCCTCGCCCGGCGCGGGTACGACCTGTTGCACGCGTACAGCGCCGCTGAGGCGCTGGCCGCGCCGCACGTCGACCTCGTCCTGCTGGACCTCGGCCTGCCCGACCGGGACGGCATGGAGGTCTGCCGCGAACTGCGCCGCCGCGGCGACGTGGCCATCATCGCGGTGACCGCGCGGTCCGACGAGCGCGACCGGGTGGCCGGGTTGCGGGTCGGCGCGGACGACTACATCGTCAAGCCGTTCGGCATGGCCGAACTCCAGGCGCGCATCGAGGCCGTCATGCGCCGGGCGGTGCGGACCCGAGCGCACCACGGAGTCGTCCGGCTCGGCCCGATCGCGGTCGACCTGGACGCCCACCGGGTGACCGCGGGCGACACCGAGATCGTGCTGACCCGCAAGGAGTACGACATCCTGGCGGTACTGGTCCGGCACGGTGGAGCCGTGGTCACCCGGGACCAGTTGCTCGCCGAGGTCTGGCAGACCACCTGGACCGGCAACCCGCACACGGTCGAGGTGCACGTCGCCGCGCTGCGCGGCAAGCTGGGCGACCCGGGGCTGGTCCAGACCGTCCGCGGGGTCGGGTACCGGCTGCGCGCGGCGTCGGCCGGGGCACCGACCGCCGACCGGTAGCGGGGGCGGGATGCGCAACCGGTTGGTCCTCACGTACCTCGCCCTACTCACCCTCGTCCTGCTGTGCCTGGAGATCCCGCTCGGGATCAGCCTCGCCGTGCGGCGTACCCAGCAGACCGTGCTCGACCGCGACATCGACGCGACCCGGTTCGCCTCGCTCGCCGATCCGGCGCTGCGCACCGGCGAGCTGGTCACGCTGACCGCGGACCTGCGGCGCTACTACGAGCTGTACGGCATCGAAGCGGCGGTCGTGGACCGCGACGCCAACCTCGTCGTCACCACCGGCAACCGCGCCGACTTCACCACCTCGGCCATGCGCTACCCGATCGGCCAGGCGCTGGCCGGCGAGCGGATCGGCGCCGGCCGCACGGTCTGGCCGTGGCAGCACGCGCCGCTGGCCATCGCGGTACCGGTCAGTGCCGGCGGCGAGGTCACCGGCGCGGTGATCACGTTGTCTCCCACCGACCGGCTGCGCTCCGACGTGCTGCGCGGCTGGCTGGAGATGACCGGTGGCGGGCTGGCCGCGTACGCCCTGTTCTCGCTCGTCGCCCTCGCCCTGGCCCGGTGGCTGCTGCGCCCGGTCGCCCGGCTCGACGACGCTGCCCACCGGATCAGCGACGGCGCGCTGGACACCCGGGTACCCACCGCGCTCGGGCCGCCCGAGCTGCGCCGGCTCGTGCACTCCTTCAACACGATGGCCGACGAACTGGCCGACGCGTTGGAGCGCCAGCGGGCGTTCGTCGCGCAAGCCGGCCACCAGTTGCGCAACCCGCTGACCGCGCTGCGGCTGCGGGTGGAGGAGCTGGGTACGTTCATCGCCGACCCGACCGGAGGCGAGGAGCACCGGCTGGCGCTGGAGGAGACCGAGCGCCTGCGCCGCATCCTGGACGGCCTGCTCGCGCTGGCCCGGGCCGAACGCGGCCGGTACGCCCTCGAGACGGTCGACGCCGCGGCCACCGCCGACGAGCGGGTGGCCGGCTGGCAGCCGCTGGCCACGCAGCGGGGCATCACGCTGCGCCGTACCGGTGTCGGGCAGGCCCGCGCCCGGGCCGTGTCGACCGCCGTCGGCCAGGCCCTGGACGCCCTGATCGACAACGCGCTGAAGTTCGCGGGGCGCGGCGCGACCGTGGTGGTGGACGTCGCGGCCGACCCGGACGCCGTCGAGATCAGCGTGACCGACGACGGTCCGGGCCTCGGCGAGGCCGACTGCGGCCGGGCGACGGAACGGTTCTGGCGCGCCGCCCACGTACAGAACATCGACGGCACCGGGCTGGGACTGCCGATCGCCACCGTCCTGGTCGAGGCGTCCGGCGGGCGGCTCGACCTCCGCGCGGCGCGGCCCACCGGGCTGTGCGCGCGGCTGCGCTTCCCGGCCGCCACGCCGCCGGAACTGGCGGCCAGTCAGTTCTTGGCTTCCCGGTAGTAGCGCACCGCGCCCGGGTGCAGCGGCAGCGGATCGGTGGCGATCGCGGCGCCCCGGTCCAGCCGCTGCCCCTCCGGATGGGCGGCGGCCAGCAGGTTGCGGTGCTCGAAGAGGGCTTTGACCAGCCGGTACGCGAGCCGCTGCGGCATCGACCGCTCGACCACCAGGAAATTGGGTACGCCGACCGTGGCGGTGGGAACGTCCAGCCCGTACGCGGACGCCGGGATGGTCCGCGCGAAGTACACCTCGCCGTAGCGCTCGCGCAGCGCCGGCAGGTACCCGCTGAGGTCCACCAGGGTGATCGGTACCCGCCGGGACAGGTCCACGATCGCCGCCGTGGGTACGCCGCCGGAGAAGAACATCGCGTCCAGCACCCCGGCGGCCACCGCGCGCGCGGCCGCGTCCGGGTCCAACCCGTCGGCGCGCAGGTCGCGGGCAGGATCCATGCCGGCAAGGGACAGCAGCCGGGTCGCCACCACCTCGGTCGCCGACCCCACCGGCCCGATCGACACCCGGCGCCCGCGCAACTGCGACAGGACGGTCACCCGCAGATCCCGGCGCACCGCCAGGTGCAGGTAGTTCTCGTAGACCCGGGCCAGCGCCACGACCGGCAGCGGCGTGGCGAACGATGCCGTGCCCCGGTAGGCGTCGGCGGCCACGTCGGCGGTCGCGAACCCCACGGCCGACCCGTCATGGGAGACCAGGCGGAGGTTCTCCACGCTGGCGGCCGTCGCCAGGACCACCGGACGCAGCCTCGGCAGCGCGGCCTGCACCACGTTGGCGATGCCGTGCGCGTAGGCGTAATACACGCCGCCCTCCCCGCCGGAGGCGATCCGGAACGGGCCCGCCGGGAATTCTGACCCGGCCGAGCAGGCCGCCAGCGACCCGGCCAGGGCCGCCGGTACCGCGGCCAGGAGAGCGCGACGCGAGGCCGGGTGCGCCGTGACCGCCCGTACCGCCACGCCGGTCGCACCCCCTCCCTGTGACGTACGCCGCTGGGGCGCACCTTAGGGGGCTACCGGCGAGGAGGGAAGCGGCCGATCGACGGACTTGCCGAAATCGATGCGATGCGGGCTGGCCCGATCACCGTGCCGCCGGGACCGGCGGCGGTACCCAGGCGATGACCCGCCGCATGCCGCGCTCGGCCAGCTTCGGCGGGGTGAGCCGGACCACGAGGTCGCGCAGCGGGCCGGTCAGCGGCCCGTGCGCCTGCGAGATCCGGCTCATCCGGTGCGACGCCCGGACCACCGACTGGGTGCGCGGCCTGCGCTGGGCGTCGTACCGGCGCAGCGCGTCGGGCAACTCGACGTCGCCGGCAAGCGCGGCGGCGAGGGTGACCGCGTCCTCGATCGCCATGCAGGCACCCTGCCCGAGATCCGGGGTCATCGCGTGGGCCGCGTCGCCGACCAGGGCGACCCGGTCCGTGACGTAACCGGGCAGCGGCGTGCGCAGTTCGTACGTGTCGTGACGCAGGACGGCGGCGGGATCGGTACCGGTGATCAGCTCGGGGATCGGCGCGTGCCAGTCAGCGAAGCGGCGCAGCAGCTCGGCGCGCTCGTCCGGGCGCGCGTCCGGGTTCCCGCCGGCGGTGCCTGCCCGGGCCGGGACGCTGGCCGTAGCGAACCAGTACACCCGGCCGTCGCCCAGCGGCAGGATGCCGAACCGGGTGCCCCTCCCCCACGTCTCCCCGCTGGCCTCGACTGCCGAGGCCGGCGTCGTGACGCCACGCCAACTGGTGTAGCCGGCGTATGCCGGGCCCGGGTACGCCGGCCAGTGCGCGGCGCGCAGCCGGCTGCGCAGCCCGTCGGCGCCGACCACCAGGTCCGCGCCGGCGCTCAGGTCCCGGCCGGCCGCGCGGTAGCCGACCTCGACCCGGTCGGCCTCGACCCGGGTACCCACGACCTCCGCCCCCGCTGACAGCACGCCGTCCGGCAGCGCACCGGCGAGCGCGCCGTAGAGGTCCTGGCGGTGCACCGCGTACATGTCGTGGATCGGCTGCTGGCCGTCGACCCGCACCACCCAGCGCCCGGACGGGTCGCGCATCCCGGCCGGCCCGGCGACCCCGCCCGAGGGCAGCGCGCGGACCCGGTCGCCGACCCCGATCGCGTCCAGCGCGCGCAGAGCGTTGGGGAACAGCGTGATGCCGGCCCCGACCTCGCCCGGAACCTCGGCACGCTCCAGGATCCGCACCTGCCAGCCCGCCCGGATCAGTGCCAGCGCGCTGGTCAGTCCGCCGATCCCGGCTCCCACGACGATGGCCTGCCGCATGCCCGCCTCCTCTACAGCTGTAGAGACGTACTCTACACACGTAGAGGATGGGAGTGTGAAGTGCCATGGCCGCGACCGGCAGCCGGCGCGAGGCGATCGCCGAGGCGGCGGTGAGCGTCATCGCCGAGGCGGGCATCCGCGGCCTGACCCACCGGGCGGTGGACGAGGCCGCGGGGTTGCCGGCCGGCTCGACGTCGTACTACTTCCGCACCCGGGCGGCGCTGCTGGAAGCGGTGGTGGCGCACCTGGTCGCGGTCGACCGGGCCGCCTTCGCGGAGGCGGAGGGGGCCGGGGCGGCGCTGTTCCCGGCCGGGACGGATGGGCCGGTGCCGGGCGGGCCGGCGCTGTCTCCGGCCGGCCCGTCCGGAGCGGTGCCAGGCGGGCCGGGGACCGACAGTCCGGGCAGCCCAGACCAGGGCGGGCCGGGGACCGGCGGGCCGGGGACGGACTTGCCGCCACTGGGCGCCGCCGAGCTGGACGCGCTGGCCGGGGCGATGGCGGCCACGATCGACGCGATGCTGACCCGGCGCCGCCGGTACGCGCTGGCCCGGTACGCCTGCCTGCTGGAGGCGGCCCGCGTCCCGGCGCTGCGTTCGCTGCTGGCGGCCGGGGTGCCGTTCCGCGCGATGGCGGCCGACCTGCTCCGCCGCGCCGGCGCACCGCAGCCCGAGGCGCAGGCGGCCGACCTGGTCGCGTGCCTGGACGGATTGCTGTTCGACCGGCTGGCCGGGGCCGGCGCGCAACTGTCGCCGGCGCCCGGCACCGCGGCCGGGCGCGACCAACTGCGCGCGACCATCCGCTCACTGCTGGCCGGGATGACCGGCCGCTGAACGGCTGGCGGCGGTTCGCGGCCTGGCACGGCAGCGCGGAGTTGCCGGTCCGCACGCGGCTACGGCAGACTGCGCCGGATGAGCGACACGGTCAGCGTGTGGCCCCGGCCCGACTGGCAGCCCACCGGGTCACGCGCAGCGATGATGTTGCTGGCGTTCTCCGAGGATCCGCTGGACCCGGGCGACGACTTGTCCGCGTCCCGGTTCGGGTTGCCGTCACACGCCGCGATCGAGCAGTTGGACGTCCGGACCCACGCACGCGAGCAGGATCCCGGGTGGTTCGACGAGTGGCGCACGGACGCGCTGCGCCACATCGCCGAGGACGACCTGGCCGATCCGGCCAGCCTCGACGCGGCGCGGTACTGCCATTCGATCCGCATCGAGGTCGACGACCCGCGGGACCTCGGCCACGTCCAGGTCTGCTGGGCGGTCGCCTCGTGGCTCATGACCCGCGGTTGCCGCGCGATCCTGGACGGCTTCGCCTGCCGCTGGTGGGACCGGGACGCGGTGTCCCGCCTGTCCCCGGGGCGCCCGTTCGCGCTCGACGACGAGGTGCGGTTCATCTGCGAGACCGAGGCGACTCCCGGCTTCGGCCACGCGATGCACACCCGGGGGATGCTCAAGTTCGCCCGGCCGGACGTGATCTGCGGAGTGGAGCCGTCCGCGATCGGCCTGATGGAGCGGGTACTGCGACGGCTGGCCCGGATGCAGGCCGACGGCGCGGTGATCCCCGTCGGGCAGCGCCTGCGCGCGGACGAGTCACACACGTTCGTGATCGAGGCATACCGCCCCGGCGCCAACGGACCGCAGGTACACCTGAACAACGACGCCTTGCTCGTCACCGCGGCCTGACCCCGAACCCGCCGGCCACCGGACTGTCCGGAAGGCGACAATCGCCGCCGCGAGCTGCGGCGCGGCGTCCCTTACCACCCGAATAAAGGTGGTACGCCACGTACCGGTGACACATCGACGGCTGCTGCGAGTGAGGTCTCGGTAACGTTTAGTCGCCCCGTGACGATGCCACACGAGGGGGTCCTCGGTCGCGTCCGTGCACGGGGGAAAACCCGCACCGCGTGGCCGGTGCCGGGTGTGCGCGACCGCCGAGGCGTGGGCTACCGGGCTGACAAAAGGTGGGGGCGTTGATCCGGATCCTGTTAGGGCAACAAGGAACGCTGGTGCGCGCCGCGGTCGCGCGGCTGCTGTCGGAAGAGGAAGACCTCCAGGTCATCGCGGAACTCGCCGATGCCGAGGCGGTGTACTCGGTGGCCACCCGGGTACGGCCGAGCGTCGTGCTACTCGACCACGCGCTGCCCGGCACCCTGACCGTGAGCGAGGTGTGCGAGAAGCTGTGCGCGGCGCTCCCGGACTGTGCCGTGCTGACCCTGCTGGACCGGCGGTCCAGCGCGACGATGCTGGAGATCCTCACCCGGCTGGTGCCCCGGGTCGGCATCCTCACGGAGGAGGCGACGCCGTCGGAGCTGATCGACGGCATCCGGCAGATCGCGCGGGGCATCCCGGTGCTCGACGCGAGGCTGACGGTCGTCGCGCTGACTTACGGCAACAGCCCGCTGACCCAACGGGAACGCGACGTGCTGCGCCGGGCGTCGGGCGGCACGCCGGTCAAGGAGATCGCGGCGGAGATGTTCCTCAGCTGCGGCACGGTCCGCAACTACCTGTCCAGCAGCATCACCAAGACCGGAGCGCGCACGCGGATCGAGGCCATCCGCATCGCTCACGAAGCGGGCTGGATCTGAGCGGGCTGGATCTGAGCGGGCTGGATCTGGGCCGGCTGGACGATCTGAGCGGGCTGCGCGGACGCGACCGGGGGCGCGTCGGGCCGCGCGGGCGAGCGCACCTCAGGTCGTGCGGGCGCGGGCGCGGACGGGGCGGGTCGCACCGACGGAGCCGGCCGCGCGGGCGGGGCGGCGTGTGCCGACGGGGCGGCGTGCGCTGGCCCGGTCGGCGCCGGCCGGCTGGGTGGCCAGGCGGTCGCCGGAGGAGGAACCCGCCGGCCGGCCTCGCCGCCGTCCCAGTACCCGAGCAGGTCCCGGTACAGCGGCGAGACAGCCAACAGCGTCGCGTGGTCCCCGACGCTCGCGCTGACGCCGTCAAGCACGAGGATCCGGCGGGCCCGCAGCGCCGAGCTGATCCGGTGCGCGATCACGATGAGGGTGCCGCCCCGCCGGGCGAACGCCTCCTCCGCCCGGCGCTCCGCCGCCGGATCGAGGTGACAGGTGGCCTCGTCCAGCACCGCGATCGGTGCCGGCGACAGGTAGGCGCGCACCAGGCTGAGCAACTGCCGCTGGCCGGCGGACAGCTCGGCCGGCGCGACCGTCGCCGCCCAGCCGCCCAGCCCCACCACCAGCGAATCGGCCCCCACCGCGGCGGTCGCGGCGGAAACCTGTTCCGGCGTCGCGGCCGGGCACAGGTACGTGAGGTTGTCCCAGACGGTGCCGGCGAACACGTACGCCTCCTGCGGGATCAGTACCCGCAGCGCGGCCAGCCGCTGCACCGACATCGCGCCGGTCGCCGCGCCCCCGATCGCGATCGTGCCGCGGTCCGGTTGCAGCAGCCCGCAGACGATTCCGGCGAGCGTGGACTTGCCGATCCCGCTGGGCCCGACGACAGCGAGGTGGTCGCCGATCGGCACGTCCAGATCCAGGCCGCGCAGGACCGGCGCGGCGTGCGGCCCGTACGCGAAGGTGATGCCGCGCAGCGTCACGCCGTACCCGGCCTGCGGCCCGGGTGCCGTGGCGGCGGCCCGTACCGGTGACTCCGGCTCGGTGACGTCCAGGATGCGGCCCAGTACGACGGCGAACCGCAGCCCGCTGCCGCTCATGCTCTGCACCACCGTGTGCAGCGCGGGCTGCAGGCCGGTGAGCACGTACAGCAGGCCGCCCATGATGTCGCCGGTGGTCAGGCCGCGGCCGGACAGCCAGGGGCCGGCACCGAGCAGGACGATCAGCGGCACCCATCCGCCCACCGCGTAGCACACCGTACGCAGCGCCTGTACCCGGGCGAGCGCGCGCTCGGCGGCCACCTGTTCGGCGACGGGTACGGCGACCATCGTCGTCGCACTGTCCTCGATCCCGCAGGCGACGACGTCGCGGGTGCCGGCCAGTACCGCGCCGGCCGTCGAGGCCAGCCGCTCGTCCGCCCGGACGTAGTCGCGTTGCCGGGCCGCGGCCATGCCCAGAGTCAGCAGGAACGCGCCGAACCCGACCAGGAACGGTGGCATCACCAGCAGCAGGATGACCGGTGACAGCGACAGCAGGCCGATGACCGCGCCGATCACGATGATGACGAAGCTGCGCACCACCACGATCAGGCCGGCGTACGCGTCCCGGACGATCTCCACCTGATGGGTCAGCCGGGCCACCGCGCCGTCGTCACGCTGCCCGGCCACCCCACGGCGCAGCGCGCCGCGCACCACCCGGCGCACCAGGTCGTCGCGGAACGGCTCGACGATGTCGCCCAGCCGGCGGTACCCCTGGCGGGCACCGATCGAGCCGACGACCGCGGCGGCCAGCAGCACCGCCAGCCAGCCGAGTCCGGTCAGCGGCCGGCCGGCCAGGAACCCCGAGTCGACCGCGTGCGCGACGGCCAGCCCGGACACCGTGGCGGGTACCGCCTCGGGCACCGACCACCCGGCCAGCGCCAGCACCGGCCGGCGGCGCAGCGATGCCACGCCGAACCGCAGCGCCCGCCTCACTGGAAGACCGCCCGGTACCGCGCGTCGTCCCACAGCACCTCGTGCCGGCCGACCGCCCGCACCCGGCCGGCCTCCAGCCACACAACGAGGTCGGCCCGCGCCGCCGTGGCCGGCCGGTGGGTGACGATCAGCCGGGTACGCCGGCCGTGGTCCTCGGTCAGCGTCCGGCTGATCTGCATCTCGGTGACTATGTCCACGCTGGACGTCGCGTCGTCCAGGATCAGCACCCGGCCGGCCCGCCACGCCCGAGCAAGGCCCAGCCGCTGGTACTCGCCGCCGGACATCGGCGCCTCGGCCAGCGGGGTGTCGTACCCGAGGGGCAGCCGGCTGACGAAGTCGTGCGCGTGCGTGGCCCGGGCCGCCGCCCGCACCGAGACGAGATCCTGGCCCAGCCCGACCGCGTCGACGATCCGTTCACCGACCAGCACCGGGCGCTCGAAGGCGCAGCTGATCGCGGCGCGTAGCGCGCCCTGGTCCAGCCGCCACAGCGGCACGCCGTCCAGGTACACCTCACCCTCGTCCGGCTCACGCAGCCGGGCGGCGAGCGCGGCGAGCACCGACTTGCCGGCGCCGGACCGGCCGACCACCGCCACGGCAGCGCCGCCGGGCACCGTGAGGTCCACCGAGTCCAGCAGCGTGACCTCACCCTCGCGGGCGCTGACCGCCCGGAACCGCAGCGTCCCCGGCCCCTCGGGCGGGGCTTCGGCGCCGTATCCGGGCGCGGCCACGTCCAGTACCTCGCCGGTGCGCCGGGCGCCCGCACGGGCCCGGGCCAACTGGCCGATGACCCCGGTCAGGGCACCGAGGCCGGCTCCCATCGCCGCGTACCGGCTGGCCGCGAACAGGTCGCCGGCGGTGATCCGCCCGTACCCGAGGGCCAGCCCACCGGCGGCCAGCACGGCGACCTGTACCAGCGGGCCGACGATGCCGGCCTGGGCGCTGGCCCGGGACAGCACCCGCCAGGTCCGCGCGCCGTGTTCACGCAGCCGGGGCAGCGGCTCCAGCACCCGGCCCGTCTCCCGTTCCAGGGTGCCGGCCGCCGCGATGGTGCGTACCCCGGACAGCGACTCGGCGAGCAGCGCGGCGATCCGCCCCTGCACCCGCTGGTACCGGATGAGCACGTCGGCGGTACGCCGGGCGAAGGCCCGCAGCATGACCGCCACCAGGGTCAGCCCGGCCAGGAACGCCCCGGCGAGCCAGGGGTCGATGAGTGCGAGCAGCACCAGGCTGCCGATCGGCGGCAGGACCCCGGTGACCACCGAGAGAAGGCTGGGGCCGGCCAGGGCGGCGTCCGCCGCGTTCGCGGTGACCCGGGAGACCGAGTCGCCGGTCTCGAACCCGCCCCTGGGGCCGATCGCCAGCAGGTGGCGCACGAGGCGCCGACGCAGCCAGGCGGTGGTGTCCGCGACGCAGACCGTGCTGGCGTACGCCACGACCAGGTCGCAGGCCACGCTCAGGACGATCAGCGCGGCGGAGAACTCCATCCACCGGGCGCCACCGGCACTACCGGCGCCGGCGACGATCGCGTCGACGGCGCGGCCGAGCACCGCCGGCAGTGCGAGGTCGCTCGCCGTCCCGGCGAGGGACGCGAGTCCGATCAGCGGCAGCCACGCGCCGCCGTGGCGGGCGATGGTGCGGAGCGTCGCCGCGCCCCGCTCCCGTTCGTGCGCGCCCGGCCGCCGGCCGGGTGCGGTGCGCCGCTGTCGCGGCGGCCGACCGGGTTCCGCGCGCGGACCTGGCCGCGGGCGCGGGCGCGGTCCCGGGCGACCCACCGCCGCCCGGGACCGTTCAAGGGGTTGCGCCGTCAGAGGCAGGTCACCAGGCTCAGCGAGCTGGCCACACAGATCAGCAGGCTGGCACTGCTGGCGTGCCCGCCGTGACCGCCGTGGTTCCCCGGCGCCGACGGCTCCATGCCTTGCAGATCGAGAAGCGCCATGTTGATGGCTCCTTTCGTGGGACGTTTTCACCTACCCGCGCCCCTGTGGCGCGGGAGCTTGTGGAGCCTGCCGGCCGGCCCTGGGCAGCAGCGGCAGGTGAACGGGCTGCCCGTGCAGGGCGGCGCCGACCGCCAGCAGCACCCCGGCGGTACCGGTGGCGAGGTCCATCGACAGGCGCAGCAGCTGGTCGCCGGGGAAGGCGACCCCGCCGGCGAACGGCAGCGCGTGCCAGGACAGGGCGGACAGCTGCGCCAGGACCTCCGGGTCGGTTTCCGGGGCGGCGGTGGCTTGCCCGGCCAGGTACAGCAGCATCCCGGCCCGGCCGCCGAACACTCCGGGCTGGACGTACAGCGGCGAGCACGCGGCCCGGCGCACGGCGTGGCTGGCCTGCTCGAACTGCTCGTCGGGCCGGCGGGCGAGGTACTCGCCGAGCGCGACGCCGACGCCCGCGCTGCCGAACCCGAGGTACGGCATGGTGCGCCAGCCCTCGTTGACCTCCAGGACGCCGTTGTCCCGGAGCACGCACCGGCGCAGGTCCTGGCGCAGCGCCACGGCGGCCCGGTCGAGGTACGCCCGGTCGCCGGTGCGGTCGTACGCGCCGATCAGCAGCAGCGCCGGGCCGGACGAGCCGCGCAGCAGGCCCGCGTACGGCTGGTCGAGGCCGCTGGTCTCGCCGACCGAGTCCTCCTCGCCCAGCCGCTCGGCGACCAGCGCGACGGCCCGGTCGGCGGCGTCGCGCAGGGCGGAGTCGCCGGTGCGGTCGGCGAGGTGGGCCAGGTTGAGCCCGATCCCGGACAGCCCGCCGAACAGGTCGAGCCCCAGGCTCTCCCACCCGTCGCCGAGGCACATGTCCAGCGTGTCGAGCGCTTCCGCCCGGTACCCGAGGTGGTCCAGCGCGAACGCCACCCCGTGCAGGCCGTCGTACAGGCCCATCATGGTGCCCTGCGGCGGCTGTTTGACCTGGCGCAGCAGCCACTCCTCGTGCTCCGGGCAGCGGCCGGCTCCGGTGACTGACAGCGCGTACAGCACGCCGGCCGCGCCGTAGGCCAGCCCCAGGCCGCCGAGCCGGAACTGCTCGATGTCGCCGGGAAACAGCCGGTCGACGCGTTCCGGGGTGGCGCTGGCGAGGATGGCGCGGACCAGGCGCTCGCGGATTCCTGGCCAGTCGGCCGGGTCGAGCGTCGCCGTCGCGGCGTCCGGCCGCGCACCGGTGGCGGCCCCGGTCGCGGTTCCGGGGACGCCCGCCGGGATGACCGGCGCCGACTCGACCGGTGCCGGGTCGAGCGGCGCCGGCCCGTCCGGAACCGGCAGATCACGGGTTCGCGGGGCGGCGGGGTGGGGGGCGGGGCGCGCTGTGGCCGCGCGCGGGTCAGCGGTGCGTGGGTCAGCGGTGCGCGGGGCGGGAACCGGCGGGGG